>NZ_JBHUIB010000002.1:0-238000 GCF_042682785.1 Thalassotalea euphylliae | reverse complement strand
TGTTAAAGAACTGAATCTTGCGATTCCAGTCAACATCGCACTCGTGTTAACTGTGTGCTCTCTCGTTGAGAGCGGATGCGCATTTTACGCTTCCCTGTTTTAATGTCAACAACTTTTTGAAAAAAAGTTTAATTTATTTTTCTAAGTTATCTGACCCGTTTAGTGGCTTTATAAAGTGACTAAACTTATCAAAACAGCTTCTTGGCTTGTCCCCGAGAAGTGGATGCGCATTTTAGGGATTTTTCGGGTGGCGTCAACACCTAAATTACGAATAATTGTAAATTGTAGTTCAAGTGCGCACTTTTTGCACAATAATGGCGATTAACAAAGGAATGCTGCCGCTTCTTTAATACTGTTAATACGGTGTGCGTGTGTATTTTCGTCATCCTGATACTGACTCGCCACAAGTATTTTATTGTGAATGCCTGCAGCTTCAGCCGCTTTCATGTCTGATACCTTATCGCCGATAAACGCGCTATGTCCCAGACTAATACCATGCTCTTTAGCCGCTTTGAGTATCATACCTGGCGCAGGCTTTCTGCAATCACAAGTAATAACATACTCATTGTCGCCTTTTTCTGGATGATGAGGACAATAATAAACACCACTTATTTGAATATCGCGACGAGCAAACTCTATTTTCATCCACTCGGTTAATTGCAGAAAGTCATCTTCTGTATAGTAGCCTCTCGCTATGCCCGCTTGATTAGTAATGACATATATTTCATAGCCCATATCGAGCGCATAACGACAAACGTCAAAAATACCATCGACAAATTCGAAATCTTTAATTTGATGAACATAACCAAAATCGACATTAATAATGCCATCGCGATCTAGAAACAGTGCTCTTTTCATACTGCTCTCTTAATTATCTGTTTACTTATCTACTATTGATAATTCATAACGAAATAAAAAAGACGAGCATGAAGCTCGTCTTTTTCAATATTTCATACATCATACTCTAATGAGCATAGCATGAATTACATGCTTAAGCCGCCATCAATCTCTACAACGCGGCCAGTAAAGAATTCATTTTCAAGAATATATTTTACTGTATGTGCTATTTCGTCAGCTTCACCTAAACGGCCAACCGGTTTCATTTTTTCTAAGCGCTCTCGCATTTCTGGCTTCATTGCATCAGTCATCGCTGTGCGGATCACACCCGGCGCAATAGCGCCAACGCGGATACCATGTCGACCAAGCTCACGTGCCCAACAAACCGTCATCGCAACAACACCCGCTTTAGATGCTGCATAGTTTGTTTGGCCCATATTGCCGTTACGCGCTATAGAGGACATATTGATGATCACACCTTTGCGTTCATTCTTCACCATATGAGCAGCCGCTTCACGACCACACAAGAAGACGCCTGTCAGATTTACATCAATAACTGATTGAAACTGCTCCAACGACATTTTCTTAACGATTTCGCCATCTTTTGCTTTAAGCAACATACCGTCTCGTAAAATACCAGCGTTGTTTACTAATGCATCAAAGCCGTCGAAGTCATCATTTATGCTATTAAAGGTATTTTCTACTTCAGCTTCATTTGTGACATTTGCTAAATAATATTTTGCCGAAGAGCCCGCTTCTTCTATTAACGCAACGGATTCTTTCAGCATATCTTCGTTTAAGTCGATTAACGCTAGACGCGCACCTTGAGAAGCAAGGTTTACCGCCATAGCACGACCTAAACCTTGTCCGCCACCTGTAACAACGATGACTTTATTTTCTACTTTCATATTTGTTCTCTAAAATTTGTCTCTATACCTTTATTGATAGCCTTGCATCTTTGGTCAAGGAATACCGATAAAATTAGTTATTTTTGTTGAACACGTTAAAGATGCTCGAAAAGTCTTTACCACCTTGTCCACTTGCAGCATGCATAGCATATAAACTGCGTGCCAATGCGCCCATAGGCGTAGAGGACTGACTTGCAACCGCAGTATCCATAGCGAGACCAAGATCTTTCGCCATCAGGTCCACCATAAAGCCACCATTATAATCGTTAGAAGATGGCACACCTTCCATCACGTCTGGGCAAGGGTTGTAAACGTCTAATGTCCAGTTGCTGCCTGAAGACTTACTCATAATATCCGACAACACTTTCGGGTCTAAACCATTTGCAATACCTAGTTGAAGCGCTTCAGAAGTACCCACCATCAGCACAGACAACAGCATGTTGTTACATACTTTAGCAACTTGACCCGCGCCTAGGTCACCAGCATGGAATAAGTTTTTACCCATATTGGTTAAAACAGGCTTTGCTTTCTCAAATGCCTCTTTCGTGCCACCAACCATAAAACTCAATGTGCCAGCTTGTGCACCGCCCACACCACCAGACACTGGTGCGTCAATAAAATCGATACCTGCTTCAGTTAGCGTTTTACCGACTTCTTGTGCACTAGCAACGTCAATAGTTGAAGAGTCAATAACCAACGCACCTTTGTTGATATGATTTACTAAACCATCTTCGCCAATGTAAACCGCTTTTACGTGCTTGCCAGCAGGTAACATAGATACAATAACCTCTGCACCTTTTACCGCTTCTTGTGCCGACGTCGCTGTTGATGCGCCATGTTCAACAACATCAATGACCGCTTGTGCTGATAGGTCATAAACGCATACGCTGTGACCCGCTTTCACTAAGTTAATCGCCATTGGGCCACCCATGTTGCCCAAGCCAATGAATGCAATATTCGCCATGATAACGCTCCTTATTCCTGACCGAGATCAGCTAATGGATGTTCTTCTGCTTGCCACATTGGTGCGAAGAACCAGTCGATAACGCTTGTATCAGCGTTTTCTATAGAATCAAATTTCCACGATGGTTGATTGTCTTTATCAATTAATAATGCACGCACACCTTCTTGGAATTCTCCGTGCTGCCCACATTTCACTGATAGTCCTAATTCAAGACGGAAACAGTCAGCTAAGCTCATTTGCTTACCCACTTCTAATTGGCGATACACCAAGTGACCACTGATTGCACTGCCATGCTTTAATGATTTTTGCGCTTTGTTAAACCATTTGTCTTCTATTTCCACGGTCACGATTGCATTAACGATCTCAGAAATGGTTTCGCCTGACGTAACATGTTCAATGACCGCTTTATTGGCGCGAACGTGAGATACTGGCAACTGGGTGTTCGATTCTAGCTCGAGCTCATGCATAACATCGTTTAATTTGTCATGATTCAGTGCAATAGTATCGCCCCAGTTAACCGTCAACATTTGATCGATCAGCGTTTGCTTTTTATCTGCTGTAATAAAGTAATCAGCAAGACCTGTATACTTGGCATCACTCGCATTGATAGAAGCGCCTGTTAGGCCTAGGAATAAGCCGCAGTTGTCAGGCATTTTATTAAGGAAATAGGTACCACCCACATCTGGATATAGCCCAATACTGATCTCAGGCATCGCGATTCGGCTAGATTCAGTTACCACTCGGTGGCTACCACCAACCATCATGCCAAGGCCACCGCCCATGACAATACCATTGCCCCATACAATAAACGGCTTGTTAAACGTATGAATCAAATAGTCTAGGCGATATTCTTTCGTGAAATACTCTTCAATGCCTGGCGCGTATTCACCAGGGTGAGTTTTCATTTCATTGTATAGTTTGACGATATCACCGCCAGCACAGAATGCTTTTTCACCTGCACCTTGAAGCAGTACAACTGAAATACTGTCGTCTTCTTGCCACGCTTTGAACTGTGGATATAGCGATTCAATCATTTCGCCGCTTAATGCATTTAATGAACGTTCCGCATTTAACGTGGCAACACCAATGTGCTTTCCGTTGGCACACTCTAGTTGCTCAAATAACACAACATCTGTCATGTTTTTCTCCTTATTTGTTCTGCCAAACAGGCTTGCGCTTTTCAAGGAATGCGTTAACACCCTCTTTTTGATCTTCTGAATCAAACAGATCAACAAACGCTTGGCGCTCTTGAGGAAGAGCCTCAACCAACGGCATATGTCGGTGCTTTTGTACCAATTGCTTACATGCAGCTACCGCTACAGGACTTTGATTCGCGACTTTACTTGCTAGCGCAATAGCAGCTTCTAAACCATTACCTGATTCCACTACTTCTTCAACTAGACCAATGGCTAATGCTTTGTCAGCTTTGATGCGCTCTCCACATAAAATCATGCGTTTAGTCCATCCTTCACCCACTAAAATCTGCAGGTTTTGGGTACCGCCAGCACAAGGCAACAAGCCAACAGTAGCTTCAGGAAGTGCCATTTGCGCGTGCGCTTCAGCGATGCGAATATCACACGCCAATGCCACTTCTAGTCCGCCGCCCATGGCGTAACCGTTGATCGCAGCAATTGAAACACCACGAAAGTTTGACAATGTCTCAAACGCTTCGCCGAAAATATCAGACATCGCACGGGCGTTTTCTTTGTCGCCATCAGCGAATACATTTAAATCAGCACCTGCTGAAAAAAACTTGTCACCACCGCCAGTTAACACCAGTGCGTACACGTCTTTATCTTCATTTAGTGACAACACTAAATCACGTAAGTCGGTTAACGATTGTTGCGTCCATGTATGCGCAGGCGGATTATTAAAGGTAACAATAGCGGTATTACCTTGTTTTTCTAGTTTTAAGTAATCAGACATCATGGTTCCTATAGCAGCTGGCCTGCGCCTTCAGTTAACAAGCGACGTGCAATAATGACACGCATAATTTCATTGGTGCCTTCAAGAATTTGATGCACGCGAACATCACGGAAATGACGCTCAAGCGGGTATTCTTTAATGTAGCCATAGCCACCGTGAATTTGCAGCGCAGCGTCACATACTTGGAAGCCAACATCTGTCGCAAAACGTTTTGCCATTGCACAATATGCTGTAGCTTCCGGGTCGCCAGCGTCTAACTTATATGCTGCCAAACGCACCATTTGACGGGCTGCTACAAGTTCAGTCGCCATATCTGCCAACTTAAACTGTAACCCTTGGAAAGCAGCAATCGGCTTACCAAACTGTTGACGCTCTTGCATGTATTCCATCGCTGTATTTAACGCTTGCTGGGCAGTACCCACTGAACACGTTGCGATATTGATGCGACCGCCATCAAGGCCTTTCATGGCAATTTTGAAGCCATCACCTTCTTCACCAAGTAGGTTCTCTAAAGGCACTTTGACATTGTCAAAGGTGATCAGTTTCGTTGGTTGTGCGTTCCAACCCAGCTTTTCTTCTGATTTGCCGTAAATAATACCTTCACTGTCGGCAGGAATAGCAAGCGCAGAAATGCCTTTTGCACCTTCACCACCCGTGCGCACCATCACAACAAGCACGTCAGTATCACCCGCACCGGAGATAAACATTTTAGAGCCATTAACCACATAATGTTCACCGTCTTTCTTGGCGCTTGTACGCAAAGACGCGGCATCAGAACCCGCACCCGGCTCGGTTAAACAATATGAGGCTAGCTTTTCACCCATCACTAACTCTGGACACCAAGTGTCTTTAACACTTTCTTGACCCCACGTAGCAATCATCCAGGTTGCCATGTTATGAATAGTCATCATGGCAGTTGTCGCGGTACAGCCCATAGAAAGCTGCTCAAAAATAATCGACGCGTCTAAACGGCTTAAACCTAAACCGCCAGCATCTTCTGGCGTATATAATCCGCAAAAACCGAGTTCGCCGGCCTTAGCAATAACGTCTTTAGGAAAAATATGCTCTGCATCCCATTTGGCTGCATGAGGCGCAAACTCAGCATCAGCAAATTGCTTCGCTGTATCTGCAAACATTTGTTGGTCTTCGGTAAGATCAAAATTCACGAAAACATCCTCTTGTAAACGAAAAAGCTCAACGCCCCCGTATTTTTATTTTAAGAACGGTCGAGGGAAATTGAGCCTGTTGTAATAATGTGTAGTTAATTAAAGCATTTCGACGGCGATAGCTGTTGCTTCACCACCACCGATACATAAAGTTGCAACACCTTTTGATAAGCCTTTATTTTTCAAGGCATGAATAAGTGTCACCATAATACGCGCACCACTTGCACCTAGCGGATGACCTAATGCACAAGCACCACCATTGATGTTTACTTTGTTCACATCAAGCGCCAGCTTATCAATGGCTAACATAGTTACCATGGCAAATGCTTCGTTGATTTCGTATAAATCAACATCAGCCGCTGACCAGCCTGCTTTCTCAAGTAATTTTTTTACTGCACCAACTGGCGCAACAGTAAATTCTTCTGGCGCTTGTGCATGTGTTGCATGCCCAACGATTTTACATAGTGGTGTTAAACCGCGCTTTTCAGCTTCTGATTGTTTCATCAGTACTAATGCTGCTGCACCATCTGAAATAGAGCTAGAGTTAGCAGCAGTAATAGTTCCGTCTTTTTTGAATGCTGGGCGTAACGATGGGATTTTGTCTGGGCGAGCATTGCCAGGTTGCTCATCAATTTCAACCACTGTGTCACCACGACGAGACTTAACGGTTACAGGAGAAACCTCATTAGCGAATGCACCTGATTCAATAGCAGCATTTGCACGGCTTAATGAACGAATAGCATATTCATCCATTGCTTCACGCGTATATTGCTCACCGTCAGCCGTTGATTGTGCAAAGCAGCCCATAGAAACACCGTCATAGGCGTTTTCTAAACCATCTAACATCATGTGATCGATTACTTGGCCATGACCCATACGCATGCCACTACGCGATTTAGGTAACATGTATGGCGCATTCGACATGCTTTCCATACCACCAGCTACCGCTACATCAATAGAACCAACAAGTAATGAATCATGAACATCCATCACAGATTTCATGCCTGAGCCACATACTTTATTAATAGTGTTACATACGGTTGATTGCGCTAAGCCTGCACCCAATGCTGCTTGACGAGCAGGTGCTTGTTTAAGGCCAGCAGGTAGTACACAGCCCATCACTACTTCATCAATTTGATCAGGTGCAACACCCGCTTGTTCAACTGCTGATTTAATTGCTACTGCACCTAATTCAGGTGTAGTAACGGCAGAAAGTGAACCTTGGAAACCGCCCATAGGCGTACGAGTAGCGGAAACAATAACAATAGGATCTGAAACAGACATAATGCTCTCCATTAAAAGGCAATATACATTGCTGAGTCGTCGAAAAGTGGCCTTACTCTATACCAAACTAACGTTTACGCCAACGTAAACTTTAGTGCTACTACCAGTGATTTTGTTTCAACGTGTAGCGTAACAACCGAGTTCGACAGAAATAAATTTGCGCATACTTTAGAGCAACCTTTTACCGAGATCTTCCCTTTCATCAATTATGAAAGCACTCTTAACCCGCCAAGATGTAACTTATCCCTTACACTCAATGTATTCTGCAGCAAAACGACCAAACTTTACCTTAACGTAAACTTACCCTATAGTAACTGCCACATTATAAGTTTTAGATATAGTCATTATGTCCAGCGCCCAAAAGACGTACTCCATTGGCGAATTAGCAAAAGAATTTGATATCACAACGCGCAGTATTCGATTTTACGAAGACCAAGGCTTGTTGGCTCCAACGAGACGCGGTCAAACGAGAATATACAACCAACGTGACCGAGTTCGACTAAAGTTAATTTTGCGAGGTAAACGCTTGGGGTTCTCACTTGCTGAGACTGGCCGTCTATTTGAACTTTATGACATGGACAAAACCAGTGCGAAGCAACTGGAAACGATTTTAGATTTAATCGCCGAGAAGAAATCGGACTTAAATCAGCAGTTAGAAGACATCAATATTGTCTTAATGGAATTATCGAATCTAGAACAAAGCTGTCTAGATACGTTAAACAAAATTTAATAGCCGCAAAAACACAACGGCAAGATTACACAAGATACTCGTTAAGGAACTCTTATGATTTCTACATTCCCGTCGCTAAACTTTAACTTGGGCGAAACTGTTGACATGATTCGCGATCAAGTCAACGCCTTTGCTCGTGACGAAATTGCACCACGCGCAGCACAAATCGACATCGATAACGAATTCCCAATGGACTTATGGCGCAAGTTTGGTGACCTAGGTTTACTGGGTATGACCGTTGACGAAGAGTACGGCGGAACAGGTCTTGGCTATTTAGAACATACCATTGCTATGCAGGAAATCAGCCGTGCATCTGCGTCTGTAGGGTTAAGCTATGGTGCAATGTCTAACCTTTGTTTAAACCAATTAAACAAAAATGGTTCGCATGAACAAAAAATGAAATACCTACCAAAGCTTTGTACGGGTGAACACATTGGTGCTTTAGCAATGTCAGAGCCAAACGCGGGTTCAGATGTTGTTAGCATGAAGCTTAGCGCAGAAAAGAAAGGCGATAAGTACATCCTTAATGGCAACAAAATGTGGATCACAAATGGTCCAGACGCACACGTTTACGTAATTTATGCAAAAACTGACGTTCATGCCGGTTCAAAAGGTATTACTGCGTTTATCGTTGAGCGTGACTTCCCAGGTTTTAGCCGCCACCAAAAACTAGACAAGCTTGGTATGCGCGGCTCTAACACCTGTGAATTAGTGTTTGAAAATTGTGAAGTGCCAGCTGAAAACGTACTAGGCGAAGAAGGCAAAGGCGTTAAAGTGTTAATGTCTGGTCTTGATTACGAGCGTCTTGTTCTTTCAGGTGGCCCGCTAGGTATTATGGATGCATGTATGGACCTAGTTGTTCCTTACATTCACGACCGTAAGCAGTTTGGCCAATCAATTGGCGAGTTCCAATTGGTTCAGGGTAAAGTCGCTGACATGTACACACAAATGAATGCAGCAAAATCATACGTTTACATGGTTGCTCAAGCCTGTGACCGTGGTGAGACAACTCGTAAAGATGCTGCTGCAGTTATCCTTTACTCTGCAGAACTTGCAACCAAGATGGCACTAGATGCAATTCAGCTACTTGGCGGTAACGGTTACATCAACGAGTTCCCAGCAGGTCGCTTACTGCGTGATGCGAAGTTATATGAAATTGGCGCGGGTACTTCTGAGATTCGCCGTATGCTTATCGGTCGTGAACTTTTCAACGATTCTAAGTAATTGTTAGTGATTTAGGCTTCACCAATCGCATGAACTTTTCGTCAGCGATACTCACATACACTTGTATGCTGCGTGTCGCTTTCTCAATTTCAAACGATTGTTATTGCCAAATCAAACAATTGGACACTAACAATATTTTAAAAGGAAAATATCGTGCCTAAGATTACTTCCAAAATAAACACTCGCAGCCCAGAGTTTCTTGAAAATGCTGCGCACATGCAGCTTCAAGTAGATGACCTAAAAGCTAAGTTAGATGAAATAAAGTTAGGTGGTGGCGAAAAATCTCGCGACCGTCACTTATCACGAGGAAAGTTACTGCCGCGTGACCGTGTTTACCAACTACTTGATGAAGGCTCACCGTTTTTAGAGCTATCGCAATTAGCTGCATATGAGGTGTACGACGATAATGTACCTGCAGCAGGTATCATCACAGGTATCGGTCGTGTTGGCGGGCAAGAATGTATCATTGTTGCCAACGATGCAACGGTGAAAGGTGGCACATATTACCCACTAACGGTGAAGAAACATTTGCGCGCACAAACCATTGCACAAGAAAACAACTTACCGTGTATTTATTTAGTCGATTCAGGTGGCGCGAACTTACCAAATCAAGACGATGTTTTCCCTGACAGAGAACACTTCGGCCGCATTTTCTTTAATCAAGCCAATATGTCGGCGCAAAATATCCCGCAGATTGCTGTCGTTATGGGCTCATGTACCGCTGGTGGTGCGTATGTACCAGCAATGGCTGATGAATCTATTATTGTTAAAGAACAAGGCACTATTTTCTTAGCGGGTCCACCGCTTGTGAAAGCAGCTACAGGTGAAGTGGTAAGCGCTGAAGACTTAGGTGGTGCCGATGTCCACTGTCGTACTTCAGGTGTATCTGACCACTACGCACAAAACGATCATCATGCGCTAGAAATTGCGCGCAATGCCGTGAAGAACTTAAACCGCATTAAGCCAATGCAGGTGAACATTGAGGAAGTCGCTGAGCCAGCATATGACGTAAACGAAATTTACGGTGTGATTCCAAAAGATTCTCGTCAACCGTTTGATGTTAGAGAAGTCATCGCACGTATTGTTGATGGCAGTGAATTTGACGAATTTAAAGCGCTATACGGTACAACACTGGTGTGTGGCTTTGCGCGTATCTTCGGCTACCCCGTTGGTATTGTGGCGAACAACGGTATTTTATTTGGTGAGTCAGCACAGAAAGGTGCTCACTTTATTGAACTGTGTTCACAACGCAAGATTCCATTAATCTTCTTACAAAACATCACTGGTTTTATGGTAGGTCAACAATATGAAGCCGGCGGTATAGCAAAACACGGTGCCAAAATGGTAACCGCGGTTGCTTGTGCTCAAGTACCAAAATTCACAGTACTGATTGGCGGTAGCTTCGGTGCAGGTAACTACGGTATGTGTGGCCGAGCTTATGATCCTCGCTTCTTATTCATGTGGCCTAATGCGCGTATCTCGGTAATGGGTGGCGAGCAGGCAGCAGGTGTACTTGCACAAGTTAAAACCGATCAGATGGCTAAGCGCGGCGAAACATGGTCTGAAAAAGAGCAAGCTACGTTTAAACAGCCGATTATCGACACCTATGAGCAACAGGGTCACCCTTACTATGCTTCTGCCCGACTTTGGGATGATGGTGTTATTGACCCAGCTGACACTCGTCAAGTGCTAGGTCTTGCTATCTCTGCATCATTAAACAAGCCAATTGCAGATACGCAATTTGGCGTCTTCAGAATGTAGTGGTGTTGTGATGACAGAAAATATGAAAACGGAAAGCACAGCGTTAGTTACATTGGTTATTGAGTCAGGTGTTGCCACTGTGACTCTTAATAACCCAGACAAACACAACGCCTTTGATGACAGCATCATCGCGCAATTAACTGATGCATTTGATGAAATCGCCAACAACAACGACGTTCGCGTTATGGTGCTTGCGTCGAATGGCAAAAGCTTTTCTGCTGGCGCGGATCTAGGCTGGATGAAACGCATGGCGAGTTATAGCTATGAAGAAAACTTAACAGATGCCAATGCCCTCGCAACCATGCTAAATAAATTAAACTTTATGCCACAGCCAACCATCGCAAAAGTCCAAGGTGCTGCGTTTGGTGGAGCAGTTGGTTTAGCCAGCTGTTGTGACATTGTCATCGCGAGTGAGAAAGCAAGCTTTTGTTTGAGCGAAGTAAAACTCGGCCTTATTCCAGCCACCATTAGCCCTTATGTAGTTAACGCTATCGGCTTAAAAGCATCGCGTCGTTACTTCCAAACAGCAGAACGTTTTTTTGCAGACAAAGCACAGCAAATAGGTCTTGTCGACGAAGTAGTCTCGCCAGAAGCGCTGGACGAAGCGACAGACAAGATGATCGCACAGCTACTTTCAAATGGACCAGAGGCGACTCGCCAGGCGAAACAACTGGCATTTGATGTTGCTTATCAGGCTATTGATGAAAAGCTGATGCAGGAAACCAGTCAACGTATTGCAGCGATTCGCGTGTCTGAAGAAGGCCAAGAAGGTCTGACCGCATTTTTCGAAAAACGCCCTGCAAGTTGGCTGGTTCAAAACACTGCTAAGAACGATAAGCGATAGGAGTAAACAACGAATGACTACATCAAAAATGTTCACCAAAATCCTCATCGCTAACCGTGGTGAGATTGCGTGTCGAGTAATTAAAACCGCGCGCCGCATGGGTATTCATACTGTGGCTGTTTATTCAGACGCAGACAAAGACGCACTGCACGTTACCATGGCAGATGAAGCGGTATACATTGGCGCTTCACCTTCACGCGACAGCTACTTAGTGTCAGAAAAAGTGATTGAGGCGGCTAAAGCCACTGGCGCACAAGCGATTCACCCTGGTTATGGTTTTCTATCAGAAAACGCTGAGTTCTGCCGTCTATGTGCTGAAAAAGATATTACCTTTATTGGCCCTCCAGTGGGTGCTATTGAAGCGATGGGATCGAAGTCTGCCGCTAAATCAATCATGGAGAAAGCCAATGTACCATTAGTCCCTGGCTACCATGGTGATGATCAATCTGAAGCTGTATTGAAAAAAGCAGCAGACGATATGGGTTACCCTGTATTGTTGAAAGCTACCGCAGGAGGCGGTGGTAAAGGCATGCGTCAAGTTTGGTCAAGCGATGAGTTTTCAGAGGGTTTAGCGGCTGCCAAACGTGAAGCAGCGTCTAGTTTTGGCGACGACACCATGCTGGTGGAGAAGTACTTAACACAGCCACGTCACGTTGAAATTCAAGTATTCTGTGACAACCATGAAAATGCTGTTTACTTGTTTGAACGTGATTGTTCTGTGCAACGCCGCCACCAAAAAGTGATTGAAGAAGCCCCTGCCCCAGGTATGACAGAAGCGCTACGAGATCAAATGGGTCAAGCAGCCATTCAGTCTGCGAAAGCTATCGGCTATCGTGGTGCGGGTACCGTAGAATTTCTATTGGATGTAGACGGTTCATTTTACTTCATGGAAATGAACACTCGGCTTCAAGTTGAACACCCTGTCACAGAATTAATTACTGGCCAAGATTTAGTGGAATGGCAATTACGCGTCGCTGCGGGTGAAAACTTACCTAAAACGCAATCAGAATTGGAAATTAAAGGCCATGCATTTGAAGCGCGCATTTATGCTGAAGATCCGGACAACGATTTCTTGCCTGCGACAGGTAAATTATCGTTCTTAGTGCCACCTCTAGAGAGTGAGCATGTACGTGTTGATACCGGTGTTCGCCAAGGTGATGAAGTAAGCGTTTATTACGACCCGATGATTGCTAAATTAATAGTGTGGGACGAGTCTCGTGAAAAAGCATTACAGCGCATGGCAAAAGCGCTTGCAGAATATCGGGTCAATGGCGTGACGACGAATATCGACTTTTTGTATAACTTGGCGACATGTGCCCCATTCGTCAATGCTGATTTAGACACTGGTTTTATTGAAAAGCACAACGATATTATCTTCCACAAGGATCAGCAAGCACTGGCAAACGAACTGCCAATGGCTGCACTTTATTTGGTGTTAAGCAGAGCAGAGCAAGCCAAACAAGCGGCGTCAAAAACAAATGATCCGTTTTCCCCGTGGAATGCAACCAATGCATGGCGTATGAATGAAGCCAATGCACAAACGTTAACATTGAACCACAGTGATACTGACTACGACGTAACGGTTGAGCAAAAAAGACAAGGCAGTGACTCATACTACCTTGTACAAATTGGCGATCATAGCTATGACTGCCAGGGTGATATTGATGGCAACACGCTTTACTTCACTATTAACGGCTATCGCAGTTGTGCGCAAATTGCGCACAATGAACAGCACATCAGCTTGTACCGACCTAATGGCGTATTTAACTTTACACAAGTATTGCCAGACTTAGGCGAGTCTGGTGAAGACGCTGGTCAAGGCGGCTTAGCTGCGCCGATGAACGGTACCATGGTTGACGTACTTGTTCGCGCTGGCGACAAAGTAGAAAAAGACCAACCACTTGTCATTATGGAAGCAATGAAAATGGAACACACTATCAAGGCGCCAAGTGCAGGTGTGGTTACTGCTCTATTCTTCCAAGCTGGTGATATGGTGGATGGCGGAGCAGAGTTGCTATCGTTCGAACCGGAGGAAAGCTAATGACAATGCCAAGTCAGGTGAAAATTGTAGAAGTTGGTCCACGAGACGGTCTACAGAATGAAAAGCAGTTCATTGAAGCAAGTGACAAGATTGCACTTATCGATATGCTTGCCGACGCAGGTCTTGATTATGTAGAAAGCGGCAGTTTTGTATCACCCAAATGGGTGCCTCAAATGGCGACCTCATCTGACGTATTCAAAGGTATTTCTCGTAAAAATGGCGTTACCTATGCTGCACTAACGCCAAACATGAAAGGCTTTGAAGCAGCTATTGAGAGTGGCGCTGATGAGGTTGCAATATTTGGCGCAGCAAGTGAAGCCTTTAGTCAGAAAAACATTAACTGCTCGATTGCCGAGAGTCTAGAGCGCTTTGCGCCAGTTATGACTGCCGCAAAAGAACATGGTTTAAAAGTCCGCGGTTATGTCTCTTGCGTTGTTGGCTGCCCTTACGATGGATTTATTGAACCTGAAAAGGTAGCGGAAGTAGCAGAGCAACTATACAACATGGGTTGCTACGAAATATCGCTTGGCGACACTATTGGTGTGGGTACAGCGGCAACTGTACAAAATATGCTACAAGCAGTATCTAAGCGTGTACCAATGGACAAGCTAGCAGTTCACTTCCACGATACCTATGGTCAGGCGTTAACCAATATTTACACGGCACTTCAAATGGGCATCAGCACGGTAGACGCTGCTGTTGCTGGTTTAGGTGGTTGTCCTTATGCTAAGGGCGCTTCAGGCAATGTTGCCAGTGAAGATGTTGTCTACCTACTTAATGGTTTAGGTATAGAAACTGGCATCGATTTTGACAAATTACTGGCTGCTGGTTGGTTTATTAGTGACAAATTAGGTCGCGAACCTGTATCGAAAGTATCAACAGCATTTAGAGCTCAGCAGTAATACCAATTGGTATAGAGAATAATAAAAATTGCCTCGGCAATTATTGAGGAGATTACAATGGCAGGATTCGACAAAGTCGTTTCAAGTTATGAAGAAGCAATGGCGGGTATTGAAGACAATATGACCGTCATCGCTGGTGGTTTTGGTTTATGTGGTATTCCTGAAAACCTGATCGCTGAAATTAAACGCAAAGGCACAAAAGGCCTTACGGTTGTATCAAACAACTGTGGTGTTGATGACTTTGGTTTAGGTGTTTTGCTTCCAGATCGTCAAATTAAGAAGATTGTTGCTTCTTATGTTGGTGAAAATGCAGAGTTCGAACGTCAAATGATGTCTGGCGAGTTAGAAGTAGAACTTACCCCGCAAGGTACGCTAGCCGAAAAAATGCGTGCAGGCGGTGCTGGCATTCCAGCATTCTTCACAGCAACGGGTTACGGTACACCAGTAGCAGAAGGCAAAGAAGAGCGCGAGTTTGATGGCCGCATGTATATTATGGAAGAAGCAATCAAAGGTGATTTCGCGATTGTTAAAGCATGGAAAGCCGACCGTTACGGTAACCTCGTGTTCCGAAAAACAGCGCGTAACTTTAACCCAATGGCAGCTACTGCGGGTAAAATTACCGTTGTTGAAGTGGAAGAAATTGTTGAACCAGGTGAATTAGATCCAGATCAAATTCATACGCCAGGTATATACGTCGATCGCCTAATCCAAGGCACATTTGAAAAACGTATTGAGCAACGTACAGTTCGCTCAAGTGACACTTAATTAACGCGCAAAGGAGCATAATCATGGCTTTATCTCGTGAACAAATTGCAATGCGCGTTGCGCAAGAATTACAAGACGGCTATTACGTAAACTTAGGTATTGGTATCCCTACATTGGTAGCGAACTATGTACCTGACGGTATGGAAGTAATGCTACAGTCTGAAAATGGCTTGTTGGGTATGGGTCAATTCCCAACTGAAGAAGAGCTCGACGCTGATATGATTAACGCGGGTAAGCAAACCGTTACCACAACCACAGGCGCCTCAATTTTCGATTCAGCGGAATCATTCGCAATGATCCGTGGCGGTCACGTTGACTTAACGGTACTTGGCGCTTTTGAAGTTGATGTAAACGGCAACATCGCCTCTTACATGATCCCAGGTAAGCTTATCAAAGGCATGGGCGGCGCTATGGATTTAGTTGCTGGTGCTGACAATATTATTGTGACCATGACACATGCGTCTAAACACGGCGATTCAAAATTACTGCCTGAGTGTACACTGCCTCTAACGGGTAAAGGCTGTATTAAAAAGGTATTGACCGACTTAGCATTTATCGAAATTAAAGATGGCAAGTTCCACTTACTTGAACGTGCACCGGGCGTATCTGTAGAAGAAATTGTTAAATTGACAGCAGGTGAACTTGTGGTACCAGACCACGTTCCTGAAATGCAATTCTAGTTTTTCTATATAATTCATATAATTAAAAGGGGCTTAACGTCCCTTTTTTGTGCTTGACATTTAACAACATCAAGCAGAATACGGCGTTGAAGGTTACATCTAACAGTGAAATAGTTGCAATTCGTTACAAAGTTTGTTAATACTTAAGGTGACAAAGAAAAGGCAAGGTACATGAAAGTGTGCTACGCAAAGCCACCGGTCTAAGGGCAGTGACGCCTATGACAGCGGAGTTACCTCATCAAGGTACGTTCCAGTGGTTTTTTCTTTTTATATAAACTTAATTATCAAGGTTATTAAAAATGAAAAAATTATTACTAGCTTCTACCATCACAGCTTTAACATTAACGTCTGTAGTCACAGCACCTCAGGCACAAGCTAACAACATTGCACAAAGTGTTTGTGAGTATGTAGCCGCTGATGACAAAAAACGCATGCGTTCGTTTTTGAAGTCGAACAAATTAAAAATACGCAGTATTTTTGATGGTATTCAATGTAATGGTCAGAACTTGTTGGAGTTTGCCGTAGCGAAGAATTCAGTAAAAACGGGCGAATTGATGATTAAAAAATTATCGAAGAAAGTCGTTTCTGCTAACTTAGCTTCACTACAGGCAGGATCGCAACCTTTTGCTGATGCCGCGAATTCGCGCGTTAGCAGCTAAATTATTTTCTGGTAGACGTTAGTAATAATTTTTACTAGTTGATAATTCTTTAGTCAGTAATCAAAAGGCCAGCATTGCTGGCTTTTTTATTGGCTGTTATTTTGTTTTCAACACTAGAGCATCGCTCACTTGTCGATTACACTGAGCAGCAAAGGTACATTTTGTGAATTCATAAGCGGTAAACATGCCTCACAAAAAAGCATACATTGGAAGTAATAACGCCCTACTGCTTACAGGCGGTGGAGCAAGAGCGGCTTATCAAGTAGGTGTATTACAAGCGATAGCCTCATTTATTCCCAGAAATCATGGTACGCCATTCCCTATCCTTTGCGGCACGTCGGCTGGCGCTATTAACTCAACAGCACTCGCTTGTTACGCCTCTTGCTTTCACTTAGGTGTCAAAAAGCTTGAATACATATGGAAGAATTTGTCGGTAGAGCGTATTTATCACACACGAGCAGATCGCGTAGCCGGAAATATTTTTACAGGCTTCCTTGCTAGTTTTCAAGCTGACTACGCCAATAAATTCCCACGCAGTTTACTCGACAACCTGCCACTAAAAGATTTACTGGGAAATGTACTCGATTTCAATCGCTTAGATAAGAATGTTTTGAACGGCTATTTGCGGGCTTTATCCATTACCGCGTCCAATTACACGACCGGTGATTCAATTACATTCTATCAATCAGCAGAGCAAATCCAGCCATGGTTCCGTGCCAAACGTCGAGGCGAACCTTGCCAACTGAGCATTGACCATTTAATGGCGTCTGCTGCAATACCTATCGTTTTTCCGTCGGTGAAAATTAGAAATCAACATTATGGTGATGGCTCTATTCATCAGCTTTCGCCAATGAGCCCGCCTATTCATCTTGGCGCAGAACGCATATTTATTATTGGTGTAGAGCAACCTAAAGAACCGCTTCACCCGCTAGAGAACAACCCGCATCCACCAACGGTCGGTACTATTGCCGGTCATATGTTGGACTCTATATTTACAGACACCCTACAAAGTGACTTGGAGCGCTTGCATCGTATCAATGACACACTAGCCCTCATTGATGAAGAAAAGCGGAAACAACAAGAAAACTTAAAGCATATTGATACATTCGTGCTTAACCCAAGCCACGATTTCAACGCTATCGCCACAGATTATTATTACGATTTACCGATGACAATTCGGTTGTTGATGCGATCTGCTGGCGTTAAGAATACACCAGAATCAAGCTTGCTAAGCTATATATTGTTTGACAAGCACTTCTGCCGTCATTTAATAAAAATAGGCTTTGAGGATGCGTTAGAGAAAGAGACAGAAATTAGAAGTTTCCTGTCTATCTAGCTACTAAAGAACAAAAAAGGAGCATAATGCTCCTTTTTTTAATTAAGCGCCTTCTTGAATGTAGCGCTCTGTTCTCTCTACTCTTCGCGGTTTACCGCGCAGAATTAACGTGTCTTGCGCTGCTAAAATCGTGTTTTCATCTGGCTCTTCAATTTCTTCATCACCGCGTTTTAGCGCAATAATACTCACTCGGCGACTTTCCAGTTCCAAAGAGCGTATCGAATGACCAACAGCATATGCGTCATTGGTCAGTAAAATCGCGTGTGCAAATTCAATACGGTCTATAGCTTCAGGGCTCATGTCCGTATGCTCACCTTGGAAGAAACCATGTAAATGGTTGTAATGATTCTTGCGCTCTTTTTGTACACGACGAATAATGCGAGAAAAAGGCACACCAGAGAGCGAAAGCACTTGGGAAACGAGCATTAATGCCCCCTCCAAACTTTCGGGCACTACCTCATTTGCACCTGCGGCTTGAAGCATGTCAAGCTGGTCATCATTTCGGGTCCGTACGAGAATAGGCACATCTGGCGACATCGAGCGGACCTTTTGAATAACCTCGGCAGATTGCTTATCTTCACCAAATGCAATAACCACAAGCTTAGCATGCTCAAGACACGCCGCATGCATTAACTCAGCTTGTCGTGACGAACCAAACAGTACATTTTCTCCTGCTTCTCTCGCTTTACGGGTTCTCAATGGGTCGATATCGATTGCTACGAATTCAATATGTTCTTGTTTTAAGAAACGGCTAACGGTCTGACCGATCCGCCCAAAACCACAAATAATAACGTGATCTTTCAGCTGCTGATTTCCCTCAGGCAAAGTGCCAAGTTCACTATTATCTATTGGCTTCTCGCGGGCCAAAACACGTCCCCATTTGCGCGCATTATTTACGATGTATGGCGTAATAGCCATACTGATAACCCCACTTCCTAACAATACCGATGTTACTTCGTTTGATAGCAGTTCCGCTTGTGTCGCTAGTGCTACCAATACAAAACCAAATTCCCCCATCTGAGCAAGCATAAAGCCAGTCGCCCAACCATCTTTACTCGACTCTCCTGCTCGCACTGCTAACTGTTTTACAATCAGCACCTTAATCATCATAAAGGCAAACATCGTTGCCAACAGTGTTAACGGTGAGGAAAGCAGCAAGCCAATATCTAACTTCATACCAATAATGACGAAAAAGAGGCCTAACAATATATCGCGGAATGGGCGGATATCGGCTTCTAGTTGATGCTTATATTCGCTTTCACCCAGCATCATCCCTGCTAAAAAGGCACCTAACGCCATTGATAAACCGAACCACTGGGTAAGAGAGGCAGCAAGCAAGGTAACCAGTAAGGTAGTCAACACAAAGAGTTCATCAGTACGAACACGTGCGACTAGATCAAATAGTCTAGGTAACACCCATTTACCTACAAACAATAAGATACCGACAACAACGACACCTTTGACTAAAGCCCATGATAGCGACAAGACCAATGAGCCCTCTGTATTAGGGGCGAGCATCGGAATAATAATAAGGAGCGGTACGACTGCCACATCTTGAAACAGTAATACGGCAACAGAAATTTGACCTGATTTGCGCTTCATCGCGCCAGTTTCACTGAGTTGTCTAATCACAATAGCAGTTGATGAGAGCGCCAAGATACCGCCAATGACAAATGCGCTGGCAAAGCTTTGACCAAATACCATCGCAAGCGCCATGAATATTGCCATTGAGATACCAACCTGTAGGCTACCTACAGCAAGTACCAAATGTCGCATCGCCATTAATTTGGGCAATGAAAACTCAAGCCCTAAGGTGAACAATAAAAAAACGATACCTAGCTCTGCGAAGTGCTCCAAGTCTACATCTTCACTTGCTAGCGCTAGTCCGTGCTCGCCGACAAGAATACCTGCGACCAAGTATGCCAAAATCGCTGGCAAGTTCAGCTTTCGAAATATAAACACAATTAGTACAGCACTAGCTAACATCGCCAGTATTTCGATATGTCCGGTCACGCCGTCCTCACAACTGTAGAATTAGGGAAAGAAAATGGTCAATTGCCATGCCTATCAATCTAAGCATAGCCTATTCAAACTTATACCTTAGTTTTCAATCAATTAAAAGATAGGAAGTTGACTAGTCTTATCAGGCACAGTCTTTGCATTAATATTCGCGAAGCTTTTTTAGCATCAGAGTTTTGACGCTTATTCATTAGCAATGAAAACGGGTAGTAGTATGCAGACGCTTAATTTACTTGAACAACAGTTCTCTAGTTTCAATGCCTTTCGATTATTTGAATCTGAGCACATTGAGAACAACAAACGCGGGATCGCCTTGTTAGAACAATTGCAAACCACGCTAGAGCTGGATGCCCTGCTTAATAAATTTGCCATGGAAGCAAGCAAATACGTAAACTTTTGCGGCCTCACCTTTAAAAATGAGGAAGCAACAGTTGTCATGCGCGGCCATCGGGAAGGCAACTTCTCTCGCCATTTCAAATTGGCTGTTGAAGGCGCCGCCCTCGGCACTTTAACCTATAACATCAATGCAAAATTCGCTGGTAGCCATTCTAAAATTTTAGAAGAACTACATACTTATTTGCTGTATCCATTGAAAAATGCGTTGCAGTTTAAAAGAGCACTCGCCATGGCAATGCAAGATAGTCTTACAGGATTAGGCAACCGCCGTTACTATGACGAGCAAGTTAAACGTGCCATGCATCAGGCGAAACGTCAGAAAAGCCAAGTAGGCCTAATCGTCGCCGACTTAAATAAGTTCAAAGCCATCAACGACACATATGGGCATGCAGTTGGCGACAAAGTGTTGGTTAACTTTGCCAATGCACTTCGAGATAGTGTCCGCGATTCTGACAGCCTTTTCCGTTTTGGCGGTGATGAATTTGTTGTACTGATTGAAGCAGCAGGCAAAGAAGCATTGGAAGTTTTATACCATCGCATTCATAAAGCCGTCGCGAGCAACGACTACTTGAACAAATATCAAGTGACATGTAGCTTGGGCGCAACATTTATGAATAACGCTGACAGTGAGCACAGCTTCTTTGAGCGTGCTGACCAAGCACTTTACCGTCGTAAAATGAATATGCCGTGTAACTTGGCAATTGTTTAATCACTATTGTGGTTATATGTGACGAAGTGCCGCTCGAATTTCTTGCGGCGTCGCACCTATATGAATACGGCAAAACATTACCGCTTCGGCAAAGTTTTCTATTCCCACCTTTGCCAGTGTTTGCCTAAAAACTTCCTTCCTTATACCAAATATCTGTACATAGTGGCTTACTGCTTCATCTACTGAAGGATATACCACACCGTCAAACGTAAATTCTGCTCTGTATTCCGAGTGTTCGACCTCAACACCTGCGTGAACAACTGTCCAACCCGGAAAATTAACTCGTTCTCGGGCTATCTCGTACATCATCCAGGCACATTTTTGGAAGCTCTCAAACGTGCCACCTTCAAGTCCTGCATTTGCTAGCTCTTCCTTGGTCCAATTAATACCAATAGCCAGATCTTTGCGATAAGCCCTCATAAGGCAAGTTTTAACGTGCTCTCGCACTTGCCAAATGCTGTTGCATTTAGCTTTTAAGGCAAACCCTCTGCATTCCTTGCAACAGGGAACTGTTAACGTGGGATGAGAACAGCCCAATACGATATGGCCTTGATGTGGAAAGGTAAATACATCGTCATGGGGCTCACCACAAAACCAACACTGATGACGATGTTTAAATGGAATGTCTATCGTTTCAAAAAGCAAAGGTTATCGACGCTTACCCGCGCGCCCTTTTTTAGTTTTTACAGATGCTTTGCCAGACTTAACTTGAGTTTTTTTCTTGGCAATGGATCTATTTTTTTCTTGCGTTGCTTGATAGCGATTTTTCTTCTCTGTATTCGAAATGGTTTTCTTACTGGCTGAATATTCAGCGTCTGTCATTTCATAACCGGGCAATACAATTTTATCGAATCTACGGCCAATCAATTCCTCAATATTACCCAAGAACTTTTCGTCTTTTGGACTTACAAGAGAAATAGCGGTACCACTTTTACCTGCGCGACCTGTTCTGCCGACACGGTGCACATAGTCTTCCGCCAAAAACGGCAAGTGGAAATTGACAACATACGGCAAACTCGGAATATCTAGACCTCGAGCAGCAACATCGGTTGCCACTAAAACACGTACGTCACCACTAATAAATTGCTCTAACGCTTTATTTCTCGCACCTTGTGATTTTTCACCATGACAAAGCGCAGCCTTAATTCCGTCTAACTTAAGTTCTTTTGCAAGCTGATTTGCACTATCTCGTGTACCTGCAAACACCATCACTTGGTGCCAGTTATTTACGCCAATTAGCTCAGACAATAGCTCACGTTTACGCGCCTCTGACACCCAGTAAACTGCTTGTTTTACTTTGCCAGATGTTGTGTTTTGTTTGGCTACACTGATTGTTTTTGGCGTATGCAGCAATTGATTAGCAAGTGTTTTCACCTTATTGGAAAAAGTTGCGCTAAACATCAGTGTTTGGTGCTTATGTTTGAATGAAGACGCAATACGTTCAATATCGGTCAAAAAACCCATATCTAACATGCGATCCGCTTCATCTAACACTAAACACTTCACTTGCGACAGCGAAACATTACGTAGTTGCATGTGTTCAAGTAATCGACCAGGTGTTGCCACTAAAATATCAACGCCTTCCTTTAAAGTCTTTTCCTGTTTAGCCATGCCAGCGCCACCATAAATGGCTGTTGATTTAAGCGGCATGAATTGAGCGTATGCTTGGATGTTTTCATTTACTTGAATAGCAAGCTCACGTGTAGGTGTGAGGATTAGCGCTTTTAGTATATGCACGCCCTCTTCAGCACTGTGTGACAGCTTATCTAATATAGGTAGCGTAAACGCGGCCGTTTTACCTGTGCCGGTTTGTGCGCTGGCAAGAATGTCCACACCCGTACGAATGACAGGTATTGCTTGCTGCTGAATAGGCGTCAGTTGTTTATAACCACACGCTTTAACACCTTTTAGTAAAGACTCAGACAAGCCAATTGCATCAACACTCATAAAACACTACCACCTATAAATTTCGCGCGATTATAGCAAGTATTTTGGCTTAATCCTCTAAAATCCAATATTTACTGTCTTCTAACGCATTTGAAGGGAAAAGTTTTATTGTTGGCTGAAGCAACATTCCTAGCAAAGAGCCCACTAATTCGACACTCGTATCATCGGAAATAAGTGCTACTTTATTGATGTATTGTTGATGCGAAAAAATAAATTGAAGGTGACTAGTGAATGCAGAGTAAGACTGCCACTGTGGCCAGTGTTCAGAGCAAACAATCAGGCCCTTAAGTCCTCCGGCTAGCGTTAAATAACCATCTATTTTTGATGACGCGTGGCTAAAATCATGCGCGGTAATATCGCCATCAAATTCAAAGATGGCGATACCATAGTTTGGCTGTAAAGTGACATTTAGCATAGAGCAAAGAAAACGATTTCTTTGCTCTAATTATAGTGCTACTTGCGCCAGATTTGAGGAGTTAAACCAAGAGATTTTTCTGTGTCTTTATCCACTTGATAAGTGGGGATTTTCCCACTCTTTATTTGTTGTTGATAATCTTTCGTCACCGATACGATTGCTTTAGAAAGCAGGAAAAGCGCGATTACATTGAATACCGTCATCATACCGGTAGATAGATCTGCCAACGCAATCACTTCAGGAAGAGAAGCTGTAGAGCCAAACACCAACATGGCTAAAAATCCGATGCGCAAAAACCACCTACCCAGCAAATTGTCCATATTCAGGTATTTAAGGTTGTTATCTGCATATGCATAGTTAGCTACAATAGACGTAAAGCCAAAGAATAAGATAGCCAGTGTAATAAATTCTACACCCCAATCCCCCACTTGATATGCTAGCGCCTGCTGGGTCATCTGTATGCCCATGGATGTATCACCGTTGCCGTCAGCCAACAGAATGATGAACGCGGTACAAGAACATACGAGCATGGTATCGAAGAATACCGCTAGTGATTGAATAAATCCCTGAGACGCAGGGTGCGGTGGGTTTGGTTCAGCGGCAGCAGCAGCGTTTGGTGAGCTACCCATTCCTGCCTCGTTTGAATATAAACCACGCTGGACACCATGCACAATGGCTGCACCAACTACGCCACCACCGGCTTCTTGAAGGCCAAATGCGGAACTAATAATGTTAGCAACGATACCAGGAATATGTTCGATGTTCATACCAATGACAAAGAGCGCCACAGCAAGGTAAGCGACGCCCATAAAAGGCACAGCAAGCTCTGCAAATCGAGCGATATTCTTTAAGCCGCCCAAAATAATGTAACCAGCTAACACCGTTATAACGATGCCCGTTATTAACGGGTCAATGCCAAAAGATCCGGCAAAGGCATCAGTAATAGAGTTGGCTTGTACAGAGCTAAAAACAAAACCATATCCAAAGAAAAGACACAGCGAAAACGTTATAGCTAAGCCTTTGCTCTTGAGGCCTTTGCTCATGTAGTAAGCAGGTCCTCCACGGTAGTTATTGTTTTCATCTTTTTCTTTATATAGTTGGCCTAGCGTACTTTCTGCATAAGCAGTAGCCATGCCGAAAAATGCTATTAGCCACATCCAAAAAATAGCGCCGGGGCCACCAAGTGTAATAGCAACAGCAACCCCCATGAGATTACCTGTTCCCACCCTTGCCGCTAGCGATGTAGACAATGCTTGAAAAGACGAAATACCATGTGGTGATTGGTTACGGCTAGATTTAAGAAGGCTAAACATATGCTTGAAATAGCGCAGCTGAATTAACCGTAGTTTAAAGCTAAACCAGATTCCGCATCCCGTAAGCAAGTAGATAAGAACACTGCCCCACAAATAACCATTAATGAAGCCAACCCATTGTTCAATCATATGTTAAACCATTGATAATCAGAATATTGTCCTAGCTTAGCAGATTTTTATTTGTAAAATACCGCTACTGATATACCAAAAACAACTTTACGTGACGTGATCGAGCTAAGGCCCATATAGAAGGAAGCATAAAGTAAAAACCTCAGCGATTGCTGAGGCTTTTTGGCTAGCATAAAAATACGTGTAGTTGTTTACAATGCTTTCGAAATATTTTCGACTGACGCCTTAGCGTCACCAAACAACATGCCGGTATTTTCTTTAAAGAACAATGGGTTTTGCACTCCTGCATACCCTGTGTTCATCGAACGTTTAAACACTACAACTTGCTTGGCATTCCAAACTTCAAGTACCGGCATACCCGCTATTGGACTACCGGGGTCTTCGCTAGCAGCAGGGTTAACCGTATCGTTCGCGCCTATTACCAGAACAACGTCTGTTTCAGGGAAGTCGTCATTAATTTCTTCCATACCTAAAACAATGTCATAAGGCACTTTAGCTTCAGCCAGTAATACGTTCATATGCCCTGGTAGGCGGCCTGCAACAGGATGAATACCAAAACGCACTTCTACGCCTTTTTCCTTGAGCTTTTGTGTCATTTCATACACGGGGTATTGGGCTTGCGCAACCGCCATTCCGTAGCCTGGTGTGATAATGACAGACTTAGCATTACTCAGCATTTCAGCCACTTGCTCCGCTTGTACCTCTACGTGTTCGCCATAGTCTTTATCAGTATCTACTGATACTTTTGTACCAAAGCCACCTGCAATTACACTGATGAACGAACGGTTCATCGCCTTACACATAATGTAAGAAAGAATCGCACCTGATGAGCCTACTAGCGCGCCAGTGACAATCAACAAATCATTGCTTAACATAAAGCCAGCTGCTGCAGCTGCCCAGCCGGAATAACTGTTCAACATAGAAACAACCACTGGCATGTCTGCTCCACCAATTGATGCTACTAAGTGCCAGCCAAAGACTAATGCTATCAGTGTCATGACCAGTAATGCTGAGTCGCTACCACCTTGGTTAACAAAAGAAATCATTAAAGCGAAGCTAACAACGCCTGCACCCAAATTCATTTTGTGACGGTGGGGCAGCATCAGTGCTGCAGAATTGATAATACCGCGCAACTTGCCAAAAGCGACAACTGACCCAGTGAAGGTTACCGCGCCGATGAACACGCCAAGGAACACTTCTACTAAATGAATGTTCATTTCAATTTGTTGCATGTCAGTTAAAGGCAGCAAGCTAGCGCTATCATGGGCTTCATAGTAGCTATTGTAACCAACAAACACGGCAGCCAAACCAACAAAGCTATGGAGAATTGCCACCAATTCTGGCATTTCTGTCATTTCTACTTTTTTAGCGAGCCTAAAACCAATCGTGGCACCAACCGCCATCGTGACGACAATAACCCAAACATTATCAACGCGCGGATCTAGAATGGTCGCCAATAACGCTATTGCCATACCGGCAATACCGAAGTTGTTGCCTTCTTGAGCCGTTTCTTGCTTGCTTAAGCCAGCTAAACTGAATATGAAAAGTAATGCAGCAACAATGTATGCCGCGGTGATTACACCGTTAGATAATTCCATGTGATTGCCCCCTACTTCCTAAACATCTTCAGCATACGTTTAGTGACAAAAAAGCCACCCACTATGTTTATTGTTGCAATCAATATCGCAATACCTGCCAGCACTTGTACCAACGTATTGTCACTGCCCACTTGCAGTAGTGCCCCGACAATAATAATGCCTGAAATTGCATTGGTAACACTCATCAGTGGCGTATGCAGTGCATGCGTTACATTCCATACCACGTGATAGCCAACAACACAGGCTAAAACAAAAACGGTAAAGTGCTGCAGAAAATCTGGTGGCGCTACGCTAGCAACCCAGCCAAACACAAGGCCAGCACCCGCCATCCATAAGTACTTATTGCTGCTTTTCTCTTCTGCTACTGGAGCTTCATCCTTCGCTTCAATTTTACTCGACAGTGAAGGCGCTTTTGCCCCCGGTGCAGCACTCACTTGTATAGGCGGTGGTGGGAAGGTGATTTCTCCTTGATGCACGACGGTCATATTGCGAATGACTTGATCTTCAAAGTCGATCTCAATATTGCCATCTTTCGCAGGACAAATAAGCTTTGAGAGGTTAACTAAGTTGTTAGCATAAAGCGCAGAAGATTGGTTCGGCAAACGAGATACTAAATCGGTATAGCCAATAATTTTTACGCCTTTCACCGTGCTCAGTTTACCCGGTTTGGTCAACTCACAGTTACCACCACCTGCAGCAGCTAAGTCGACAATAATGCTACCTGGCTTCATCGACTCAACCATGTCTGTTGTGATTAATTTAGGCGCTGGCTTGCCAGGTATCATCGCTGTTGTGATGATGATATCAACGTCTTGCGCTTGCTCTCTAAACAATGCCATTTCAGCATCAATAAAGGCTTGGCTCATTTCTTTTGCATAGCCGTCGCCGCTTCCTGTATCTTCAGGCTCCTCGTAGTCAAGCTCAAGAAACTCAGCGCCCATGCTTTCAATCTGTTCTTTCACTTCAGGACGCGTATCAAAAGCACGAACAATTGCGCCTAAGCTACCTGCGGTGCCGATAGCGGCTAGGCCAGCAACACCTGCACCAATAACCATGACTTTTGCTGGCGGTAAGTTACCCGCAGCGGTAATTTGCCCTGTTAAAAATCGGCCAAAATGGTGAGTCGCTTCTATCACGGCACGATAACCGGCGATGTTAGCCATTGAACTCAGTGCGTCGAGTGACTGCGAGCGTGTCATACGTGGCACCATGTCCATGGCTAGCGTGGTAATGTCTTTCTTTTGAAGTGCTTCTACAAGTTCAGCATTTTGCGCAGGTTGGATAAAGCTGACGAGCGTTGCTTTATCTTTCATTGATTCGACTTCTTCTAAGGTCGGTGGATTGACCTTGAAGATAACGTCTGATTGCCAAACGTCGTCCGCTTGCGCCATTACAGCTCCAGCATCAGCATAGTCACTGTCATTAAAACTGGCTTTTTTACCCGCCGTTTTTTCGACATGTAAATCAAAGCCTCTTTCGATAAGTGCCTTTACGGATGCGGGCGTAGCAGCAACACGGTTCTCGCCTTTCAGCGATTCTTTAGGGATCCCTATTTGCATAACTCACCTTATTGTTTTTATTAATTATTTACTACGCGTTGACCTTATTGTTTTTATTTTATTCAACACTTGTACAGTTGTAACACCTTTTGCACAGAATTTGTACACACTTTAGAGTAGTTATTCCATTCGCTTTTTTCTAACAAATACGTAAACTGACTCAAAACCTTAATAAAACTGGTATCTTTTATGCTTTATAAGTTGGGTGAATTAGCACCATTAGTCGATAAAAGTTGCTTTATAGCGCCTAGCGCATCGGTGATTGGAAACGTAACCATCGCTGCTAATGCAAGTGTTTGGTTTAACTGTGTTTTACGCGGTGACATGGACAATATTGCCATCGGAGAAAACAGCAATATTCAAGACGGTTCGGTGCTACACGTTGATCAAGGTCAACCTATCTCTATCGGTAAAAACGTGACTGTCGGTCACAAAGTGATGCTGCATGGTTGTAGCATTGACGATGAGACACTAATTGGTATGAACGCCGTAGTGCTTAACGGCGCTAAAGTTGGTAAACACTGTGTGATAGGCGCCAATGCGCTAGTTACAGAGCATATGGAAATACCAGATGGTCAACTAGTGCTAGGCTCGCCGGCTAAAATAGTAAAGCCTATTGATGAAAAAACGAAAAAGCTACTTGTCATGTCTGCACAGCACTATGTTGACAATGGTAAGCGCTACACGCATGAACTTAAGGCGCTAGATGAATAAATTGTTGCTGGCGATGCACTTCCAACTGATGCAGTGCGGCTTTCACATCGCCATGATCAATAAAGTCGATAAAAACCTGCTGGGCACTTTGCGCAAACCCTTTCGGCGCCTCGCGGTCAAAAAACTGTGTTGTTGAAGACGCATTGTTAAGTTGCTCTGCGCCTTTAATGACAAGTGCAGGGTCTTTCTGCATAGCTTTAATATTTGGTGAACATGACGCCATTGAATTTGCTAATAGTTTTTGATGTTCTGGTTTTGTCATATAACGCAGAAACAGCTCAGCGGCTTCATTATCACCAGCAGATGTCGTCAAGCTCATTACAGTGGTTGGCGCAATTTCAACCGTTGGTACATCCTCAATAATTTGAGGAAAAGGGAAATAACCAAGTTTACCTTGTACTTTTTCGGGGATATGGCTCAAGGAGAAACTGCCAATGAGTGTCATTGCAGCATGCTCGCGCGCGACCAAATGCAAACTTCTGCTACTGCTTATTTCCTCATGTGTTGGTAGAAAAAACTTTGACTCTACTAGCGCTTGCCACAAAGTGAATACCTGCTGTATTTCTGTGGAGGATTCGAAATTAACCTCGCCATTAACTACTTGCTTATAAAAATCCTCACCAAACAGCCTTAACGTTAAATAGTCAAACCAAGCCGCCGCAGGCCAAGATTCTTTTCCGCCAAAAGCAATAGGGTAAACGCCATCAGCTTGAATGATTTTTAATACGTCAATGAAACTTGTCCAATCAACAGGCGCCGATAAGCCCAATCGTGCGAACGTAGCCTTGTTGTAATAAAAACCCAAAGGGTAGTATAGGTAAGGAACACCGAATACTTTGCCGTCAACCGTAACACTGCGCCTTATCGAACTTGGATAACTTTGGTTAAAACCAAGATCATGCCATAGTCCATCTATCGGCTTAATAAAGCCGGACTTGGCCAGCACCGATAGGCGATCACCTGCGTGCCAAGAAATGACATCCAATTCAGCGCCATAATTGTCTAGTTTACTGCTAAGTTCGTCGAAACTGCTGCCGCTCAAGCGACGCATTTGAACTTGATAGTTAGGGTGTTCTTTTTCGAACGATTGAATTAACTGTTGGAAAGCTTGCTCATGGCGTTCATGAATGATCAAACTTCCAAATCGAATCACTTCTTTTGCCATCAATGGCGTAGTGACAATAAAAAATACAATACCTAAAAGTAACCGCATCAATATACCGTAACAACATGCCATTAATCCTCGGCACGTTAATCTAGGTCATCTAACGGCCAGGTGACAATATAGTCCTCAAAGTCTTCAACAAAAACATCATCGTCTTTGACGATTTTGCCGCGAACCGACATACCCGCTTTATGCATTGCTGACTTCTTACCCTTATGCAGTAACGGATGCCAACTAGGGATACCCCGCCCTTCTTGGATACGGCGATAGGTGCAACTAGGTGGCATAAAAAATACATCGTCTAAATTATCTTGGGTAAGTTGAACACAATCAGGTACTAGCTTGGTACGTTGTGCATACTTAGTACATTGACAGGTTTTATCATTGAGTAAATGGCAGGCAATATTGGAGTAAACCATTTGCTCACCTTCTTCCATATGGTCTGTCGGCGTAAACTCATCTTCATCACTGGCCGACTCATCGTGGATGAACTTATGCAAACAGCATTTTGCACAACCATCACACAACGACTCCCACTCTTGGCGTGTCATTTCTGCCAGTGATTTAACTTCCCAGAATTTGTTCATTTTATCACTAACCCTTTGTGACGTTTGTTCCAAAATTGTAATTTTCTAGGCTTAATTGTAACTCATCACCAGGGTGTAGCGCAGCTACTCCCTTGGGCGTGCCTGTAAAAATTACGTCTCCTGGAAGCAACGTAAACTCATGACTAATAAGTGATAACAAGGATGGAACATTGCGAATCATCAATTCAGTATTACTTTTCTGACGCATTTCTCCATTTACTTGCAAGCTAAATGCTGCGTGATCAATGGTGTTACATATGTCAACGGGAATAAACGGTGAAAGTGGTGCTGATTTATCAAAAGACTTTGACCTTTCCCATGGTCTACCGAGCGTTTTCATCGACTTTTGAATGTCACGGAGGGTTAAGTCCAAACCCAAACCATAGCCCCAAATCGCATCCATTACGTCTTGCTGTGAAGCACAAGTCAGTGCCGATTTTATAAGCACAGTTATTTCAACTTCGTTATGGCACTCCCCTTTATCAAGCGGAATATCAATTGGCTTAAGCAGGTCACAAAAAGCCGTATTGGGTTTCATAAATAGAACAGCTTCGCCGTTAACAACGCTACCCATTTCTTCGATATGGTCGTGATAGTTTTGACCTACGCAAATAGCTTTACCCGTTGGCAGGTCAATAGCATCACCATGAATGCTTTTATGCTGATAATTAAACATAATTAATTTATCGGTGGGAATTTTATTCGATCAGACAAGTGCCCGACAGAGCTCACAAAGTAGTATGACAAGTTCCAATGCATCAAGCTTTTGTAATTGTCATATGCCAAATATGCTCGCCCATTTTCGTCATCAGGAAAGACGAGTGCCGCTTTAACATCTACATTAGGTAGTGCAGTACCGTCCATTCGACGTACACCAAGTGATTGCCACTCAATTAATGAACGTTCAGAGTCTTGCCATGCCTTTAGCCAATTTTTTCGGCTGCCTGTATTTTTTGGGATGGCATTAGCAACATCAAACCCTTCGGGTAACTTCACTTGTCTACCCCACGTAAGGTCATCGTTCCAACCTTCTTTCTTCAGATAGTTAGCCATTGACGAGAATACATCTGCGTAATTACCCCAGATATCCTTTTTACCATCACCATCACCATCCACAGCGTAACTTAAAAATGACGTCGGCATAAACTGGTTCTGTCCCATAGCGCCAGCCCAAGAGCCTTTCATGTTTTCAACGCTGATATGCCCTTCATCTAAAATGGTTAAAGCAGCCCACAATTGCTTTTTGAAGAACGCTTCACGTCGACCTTCATAGGCTAAAGTAGACAACGCAGAAACAACACTGTAGTTACCCATGATTTTGCCGAAATTTGTTTCTAAGCCCCATAGCGCCACAATAAAACGCGGCTGAACACCGTACTTGTTGCCAATGTCAGTCAACAGCTCTTTGTGTTCTTTGTAAAGTTTACGGGCTCTATCAACCTTCCATTGCGGCACCCGTTTGGGTAAATACGTATCTAAAGTTTCAACACGCTCAGGTTGGTTACGATCCGCTTTAACTGCACGCTTGTAAAATGTCATGCTAGCAAATGCGCTATCAACAAATGCTTCACTAAAACCTTTGTCTAATGCCTCGACTTTTAACTGCTCAACATATTGTTCGTAGCTTGGTTTTGTGTCATCAACCTGCTCTGTATCGCTTGCATACACACCCAATGACGCAATAGTCATTGTCACCGCAGCAACCAGTGGCTTAACGGAAAATAATTTCATCATGTTATGCGTCCTCTTCCTTGGCTTGTTTCTTTTTCTCATCCATTTGCGCTTTGTGTTCATCAAGCAGGTTTTCAGTTGGCGGAGGTAATTGTAGATAAAAGCCTTTGTCTTCGAGTTCAGCTTTTACTTTGTCGATATCCGCAATGGCGAGCTTTTGCTTATCGGCAAGGTTAACAATGGTTACTAAGTTTGGCGTACCAAAGGTTTTCATCAACGCTTCAGGTACTTGCGAGAAATCATCGCGTTTAGTGATATAAAGGTAAGTTTGATCTTTTTTAGGGCTTTTATAAACCACACATAGCATAACGGAGACCTATGTAAAACAAAGAGGTAGGCTGGCAATATAGCATGCAGATTAACGGCTTTTCATCCATTAATCGTGAAAAATATTCGCTTTAGCGAAATCCATTCTCAGCGAAAGACTGAAGCTTGTCGCCTAGAATATTAGCTCGCCAAGTTTGCAAAATATCCACTAGTTGCGGCTGTTGCTCTGCACCATTGAGTTTAAAGAAGAATTCTAAGAATTGATTAATTTGTTTTTTTGACGCTAAACTCTCGACCGTTAAGCCATTTTCTTCAGCAACGTCTGCAACAAAGTGTTTCACTTTTTTGAAGATTTGCTTGTAGCCTGGGTACTCATCTAAGCGTCTAATTTTTTCAGGGTACGTTGAAACGTCATCTTCAAGCGCTTTCTTAATCACACCAACAATAGCCTTGCCTTGATGGCGAACATCGAGCTCTACCACCCCTTCAATATGTGCTAAGCCTCCAACATTTCGAGGCATAAACTGCGCCGCCAACATTAACGTAGGGTCTTTTGCTATGAAGCTTAACGGCTGATTCTTAAACTTCGCACGTTCATAACGCCAAATAGCCAAGTGTCGTAAAACATTGAGTTGTTTGGGATTGAGCTTCCACGCCATTTTGATATTGCGATAAAGGTTTTGCTCATCAATCGCAGTAAACTTTCGCTCTATCATCATTTGCGACTCTTGCTGCGCCGCAGATAGCCAACCTTGCGCTTCAATATCAGCGATCAGTTTGGGGTAAATAGCAAACAGATGGCTTACGTCGGCTTTCGCATATTCCTTTTGCTTTTCAGATAAAGGGCGTTTCGTCCAATCAGTGCGCGACTCAGACTTATCAAGTTCAATATCTAAATAGTGCTTGACCATGGCTGCATAGCCCAATGAAAGACCATGACCCAAAAAGGTCATCACCAACTGACTATCGAGCAAGTTAACAGGCTTGCAATTACCTGCATGTAAGAATACTTCTAAGTCTTCAGAGCAAGCATGTAAAACCTTGACGATTTTTTCATTGCTGAGCAATGCCCAAAATGGAGCCAAATCATCAACCTCAATTGGGTCGACTAAAGCAATGTGTTCACCATTACAAATTTGTAAGAGACCTAACTTAGGGTATAGCGTTCGGGTACGAACAAACTCTGTATCAATGGCTAATACAGGTGATTGAGACAAACTGTCGCATAGTACAGCTAAAGCTGCGGAGTCAGTTATGTAATGATGTTGCACGCGCAATGCCCCTGAGATGTGAACGACTTTATCACTGAAAATCAGGTCAACCTCTTGTTGACCTGATGGCATGAAAACTAGCTTATTTTAACGCAGAAACCAAGTAGATTATTTACGGTTTCTTCGCACTGATTGTTTGTGACGTTGTTGATGTTTCTTAACGCTCCGACGAATACGTCTATTCTTCGCGTTGTCGATCATCTTCTCATTCACTTTTACTTTTGACTGTGTTTCTGGCGGCAGTTGTACCGCTTTACGATAGTAATTCACGTCTGGTAAATGTAGCTCAGTCCAACCACCCAATGGTAATTGGCGTTGTAATTCTAGATCACCATAACGAACTCGAATAAGACGACTCACTTGCACATCTTGGCTTTCCCAAAGTCGACGCACCTCTCTGTTACGCCCCTCGGAAAGTACTACATGAAACCAATGATTTCTGCCCTCACCACCGCGGTAGGTAATTTTTTGGAACTTGGCGGGGCCGTCTTCCAACTTAACCCCGTGACGAAGACGTTGAAGCATGGCTTCATCCACTTCTCCAAAAACGCGCACTGCGTACTCACGCTCTATTTTATGGGACGGATGCATTAAACGATTTGCTAGTTCACCGTCGGTGGTAAATAACAACATACCTTGGGTATTAATGTCCAAGCGACCAACAGCTATCCAACGACCGTTTTCTAATGGTGGTAGACGGTCAAATACCGTTGGCCTACCTTCAGGGTCTTTGCGAGTACACATTTCACCTTCAGGTTTGTTGTACATTAACACACGGCAGATCTGGTCGGTGACAGGTTTGATGGCAACTGAATGACCATCAACGCGAATTTGTTCGGTGCCGTCTACACGATCACCCAAGAATGCGGTTTTTCCGTTTACGCTCACACGCCCAGCGCTAATAACAGCTTCCATTTCACGACGTGAGCCTTTACCCGCTCGGGCAAGGACTTTTTGCAATTTTTCAGACATGGTAAATTAATCTCTTACGTCAGTAGCTAGATACCTTGCAATAGGTACCTTTATGCCTCTGTCTCACTAGCTTCGATTACGTTTTCAACGTTATCTGCCTGATTTATCGGTAAAACCTCGGGTAATTGTGATAGCGACGTTAAACCAAAGTAACTTAAAAAAGTTGTGGTAGTACTAAAGAGTGCTGGACGACCAGGCACCTCTCGATGGCCGGTTATTTTAATCCATTGACGCTCAGTTAGCGACTTTATTATATAACTACTTACCGCAACTCCGCGAATTTCTTCGATTTCTGAACGCGTAATGGGTTGTTTATAAGCAATTGTTGCTAGTGTTTCGAGCATAGCGTTGGTGACTTTTTGTGGTTTATCACGCTGCGCCATTAGCAGCTTATCTTTGACCGCTTCGTTAGTCTGAAAACGGTAACCCGCGCCAACTTCGACCAAGTTGACCCCACGCTCTTGATATTCTCGCATTAACTCTTCAAGCGCTCGCTTGATTTGTTTGGTGGTCACACCGTCGTCAGAAAACAACCGCTGTTTCATCTGTTTTGCAGACACAGACGAATCCGTTGAAAACAAATACGCCTCGATCACTTGTTTGAGCAAACCAAGTTTCATATCACTTTCACCCACAACATGTCGTTTTCAACCAAATAATCAACTTCACCATGTTTTAACAATTCAAGTATGGCAATAAATGTCACGACGACACCCGCACGCCCTTCTTCTTTAACAAGCAGTTTGGGCAAACTTAGCAATGTATCGGCCTCTTTGAGCGTCGCCAAAAGCCAGTCCATCTTATCGTGAGTCGAGAGCACTTCTCGTTGAATATGGTGATGTTCAACAAACGTCTGTTTTGCCAACACCTGCTGAAACGCTTTTACTAAGTCGCCTAGCGCAACGTTTTCATGCTGATGACTTTGCTCATCAAGCAAAACATCGACATTTGAGACAAAGAAATCACGCTCCTGCCGAGGCAATTCATCGAGCAATTCAGCGCCTTTTTTAATGCGTTGATACTCTTGGAGTTTGCGAATAAGCTCCGCACGTGGATCTTCTTCATCTTCTTCTATTTCGGTCACTGGCAGCAAAAGCTTTGATTTTATTTGCATTAACGTAGCAGCCATCACCAGATAATCAGAAGATAAATCAATATCGTATTGTTCGAAGTGTTCTAAATACTGCGAATATTGCTGGGAAATAGGCGCAATTGGCAAATCAGCGATATCAAATTTTTGCTTTTTAATCAGATAAAGTAATAAATCTAATGGCCCCTCAAATTCATCCAAACGGACTGTCAAAGCACCTTCAGGAATATAGAGGTCACCCGGTTTCTCAGTAAATGCCTCGCCTCTTACCCGTGCAAACGGTAATTCCTGCTGTTCCATGGTTCACTTACACCAACTAAGTTGAAGTCAGCTATTCAAAAGGCGTCGCATCACCTTCTCCGACACGTAAAACCTCGACTTCGCCTTCAGAGAAGTCAATTACCGTCGTTGGATGCTCGCCCAGATAACCACCATTGATAATTAAATCAACGCGGCGCTCTAAAACATCGCGAATATGCTCTGGGTCATACTCAGCCATGTCTTCGCCCGGCATGATGAGCGTTGTTGACATCATAGGCTCGCCTAGCTCCTCAAGTAAGGCTTGAGCTATGTTGTTCTTGGGAATTCGAATACCAATGGTTTTTTTCTTAGGATTCATCAAGCGGCGCGGTACTTCTTTCGTTGCCTTGAAAATAAAGGTGTACGCGCCTGGGGTATTATTCTTCATCAAACGAAAAGCCGTATTATCAACTTTGGCATATTCAGAAAGCTCAGATAAGTCACGACAAACTAAGGCAAAGTCGTGATCCATGTCTATATTGCGAATTTGGCAAATACGTTCAAGTGCCTTTTTGTCACCCAAGTGACAACCAAGCGCGTAGCCAGAGTCAGTTGGATAAACAACAACAGCACCATCTTTAATCATAGCGGCCGCTTGCTTCATTAAACGACCTTGGGGATTGTCCGGGTGGACATAGAAAAATTGACTCATGATTTGCTCTTTTTATTTACAGTCGATAACCGCACTATTGCCACAGCTGCCAAACAGGCTTCACGTCTTCAGGTAATGTCAGATTTCGGCCTAAATCGCTCCATTTACTAGGGTAATGAAAATCTGACCCTAACGAAGCATATAAATCATATTCTAGACAATAACTTACCATAAGTCGTCTTTGTTGCGGATTCATTTGCGGCAAAACAATTTCCATGGCATCACCACCGGCGTCTTTAAAGTCGATAATCAGCCTTCTCAACCATTTGGCAGTCATGTCATATCGCATAGGATGCGCAAGCACCGCCGTACCACCGGCTTTATGAATGGTAGTTACAGCTTCGGCAACGTCACACCAAAGGGGCTTAACAAAAGCGCGTTTGCCTTTGCCAATATACTTGTCAAATGCCGACTGCATTGCGCTGACATCGCCTTGCTCATAAAGCACGCGAGCAAAGTGTGCACGAGTTATGGACCCATCACCTGCAAGCGCTTGTGCTTTAGACAACATGTCAGTAAAACCACATTTAGCAAGCTTTTCACTCATTTGACTCGCGCGTGAATCTCTGGCGTCCTGTTGTTTATCAACCAATGCCTTAAGTGACTCATTTTTCGGATCAATATTGAGCCCAACCACATGAATTTCAAAATTCTGCCACAAGGTGGATATTTCAATGCCGTTAATAAGCGTAATATTTAGCTTTTGTTCTTGTATATAACGAAACGCACTATCAAGTGCTGCGGTCGTATCGTGGTCTGTTATAGCAAGTGCACCGATTTGAAAATTTACAGCTCTATCAATAAGTTCTGTCGGTTTCAGGCGACCGTCAGAACATGTAGTGTGTGAGTGAAAATCACAGCGAGCATCAAAATTAAAGTCAAAATCAATAGTTGACATACTGCAGAAATTGCGGTCTTCTATATAGGAGTATTTATTCTACTGCGTAAGCAAGTTAATTACACGCAGTTAATAACAATAGTGAAAGAATGATGACAAGCAAAAGCACTGTAGTAAAAACTACACAACTAATTTGGTGGTGGCATAACTCAACATAAGTGGGTTGTGAGCTTTTGCGTATGCAAAAAAAGATTCTGAAAACCCGCTTTACTGGCGGGTTTTCTCGTTTTTGGACCTAAAAACTTTAGGAAATTTAAAATGTTAACAACGAAAGTGAAAAGTTGGTTTATTTGGTGGCTTCAGCCAATTTACGCCGGATGACAACCCCATAAATTAACGTAGGAAAAAACTGAAATGATTATTGTACTTAAGCCGCAAGCAACAGAAGCGGATGCAAACGAAATTCTTGATAAAATAGCCTCTTTAGGCCTTAAACCTCTTTACATGCCAGGTGTTGAACGCACCGTTCTAGGCGCTTTAGGTGATGAACGCGTATTAAAGCAACTTCACTTAGATGCCTACCCTATGGTTGATCAAATCAAACCCGTATTAAGCCCATACAAATTAGTAAGCCGTGAACTACAAGCACATGACTCGGTTATTTCAATTGGTGGTATAAAGGTTGGTGGCGGAAACTTTACCATTATTGCAGGTCCTTGCTCGGTCGAATCAGAGGAGCAACTGTTTAGCGTTGCCGACATGATAAAGACTCATCAAGTGTCGCTGTTACGCGGCGGAGCATTTAAACCTCGCACCAGCCCATATAGTTTTCAAGGGTTAGGAGAAGAAGGCTTGCAGCTACTTAAAGCTGCCAAAGAAAAATTCCAACTACCTACCGTATCGGAAATCATTGACCCAAGCGATGCTGACTTAATGGCACAGTATATTGACTGCTTCCAAATAGGCGCTCGCAATATGCAAAACTTCCGATTACTTGAAGCGGTGGGTAAACAGCAAAAGCCAGTACTATTAAAGCGCGGTATGAGTGCCACAATTGAGGAACTCTTACTCGCGGCGGAATACATAATCAATGCAGGCAACCCTAACGTTATTTTGTGTGAGCGTGGTATTCGCACTTTCGAAACAGCAACCCGCAATACGCTTGATCTGAACGCTGTTGCCTATTTAAAAGAGAAAACACATTTACCTGTTCTTGTTGACCCATCTCACGGTACTGGCGTTAAATCTTTGATTAACCCATTATCTCGAGCGGCAGCTGCTGTAGGTGCAGATGGCATTATTGTCGAAGCACATATGAACCCGAAAGAGGCATTATCTGACGGACATCAAGCATTAACTGCCGAAGATTTTGCTAAGCTAATGGCCGATATCAAGCCATTTGTTCAAGCAGCTGGCAAAACACTACGTTAATACGCTGGAATAACAATAATGCAAACAACCATCAATCAAACGTTGGGTGCAGTAAATACGCTATCGGGCTCGGCTGAATATCAGCCGGATCCGTTAGCCGTTTACCAACGCCTCTGCGATGACAAGGCGCACACAGTGTTGCTAGAGTCCGCTGAAATCGATAAAAAACATGCATTAAAAAGCCTACTGGTTACTGATGCTGCAGTGAAAGTCGTTTGCCATGGCCGTCAAGTTACACTGGAAGCACTAACACTTAACGGTGAAGCGGCAATCGATTTTGTATGCCAACAACTTGCAGATGTCGCAAACATTTCAACACTGGCGTCCGACCAAGTATGTTCGTCACGCAAGACGACTCAGGTAGTGTTTCCGAGTAGTGATGACAACTTAGATGAATTATCGCGATTAAAGGCAAACAACGCCTTTGATGCTTTACGCGTGTTCAAACAAATACACAACAGTAATCATCATGAATTAGCCGTTATGTTGGCTGGCTGTTTCGCGTTTGACCTAATGGCGGTTGCAGAGCAATTACCAGAAGTATCAGACAGCCCAAATAGCTGTCCTGACTATGTGTTTTACCTGGCTGAAACCATTGTTGTAATTGACCATGAAAAACGCAGCACTGAAATTATTGGTAACGTGTTTTCTGGGCCAGAACAACAGAAGTGTTATTTTGAAATCAGTCGCCGTCTATCAGAAATAAAACAACAACTTTCACAGGTGATTGAAGCAGTACCTGAGAATGTCTCAACAGCAACCAGTGACGAGGTAGACGTTAGCGTTGATATTTCAGACCAAGAATTTTGCCATACGGTCGAATCGTTAAAAGAAAACATTCGCGCCGGGGACATTTTCCAAGTTGTGCCGTCTCGCACGTTTTCTTTGCCATGCCCGCAGCCGATTCGTGCTTATCAAAAACTGAAGCTATCAAATCCAAGCCCTTACATGTTCTTCTTACAAGATGAAGACTTTGCCATGTTTGGTGCATCACCTGAGTCTGCATTGAAATACCAAACCAGCAACAACCAAGTAGAGCTCTACCCAATTGCCGGCACTCGCTCTCGTGGTTTTGATGGTAATGGCAATTTGTCATTAGATTTAGACAGTAGAATCGAATTAGAGCTTCGACAAGATCAAAAAGAACTTGCTGAGCACATCATGCTTGTCGACCTCGCCCGCAATGATATCGCTCGCGTATCAAAACCTGGTTCTCGCCATGTTGCGGAGCTATTAAAAGTTGATCGATATTCGCATGTGATGCATTTAGTCTCTCGCGTATGCGGTGAGCTAAAACCAGAACTTGACGCTCTGCACGCTTATCAAGCTTGCATGAATATGGGCACCCTTTCAGGTGCCCCGAAAGTGCGTGCGACTGAACTTATTCGCCAATATGAAGGAAAGCGCCGTGGCAGTTATGGTGGCGCAGTAGGATATATGACAGGCAGCGGTGAAATGGATACATGTATTGTCATTCGCTCGGCGTTCGTTCAAAACGGGACCGCGCACGTTCAAGCTGGAGCAGGAGTAGTTTACGATTCAAACCCGCAAGCTGAAGCAGATGAGACACGCCAAAAAGCGCAAGCTGTTATCAACGCCGTCAAGGCGTCCCTAGCCTCATCGGCAGTGGAGGTTTAGCATGGAAAGTTTAACGCAAAGTAATACACCCGAAACTAACGTGCCAAGACGACATATTGTCATGCTCGATAACTTAGATTCGTTTACTTACAACCTGGTGGATGAATTTTACCTTTTAGGTTTTGAACCCAAAGTCTATCGCAACACCTTGTCAGCAAGCTTTGTCATGTCAGAACTTGAAAAGCTTGCCGCACAGAAAAATTCGGAAGTACTGCTGGTACTTTCACCTGGTCCTGGTGCACCGCATCAAGCTGGCTGCCTAATGGAGCTTATTCGTTTGGCCGCAGGAAAATTCCCCATTCTGGGTATCTGTTTAGGGCACCAAGCACTCATCGAACATTATGGTGGAACTGTTGGACGCGCGCCAAACATTGTTCACGGTAAATCGTCGCCTGTGCTTCATAATGGAAAAGGCCCTTTTGACGGTATCAGTAATCCGTTACCTGTTGCACGATATCACTCGCTCGTCGCAACGGCTATGCCGGATAGCTTAACGGTGACAGCCAAAACTGACGATTTAGTCATGGCTATTGAGCACACGGAAGCGGCTGTTGTTGGCTTCCAGTTCCACCCTGAATCTGTATTGACAACCTACGGTAGTAACTTGCTCGCACAAGCTATCGAACACTTATTGCACTTAAGCCAGCAGGCAAAGTTTGCAAACACTCAACAAGTAGAAGCAAAAGGATAAGCACAATGTCAACCAATATACTTGCCGCCTTAATTGAGAGTGAATCGCTCACGCAACAGGCATCTCATGACTTCTTCGAACAAATGATCCACGGTAATGTAGCACCTGAACTATTAGCATCAGTGCTAACCGCGCTGAAATTAAAAGGTGAGACGCCACAAGAAATTGCTGGTGCAGCGTTAGCTGTGCGTGAAAACGCAACAACGTTTCCTCCGCTATCCTTTGACGTTGCCGACTGTGTAGGCACTGGCGGCGATGGCGCGAATACTATTAACATTTCAACCACAGCAGCTATTTTAGCAGCGGCGTGTGGTATAAAAATGGCAAAACACGGAAACCGCAGTGTGTCATCGATGTCAGGCTCAGCCGATTTGCTAGAAGCACTTGGCGTCAACTTGATGATGTCACCAGAAACCGCTGCGAACTGCCTCGACAAAGCCAATATTTGCTTCTTGTTCGCTCCCGCGTATCACCCTGGCTTTAAACATGCTGCGCCTGTCCGCAAAGCCATGGGCGTTCGTACCCTGTTTAATATTCTTGGGCCGCTCGTTAACCCTTCCGCCCCAAAAGCAATGCTGCTTGGTGTGTATACCCCAGAACTACTTTCTGTCATGGCTGACGCATTGATGCTAACGGGTGTAGAACGCGGCTGGGTTGTGCACGGCAGTGGCCTTGATGAAATCGCACTTCACGGTTCAACAGAAGTCATTGAGATTAACGGTAATGAACAAGTAAAGAAAACAATAACGCCGGCCGATTTTGGACTTGCAGAGTACTCTCTTGAAGATATCAAAGGCGGAACACCACAAGAAAATGCCGATGCTATTCAAACAATACTATCTGGCAATGGTAAGCCTGCTCACAATGCAGCTGTCATCATAAACGCTGCAGCCGTGCTGTATTTACATGACAAGGCTGACAGCTTAGCTGTTGCTGCAAAGATCGCGGAAGACGTATTGATGTCAGGCCGCGCCGCACAAACATTAGCGGAGCTTGTGGAATTGTCCAACGACGAAAGTCCAGCTCAAGGAGGCGCGTAACATGGCGAATGTTCTTGCTCAGATCGTTGAAGATAAAAAAGCGGTTGTAGAAGCACTCAAACAGTCGCTTCCGCTATCTAGTTTTATCGATACGCTTGAACCCACTGAAAAAAGCCTTTACGAAACGTTAAGTCAACCTAATGCAGGTTTTATCCTTGAGTGTAAGAAGGCATCTCCATCTAAGGGGCTGATTCGTCCAGACTTTGATGTAGAAGCTATTGCATCTGTTTACGACAAATATGCTGCTGGAATCTCGGTGCTCACGGATGAAAAGTACTTCCAAGGTACCTTCGAATACCTGCAAAAAGTTACGGCATCCGTGAAAGCGCCAGTCCTAAACAAAGACTTCTTTATCGACACATACCAAGTCTATCTTGCTCGCTACTATGGCGCAGATGCTATTTTGCTGATGCTTAGTGTGCTAGATGATACCGAATACCAAGCGCTAGCTGATGTCGCAAAGCAGTATAACCTAGCGATTCTGACAGAAGTTTCAAATCAAGAAGAACTCGACAGAGCACTTGCACTGGATGCTAAGTTAATAGGTATCAACAACCGAAACTTGCGTGATCTCTCTACGGATATTACCCGTACGTTTGACTTCGCTCCTCAAATTCCCGAAGACCGTATTATTATTTCAGAATCAGGTATTTATACGAACGAAGAAGTTAGGCTACTCGCGCCAGCGGTAGACGGCTTTTTAGTCGGCAGCTCTTTGATGGCGCAAGAAGATGTTGATAAAGCCTGTCGACAATTAATTTTTGGTCACCACAAAGTGTGCGGTTTAACTGACGCTTCAATGGCAACGGCCGTGGCCAATTCGGGAGGCGTATACGGTGGGTTAATATTCGCTGAAAAATCGCCCCGCTGTATCGACTTACAACAAGCCAAAGCAATCGTAGAAACAGAAACCTCTCTTGATTACGTCGGCGTCTTTGTCAATGAATCGATCGAACGTGTCGCAGATCTTGCCAAGCAGCTTTCTCTGACGGCAGTGCAATTGCACGGTGATGAAGATTCAGACTACATAAAACAGTTAAAAGCTCTCCTCCCCGCGTCTTGCGAAACTTGGAAAGCAGAGAGCGTCATTGACCATATCCCCACATTATCATCGCTTGCTGAAGGTCATGTACTAGATGGCAAATCGCCGGGCTCGGGTGAGCCATTTCCTTGGCAAGCGTTAGCCAACACCGAACAAGACTTATCAGCTTGTTTATTGGCCGGTGGCGTCGGAGAAAACAATATCAAAGACGCACTTAACGCTATTTCTGAATACACATTAAAAGGGCTAGACATTAACTCGGGAGCCGAGGATAGCCCAGGTAAAAAATCCCCAGCAAAGCTAAACGCGCTTTTTGCTGAAATAAGGAATTACTAACATGACAGAATCAACGACAAAGTCGCCATCTGAAGCACTTTCACCTTACTTCGGTGATTTCGGTGGCATGTACGTTAGCGAATTATTGGTACCCGCATTAGAACAACTGGAACAAGCTTTTATCGACTCACAAAGTGATGAAGCTTTTTTAACAGAGTTTAATAGCCTGTTAAAAGAATACGCAGGTCGCCCAACACCGCTTACGCTAACACGTAATTTAACGAAAAACCCACTCGCAAAAATCTATCTGAAGCGTGAAGATTTACTGCATGGTGGTGCGCACAAAACCAACCAAGTATTAGGTCAAGCATTGCTGGCTAAGCGCATGGGCAAAACGGAAATAATAGCAGAAACCGGTGCTGGCCAACACGGCGTAGCGTCGGCTATCGCCTGCTCGCTACTTGGCTTAAAGTGTCGTGTATACATGGGCGCGAAAGACTGCGAACGCCAGCAGCCCAACGTGTTCCGTATGCGTTTAATGGGTGCAGAAGTTATTCCTGTAACGGCAGGAAGCGGCACCTTGAAAGATGCTGTAAACGAAGCCCTTAGAGACTGGTCAGCAAATTATGACGATGCACATTATTTGTTAGGTACTGCTGCCGGTCCTCACCCATTCCCAACCATTGTCCGTGAGTTTCAGAAAATGATTGGTGAAGAAGCCAAGGCGCAACTATTGGAGCAAGAAGGCAAGTTACCAGATTACGTCATTGCTTGTGTTGGCGGTGGCTCAAACGCCATTGGTATGTTTAACGACTTTATTAAAGAAGACGGTGTAAAACTAATTGGTGTTGAAGCAGGCGGTGACGGTGTAAATACCGAACGACACGGCGCTACATTAACAGCGGGCACAAAAGGTATGTTGCATGGCAACTACACATACATCATGCAAGATACTCACGGTCAAATTGAAGAGTCTTATTCTGTTTCAGCCGGTCTTGATTATCCAGGCGTTGGCCCTCAGCATGCTTTCTTGAAAGATACAGGCCGCGCAGAATACGTTGCGATTAATGATGACGAGGCATTGGAAGCATTCCAAGCGTTGGCAAAGAGCGAAGGTATTATCCCAGCGTTAGAATCATCACATGCACTAGCACAGGCTATCAAAATGGCTGAAAGCGTCACGGAAGAAACGGTATTTTTAGTGAACTTATCTGGTCGAGGCGATAAAGACTTAGCACACGTTCACAGCATTTTATCGCCAGAAACAGCACAAGGAGGTATGGCATCATGAGTTCAGTAGGAAACAGATACGACCAAATGTTTGCGCGTCTTAAAGACAAGCAAGAAGGTGCTTTCGTCCCTTTCGTTACTATTGGTGATCCAGGAAAAGAACAGTCGATTGCGGTCATCAAGGCATTAATTGATGCTGGTGCTGACGCATTGGAGCTTGGCATTCCATTCTCAGACCCGAGTGCCGATGGTGTCACCATTCAAATGGCGGGCATTCGCGCTTTGGCTGCGGGCATAACAACCGATATTTGTATCGACATCTTGAAAGAGATCCGTGAATACGCTCCGCAAGTGCCTATTGGTCTATTGCTATACGGTAACCTAGTATTTGCCCGTGGTATAAGTGACTTTTATCAAGACATGAGCGACGCAGGTGTCGATTCGATATTAATTGCTGACGTCCCTATTCGTGAAAGTGCACCATTTAGAAAAGCGGCTATTGATAATGGTATTGCGCCAATTTTCATTGCCCCACCAAATGCTGACCCTGAAACATTGAAAGAAGTAGCAGCATTTAGCCATGGATACACCTATGTATTGAGTCGTGCGGGGGTTACAGGTACAGAGACTAAGGCAGCAATGCCTGCAGATGATCTGATCAATACTTTATCCAAATTTAACGCTCCACCACCTGTTCTTGGTTTCGGTATTTCTGCTCCAGAACAAGTAGCGGATGCTATTAAGTCAGGTGCGAGTGGTGCAATTAGTGGTAGTGCTACCGTGAAGATCATCGAACAAAACTTGAATGATCATGACAAAATGTTAGCTGAGTTAAAACGCTTTGTTAGTGCTATGAAGGCAGCAACCAAAGCAAACTAACCCCATAAGTTCACGCATAAAAAAAGAGGGCAAGCGCCCTCTTTTTTTATGAAAATATATCTTAGCAATTACTTTGCGCAAGTAACTTGTCAGCTAAATCCAAGAAAATACGCGCTTGCCTTGCTTTTTCGGGGTTACCGGAATTTAAATCGCGAGAGCGTTGGTTCATTTCCACTCTTAAGTCTCGGCATGCCTCAGCACTATTTGGCGCTTCGCGAAAAGCCATTTCGCCTTCTTCCGCTGCAGTTAACTCAGAATCTTCTACTTGGGGTTGCACTGGCATCTCTGCCGTATCTGCTTTTGACGTAATACCCGGCTTTACCGAAAACAGCTTTGCTTCTGGGTTTTGAGGAAGATCCGAAAAATGCACATTACCGTTTTCATCAACCCAGCGATAAACCTCTGCTTGTTGGAAGGATAATGCAGTTGTTGGCAATAAACATAAGAACACTAACCACTTAGCCAAAATTCACTCCTTGTATGTTGACGATGCATTTTAGTATAACGCTGACAGAATATAATGCCAAGTAGCGAAGATCCTTACATATTTATCTATTTTAGCGACGCATTCTCTGACGTAACCGCTTTAAATAAAAGGTTAAAGGTTAAACGACAGGCTAGAGGATCGTTTTGCCAAGCAACTAATTTACTGATCACCCCCGAGTGAAAACAATTGCTGGGATACATAATTGCACGATTTTGCTGAAAAGGAACCTCTGAAGTCACTTCAAACAAGGCGTTGTCTTGATGATTATATTGCGGTGACAGGTGCAGTTTAGCTGTCATCGCTTGTTGTTTGATGACGGGTGCATAGTACGGAAGTCGCTTTGAAGTCATTGACTCGAACTCAGTACCCAAATGACGATAAAAGCGCGTACCGCCAAAGCTGTTATCAACGCAGTAGTATACAAATGCGAACGTTTTACCACCTATTGAATCAAAATGCGGTAGCATTTGAATAGGCTTAAGCTTTTCAGGCAGCGTAGTTGTCACAGCCAGCTCGGCATGTTCGGCTTTCAAATCGTCATCAAGCTCCAACTTGTGCTTTAGGATAGGGGTTAATTTGCCCAATACGTCTCCAAATATTGTCCTATCTACCGTCAGCTTGCGTCCCGGATAATAGTCCGTCGCACTTAAAAAGTGCTCTTGGTATTTTTTTGCATAACTTAATAGCGGCTGTGGTGATAAAAAAAGATCATCCATGATCAATATCGGTATCCGTTCCTTGCCTACTTTTTCAAGGGAGAATCTTGCCTGCGGATTAAGCTGCAGTTGACAGGTCACGCTTGTTCCTTAACTCAATTAGTCGGTATATTTGCCCTTGCGAGATTAATATTGCGTAAATGGCTTCTAGCAATTGCTCTTGCTGAAGCGTTTTCAATTGCGCTTCTGTAAGCGCTGATAGTGCTTGCCTATCAACCGTATAAAGACCATTCAATTGCGTACTTTTGCCAGACTCAAATTTAATATCGACGCGCATTGGCTGAATCAATTGATACTCTAACAATCGACTTATTAATTGCTGGCTATGTTGCTCACCCGCGAGTAACGCACCCAGCACTTGCTTCTTTCTTGCAAAAAATTCGGTGTCTGCTCCAGCATCGCTGAAGATTCTCTGTCCGCCACCATTTGCAGAGACTAGTTCGCTATTGCTGTCGAAGCATATCGTATACTCATCGGTACTATTTTTATCGTCCTGACCAATGAAAAAAGGCTGACGTTGCGCTTGCAATGGCACAACAATGGTTTGCCATCCTTGTTCGTTACACAACAAATTCTCGTGACTATCAAACCCAGTTAACGCAACAGGGCAAAACTGACCGGTATCACCATGTTTTGTTAACACAATGGGCATTTCAGTCGCCAATTGACTGAATTCAACTGGCACGACAGGAATTAGCTGGCTGCCAGCTAGCACAGAGTTCGCTCGTATCTCATCAACGGTAAACCCAGCGTGAGCGCTATTGGATACCGCTACTAAATTTGGCATGTTCTTCTCCTCAAGATTGGCTTGATTAGACATAATGTGAGTGTTATATCGCTGACAAACCGAATTTGTTTATCTTCTCAATAAGTTCTCGGTGACTAGGCATGGAAGCAACCGCCTTTTCAATCATTTGGCTGTTAGCTGCAATTTGCTGCTGTGCAAAAGCTTGATTAATGCCCTGTTGTTTTAAAAATGCTTGGTCTGCACTAAAACCCATGCCGTAGAGCACGTACTGATAACTCGCTGCAGGAAAAACCTCGTTATTACTGGTGAAATCAGAGTCGTTTGGCGCTCTATATTTCCATAGCGTTAGCAGCTCCTGTAGGCTTTCAGGAATCGTCGAAGGATCACAGTTATCTCGCCAGAACGCATTATCTGTGCGCTCTGATAGGCAATAGTGCAACTTTAAGAAGTCGATAATACGCTGCCAACGATAGTGGAAGGTATCGTTAAAGCGTTTTTCACAGATAGGCAACATATCCGGCGCGTGCGGAAATTGTTCCGCCAACATTTGTGCAGACAGTTCTACAAGCACTAGTGCAGAAGCTTCAAGTGGCTCTAAAAACCCAGCTGAAAGGCCTATTGCAACACAGTTTTTGTGCCAAAACTTTTCTCTGTAGCCACTTTTGATAGGGATGCTGCGAATATTTAACTCGTCCGCATTCGTCGCTCCTACATAACCCGCTAACGTTGATAACGCTTCTTCTTGCCCTTGGTGTTGGCTGCTATACACATAGCCGACTCCTCGACGATGACGCAGACCAATATCCCAAACCCAGCCAGCAGCTTGGGCGGTTGAAATCGTATGCGTAGCTATCGGCGCTTGTTCTTGCTCATACGGTAATTGCACAGCAAGCGCTTGATCGATAAAAAGTATATCGCTGCAGTCATTGAAACCGATACCGTAGTGTTCACCTAGGAGTTTTGACGCAAATCCAGTGCAATCAACAAACATATCCGCCGCTTGCCTGCCTGCTTGTTCAGTCAATACAGCAGCAATATTGCCGTTGGTGTGGTTTTCTATCTCAATGACATCGGCGTATATGTGCTCTACACCGAGTTTTTGCGTGCAGTGTTTTTGCAGCAGCTGTGCAAACTTTCCAGCATCTAAGTGATAAGCATAATTTGCCAGCCCATTGAATTCAGGCGTGCGAATAGATTTAGGTGCTAGACCCTGTTCACATAGTTGTTCCTGAAAGCATACAGCATTAGAAAACGACACATCGCCGCGCATATGAAGCTGCCAGTAGCTAGACAGATCGCCCTTAGTGAAGCCTTGAGGCAACATTAATGGGTGATAATAAAAATCGTCAGGGCTATTTTTTTGCCACTGACAAAACTTCGCGCCTTGTTTGAAGGTCGCGTCACATTCTCGAATAAATTCAGTTTCAGAGATACCCAGCGCGATAAGGGTTGAGCGCATCGTAGGCCATGTGCCCTCTCCCACACCAACGGTAGGAATAGACGGTGACTCAATCAGTGTAACTTTGATATGTTTCGGAAGCGTTGCCGCCAATCGACCTGCGGTTAACCAACCCGCGGTTCCACCACCAACGATAATTACTCTTTGCTGTGCTTGCTCTGTCATCAGATTTCTTATTTTCGCTTGTTTAGGTATATCTTCATTTTTATTTTTAGTGTTACCCAGTTGCAGCCCAATAAAAGGCTTTCATTGGGCTGCAATGGGCAAACAAAGCTGAGTCCTGCGCCACTCAGCTTTGATTTTTAGGCGCTTTGCTAGAAAGAGCCTCGTACGCCAAACGCGAATCGGCGACCACTGTCTTCCACTAACAATAAGTGGTTGTCGTAGCGACCACGCTTATGCACATACTCTTCGGTTAAGTTGATGCCTTCGAAGAATACCGTGACATTTTCCATCACATCGTAACTGGCACTAAAGTCCAGCTGCTCATACTCCTCAACAATTGTTGGGCCGTTGCCTTGAACTTGCGTTAACGACTGAACAAAGTCATCACGCCAGTTCCAAGCTAAACGTGCCTGAAGAGGACCCGATTCATAAAACGCTACAAGGTTTAACGAATCACTTAAGCCCGTTAAAGCAAACGTCTGGTTGATATCGCTTGGGTCAAGTTCAGCATCACTGTCAACAAAGGTACCGTTAGCCATAAAGCCAAAGCCGTTATCAAAGCTGTGAAGTAATGCCAATTCAAAACCATCGACGGTTGCCGACTCACCATTGCTTGGTAAGGTATTTGTAAACACAGCTACATCATCGTTCGCGTCAGGCTCACCAGAGTCATCCCCTGTCGATGGATCAGTCAGTAAACTGCCATCTTCAAGCTCAAATACCTTGTTTTCTTGACTGTTAACGATGAAGTTAGATACATGCTTACGGAAATAGCCGACTGATGCATAGCTTGCCTCGCCGTAATACCATTCAAGTGACAAGTCTAAGTTGTCTGATGTGAAGGGCTCTAAATCCGGGTTACCTGAGGTAGACGTTAAGTCGCCACCTTGACGTGTTGTCGTAATAACCGTAACTGGCGACATACTCTCTAATGTTGGACGTGTTAGGGTGCGGGATGCTGCAACACGCGCTATCAAGTCATCATTGATCTCAAGCTTCACACTCATGTTCGGCAAGATTTCATCGTAGTCTGTCTTCTCGTTAATTGACGTAGGGGCACCAAACGTTGCTAGCATTTCCGTTTCATCTAAGATGCTTAGACCAGTAACGGGTGCGTCAGTGCCGTCTACCTCGGTATCTGTTGACTCATAGCGAATACCCGTTGAGGCAGAAATCATCATGCCAGCCAACTCACCTTCAAAATCTAACTCAAGATAGAAAGAGGTCACTTCCTCTTCTACTTCAAACGACTTATTGCGTTTTACCGCATCAAAGCTAATCGGATCTCCGGTTACACTCTGATAATACTGCTCTAAAAAGGCAAAATGTGCTTCGCCATCGTGTGCGAGCCAGCTTGTTGGCATACGTCCACTGCCACTAACGTCATCTAAGAAGTCACCACCAGCATTGAATACATATTGCGAGTCACCAGGTATTACTGGTAAATCTGGGTAGCCACAGTACAAACAGTGAATGCCCTCACCTTCATTATCCCAACGATCAAGCGACTTAGTTTCGGTAGAGTACGCCATACCAAATTTAACAGCGACCAAACCTGAGTCACCATCTTCATTCCACACACCGTCAAACTTAAATTGCGACACTTCATCTTCTACCGCCCAACCGCGGCGAAGCATAACGTGTGCGCGACTATTAGCAGTATCAAGGTGATCACTGACACCGGCAGGATTAATTGTTGGATCGTACGCTGGGAAACCATCAAGCGGCGAGCTAATAATTGCACCATCAAGCTCTTGCTGACCGCTGTAAATATTCCCATTTGGCCCTGCAAACATAGTAGCTAAAGGCAAAATAGCGTCATCAACTTGGAACCTAACTCGGTTGGAATAACCAATTAACGACAACTGGTTGCCACGACCATTATTCGCTTCGCGCTCGGCTTTGGAGTGACTCAAGTCGAACTTCATATTTAGGTTGTCGTTGTAGTCGTAATCGAAGTTCAAACCAAACGCACTGGTATCAGTTAAGCGGTCGAACTTCTTCGCATGCATATCTGTCGCTAAGCCAACTTCTTGGTACAAATCTACAACAGTACCGTTAGCATCAACCACCGGACTGCGGCGAACACCATTTTCATCGAACAAGCTGCCGTCATCGTCAACACCTTGTACATTTGGCGCAGTAAACCAGTGGCCATAAGATGTCGCGTTAGATTCAACATCAAAGTCAGAATACAGCGCATCAGCAGTTATGATTAAATCGTCACGCGGCGCGTATTGCAGCACTAAGTTTGCATTGGTACGTGTACGTTCTTCAAACGTCACTTTGTGGTCATAGTTACGTGGTGAAAAAACATTACCCGTGTATGCTTGGCCAGACTCTGTAACAGGATTTGGAATACCAACATTTTCCAACCAGCCGTCCATTTGCGCTTGGTCAAGACGCGTTTCACGTTCAGAGTGGGAGACTGATAACAAGACACCAAAGGTGTCATCGTTAAAGGTGTTACTGATCAAGCCGGAAACAACAGGTGTGGTTTCTTCACTGTTTTCGTCATAAATGCCCTTAACACTACCCGCTAATTTAAAGCCGTTAATTTGAAAAGGCTTAGCGGTTTGTACGTTAATGGTTGAACCAATACCACCCGACTGCATGGTCGCGGTAGAACTTTTGTAGACATCAAGACTCGACACAAGCTCAGACGCAATCGTGTCAAAACTAAACGCTCGGCTTTGGTTTTCTGACGCAATTTGGCGCCCATTGACCAGCACCGTGTTAAATTGCGGGCCAAAACCACGCACGGTGATTAACTGCCCTTCACCACCGCTGCGGTCAATCGACACACCTGTAATGCGCTGCAGTGATTCCGCTAAGTTAGTATCAGGGAACTTACCGATCTCTTCTGCAGATATTGCATCGACAACGCCGCTGGCGTCGCGTTTAACATCCATAGATCGGACTAAACTGCCTCTGATCCCTCGTATTTCAATGATTTCTGTTTCGCTCGACGTTTGTTTGGCTTCTTCTGCGCTTGCAGGTGTTGCAAGAGCGCCCCCAAGAATTGCCATAACGGCGGTCGACACTTTATTTTTCTTATGATTCGCCATGTCGCTATTACTCTCTCCATCAGGGTCTACCGAAATAGACAGTTGGCCTTGTTCACTGACCCTGATTTGCAAGCCGGTATCGGCGAGTAATGTCGACAACCCTTTCATCAAGTCGTGCTCGCCGACTAACGCATTGGTCTGTTTGTCGGCCACTTTATCGAGTGGAAAAAGCAACGTGATGTCCGCCTGCTCTGCAAATTGAATCAGTGACAGATCGGCCCGTTGACGTGGGATGTTAAAGTTAACGCTGGATGAAAGATTAGTACTTGCGGCAATAGCATCTGTCATTAAACAGGCTGCCACGGCAAGGCTTATCAGCCGTCGTTGGAACTTTACCGTTTCCACGGGTATGGATCTGCCCCATACATTTCCTACAGACGACTGAAAAATTTTTTTCCGCCATGTTTTTTTTTCAACGGGTTGGATTTCCCGTGTGAAAAATTCCTGTTTATCCAAACGCAAACGCCTTACTTATTTATCGGTTTTATTATCAAGTAAGCAATTGTAACTTCTATGATATTTTGAACTTTCGCCCGTATGTAGAAATAAATTATCAACGATACGCCAGCTAGTTTTATCAGCATAAAATATCAATATTAGTTGCTACTGATGCTATGGTTGTAAAAAAACATTAATACAAAAATTTGGCTACTTACAAGCAAGAAAAAATATTTTAGAAATATATGGCGGATTTTTATTTGTGGTTCGTCTAGACAGGTACGAGTAGAAAAAGATTCACAAAAGTGAGCGATTAAATGGCAGAAAAAAGCCTGATCAACAAAGTGTTTATAGCATCGAGGAATAGCATTAGTCGGCTTGTATCGCGCATTGTGCCGCCTGATGAAATTGAAGATATTGTGCAAGAAACCTATGTACGTATTTGCCAAGTCGAACATGGTGACAAAATTACTTCGCCAAAGTCGTTCATGTTAAAAACCGCGCACAACCTTGCTATTGATTACCATCGTAAAGCAAGCGTTCGTTTAGTCGATGATGTTGGTGACATGCACCAGCTAGAATACTTATTAAGCGACAAAGATGAAGATCAAGCTTACAAACAAGCGGTTACCAACAGTGAATTTGGTGAGTTTTGCGAAGCCGTTCGGCAGTTGCCTGTGCAATGCAGAAAAGTCTTCGTGTTAAAGAAAGTGTATGGCTATTCTCAAAAGGAAATAGCCAAAGAATTAGGATTAAGTGAGAGCACGGTTGAAAAACACGTTGCTTCTGGCATCAAACGTTGTATGCAAATCATGAATAAAGTTCCAGTCAAAAAAGCATCAAAAACTTCAGCAAGTACAATAGCAAGTGCGGGAGGCAAGCGATGAGCAATGTTCACGTGATGAGTCACAATCAAAAAATTGCTGACAAACGTTTAGAGCAAGCGAGCCTCTGGATTGCGAAAGTCGATAGAGAGCTATCGAACAAAGAAAAAGACGCGCTACAAGCATGGTTAGCAGAGTCAGAAGAAAACCTAGCTTGTTTTGTTGAGCTGGCAAAGCTTTGGGACAAAATGGACGATTTGAGCCGTCTAGCCGATATCTTTCCCAAGCCACAATGGCAAGCTAAGAAAAGAAAGTGGCCTGTTGCTATGGCCGCCTCTTTCGCTGCCGTATGTGCGTTGGTGATGACCTTTTTACTTTATCAACCAGCTTCAGAAGATATGGTGATTGCCTCACAAAAAAGTTATCAAACAAAAGTGGGGGAAAGCCAAACAATACAGCTCAGCGATGCAAGCACGCTGGTATTAAATACTGACAGCTTTGTGCAAGTCAGCTACACCAAAAATGCCAGAGTGTTAAACCTGGTTCGTGGTGAAATACATATTGACGTAGCGCATGATAAAGAGCGCCCATTGAGTGTCATGGCACAGGGAAAAGTTATTCAGGCGGTTGGCACCGCTTTTAATGTTGAAGTTAAAGACGAACTCGTTGAGCTTATTGTTACCGAAGGTAAAGTGCGCATTGCCGAAAATGAAACGCAAGATATTGCGGTTGCCTTGAAGCAACTTTCTGAGCGACTACCTGTTGAGAGTGTAGCGGTTAAACAAGGAGAGAAAATTGACCTTGTAACAGACACAGAGACCGCGAGCGCGGCAGAACAAGTTGAAAAGATGGATGAAGTTGCGATTGCAGCGAATCTCTCTTGGCAACGCGGTAACTTGATTTTTCGAGGTGAAGCATTGGACGACGTGTTAACAGAAATAAGCCGTTACACCGATATCGAATTTGAGCTTGCAAACGATATTGCGCTATCAGATATCAAAGTAGCCGGTATGTTTAAAACAGGTGATGTTAGCGGGCTCTTAAATGTGCTGAACACAAGCTTTGATATACAGCACGAAAAACTGGCTAACGGTAAAGTAAGGCTAACACGTATTTAACAATACACTGGCTCTTATAACCCTCGAAATAACACAATAGCGCTGGAACCTACGGTAAAGTTACCGCCATAACTTCAACCGAGCATACAGCGCTACGATCCAACAAAAACTGGTTTATTCAAAGATATTCCGTCCAATGTTTCAGAGAAAATATTTAACGAATAGTGCCTATATTGAGCAAAGTACAAACATAAGAAAAACTTTCTCGACATTACTGAGAATTCTCAGTAAATCCCCTCGGCATCAACATTTCACCCTTTAACTTGCTGAAATTATTAAGTAAAAGTCAGTTGTTATAATCGGATATTACTATGAAGTCTTAGTAATTCCCCGTTGAAGTAAATTAAACTCACAAATTATATTGATAACAAATTGAATTATTTAAGGTTTCTGATATTTTATTTGGTCAATCGTGGGCGGATATTACTGAGACGTCTACATAATATACTGTTATGTGTCTTTGGAAATGGAGTGTTCTTTTGACTAATGAATTAAAAAGTACATTTTGGAGAAACCTTAAAACCACTCTGAAGTTTATGGGTTTTGTCTTTTTAGGATTAAGCACAATGATTTTTCTAGATGCTTACCAAGAAGAAAATTACGATGATTTATACTTCCCGATTTACTTTCTAGCATTCTTACCCGTCATATTAATTGGTGTATTAGCGTACACAAACTTAAAGAATTCGAGCATTAATAAATACCTCTGTAGTATTCTTTTTGGCACAGTAATCACTGCGAGCACATTTATACTGTATATAATTGCTAGCTACCTAGATTCAACACAATTAGATTTTAGGTTTATTAAAGTTATGTCTTTGATAGCGTTTGTAACTATGTCATTAATTTATCTGCAACTACCGTGGAAAAACGACACATAACAAGCCAATTAAGTGCGGGACTGCTAAAGCTTGGCTAAGTTCCGCTTCGCTACACAGTTTAGCCAAGCATTTATCAGCCCCTTATTGGGGCGTTAGCTTTCAAGGATAGTATGCTGTCAAATTTAACTCTCGATGAAGTAAATCAAGAAATAGCAGAAGCTGACGTTGCAATCAGCGACTCAGAATTTGAGACATTAAAAAAATGGACCAAATGTAAAATTAAACCTGTTAAATGGAGACAGGAACAATACGACTTTGAACATGAGTTTTGGGTTGTAGCTGTTCTAAACGGTAGTTGCCTATACTTCAACTTCGTAGAAGAAGGCTGGGGTTGGGGTAAATTCAAAGAGAATGGTTCAATTATTAAATATCACTGGGAACAAGAAGAGTTAGGTGAAGCTTTTATTTGGCGCCATAAAGACCAAGTAATTGAAAGCTAACAAGCCAATTAAGCGCGGGACTGCTAAAGCTTGGCTCGGTTCCCCTTCGCTACACAAGTTTAGCCAAGCATTTATCAGCCCCTTATTGGGGCGTTATACACCCTGAGGCGTAATGAGTAGAGTCAAATCAAAGGTTTTATTCGATGTTGTTGTGGCAACTACTTTCATTCTCCTCACCACGATCTATTTGGTATCTCATCGAACGGATAAATATGTTGTAGATATTGACTTAACCGATAGTGAACTTTCATGCAAACTCAATTCAAGACGTGAGAACTACACAGGGTATTATCACCTCAATGGAGAAAGATATTTCTCCTCTAATAACTTCAGCTCATGTGATGAGTTCAAAGTATTGATGAGTGGTAAAAAGATAATAGGGAAGTACTTAAAATCCAACAATTTGTTAGTTGAACTTCGCGTTGGAAAGAGCTTATATTCTGAAAACTCTATAGGTATGCAAATTCTACAAGGAATATTTTTTGGTTTTGTTTTTTTTGTCATTTTACGTAAGCCAATACACTGGCTTAGGTCAAAGGTTGTATAACAAGCCAATTAAGCGCGGTACTGCGAAAGCTTGGCTCAGTTCCGCTTCGCTACACAAGTTTAGCCAAGCATTTATCAGCCCCTTATTGGGGCGTTAGGTTTTTAAATAGGTTTTCTTAGTAAAGTATATGAATGAATTATTGAATAAGAAAAAGCTGTCATGGCAAAAATTTGGTCGTCCATTGCAAGTGTTATTGCTTTTTGCTACTGGAATTTGGATTTGGTTACGTAATTTTGAACACATAGAAAATCCTGATCGTATTCCACTTGCGTGTTGGGTAATTATTAGCTCAATTATGCTTTCAATTCACTTTTACAAATTCATTAAACCATGGGAAGCATTTTTGGGCACTGGGGCGGGCTTTGTCATTGCCTTAGCTTTCAACTATGTCGACTCAATGAACATTATATTTGTTTTCTTAACTCCAATAATATTCGAGTGGGTAATTCAGCAGATTATAAATCGTCGACTAAAGGTTAGGCATGAGTAATGTCTAACCTCTGGTTGAAACCAAAACCTAACAAGTTACTCAAAAGGACGCAAAACGCTTGGCTTGTGCTCCTTCGTCGCTAATTTTAGCCAAGCATTTATGCGCCCATTAGTAAGGCGTTATATGTTTGAATGAAGTTAAGCATGGATGAATCGGCTTGGAATAACTTTGCAAAACTATGTGAGGCAAGGTTTGTCGAATGCACATTTAAAGAAGAGTTATTGCCACTGTGTAATAATGACCCAAAGTTAGCTGCGGTAGTCTACTACCAGACTCAGAAAAACGCTCTTAAATGGATGAACAAAAGAGTTCCTGTATTGGGTAATCAGACTCCACTTAAAAGTGTGTTAACTCAACCTACTAAGTTAAAGTCAGTGTTAATATCGATGCCCTAAAGGTTTATCGGTATATACAAATAACAAGCTTTGCAAGCAGGACTGCTAACGTTTGGCTAGGTTTAGCTTGCTTCCCATTTTAGCCAAATATTAATCAGCCCTTTACTGGGGCATTCCATCAAGGAAGGATGAATGTTAAAAAAGAAATGCCCTTGGTGCGGTGAGAAGGCCGCGCTCAGTCAACTCGGTCGCCGCCCAATAAAGCAGAAGCCAAACTGGTATCAATTTTCACGAAGTGTGCAAGTTTGCCCTTACTGTGCAGGCGCAGTAAAACTGAGTGGCAAAGCAATGTGGTTTCTTATCCTTTTATTACCCTCTTTTCTCTCGCTTATTGGTTTGTTGATAACCGGCTATGATTTTTTGGAAGAGAACAAGGCCGATACATTGGGGTGGGTAATGTGTGTATTTGGCTTCACTGGTGTATACATATTTGGGACATTAGAAAAAGCTGAAAATGTATAAGACTGAAATTCAGCCGCTCGTTGCCTCGATCCTTATCCGTTCATGTAGCACCACCGAACTCTGGTAGCATAAACGCTGTCGTCCATGTTATTGAGACTTATTATTCCAATGTACCCGTTCAAGTTTATGCTTACGCAATCGGGTTAATAAAATACGTGCTTTAATTAAGTGAGATTAATGAATTTTTCAAACATCTATGCCTGATACCAGAACTATCCACTTCATCCGCCATGCGAAATCGAGTTGGGACTTTCCCACATTGGCCGATATTGATCGGCCACTTAATAAACGTGGGTTGAAGACCGCACCAGCGATGGCAGAACACATCATAAACTATTGTCCTTTGACACATGTTTATTGCAGCCCCGCCGCTCGAGCGCAGGCGACTATTGAGCTGATAGCCAAGGCACTGCCACAAAAGTGTATTGAGTGGAAAACTGACGAAACGCTTTATACCTTTAGTAGCGCAACACTTATTAGCTGGTGCCAGCAAATTGATACTGCATTAAATGAAGTCATTATTGTTGGGCATAATCCCGCAATAACAGATGCAGTTAATTTGCTGTCAGGCGCTAACATCGATAATGTACCTACATGTGGTTACGTAAAAATGAGCACATCAAAAGAAATCGATTGGCATTCAATAGCCAAAGGTGATTTTGAAATTGATTGCTTCTTAACACCTAAAAAGGTTTTGCAGCGCTGAAGATTCTTTTACAAGACTCTTTCTTGAGAAAGCTTGTACGTGCTGATCTAAACCCCTACCTCTCGAATTGAAATAGCGCCAGTGGGCTTATATTGACAAGCCAATGTATACCCCGCCTCTTTATCTTCTTTGCTTAGTGCAGGGATATTGTCTTTAAGGGAATTTAAACGCCCCTCACCTCCCTTCACGATTTTGCATTTGCAGGTGCCACAATGACCATTTTCGCAGGCATAAGGGAGTTTTATCCCTTCTGATTTTGCTACTTCCAATATGGTTTGATTACCAGCAACATGAATCTGATGCTCTTCGCCATCGCTTGTTTGAATGCCCACAGGGTAGCGTTCACCAATAGGTGAACTCACTTGTGTGGTAAAGCGCTCACTAAAAATGTACTGGTCATCAATGTGGCTTTTCTTCAAGTACTCAGCAACAAATTGATTTAAAGATTCTGGTCCGCACAGGTAATAGCCTGTATGTGGGGTATTTTTTGTTATATCTATACCGTCGATTACTGCATTACTGGTTGAATGACCAAGCGTTGGTTGTTCACCACTTAGCGATTCATCTCTTGACAGTTCATCTTCCAAAAATGCACCAGTGCGCAGTTCTTCACTGTAGAGGTATGTGATAGCAAGCTGCTCTGCGTGTTTGTCTGCTAATGCGTTTAGCGTTTGCTTGAACATAACACTATCTGAACGCTTACAAACATAGATCAGTGATATTCGCTCTACCTTTCTGTGTGTTTCTAGTAAAACAGTTTTCAATATCGATAGTATGGGCGTAATACCACTGCCACCTGCGATAAGACAAAGGTTGTCGATGTCGACACCGTTTTCAGCTGGATAGGTAAAGTCACCAAATGGCCCCGATACAATAAGCTCATCCCCTACTTTAAGTTCCTCGTTAATAAATGTTGAAAACACGCCATCACCGACTTTTTTAACACCTATGGTTAACTCACTCGAATGCTCTAAAGGGCTATTGCACAAAGAATAACATCGGATTCTTTGCTCCCCTGACAACCACTTGCTCAACATAATGTATTGCCCCGCAAGAAAGTTAAGTTTCGTGCCCTCTGGCAGCTTAAAGGTAATAGCAACAGACTCTTCATTTAGACGTTCAATCTTGGTGACTGACAACAACATTTCTATTGCATTGCCGTTATCGACCAAACCGTATGCATGTGGTGAAGTCATCACCTTTGGGTTCAAGCCACTCGTTAATGCTTGAACTGTTGTGAGGTGATCAACGGGCGCGTAATGCGCATCAAGATCAGGCTTGGTATTTTCGTAAACTTCTTTGTATTTGTACCAAGGTACACGCGGATACATGTGGTGTGCTAAATGATAGTTTTGGCCAAGTAATAACACATTCAATAAACGCCCGGGGTACACGCGAGTGTTTTGGTAACGATTGACTGACTTGTGCGGATAATGTGGGATGTAATCAAAAAACATCGCCAACGCGAATACTGCAATTAAGTTGGGAATAAAAAGCAGATACAGTAACTCGTCAAAATAGCCTAGAGAGCTTAACCACACAATTGATAACAGGATTGCCGCGAAGTAAATAAAGGATGTTATGTAAGTTTCTCTGATACTCCGAATATGGCGCAGCTTAGTAAACATGAGCAGATGATATTGAATAGGAATAAATAAGCAATTAAGCGCCACCAGATACCACTTGTCGCCAAAACTGAAGTGATCTGGGTCTCTGTCAGGATCATTGGTGAACGCGTGATGTCTATCATGCAAACGTTTAAACGCTGGATACGGTACCAGTAGCAATGGAAAAGCAGCAATCCACCCCATCAAGGTTTCTAGCGGTTTAAAGCGAGAGCCAAGCTGAATAATGCTGCCATGGCCGGCATCATGAACAACAGTAAAGCCAACATAAGCAAGATACGCACAAATAGGTGTCGCTACCATGTATGACACAGCATCTGACAATGCAGCCCAGATAATAATGGCGTAACCGGCAAGGTAACCGATAAACAGTGCAATAGTTCCCCATGCCACAGGCGGCGCTGATTGTTGCCAGATAGTCTGATAATCAACTTCTTCAACAGTCAATTCAGACGATTGTACAGTTTGCGAAAATCCGTTGGATGCAGACACGGGCAAGTCCTATCAACTTAATCTATTCGTTATCACCACTATAAATAGGTTGGTTCAAAGTTAAGGTTTCATTTTTTGACATTTAAATTATCATTAAGTGACATAGCAACTAAAACACGATGGCACGTTGACTGTTCAACATATTCACAAAGCATATGTATTGATGGCGTTAAGTTTGGATTTAGCGCCAGTAGAGAAGATATTGGAAAACTCACGTTTTTCATTGTTAGATGGCTCTTGGCAGGCGGCACTGATGCAAGAAGCCATATCGGTTACCGATGCTATTGTGTTTGTCGAAAACATTGAAAAGTATGCTGAAAAGCCTGAATACGCAGCCATTTACGGGGCTCATTTAGGCGCAGCTAGTCACGGCCCAGTGGGCTACGCAACATTGAGTGCGCCAACTATCGGTGAAGCACTTAGCACGTTTTTAACATGGTTCCATATTCGATGCGATGTCTACAAAGCGCGTGTAAGCGTTATTGAAAACTACGTTGAAATTGCAATAAAAGACACCTCAAACAGTCAGATATTTAAAACATTCTTTTTTGAGGCCCTGTCCCGTGCATTGGAGGTAATTGTCACGTTTTTAACAGGTCATGTACCGGAAAACAGGTCACTGATCTATTTTGAGTCGAACGCTGTTGATAAACAGCTTTTACTAGAACAGCAATTTGACGCAAAACTGGTATTTAGTGCTAGTCAAAATAAAATACTCATTCCGCTGTCGGTGTGGCATTCTCCTTCACCACTTCATGATCCTGTGTCATACGACTTCAATATAAGCCAGTGCGAGAAGCTTCAACAAACCCAGAATGCAAGTCACGCTATAGATGTGAAGGTTAAACAGCTCATACATCAACATATCAATGATGTTATCAATCAAAGTAAAGAGCCATCACCTATTTCTCAGGTACTTGTAAGTGAGCAGCTTAACATGCACGAGCGCACACTAATCAGGCATCTCAAACGACGTAACACCTCATTCAAAGGACTATTAGAAGAAGAAAGAAAGCGAGTGGCAAGCAACCTTCTTAAGCAAGCACAATATACCGTTTATGACATTGCCAACCTGTTAGGATATAGAGAAAGCGCGAACTTTTGTCGTGCATTCAAACACTGGTATCAGTGCACGCCAACCGAATTCAGGCGCAAGCAGCAGCCATAACACTTTTACTCTTTCACCAATTGCCAGAATTACATCCTTGCTATGTTCTTTATGTTCTTTCCACCGGATGTATATCAAACTCCATTTGCCGAGCCGTTTTTATCGCGAGTTCATGGGATGCCAAGCGCTCAACTAAACGCAAACTCATATCAATGCCCGCCGAAATACCGGCCGATGTAGTGAATTTGCCACTTTCTACCCAGCGTCTATTTTCGATCACGGTAAGCGAGGGAAACTGTTGACGTAAATCAGGAATATCTTCCCAATGCGTGGTAACGCTTTCTGACGTTAACACTTTTGCCGCTGCTAGTATAAAGGCCCCGGTGCATACAGAAGCAACAACGGGCACCTTTTCATCTTGCAAAGACAACCAGTCGAGCACAGGTTGGTTATGCATTTCCTCAGTGTGAACACCACCAACAACAATCAAAACATCCAGCGCTGGATGGTTATCAATACTGTGGCTCGACATCACTTGATAGCCGGCTCGCGCATACACTAATCCACCTGCTTCGCTAATGAGAAGCGGTTCAAAATGGTATTCGTCAGTAAGCATATTGGCTTTTGCAAAAACTTCGAAAGGCCCTGAAAAATCCAAAACTTCAGCTTGTTCGTAAATATAAATCCCTATTTTCATAGATGCGCCCTAATTGCTTAATTTCCGTTGAGTGAACAGGTTGAGAATGCACTACTGCATGATACACTAGCGCACCTATTTTCTTGTATCCAGAGACTAACGGAAGTTTTAGATATTCATGAGTAACTTTGCCAATCTGCTCGCACCACCACTCGCCCAAGGAACAGCTGAACAAGTTGACAAAAAAGAATGGGTAAACTTACCTGGCTCAAGTAGCGCAGTAGCCATTTACCAAGGTGCAGTGCAAGCTGAAAAACCCTTGATGGTAATTACTCACGATACGCCAACAGCATTACGTCTAGAACAAGAAATCCTGAGCTTATCAAAGCAGCATAATATTCCGGTATACCTCTTTCCTGATTGGGAAACGTTACCTTACGATAACTTTTCTCCGCATCAAGATATCATTTCTCAACGATTGGCGACGCTTTATGCTCTGTCTCGCCTAGAGAAAGGTTTAATCATTGTACCGGTAACCACGCTAGCCCAACGACTGGCGCCGAAGAGTTACCTTGATGCCAACAGTTTATTGATAAAGAAAGGCCAACGAAAAGACTTACACGCCCTTCGACAAGAGTTAGAAGCCAGCGGTTATCGTAATGTCGACCAAGTGATGGAGCACGGTGAATTCTCTGCACGTGGCGCTATTCTCGACCTGTTTCCAATGGGCAGCAACCAGCCATTTCGCCTTGATTTCTTTGATGATGAAATTGATGAAATTCGCCTTTTTGATCCTGACACTCAGCGTTCGAGCGACAAAATTGATGAGATAAATCTTCTGCCAGCGCATGAGTTCCCTACAGACCAAGACGGTATCAACCTGTTTAGAAGCCAATATCGTGAAACCTTCCAGTCAACGATTGACAAAGAGTCGGTTTATCACCAAGTCAGTAACGGTATTATGCCCAGCGGTGTTGAATATTATCTGCCGCTATTCTTCGAGCAAACGAACACCTTATTCGACTATCTTCCGAAAAATACCTTACCAGTGGTTACTGGCGATATTGAAGACGCACTAAACCACTATTGGGTTGATATCGAGTATCGCTATGAAGACAGACGTTACGACCCAACAAGACCACTTCTCTCGCCAGATAAACTGTTTTTGTCGGTAGAGCAGTTATTTACTGCCCTAAAAGCGTTTGACCGTTTATCTATCGTGCCCACCAAAATGGGCCGCAAGAAAGCAAATCAGTTTGTCTTTGATACACAGGCAATAAGCGACATTGCTGTAGACCATCAGCAAAAACAACCATTCGCTGCATTAGAGAATTTTCTCACACAAAAACGCACTCGCTTCTTGTTTATTGCAGAATCACAAGGCCGACGTGAAAGTGTGCTGGAGCTACTAAAACAACAGGACATCAAGCCTTCTGAATTTGCCGACATAGATGCTTTTATTAGCTCAGATGACAGTATTGGTATTACTGTGAATGCGCTGACTCATGGGTTTATATTTGCAGAAAACGACAAAGAGTACATTGCCGTAATTACTGAAACTGAGCTTTTAGGTAATACGGTTAAGCAGTCTCGCCGCCGCTCCAAGCAGCAAGACGTTCAAGCAGATGCAATATTTAAGAATTTAGCAGAGCTAGCTCCTGGCCAGCCAGTTGTCCATATTGATCACGGTATTGGACGCTACTTAGGGCTGCAAACTATTGATACCGGCGGTATCAGCACTGAGTTTCTGACCCTAAGCTATGCTAACGACGCGAAATTATACGTACCTGTTGCCTCACTTCATTTGATCAGCCGTTATTCGGGTAATGCTCCAGACCAGGCACCGCTGCATAAACTCGGCAATGACACGTGGTCAAAGGCCAAGAAAAAAGCGGCGGAGAAAGTGAAAGATGTTGCCGCTGAGTTACTTGATGTCTACGCGAAGCGCGCAAGTAAACAAGGCTATCAATTCAAGCGCGATAAAGACGATTACCAAGCGTTCGCCGCGAGCTTTGGCTTCGAGGAAACCATAGATCAAGAGCAAGCGATTCATGCTGTTGTCAGTGACATGCTAGATAAACAGCCAATGGACAGATTGGTGTGTGGTGATGTGGGCTTTGGTAAAACTGAAGTTGCTATGCGCGCAGCCTTTGTTGCCGTGAACGACGGAAAACAAGTGGCTGTTCTGGTGCCAACCACGTTATTAGCACAGCAGCATTACGAAAATTTCCGCGATAGGTTTGCCAACTGGCCAGTAAGTATTGAAGTGCTTTCTCGTTTTAAAACAGCAAAAGAACAAAACGCCGTTATTGAGAAAGTAGAGAGTGGCCAAATCGATATTTTAATTGGTACACACAAGCTGCTTCAAAATTCCATTAAGTACAAAGATCTTGGTCTACTGATTGTTGATGAAGAGCATCGTTTTGGTGTTAAGCAAAAAGAAAAAATTAAACAGTTGCGAAGCGATATCGATATTCTGACGCTAACTGCCACGCCGATTCCACGAACGTTAAATATGGCGATGGGCGGTATGCGAGACCTGTCTATCATCGCTACGCCACCGGCGAAACGCTTAGCCGTAAAAACCTTTGTTCGCGAGCGCGACGATGCGCTTATTCGCGAATCTATTCTGCGTGAAATTTTACGTGGTGGTCAGGTGTACTTTTTACACAATAATGTCGACACCATAGAGAAAACTGCACGCGACATTGAAGCCCTAGTACCAGAAGCTAAAGTGGTCACTGCGCATGGTCAAATGCGCGAACGAGAATTAGAACGCATCATGAGTGATTTTTATCACCAGCGCTTCAATGTACTCGTATGTACCACCATTATTGAAACCGGTATCGATATACCGACCGCCAACACTATCATTATGGATAGAGCAGATAACTTAGGTTTGGCGCAACTTCACCAATTACGCGGCCGTGTTGGTCGTTCTCATCACCAAGCTTATGCGTACTTGCTAACACCACATGAAAAGCGCATGACTAAAGATGCGAAGAAGCGTCTCGAAGCTATCGCATCACTCGAAGACTTGGGCGCAGGCTTTACGCTTGCAACACATGATTTAGAGATTCGTGGTGCAGGTGAACTACTCGGAGAAGATCAAAGCGGTCAAATGAGCCAAGTGGGCTTTAGTTTATACATGGAAATGCTTGACCAGGCCGTTGCAGCATTAAAAGAAGGCAAAGAGCCAACATTGGATAACTTAACGGCGAAACAAACCGAAGTTGATTTACGCATTCCTGCGCTACTGCCAGACGATTATATCTTTGATGTTAGTCTGCGCTTAAGCTTGTATAAGCGCATTGCAAGTTGTACCGATAAAGAGGCACTAGATGAAATTCAAGTCGAGTTAATCGATAGGTTTGGCCTATTGCCCCAACCTGCTAAAAACCTTGTCCATGTCGCCAAGTTGAAACTTAAAGCTCAGCAATACGGCATTGCTAAGATTGACGCAGGTCCGGCGGGCGGTGCTATCGAATTTAAAGATAACACGAACATTGACCCGATGAAGATCATTGGTTTAATGCAAAGCAAACCGAAGATGTACAAGATGGAAGGCGCAAATAAGCTCAAATTCACCAAAGCAAGTGATGATGCGCAAACACGATTTACATTGATACAAACAATTTTGGCGGAGCTTACATAGTATTAGCAGATTCTGTTAACATAGCTTTGCCTAATGAGTAAGTTAATGACATAACTCACTGCTACGTTTAAGAAAAGATCGCCTAACTAAGAAATACATATGACTGTAAAACCGCTTAACATGCTTACCGCTGCAATTTCTTTATCACTTGCCACCAGTGCAGGTGCGGCTGTAGATAAACGTTGGTTTGAAACTGAAGTCATCTTATTTACACAGCTTGGCGACAAGGGGAAACTGCAAGAGGCTTTCACAGGTGACGGGGTGCTGTCCAACCATCCTAAAGTGATGGATTTGTTAACACCTTATTTGTATCCCGACGTAGCAAGTTTAACGTTACAACTCCCTTCATGTGATACCGGCGAGTATGAACAAAGTTACAGAGTAGCCACAGGCAAACTGCCTGCGCTATTTCCAACGTTATCACTTGAAGAAATTAGTCTACTTTCTTCTGACGAACAGGAAGATGGTGACGTTGAAATGGAAGGGCTCGAGCAACCGTTTCTCAACGCTGAGGCTTCCGCTGATGACGCTGAAACACAAGCACTGCTAGCTGCTACTCAACTAAACACAGCAGAAAGCACAAATGATGCTGAGCTAGACGTACAAGCTAATGAAAATTCAACAGACATTAGTGGGCTGTTAGAAAGCGAAACTATTGTTGAGGGCGAAGCCATTGTCGACAGGGAAACAAATGCAGACCAAGAAGTGCTGGTTGGCTTAACTGATGAAGAAGTTACGTTAATTGCCAAAGCTCAAACGCACTTTGTCACTGACCAAACGATTCGTTTAGAGACGTCAAATAAATTACTGTGCCAAGACATACCTGAAACGCCTGCAGAGTTTGTCCAATATGGTGAGCAACTCGCTGATTTTAATCAGTTTCCCATTGACGAGCTGCGAGGTGAGCTCAGCGACAGCGAGTTTGTCTATACAGACCAACCGTACCTTATCAATGAAGAGTCGCTTCAACTAAAAGATATTGCATTGCAATTAAAGCGCAGCAGAGACTTTCGACCAATGCTTCACTTCGGATGGCGTCAATCACTGGTAAACAGGCGTAAGCCAAGTCGAGAGCCTGCATTAAAAATAATTGCAGGAAAGCACTATCAGCAAACATACAAAGAGTATGTCGATAAGCTTAAAACGCGCAAAACGCTAGACTCGTTGAGAAAGCAGGACTTAGACACATTTGGCTTAGATGAAACACGTCAAACTAATGAAAATGGTTTGCTTATCGTCAATACTGAGCCTACTCCTCTTGAGACACGTTTGAACAACATTTATCAAAAGCTTAGCAATAATGACTTTTCGTTCAATACGACACTTTCAGAGCTAGATGATCCTGCATTGGCAGTGTTAGACGAGGACAGTGATGAAGGCTTGATGATAGATTTACCCATAACGCCAAATCAAGATTGGGAACTTGAAGGCTACTTTCGTCTTCATTTGAATCATTATTTGCATATTACCGCAGACTTTAACGTTGCGGTACCAACGAAAGATGCTGACCCCATTGAGGCATTCCAGTATCAGCTAATTCCTTTCAGTCAGCACAAGCGGGTTATCAGTAAAGAGGTTCATTACTTCGATCATCCGTATATGGGTATGATCGTGCAGATTCGACGATACACCAAGCCTGAACCAGACGTAGAAGAAATAACAGAAGAGAATAACAATGGATAAAGAGACTGAGATTCAAGCGGCTGTTTTTCGCCGTTTACTAGCCCACCTTGATAGTCGTAAAGATGTTCAAAATATTGATCTGATGATACTGGCCGGCTTTTGCCGCAATTGCTTTTCCAAGTGGACGGTAGCAGAAGCGGAAAAACTTGGGGTTGATATTGATATCGAAACAGCGCGAGAAAGCGTTTATGGTATGCCTTATAGTGAATGGAAAGATAAGCATCAACTGCCTGCGACAGACGAGCAAATGGCAAAGTTCAATGCACTTAACGACAAGAAGAAATGATCTTCTAAATGAATACGAAAAAAGGCTGCTAGTGCAGCCTTTTTCTTTTTATGTATAAGAACCATTGTCTAGTTATCTAAAGCCATAAAAAATCTTGAAGCACGTGGTAAAAAGTAATTATCGTAATCTAACGAAAACGCAACACTTTCACTTTTCCCGACAATCTCATTTCTAGGCACAAAGCCAATAAATCTTGAATCTGCACTGTTATTGCGGTTGTCGCCAAGCACTAAATAATGGTCGTCAGGTACAACTACCGGCTGGAAACTTGAAAAGCTATCATCACTTGTCGTCCGTACTTTATGTCGATGGCTACCATGCGCCTCGATGTAGTCTGTTGCCCCATTTTCGTAGTGCACGACTTCATAATTTAACGCTTTACCATTAACGAACAAAATGTTGCTTTTCATTGAAACGGTATCACCCGGTACACCAATAACGCGCTTGACGAGCCTTTTGTCTGATACTTTGGAGTCGAAAATAACCACATCACCAAAACTTGGTTCAGCTCGTTTCACAAGAGAGGTATGTGTAAATGGAACACGAATATCATAAGCCATTTTATTGATAAAGATACGATCGCCTTCAACTATCGTTGGTTTCATAGAACCCGTTGGTACATCGTTCCAATCAGCAACCGCCGAACGAAATACGCTCATTAACATGATAAACAGTACAAAGGCTTTATTTTCTTTTAACCAATTGGCTACTTTTGACATTACACTTTCCTTATTTTGGCAAACGCTATGCTAACAAATATGTTTGCTATAACTTTCTCGTTCCATTTCTACGACTTCCACCGTAATCGAAAGTTCCTTAAGTGACATATTTTGTAACGCTTTCAGTAGCGTAGAGGAAAGATGCTGACGTTGCTCTATGGTTCTACCCGACAGTATTCGAGCAACGACATGGATAAAGCCCTTATCTGTTCCGCCGACAAATATATGCCCGTAGTCCAATGTTCTCGCCTTAATATGTGGCACTTCAAATAAAGCTGAATCCATGGCAGCATTAACAGTGGTTTCAATAAGTGTTTTAGTGTCTGTTTGCACTAATACATCGTTAGAATGTTCAATCACTAGATGAGGCATATGTAGTGTTCCTTATTGTGGCTAGACTTATTTAAATGCGTTAACTTCTGCTTCGGTAAGATAACGCCACTCACCTGGGTTTAACATTTCATCCAGCTCAATAATACCAATGCGTTCACGATGCAATGCTTCCACTTTATTGCCGATTGCGGCAAACATGCGTTTAACTTGATGGTACTTACCTTCAACGATGGTCAGTAAGGCTTCTTGCGGGGCAACAATTTCCAATTTAGCAGGACGGGTGAGCTGTTTTTCCCCATGCAGCTGAACTCCCTCCTTAAACTGGTCAATAGCTTTTTCTTCTAAAGGTTCTGCAAGCCAAACCCGATACGTTTTTTCACAGTGCTTTTTAGGTGAAATGACATTATGAGACCACTTGCCATCATCAGTAATCAAGACAAGCCCAGTAGTATCAGCGTCCAGCCGACCAGCAATATGCATCTCATAAACACGATCTATTTCAATAAAATGAAGAACAGATGGATACACTTCGTCGACATTTGAACAAATAGTATCTTCAGGCTTGTATAGCATGACATATCGCTGGCCTAGCAAGCTTAAAGAGCGCCCTTCCACTTCAACAACAGCACTTTCAGGCACTTTGTCAGCTCCATTTTTGGACACTGCGCCGTCTATCGTAACTTTCCCTGTTTTTAGTAATTTTTTGGCTTCACTCCGGGTCAGCTCTGTACTTTTGCACAAATATTTATCGATTCTCATTCCTGTCAACACTCATGTCGGGCTAATTTACATACAGTTAACAATTATTTAACGTATCATTTTCTTAACACGAAGTAGTATAACACCCTATTTTTTATACTAAAAAATTTAATTTCTGGCTGTTTTTAGAAAAATTTCAGATGTCATATTATTTTACAATTAAAGAAAATGCGCTAAACCGAGTGTTCAAGGTTTAGTCAGCTCGAACCTCCCTTAAAACGCCACCTTTACGTTTTATTTACATAGTTTTTACAATTTGGTTTATTTTTTGCTGACTACGGATGCACTACTTTGCAACGAATAAGCAAAGAGTCTCAATAAAAATAAACAAAGGAAACATAATGAAATATAGCAAAATCAAGTATGCTAGTTTTCTTATGGCAGCTGGTTTGGTTGCAGCAAACGCTACTGCAGCTCCACAACCACATAGAAACGTGTCATTAGCAGAAAATTCCCCACAACCTACTGTTTCAAAGGGTGTTTACATCATCCAAATGAAAGATCAAACCGCTATCCAGCGTTCTGTTGATCTGAGAAATGTTCCTGAGAGAATGTTGGCAAAAGCAGGTGCTAACTACAATCCAAACAGTTCAGAAAACCAAAGCTATGTTGCGCAATTAAAATCGAAGCAACATGCAGTTATTGCCTCTAGCAGCCTACCAGCTCCTATCTACACTTATGGTCACACATTTAACGGCTTTACAGTAAAAATTTCTGAACAGCAAGCCGAAGTGCTGAGAAATCATCCAGACGTGCTTAACGTTTGGAAAGACGAATTTATGCCACTAACAACGGCTAACACGCCTGAGTTCATGGAGCTAACTACCCCAGGTGGTTTACATGATACTGGTGCATTGGGTGAAGATGTTATTGTTGGTATCGTAGATACAGGTATCAATCCAACTCACCCAAGCTTTGACGGTACTGACTACGCGCCTATGCCTGAAGGCAGCTGGAACGGCGAATGTGCTGTTGATACCGACGTTGCATTTGAGTGTAACAACAAACTTATTGGCGCTCGTTATTTTAACGCGGGTGCAAAAGCTGCTGGCACATTAGCTGGTTACGAAGTCGAGTCACCGCGAGATGTTGACGGTCACGGCTCTCACGTAGCTGGTACAGCAGCAGGTAATGTACTAGAAAGTGCAATGATTAATGGCCAAGACGCGGGCGAAACCCGTGGTATGGCACCTCGTGCTCGCGTAGCTGCATACAAAGCATGTTGGGATTTCTCAGACCGCGATCCTGGTTGTTTCGGTACAGATACAATGGCTGCTATTGAAGCAGCTGTTGAAGATGGCGTAGATGTAATCAACTACTCTATCGGTGGCAGCTTAACAAGCCTACTTACTGGTCCTTCATTCGCATTTTTGAACGCGACTAACGCTGGTGTATTTGTTGCAACATCTGCAGGTAACAGTGGTCCTAGTGCGGGTACTGTAGGTATGCCTGTTCCATGGGTAACAAACGTTGCTGCATCAACATATGATGGTCAAACACCAGCACAAGGCATTTCAGTAACCACTGGTGCTATGGCGGGTTCTACTTTGCTAGCAAACGAAGCTGCATTTACACCAACGCTTGCCTCAACAGGCCCTGTTTCTGCTGAACTTGCCGTTACAATTGATGATGTAGCCTGTGCTCCATTAAGCAACCCAGCTGATGTTGCGGGTAAGATCGCACTAATTAGCCGTGGTGGCTGTGCATTCACAACAAAAGTAGAGAATGCTCAAAACGCTGGCGCAATTGCGGCTGTCGTTTACAACAACCTTCCGGGCGCAGGTCCATTCCCTATGGGTGGTACACCAGCAAACCCAATTACTATACCAGCGGTTATGATTGGTAACGACGACGGTGTTGCAATTGCAGCTGAAATTAACGGTGGTGGCTCTGTATCTGTGACATTATCAGACACGATTACAGCTACTGCGACAGAAGTCGGTAACATCATGGCTGACTTCAGTTCACGTGGTCCAAGCTTAGCAGTTGCTGATCTGATGGTACCTGATATCACTGCACCGGGTGTTAAAATTCTTGCAGCATCACCAGTGGCAGAAGAGTTTGCTTACTTGCAAGGTACTTCTATGGCAAGCCCACATATTGCGGGTATTGCAGCACTTGTGATTGAACAGAATCCAGGTTGGTCTCCAGCTGCTGTTCGCTCTGCAATCATGACAACAGCGCGTCAAAACGTTGTTAAAGAAGATGGTGTAACACCAGCGGATCCATTTGATTTTGGTGCGGGTCACGTTGTACCAAATGCGGCAGTTAACCCTGGCATTGTATATGAAGCAGGCCTTGCAGATTACGTTGGCTTCATCTGTGGTAAAGAAGACGAAGTTGCTGTTGTTGAGAGTATCTACGGTGCTGGCATTTGTGCTTCATTAGCTGATGGCGGCTACCCTTCAGGTACAAACTACAACCACCCATCTATTACGGCATCTGAGCTAGGCTTCCCTGAAGCAGCTGTACGTATTGTGACTGATGTATCAGGCGCAGACTCTACATACACTGCAACTATTGAAGCTCCGGCAGGCATTGACGTAACACTTAACGTTTGGAACGGCTCTAGCTTTGAACCAGCATCAACCATGAATGTTACTGCTGGCGGCATTGGTGCATACCAACTAGTGCTTTCGCAAAATGCTTCAGTAGTTCTAGATGATTGGGTGTTCGGTTCAATTACATGGACAAACGGTACGCACACAGTGCGCAGCCCTATCGCTGTGTTACCTGTTATACCGCCTAAAGCTAACTACGTTGAATCAGTGATTGATGCGCCAACGTCTGACAGACATCGCATGACACTACCAGTTGAGTTTAACTACAACGGCAGTTTCTTTGCTGAAGCGGTTGGCATGACTGCTGGCATCAAACAACCAAATGTTGTTTCACAAGACCCAGATTCAAGCTTCAGCTTTAATGAGCCTGGCTTAGGTCTTCACTTCTTCGAATCATTTGAAGGTACAAGAGCACTTCGCTTTAGCTTGAGAACTGATGAGCTTCCTAACCCAAGTGCAGATATCGACTTGTTTGTATACGGTTGTGATGCTGAAGACGGTTGTAGCCTAGTAGGTCAATCTACAAATGGCAGCTCTGACGAAGATGTGATGTTAATGAACCCAGCGCCGTTAAACGGTTCTGATTTCTACTTAGCATTTGTTCACGGTTGGTCGTTAGCAGGTGACGAAACAATGGCATATAACCTAAATATCCACGCTGTAAATGGCAACGAAGGTAATATGTTGGTTCGCACTCGTCCGATTGCTCGCGCCGGCTTTAACTCAAACATCTACCTATACTTCAAAGATTTACTAGAGGGTGAAACCTATCTTGGTGGTGTAGTGTTGACAGATGATTCTGGCGAAGAGATTGGCTTTACGCTAGTTGAACTAAACAGATAATAATAAAAACGCGCTACGTTAATGCGTAGCGCAATTTGTATTTTGGAGTATGACATGAAGAAGTTAACACAATTAATCACGGCAGCTGTATTTACACTTTTTGCAGCAGTAAGCCAAGCAACAATAATGCAAGACATCATTATTGAAAATGCGGTAAACGACCCGTTTAATACTGACAATGCCTTTGGTATTGCAGATGGTTTCTCTGGCGTTGTTGGTAGTATTTCTTACAACCCTGGAAACGTGGACGCATTTGGTACAGTAACAGCAGCAGATGATGAATTCTTTTCATTCTCAATCACATTAGGCTCAGTAACATTCGATATCACTGATGACCTAGCTTACCCGCTATTCCCACTTGCTGAATTAAACGATCCAGCACAATTACTAAGTGGTATTGGCTTCTTAGATGCTGAAATGTACAACGGTTTTAACGGTTTCTTAACTGCATTCGGTATCTTTGACGCTGTTGATGAGTTTGGTAACTTTTTATCTGGTGACATCCGATTTGGTACACCAGTTCCAGAGCCATCAATTGCTGCATTAATGCTAGCGGCTTTAGTTGCATTTCGTGTGCGTAAAAAATCATAAGCCCGTAAACATCAAGTTTTAGAAAAAGAGCCGATTGCGGCTCTTTTTTTTGCCTAAAAATTAGTAACCACGGATAAAAGCATAAAAAAACATACACGATGACAAAAATATTTGACACACCGTAAAAGTATAACTAAATTAACTTTATGTCTAAAATATTTAACATCAAGGATTATGTTTATGTCATTTAAAATGAAGCTTTCCGTAGCCAACATCTTCACCAACGTATTTGTGCTTTATTACTATATAAGTTCGGTAATGGGTGCAGATAGCAGGCAAACTATGAACTTAGCCTCGCTTGTTGAGCTGATGGGCGTAGCGATTATTATTTGTGGTGTAGTATTCGCTATTTTTACAGGTATTATCGCAGCGATAAATCATAGAGATGCCGCTAGAGGAGATGATGAGCGAGACAAACTTATATCGTTGCATGGAGACAAAGCCGGCTATTTAACCTTTGTTCTTTTCATTGTCGTCGCCCTTATTTGGGTGTGGAATGGTACACTGTCAGAACGTCCTTTTGCGATCAATTCGGCATCTCTAGAATTGAACTTCCTACATTTTACCTTGATAGGTTTTTTGGTTTCAGACGTTATCAAACACGCCAGACAAGTGTGGTTATATCAGCGAGGAACAATGTAGTGGCTAAATCTATTCATAACAATATTAGACGCTTACGATTTGATAAAGAGGAAATGACCCAACAGGCACTTGCAGATGCGGTTAATGTCTCTCGGCAAACCATCGTTGCTATAGAGAAAAACAAGTACTCGCCATCGCTCGAAGTTGCTTTTAAGATTGCTGATGTGTTCGGTACCTCGCTCGATAACGTATTCACTTATCGAGAGCCCGATGTCTAAACAATCATTTGATACGTTGGTAAGTGAAATTAAACAATGTTCACTTTGTGCAGCAAGTTTGCCGCTAACGCCACGCCCAATTTTTCAAGTCAGCAAAGCCTCTAAAGTACTTATAGCCGGTCAGGCACCAGGCCTTGTCACACATGATAAAGGACGTCCATTCGACGACAAAAGTGGTCAGCGATTGCGAAAATGGTTAGGTATTGACGAAACGACATTTTACTCTGCAGAGAGCTTAGCTTTGGTACCTATGGGATTTTGTTATCCTGGCAAGGGAAAGTCTGGCGACTTGCCTCCCATTCCGCTTTGCGCAGATACTTGGCGCCAGCCTTTGATGTCGCATTTATCACAGATAAAGCTCACCGTACTTGTTGGTCAATATGCCTATCAGTGGCATAAAAAAGCGCTAATATCTTGCGCGATGACGTTAACGGACGCGACCAAACACCAACCCTTTCTTGACGAGCATCAAATCATTGTATTGCCTCACCCAAGCCCACGTAACAATTTATGGCTAAAGAAAAACCCGTGGTTCGAGCAAGATACTTTACCTATACTCAAACAACGGGTTGCTGATGCTTTACTACGTTAGTAAAGCTGCAATCTAGGTCATTAAGGTTTTTGAGACTGTTGAATGAGTGCTTTCAGCTCTGCGATCTCTTCTTGCAGAGCTTCAATTTGGGCGCGGCTTGCTGGCTCCCCGCCCTCTTTGGACTCTCCGTGAGATTGCGCACGAAAGTTTTCATGCTCTTCACTCATTACTTCTAAAATTGTACCCACCATCATATTTAGGAAGATAAACGCCGTTAAGAAAATAAAGGTGAGATAGTAAATCCAACTTATAGGATAAACAGCCATCGTCTCGTACATAACATCCGTCCAGTCTTCAAATGTGGCGACACGGAAAAGTGTCAGCATCGAAATTGACACATCGCCCCACAAGACCTCGTTGATCTCTTTAAAAATAATACTGCCAATCGCAGCATAAATATAAAAGATCACGAACATCAATAACGCAATATAACCCATCCGTGGAATGGCTTTTATGAGCGCATTAATCAGCAAACGCAGTTCTGGCACCATAGATACTAAACGCAGCACTCGGAATACGCGCAACAAACGGGCAATCAATACACCCGAACCACCTGCTGGTATCAGAGAACCAATCACGATGACTAAGTCGAATATGTTCCAGCCACTTTTAAAAAACTCAGCTTTATTCCGATAAGCCAAAAAGCGAATTGTAATTTCAACGACAAAGAATATAGTGACTGCAACATCTAAAATAGCGAGTACAACAATCGCTTCGGCAGGCAAATTATGGGTTTTTGCCCCAACCAATAATGCAGATAAAATAATGACCGCAATCACGCTTCCTTGGAACCACTTACTAGAGTCGATCTCTTTTAGGCGTCGCTGCATACGAAAAACAAATGTATTCTTCATCAGACTAATGCGCTCCGTCACCAACAAATGGATTGCTGCGTCGTTCATCACCGAACGTGCTCATTGGCCCATGACCCGGTATAAAACGAATATCATCACCCAAAGGGAACAAGTTCTCACGAATAGAACTTATCAACGTTGCATGGTCACCACGAGGAAAGTCTGTACGACCAATAGAACCTTTGAATAAAACGTCCCCTACTTGAGCAAGTTTTGTTTGGTGATCAATAAACACTACATGGCCTGGCGTATGTCCGGGGCAGAAGTATACATCTAGTTCAACATTGCCAAAATGAACCTTGTCTCCTTGGTTTAACCAACGGTCAGTTTCAAATGCTTCTGCGTTTGCAAATCCAAAGCGCTCTTTTTGCATGGGAATTAAGTCAATCCAAAATTGATCTTCCTCATGCGGCCCCTCTACCGACACACCATAGTGCTCTGATAGTGCTTTGGTGGCGCCAGCATGATCGATATGGGCATGTGTCAGCAATACCTTTTCCATGGTTAAACCTTTACTATCAATAAAGGCGATCACTTGCTCAATATCACCGCCGGGATCAACAACAGCGGCTTTTTGGGTTTCATCACACCAAAAAACAGTACAGTTTTGCTGGAACGGTGTGACAGGGATTATTTTGAACTGCAACATAAGGTGCTCTCTGTTGTCACATGAAAATTATTATGTGTGGATAATATGGGCTAATGACCGTGAATCCAATAGTTAGTAGCGCTTAAATCCCTATTTTTGTTAGCTTGAGCCAAAAATTGCTTCACTAAACAAGTGGGAATCGGTAAGCTCGCTTAAAGCAAAAATAACAACAATAGCGTCGAGATAGTTTTGGTAAGAGATTCATTCCATTCCCGCATTGGTTTTGTTCTAGCAGCCGCAGGCTCAGCAATTGGTTTAGGTAATATTTGGGGTTTCCCAACGAATGCAGCAAATAATGGCGGTGGTGCCTTTTTGTTTGTGTATCTGATAGTCACCTTATTGTTAGCATTGCCAGCACTTTATGCAGAAATTTATATTGGCAACCAAGCGCAGAAAAACCCAGTAAGTGCGTTAGGCGACGCATGTAAAGAGCGCATGCCCCGATTTGGTCGTTTTGCTGGTAAAGCCGGTTTATGCGGCGCAATTATGATGTTGAGCTTTTACACCATTGTGGCTGGCTGGATGCTTTCACACGCTCTGTCTGCCGTGTCACATTTGGCGGGCTTTGTTGATTTGTCCACATGGCTTGCCACTGACAGCACGATCCGAAACATTATCTTCACTCCTATTTTTATTGTCTTAGGTGCAGCTATTATTCATCAAGGTGTACATGCTGGTATTGAAAAATGGTCTGCGCGTTTGATGCCAATTTTATTGATGATGCTTATCGGTTTAATTGTTTATATTCTTCAGCAAGATGGCGCAATAGACGGATTGCGACAGTACCTTATTCCAGATTTTAGCCAAGTAACCAACCCTAAGCTGGTCATTTCGGCCATGGGACAAGCCTTCTTTTCTCTTTCTATTGGTGTTGGCGGTATGATGGTATATGGCTCATACATGCAAAAAGACAAAGATATTGGCAAGCTAGTCCTATCAATTGGCGCACTCGATACCTTCATTGCCTTCCTTGCTGGTTTATTAATCATTCCAGCTTTGTTCGTGGCACAAGCAGCAGGACAACAAGTGTTTGCTGGCGGCAACCTTATTGGCGAGGGACAATTAATATTCCAAATATTACCAGCGTTGTTTGAATCGATGGGCACTATAGGTTTAATAGTGGCGACGGGCTTTTTCTCGCTACTTTCTATCGCGGCGCTTACTTCTACTATCTCTTCAACAGAAGTACCTGTGTCCTATTTAGTCGAAGAAAAAGACATGTCGAGGCGAAACGCAACGTGGCTCATTTCAGGTATCGTGCTAACGGCAAGTATGGTGCTAGTCGCATTTTTCGACGTGTTATTTGGTGTTGTTATCCAAGTACTAACAACCATTATGCAACCACTTAGCTGTTTGTTTTATTTCTTGGTTGTGGGCTGGATATGGAATCGTGGTAATAAACTAAACGACAAAGCTCGCTGGGAAAAAGATACGAAACTTAAGCTTTGGGGGAATTACCTCCGTTTCGTTTGCCCGGTATTGCTAACGGTAGTGTTTGTCAATGTAGCGTTTTAATGTCGAAATCGCTCAATAAAAAAGCCTGGTTTTACCAGGCTTTTTTATCGCTTATCTCCACAGCTCAGCTCACCAACAAAAGGAAGCCTTAAAACTTCATACATTACTGGCTTACGTTGTTTCGCCCTTTCTTTTTAGCCCGGTACAGCGCTTGGTCTGCCACTTTCATAACTTGATCAAAACTTTGCTTACTTTGCCTTGCTGATACACCGATAGATACAGTAACACTCACCGTTTTCTGACTTGCTTTGTTTTGCTTGTTTCGCGAAGCTTTTGTTGTTCTAACCGGCTGTCGAATAACCATCTTATAGTTGGCTATTCTTTCACGCAGCTGCTCTAGTTGATTCAATGTTTGTTCTGCATTTTTTCTGGGAAAAACAATAGTGAATTCCTCACCTCCGTAGCGAAAGACCTTCCCCCCACCACTCACTTTTCTCATTTGCGCGGCAACAAGTTTAAGTACTTGGTCGCCTATATCATGGCCATAAGTGTCATTAAATTTCTTAAAATGATCCACATCCAGCATGGCGACAGTGTACTTTCGGCCAAGAGATAAGGCTAAATTTGTCAATGCACGACGACTGGGTAGACCTGTTAATTCATCCCGATACGCCAAAAAGTAAGATTCAGCCAACATAAACACGACAAGCAACGTTACCAATAAAAAGTAAACAACGTCAGAGGCTAACGGGATTATTTTTTGTTTATCTAGTAATAAAACAACGGCGGTTAATAAGAGCGCACTGTGTATTAATGCTCCGCGCTTCAATGACACAACTAAAAGCGTAATGCAGGTAAATGCAGGTATTAGCCAAATTTGAACATTCGTTTGCATTTCTTCCGCTAGCTGAAAAAAGACTGGTGGTTTTGAATATGCCGATAGTTGCCCTGGTAACAACTCGTTCGCAAGTGCTAAGACGCCCATAAGTGAAAAAGTCATTAGTCTATGCAACGTATGAACCGAGAATACACCTCGCTCCTTCATAAAGGCGAGTGAACATATAACCAATAACGCAGTATTTAATGGCCAATTACCCGTCAATTGGTGGTCGTTAGGTAACCAACCATTAAGCGTATTGTAAACTGCCACTTCGGACAACAATGGCAACGTAAAAAGTGCCATCAACAAATAACCGTAACGTGTTTGATTAAATTGAATAGAAAACAAAAAACCAGCAAAAATAGCTAGGATAGTGCCTGTTTCGATAAAGTGGGCCCAGGATCGCCAACTTGATGAAAATTCAATACATGCACCAAACAATGTAAGTAATACTAAGGTATGAACGCCTAAGTGTTTGATGTTATTTAAATAGTTACTCAAGCGAAAACCTCTAACTTATATCGCAAAAATAAAACTCGTTATTCATCTGTATCTTCGGTTAAAATGGTTAAAAAGTCGCACATAAGTTATTAAAAACGCAGTATGCAACTTAACCAGCTATTCTCTCTCGGTACAGAGCACCTCCCATTCAGCAGTGCAAACAAAGTTCGCACCATGAATATTATTGGCCTGATAACAACAGTTATCTCGGGACTGTACACGCTTAACTATGTTTTTGTATTCCAGCATTATTTAGTTGCCGGATTAAATTTTTTATTCACGTTAGCGTACGCCGCCACCTTAGTTTTTAATGCTTATGGTGCTAATCGTGGCAGTAAAATATGGTTCTTTAGTGTACTTATGCTGCACCTCGTTGTCTGCACCAATTTGTATGTCACTAATGCCTCCGGCTTCCATTTATACTATTACCTCGTGCCTACAGGTGCGTTTCTTTTATTCGAACTTAAGGAAAAGAAGGAAAAAATATCCTTAAGTTTGATTGCCGTTGCATTATATTTCTATTGTGAAAATACACTTAACACGAGCCCGCTAATCGACTTGAGTGCCGAGATGAATCACCTGATTTATCAATCAGTGATGTTGGTCAATATGCTCGAAGTTATTCTCGTTCTGATTATTTTTGTTAACGAAATTGAAGCCAACGAGACCCAGCTAAGGCGCCAAGCGACTACCGACTCCCTGACCGGCATTGCCAATCGTCACTCATTTTTTGCCGAGGGTAATACCTTACTATCACGTGCAACAGTAGAAAATAGACCACTTACCGTACTTATTTTTGACCTAGATTACTTTAAGCGCATTAACGACTTGTATGGACATGCTGCTGGCGATCTATGCCTAACAGAAGTGGCTAGCGTTATTAACAGACACCGTCGCCCGCAAGACTTTTTTGCCCGTATTGGTGGCGAGGAATTCGCATTGATAATGCCAGAAACAACAGCACCAGAAGCATTAAACCTTGCTGAAGCAATGCGTATATCCATAGAACAGCACCCTATTCCAATCATTGGTAAACACGACTTCAACTGCACAGCCAGTTTCGGTATTGCCAGCAAAATGACGAATAGCGACTCTTTAAAAGAGCTGCTAGTGCATGCGGACAAGGCGCTCTATCTTGCAAAAGAATTAGGCCGAAACCGCGTTCAAAGCTATCAGAAAAGTGCCTAACATTATTTAGGCACTATTTTTCCTCACCACTAAAACTTCCGCTTTAAGACAACTCGAGAAGTTCATCCTTTTCTTCTTTAAGCTCAACCTTTTCAATCTTCTCAAACCGTTGGCTGATTTTTGATGCTGACGTATGAATCTGTTTAACATCAGTCGCGGCTTGATCTATGTGACGAGCAAGATTTGTAAAACGCCCTTGGAAGCGATCAAAGTCTTTCGCCAATTCAGCCAAATGTTGCTGAATAATATGAACCTGACTCCGGGTGGCTTCATCTTTTAGTACCGCTCGTGCTGTCGTCAGTATTGCCATTAACGTGGTTGGTGACGCTAACCAAACACGCTGTTGGTTAGCGATCGTGACTAAGTCGCTATGGTGCGCATGTATTTCTGCGAAAACCGCCTCTGCGGGAATAAACATGACGGCACCATCGGCAGTTTCATTTTCTATGAGGTACTTGCTCGCGATGTCAGAAATATGCTTTTTGATGTCTTGCTTGAACTGTTTTTCTGCTTGCTTGCGAAGTATTGCATCCTGTTCAGGATCTACCATGATTTGATAGCTCTCCAACGGAAACTTAGAATCTATCACCACGTTACCGGTCGGTTTAGGCAAAAATAACATGCAATCTGCCACCTTGCCGTTAGATAAAGTGTGTTGAAGCGAAAACTGGCTTTCCGGCAGAACATTGCGGATAAGGCTGTTGAGTTGCACCTCACCAAATGCGCCACGAGAGCGTTTATCAGCAAGCACTTCTTGCAAACTGACTACGTTAGTCGATAGCTCGGTAATTTTCTTTTGTGCATCATCTATCAACGCTAACCTTTTCAGGATATCAGTAAACGTTTGTGTTGTTTTTTCAAAGCCTTCAGATAGACGCTTTTCAACCTGTCCACTAATATCCTGCAAACGCTTATCAGTCGACTCAGTAAGCGATGCCATATTTTTGGTCAGTGCCGTTGCGAGCTCTTCCCGATTGTCTTTTGCATGTCTTGCCAATGTTTGATGGATTGTGTCGAAGGACTTTATTTGCTGCTCACTGGTTTGCTGATGAAAATCAGCTTGCTGTCTCATGAGGTGAAGACGCAGACTAGATAACTGTTTATCTGTACTTAATTGAATTTCTACCGGTAGCTTTTGAATCAACGGTAAAAGTTGATCCATTTGCGCTTGAGTAGTGTGCTGCTGAAGCATCGCTTTATTGAGTTGGCTACGCTGCTTTAGGGCAAATAATATGAGAAAGCAGCAACTCACTGCGCAGAAAAGTGTTAGCCAAACACTGAAGTCCCATTGTTGAACGTTAGCCAGCATAATGAACCTAGTTTTTGTATTTTGAGTATCTTAGCTAGCTTTACATAATGTGTAAATATACAGTTGTTCTTTATACATCTTATCTGCTCTGGATTTCAGAAGAGATCTAGCTAAGGTAAACCCAAGTCAACGTCATCGAAAGCGTAACCCACATCAGTATAATTAACGGAATACCTACTTTAACGAAATCGCCAAATTGATAGCCACCAGCATTCATGACCAACAAGTTAGTTTTATAGGCCATCGGCGTGGCATAGCTTAAATTAGCGCCAAATAGCACTGCTAAAACAAAAGGCTCAGCGGGCGCCCCCAGTTGTTGTGCCACAGATATCGCAATCGGCGTACCAATAACGGCTGCTGCATTGTTCGACACAACATTCGTTAAAATTGCGAGCAATAGCATCAAAGCCGCTAGAACCCCTCCTACAGGCAATGACGATGATAGTGCAACAAATGCCTCGGCAAGATACTGTGCCGCCCCTGTGCCGACCATTGCTGAACCTAAAGCGAGTGAGGCTGCTACGATTAAAATAACTTGCGTGCTAAGCGCCGCCGCCACTTCTTGCCAGTTAAGACACTTCGACGCTAGTAATACCAATACACCACAAACAGAACTAATGACAATGGGCAGGATGTCTAGCACAGGCATTAGAACAACACCAAAAATAACGCCCATTGCAATTGGTGCTTTGGCGGTTTGAAGCACTTTTGATGCGCCATCCACAACTAATATGCCTTGCTGTGTTTTTAACTCTTCGATCTGTTCTGCTTCACCCTGAACAAGCAGGATATCTCCGACACGCAATGGTACAGTTCCGATACTACGGCGAGTAATCTCCATGGGCTTACCCTCACGGTGCAGTGCTACCGCAGAAATACCGTACTCTGAGCCAAAATTAGCACTTTTCAATGTTCTGCCAATCAACCCTGAACCCAAAATAACAACGATTTCAGCAAGTACCTGCGTTCCTGCTTCAAGTGGATGCTCTTCATCGACCTTGTGTTTGCCTGAGTGCAATGTTGCTTTTAAAACCGTTTCAAACTCCTTTAATCTATCAGGATAATCTTTAACGTGAAGTCGATCGTTTTCTTTGATAACAGTATCAGGCAGCGGCACCAGCTTGTGAAAATCTTTACCTCGTTGGACGCTCTCGATACGCATCATGCCGTCTGTTAACTTAATCGCATCGGAAATTGTCTGTCCAATCAATTGTGAGTTTTCTCCTATGTGTAAATAAGCGCTGAAAAGTCGAGGCGAGGTGTCCGGCATAGTGGCTTCGCGCTGCGGTAGTATGCGCGGTGCAATTAACCATAAATAAAGTACAGCAACCACTGCAGCAATCATAACAATAGGGGCGAAATCGAACATGCCAAACCGCTCTACGCCCATTTCCGCTGCTACACTGACCACTAGCAGATTCGTAGAGGTACCAATAGTGGTAAACATGCCCCCAACAAGCGTAGCAAGCCCCATCGGTAATAGCATGCCACTGACATTAGATTGAGTCCTAATAGCAACGCTAATTAATATCGGCAATAGCAAAACAACAATAGGCGTGTTGTTAACAAAAGCACTAAGCGCACCTGCAATGATCAAGGTACAAAGTAAAGAGAATGATGGGCTGATTTTCCAAAGCCTAGATAAGCTTCGCCCGATAGGCTCTAAAGCGCCCGTTCGGACAATGGCTTGGCCAATAATCATTAATGCGCATACAGTCACCAGCGCCTCATGGCCAAAACCATGAAAAAAGGAAACGGGCTCTAAAAGCCCCTCGCCTTCACCAAAAGGAAACAAAGCAAAGAACACGGTAAGTACAGCAATTACGGCTAGGGAGGAGGTCTCTAACGCTATGTCTTCACGTTTAAACAAGTACAAGGCAGCACATGTAAGCAACAAGACAAACAAGGCATGCATGTTTGGTAACGACGGAAAACTCTCAATCAGCACTTTACTTCCCTAAGAAAAGCTTGTTGTTATTTCAACAATTTAGCAGCTTTTTGAAAACTTGTATGAATTTTTATGGCTTGATCTGAAAACTGCCATGACTCGAATCAAATGCGGTAAAGCATGTAATGGAATCGGGTAATCAAGCGCGCAGTGAACAATAGAAACAAAAAACGCCCTGTCGGGCGTTTTTCTAATAGAAGAGATTGATTAGCTCAATGCTTCGTCTAACTCTTCAATTTTAGCCTGCCAAATAGCAGGGCCTGTGACATGAGCTGACTCACCAGTACTGTCAACGGCAACCGTTACCGGCATGTCTTCTACTTCAAATTCATAGATAGCTTCCATACCTAAGTCTTCAAATGCCACTACTTTTGCTTTCTTAATAGCCTTTGAAACAAGATACGCAGCGCCACCAACGGCCATTAAATAAACAGACTTATGTTGTTTGATACTCTCAACAGTCGCAGGACCACGTTCTGCTTTACCAATAGAACCAATTAAGCCCGTTTCAGAAAGCATTAAGTCAGTAAACTTATCCATACGTGTTGCTGTCGTAGGGCCTGCTGGACCAACCGCTTCATCACCAATAGCATCTACAGGCCCAACGTAGTAGATGAATTTGTCAGTCAAATCTACTGGAAGCTCTTCACCATTAGCAATCATTTCTTGCATACGCTTATGCGCAGCATCACGGCCGGTGTATATTTTACCGCTTAGCAAAACAGTTTCGCCCGTTTTCCACTCTGCCACGTCTGCCTTCTTTAACTCATCAACATTAACGCGGCGAACATTTTCCCCCACTTCCCAGGTAATTTCTGGCCAATCTTCTAGTTTAGGTGGCTGTAAATCTGCTGGACCCGAGCCGTCTAAGTGGAAATGAACATGACGTGTCGCTGCACAGTTAGGAATCATCACGACTGGCTTAGACGCCGCATGAGTAGGCGCTGTATTAATCTTAACATCTACAACGGTAGTCAAACCGCCCAGACCTTGTGCGCCAATACCTAATTTATTAACGCGTTCGTAAATTTCAAGACGCAGTTCTTCTTCAGCATTTTCAGGGCCACGGTCAAGCAACTCTTGAATATCTACCGGTTCCATCAAGCTTTCTTTCGCTAATACACCCGCTTTTTCAGCTGTACCACCAATACCTATACCTAACATCCCTGGTGGACACCAACCAGCCCCCATTTTAGGTAACGTTTCAACTACCCAATCAGCAATATTGTCTGAAGGGTTTAGCATCACTGACTTGGTTTTGTTCTCGCTACCACCGCCTTTTGCAGCAATGTGCACTTCAATCTCATTGCCTGGCACCATGTCAATGTAAACAACTGACGGAGTATTGTCTTTGGTGTTCTTTCTAGTGCCTGCTGGGTCTGCAACAATTGACGCTCGAAGTGGGTTGTCTGGGTTCATATATGCTCGACGTGTCCCCTCATCCACCATCTGTTGAACCGTCATGTCTGTATTGTCCCACTGAACCGCCATACCGACTTTCACAAAGCATGTTACGATGCCGGTGTCTTGGCAGATTGGGCGCTTGCCGTGCGCTGACATACGAGAATTGATCAGAATTTGCGCCAACGCATCTTTAGCCGCCTGGCTTTCTTCTTTGTGATATGCCTTTTCAATTGCTTGGACAAAATCTAGAGGGTGGTAATAAGAAATGTATTGCAACGCGTCGGCAATACTTTCAATGAAATCTTGCTGTTTGATGATAGCCATAATCGTCTCTTGCTCTCTTAGAGATGTTATTGATTAACAATCAGATATTGAAAGTTAAATTTTTGCCGATATGATACCCTGCTTAACCGTTAGCTGCCAATCAATTATCGTGATGGCAGCAATTGAAAATCTTGTTCATCACCACTGATTACAGGTGTCCATTGCCAAGCTCTAACTCCTCTGCTTCTTTGCTGATAAAACGACTTGAGTCGCTCGATAGCTATAAGCCGCTAAACGTATTTGAACCATTCTCTGGTTTACCCTGGAGCATTTGGCTGGATTCTTCCGACAGTGTGCACCCGAATGCTAAATTCGACATTATTGCTTGGCAACCTGTTGCATGTATAGAAACGACAGGACGACACACGACAGTAAGTACAAAATCTTCAGGGTGGGCACATCTAAACCAAACAAGTGATGATGATCCGTTAGCTGTTCTGAAAAGCATAGAAAGGGACATTTTCCAAAAGCATCCACTATCCTCATCAGAACTACCTTTTAATGGCGGAGCTATCGGCTATTTCAGTTATGATTTAGGTCGCCGTTTCGAAAAGCTTCCTGTGCTAGCTGAGAATGATATTTCCATGCCAGAAATGGCTGTTGGCATCTATCTGAACGCCCTGCTGTTTGATAATGATTTACAGCAATGGTGGTTGATTGCACCAGAAAATGAATGGAATGATATAGCAGCAAACCTCGATGTGATTGATGTGCCAGATGTAAGCGCAGGCCCAGATGATTTAACTCCCTTCGCACTAACGTCCCAATGGCACGCAAACATGAACGAAGCAGCTTACGCTAATAAATTTGCACAAGTGCAAGAGTACCTGCGCTCTGGCGATTGTTATCAAATAAATCTCGCCCAGCGATTTAGCGCAAGCTATAAAGGTGACGAATTTGACGCCTATAAAACGCTACGCGAGGCAAACAAAGCCCCGTTTTCTGCCTTCATGCGTTTCGACCAAACATCGGTGCTTAGCATTTCGCCAGAGCGTTTTATGTGGTTAAGTGACGGAAAAGTGCAAACAAAGCCAATTAAAGGGACATTGCCACGTGGTATTGACAAAGAGACCGATCAGGCGAATGCAGAGCAACTGTCAGCGTCGACGAAAGATCGCGCCGAAAATCTAATGATTGTTGATTTACTACGCAACGACATTAGCCGAGTATGCGTTTCTGGAACAGTAAACGTGCCAAAACTATTTGATATCGAAAGCTTCCCCGCAGTGCATCACTTGGTGAGCACCGTTGAGGGGAAACTAAAAGATGGGCTTGATGGTACAGATTTAATTAGAGCTTCGTTTCCTGGAGGCTCTATTACTGGTGCGCCTAAAATACGTGCCATGGAGATTATTGAAGAGCTCGAGCCCCATCGAAGAAACCTTTATTGTGGCTCAATAGGTTACCTTTCAGCTTGTGGCAACATGGATACCAGCATCACTATTCGCACGTTGATATGCCAAGAAAATAAAATACATTGTTGGGCTGGTGGCGGGCTTGTCGCAGACTCAAAAGTCTCTAGTGAATACCAAGAAACTTTTGATAAAGTAGGTAAAATACTTCCAACTTTGCAAAAGAAAAGTGATGAATAAAGCGCAGTTTCTCAATCGTTTTCATTTATTTCCGTTAGCGCCATCACAACATAAATTCAAATTCGCTGACCGCGTAAAAGCAGCGGCTGTTCTTATTCCTCTCGTCGAAACTGAGCGAGGCTTAGATATTGTCTTTACCCGAAGAGCGGATCACCTTAAGCATCACCCTGGGCAAATTAGCTTTCCCGGCGGTAAAGTTGAAAAGCAAGATGCAAATTACGTTGAGACGGCACTGAGAGAAGCTCACGAAGAAATTGCATTAAACCCAGAACAAGTTGATGTACTTGGTCAGCTTGAACCTTATCACACGATAACGGGTTACCAAGTGACTCCTATTATTGGACTGATCAGTGGTGAGCTAGCACTGCAAGCGGACGAGCAAGAAGTGGCAGAAATATTTACCGTTCCACTAAGCTTCTTTGTAGACCATCAAAACCATTTAAAAGTGTCTACCTTCCATAAAGGTAAAAAACATCACGTCTATTTTATGCCTTATAAGCATTACAATATTTGGGGTGCTACTGCTGCTATGTTGGCTGACCTTGTAGCGCACATCCATCATTAAGCCATTTTATTTATTTCTCCTATAATTGAAGTTATCTGTTTTTAACAATGAAAACTTTCAGGTAGAATGCCGAACATAATTTCAAAAATACTAGAAAGTACAATTATTAATTCAGGCTATCACCATGATTAGTGTATTTGATATGTTTTCAATTGGCATTGGTCCGTCCAGTTCTCACACGGTTGGCCCAATGCGTGCAGCAAAATTATTCGCTGAACACCTTGAAGAAAAAGGCTTATTAGCATCAGTCGATCGCGTAAACTGCGAGCTGTTTGGCTCTCTAGGGCAAACCGGTGTTGGCCATGGCACAGGAAAAGCCGTTATTTTGGGTTTAACTGGTGAAGCGCCAGAAACCATCCCTGTAGAGTCCATAGAAACGATCCTCGCATCTACAGTTGATAGTCAGCAAATCTCTTTGTTGGGCAAAAAGACGGTCGACTTCCCTAAGTCAAACGCGATTATCTATCACAGAAGAAAGACGCTACCTGCTCACGCTAATGCAATGACCATTTTTGCTTACAGCGGTGATGACATCATTTTTGAAGAAACCTACTACTCAATTGGTGGCGGTTTTATCGTTCAGGACTGCGATTTTGAAAAGGAAAAAGACAAAGCGCTATCTTTACATGCCAACATCGTTAGACCCCATGTTTTTTCTACTGCGGATGAGCTAATAAAAGAAGCCACAGAGAAAGGTTTAAGTATCAGTACGATAATGATGGACAACGAAAAGTGTCTGACTGATGAAAAAACAATCCGTGAAGGATTAGTCGCTATCTGGCGCGCAATGAAAGACAGTGTAGACCGAGGTATGCGCACCGAAGGTATTCTGCCTGGTGGCCTAAAAGTAAATAGACGTGCGCCAGCATTACACCGCTCACTCTCTGTAGAAAAGAATGTCGACCCGTTAAGTGCGATGGATTGGGTTAACCTATTTGCACTAGCGGTAAATGAGGAAAATGCAGCTGGTAGCCGCGTAGTTACTGCGCCTACTAACGGTGCTGCGGGTATTATTCCTGCCGTACTGTGCTACTACGATAAATTCATAAAACCAGTTGAAGACGAAGACTGTATCCGTTACCTACTAACAGCTGCGGCGATAGGTGTATTGTACAAAACCAATGCAACTATTTCAGGTGCAGAAGGTGGTTGCCAAGCCGAGGTAGGTGTGGCCTGTTCTATGGCTGCAGGCGCGCTGACCGAAATCATGGGAGGTTCGCCTAAGCAAGTGGAAAATGCCGCAGAGATTGGTATGGAGCATAACTTAGGCTTAACTTGTGATCCTGTAGGCGGGCTCGTACAGGTACCTTGTATCGAACGTAATGCCATGGGTGCTGTTAAGGCAATTAATGCTTCTCGTCTTGCATTGCGCGGTACAGGCACTCAAAAGGTATCGCTTGATAAGGTGATCAAAACTATGTGGGACACAGGGAATGATATGAAGACTAAATACAAAGAGACATCGCGAGGTGGCTTAGCTGTTAATATCATTGAGTGTTAGACAACCCCTTCAACCGCAACATTGACTATGAAAACCAAAAAAGAGGCTAAAAGCCTCTTTTTTGTTAGTTGGTCACTGATAAGCAAAGAGTGCCTATTTAACAGGAAGCTCTATATCCGACATCAGCTCTTCAATTTCATGGTTGTTTTTCAGCAGCATTGCTCGTGTAACCAAGTCTCGGTTGAGATGAGGTGCAAAACGCTCAATGAAATCAAACATATAACCGCGCAAGAATGTACCACGTTTGAAGCCGATTTTCGTTGTACTGGCTTTAAACAAATGGCTTGCGTCTAACACGACTAAATCTGAATCTGTTTCAGGATCCATTGCCATCGTTGCAATCACACCAATACCCACACCAAGGCGAACATAGGTTTTGATAACATCTGCGTCTGTTGCGGTAAATACCACTTTAGGCTCACAACCTGCAGCACTAAATGCTTTGTCCAGCTCGGAACGACCGGTAAAACCAAACACGTAAGTCACTAAGGAATACTTAGCAATATCAGCGATGGTTAAATCTTTCTTGTTAGCAAGAGGATGATCTTTTCGAACGATAATACTTCTGTTCCAGTGATAACACGGCAACATGATTAAGTCGTTGTATAAATGCAAAGATTCGGTAGCAATAGCAAAATCAGCGTCACCTTTGGCAGAAGCTTCACTGATTTGCTGAGGCGTTCCCTGGTACATGTGCAGTGACACTTTAGGGTACTTTTTAATAAAACCTTGGATAACATCAGGCAGTGCATAGCGCGCTTGCGTGTGCGTAGTAGCAATGCGAAGTTTTCCTTGGTCTGGCTGCGTATGCTCACTAGCAACCGCTTTTATCGCTTCAACTTTATTCAGTATTTCCGTAGCGATATTGATAACTTCATGGCCCGCAGAAGTCACGTGTGTTAAATGCTTACCACTTCGACCAAAAATTTGAATGCCCAGCTCGTCTTCGAGCATTCGCACCTGTTTACTAATACCAGGCTGTGAAGTGTATAAGCTTTCGGCTGTAGCCGACACATTGAGGTTATTATTTAGTACCTCAACAATGTAACGTAACTGTTGGAGTTTCATCTTTATTCCATTATCACTTGGATTCGAACTTTTCTTATTCCAAAAATATATACTGATTCTCAGTAATATTCCATATTTGATTTAAAAATATTCAATTTATAACCAAAAGCTTAGCAAATAATGTCGAAATATCTCGTAAACAATGCATAAAAGTAAAAGTCGTTTGAATAAGCTACACTTTCTAGAGGTTTTTCACTAATTCATCTGTTTAGCTCTATGATAATGCATACAATTTTTGTAGACTCGTAAAAAGTAGTTCGAACTTATTATTGGAATAAATATGATAGCAATAATTGTCGGATTGATTGTCGCTCTGATTATTTTTGTCGTAGTGATTAACGCAATTCAGCAACACAAAGAAAAAGTAGAAGCAGAAAAGCGTGCCAAGGTCGCTAAACAAAAGGCAATTATTGATGAAACCGAAGAACTCATCATGATGATGGCTATGTTGCCTGACAATCCAGCCATGGTTGAAATTCTGACTCGTCGGAGCTTAAACGCGGCGAAAGCCATGCTACAAATCATGCCAGAGGTAAAAGCAAGCAAGCAAAAAGTTCAAGAGTTCGAGTCTCGTCTAAAAGCATCAGCTGACATGGCGGCAAATAGCTCGAACAAAGAAGAACAGTTTACATTGCCAGATAATGAACAACAGCTTGTCCAAATACTTCAATGTATCAAAAAGCTTCGTGTAACGCTTAAGTCAGAACAAACTAAAGGCGCACTTGATGCGCAAGTATTTGTGAAACAGGATGCACGTTTAGATGGCATGCAGCTTAAAATAAATATCGAGAGCTTACTAAAACGCGGCAATCAAGCATACAGCAAAGAAATGTTAGGCTCTGCGCGTCAGTACTACGAAAAAGCGTTACAAACCATTGGCAACACTTCGAATCAAAGCGAGTATGTACGTTCTAAGAAAGAAGAAATAGAAGACAAACTTGAGCAAATTACAGCTGAACTTAAAAATACGAATGCCAAAGACGCTGCCAAAAAAGCGAAAAGTGAAGAAGACGACTTGGACGTTTTATTCCAACCAAAGAAAAAGTGGTAAGCACCACAATCAACACAAACAACCAGCGCTATGCTGGTTGTTTTGGTTTTAAGGCCTGAAAAGTTTTTTTATACTAGTTATCTACCCCATTACGATATTGAAAGCGACATTGTGAAGTCTTCTAGTTCCACCATTATATTGCCATCGTTTCTTCGCAAAACGATGAAGGCATATGCGCTTAAGTCAGAGATTCGAGCAATTGGTTGTGAACTAAATCGTATAGGACGCTCAAGGAACTGGAAGTTGTCTGCGGACAAGTATCAATTGCAAAATATTATTGAATTTATAGAACAAAGTAATGAAGACAGCTGGCAATGGCTTGCAAAGCATTTGAGAAAGCAGCAAGAGTCATTAACACATGATGATCTAATGTTTATTGCTAAACAAAACGCAGGAATAACCGTTAACCAGTTAATCGCTAAAACCGACTGTACCGCTGCTCAAGCACGTCGTGTAATAGACGAACTGGAATTCATGTAGGTAACCCAATTAGTTCGTCGCTAAGGCATCCATATCAGGTTGAAATGCTTTGACCTGATTCTTGCCATTTTCTTTAGCAAAATATAGCGCTTTGTCTGCTCGACTTATTAACGCTTCCCATTGCTCGTCTGATTTACTTGATAGTGCCGTGCCAACACTCACTTTTGGGTGAATTTTCTTATGATTGTGAACTACCATTAACTCATCTATTGCGGCTCTAACACGTTCCGCTAATTGCTGCACTTGATACAGATTAACGTTATAAAGCAATACCAGAAATTCTTCTCCGCCAACGCGGTAATGAAAGTCTGAATCCCTGTTTACTTGTTTGGCTTTATTAGCAACTTGTTTTATTACCTCATCACCACACAGGTGACCATATTCATCATTGACCGCTTTAAAGTTGTCAATATCAAACATAATCACACCCAGCTGCACTTTCTCACGCTTTGCTTTTGCTAATAGGCTTTTTGTATTAGGCTCAAGCGCCCTTCTATTCAACCAACCGGTCAAGTGGTCGGTGATGGCGTAACTGCGGATTTGGTTTTCTTTTCGCGTATTAAAAACCAATACAAACGCGAGCGTTTGCAAAAATAAAAACAACAACAAAAATAGTGTTCCAGATGTTTGTACAAATTCGCTACCAAACACGGCCATGGATTTACCATCAATCAACATATACAGCGTTCTGATCACCATTTGCGCAACAAAAAACAGCATGACACATTTAATCAGCCCGTATCCATAACTTTGCTTCCGTAATTTATGCGCCTGTGATGCGGCCAATAAGTCAAATGCAATGATAAGCGGGTAAAAGACTAGCTGGCGATTATTAACGGAAGAATAGATATACTCGAACTGGTGGAGAAACAATATAAACAGCCAAACAACAAGCAACATAGCTCTCTGGCTTTGCCCACCGTTTAACACAAATAGTCCGGTGAATATGGCTGCATGTGCCGTTATATAAAATGAATTGGCAATACCAGAAGCTATGACTCCAGATAAGCCAAACTGTGTGCCCAGCACACCAAAGAAACTCGATGCACAAAAACACGCGCCAGCAACGCCCCAATCCAGCAGATATGCTTCATGACGACTCCCTTTGAATAAGGAAAACATAGTTAGCATCATAAAAAAGCTAACAAGCAAGGTGCACATGATGAGGGTGAAAATATCCATTTCTCACAACTTCCGGATAGATAGTGTCGATTTCAACGACGTTTACTGAAATACGGTATTAAAATAACAAGTTCACAACAATAAACAAGAATTCTCTTAGCCATAATACGAAAAAAGCGCCAAACGGCGCTTTTTTATACTGCGTGCAGACTACTTTTTCTTCTTCGGTTTAGCCGCAGACTTTTTAGTCTGCTCTTCCACCCATTTACCTTCGATATACTTAGCAACCCAACCGGTAGCCTTTCCATCTACTTCAGTCATTACATACTGCTCTTTTGTTTTTCTGCTATAACGAACAATATAATCGTTACCATCTGCGTCTTGCTGTGGAGCGTCAGCCAAATAGTAGAATTTAGAAGAAATCCTATCTCTAAAGCGATGCAACTCAGCAACTTTAGGCGCTCTTGTCTCTCGAGAGCGCGGAAATGTGCTAGCCGCTAAGAAGATACCTGCAGCCCCATCTCTTAATACAAAGTGAGCATCAGACTTTTCACATGGAAGCTCAGGTAATTGAACCGGGTCTTCCTTAGGTGGAGCCGCTTCACCATTTGCCAATAGCTTACGCGTGTTTTTACACTCAGAATTTGTACAGTCGAAGTACTTGCCAAAACGGCCTGATTTTAGCTCCATATCAGAACCACAGCGGTCACATTCAAGCACAGGGCCATCATACCCTTTTATCTTGAAATCACCTTCCTCTAGCTCGTAACCATCACAAACTGGGTTATTACCACAGACATGTAGCTTACGCTTCTCATCAATCAAATAGCTGTCCATTGCAGTGCCACATTTATGACAACGATGCATGGCACGAAGGGCCTCTGTTTCTTGATCTTCAGCTAAAACACTTACAGCCTCTTCACCAGGAATCAAGTTCATGGTAGTGGTACAGCGCTCTTTCGGCGGTAACGAGTAGCCGGAACAGCCTAAGAACACACCCGTAGATGCCGTGCGAATGCCCATTTTGCGACCACACGTCGGGCAATCAATATCGGTAAGCACTGGCTCATTAGCTTGCATGCCACCTTCTTCTGAAGGCTTGTCTGCGTTATTTAGTTGTTCTTTAAAGTTGCCATAAAATTCGTTCAGTACCGATTTCCAGTCAATTGCACCTTCTGCAATGTCATCAAGCTCTTGTTCCATATTGGCTGTAAAATCGTAACTCATTAAGTTACTGAAACTACCAGACAAGCTGTCAGTGACTATTTCACCCATTTTTTCAGCATAGAAGCGCTTCTTTTCGAGACGCACATAGCCACGATCTTGTATGGTTGAAATAATTGAAGCATAGGTCGATGGTCGCCCAATTGAGCGTTTTTCTAATTCTTTAACCAAAGACGCTTCACCAAAGCGCGCTGGTGGCTTGGTAAAGTGCTGTGACGGGTCCAACTTAACTAAGCTTACTGCTTCTCCGACAGCGAGATCAGGAAGATGTTTGTCATCGCCTTTATTCATTTGTGGGTGGACCTTTGTCCAACCATCAAAGCGCATCACACGACCTTTTGCTTTAAGGTCAAATTCACCCGCCGATATGGTTAACGTTGAAACGTCATAACGCGCCGCGGTCATTTGACAAGCAACAAATTGTCGCCAAATCAAATCATATAGCTTCTTCGCATCTGCATCGACATCGTTTAACAAAGCAGCTTCTAGTTTCACATTTGATGGACGTATCGCTTCATGCGCCTCTTGTGCGTTGCCCTTAGAACCGTAAACCTTTGCTTTTTCAGGTAAGTAATTCTCACCAAAGTTGTCACTAATGTAATCACGTGCCATATTCACGGCGTCTGCACTCAAGTTAGTCGAGTCTGTACGCATGTAGGTAATATGACCAGCTTCATACAATCGCTGAGCAAGCCCCATAGTACGCTTAACACCAAAGCCTAAGCGCGTACTGGCCGCCTGTTGAAGCGTAGAGGTAATAAATGGTGCTGAAGGAGAGCTTTTCGAAGGCTTATCTTCTCGCTTTGCAACCGAATAGGCCGCATTTTCAAGTATCGCTAAAGCAGCATCTGTTTCTGCTTTGTTCTTGGGTTTAAACGCTTTGCCATTTTGATGTGTTACATCAAGTGTTAACTCTGTACCATCTGTTGCTTTTGTATCAGCGACGATTTCCCAGAACTCTTGCGGATCAAACGCTTTGATTTCTCGCTCTCTTTCTACAACCAGTTTTACTGCCACTGACTGTACACGTCCAGCTGATAAACCACGTGCAACTTTCTTCCAAAGTAATGGGCTCACCATAAAACCAACGACACGGTCTAGAAAGCGGCGAGCTTGTTGTGCGTTTACGCCTGGCATGCTGAGTTCACCTGGCGTCGCGAATGCCTGTTGAATCGCATTCTCTGTAATTTCATTGAAGACGACTCGGCGATACTTATCGTCTTCTCCACCTAAAATTTCTTTTAAGTGCCAAGCGATAGCTTCCCCCTCTCTATCCAAATCGGTTGCGAGATAGATAGTATCGGCTTTTTCAGCGAGCTTAGTTAACTCATTAACGACTTTTTCTTTGCCTGGAAGGATATGGTACGACGCTTTCCAATCTTTTTCGGGGTCTATACCCATGCGGTTCACTAACGCTTGCTTGTCGCGTTTAGCTTTGTATTTTGCTTTAGCTTCTGGTGACATTTTGCGGACTTCGGCCGCAGGCTTGGCTGCCACTTTCTTACCTGTGCTTCCTGTTGGAAGATCACGGACATGACCTACGCTAGATTTCACGATGAAATCTTTGCCTAGGTATTTGTTAATCGTCTTTGCTTTGGCCGGTGACTCGACGATTACCAGAGATTTTGCCATAAATTCGTATTTTCCTGCTTTAAAAGCCTACATTTTTATGCAGTGAGTAATATTGAAAAAAGTGAAACCTACTCGTTGTGCGAGCTACGTGGAGTGTTGGCTTACTTCAAAATCCAATTTTTAATTAGCAAATTATCAATCAGATAACTATTAGTAGATATATCTATAAATATGCAAGGTGACAAGTAAATATTTTATTTGGTTCACCTAAATGCCTTATTTCGCTATAATATTCACCGCATTTTCGGGCGCATCATAATAGACTTTGCTCCAAAGTGTAAGGGGATTATAAGAATTAAATTGCATGGGTTAGTAAATTTCCCCAGCAAAAGAACACTCCTCTGTTTTCATAAAACTCATCTTTTCGCTTAACAATTTATTTCAGCACGAGTGACACTATGACAGGATTTAATCAAACCTTTATAAACAAGGTAAGTGAATGTTTATGTCCACCAGGGAATGGCGTATTCACGGTTAACACCGCCAAGGAAAGAAAAGAACAACTTCATAAAGCTATGTATGGTTTTACAACAGATATTGTTGATATCTGGCAACAAAAACTTAAGCAATACAATGGCGAGCAAAAAGCAGTCATGCTAGGCATTGCTTCTGATTGTGGTGGTGGCATATTGCGTGGCGCCAACTGGGGACCGCTTTTTCTTCGTTCAACACTATTGAATCAATACCCGAACCTTAATTACTTTGACCTCGGAGACGTGCGCGTTATACCGCATTTGTTGCACGACAAGTACTTGAATGAAGCAACCATTGCAAATTGCAGAAAAGCACTCTATGGCAGCGCTGATAGTGTGCATGGTGTTAGCCCACTATCTATTACTGAAAAAGTTTTGCACGATTTTTATGCGCAAAACCCTGATAAGGGCATTTTTGCTATTGGTGGCGACCACTCAATCAGTTACCCGCTAACCAAAGCTTACCTTCAAGCAAAGAAAAAAGCAGGCAAAAGAGCGGCCATTATCCACTTTGATGCACATACTGATTTACTGGTAGAGCGTCTGGGCATTGACTTATGTTTCGGTTCTTGGTGCACACATATCTTAGATGACCTTCATGAACCTCATCATTTGATTCAAGTGGGCATTCGTTCAAGTGGTAAACCTAAATCACACTGGGAGTCTACTTTTGGCGTCAAGCAGCACTGGGCAAAAGAAGTACGCGAAGTGGGCATTGAACGCGTTATCAACAACATAAAAGCGCAGTTAGCCGATCAAGAAATAGATGAACTCTATGTGAGCTTTGACATTGATGCACTTGATGCAGAATTTGCATCGGCAACTGGCACGCCTGAAGAAGATGGTTTAACGCCTGAGGAAGCGATGGCGGTTATCAAATCATTAGCGGCTTTATACCCTATTACAGGTGCCGATATGATGGAGATAGCGCCATTCACAGACAGTTCTGGTCGAGGTGCTATTAGCTCTGAACAAACGTTAAAAGTTGGTGCAGAGATTTCAGCTTTTCTCATTGAACAAATGGAGAAGATGTAGCAACAGTAGTCACAGCTACATAAGCATAAAAAAGCCGGCATAAAGCCGGCTTTTTCGTCATTGGACTATGGTCAGTTATAAAACACCACGTTCCATTTGGTTTAATTCAATTGACTTAAATAATGCAGTAAAGTTGCCCTCACCAAATCCTTTGTCATCAACACGTTGAATCATCTCAATGAAAATTGGACCAAAGATATTCTTAGTGAAGATTTGAAGTAAATAAGAGTTCTCTTTTTGGCTATCTACCAAAATTTGGTGCGCTCTAATTTTCTCTTTGTCCTCTTTCACCCAAGGGATACGGTCGAAAACATCATCGTAATATTCAGGAACGATGTTCAACGTATCGATAATGTCGCCATCGATACGATCCAAAGAGCCTACCAAGTCTTCTGTGATAAAGGCTAAATGCTGAACACCTGGGCCATTGTACTCATCTAAGTACTCATCGATTTGGTTATTGTTGGTACCTTTACCTTCGTTAATTGGAATACTGAAGTTACCGCACGGAGATTGCAATGCGTAAGATACTAGAGCAGTTTTCTCACCTTTAATGTCGAAGTAGCGCACCTCTGTAAAACCGAAGACTTCTTTGTAGAAGTTTGACCACTTCTCCATAGTGCCTTGGTAGACATTATTCGTTAGGTGATCTACCGCTAGGAAGCCTTTATCTTCAACCAATGTAGGTTCGGCTAATGGTTCAAAATCGTCGTTGTAAATCGAACCTTTATCACCAAATTTTTCAATGAAGTAAATAAGGCTATCACCAATACCATAAATCGCTGGATATGGAAGTTTGTTAGGTGCATCTTGCGCTGATTTCGCGCCACGCTTAACGGCTTCTTCAAACGCAAATTGTGCGTCTGCTACACGCCACCCCATCGAACAAATCGCAGGACCATGCGCCTTTGCAAAGTCACGTGAAAAACCAGCTTGTTCATTGTTAAGTAAAAAGTGGATATCGTTTTGATTGAAATAATCAATATCACGTCCTTTGAACTTCTTAACTTTTGAAAAACCAAAGCCATGGAACGCTTTTTCCATAAAGTCGCTATCTGGTGTAGCAAATTCAGTAAATTCAATGCCACATAAATTTAGTGGGTTGTTTACTTCACTCATAATTATCTCTCTCGACATGTGTAATGGCTTTATTATTCACAGCTATACACTGAAGAAAAAGTATCAGGACATTCATAAGCAAACCAGTTATGTAAATGCTTATTTACGTAATGTTTGGTGTTATTTAAGCCAACCCTTCAGCAGGCTATATAAGGCGCGCAGACGGGTTGTACACATAAATGTACAGCCGATATTTTATGAGGGTGTAGACAAGAAAAAAGGTGCCGAAGCACCTTTTTAAAATTGAGATATTTAGTTAGCTCTGCGCTCTTTTCTGCGAGGTTTATCACTGACGATAGGGGCCTCAGATACAGATATTTCTAACGCTTGACGACGAACACGCACACGCTTTAATTGCTTAAATGAAGCAGGTGGCATTCCTGTAGGCAGTTGAACCAAGCTATGGCGTTCATGCAGACTAATTTGCCCGATGTAGCTACTGTCTAATGAAATTTCGTTAGCAATTGCGCCAACGATGTCGCCAGGTTTAGCACCATGCGCTTTACCAACTTCTAGACGATAGGTTTGCCAATCTACGTCTTGACGAGCTGCACGTGGTTTGCGTTGTGGGCGCTCTCCGCGTTCAGCACGTCCTTGACCATCACGCATATTGCGGCGTTTACCATCGCGACGATCGCCACGGTCATTAAATTCACGACGCGGTTTAGGGTCTTCTTTTGGTTGCAGAGGCTGTTTAAGTTGCTTCATATACAAAAGTGCTGCTGCAATATCTAACATTGATGTATCGGAATCTGCAGTCATCCCTTCTAGTATTTCACGCATACCTGATAAATCTTTATCAGAAATAAGCGCCATTAACTGCTCTTGTGTTTTAGCAATACGCTTTTTACCAATTTCTTGAATACTTGGTAATTCAAAGCTATTAATCACACCTGAGGTCAAACGTTCATATTGGCGAAGTAGGTACATTTCGCGCGGACGCACAAAAGAAATAGCAGTACCACTGCGCCCTGCTCGGCCTGTTCGACCAATTCGGTGAACGTAAGACTCGTTATCTCCTGGCAAATCGTAGTTAATGACAAGGTCGATACGTGGTATGTCTAGGCCACGAGCAACAACATCTGTAGCAATAAGAATAGAAGATTGACCTGACTTAATTTGATCTACAGTGCGCTCACGTTGCGCTTGGTTCATATCACCATTTAATGCTAATGCAGGGTAGCCTTGACGCTCCAGCTTTTCAGCGACCTCAACCGTATCATTACGTGTGCGCACAAATATAATCATAGCGTCGTAATCAAACGTTTCAGCGATACGTTCTAATGCCGTTAGCTTATTGATACCACTCACTTTCCATGCAAACTGTGCAATGTTGGCTTTCGCTTTTTTCACCGCAGCAATTTTTACATGTTCAGGATCTTTTAAGAAACGATTTGCTACTTTACGAATAGCAGGCGGCATAGTTGCTGAGAAAAGTGCCATTTGAGTAGACGAATCAATATGCTCTAAGATCCACTCGATATCTTCTAGGAAGCCCATATTTAACATTTCATCGGCTTCATCAAGTACGCAAAGCTTAAGTTCATTCAGTTTTAAGCTCTTACGGCGAAGATGGTCCATTAGGCGACCAGGTGTACCAACCACCACTTGCGCACCGCGCTCTAATTGTTGGAACTGTGGACCATATGACTGACCACCATAAAGTGTAGCAACACGAAGGCCTTTCATATGCGCAGCAAACGACTCTATTGCTTCCGCCACTTGAATAGCTAGCTCACGCGTTGGTGCTAGCACCATAAGCTGAGGCTTGCGAATTGACACATCAATTGCCGCTAATGCAGGAAGACTGAATGCGGCTGTTTTACCGGTACCTGTTTGGGCCTCACCAAGTACATCGCGGCCGTCTAGTAAAGGCGGAATCGTTTGCGCTTGAATAGCCGTAGCAGATTCAAAACCTAATTTATTTAAGGCAGAAAGGATATTTTCAGGCAAGCCTAAAGCGTCAAAGCCTACAGAGGCTAAGTTTTGTTCACTCATCGTATTTTATCTCTTGGCAGGAAATCCTGCGGTACAACATCGAGGACACCACCAAGAAGACTTTACACACATTCTCGAAAGCAGCACTGGCGCTGCTCGGGCAAGTCTATTGGGCGGATATACCCCAGCTCAATCGCAATGTTAGACCACTTGGTCAACATTGAGCGGCGCATTATACAGATGCTGAGGAAGTAAACAAGGAATAGTTTGTAACTGGAATAATTTTAGGCAAAAAAATAGCCCCATACGGGGCTACTTATATAAAAATACAATTCGTCTATTCTGCTGTGCTACAGTCTTGTATTCCACCGAATGGACCTTTCAAACCTACACCTTGCGTTGGTGGTGTAACATCTTCATCAGTTACATCCGACGCTAAAACATCCAACGTGAATAAAGTAAACTCGCTACTTTCTGTACCTGTCACGCGAGCGGTTACTTGCAAGTCTATGTCTGCCCATAAGCCGTAACTTTGCGGATAACGTATATCAATGATGGCACGACCTTGGCTATCAGTCGTTACTTCTCCTGTTGCTGATACAACATTGCCAGGGGTCAGTATTCCATCTTCGTTAGTATCCTCTCCTTCATCCAAGATACCGTTAAAGTTTCTGTCTTCATTTTCACAGCGAGTAAGATCGAAAGGCGGAGTAGAAGATTCCTCGAATATGTCATCAGTATCTGGATTATCTGATGTCGGCACCCACGCAACGAAACTGCCCGTCTCATCAAATGACTTCGTCCAATACCCCTTATAATAATATTTAGGTATAGCAGTAACTGTGATATTAACATTTTCAACTGGTGCTGAGTCAGCATCAGTCACAAATACACTGTATTGCTTGTTGTATATCGTTTGATCTGGTTCCTCTAGCGTATTACCCGTTCCTAACGTTAAGAATAGTTCTCGACCTGCGACTGTTAAATGCACTGAATCTTGTTTCGCAGGGTTATCCCTAACCGTAGCAGTAACTGTTACACCATCTTGTGATGACACAGCGTTAGAGGTGTACACAGTAGAAGCATTTCCGCTACTGTCGGTAATAGCAGTAGCAGGGAAAATAGATCCACCATTGGTATCATCGAGCGTGAAGTCTATAACCTTTCCTTTGACCAGGTTGTCATTTGCATCCCTGACAGTGACTGAAATAACTGACGTATCACCACTTGGTTCGACGGACGCTGGTGATGCTTGTGCCACGATGGTGTCAACAGTTTCAGCAATAAACTCGAATGAAAGTTGATTAGAAAGTGAAATATCACCATCATTACCAGTAAATGTAACTACGGCCAAACCAGCATCACTCGCCTGTATTGTTACGGTAGCTTGCCCATTTACTGTGGTGCCATTTGAAGTAGATACTATCCCGCGTGTTGTTGTAAACTCTACAGGTGTGCCATCAGGTACTGGTGAACCGTCACGCAGCCAAGTTAACGTGATTTCGGCTGAACTAGAAAGTCCTACATCAGGCACCGCAGAACTAGACGGGTCTACAGCAGGCACCTCGCCATTGTCGAACAATGTGAATAAAAAAGAATCTGATTGCACTGACGCAGTCAAGCTTGCTGATGCTCCAAGTGATTCAGCTCGGATAGCATTGGAACCACCAGTTACGCCAGTCGCATTAAATAATGCCTGCCCCGTAAAATCTGTCGTTACCGATTCTGGAATGTCGATTTGCGCTCCATCAGCATTAGTTAACGACAAATTTACGGTTTGATTAGAAATACCATTACCATCACTATCAAGAAGGTTTAGTACATAGCTCGTTTCATCGCCAATAGCTAGCGCAGATGAGCCACTTAACTGGATAGAAGTACCGACAACTTGAACATCGACTTCATCAGAGACGATATTGGAAGACGCTGCTACAGTAATGACTCGGTTTTCAGGTTCATTGCTTGTTTTCAAGACTGCAGAAGCTAAACCGTCAGCCTCTGTTACAGCTTTCTCTACTTCTATTTGTCCAGACGTCGCCGAGAAACTAACTGAAGCCCCTTCAACTAAGTTATTATTAGCATCTTTCACAAGGGCTGTAATTTTAACTTGCTGAGCACCGCTCGATGCTATTTGCTGGCTCTCAGCAAATATTGTTAATGTCGATACTTCAGGCCCAGACACAGCATCACCATCACCTGCACTTGAGAAAACAATGCTCGATGAAACGGAATCACCGCTTTCCTCGGTTACTGAAGCCGTCAACTCGCCAGCTCCAGCTTTTGTGCCGACCACGACTTGTATAGTCGCTATACCTTCTTCATTCGTCGATGCAGCGCCATTCTCTGGGTTGAATAATGCGAGCTCCGGATCATTAACTCCAAAAGTTACAAGTTTGTTCGCTACAGGCTCATTATCCTGTGTAACGGTAGCAGTTAACTCGATAGGTGATGTCGCTGAGACATCTGAGCTAGAGAGCGAAAGTGAAATTGTAATTGGATCGGTTTGGTTATCATCACCAGGATCTGGGTTATCTCCATTACTTAGACCACCATCACCACCGCCACAAGCAACTAACGTCAAAAGTAGCATGGTAAAACTTAAGCGTCGAAACAGCTCCATACTGTCATCTCCATGAGCAATTTTTATTATAGATCGACCTCATCTTAACTGATAAATGTTGAAAACGTCACTACCTAATTGCAAAAAGCCTTTATACTTAAGCAATTAATTTAGTTTTTTCTGTTTAATTAAGTTGTTACTCTTTGCTGAGCGATTAAAATAAACAATAAAAAATGGTTTAAATTTCAAAATTATGGCAACAGATCAACACTCAAGTCTTACGCGCCGCATAGTTACCGGTATGGTTACTGGTATTTTAGTAGGCGCTTTCCTACAGTGGTTAATGCCCAACGGCTCAGACCTCGTTATACCACTCTACCTCTTTGATTTTTCTGTACGTGCATTTTTCGTTGACGGTGTCTTCGAGGTTATCGGTCAAATCTTCATTTCAAGTTTACAAATGCTCGTCGTTCCGCTCGTTTTTGTGTCGTTAATTTGCGGTACTTGTTCGTTAAGGGATACCACTAAATTAGGTAAAATTGGCGGTAAAGCCGTTGGCCTATATCTAATCACAACCGCGATAGCTATTAGCTTTGCGATGACACTTGCGATGATTGTTAGCCCAGGTGAAGGCGTCAACATGACAGCTGAAACCACCTTTACGAGTAAGGAGGCACCTTCATTAGCGACCGTACTCATTGATATGTTCCCAAGCAACCCATTCACTGCCTTTGCTCAAGGAAATATGCTACAAGTTATTGTTTTCGCGTTGCTATTTGGTATTGCGATGGCCCTATCAGGCAAAGCGGGTGAGCGCATTGCAAGCATCTTTCAAGACATGAATGAAGTTATCATGCGTTTAGTCACTATTTTAATGAATGTGGCCCCTTACGGTGTATTCTGCTTATTGGCAGGCTTGTTTACTGACTTATCTATAGAGACTTTTGGTAACTTAATTGTTTACTTCCTTGTTGTATTCTTTGCACTCATCATTCATGCATTTATTACCTACCCTGTTTTACTAAAAGTCTTTACTGGCCTAAATCCAGTTACTTTCCTGAAAAAGATGCGAGATACCGCGATATTCGCCTTCTCCACCTCAAGCAGTAATGCCACTATTCCAGTCACAATGGAAACGACAACCAAGAAAATGGGTGTAAACAACTCCATTGCATCATTTACGGTTCCACTTGGCGCGACTATCAATATGGATGGCACTGCAATTATGCAGGGTGTAGCAACAGTATTTATCGCGCAGGTATTTAGCCAAGACTTAACGCTCGCTGATTACCTAACCGTAATATTAACCGCTACTCTTGCATCAATTGGTACTGCCGGTGTGCCAGGTGTCGGTTTAATTATGCTTGCTATGGTGCTAGAACAAGTAGGCCTTCCTGTAGAAGGTATTGCGTTAATAATTGGTGTTGACCGTTTACTAGATATGACAAGAACCGCCGTCAATGTTACCGGTGACAGCATGGTTACGGTTATTGTGGGTAAATCAGAGGACCAATTCGATACGGATACATTCAATGACCCTGAAGCGGGTCGTAATATCGAAAACATCGACTTTCACCATTTGAAAGACTAATTTATTCAAGTGTAAAAAAAAGCTCGCTTAATGCGAGTTTTTTGTTTTTGGGGTTACCCCAGAGTTGAATGCTATGCCTTTTTACAACTGCCTTTTTTCGCGCTTTGATAAATACTGTTCACGTTTATAAGGTTGTCATTCAAATGGTTAATACGCGTCTGGTTTGATGGGTGCGTCGACATAAACTCAGGTGGCGAATTTTTACTTAGCTTAGCCATATTCTTCCATAAATCGATCGCAGCACTTGGGTTATACCCTGCCTTTGCCATTAACTGCTGGCCAACTATATCCGCTTCACTTTCGTGAGCTCGGCTGTAAGGCATCAATACGCCATACTGCACACCTAAGCCAAGGCCCGCCATAATTTCATTGGAATACTGTACATTTTGAGATTTCAGCGCAACATCAGCCACTTGCATACCTACTTGTGCAAGCTGGCTTGACGACATACGCTCGTTTGAGTGGCGCTCAACTACATGTCCTACTTCATGCCCTATAATGGCAGCAAGTTGGTCAGGCGTTGTCGCCACCTCTAGAATGCCAGTATAAACACCTATTTTTCCGCCTGGTAGCGCAAACGCATTGACTTGCTCAGAATCAAAGACTACTACTTCCCATGTTCCGCTATAAGCTTTTGTCGGCACATATTTCACGATGTCATCGGCAACACACTTAACATAATCATTGGTTGGTTTATGTGTATATACTTTTTCCTGTGCTTTTAGCTGTTCAAACGACTGAACACCCATTTTGTCGAGCTCAGCATCTGCAAATAAAGTTATTTGCTGACGTCCAGTTGATGACGTTGAACAAGCACTAACAATCAGTGATACCGCCAGTACGCTCGCTAATTTCTTCAAGGTAAACATCTTCACAATCCTCTTTATCATCGACAGTTATTTATTTAGCAATGTCGACTTATCCTTTTTGACACCATGTATATCACTCGGTGAAAAACCCAACGTCACATGAAAGTCTTTATCCGCTAGGTCCAAGCTATTTCGCAGCTGCTGCCCTTGTTCAGACTCCGCCACAACAAAAAATGCACGCCCATTGTCACTTTTCACACTACCTAAGCCAAGAAGGTTAACCTTGATTGATTTTTTATTGGCTAATAACTGTGTTTGTTGTTCACTTGTTAACGCTTTGAACTCAAAAGGATTAACAAGCGTGATGTGAAATTGATTATGATCACGCTTTTGTTGCCCTGCTCGATATATAACAAACTCTTTGCCGAGGGTATTGTCCATTTGTGATAAATAGCTTGTAAGAGAACTTTCTTGCACATACCCACCAACATAAACCAGACCTGAAGAGTCACTGATTTTCTTTGGTTGTAGCAAAATAGTTGTCACTTGAGTTTCTACCTTAGCCGTCTTTTCTGTTGCTCCTGGTGCATTGCCAAAGGGCGCAGACATGACCTGAAAACTGATAACTAGGCCGCATAACGCTATTATTTTATCTATTCTCACGTGTTCTCCCTATATTTGTTTCTGCTTTTGAGCGTACAAGCCAAGTAACATAAACACTGACAGTACTGTCGGCGCCAAATATACATCTGGAATAATGGCGATCCATTGAGTAAGCACTTTCGACAACCATATAGTCAAGGCACCATACCCAAAAGCACAAACAAGAACAAAAATAAACGTTCTGATCATAAGGTGCTGGTGACGTATCAGTTGTCTGATCGCTTTTGAAATTTCTCCCCCGAATAGCACTAGCAACGTGGCAACAATAGCCATTGCACATTGGCTCTGATAAGGTCGAACCCACTGTGCAAGATTAATTAAAACATCCTGCACGACTATACCCCATGCTCTGCAAACAAAGTTACTAATTCATCCTCTGTCATCACCTGTACACCAAGTTCTTGCGCTTTAGTTAATTTGGAACCCGCTTTTTCACCCGCCACTAACACGCTTGTTTTGGCTGATACGCTACCAGAGACTTTCGCCCCTAAATTTTGTAGCTTTGTTTTGGCTTCACTTCGCCCCATCTGGCTTAGTGTGCCAGTTAATACATAAGTTTGTTCTAATAGTGGCTGCTCAGCTTCGTCTTTTACATCAATTTCAGGCCAATGAAGGCCAGCAGCAAGCAGCGCTTCCACGACTTCTTGGTTATTCTCCTGAGCAAAAAAGGTCACGATATTTTTAGCAACTACAGCACCTACGTCTGGCACCTCCTGCAACGATTCAGCCGAAGCGGTTCGAATAGCATCAAGCGTTAAATAATGCTGTGCTAAATTACCTGCGGTCGCCTCACCGACTTCTCGAATACCCAACGCATAAATAAAGCGAGGCAGTGTTGTATGTTTAGCCTCATCAAGCGCTTTTACCAACTTCTCTGCTGATTTTTTTCCCATCCTGTCTAAGCTACTAATTTGTAGCTCACTTAACGTAAATAAATCAGCCGGCGACTCAATCAGTTTTTCATCAACCATTAGCTCTACAAGCTTGTCGCCCAAACCATCAACATCTAATGCTTTTCGAGAAGCAAAGTGCTTTATGGCCTCTTTACGTTGAGCCCCGCACACCAAGCCACCTGTGCATCGAACTACCGCTTCACCTTCTTGACGAGCAACTGCAGAATCACATACCGGGCAAGTCGTCGGAAATGCAATGTCTTTTGCATCGTCAGGACGACGGTCCTGCACAACACTCACCACTTGCGGAATAACATCACCGGCTCGGCGAATAATGACTGTGTCGCCTACTTTAATGCCTAAACGGTTAATCTCGTCTTGATTGTGCAGTGTTGCGTTACTCACGGTCACACCACCAACAAAAACAGGTTTTAATCTAGCCACAGGGGTAATTGCCCCAGTACGCCCTACCTGAAACTCGACGTCTTCTAATATAGTAAGCTCTTCTTGCGCCGGAAATTTGTACGCCGTGGCCCACCGAGGTGCACGAGCAACAAAACCCAACTGGTCTTGAAGTGATACGTCATCGACCTTCAATACGGTACCGTCAATCTCATAACTGAGTGAATCACGGCGCGATAAAATATCTTGATAAAAAGCTTGGCATTCTGAGGCTGAATTTAACAACCGTACCTCTGGGCACATAGGCAGACCAAGTGTTTTTAGTTGCACTAAACGCTGGTAATGTGAGTTAGCTAACCAGCTCTGCCCCTCGTTACTGACATAGCCGAGACCATAAGCGTAGAATGCCAAATTACGTTTTGCCGTTATTTTAGAGTCTAACTGACGTAAACTACCGGCCGCCGCGTTGCGCGGATTAGCAAACGTTTTCTCACCCTTCTTAACAGCCGCTTCGTTAATTTTTTCAAATGACGCTTTGGGCATAAATACCTCGCCGCGTACCTCAAGCACATCAGGGTAACCTTCGCCCATTAATTTCAAAGGAATAGATTTAATCGTACGAATATTTTCTGTGATGTTTTCCCCCGTTGTACCATCTCCTCGAGTTGCTGCCTGAACAAGAATACCTTGCTCATAACGTAAACTGACAGCTAAGCCATCAAGTTTCGGCTCTGCTGAAAGCGCAAAATCTCGCGACGTTTTTAATCGGTCCTGAATACGCTTAATAAATGCTTGCCATTCTTCCTCTGAAAACACGTTGTCCAATGACAACATTGGTAACTGATGCGTAACCTGAGAAAATGCAGCCAATGCTTCACCGCCCACTTTTTGGCTGGGCGAATCTATTGTTTTTAATTCGGGGAATTCGGCTTCAATTGCATTGAGCTCCCGCATTAAGCGGTCATATTCTGCATCCGGTACACTCGGGTTATCGAGCACATAGTATTCGTGATTGTATTGACGAATTTGCGAGACAATTTTCTCTAGTTGTTGTTTGGCGGTAGTAGACGACATAAGTTTATTCTTTTCTATGTGTGAAAAAGCCTCCAACTGGAGGCTTTGCGTTAGGCGTTTGCGATTCTGCTTTTCCGTTCATATTCGCGGATACGCCCAACATAGTGTTGTTCGGTTTGTTTAGTCATTACACTGCGCTTGTCATCAAGCACTTGTGCATTAAACTCTTGAGCAAGTTGTTTTGCCGCAGCTAGCATTTGCTCAAACACTTCAAACGCATCACCAGCATTTGGCATCGTCATAAATAGACTAACACCTTGCGTTGTGAAGTTTTCCATATTATCAAGATCAAATGTGCCAGGGTTCATCATATTCGCAAGGCTAAAGGTGACCTTACCATTGCCAGCATTGTCTTGATGACGGTGAAATATGTCCATATCACCAAACTTCATACCTAAAGTGAGCAAGCTTGGAAGCAGTGCTGCGCCTGACATCACTTGACCTTGTGACATCACGACGGACAAAACAAGCACCTCTGTTTCAAGCTCTGTTTTTTTAAGTGCGGGTTCGCTGTCGGCCCCACCAATGCTAGGCTCTTTACGCTGCTCTGACATTAAATCAAAGTCCAACTCAATTTGGTTTTTCTTTAACGAGTCTTTTTTAGCTTTCTTACTTTTTGCCGCATTGACTTGCGACTTTGGTTTTGCGTGAATAACAGGCTCGTCATATAGCGGTTTTTCTTCAACAACAGGCGCTTCAACAGGCACATCCGCTGGTGGCATGGGTGGTTGTTCTGTTGACAAAGCCTCAGATACAGGCTCTGGCATAGGTTCAGAAGTCAACTCTAAGTCACAAGGCAGTGGCTCATCATTAAATGTAGGTGCAGGAGCCGGCTGATCAGGGATTTCATTTTCTTCTGGCGGATTATCAATTTCCCCAGTCAGTGCTGTAGGCTTTATTACACGAGGCTCACTTACACCGTCCTGATCAAAGCCAGAGCTATCAAAATCACGTGTCAACGGTTCAACTTTGGAGTTGCTGGTTTTTAATTTATATGGATTTTTGTTTTTTCTTATTGTCCACAAGCCGTGAATAAAAATTGCGGCTATTACAAGTGCACTGATAATTATAAGAGCGTTTCTAAAGTTATCTTCCATCATCAAGCCTGTTTATGATACTTCTGCCATGGTAATTGCTTCATCAATATCTACAGAGACTAGTCGAGACACACCAGGTTCCCGCATAGTTACCCCTGTAAGATGAGATGCCATTTCCATCGCTATTTTGTTATGACTGATATAAATAAACTGTACGGTTTTCGACATCTCTTGCACCAAATTACAGAAGCGCTCTACGTTCGCGTCATCTAGCGGCGCATCAACTTCATCAAGCATACAAAATGGCGCTGGTGTTAACCTAAAAATAGCGAAAACCAGTGACAATGCTGTCAGTGCTTTCTCCCCACCCGATAGCAAGTGAATAGTGCTATTTTTCTTACCTGGCGGCTGAGCCATAATGCTCACCCCTGTCTCCAGTAAGTCATTGTCTGTCAATGATAGATAAGCACTTCCGCCACCAAATACTTTAGGAAAAAGTGTCGAAAAATCGTGATTTATTCTATCGAAAGTCGCTTTAAATTGTTTACGACTTTCCTTATCAATTTTTTCTATAGCTGATTCTAACGTGGCTAACGCCTGAGATAAATCCTCTATTTGTAAATCAATTTGATTTTTTCGCGCTTCTTGCACCTGAAACTCGTCAATTGCCGCTAAATTAACCAACCCTAATGCTTGTAGTTCTTTTTGAGTGACTTTTAATTGCTTTTTGAAGTGACTGACACCTTTATTGGTATGTTCAATCAACATAGGGGTAATGCCTGTACCCTCGAGTTCATCGAGCTCCTTTTGAAGGCTTGAGGCTTCAAAGCGGTACTGTTCTAACTTTATTGTCAACGCTTGCATATTCGCCGACATATCTTGTAAGTCTTGTTCTAACTGGTCCGTATACGTTTGATTGACCTGCTTTGCCGACTTAACTTCTGAGACTTCATCTTTGATAGACAGGATAGTGAAATTGAGTGATGCCGTTTCCGATCCAAGCTTTGCTATGTCTTTTTCAAATTTGCTGGCATCTGCTAAAGCACCTAGCTCATGACTGTATTCATTTCTCTGCTTCAAGAGCTCAAGTTGTTTCTCTTCCTCATGCTGAATTTGCAGCTGTGTTTGATGCACACTCATTTGGATATGATTTAGCTGTGAATGCACTTGTTGCGCCTCAAAGCGTTTATCGTTGAGATCAGATTGTTTCTTTTGTGCAGACTGCTGTAATTGACTCACTTCCAGCTGATATCTTTCAAGGCGCTCCAACAGCGTAGCATCGTCGTCGATATCCGCGTTGACACCTCCACTACCCACACCACCTGAGGATAGATGACCAGAAGCTACAGCTAATTCAGCTAGTTGTGCATTTGCGTCTTGAACTGATGAAAAAATATGTGCAATTTCTGTTTGAAGCTTATGCTGTTTCTGTTGCCGTTGTTCACTTTCTGATTCAGCAAGATTAATTTGTCGACCAAGCGAGTCAATATGCACATGCAGCCGCTCTATATCGCTATCGAGTGACGCTTGTTTTGCAACCAATATCTCTTCCTTTTCTTTCGCTTTGGTTAGTTCGTTGACTAAAAGACCAAATTCCGCAGTGTCTGCCTCTAGCTTTGACTTGGTTGCCAACACATTGGTCGTTTGTTCGCGCCCTTTTTTACAAATGCTGGCCCCCAAAAACTCCGTACCATCACGCGTTAAAATGGTGATATGTGAGGCTGCGGCCTTACGCATTTCAACTGCTTGTTCTGTATTTTCAGCAAGCTGCACATATTGAAACCATTCAGGCAAACCGATAGATGAGTGGCAAACGCTGGCAAGAGTCTGTTGATTTACCTTTTGCACGTCCTGCCGCTGTATGCGTGTGTAATCAATCATCCAAAAAGGTTGTTCCGGTATATTATCGGCAACACTTTCAACAACAAATGCGTCTAACCACGCTCCTAAGTAACTAATAACAGCGTCTTGCCAATCTGGCTCTACTTCAATGTAATCGAGCAGCTTTCCTTTAATTATTTGCTTATTTTTTTCTACCCAAGGTGCCACATTCTGCTGCCAGGGGGTGCTTTCAACTAGTTGATTATTTAGCGACTCGAGCTGGACTTCACGTTTAGCCAACTTCAGTTCTTGATGACGGATTTGATCACGTTGCGCCTTTAATTCGTTCAACAATGCATGCCGTTTTTGTAATAGCCCTTGAAGTTCATTTTCATTCTGGGTAAGTGTTTGCTGAGCACTGTCAGTGTTATGTATTTCCTGCTCGGATAATTCTGCTAACTCAGCCTCAGTTTTTGACAGGACATCGTTTAGCTGGCTGACTTTCGCTTCCAACGAAGCTTGTTTTGCAATGTGTTCAGACTCAATTTTCAAGCGAGCTTTGTCGCGTTTTTGCTGTTCAGCAAAACGCTGTTGGAGCTCTGCCAAAGCACGTTGCTTCTCATCAAGTGCTGTTGCCGTGCCTTTGTAGTTTGCCTGCATCAAGGTCAACTCATCATTCAATTTGTTCAACAGCAATTGTTGTTCTTTTAACGTGGACTGATGTTTTTCGGCATTGAGAACTAGCTCATTCAATCGCGCGTCAACAGTATCTTCTTGTTGTGCGATATGATTAAGTTTTTCTTGGAGTTTTTTATGTCGTTGCAGTGTAAAAGTATGCGTTTGTTTGAGCTCGTTTAACGTCTGCTGTTTACTGAATAGTGTTTGCTGAGCCGACTCTTGTTCTTTGAACGCATCCTCTAATCTGACATCAAGATTACTATTGTTCGCTTTTGCCTCAATCAATAGCTGCCGCTGTTCTACTTGAAAATTACCCAGGTCCTTTAACTCTGCCTTGATATTGGCAATGTGTTGTTCATTTGTATGCAAACCAAGCAGAGCAACTTGTGTTTTCAAGGACCTTTCTTGCGCTTTCAAAGACTTATAGTGCTGTGCCTCAGCAGCCTGTTTAGATAACACATTAATATGCACCGCAATTTCTTGGCTAATATCTTGAAGGCGAGCCAAATTTTCTTTCGTTTGTTTTATCTTGAGTTCAGTTTCTCTGCGACGTTCTTTGTATTTAGACACTCCCGCAGCTTCTTCCACAAAAACACGTAATTCTTGCGGTTTTGATTCTATCAAACGGGAGATCATTCCTTGTTCAATGATCGCATAACTACGAGGGCCAAGACCTGTACCGAGAAACACATCAGTAATATCTTTTCGTCGGCAACGACTGCCATTAAGAAAATAGTGATTAGTACCGTCGCGCTGCAATGCTCTTTTTACTGAGATTTCCGTTCGTTTGGCTAATTCGCCCACTAAATGAAAAGCGTTATGGTCATTTTGCTGGCTGTTATCAAACAATAACTCAACACTTGCTTGCCCTACAGGCTTTCTGTTGGTGGAGCCATTGAAGATAACGTCAGACATGGCATCACCACGCAGGTTCTTTGCAGAGCTCTCACCCAGCACCCATCTGACAGCATCAATAATATTGGATTTCCCGCAACCATTTGGGCCAACAATGGCTGTCATCTGGTGAGGAAAAGGCACCTTTGTCACGTCAACAAACGATTTAAAGCCTGCTAATTTTATATGCTTTAGCCGCATCTGTGCCTTGAAGAAGTTATTATTATCATTTTAATCTATCAAAAGCTGACGCAATTTGTAACATCGAAATGCGCTATAAGTCTTGGAATCAAAGCGTTTAATCATATAATCAGCACATTGACTAAAAAGTAGAAATATCAATGCAAAATCAGCAACAAAAAATGCAGGCCAAAACAGGAGCAGGATACTTTTTCAAGGGTTTTGACCTCATCAATACCCGAGGGCTAAGGCGATTCGTTTTGATACCCCTTTTCATAAACCTCATCATTTTTGGTGTCGCATTTTATTGGCTATTCGGCCAGATCGAACATTATATTGCGCAAGCCCTGTCTATTGTGCCGGATTGGTTATCTTGGATTGAATACTTTTTATGGCCATTCGCCATAGTCACCGTACTCATTGGCTTCTCTTTTATATTTAGCGCAGCAGCCAACTGGATAGCAGCGCCTTTTAATGGCTTGCTATCAGAGAAAGTTGAAGACTTATTAACCGGCAGAGTCACTACCGGCGGCAGCTTGAAAGACATTGTCAATGATGTGCCACGTACCTTAAGTCGAGAATGGTGCAAACTAAAGTATTACATTCCTCGTGCTATTGGTTTCTTTATTATCATGTGGTTTATTCCAGTAATTGGCCAAGTGATTTGGTTTTTATTCGTTGCATGGATGATGGCCGTGCAATATCTCGATTACCCATTCGATAACCATAAAGTGAATTTCAATGTGATGCGTGATGAGCTCAATTCACGAAAATCCCAAAGTTATAGCTTTGGGATCGCAACAGCATTGTTTTCAATGGTGCCTATTGTGAATTTGATTGTTATGCCCGTCGCTATATGTGGAGCGACAGCGCTTTGGGTAGATCGATATAAACACGGTGTATTAGCAGGAAAATAGCCGCCTTTTCAAGGATTTTGCTTAAAACAGTTGACCACGTAAACACTAACTTTTACAGTGTTGAAAAAGTTATGGAGTATCTTTTTACATGAACGCGAAAATCACAACGGCTGTTGCCCTTATTGCACTGATGCATACACCCTCGGCAATTGCGCAATCAACTGACCCTGTCACATCCGAAAATACAGAAACTGTTGAATCAACAGAGTCTATGGATACGCAAGTTGAGGTATTGCAAGAAAACGAGTTCGGTGAAGCGACCGATAGTGCCGTTGAAGAAGCGTTAGAAGACATTGTAATCGATACTGACATTGACTCAGCAGACCAAGCACTCAGTGATGAGACGCTCATCGAAGAACAAGCTATAGAAGATGTCTATAGCGAAGATGTTGTGATTGACGAAGTCATTACAGAAGAGCAAGCAACAAACGAGTCTATCGACGATAACTTTATGCATGCAGATGAATTAAATGCTGTTGATACCACTGACGTCGAAGATGGCCCTACAGACATTTACGCTGAAGACACGCAAGACCAGCTATCAGACTTAGACAGCACTATTGACTCTCTATCTGGCGAAGAAAGCTTGGCTAGTGGTTTTGAATCAGCGTTTGACGCGTACAACTTTGAACGCCCTATTCCGATGGAAGGCGATGTTGTGTTACCAATTTTAGACGATGCAAAAGTATTTGCAGAGTTCATCGATGGCTACCCAGCAATCGTCAATTACTATACCTATGCTTCTGAAGACGATGTTATTGCTTTTTACTCCGGCAACTATGGTGAGCCTATTGAGCAAGAGAGAAAGCGAGGCCGATTAACCGTGACATATTATCTTGATGAAATATCCACTCGCGTTGTGATTTCTGAGCAAGACAACTATCGTCAAGTGGATGTCATTCAAGAAGGTTTTATGTAATAACGCCCATTGACATTAGTCACATAAAAAAGCGCCTGTTGGCGCTTTTTTTATGCCCTGCTCCACTCATTTCCCGTCCAATAAGACATTAAAAACAAGAATATAAAATAATATCAGCTGATATTAGACTTTATTAACTGCAATTTTTTATCACTTTGCCAACACTGACACTGGTTGGTTCAACTAACACTGATTCAACATTCACGATGACTGTCTCACAAACATCTCAAGGAGAAGTGATGAAAACAACGAAAATAATCACACTGTGCTTAGCCGTTTTTTTGTTTACTGGAAAATCATTTGCAACGGACAAAATTTCAGCTTGCCAAACAGATACATGTAAAACCCTTTTCAAACACTATTCTGGTGCCGCCAAACGAGGGCATACTGAAGCAATGACCGCGTTAGGTCAGTTTTATCAGGCAGGATACGGCACCGATAAAAACCTACAAAAGGCCATGTATTATTTAAAAAAAGCAGCCCGAAGAGGCAGCGCAGCAGCGGCATATAAAGTCGGGCTACTTTATTTTAGTGAGCCAAGTATTAAAGATTTAGAAAAAGGAAAAAGGTTTTTACAGCAGGCTTCTAGCGGTGACTTCAAGGATTCAAATTTCTTGCTTGGAATAGCCTATCTGAGCCGAACTTTCGGTATACATGACACTCAGGAGGCTGACTTTTACCTCGCTAAAGCATACAAAGACAAACATATAGGGTTACCGGATGTACTCAACCTGATCACCGAATCACAAGAAATAACGAGTAATTCATTTCCTCAACTTTATAAAGCAATGAAAAAAGCGCCTATGCTTAAGGTGGGAGATCGATATCAATATTGGCCAAAAGATGAAACCGAAGTTATCACTATTACATCCCCTCCTATCGAAGAAGTGCTCGTCAACAACTTAGTCTTTTTCAGAGAACGTTCAAAAAGTCTTGGCTCTAGACTTCCCAATACGGAGTGCAAGAATCAGTTCGGATGTTATAAAACGTATTCATTAGAAAGCTTCTACAATGACTTCCCTTTCATAATATTTAGATAACAAAGCGCAAAAAGCCGCTAACGCGGCTTTTTTTGTGTCCATAACTCACTATTTAAAGCGTTACTTTAAAATACTATCTACCGTACCCTGGGCCAGCGGGTGATAACCAGGGCGAGCCACTTGATACACTTTTTTCGCCCACGCTTTACCCTCTGGAGATTCTGCAAGCGCCTTATAAAGAGGAACAATCAGCTTACGTCGGCCAATACCTACAAGGTATTTTTCCATTGCTGGGTACACTGCCTTATAGCCAGTTCTTAGTGCAAGTAAGTACCATGCATGTGCTTTCTCAGCATTCGTGCTGGTAGTTAAGCCAAAGGTATTATCCAACTCAACCATCTTTTCTTGGCCAATGTTAAGCGGTAAGTTGTTAATAAAGTGAAGCCATTGGTGCACAGTCCACTCTTCCGTTGAAAGTGCTGACAGTGGTAACTGGTCGCCAATATAGTCGGCTATTTGTTGGTCAATGACTTTGAAAGCGTCTGATTTAGGACGTGGTACGAAGCTCGGCAAACCTTGCTCAAAAATCCACTCGTGAATTTCTTCCTCACTCACAATACCAGGGTGCTTGTTTAATAGTTCAGCCTTGATATATTTCACAAATGCATCAGTACCGAGCGATTGAAAAGCGTGATCATCGAAATGCTTACGAATAAAAGCGTCGAAAATTTCTCGCCCGTACTTCTGTTCAAGATAAATAAGAAACAGCTGGCCTTTGGTGTATGGCACACCAGAGAATGCATCATCTGGATCACGACCTGCTAAATCAATATACAGCTGTGTGTCACCCGGATTTAACTCGGCAATTTCATAGCTTAACCCTTGCGCATCTAATGACTGTTCCATTAAGGCTCGTTTACGCCCAAATACACGCTCCATAATGCGGTTTTCAACATAGGTGGTAAACCCTTCGTTAAGCCACAAATCTCGCCATGTTTCATTAGTGACTAAATTACCTGACCATGAGTGGGCTAATTCATGCGCAATGAGATTCACTAGACTTTTATCCCCAGCAATGACGGTTGGTGTAATAAACGATAAACGTGGGTTCTCCATACCACCAAATGGAAAGCTAGGCGGTAAAACAAGCAAGTCGTAACGCCCCCACCGATAAGGGCCATACATTTCTTCGGTAACATCAATCATGGCTTGAGTGTCATTGAATTCAGCCACCGCTGCATCAACAAGGCTTGGTTCTGCATAAATACCGGTAATATCGCTCATCGGCTTAAAGACCAAATCCCCTGCTGCTATAGCAATCAGATATGCAGGCACAGGCTGTGGCATATCAAAGAAGTAGTCGCCGTCGCGCTTTGTTTCAGGATCATTATTCGCACTCATTACGGCCAATACATTGTCTGGCGTTGAAATACGCGCACTGTATGTCATTCGCACGCTCGGCGTATCTTGCGTTGGAATCCATGAGCGAGCATGAATGGCCTGGTTTTGGCTGAACATGAAAGGTAATTTCTTACCGGCGGTTTGTTCTGGTGTTAGCCACTGCAATCCAGATGCTTTGTCTGTAGATTCGTAATACACACGCACCTTGTCAGCTTTGACGACCGAATTTATCGTCAACTTACTACCCAGCACACCGTCACGTGTAGCTAGTTTAAAAGGCGCATTCAACCAATTGCCACCCGCTTTCTTAGTCATGACACGATGAACAACAAGGTCACGTGTATCCAGAATAATGGGTGCATTGTTTTTAACTAGCCAAGTTAAATCCATTTCAGCAAACCCTTTAAGGGCCTTGCCTTCAAAATCTATGGCTAAATCGAGGTAGGTATGTGTAATAACAACGTCGTTATAGTTAGCATAAGTGTAAACATCTTTGTTTTTAGCACTTGCTTGAGCAACAAATAGCTGTGCTACGACAAGTAATCCCAACACTATTTTTTTCATTTATTTCTCTTGGGCAAAAAAATATGGCTGTAGATTAAACAAAATCGACAGCCATATTCAAGATTAATCAGGTCTTACAAGCCCTTACTTGTAATCGTTTTAGTACTCTTGTGGTTTTTCCATCTGAATCACCACGCGTCTATTTTTACCTCGACCTAGCGTTGTATCATTTGAGGCAATGTGACGCTTTTCACCATAACCGGTCGCCTCTATACGCTCAGGTGCGATACCAGCGTTAACAAAAAACTCACGAATCTTATTGGCACGACGCTCTGACAATTTTAAGTTGTTCCAACGGCCGCCGTAACTATCTGAGTATGCGTCGATTAGTACTAACTCTAAATCAGTATCTAGCTTTAAGTAGTCACTGATCATGCGCATGCGGCGCTCTGATGCTTTGGTGAACTTGTCACTGTTAGACTCGTAATTTAAAACCGTATATGAAATATCTTCGATACCATAGTCAAGAAGGTTACCTACACAGCCTACGAATTCATGGTAAGCACGCTTAAATCTAGCGTTGGATAAACCAACCGCTATTTTATCTCGATCGTTGTACCAATCATTGTAGAAAAACGTTGGTGACATCCCCTGCTCTAACTCAGTCAGCATAGTCCAAGCAACTTTTTTGTTAAGGCTTGGTGCAAACTGTTTATGCAGTTTCATATCAGCAATAGTGTAGTCGTTCATGCCTGGTCGATATTTAGGTGCTACAGAGCGAACTTCTGCCAACGAATAATTATCTGGTAGCCGGAGCATATCCAACTCAAACATCATATTCGTGCGGCGACTGGCAGTACTAGTGAACTTTGCTTCACCGTAATTAGGAATAACATGCGACAACGTGCAGTTTAGGCGCGTATTTTCAGAAACAGTCCATTGAGAATTTTCCAAATTAGCACTGTACTGACGAATACCTGCGCTGGCATGACTCATCAATACGGTACAAAATAATGCTGATAGGAGTTTTTTCATAAATCAGTGCAATATGGAAAAAGTGTTCTCTACTTATCGACCCGAAAACAGGTTTCTTTAGTTCAATTTACTCTTTTTTCTTTCAATAAGCTAACCTGACCGCATTCCAGTCGAGTTTACTTTAAAAGTTTGCGATAATTGGCCACCAAATTGTATTGAACAGAAGTTGTTATGTCTGTAGAAGCGACGCCTTCCGCCACCCATGAAGAAAAGTCAGCCTTTGCCCAACGTTTCCGTGGTTACTTTCCGGTAGTTATTGATGTTGAAACTGCAGGGTTTAATTCAAAAACCGACGCACTACTCGAAATAGCTGCCGTTACACTTGCACTGAACGAAGAAACTGGCGAATTCGAAGCAGACGAGGAAATTTGTTTTAACATAGAACCCTTCGAAGGTGCGAATTTGGAACCTTCAGCACTTGCGTTCACAGGTATTGATCCAACTCACCCGTTACGCGGCAATGTTGATGAATCTCACGCGCTCAAAGAAATATTCAAAATGGTGCGAAAAAAAATGAAAGCAGCAGGCTGTCAACGAGCGGTGATGGTGGCCCACAATGCTGCATTTGATCAAGGTTTTTTGAACGCAGCAGTAGAGCGTTGTAACATAAAGCGCAGTCCATTCCACCCTTTTGTCAGCTTTGATACAACGACGCTTTCAGGCCTCGCTTACGGCCAAACTGTGTTGGCTAAAGCTTGCGAGGCAGCTAACATCGAATTTGATAACAAAGAAGCACATTCTGCATTGTATGACACGCAAAAAACAGCAGAGTTGTTCTGTAAAATTGTGAATACATGGAAGCAACTTGGCGGCTGGCCGATGGCTGAGAAATAGTTTTACGCCATTGTCTTTACTATTAATGAGCACATAAAAAAGCCGGCATAAGCCGGCTTTATTAGTTAGTTAATCCGATAGTCAGATTATAAACCTTCTGAGTTGTCAGCTAGGTAAGATGCAACACCTTCTGGAGAAGCTGTCATACCTTTGTCACCTTTATTCCAACCAGCTGGGCAAACTTCACCGTGCTCCGAGTGGAACTGAAGTGCGTCAACCATACGTAGCATTTCGTCAACGTTACGGCCTAGTGGTAAGTCATTGATTACTTGATGGCGTACCATACCTTCTTCATCAATTAGGAAAGAACCACGGAAAGCTACACCAGCTTCTGGGTGCTCTACGTCGTATGCTTGACAGATTTCGTGTTTAACGTCAGCAACTAGTGTGTATTGTACTGGGCCAATACCACCTTCGTTAACTGGCGTGTTACGCCATGCGTTGTGGCTGAATTGGGAGTCGATAGAAACACCGATAACTTCAACACCACGGCTCTTGAACTCTTCCATACGGTGGTCAAATGCAATTAGCTCTGATGGGCAAACAAATGTAAAGTCTAATGGATAGAAAAATACAACCGCTTTCTTACCTTTGATTGCTTCTGATAATGTGAAGGTATCAACAATTTCACCACTACCTAAAACAGCTGCGGCAGTAAAGTCTGGTGCAGGACGACCAACTAATACACTCATTTTATTCTCCAATATTTTATTAAGTGTTAACGCGTATAAACTGCGCGTTAAAGAAAATTCACATCACTAGTATTGTGCTGCAAAAAAATTTTTCAATGCTTATATACGATTATTCGCTTTCTTCAGAGCTGTGCTTTTCAGCAGTTTCTTTCAATAGCGTTTGTAATTCGCCTTGTTGGAACATTTCTAGAATAATGTCACAACCGCCAATTAACTCACCTTCAACCCATAACTGTGGGAATGTTGGCCAATCAGCGTAAACTGGCAGTTCTGCACGAATATCAGGGTTCTGTAAAATATCTACGTACGCGAACTTTTCACCACAAGACATTAATGCTTGCGACGCCTGCGCAGAGAAACCACAGCTTGGCAGTTTAGGAGAACCTTTCATGTAAAGTAAAATCGGGTTTCCATCAATCTGCTCTTTAATTCGTTCAATAGTTTCCATAATAACCTCTGGTGATAACAACTCTATGACACTGTTTAATATGGGCCATGCAAGCTAATTTCAACGTACTATATAAAACAAAACAATATCATCTATTTTATAGCGTTAAAGCCTTGATAATAACGCTAGCAATACCTATATATTTGGGTACACTATGCATGGCTTCAAAAACTTGAGTATTTTACTCGGTTTTTCATAAAAACAAAGCACCTATTGGGCTTTGTTTAAGAATAAAATTTTCTAATCAATATAAAATTTCTGGAGATAAAAATGGCTATTGAATTACCAGCTCTACCATATGCAATGGATGCTTTAGCGCCACACATTTCACAAGAAACGTTAGAGTTCCATTACGGTAAGCACCACAACACATACGTTGTAAAGCTTAACGGTTTAATCGAAGGTACTGACTTCGAAGGTAAGTCTTTAGAAGACATCGTAAAATCTTCAGAAGGTGGTGTATTTAACAACGCAGCACAAATTTGGAACCACACGTTCTACTGGAATAGCTTAAGCCCTAACGGTGGTGGTGCTCCTTCTGGTGCACTTGCTGACGCTATCAACGCTAAATTTGGTTCGTTTGACGAGTTCAAAGCAGCTTTTAATGACAAAGCAGTAAACAATTTCGGTTCAAGCTGGACATGGTTAGTAAAAACTGCTGACGGTTCTTTAGACATCGTAAACACGTCAAACGCAGCAACACCGCTTACAGAAGAAGGTGTTACTCCGCTAATGACTGTAGATTTATGGGAACACGCATACTACATCGATTACCGTAACTTGCGTCCTAGCTACATGGAAGCATTCTGGGCACTAATCAACTGGGAATTTGCATCAGCAAACTTCGCATAATTTGACATTAATGCCTATTAAAAAGCCAGCTTAAAGCTGGCTTTTTTGTGCGTATCTTATTAAACCTGCATTATTAAATGCCGATAGGAATTTTGATTTCAAATCGCACCCCTACTGGTGATGGCTTTAAATGAATTGTGCCATTGAGTACATTGGCAAGTAGGTTATATACGGTTGTGAGGCCTAGTCCCATATTTTTATGTTTTAAGCTCGTGGTGTAGAAAGGATCGAACAATTTATTTGCCTGATCTTCCTGAACACCTTTGCCGTTGTCTTGAATATTAAGCACAACATGATTGTCGACGAGACTAGTAGTAATATGAATACAGCCTCGTTCAATGTCTTTAAAGCCATGAATAATGGCGTTATCAATGAGTTGAAAAAGCACCTGCCACAGGCTTTCTTTGTCACAACATATATCAATATCCGCTGACTCAATAACGAGTTCGTGACTCTTAAGAGTGCTTACCAAAGCGTTTTTCATCGACGTCAAAAACACACTGAGATTAAAGTGCTCACGCTGCGCATCCATTTTATCAGCTTGCACTTTTTTGAACTGATTTAGCAGCTCGTCCGCTTTATCTAATGCCCTGCGATTAAAAGCAACCAACGTGCTTAACTCCTCTGCAGAACTTTCAAAGACTCGCCTAGACAGTTTGCCTGTATCAAACAGCTTAACAAGCTGTTCTAATTTTTCTTGGGCCGTACTAATTGACATTAACGCAGTGCCGATAGGCGTACTTATTTCGTGGGCAAAGCCACTCAATAGCGCATTCGCCGTTACGCTCTTTTCTATACCTAACTTGGCAATATGTTTTTCTTCTTGTCGTTCAATTAATAATGCTAATTCTTCGTTAGCTTTGCTAAGTGCTGCCGTCCTCTCATCAACAGTTTGGCTTAACAAGCGATTAGCATCCATCAACTGCTGACGGTTAAGGTGGTTATCGAAGACAACTGCCGCGAGGTTGGCACTGACTTCAATAAATTTAAGATCTTCTTCGGTAGGCGCTTTAGGGTAGGCGTAATATATCGCAAAGGTTCCAAATACTTGTCCTTCACGACCAATTATCGGCTCTGACCAACATGCATGCAGGCCTGCACTGTGGGCAAGTTCTTTGTACTGAACCCAATAAGGATGGGTGCCAATATCTTCGACGATAGTGCGCTTTTTGGTGAATGCCGATGTACCACATGAACCGACACCTAGGCCGATTTCTACCCCTTCTAAAGCATCACAATAAAATTGAGGAAGCGATACTGAAGCGATAGGATGTAAAGTCCCCTTTGCACTATCTAGCCGTAACACAGAGCAAAGCAATTCAGGGTTGTACAGTTGTGCTTTTTGGCACAGCAGCGCTAAAACAGCTTCTAGTGACTCGCCACTAGCAACTAAGCGCAATACCTCACACCGCCCCTCTTCTAGCTCAATTGCCTTTTGCCAGTACCCCGCATCTTTTTCCACCGGATTGAATTGCAACGACGTTGACATAACCTCATGTTCTACACAGTCAAACACACCTGACTATTTTTATAGCAATATCACAGCGGAATAGCTACACATCGGTTAATTTAACAACAAATGTCAAAGCAGAGCGAAAAGAAGCAGCTTGTACATTGGTCTACTTTCTCCGTTGTTTTTATTTACAAAAAAGTGAACTTTTTTCCTAGTAAATAAGAAATAACTACTAAACTTAAAGATAGAAACGGCGTTTTCTCGGTCTACTTCTATATACCCTTATCTTCAGTTTGGGAGGCGGTTATGAGTATTTTTCAACATTATCAGTCACGCTACGAACAAGCTCAGCAGGAAGAGTTCTCTCTACAAGAGTTTTTAAACCTTTGTCGCGAAGACAAAATGGCCTACGCCAGCGCTGCGGAGCGCTTGCTCACGGCTATTGGCGAACCACAAATGATAGACACGGCGAACGATCCAACGCTGAGTCGAATATTCTCCAACCGCGTCATAGCACGTTACCCAGCGTTTGAAGACTTTTTCGGGATGGAAGACGCAATCGAGCAAATTGTCTCCTATTTAAAACACGCTGCCCAGGGGCTAGAAGAGCAGAAGCAGATTTTATATCTACTTGGCCCTGTTGGCGGGGGGAAATCTTCATTAGCGGAAAAGTTAAAAGCATTAATGCAACAAGAACCCATCTATGTTCTTAGTGCCAATGGCGAACGAAGCCCAGTAAATGATCACCCGTTTTGTCTGTTTAACCCTGCGGCAGACGGTAAAATCTTGCAAGAGGAATACAACATCCCTGCAAGATACTTAAATACCATACTATCACCATGGGCCGCCAAGCGTTTACATGAATTCAAAGGTGACATCGCACAATTTAAAGTGGTTAAAGTGTACCCTTCTATTCTAGACCAAATTGCCATTGCTAAAACTGAACCGGGTGACGATAACAATCAAGATATCTCGTCACTGGTGGGTAAGGTTGATATTCGTCAACTTGAACACTTTGCGCAAGATGACCCTGATGCCTACAGCTACTCGGGCGCACTGTGCCGTGCGAACCAAGGGGTTATGGAATTTGTCGAAATGTTTAAAGCTCCCATCAAAGTGTTGCATCCCCTGCTAACAGCCACGCAAGAAGGTAATTACAATCCAACAGAAGGTCTATCTGCTTTACCGTTTAACGGCATGATATTAGCTCACTCGAACGAATCTGAGTGGCAAACCTTTAGAAACAACAAAAACAACGAAGCATTTTTAGATCGCGTTTACATAGTGAAAGTACCTTACTGTATGCGTGTATCAGAAGAAGTGAAAATCTACAAAAAACTACTTGAGCACAGTGAACTTAAAGAAGCGCAATGTGCACCTGACACGCTAGAGACTTTGGCACAATTTTCAGTATTGTCACGCCTAAAAGACCCTGAAAACTCTAGCATTTACTCCAAAATGCGCGTCTATGACGGTGAAAGCCTGAAAGACACAGATCCAAAAGCTAAGTCGTATCAAGAATACCGAGACTACGCAGGTGTTGACGAAGGAATGTCGGGTTTGTCTACACGTTTTGCATTTAAGATTCTGTCTCGTGTATTCAATTTCGATCATATGGAAGTGGCGGCTAACCCCGTGCATTTGTTCTATGTGTTAGAGCAACAAGTTGAACGGGAGCAACTACCCAAAGAAATGCAGGACCGCTACTTAGAGTTTATCAAAGGGTATTTAACACCACAGTATATCGAGTTTATTGGTAAAGAAATTCAAACAGCGTATTTAGAATCGTACTCTGAATACGGACAAAATATTTTCGACCGTTATGTAACATATGCCGATTTTTGGATTCAAGACCAAGAATACAGAGACTCAGAAACCGGGCAGTTATTTGACCGTGAAGCATTAAATAACGAACTGGAGAAAATTGAGAAGCCAGCAGGCATCAGCAACCCGAAAGACTTCCGCAATGAAATCGTCAATTTCGTGCTGCGTGCAAAAGCCAACAATAACGGCAAAAACCCCAACTGGACTAGCTATGAGAAGTTACGCACAGTGATCGAGAAAAAGATGTTTTCGAATACCGAGGACTTGCTGCCAGTCATCTCATTCAACACAAAAACATCGACGGAAGACCAACAAAAACATGATGACTTTGTCGAACGAATGATGACTAAAGGGTACACCAAAAAACAAGTACGTTTGTTGTCTGAGTGGTACCTTCGCGTCAGAAAATCTTCTTAAACCAAGTGACTAGGCTTTAGGAGATGTTGTATGGCCAACTTTATAGATAGAAGATTAAACAGTAAAAACAAAAGCACGGTAAATCGCCAGCGTTTTATTCGTCGGTACAAGAGCCAAATCAAAAAATCGGTGTCCGAAGCGATAAATAAACGTGGTGTCACCGACTTGGAGAGTGGTGAAAATATTACCATTCCCAAGAAAGATCTGAGTGAACCGATATTTCATCAAGGCAGTGGTGGTATTAAAGATCGTGTACATCCCGGCAATGACCAATTCACTGAGGGTGATCGTATCAATCGCCCTCCACAGGGCGGTGCTGGTCAAGGCAGTGGACAAGGCGATGCAAGTGATAAGGGTGAAGGTCAAGACGACTTCGTATTTTCAATTTCAAAGGACGAGTATCTCGACCTTTTATTCGAAGATTTAGCACTGCCCAATTTAGAAAAAACACAACTTGATAAACTTGTAGAATTCAAAACCGTCCGAAGTGGATTTTGCGCAGAAGGTGTGCCGGCAAATATCGATATCGTAAAATCTTTAGAAGGATCTATAGCCCGTCGCATTGCTATGACATCAAGTAAACGCCGTCAACTGAAAGAGAAAAATGATGCATTAGAAGCGTTAGAAAATGATCCTCACGACCACCCTAACGAACTCAAAGAACTAAAGGCTGATATAAAAGCGTTGGAAGAAAAAATCAGCAAAGTTCCTTTTATTGACACATTTGATTTACGCTATCGAAATTATGCAAAAGAGGCGGTGCCAACATCAAAAGCCGTTATGTTTTGCCTCATGGATGTTTCAGGATCGATGGATCAAGCGACAAAAGATATCGCTAAGCGCTTCTACATTCTGTTATACCTATTTTTGACGCGCACATACAAAGAAATTGACGTCGTCTATATTCGCCACCACACACAAGCTAAAGAGGTCGATGAGCAAGAGTTTTTCTACTCCCAAGAAACAGGTGGGACAATCGCTTCAAGTGCGTTAGAGCTCATGATTAAGGTTATTGAAGACCGATACAGCAGCAACGATTGGAACATATATGGTGCTCAAGCCTCTGACGGTGATAATTGGGCTGACGACTCTCCATTATGCAAGAAGCTTCTACTAGAGAAAATATTGCCAAGATCGCGCTACTTTAGCTACATCGAAATAACCCAACGCGCCCATCAAACACTGTGGCATCAATACCAGGAGGTCGCTAATCAATGTGGCTACTTCGCAATGCGCCATATCAAGAGTGTTGAAGATATTTACCCTGTTTTCCGAGAACTTTTCAAAAAAGAAGAAAAATCTGCGGCGTAGAAAGGAGTTGCTATGAGTAAAACCCGTAAACCGTTAGATGATAGTCCAGATTGGACCTTTGAAAAACTAGAGCAATATCAGGCTGAAATTGCCCGTGTTGCAGAGCATTACAAACTCGACACCTACCCCAATCAAATTGAAGTCATCACTGCCGAACAAATGATGGATGCCTATGCAAGCGTCGGCATGCCAATTGGATATAACCACTGGACATACGGCAAAAAATTTATCCAAACAGAACAAACTTATAAACGCGGGCAAATGGGTTTAGCGTATGAAATTGTGATTAATTCTGAGCCCTGTATTTCTTACCTTATGGAAGAAAACACCATGACCATGCAGGCATTGGTGATGGCGCACGCTTGCTACGGACACAATTCCTTTTTCAAAGGTAACTACTTATTTAAATCATGGACAGACGCTAGTTCCATCATCGATTATTTGTTGTTTGCAAAACAATACATCGCAAAATGTGAACACAAATACGGCATCGATGAAGTTGAAGCGACGTTAGATGCCTGTCATGCGCTAATGAATCATGGTGTAGATCGATATAAACGCCCGCAGAAAATATCGCTCGATGAAGAATTGAAAAGACAGGAAGAACGAGAGCAATACCTGCAATCGCAAGTGAATACCCTGTGGCGTACTTTACCAACCCCAAAAGAATCAACGCAAAAAAACAGAGTGAAATTTCCCAAAGAGCCTCAAGAGAACATTTTGTACTTTATTGAAAAGAATGCGCCATTATTAAAACCTTGGCAGCGGGAAATTGTGCGTATTGTCCGTAAAATATCTCAATACTTTTACCCACAAAAACAAACCCAAGTGATGAACGAGGGATGGGCTTGTTTTTGGCATTACACCATATTGAATCATCTTTATGACGAGGGCTTGGTTACGGACAAGTTCATGATGGAGTTTTTACACAGCCACACCAATGTTGTTGCTCAGCCAGAGTACAACAGTCCTTATTACTCGGGCATTAACCCGTATGCACTGGGTTTCAATATGTTTATGGATATCAGGCGTATTTGTGAGACCCCAACAGATGAAGACAAAGCGTGGTTTCCCGAAATTGCAGGTAAAGACTGGCTAGAAACGGTGCATTTCGCCATGGAAAACTTCAAAGATGAAAGCTTCATCAGCCAGTTTTTGTCCCCAAAAATAATTAGGGATTTTAAGCTGTTTCACATCCATGACGATGAAAGCAATAACTACCTAGAAGTTGAAGCCATACACAATGACTCTGGCTATCAAGATATTCGCACCGCATTGTCCGACCAATACAATCTGAGCAACCTGGAAGCGAATATACAGATAGTTGAAGCCGATATTGATGGTGATCGCTCATTAACGTTACGCCATGTGCCTCACAATAAAGTGCCTTTAGCAGAATCGAAAGATGAAGTATTAAAGCACCTGCACTATTTGTGGGGCTTCGATGTCAAACTAACCACTATAGATAAGCAAGGTGAAGAAAGGGAAATTGCGCGCTGTCCTCAGTTGAAAGTATCAGCGAAAGAAACTGCTTAGGTAGATAAAACGTTCGCTTTTAAACCACATAAAAGCCAGCAAAGCATGCAAGTGAACTATCAACTTGTATGCTCACATAAACTCTCGAATATACAAACCAATTTGTGTTGGGATTTATTTATCCACTACCTTCGAAAATATCTGAAAGAAATACCAAATAGAACTCGAAAGAATCGTCAATTTGCATTCGGATAGAACAAGATTGACGCTCTGTACACGTTTTGCCTTTAAATCGAGTGCCTGTTGACTTAATGGGTTTTCTAAATGCCATTAACTGTTCATTAAACATGTCTTCCAGTGGCGGTGATGTAATAGTAATAACTTCCATTTCGTCCTTTGGCCATTCCAAAACACCTTGCTGGTTTTTAACCAAAGCAACAACTTCTTGAGCTTTCGTAAGCTCTGGAAATGTAGCAGAGTCTATTGGCATCTCAGTTTCAATATACGCGATAGCTTCCGGCACTTGTTTGTGTTTTTGCTCATAGGCCATCGCTAAATATTGGTCAACTTTCTTCAAGTCGCGTCGTTGATAGCGCTTATCAAAGTAAAGGATAGAAAGTAAGAAATTTGCATTTTTATCTTTGTAATATGCGGCTCGAGATAAGTACTTAATGCTTTTATCAATATCATAATGCTCATCACTAGTCATATAGATATAACCAGCGTGCAATTGCGCTGCTGTAAAACCAGCTTTTGCCGCTTTTTTAAAATATTTCAGGGCTAATTTTTCGTTAGCTTCAACACCGTAACCATTTTTGTAAAATTGGCCCAAGGTTAACATTGCTAGTGGATGCCCCCTCTTAGCCGCGATTTTATACTGCTTGAAATATTGTTTACAGGAATCCGAATTGCATTGCTCTATTTTCTCGGTTTTGGCAGTAGCCATTACCTTTGATGTAAATCCGAGGGTTATCACCGTAATAAGTAGTAATAACATTTTCATATCGTACGTCCCTTAATGGTGGTCACTGTGAACAGTCTAGGGATACATATGAAATTTAGGGATTAATATTTTCTAATATCTTCCATTGGCCGATGTACTAAGGAGTTAATGATATAAAAGATCTGATGCGTTAGTTGTTTTTAAGCAATGCATATTGATTAAAATGCGTTATCCGCTGCGGTTAGTTCTCGAAGCGGATAACAATATGGGAAGAGTTACTGGACACTTGCCCCAGAAAACAAATCTGCTAAGAATACTAAGTAAAATTCGTTTGCATCGTCTATCTGCATTCGAATTGAACAAGAACCACGCTCAGTACATGTTTTCCCTTTGAAGCGAGAACCCGTCGACTTTATATGTTTTCTAAACGTCAGCAACTGTTCATTGAATAGATCTTCGAGTGGTGGAGACGTTATTGTGATAACTTCCATCTCATCTTTTGGCCATTCTAAAACCCCTTCAGCATTTTTTACTAACATCAATGCATTTTGTGCGTTAGTGACTGCTGGAAAGGTTTTCGCATCAATGACCATTTCACTTTCTATGTAGGCAATCGCTTGTGGTACCTGTTTATGGCGCAATTCATAGGCTTTAGCTAAGTATTGATCTGCCTTTTCCAAGTCTCTTCGTTCATATCGTTTATCGAAATAAATCATCGATAACAAAAAGTTTGCGTTCTTATCTTTGTAATATGCCGCTCGAGATAAATACTTGATACTTTTATCTATGTCATAATTTTCTTGGCTGGTCATATAGATATAGCCTGCATGCAACTGAGCTGAGGTATACCCTGCTTTAGCTGCTTTCTTAAAATATTTCAGAGCCTGCTTTTCATCCGCTGTAACGCCATAGCCATTTTTATAAAACTGCCCTAGCATCAAATTGGCCAAAGGATGTCCTCGCTTAGACGCGGTCTTGTATTTTTTAAAGTATTGTTTACATGCATCAGTATCGCACTGTTCTATCTTTTCATAGGCAAAAGCACTTAGAGATGTACATAAATATAACGATAAAAACACTGATATCATTGTCTTCATTTTAAAGCTCCCTGTTGTTCTTTATTTAGGGCAAATAACTTAATTGTTAACAACTAAGCATATACATGATTGCCCTGTTCACTAGATTTAACCTTTTCAACGGTTTATAGCGCAGCTAGTTCAAGCTTAAAAAAGGCGGCTAACGCCGCCAAAGTACTTCACTAGCTTCGTCACAAATTTATTCGCCAGCCTTAGCTCCTGAAAAACCATCAATATAGAAAATTCTAAAATCAGTCGCATCAGCAATGTCAGCACGTTGCATACAAGTCAACCTTTCAGCACATGTTTTACCTAAGAAACGTGTACCTGTTGACTTAATGGCCTTTCGAAAATCCATCAACTGTTTATGAAAAGTTTGCTCAAGTGGTGGAGAAGTTATGGTAATAACTTCAATACCGTCTGCATGCCAAGAAAGCGAACCGTCTTTATGTTTTTCAAGTGGCGTTGCATTCATAGCCGCATACAACTTAGGGAAGTTCTGTTGGTTAATTGGCATTTGTTGCTCGATATATTTCACTACGGTAGGCATTTGCTCATACTTTTTCATGTAAGATTTTTCAAAATACGCATCAGCTTTCGCGAGATCTCGACTGTTGTACTTTTCATCAAAATACAGCATGCCAAGCACAAAATTAGCGCCTTTATAATCGTAAGTTGCTGCTCGCTCTAGATACTTGATACTTTCTTCAATGTCGCGCAATTCTTTATCTGTCATATAAATGTAGCCAGCTTTAAATTGTGCAGCCGTATAACCATGTCGAGCAGCTTTTTTAAAGTACTTCAACGCAACTTTTGAATTCGCTTTGGTGCCATAGCCATGCAGATAAAACTGACCGAGTGTTAACATAGCGAGTGGGTGGCCGCGTTTGGCTGCTTTTTTGTACTGCTTGAAATAGTTAACGCACTTTTCTTCCATGCATTTGTCTATTTTTTCTGGCTGTGTTGATGCTGATGCATACCCACAAATCATTACCCCTGAAATCAAAGCTAGAAGGTAGTTTTTCATTGAAAGCTTCATATCGCCTCCTGAGTTATTGAGTTTAAAAAAGCAGCCATACAATCAAAATTGATATCTAGAATTTGCCACTATTTACGTCTTTACCTGTGAATCCTTGCAAAAATAAGAAGTTAAAATCTGTCGCATCGGCAATGTCTGCTCGTTGCATACAAGTCAATCGTTCAAGACATGTTTTTCCAAGGAATCGCGTACCTGTTGACTTGATGGCCTTCCTAAAGTCCATCAACTGTTTATGAAATGATTGTTCCAATGGAGGAGACGTTACTGTAATGACTTCCACCCCATCAGATGGAAATGACAATGCGCCATCCTTCCCTTTATGCAATGGCACTTCATTCATTGCCTCAAACAATTTAGGGAACGACTGTGCTGATATTGGCATCTCTTGCTCTATAAACTGAACAACCGTCGGCATTTGCTCATACTTTTCCCTATACGCTTTTTCAAAGTAGCTATCAGCTTTAGCCAAATCCCGAGATTTATACTGTTTGTCGAAATACAACATGCCTAATACAAAGTTTGAGCCCTTGTAATCATACTTCGCTGCATTCTCTAAGTACTTAACACTTCTTTCTATATCGCGAAGGTCTTTATTGGTCATGTAGATGTAGCCAGCTTTAAAATGGGCAGCGGTGTACCCGTGACGAGCAGCCTTTTTAAAGTGTTTCAACGCCACTTTGGGATTTGCCTTGGTGCCGTACCCGTGAAGATAGAACTGTCCTAGCGTTAACATAGCAAGTGGGTGTCCGCGTTTAGCCGCTTTTTTGTATTGTTTGAAATAGTTAATGCATTTTTCTTCCATGCACTTGTCTATTTTTTCTGCAGCTATTGCTTGATTAGTTAAAACCGACACAGTTAGCGCGAGTAGAACTGTTATTATTTTTTTATTCATATCTATTCCTTATACATTCCTTATATATTGGAACCGTGAAACTTTTTCTTTCAGGCTCACCTATCACCGTATAAAAAACAAACAACCAACTAAATACCGTTCACCACAGAGAATTGGCAATTCGTCACTCGTTCATGTCCTTTCCTTTCGTAACAACCGGCTATTGGGGACTTAAAGACATTACCAACATCTGAAAATTGGACAAAAAAAGGGTGGCATAAGCCACCCAAGGGTTTCACACTTGCTTAGTCGTAAACTTATTGACTATTGCTTGCTCCGCCAAAGCCATCGAGAAATAAATTATTGAAGTCTGTAGAGTCTGCAATATCTGCTCGCTGCATACAGGTCAGGCGTTCTGCACATGTTTTACCTTGAAAACGCGTACCTGTTGATTTAATCGCTTTTCTGAATGACACAAGCTGTTTATTGAACGTCTGCACTAATGGTGGCGACGTAATAGTGATGACTTCTACATTTTCATCATGAAACGATAATGTGCCATCTTTATGCTGAGCCAATGGGCGATCATTCATTGCTGCATACAGTTGTGGAAAGTTTTTCTGATCAATTGGCATTTCAGCTTCAATAAACTTCACTACTGTAGGCATTTGTTCGTACTTCTTTTTGTAAGAAGCAGCAAAGTACTCATCCGCTTTTTCGAGATCTCTGTTGTCATATTTTTTATCGAAATGCAGCATACCTAACAAAAAATTAGCACCTTCATAATCGTACTTCGCCGCCTTTTCAAGATAGTAAGTAGCATCGCCAATATCACGTAGTTCTTCACTGGTCATAAAGATATAACCCGCCTTAAACTGACCCGATGTATAGCCTGCTCGAGCAGCTTTTTTAAAGTACTTTAATGCTTTCTTTTCATCTTCTTCTGTACCGTAGCCATGATGATAAAACTGACCAAGAGTCAACATCGCTAGCGGATGGCCGCGCTTAGCTGCAGTTTTATATTTTTTGAAATACTCTACGCACTGAGGCGTATCGCATTTACCAATTTTCTCTGCAGAAGCTGTCTGACTAAAAGCTATTAATACAGCGGCAATAACTAACTTATCTATATTTTTAAATAACATAATCAATTCCTTTTACGATAACGCTTTAAGTGTAGAAGGTTATTTGTAACATTTATGTTAACGATATCGTTACAGCCAAATAACCTGAATACCGTTTATCCCTCATTTAATGCAATTCGTCACAGCCACATCGCAATTAACCGAAAACTAAACCCCATTCACTTTCGTTGGGCAAAAAAAAGAGCTAAGTTTTCACTTAGCTCTTTTAGATAACCGCAGACATTAACGCTTATTGTGCGAGTTCTTTTAATACATCATCTTTCAGTTCAGCCCATAATTGGCCAGACTCTAAACCGTATTTGCGTACAGCAAGTACCGACTCGTCAAATTTGCCTGCTTTGGCCAATTCAATTAAGCGCTCGTAATAATTGCGCGAAATTTCACGGCCTTTAGGGTGTGCAAAATATAATGAACCTAGACGCGAATAAAGCGCTCTAAAACCATTCAATATCAGTAAATAAATAGAATTACCTGAAGCCACAACCAACTCTTTATTTAGCGTGTAATCAAATTCAGCGAATGCTTCACCTTCATCAACAACTTGTTTGTATGCTTCTAACAATTCGATAGTTTTTTCTGGGTTATTTTTAATCGCACCACGAATATAGATAGCGCTGATATTAGTGCGTGCAGACATTAGATTATCTACAAGCTCAGGGATACCATCCTGATCTAACTGAGCAAGCGTTTCTAATATGTTAAGGCTCGACGTTTCCCAGAAGTTATTTACACGAGTTGGTTTACCATGCTTAATTGTTAACCAACCGTCTCTCGCCAATCTCTGCAATACTTCACGCAATGTAGTACGTGTGACACCAATAAGTTCAGAAAGCTCTCTTTCTGCAGGCAAAATAGATCCAGGGGGGAAGCCACCATTCCAGATAGATTCGACAATGTACTGCTCTGCAAATCCTGCCGGACTCTGTGCTTTTATTACCATGTTACTTGGCCTCTATTTACCTAAAGCATTAACAAATTTAACTGATTGTACCAGAACACCCAACTAGTACAACCAGTTATAGTATTGAATTCATCTAACGCAAACAGCTATGCCAAAAGCACACATCACAGAGGCTAAAAATTAGAACATCAAGATGACACAGGCGCCAAAACTTAGTGAAAAAAATGCGCCATGCTATTAATTATCCTCAAAATTATGTGATATATTCGAGAAAACCCTTTTGTAAAGTGCCGGAAAGAGCGCTTTATCACAACAACAAATAAGGTAAGTTATGCAGCAATCATTTATGAGTGCGTTTTTTAAGAACTTCCTCGGAAACTCACCAGATTGGTATAAGTACGCAATCGTCGCGTTCCTCGTCATTAACCCGATTTTATTCTTCTACGTTAGTCCCTACATTGCTGGTTGGGCCCTCGTTTTGGAGTTTATCTTTACACTTGCAATGGCATTAAAATGTTACCCACTGCAACCGGGTGGCTTATTGGCCATTGAAGCAGTCTTTATAGGGATGACATCCCCAAAGCACGTGCTTGATGAAATCGTATTAAATATAGAAGTGCTCTTGCTCCTTATTTTCATGGTAGCGGGTATCTACTTTATGAAGAACCTATTGCTATTTTTGTTCACCAAAATCATCACAAAAGTAAAGTCAAAAACAGCCGTTTCTATCTTGTTCTGTTTTGCTAGTGCTTTCCTATCTGCGTTCTTAGATGCGTTAACCGTTATCGCGGTAATCATTAGTGTTGCGGTGGGCTTTTACACGGTTTATCACAAAGTCGCCTCTGGTAAAGAAATACATCACGACCACGACCACACTACTGACGATCATGTTCACGAAGTATCACGCTCTGATTTAGAAGACTTCCGTGCCTACCTTCGTAACCTTATGATGCACGCGGGTGTTGGTACAGCACTTGGTGGTGTATGTACAATTGTAGGTGAGCCACAAAATCTTATTATTGGTCAGCAAGCGAGTTGGGAATTCGTCGAGTTCGCCATTCGCATGTCTCCTGTGACCGCCCCTGTATTTGTTGCCGGCCTTTTAACTTGTTTTCTTTTGGAGAAAGTAAAATGGTTTGGCTATGGTGCTCAACTACCAACCAGTGTTCGTCATATCCTTGAAGACTTTGACAAGGCCGAAGCGGCTAAACGCACTAAAGCAGACAAAGTAAAACTAGTTATGCAAGGTGTTGTTGGTTTGTGGCTAATTGTTGCGCTAGCACTTCATTTGGCCGCTGTAGGTCTGATTGGTCTTAGTGTAATTATCTTTGCGACTGTTTTTACTGGCGTAACAGATGAACATCAAATCGGGCATGCGTTTGAAGAGGCTCTCCCGTTTACCGCCCTACTTGCTGTTTTCTTCGCTGTTGTGGCAGTAATCATTGATCAGAAGCTATTTACACCAGTTATCGATTGGGTATTAACCTATGAGGGTAATATGCAACTCGTGATGTTCTATCTCGCTAACGGTTTCTTATCTATGGTTTCAGATAACGTATTTGTGGGCACGGTATATATCACAGAAGTGAAAAAGGCATTGCTAGCCGGACAAATTACACGAGACCAGTTTGATATGCTTGCCGTTGCAATTAATACCGGTACTAACTTACCAAGTGTTGCCACTCCAAACGGCCAGGCAGCATTCTTATTCTTGCTAACATCTGCCTTAGCACCACTGATTCGTCTTTCCTACGGACGTATGGTAATCATGGCTTTCCCATATACCATAGTGCTCACTATCGTAGGTCTAATTACAATCTCAAGTGGTTTCTTAGAGAGCAAAACAGCAGACTTCTACGAGCAAGGTATTATTCACCACCATACTGCAGATGAAGCAGCTAAAGGCGCACCAAGTGGTCACTAATAGTGAATAACTTGTAAAACTTTCAAACAAAAAAGCGCCTTTACGGCGCTTTTTTTTATGCCGTTATTCGCTACAATGCCTTAAACAACAAGAACAGGACACAGTGTGAACGTTATAAGTAATCTTGCTACCAATAAAAAAGCATGGGTATTACTGGCTATTACAGCCTTAGGACTAGAATTAGCCGCATTATTTTTTCAGTACGTAATGGATCTAAAGCCATGCATTATGTGCGTCTATCAACGAGTCGCTATATGGGCTATCTTCTTTGCAGGTATTGTAGGCTGCCTTGCTCCCGGCCAATTATTGTTTAGGCTGATAGGTTATGGGTTATGGGGCGTAGGTGCTATTTGGGGCCTACTCATTGCTCTTGAGCATGTCGATATGCAAAGCGCCACATTATCTTTATTCTTTTCCTGTGAATTTACGCCGAATTTTCCTAGTTGGGCGCCGCTTCATGAGTGGATACCTTTCCTATTTGAAGCAACAGGCGACTGTGGAGAGATTAGTTGGGAATTTTTAGGTTACAGCATGCCGCAATGGATGGTGGTCGTTTATGGCGTTTATACAGCCGTTTTGGCTACACTGCTAACGAGTCGCATTGCCATAGCCAAGAACCTTTAACCAATTTTCTCTCACTAAAAAAGGCGTAACTTCAGTTACGCCTTTTTCTTGTTTGAACTAAGTATCAGACACTACACCAACATAACGTAACTAATGATGGTTGTTACTGATGCCGTTAACAGACTCAATACAAAACCTTCACGCACCATATCTTTGATTGCAAGCGTATTGGTCCCATACGCAATGGCATTTGGCGCAGTAGCTACAGGCAACATAAACGCACAGCTTGCGCAAATAGTCGCAGGTATCATAAATACGAGTGGATCTTGGTCAATAGAAATTGCTGCCACAGCAAGTATTGGTAATAGCAGCGTGGCAGTTGCAGTATTGCTTGTAATTTCTGTTAGATAGGTAACAACTAAACAGATAACAAGAATCATTGCCACAACAGGAATGGTTGCTAGCGATGAAAGCCAATCACCTAACATTACACTCAACCCAGAGCTGACAAATCCTTTAGCAATAGCAATGCCACCAGCAAACAGTAACAACATACCCCATGGGATAGATTGTGCTGTTTCCCAATCAAGTAAACGCTTTTTCTGACCCGTTGTTTTATCTTTTTCACCACTTGGCACGATAAACATAACCACTACTGCCGCTAACGCTATGGTGCTATCACCTATACCTTTTAGGCCTAACAAGCCCGTCCAACCGCCAAAAGGCTCTTGTCTAGTAATCCATGCAAGTGCAGTTAAACCAAATACCACTAGTACACGCTTTTCTTCGCTGCGCCATGGCGCTAACTTTGGTAGCTCTATATCTAGTGACGTTTTGATATTTCTGGTCAGCCATAGCGCCATAAAAGGAAGCGAAATAAGCACTATAGGAACGCCTATTTTCATCCAAGCAAGAAAGCCCATTTCCTGCCCCACATTTTCCTGGTAGACCCCCATGAAAATAACATTGGGTGGCGTCCCTATCGGCGTTGCCACGCCACCTAAACTGGCAGAGTAAGCAATACCTAATACTAGGGCTATCGTGAGTTTGGGGTTACTAATTTTATGAACAATAGCGAGCGCAATTGGCAACATAATCAAGGTTGTCGCCGTATTTGAAATCCACATGCTCAACATGGCGGAGGCAAGCATAAAAGCAAAAACAAGTCGCTTACCGCTCGACAGGCCGACCATACGAACCATGTAAATAGCTAGGCGCTCATGGACATTTGATCGTTCAAGCGCTTTTGAAAGCATAAAAGCGCCCATTAACAGTAATATAACGTGGCTACCAAGTGCCGATGCTGCTGTTTTATGATCTATAACCCCAAACAGAGGTAACAGCGCAAATGGCACAAGCGACGTTGCAGGAATAGGTAGCGCTTCGCTAACCCACCATATCACGGTTAACGAAGTAACTGCTGCTGCAGTTGCCGGCAAGTGCTCGAGCCCCAATGAAGTAAGAACAACATAAAAACACAGGGCAAAGGCAATACCAAAAACCAAATAGAAGGACTTATTGGTTAATAACGACTTCCAACTCATTAATGTAATCCTAATACGGTTCTCGCCTGCTGCCACTCCGCCAATTGGGCTAATTGTGTGTAGCTTATTTTACTATTTGCCAACATGCGTTTTAATCGAGCAGAACTTTCAGCCTTAACACCGATATTGGCATTATCAATCACGTCAATTGCCGCTTCGCGATCATTACATACCAGTAACATATCACAGCCAGCTGCTTGCGCTGCTTCAGCGCGCTCAACAAAACCGCCAACCGACGCAGCCCCTGCCATTGAGAGATCATCACTAAAAATGACCCCATCAAATGCTAACTGACCACGCAACACCTCTTGAAGCCAAAACTCAGAAAAGCCTACCGATTTAGCATCAAAAGCAGGGTAAATTACATGAGCAGGCATTACCGCGTGAACAATGTTTCTTGCCATTAATTGACGAAACGGCTCCATGTCTTGCCCTAAGATGTCTTCTTTTGAGCGTGTATCAACGGGCAATGCGATATGGCTATCTTCTTTTACACTGCCATGACCGGGGAAATGTTTGGCTGTTGCCTTCATACCAATCGACAACATACCTTGTATACATGAAGCCGCAAGTTCAGTAACCACGTGCGGAGTTTCATGAAATGCTCGATCGCCGATAACATCACTAATGCCATTGATATCAGCAACTGGAGCAAAGCTAATATCTACGCCAACAGACATCACTTCAATCGCCATTAATTGGCCCGCTGCGTAGGCTAATGTAGACGCTTGTTGAATATCGCCATTTGCCGTTTGCCACAAACTCCCCATTGTCGGTAAAAGAGAGAAGCCGTCGCGAAAACGTTGCACCCGTCCACCCTCGTGGTCTGTGGCAATAAGAATGTCAGGATTGATAGATTTAATTGCGTGACATAATGCAGTAACTTGTTCTGGGGATTCGTAGTTACGTGCAAACAAAATTAATCCACCAACAAGTGGATGCGCCAACAGCTCTTTATCTTCTGCTGCCAGTGATGTCCCCCCGACATCTAACATGATAGGTCCCATAATGTCCCTTTAATTATTTAAAACGGTAAAATTTAGACATTAAAAAAGCGATATTTAACCACATTAAATATCGCTTTAATACTTATCTTGCCAGTACAGCTACTTTAACGGTGCAGCAACACCTGCGGCAATGTAAGGAATAACTTGCTCAATTAGGTTTTCTATTTCCAGATCTCGGCTAAAGTCGTTTTTGGCTATATCAAGCAGAGCGTCACTTGACGACATCGTGAAAACAATAGTGCCCATTGTAAAGTGTAATCGCCAAAACATATCTTCCGGTGAAAGTTCAGGGTACGCACGTTGCACCGCATCGACAAAGTACTGAATAACATTTGGGTATTGTGTGGTTAAAAACCAACGCAAAAAGCCTTGGCTATCCGTGTAACCTCTACCCAAAAGTTGTAAAAAGTTACTTGTACCATTTTCTCTAAAGTTATTTAACGACAACAAGGGTTGAACAAACGCAGAAAACACATCGTTCAAGCTAGCATTTTCATCACTACCAACGTCAAGCAAAGCCTTTTCTAGGTTAGGCGCAAGCTCATTCATATAGCGTGACATTACTGCTTTAATCAGCTCCTTTTTAGAGCCAAAATGGTAGTTCACAGCCGCTAAATTTACCTCAGCTAAGCTGGTGATTTCACGTAATGAGGTGCCATTAAACCCCTTAACAGCAAATAAATCTTCTGCTGCATCAAGTATCTTGTTCTTTGTTGTCATAGTACTTCGCCAACTACCTGTTCTTGTCAGTGTTAAACATCTAGTTTAAACACCTGTTTAAAATAACTCAGTTGACTCTAACGCGTCAATCAGTTGTTCATGAAAGACAAATACGAACATCAATATGTGAATAAAAACCAAATCAACCGCTCATGAATCTTGGAAAAATAGTTATCTACGAAAAAATTATTATTTTTTGAGAAATAGCGGGAACTTTTCTAAAAACCCTTGCTCAAAGAACTTAAGAAACGATTCTCCCTGACTCAGCGACCTGATCTGTCAATCGGCACTGAGTCTTTTTTTGGCCAAGAGGTTTCCTCTTGGTGGGTATTTTAATGAGCCGCGATATCCGCTCATGCAGAAGTGAGCGGTGTACTCATTTACACCATTTAATAGGACATTTGGTTAAAGACAACTTTGTACATGACACTGCTATAGAGTTGTCATGTGGAAAATTAGGTTATTCATACTCCCTTACGATGACTTTGCCCAGAGTAATTCTTTGGGCTTTTTTTTGCCTTTCATTTTCCTCAACAACAGCCCCGCTGCCTAAATATATTCTTCAGTGCATTACATTTTTAAACACTAGTCCAACAGTAAAAAACATTGCCTTGTCATACACTGTCATCACTTTTCAAGAACAGCTTGTGAAGTGACTTTGTTATACTCTCCCTTATTTAGCTCAGCACCTTTTGCTGAGCTTTTTTTATTGCCTAAACTCCTCAGCAGCCATTTAAATGAAAGGATATAAATAGCTGTTACAACTTAGAACAAAAAACACACAGCTTTTATACAGAAATACCGACAAACAACGCATACAATAGTCTCAACTTTTCAAGTAGCAGCTTGTAAAGTCATTTTGTTTTCCAAGTTTCATGACATTCGCCCAACCTCCTCGGTTGGGCTTTTTTTTGGGATAATTTTACTGCAGTTTGTTTTTTTATTAAAAGCAGCCATTCATTACACTTTTAAACACTAGTCCAACAGTAAAAAACATTGCCTTGTCATACACTGTCATCACTTTTCAAGAACAGCTTGTGAAGTAACTTTGTTATACTCTCCCTTATTTAGCTCAGCACCTTTTGCTGAGCTTTTTTTTGCCTAATTTTTATGTGAATAGAAGCACTTACAAAAAAGACAAAAAATATTTCAGCCAAGTCTTCATTTAAGGTCTACACTTAGTGTTACTTAATGATGAAGCCCGTTGTTAAGTGCTATGCAAAACTTCCTTGTTTCATGAAATATCGGCCTCACAGCAATCTTGTTGTGAGGCCGAACCTATTTTTGGCGTTTGAAAATTTTCTTCATATAGATACAGAATACAGAAAAGTCTTTATTTCCCAATCTGCTTTTTTATACTACCGCTAGTATTTGGACACTCTAGCGCAGCTACTCCTTTATGGCCGTTAACTTATCAACTGTTGAAGACTATACCTTTGAAACCGAACGTCTTCGCATACGCCCTATCAGTGAAGAAGATGAAAGCTTATATGTTAGTCTTTATACTTGTGAGCGAATAATGCGAAATATTGGGCCTGTAAAAACAGCAGAACAAGCCAAAAAAAGTTTCGAAAAAGTCGTTAGCGCAATGAGAAAGAGCATTGTGTCTCGACAACCTTATTATTTATTCTGGATTATTGAGCTCAAAGAAACCCATCAAGCATTGGGCATACAAGCGCTAAATTGGTGCCAAATTCCGTTAAAACATATCGACAATGGAACACGCATACACACAGGAAAAAATGAACCTGAAATAGGCATAATGCTAAATCGTTCTGCGCAGGGGAAACAAATACCGACAGAGGCGCGCGCAGCTCTTCTCAATTTTGCCTTCAACTACCTGAACGTAAAACAAATTTATACAACCTTTGACAGCGGCAATATACCAATAGCTCGGCTAATAAGAAAATTAGGCTTTAGCCAGCAGCGTTGTTTTATTCCATGTGAGCGTAACAAAGAATACCGTTTCGTCACAAAAGAGGCATTTGCTCAATCGCCATATGCGCACATTTATTGAGCAGACAGGTAATAAAGGTAAAAATTACAGCCGATTAATGGTGAAATTTTTACTCGACTAGGATATAAAAACTTATCCTAACTAAAAATAATAAAGTGAGATGGCAGGAAGTCTTGTTTGCGTCGGTATAGGAATGACCCTAGGCGCACATATCACACCAATAGCAAAAACGCATATTGAACAAGCTGATGTGATCTTCTCGCTAGTATCAAGTGGCGTTGTTGAACAGTGGGTTGAGGCAATGCACCACGATGTCCGAAGTCTTCAACCGTATTATGCTGAAGGCAAATCGCGCCGTAATTCTTATCATGAAATGCAGCAGGCCATGCTGGACGAAGTGCAAGCCGGTAAAAAAGTTGTCGGCGTATTTTATGGACACCCAGGAGTTTTTGCGCAAGTACCCCATAATACTATAAGTATGGCTAGAGAGTTAGGCTACTCTGCACATATGGAAGCGGGTATTTCAGCTGAGGATACCCTTTTTGCCGACCTAGGTATTGACCCTGGTAAAACAGGTTGTCAACACTATGAAACTAGTCAATTTATGTTTTTTAAACGCAATATTGATACTGCCGCCCTTCTTGTTCTGTGGCAAGTCGGTATGGCGGGTGATCAGTCATTGGAAAAATACACGACAGATAGCCGCTACCGTCAAGTGCTCGTAAACCTGTTAAGCCAATATTACCCACTAAACCATGAAGTAATTATATATGAAGCGGCAGTGCTTCCAATCGAGAAAGTTCGCGAAGAGCGAGTATTACTAAAAGATTTAATCAGTGTAGAAGTATCACAACAGACAACATTGGTTATTCCACCAGCAACGGCACTGGAACCTAATGACGAGATACTACATGAATTAACCTTACTTGATACCAAACAACCCAACCCTTTTAGGTTGGTTAAGTAGTATCAAGGTTAATAACCACCATAACAAAAAAGGAAAAAAATATGTCTAAAGCATTAGAACTATTAGAAAAGTTGGGTAACGGTACGTCAGTCTCTGACAATGAAATTAAACAAGCACAGTTATCAGAAGATGTGACCCTAGCGCTTTTGAACAAAGACAAACATGCTCTTGAAGCGGCACTAAATGTTAGAGCGCAGGTATTTTGCGGTATCCATGAACCTGATGAAGATGACGACAAGAAAAAGAAAATATCGTTGGCGATCAATGGCTAGTAAGGCCTGTTAATTATGAATGTAGATGCAATAAATTCAGTGTTTTTAAAATTTCCATTATTACGGATATTCTTTGTTTTTATTGCTCTACAAAACCTTGCATTAGCTTCAAAGTTAGAGTTACAAAAAATTAGAGAACTACCAATAGAAGAACGATTAACGTACATTGATGAGATAAGGCTTATACAGCCTTCGAATGCTCGCCTTTTACTAAATGAACTTGAATCGTCTCAGGGTTCTTTAACTAAAGCTCAAAATGATTACTTCCTCCTGCTTTCAGCCTCTCAACTGATGTTTGAAGGTAATTTTTCTTCTGGCCTGAAAATAACAAAAAAGTTACTCAAAGATAACTCATTAAATATAAATACGAAAAGAAAGACTATTCAATTAAATATGAATGTAGCCCTGATAAATAGAGATTGGGGATTAGGCTTTAAACATCTTGAACAGCTACTCTTGCTTTTACCTCAACTGACAGATGACATTGCGAAACAAGACGCGCTAGTTGTCGCTGCCATGTTTTATAATCGATTGAATGAACACAAAATCACGTTGAGTTATGTCAAACAAGCAAAGCAACTCGATTTAAACAAGAAGAATCTTTGTGTATCAGAAAGGCTTTTTGCGGAAGCATCATTAAAACTAGGGGTTATTTCCCCTCACGATTATTCAGTTCAAAATGCTTTGGAGACGTGTGAGAACAATCAACAATTCATTTGGTCCGGCTTTCTAAGAACATTAATTGCACGCCTATACAATGATATGGAATCTCCAAACGATGCGTTAAATATGCTTCTTCCGTATCTACCCGAGTTAAGAAACACTAAATATTCGAATTTAATTGCAGAAGTATATAGTGCAATGGCTCAGGCTTATTGGCTAAAGCAAAACACAGATAAAGCTTATGAATATGCGCAAAAAGCATTAGAAGTTGGCAACCATATATCTAGTACACTTCCAATGGTACAAACTTACCTGTTGCTCTATAAAATTGAAAAATTGGGAGGCAATGTTGATAAGGCACTTGAATATCACGAGCAGTATGCCGAAGCGGATAGACGTTACTTAGACGATTTATCAGCCAAAGCAATGGCATTTCAACTGGCTCAGCATCAAGCGGAACAACAGGAGAAAAACATAGCGTTGTTAAACAATCAAAACCAACTGCTAAGTAACCGAAATGCCCTATTGCAAGCTGAGAATGAATTAGCGTTATCAGAAACGGAAAATAGTCGATTAATCGGCTTGTTGATGCTGATAATTATGGCGTTATTAGCCTTTTTTGGCGTACGCTCTTGGTTATCACAACGGCGTTTGAAAGTACTGGCGTCAACAGATTACCTTACACAAACCTATAACCGCGGACATTTTATGATGCTAGCTGAAGAAATGCTTGCATCAGCCGAGCGAACTAACAGAACAGATACATGTATCGTATTTGATTTAGATAAGTTCAAAGAAATTAATGATAAATATGGTCACGCTGCGGGAGATTGGGTACTAAGAGCGGTCGCTGACGCGGTTAAAACCGTTATTCGAGATCAGGACATTTTTGCCCGTTTAGGTGGGGAGGAATTTATCATTTTACTCCCTAACTGTGATACGCAAGCAGCGCTTTACGTTACTGAAGAGTGCGGTAAACGACTGGCAGCAATAGATACACGCCCAACTGGCAATAGGTTTGGTGTTAGTGCCAGTTTTGGTATCAGTACCACCGCCATTTCTGGCTATATTCTTGATGATATTGTTCGTCAAACGGATGAAGCTATGTACTTGTCTAAACAGAATGGTCGTCGTCGTGTCACTATTCATCAAAAACCCGAAGAAGCAATCGCTTAACTCGATATCACTGATCATATAAAAAGTGAAAAGTTAGCTATAGTTACCCTTATATATGCACCTCATTTAAGGTCTTATGATGGTAACGACACTTCGCTGTCAGTTCTGGCTCGATAAGTTTCAAACCGGAAAAACCAGTTATCACGCGTATACTCTCGCGTTTTGTATGCTATTAGTCACTCTATTGTTCTCTACGCAAAGTGTTGGGCGATATGTTGACGATGAAGACCCGCTTTTTGTGGTCGGTTCAACATCCGTTTCAAAGCTGGTCGAAGTCATCAAGGAGCCGTTTTATAAACAAACTGGCATCAATATTTTGATTCGTCCTATTGGGTCTGAGAAAGGTGTAGTGTCTATTGGCGAAGACGTATCTGATATCGGTATTATTTCACGTTACCTTACCGATGAAGAGCAAGCTCGCTGGCCAAACCTTGCACAAATCACCATTGCTCAGGATGCCATTGTGTTTATGACGAATACAGCTAACACTTTAGCCAATATCGATGAGCAAGAGATAATTGCGCTGTATACTGGTAAGGTAGCAACCGTCGACAATGGTAGCCTAACTTTGCTGAGTAAAGGAAAACATCATGGCACACATGATGTGTTTTTGAGTTATTTCGGCCTCGACAGCATGCCGGCACCTTTAGCGACCAATATGTTGGTTTTTAAGCAGAAAGGTCAAAATCAGTTATACGGACAAGCCAAAGCGAAAGCCTATGATCAAATAAACCAAGCATTCGCAAATATTTCACGTATCGAAGATGCGATAGCCTATGAATCCTTGGGTGCATACCACGTATTCAAACAATCAATGCAGAACAGTAAAGCAAAGCTTTTGTCATTAAATGGTATTCCGCCCATTAAAAACAGTCAGCCAAACCCGGCCTACCCTTTTAAGCGACCTTTCAATGTCGTGATTAAGCCAAATGCAGATAAATCTGTTAGTGAATTTGTATCATTTTTAATGAGTGAAAAAGGACAAAAATTATTAGCCGATAGCTTTTTTATTCCGCTCTATGACAAATAACCGTATATAAAAATCAATCAGTGTTTGAACAAATTGTATTAGGCTTTGGTATGCAAAATATTCTTATTACCGGGTAGAGATTTTTTAATATACGTCAACAGGTTACGACGCCATCATTTTGTGCTGTTTTCATTCAAAGGCTAAGCCAGTGAGTAATTGTCGAACTCATTTAAAAAGGCTCCGAAGAGCCTTTGGTAAAAGTGATGGAAAATATCTATCGATTGACGCGTCTCAAAGCGAACCCAAGTATCAAAAACACACCAGCAAAGATAACCAACCAGCCTTGTTGGGTAGCCGTTTTAGGCAGCGTGCTAGCCGCTGCAATTTTATCTGCAGAAATATCACTCATAATTTCAATAATGGCAAATCTATCACCTTCGGGAACGTGCATGGTAATTTCATAGCCACGTGGCAATTGATCAAAGGTGTATTCGCCATTAATTTTAATATTTTCAACGTCTTCAACAGTAACGCGATCTTTACTGCCATCTTCCAAATGCATGTCTAATACCACATCATTCATGCCTGACATCCGAATAACGTCCGCTTTCATTTTAACAACGGTTTCACCATTCACATCCAGCACTTCCTGACACATAGCACCAATATTTGGATACTTTTGCGTGATCTCTGGGCTCCATAGAATTTCCGAACACTCTTTTGCCGTTACAGATGTAGCAAACAGTGCCGCGCAGAGTAGTGAACTTATTTTTATTAACTTTCTCATACTTTTTCCCTTTTGCGTTTTATTAAATACGTTTGGCTTTAATGATGTAGCGCTGCGGTGCAGAGCCTACAAAATAAAATGGATAACAAGTAACCAACGTCAGTTCATCATCACGCCCATCGTTCATAATGGCGGTATCATCGGGTGTTGTTATCGTGTGACCTGTTATTTCATAAACAGTTTGTTGACCTTTTAGTGTCGACACTTCGATAGTTTGTCCTGGTGACAGTTGACCTAGATGACGGAAAAAGCTGTCACGATGACCTGCAATCACCAAATTACCTTGCCCCTTTAATGTGCCTGTACCCGGTACACGCCCAACACCAAGATCCAATTCTTCATCACTAACGCCCTCAAAAATAGGTACGTTAATAGAGATACCCTCTATCGTTAAAACACCTACAGGTTTCTTGTCTGTTACCAAGGCTAGGCGGGCGTATTTTTGCTTCCGAATATCAGACCAATAAGATTTAGACAGGTCATGGGTTGTTGACGTTATATTGGGCAAAGCACCGCTAACGTCATTAACCTGCTCTGCTACCCAATACGCTTTCGCTTTACCAAAGACAAAAAGCAGCAACATGAATAGCGCAGCGGTGAAACATAGGCGCTCAAGACGTGTTAACGTAACTTTGCTTACCAAGGCTAATACCAACATAAGAATTTCTAATAAAATCAGTATAGATAAGATTTTCAAAATCGAGAGACTTTCTGAACCACTACACAGCATTGATCAAGAAATGAAAACCGCAACCAAAGCCCAACCGTAGAAAGAGAGTAAATTGGTTCACGGTGTCGGGCAGTCGGGAAAATTATTGTGATTCACTTGTGATAATGACAATTGCTCAGTACATTTAATCTATAAACAAAAATAATTGTAACTGCTGCCTAACCTTATGGTTCATTTGAAAAAATTATTCCGTTTTTGGTGTTTTTGTTGTTACCTCACGTTTTGCTTTCTAGCAGGGATTAACGTTGCGCACGCAAATGATGATCGTGTAAAGATCGCGGTGCTTCCTCCGGTAAACGACACCTTTTGGCAACAAGCACTGGCGCTGGGTCAAAAAGCCGCAGATGACTTAGCAGTAGAGTACAAAGTATTTCCTGCACCTAGCTCATCTGAACACTACATCACCCTTGCTGAAGAAGCCGCCAATTGGGCAGATGGTGTGTTATTTCATGATTTTTCAGGCAATGGTGAACGTGTTCTTCAAGTTCTAGAAGCGCAAAGCATACCCGCTATTTTGATTAACTCGCCAATTTCGAATACCAGTCTGGTTCCTCGCCAAAAGTACACCAGCTGGATTGGCAGTGTTTTACCCGACGATGTCAATGCTGGACAGGTATTGATGCAGCAACTTTTGCTGGCTAGCGATAGTAAAACCAGTGCTCACCACGTGTTAGCGATCAGCGGTGACAAAACAGCAACTGCAGGTAAGCAACGGCTAGCGGGCTTGCAGAATGTGCTTTCTGGAACCCCAAATATCGCATCTGTAGATATTCAACATGCCAATTGGGATCCCAAACAAGCCGTTGAACTATTTAAGAAAAGTTATACACAAAACCCAGAAATTACGATTGTTTGGTGCGCTAGCGATGCAATGGCTAAGGCGGTTGCTCAACACATTCAATCATTGGATGTGACATATCCACCTGTCGTGGGCGGTATTGATTGGGATGGAAAAGCAATAGACATGGTTACACAAGGCGATCTCGCCGTATCCGTGGGTGGGCACTTGTTCGACGTGGGGTTCGCTACGGTGCTAATGCATGATTATTTGCGTGGTATTGATTTTCAACAACAGGCCCTGACATACGAGATTCCGATGTTAGCCGTAACCCAACGCAACACGGCAACGCTGAGCAAACTTAAACGCTTAAATCCGAGAAACATCGATTTTGCGCATCTATCGCGAGCGGCAGATCCGGATAAGTTGGCATACAGCTTAGATTTGAACCAGCTTCTGATGTTTGAAAAGAATGAGCCCGCTATCAAGCCAAACCCAGAGGTGTCAGGACTGTCGCTTACCACTATGCAATGGATTGTGTTAGCTACAGTATTAGTTGTCATTTACTTTGTTAGTAGCGGCCTGTTTTCTGTCGTCAAAAAGACAAAAGCAGATCCGCTGAAATATCAGTTTACGTCTGCTAGAAACAAAAAAGTGGTGGTCGCCACTGTTACGCTGTTGGCATTGGTGTTCTTGACCTTTGCTTTTATATTTCTGCAAGTATTCAAAGAGCGCACCCAAGAGCAATATGCTTCCTCCCTCGAAACAACCCGAAAAGCAGCACAGTTAACACTAAATGTATGGGCGAACTACAAGCTTGATGAATTAAATGCTATTGCGGCTATGCCTATTGTAGTAGAGGCTGCTCAAACATTGGCAGCAACCCAAGATGACGCAGAAGCCCTAATAAACAGCCCAGCACAATTAGCGTTGCGAAAATATGTACATGACTTTTTACCTGCGTTGAACTTAGGCTATTTTTTGATCTCTCCAGAGCAGATAAGTTTAGCGTCTAAGCGCAACAGCAACATTGGTTCGCTTAATATCATAGCGAAGCAACACCCTGAGCTATTAGCGCGCGTTTTTGAACGAGGAGAGTCACTGTTTATTCCGCCCGTGGTTGCTGACATCAAGTCAGTTACGTACACCACAGCCTTTTTTATTGCGCCAATTACCGATACGCAGAACAATATTATTGGGGCAATCACTATGCGCGTAGATCCGAATGCCACCTTCTCTCAAGTGCTCTCTACAGGTCGTTTTGGACAAACAGGTGAAACCTACGCAGTTAATAACAAAGGCTTTATTGTTAGCCAAAGTCGTTTCTATACCATAGATGAAGCAATATCGAATGACTTACTCACATACAAAGGCGTCATAGAGCTTCGTGTGCCAGAAGCATTTGACACTGAGCAGCCTCCAACACGAGCTGCAAAAGCGCTCACCAAAAAGCTAAATGGCTTCGATACTGAAGGCTATTTGGATTATCGTGGCGTGAAAGTCATTGGTAATTGGGCTTGGAATGACAAGCTTAACGTCGGCTTAGTCACGGAAGTTGACTATAAGGAAGCATTCGCTGGTTATCACAGAATTAAAGTCGTCCTCCTCAGTTTTTTAGCTATTTTCATTATCTTAACCATTATTGGTGTCATGCTAGTGATGTTTATTGGTGAAAGTGCAAACAGAGTGCTGATCAAAGCGAAGAAATCGCTAGAGCAGGAAGTTAACGATCGCACAAAAGCCCTTTCAGACAGTGAATTGAATTTTAGGGGTTTGTTCGAGTCATCAAGAGATGCGCTAGTTGTGCTTGCTGATGAGAAGTTTATTGACTGTAACGAAGCAGCACTGAACATCTATGGCGTTAATAGCAAAGACGAGTTGATAGGCGTATCAATCAAAGATATTTCGCCTGAAAAACAGCCTGACGGCAGCTTGTCTCAAGAGAAAGCAGCAGAAAGAATTGCTCAAGCACATAAAGACGGCTTTGTGCTTTTTGAGTGGGAGCACCTCCGCTTTGGTAACCAACATGTACCGTGTGAAATTTATTTGCAGCCTGTGGACTGGAAGGGAAAGAGCGCCCTACTTTGCACTGTGCGTGATATTACATCTAAAAAACTTGCCGAGCGGCTCAACCGCAAAAATGATATTCGCTTAAAATTGGCAGCGGAAGCAGCGGGCCTGGCCGACTGGGAGTGGACACCATCACTCAAACGGTTAAGCGGTTCAAGTATGTTGAAACAGCTGACTGGCGTTAGCCCTGGGCGGGTTGATCTGAAACAAGACTTATATCCTTATATTCACCGAAAAGATCTCGCTAAAGCACTATCCGCACTGAAAGCGTTTAAAGAAGGTGACAATATTTTTTGTACAATTGATGTTCGCCTCAAAAAGCCAAACGATAGCCAATACCGTTGGTTAAAAACAACACTTAGAAAAGCCGCATCAATGACCTATCAACTGATTGGGGTTTGCCAAGATGTTACGGCTCAAAAAGAAGCTGAGTTCGCCGCAGAAAAAGCGGCAAAAGAGCGAGAAATTACAATCAATACGATACCAGGTATTGTCTACACCTGTCGTTTAGATGAAGACTGGACAATGTTGTTCATGAGTGAAATGACTGAGCAACTTCTTCAAATTCCGGTGCAGAAATTCTTATCTGGCGAAGTTACATACGCCAGTATTATCCACCCTGAAGATAGCCAGAAAGTCGATGAAGCTGTTTATGAAGCAGTAAGAAACAAGACAACTTACACTATTGAATATCGTATCAGCAAAGCGGATGGCAGCGAGTTATGGGTCTATGAAAGTGGCCAAGCGACCTACGATAAAGACGGTACAGCACAAGCGCTGCATGGCACCATCATAGATATTACCGATCGAAAAGAGTCAGAACAGCAATTTCAGGCACTGATAGAGTCAGCCCCTGAATGTATGTTGGTGGTCAACACTGATCGTGAAATCATCTTGGCTAACGCATTGGCTGAAAAGTTGTTTGGCTGTAATAAACAAGAATTGCTCGGTCAACCTATTGAAGTGTTGATCCCCATGCAATATCGAGCGCATCACGCGGATAATGTTGCTAGCTACGTTAAGAAGCCATCGGTACGAGAAATGGGCTCTGGGCTAGAGTTAAAAGCTCTTCACAGTAAAGGGTTTGAGTTTCCAGTAGAAATTAGTTTAAGCCCATTAAAAGTGGGCAACGAAATGCTTATTTGTGCGTCTGTCCGTGATATCTCAGAACGCAAAATTGCTGAACAACAATTGCTTGAAGCCAAAGAAGCTGCCGAACAAGCCACGCAAGCGAAATCAGATTTCCTTGCCAATATGTCGCATGAAATACGCACGCCAATGAATGCTATTATTGGCATGTCGCACCTTGCACTTCAGCAGCAATTGCCGCAAAAAGCGCGAAACTATATAGATAAAGTTGAGCTGAGTGCACATTCCCTACTAGGAATTATCAACGATATTCTCGACTTTTCTAAGATCGAGGCGGGTAAATTAGACATCGAGAATATCGACTTTAATTTGAATGAGGTTGTCGATCATTTCAGCACGACACTTGGTCTGAAAGCGGCTCAAAAAGACATTGAGTTACTCATTGATCTGCCTGCCAATATGCCCATGAATTTAATTGGTGACCCGCTTCGCTTGAAGCAAGTGCTACTAAATCTCGGCAGCAACTCAATCAAGTTCACAGACAAAGGTGAGATTACCCTTAAACTCAGTGTCGAACGCCACTTCGATAACACCTTGATCGTTAAGTTCGCCGTGACAGATACCGGTATTGGTATGACTGAAGAGCAGCAAGCAAGGTTGTTCCAAGCATTTTCGCAAGCAGACACCTCCACAACCCGAAAATATGGTGGTACAGGCCTTGGTTTAACCATTTCCAAAAACCTTGTCGAATTAATGGGAGGAAAAATTCAGGTTGAGAGTGAATATGGTAAAGGCACCACGTTCAGCTTTACCAGTAAACTTCAGCTAAGTGACAAGAATCTCGATCAAAAGCTTATTGTCCCGTCCCACTTGGCTACTTTAAACATCCTTGTGGTTGATGATAACGACGGAGCACAAGAAATTATCAAAAGTATGCTTGAGCAATTTGGTTACCATGCAACGTCAGTAGGTTCAGGAAAAGCTGGATTGGACATGATTGCGTCAGCGACTACTCCTTTTGATTTAGTGTATGTCGATTGGATGATGCCAGAAATGGATGGCCTTGAATTTGTTCAGCAGTTGTCAATTCAACAAGGCACCGATATGCCTAAAATTGCAATGATGACCGCTTATGATATTCAAGAGATGGCAGAAAAAGCAGCGTTGAAGCAAATCCACTACGATGCTTCACTGAGTAAGCCGACAAATCCCAGCCACTTATATGAATCTATATTAGAAGCCTTTAGCAGCCACATCACGAAAGTAGCGCCAGAGCCACTTCAACAACAAGATTGGTCGCACCTTGCAGGTAAACGAATTTTACTGGTTGAAGATAATGCCTTTAACCAAGAATTAGCAAAAGATTTACTGGAAGGACAAAGTATTGAAGTAACCATTGCCGAGCATGGGCAGGCTGCCTTAGATATACTGGAACCAGATAAGTTTGATCTCATATTAATGGATTGTCAGATGCCCATCATGGATGGATTTACCGCGACAACAAAAATCCGTGAAATGCCAGAGTATCAGGACTTACCTATTGTTGCGATGACTGCCAATGTCATGCAACAAGACATCGAAAAAACGCAAGCGGTTGGCATGAACGACCATATCGGAAAGCCAATTGAAGTGAGCACCTTGTTTTCAACACTTACTCAATGGTTATGCGATGGGCAGCTGATGACGAGTCCAGACACCTCTGGCCAGGCGAGTAAGCCATTATTTGAAATGCCTATCATCGCCGGCATTGATACTCAGCAAGGCCTTCATACCGTTGCAGGTAATACCGCGTTGTATACTAAACTGCTTGGCCGTTTTGTCGAAGGTGGTAACACATTTGAAATGGAGTTTGATGCCGGTGACAAAGAAACCAAAATACGGTTGGCGCATACACTAAAAGGCACCTCAGCAAATATTGGCGCTATGCAGGTCAGCCAGCTGGCAGCGCAATTGGAAAAAGACACTACAACCATAGCTGACCAAGCAGCCTTAGACTCACTCAAAGATAAACTCGTTCTAGCATTAGACAATGTATGCAATGAAATAAAGTTGTACTTAGAGGCCAACACCCCCCATGACACTGGCGTAACGAAAGCCAATGCACTAAGTGACGACGACATTAAAGTGCGTATCAAGGAGATAATTGAATTGGCTGAAGAGTTCGACAGCGCGGCAGTAGACAAATTAGCTGAACTTATTGAGCAATCTAACGGCAGTAACTTCAGTAAAACGCTTGGCAAGGCAAACAATAAACTTGCCGTATATGAATTTGAGGACGCTATCGAGGTATTGTCTGAGTTATTAGACTAGGCCTGACGTTATTTGAGTGTTTCAGCCTAAAGAAAACCAAGTATGTCGATTTTACTGCGTATTTTGGTGTTGACGCTACTCGGTCGAGTAGCGCCTGATGTATGTATCTCGTAATAAAAAAGCCCGGTGTTAACCGGGCTTTTTTATTACAGATTATTCTTCGTCGTCTTCGACGCGGACACCCCAAACATCATGTTCATCCGCATGAATAATTTGTACCCATAGTTGGTCACCTGGCTCAGCATCGTAATCATCAGATAAATACACTTTACCGTCTACCTCAGGCGCGTCCATATACGAACGGCCAACAATACCTAACTCGTTTACTTCATCGACGGTGATCAAATACTCTTGCCCGATACGATCTTGCAGCTTCTGTGCACTGATTTCTGCTTGCACTGCCATAAAGCGCTGCAACCTCTCTTCCATGACCTCTTCAGACACGTGATCAGGTAACTCGTTAGCTGTCGCTCCTTCAACCGGAGAGTATTTGAAACAACCTACGCGATCTAGCTGAGCTTCTTTTAAGAACTCAAGTAGCTCTTCAAACTCCTCTTCCGTTTCTCCAGGGAACCCGACAATAAACGTAGAACGAATCACAAGTTCAGGACAAATTTCACGCCACTTTTTAATACGCTCTAAAACACGTTCAGAGCTACCAGGGCGTTTCATCAGTTTAAGAATACGTTTGCTCGCATGCTGGAAGGGTATATCCAAGTAAGGAAGGATCTTACCTTCTGCCATCAATGGGATAATGTCATCTACATGTGGGTATGGATACACGTAATGAAGACGCACCCAAACGCCCACTTTAGCAAGCTCTTCACACAACGCCTTCATATGTGTTTTTACCGGCATGCCTTCATAAAAGTCCATTTTGTGCTTCACATCAACCCCGTATGCCGAGGTATCCTGAGAAATCACCAATAATTCTTTAACGCCAGCATTAGCAAGACGTTTTGCTTCCCCAAGCACATCGCCAATAGGGCGTGAATCTAAATCACCACGCATTGACGGAATAATGCAGAATGTACAACGGTGGTTACAACCTTCTGATATCTTTAAGTAAGCAAAGTGTTTAGGCGTCAACTTAACGCCATGGTCGGGGATCAAATCAACAAAAGGATTATGTTTAGGCTTCTCGAGATGTTCATGCACTTGGCTCAACACTTCTTCGTACGCATGCGGACCAGTAACCCCTAATACGTTAGGGTGAATTTCTGTAATTTCGTCTTCTTTAGCACCCAAACAGCCTGTCACCAATACTTTGCCGTTCTCTTTTAGCGCTTCACCGATAGTGTCTAACGACTCTTGTACCGCCGCATCGATAAAGCCACAGGTGTTGACGATAACCATATCAGCATCGTGATAACTTGGTACAACATCGTAACCTTCGGTTCGCAACTGAGTCAGAATACGTTCAGAGTCAACAAGGTTTTTAGGACAGCCAAGACTCACGAACCCTATACGTGAAGCGTTATCAACATGTTTAGCCGATTCATTTTGCTCAGCAATAACCTTCGCAGGGTTTTCTAACGTCGTGGTTTGTTTGATATCCGATTGCACCGCTGGAGACGGGTTATTTGGATCGAAATGTTCAACAGTCATAGTGTGCCCTTATGCGTCGAAAATTGAGTATCTGGTGATTTTGGGTGCGCGGATTATACAGAATCATCACGCATTTGTCTGATAAGAATAACGACGAAACGTACAAGACGAGCATATTCTCCGCCATTTTTACAAAAGTAATAGGTTAAGCCTATCACTAAAGGCTCTGTATCGGCTTTATTCACAACACCACCATAAGTCATTGTGTTAGCAACACATTGCTGATTTAAAACTTGGTTAAAAGGTTTTGAAAGTACTCATGTCGCTGTTACAGTAACTCAGCAATATACGACTAAATAGCAAACAATGCCTACCTCAAAAGTTATTGATGTAAAACCACTGATAGTGATTGTTGTATCTGCCTTGCTGCTGCAGCTTATCGGCCATTACTTTGCGCCCAAAGTGCTTCGCTATGAGGGTTTTATGGGGCTCTGGCCGATTTTACGTATTGTTTTACCTGCTATCCTCTTAATGGTTTTAGCCATTCCTTTAACTCACATATATTTGAAACTTCCCCGATGGGACAAAGCTTCAGCGCTCACCATGTTAGTGGCGGGCGTATGCCTAATATTTTTGGCGATATTTTTAGCGAACTACGCCGATGATTACCTAAATCACTACCGTAAAGGTCAATCGCTAGAACAGTTAAGAGAGGCAGCAAGGTTTGAACGCTTTTTAATATTCACAAGTTCAACCTTAATTGCTTGGGAGTTATTCCATCGCAGCTTCTTATTAGGTGGTATTCGGTATTTACTTAAAGAACGTTATGCCGTACCAGAAGTATTATCTAATTGGACAGCTATGCTAATGGTGGCGTCTTTTGAAGCCCTGTTTCACATTAAAAAACCAATGTACGAATCTATCCCTTTCGTGTTTGCTTCTCTTGCGCTAAGTTGGCTCACCATTAGAACAAACAGCGTGTTACCTGCTCTTTTTATTCACTTAGCCATTGAACTGATTTTTGGTTATTCGGCTTACGTAGGTTGGTAGTGGGAAGTTAAATACTCCCGAATTATTTGCCCTAAAAAAGCGCTTTTATAAGCGCTTTTTCGTTTGGTGCTTTTAGTAAGGCACCTTAATCTAAAAACTGAACAGGTATATCCCAGTAAGTTACCAACACCTCACCATTCCAGTTTTCTATAGTTAGCCATAATTTATCTTTTTCGGAAAGAACTTTGGGCGATATTGCGTGCACTTCCTGACCGTGTTGACTGCCATGTAAAATCCCATCTTCTCCTTGCTCTAAGGAAGCCAGTGGTAATGCTTTGGTGCCGATATTCAAATAAGCCTGTCTTATATTTTTCACTTGGCCTTTATTAAAAATCAAAAAGAAATCCTTAGTATATACACCATGATGCAAATATGGTTGCTTAAGGTTAAATGGCATAGGCGATACATTATATTCACCAATTACTTTCGCTGACCAAAGTTCAGGAAATTTTGGGTTAAGTGACTGATAGAAAAACACAGCGCTCAACACAATAACCAAGCCACTCATTTTAAACTTGTTGCGATTCCACCATGTATTTTTAACGCGAGCCATCGATAGCCTCCTTATTAGCAGGAAGTACATCTATTAATTGATCAGATTGAATATTTTCTTTTGACTTTGCTACTTGCCTAGCGCCATCAAATGTCCGTTTTCCCCACATTAAAAAGCCTGTTATCGACATACCCGTTAATAGCACACCAAATACAAACCAGATAACTTTGGTCCAAATACCACCTATTGTCCCGTAATGCAGAGGATGTGCGATATGCGCAAGGGTTTGAATGCCTGTCATTTGTTCAGGCGTTCTCACTTGTTCAATGTCACCAGTCCATTGGTTGACAATAACGCTATATGAATACTTGTCGAAAAATATAAAGTCACCAGAACCATAAAGTTTGTGATTATCTCGGTTGTGCTCAGCAGGTAAAATATAGGTGGTTTCAAAATCAGGAAAACGCTGCTTCGCTATAGCCAACGCGTCTGCCAAAGAATAGTTTGGACTTGGAGCGCCTGCCGAGCTCATCGGCACTTGCTCGATAGCAATCATAGGTTCATGTGGGTCTATTTCAACATCGGTATGCCAGAGAATCGCTTGCACTAGGTACCAAATGCCCGTAATGCTCATTAACACTAAAAACCATATTGACCATACGCCTGCCAATCGATGCAAATCAGCGTAAAGCGTTTTACGCCCTTGATGAAAGCGTACTTTGGGTTGTGTAAAAGATCGCCAAAAATTCTTATAAACGACAAGGCCTGTAAGAAGCGCACCTAGCATTACCACCGCCATCAAACAGACCAAGTAATAACCAAGGCTATAGCTATTCTGCCATGGAAATAACAACCAAGCATGCAGCGAGCGCATAAAATTAATAAAAGTCTGACCTTGGTTTATCTCCTGAATTTCTCCCGTGTATTGATTGATATAAGCGACTGCATAAGGTTTGTCATGATCAGTGAAAATTACGGCATTAACCAAGTACGGTTCAAAATTTAACGCAGTTGTGACCTTTGCCGTTGGGTAAGCTTGTTCAACAACCGCGACTAATTCTGGCATTGTTTTTTCAGGCAAGTTATCTGGATTCACCGCCCTCGCATTTGGATTAGTCAACCAAGTTAACTCATGACTCACTACTGCAATGGTGCCCGTCAAGCAAACCAAACAAAAAACAACCCATACGGGTAATGAAATCCAGCCGTGCAACTGGAACCAAAACCGATTATTTAACTTCGCCAAACCACCCTCCTAGCCAGCGACTTTATGTGAAAAACATAAATTTTCGTGATGTGGCAAGCATAGTAATGACCTTGACGGAACAACACAAGAAAATAAACACAAATGATAATAGTTATTATTTGCATATTTATTGTCAGTGTTTATATAATATTGCGCCGAATGGAACACAACAGATAAAACCATTGATTTTTCAACAGCTAATCAGTGGAAAATTACATAAAACACGAAGGTATAACATGAAACTTAACCGTACTTTTGCTCTTTCGAGCTTAGTTCTTGCGATGGGAATAAACGCACAAGCTGCAAATGCCAACCAACAAACTGGTGCAAATAACATTGAAGATGTTGAAAATATTCTCATTGTTGGTGTTCGCTCTGACCGCGTAAGTAAAGGCGCTACGGGCTTAACCATGGAGCTTAATGAAACACCTCAATCAATCAGTGTCATTTCATCTGATTTAATTGAGAGCTTTGCAGCAACCAATTTGAATGACGCGCTAAAGCTAGCAACAGGTTTAACCGTAGAAGAATGGGAAACAAACCGCACCAACTACACATCACGTGGCTTTGATATTAAAAACACACAAATCGACGGTGTTGGCATGCCCAATAACTGGGGAATTGTTACGGGTCCAATGGAATCTTATGCTTATGAATCAATTGAAGTCATTCGCGGTGCCAATGGCTTATTAACCGGTGTAGGTAATGCTGCTGGTACCATTAATTACGTACGAAAACGCCCTACCAATGAAAACGAAGGCGAAATTGGCGTGTCTATTGGTTCAGACAGCTTCAAACGTTTACAAGCAGATTACTCTGCCCTTTTAACAGACAGTGGCAGCTGGGCAGGCCGTGTTGTCGTCGCGGTTGAAGATTCAGAGTCGTACCTTGATGGGTTAGAAAATGATCGCGCGTTTGTATATGGCGTAGTTGATGGTCAGTTGACTGACAATTCTACGTTAACTGTAGGTTTCTCATATCAAGATGCCAACACAGACGGCAATATGTGGGGTGGCCTAGTTCTAAATCACACCGACGGCACACAAGCAGAGTTTGACGAGAGTGCCAGTACGGCTCAAGAGTGGACAACATGGGATACGGAAAATACCAGCGCTTTTGTTGAGTATACCTATGTGTTTGATAACAACTGGGAAGTAAAAACGACATACAATTACCGTAAGTCTGAAGACCCTGCCAAATTGTTCTACGTTTTCGGCGCGATTGATAAAGAAACAGGTTTAGGACTATCGGGCTGGCCAGGCCGTTACGACGACGACTTTGAAGCAGACTTATTCGACATCAACGTTATTGGTGACTATTCATTGTTCGGTCGCACCCATGAGCTAACGCTAGGTGCAAGCTCTTCGAAAAGCACAAAAGTGTCGCACACGTATGCCCCGCTATCAGGATTCGGCCCGACGCCAGCATTTCCATATGAAATGGATGCTATTCCAGAACCAGAATGGGGTCCAAAAACCGAGTACGCAGATATTGATCTCACCTTAAACCGTATCTTTGGCTCAACAAAAATCAATGTTAATGACGATCTTTTCGTTATCGCTGGTTTCAACGCAATCGACTTTGAACGAGAGGGTCTAAATAGTGGTGTAGAAGTTGACAACGATGAAGACGAAATCAGTCCATACATCGGTGCCACATATGCCATTACAGAAGATGTAAATGCGTACGTTAGCTACTCAGATATTTACCAACCACAAGAGCGTTACGACTTTGACGGTTACTTTTTAGATCCAACTAAAGGCATTAACGTAGAAGCTGGTTTAAAAGCGCAATGGTTAGACGACCGTTTACTGACAACATTTGCGGTATTTACCGCAGAGCAAGATGACCTAGCGGCCTTCGCTGGTGTTCGACCTGATGGAAGAAACTATTACAAAGGCGTTAATGTTGAATCCAAAGGTGTTGAAATCGAGGTAGTTGGCCGCCTGACAGACAACTTGAATGCTGTTATTGGCTATACACACGTTGAAGTAGAAGATGAAGATGGTGAAGATACGCACGAGTGGAACCCTAACGACACCATCAATTTTGCTGTTGACTACACATTGCCTCAACTACCTGAAGTGCAAATTGGCTTAGGTGGTAAATGGCAATCAGACACAAAGAATGTTGACTTCAATATCAAACAAGATTCTTATTTGCTACTTAACGCATTCGTTCGTTGGGACATTAACGACCAGCTTGTTGCACAAGCCAATATCAACAACGTAACTGATGAGAAGTACATCAACAGCCTTTACAATGTTGGTTACTACGGTGCGCCGATTAACGGTAAAGTGAGCCTGACCTACTCTTTCTAGGCTCTTGCTTATTGACTACCCCAAAAGCGCTGACCGTATGTCAGCGTTTTTTTATTTTATAAAGCGCCACTTTAAATAACGTTTAATTTAATTGCCCCAACCTGATCATAACGCCAAAAAGTAACCTAATGGCATGTTAAAGCTCAAAAACAAATTGTGCTTTTATTAGCCAATGGCGCGGTATTGCATTAGTATCAAAGCATCGATACTAAAAAATACTATATAAATCTATGCTTTATCGAGTGACACTTTTTATAGTCATGACAATCGCATCGCACATATTTAACGCCTATGCGGACACTGCAGAGTCGTTGAAACTTCAACTTATTGATCTTCCCTCAAGTGACAAGCAACGGATGACCATACTCAATAAGTTGACCTTAGAGTACTTGTATAGTGACCCACAGCTTTCTGCTCACTATGCTGAACAAACTATACCACTGGCGATAGAGCATAACGATGACCATAGCAGAGCTATTGCCTTGCGCCTGCTTGGTCAAGCACAAATGTACCAAGGCTTAAATGAAGCCGCATACTCACACCTCACCAAGGCTATCAATGTTGCTAATGTTATCGAAGATCCTCACTTAATCTCAGTGTCTAACCGTGCTATGGGAGTTTTTTATGAACTAATCATCGATTATGACAATGCGATGAAGTTCTACATTGAAGCACTTAGGTTTGCCAAGTTGAGTGATCAGCCCACCGATATGGCGATGGTTTACAACAACCTTGGCAACGTACTTATCGCGCAAGGCGACTATCTAGAAGCGGCAAATTATTTCAAGCAATCGATTGAAATTCACCAGTCTACAAAGAATATTGATATGGAAATGAATGCCAGAACAGGCCTAGGTATTTCGTATCTTAAAAACCAGCAAATTGCCGATGCGCAAACCATATTAGAGTTTGTCCTGTCAGATGAAGCAAGAATTAGTGACTTCACCTACAGCGAAGCCAGCGTAAATTTAGCCCATGTTTACAAGGAACTTGAACTAACAGACAAAGCGATTGCTCTATACCGTTTTGTGATCAGTGATCCAAAAGGGAGTGCTTACCCGCCCGCTGTTGCTTCTGCGTTTCTTGGTCTTGCGCAATTGTTAACTGAACTCGAAAGATTTGATGAAGCTATCGAGGTATACCGTAATGGTATTGTCGAAGTTAAGAACAAAACGTCTGTAGAAAGCGAGATGGCGCTGTATGAAAACCTGGCCAAACTTGAGTTAAAACTAAGTAACTTTGAGGCTGCGGCAAAGGTACAGGCGGAATATATTGAACGGCGCAATACCATTCAGCCTTTTACACAGGAAGGGATCATCAAAAAACTTGAACGCCAACTGCAAATAGAGCGAGATTTTATTAAGCTTCAGGAAGATGTTCTGCAAAAAGAGCGCGAATCTCGCCACTCCTCGCTGTACCTTTTCGCTGCCATCGTGTTTTCTCTAGTGTGCTTGGTGCTGTTTCTTGTATTGAGTCTAAGAAAACAGGCAATGTTGAGATTAGAAGTGAAAAACCAGGCGCTTATCGTCGCCTCAGAAACAGACCCTTTAACCGGCATTGGCAACAGGCGATTTATTGATAGAAAGCTAGCAGCTTACCAAGGGCAAGACATCAACATTGCATTTCTCCTTATCGATATCGACTTCTTTAAAGCGATTAACGACAACTTTGGTCACGATATTGGCGATGAAGTCCTTATCAATATAGCGAATACCGTAAAGTCATTGTGTAGAAAAGAAGATATGTTTGCCCGAATTGGTGGTGAAGAGTTTGCAATACTACTATTAGATTCGGACAAAGCGTCTGCGCTTACATTTGCTGATCGCGTACGAAAAGCGATAGAGCAAATGCGTACCCCTTGCGATAGCCCCATAACTGCAAGCATTGGCGTATCTGTCGGTAATATGAGCCATGCAAACTATGACGATCTATACAAACGCTCAGACATAGCTTTGTACCAAGCGAAAGACGACGGCCGGAACAAAGTGCAGGAATATGACAAAAGCTGCCAATGGGTAGGAGAACCAAGTTCTTAAACCGAGGTCTGTTCAAACACTATTATCTCACCCCATTTTGATAGTGAAGAAACTAGCTACTCACAGCCATGAAGCGTTTGAAAGGCTTGATGAGTAGGAAAATAGAGCAGGAATCAACTATGCAAAAAGCTAATCGCTTTACTGAAGCAGACGCGTTGAAATTACCCTGCAAATTCAACGCGATACACCTTCAACAAGAGCTACTGCAATTGGATGATGCGTCATGGATAGACCATTTTGTTCGCCACAACTATGAAGGTAGCTGGAACATTATTACATTGAGGGCTCCCGTCGGTGAAACCCACCCAATTAGACAAGCATTTTCTGATCCTTCCGCAGCACATTTTGAAAACACACCAATACTAGGTAACCTCCCCTGCTTTCACCAAGCGCTTCAATATTTTAAATGTTATTTGAAATCAGTAAGGCTCATGAAGTTAACGCCTGGCTCAAGAATTAAAGAGCACTCAGATTATGATTTATCAATAGAAGACGGTACGGTTAGGCTCCATATTCCTATTTTTACGAATAAGCAGGTGATGTTTTATCTCAATGGAAACAGGAAAGTCATGGCGGAAGGTGAATGCTTTTATTTGAATTTTACACGACCGCATCACGTATTAAATAAGGGCGAGACTGATCGAATTCACCTCGTCATAGATGCCGACGTGAATGATTGGTTGATGTCTCAATTTGCACAGTCACAAAGCGTATAATCACTTCAGTAACGATTGGCTAAACGCTCTTAAATCTTGGTCTGGATCGTATTGTGCAACATATTCAACAAATCGCTGAGCATTGTCGTCGTGAGACAACTCGGCTAAGGCCTCCACGGCTCTTTGCCTTATAAAACTCTCTGGATCGCTCAGTGCCACCTGACCCAAAATTAAAATTGACTCTCCACTACCAATAGATGCTAACGCGCCAACAGCATGCTCTCGAACGAGTGGATCTTCGTCTCCTAACGCGCTTGCAACCCCTTGTGGAGAAGATTCGGAAAGCAGATTTTCAATGGCATTTAGCTTATCTTCTCTCGTACTGTCCGTGTTTTTTATAGCAGATAAGAAAAAGTTTTCTTCGCCACCATCGCCTTGTGCTTGAGCAGTCCTCAGCAGACCTTTTGTAGAATTGACGTTAAATGTATTCACTTTATCAACTAATGTAGCGTCTGAACTGTCGCTATCAACGTTACCGATCTTGGCATTGATTGCCGCGAGATTAGTCATTTCGTCTTGCGCGGAAGCAGCAACTGACTCTTTATCCAAAGTATTAATAGCGTTTCCGTCTGTCTGATGAACGACCTTTTCTTGTTTGCCGCTTTGCAGATAGCCAAGCAAATAGCCAGCGCTAAATATCAAGACAGCGATTATGAGTTGCTTAGTCAAACTCCATTCCTATTTTTCTATATTGTTATGTTTTTAACCCTTCACAAAAGTGTCTGGGTTATTTACACCTTGTTAAACACCAAACCGTAACTGATTGTTTTTTATACAACGGTATGATTTATGCTTTTATTGCCGACAAACAAATACGGGTCACTTCCCGTTAAGGATAGTGAATGAATACGGCAATACATAATAATCTCGTGCTAATTCTCGTTCTCGCCTTTTGTCTAGCAGTCAACCAAGCGCACGCGGGACTGATTTCAGTTTCAGTGGGGAATGATGGAAACACATTAGTAGACGGTAACATATATGCGTTACCCGATATTGATGGCCAACAGACCGGTCCGGCTCCTTTTTTAGACCCCTATGGATTAGATGCCGCACCTCCCTTTGGCACACCGCCACCGCTTGATGCACCGAACGTTTCATGGACATTCAGTTATGGCGCCATAGTCGACACGATTTTGAGTGCTTCTCTATCGTTTGGCATTTGGGATCTTGATTCTGGTTCTTCTGGAAGCCAATTAGATGCTTTCTCCGTAGATGGTTCAGATAAAACAACCGCATTAGATGGCCTGTTTGAAGCAGCAAATACGCAGGATAGTCAATACAACGTATTCACGTTAAATCTAAGTGCAGCAGACTTAGCTGCCTTAGTGGACGGTTCTTATACAGTAAACCTAGATGTTGGTGGCTCTGGCCTTATCACGCCATTGTTTGGACCTGGTGCGGGCCAATCTCAAGAAAGTCAGGGGAACGGTTTTCAGTTGGTGTATTCAACACTAACAATAAATACCCAGGACTCTAGTGTGCCGCCACCAAACCAAATACCTGAACCCAATATAATCGCGTTATTGATGTTGTCGCTGTTAAGCATGGGACTGATTAAAATTCGTCGCTAACGGAGAACAACATGATTAATAGACGAAAATTTCTAGTAGCTTCAGCCGTATCGGCCGTTGCTATAGGCTCAAACAAAATATTTGCAGCCACATCCTTCGCACAAACATCTAACAAAGATGATGCAATTGCACGTTACCAAAAGAAAGTGGGAGATTCATTTTATCTCCGAGCGGAAGGTATTTCCTCGAAAGTAACGCTTGCAGAACTGAGAGACGTTAAAGAGGATAAACAAACTCAGCAATTTACCTTAGTGTTTGAAACAAACGATTCGGACATTAGCGAAGGACTTTGCAGTGCTACGCATTTAAAATCGTTCGACTCAGAATTTATTAGGGTTGAGCAAAGTAACAGTGAAAAAGGCAAACTAATAAGCACATTTTGCCTACTAAAATAACACAGAAAATTACAGAGCGGCTGCGGTAGTAAATGAGTTACTTCCATAAATTTACTTAGCCAACGACAACAAATAAGTAAATAAGAGGAAAGTTACATGTCTGAACCGTTTATTGGCCAAATTACTATGTTTGCAGGCAATTTTGCCCCCAGAGGCTGGGCATTTTGCCATGGTCAACTACTCTCAATAGCTTCAAATAGCGCACTGTTTTCAATTTTAGGTACGACATACGGTGGCGATGGCAGAACAACTTTTGGATTACCCGACTTGCGAGGCAGGTTTCCAACCGCTCAAGGCAATGGGCCGGGATTATCTCCCTATAACCTTGGTCAAAAAGGAGGAACAGAAGACGTCGTATTGACCGCTGCTCAGATGCCTTCACATACACACGTTATTGACGCAAAAGCTAAATCAAATAATAGCCCTGGAGACGCTAACACCGCCGCAGGAAATTCATGGTCGAATGATGCAGGCTTTTATTCTGCGACCTATTCAACTCAAGCACCTACAACCGACATGCACCCCAATTCAATAGAGGCAACTGCAGCGAATACTGGTGGAGGGCAAGCCCAAACCAATATACCGCCTTACTTGGCGATAAATTTTATTATCGCGCTCGTTGGTATATTCCCATCACGAAACTAAAAAAGGAGCTTTCGCTCCTTTTTCTGATAGATGAAGTTTACGTTTGTTAGTAAAGAAAACACGGTCGAAAATGCGTTATTAGCTAATATTTGGCGAGAAAATTTGGCAATGACGCTACCGGAACTTCCCAAGGAGTTGGCCTCGCAACTTGTTGAGAGCCAGTACGCAGGAATGCTTGCGAGTTATCACAGCGCATGGCCAATGTTACATAAGTACCTTATTCAGTCCTCGGGGCAAACATTAGGATTAATTGTACTCAATGAGTCAGACAGTGAATTATTGATCGTAGATTTCATTATTTGTCCTCAATACAGAAATAAAGGACATGGTTCCAATGTACTGCGATGGCTTATCAACTATTGTTTTGCGAAAAACATCAAGACCCTCCGTTTGTCAGTGCAAAAAACAAACAAAGCAATACAGTTATACCTTGCACACCAATTTGTCGTGTCAGGAGTTACAGATACCCACTTATCAATGGTCTTACAAATTAACAATACGCAAAGGCACTAATATTCATATTCCGCGCTTGCTCTAAAACTAATGTTACAGCAAGCTCGTATATTGAAGTTTTAATGCGTTGAATTAACAAAGAAATGCTAGCTGAATTTTTTAACAACAAACTTATCGTTGGACTGTGTATCCTTTTACTCTCTATGCCCTCTTCGAGCAACGAATCGGGGTTTGAGAAAGGAGACAAACCGCTTCCAAAATGGGAGTTAGGTGGTGTAGCCGCAGGTTTTCATAGCCCTCTTTACCCTGCTTCAAGCGATAGCCAAGATAAAGCCTTGGTTGTGCCATATGGCATTTATCGTGGTGACACTATTAGAGTTGGAGATGGTTCAATCGTTAAAGCTATTGCATTGGAGGCGCCACGTTTCAAAGTTGACGTATCGATGGCTGCAGCATTTAATGCAGATTCTGAAGATTCCAAAATACGTGAAGGAATGCCTGATTTAGACTTCTTGTTCGAAATTGGCCCACAGTTCAGGTTCTTACTTTCGGATTCATCTATTGAGTACGGAGCAGACAGTGAAATATGGTTAAACGTGCAAACGAGAGCAGTATTCTCGACCGACTTCGGTAGCATCAATCACCAAGGTTACACAATTCAGCCACAACTCTCTTGGCGCAGCAAAGACTTACTATGGAACGATACCGTGGCATTTGCATCACTAGCACCGATTTGGGCTAGCGAAAAATTGCATGATTACTTTTATCAAATAGACGCCCAGTATGAAACAGAACGCCGACAGCAATTTAATGCAAAAGCAGGTTACTTAGGCACTAAAGTGTCATTGGGCTCTATTTTCCAGATAAAACCAGAACTTAGTCTTTTTACTGCGGTGCAATGGGGCTTATGGCAAGGTGCTGAAAATGAAGACAGTGCCTTATTTGAAGAAGACAATAACTTCTCTGCAGTCATAGGTGTCCGATACACCTTTATGCAAAGTAAAGATATAGTGAAGTAGTTAGGTAAAAGAATATGGCATTAGTAGCCATCAACTCTAGAGTTAACCGCTCTTGAACGACTTAGGTGATATTCAAAGTAGTTACAATTCGAGGTAGCGTGATTATCTATTTGTTAATAACAATTAATTTATTTGTTAATTGCTACTGAGATATCATTGATAAATATAAAAAATATTTTCCTGTCACCTTTTAACTATTTTATGCCAAAAAAGAACATGACCTAATCAGTGGTTCACTCTATACTGAGGTTAAGTTTTGCCCGATTTATACTATTTAATAAAAGGCTAAGAAGTATGTTTGTTAAGCTTAAGTTCGCATGGGAAGGCGAAAACCTTACTGGCGTTTGTGATGCAAAAGAATTGACCGATAAAAATAATCACGACAAGTTGACAGTATTGTGTCCAGATCGTGGTGGTTATTTGCAAGTCCCTTTCAGCACAATTATCGACAAAGAAAATGTTGAGCAATGGCAGACAGCTGTAGGCTAGAACTTGCTTCGCCTAATATGTAAGGCATATCAGTTTTAGTACAAATACGCCTCAACGGAGTACTCTATTTCACTCTATTTCCACAGACATAAACGAAAAGTCCAATTTATCGTCGGTACATGACTCTTTCTCTTGAATCTCTTTAACCCAATCTAGCGTTGTTATTTGGGTTTTCTCTTTTACTAGGTTCAAGTTAATTTCAGGCGCAATGAAGCTTGAAACAGCCGTTTTAACTATCATACTTTTAATACTGTCAATGTCTGAGAGCATCGCAGCCATATCAGATTCATTCAACCCTTTGTTTTTATTGAACTTTTCAAGATATTTGATCACAGAAAAATACGCCACTCTATCTTGATCTAATAGTTGCTCACCAGTTCTAGCCAGCCTGTCTTTCAATCTTTCAAACATCTCAAAATTACTTGTTAATGCGAAAACTAACAATAGATTCAATGAAGCATTATATTCACCAGCTTTATTTCTATTTTTTTGATGGAGATCCATCGCTTGCCTAAAGTAACTCTCCGCTTCGCCATAGTTTTTTCTATGCAAAGCAAAAATTCCCAATACATTTGTTGGCGCAGCTTTCCACTTATCTATTTTTTGCCTGTTTACTTCAGCGAGTAACAGCCTCATCACAGCTTCAGAAAGCTCGTAGTCTCCTTTTGCTATAAGTGCATTTGCAATGGAAAACATGGCCCTTAATGCAAAGTTTTCTTTCGTGTAACTCTTCAAAGCGCAATTATAAATTTTGATTGCCGTATCATTATCTCCTCGCTTTAAATTTACATGTCCCAGAAAATAGAAAAATAGACCTCTTTCTTTTGCTGTCAGCTCAGACATAAATGAATAGTAAAGTGCAGTCAGCGTACTTTCTGACAAGGAGAAGTCATTCAAACGGTTGGCAACAACTGCACTCTGAATTAGCCAATCGATCTGTTTTTTCCTAGGTAAGAACTTTCGTAGGTCACTGCTTATATATAATTCGTCTTGCGCGCGATCTGGCGAGGTAACCGAGTACTCTTTTATTATTTGCAGCGAATATTCAGCACGTTCAACGTTGTCCTGAGAAACTTCCTTAGCTGCCGCTGGTCTTAACAATACTAAGGTGAATGCACTAAATAGTGTAATAAACAACTTATACATCTCTTGTTTCTTCTTAAAGTTAACTTGTGTCCGCTCTCCTTGAATAACCCTATTACAGCCTTGTTCTTTTGCAGAGAAGTAGTAGCTCAAATAAGCGTGTATATTGGCCTTTCGATTATTCGCAAGCTAATGTATGAATGATGCTCAAAGTCCAGCTAGGAAAAATCAGCATTCATTGTTTATAAAAACAAAGCCCATAACATCTTATAAAACTCTATAACTTCCTTATTACTATAATAGACAACGAGGATTTAGATAGTTTTGGTTATGCAAGCCACCCTAGCGCCAACTAAACAGCATCAAAATTTCTCTGATATTTTTCATTAACCTCGTAGTGCTTACCTTTAAGATAAGCCCTCTAGAAAATAGTGCCTTTGCTTCAGCTTTATTCGAAGACAAATTGATTCAGCACAACGCATACTTCAAATTAAGCCGCTAATCCAGTTGGAGACAAGTCGATAAAAAGATATCATAAGCAACTGATATAAATAGTTATTTTGTTAATAAAACGTAAACAAATCAAAAGTGATTTACTATTAAGTTAATGAGTCGTAAATATTGGTTCTTACTATTACTTTCCTATAGTGTTGTCGCGCTAGAGATTGTGGCGGCTCAAGAAAACAAACCTCAAACTAGCAATGAAATTACATCACTAAACGCAGAAGAAGCTGACGTTCGACTTGATGAATTGACAGAAGATGATTCAATGCCCCCGCATGATGCCCTGCAAGCACTTGAGCAGCTAATTAATGACGCTAGAGCCAATAACTGGCAACGCATCGAAATTAAGGCAAGTGTGACCAAGGCCGAAATCTTGGCATATTTAGAACGCTTGCCTGAAGCAACAGCGATTATAGAGCGATATTTGCCGGTTGCAGAGCAATTGCAATACAACAAACTTGTTATCCGATTTAAGTTGGTAAAGCTGTCTATCAGTGATTCAGTAGGGTTTACAGAAGAAATCAGCCAGCTCATATCCCAACTCATGGAAGAAGCTGATACTTGGCAGGATAAAGATGAAGCGGGGTACATTTATTTATCTATCGGACAAAGTCAATATGCCCACGGATTCCTAGAAGATTCACTGAAAAACTTAAAAAAAGCGTATGACATTTATATCGAATCGAATGACCAATCCAATTTGAGCGATACGCTGAACTCACTTGCCAACCTTTATTCAGACTTCGGTGATAATCAAACGGCTATCAGCTATTTGCAAGAAGCGCTTATTATCAAGAAAAAGGTTCAAGATATCTTTAGTAGCTCTGTCATTGCTTACAACCTCGGCAAAATTTACGCGAAAGACAAGCAATTGGAACTTGCTGAAGCATCTATCAATGAGTCCTTATCGTTAGCCAAACAGATAAATGATGAAATTGGGGTCTATTGGGCCAAGATGGGTTTAGCTGACATCTATAGAGCTGACGGGCGTTACAGTGAAGCAATTGCATTGTTTAGTGAAACAGCAGCAGTCTTCAAACAGACGGGTGCAAACAGCGAGCTTTTTAACGCCGTAAGTGGTCTTTTTGACTGTTATTATGCACTTAAACAATACCAACTCGCTGGCAAACAACTTGAGATAATGAAAAACCTAGGCGCCGTGTTAAATAGCGAAGACTCCGAGCGCCAAATACTCAAACGAGAATCAAACCTAGCGTATGCACTTGGCGAATACGACAAGGCATACCAGGCACTGAAACTGCTTTCAGAGCAACAACAAAAAAGACACGAATTAGAGAAAAAACAAAACATTCAACGCTTAAAAGTCAGTTTTGATACCGATATTACGCTCAATAAAAATCAGCTTTTACAAAAAGAAAATGAAGTAAAACAACTCAGGATAGACCGTCAGAATAGCCAACGTTTGCTACTAATAGTTATTGTTTGTCTTTCTGTGATACTTGTTTTATTTATTGCCGCGCTGCTTTATCGTCAAATAAAACGCCGTCAATTTTATCGTGATCTTGCTTTAAAAGATCCACTCACTGAGGCACCTAATCGGCGTTCAGTCATTAGTGCCGCAGAACAAATGCTGGCAGAGACATCAGTCAGCAATGTGCTTATCCTAATTGACTTAGACAATTTCAAATCAATAAATGACACCTATGGACACGATGTTGGCGACGATGTGTTAAAAGCTTTCGCTCAGTCATGCCGAGAAAACCTAAGAAAACAGGACGCCTATGGTCGTTACGGCGGAGAAGAATGGCTACTTGTCTTACAAGACTTAGATGAAAATCAAGCATATAGTGTTTTGCAACGCATCCATGCTACGCTCAATAGCCAACCAATCAAAGGTTACCCCGAAAACAGACTAATAAACTTCAGTGGTGGTGCCGTCATAGACAGCACTGAAAATATCCATCAACTCCAAGTCGCGGTGAAATTAGCCGATAAACGACTCTACGACGCAAAGCAAGCAGGTAGAAATGCCGTGACATTCGTAGAGCATATGCGCCCTATTGCACAGTAAACGAATATTTTCACTCGTCATTGCCCCATACCATAACGATTTTTAGTCCCGTCACTTTGCTTTTACGCATCTAAAAAACGTTATCGACACCTAGAGCACTTATTGCAAATTTGGTAATAAAGCTAAATTTACTCCAAGCACGTACCCCATTCATCTGCTCTTCATCAACAAGCCCACGAGTAAAACCATAATAACGCTAGAATAAAATGATATAACCAATACATCCCAATGTTTACAAAGAATTAACGACTTTTTTTCATACAAAACCGACTTTGATTAAAAAACACACTTGATCTTTGGTAATACCCGATCAAACATCAACAAGTTACCACGAAGAAATTTTGGTAATACCAATTTATTTTTTAATAGTTAACAATCAAGGCGAAATAATGAAAAAACACAACAGCCGCGTTCAACGCGCAATCGCTTTATGTTGTTTGTCTTCAGCATTATGGGGGACGCTAGCAAGTGCTACATCAGTAGATATTCAAAATGCTAGCTTCGAAAACAACTGGGACGGATGGCAAGACACTGACCCATCAGCCATTTCGAGTGACGCTTATAGCGGTACAAAATCAGCGAAAATATCAGGTTCTTCAGGTGCGTTTTCACAGTCAGTACCTGTAACAACCAACACTGACTATGTATTAACTGCGCACGTAAAAGGCGGCGGAAAGATTGGCGTATATGTTGGTGGTTCAACCCTATCTGCTACCGCAGTAAATAGCAGCTACGCTCCGATTTCCGTTAATTTCAACTCAGGAAGTCAGACCCAAATTACCCTTTTTGGCGAATATTATAGCCAAGAAGGTCGATTTGATGATTTTACATTAACGGCCACAAGCTCTGGTGGAACCGGCGGTGATTCAGGCGGCAATACAGGCAGTACTGGGCAATGCTCTGACAGCAGTAACCTTGCTGTTACATCCGCTACAGACAATGGAACTAATGATGGTCACGGCCCTGCTAATACCATCGATGGCAACTTGGCAGATGAATCTCGCTGGTCGTCTAATGGCTCAGGAAAATCTATTGTTTATCAATTAAATAGTGAAAGCACTGTAACTGCTTTGAACCTAGTTTGGTTTAAAGGCAATAGTCGTACATCATTTTTTGATGTAGATACATCAACCGATAACAATAATTGGACGTCAGTCCTTACCAGCGGTCAATCATCAGGGAGCAGTTCAAGCTATGAAACTGTTGATGTTATCGATTCTTCAGCCAAGTATGTGCGCATTACTGGCTATGGAAACTCTTCAAACACATGGAACAGTATCATTGAAACACAAATTCTGGGCTGCGGAGAAAGTGGCGATAACGGTGGTGACAATGGTGGCGGTAACTCTGGTGGTGGTTCACCTGGCAATATAAATATCGAGTTAAATGATTGGTACCTTGGCGTACCTGTTGATAATGACAACAATGGTAAATCAGATTCAATCAGTGAGAACGACCTCGTCAATGGTTACGAACATCCTCAATGGTTTTATCGTGATAATGACGGAGCGTTAGTATTCAAAGCCCCGATTGATGCGCCAAAAACATCAACTAACACGAGTTACACTCGTTCTGAACTGCGTGAAATGCTGCGCCGAGGTGACACCAGTATTTCAACCAAAGGAGTGAACAAAAATAACTGGGTGTTCTCAACCTATTCTGCTTCGGATCGCAGTGCGGCAGGCGGCATTGATGGCGAGTTAAAAGCAACGCTTAAAGTTGATCATGTCACAACAACGGGTAGCAGTAGCCAAGTTGGCCGTGTCATTATTGGTCAAATCCATGCGACGAATGACGAACCTGCTCGCTTGTACTATCGCAAGCTTCCAGGGAATAGCAAAGGCGCAATCTACTTGGCGCACGAACCAATAGGTAAAAGTGACGAGTACTATGACATGATAGGCAGTCGTTCAAGTTCTGCGTCAAACCCAAGCGACGGTATCGAGCTTGGCGAAGTGTTTAGTTACTCGATTAAAGTAGTTGGTAATTCGCTGACAGTCACAATTTATCGTGACGGGAAAGCTGATGTTGTTCAAACCGTTGATATGAGTAATAGTGGCTACCACACAGGCAGTAACGAATACATGTACTTCAAGGCAGGTGTTTACAACCAGAATAACACCGGTAATGGCGATGATTATGTGCAAGCAACTTTCTATGAAATAGTAAATACGCATGATGGCTACAACTACTAGTTAACGCCACTGAAAAAAGGTCGCTTTAGCGGCCTTTTTTATCACTTTTCCTTTGCAGCAAAAGGACTTAGTTGCAAAAAATAACGAAATACTTCTTTAAGTGAATAATTGGTTACTGATATCCTGAATTCTCTAATAAATTTAGTTATTTGTTGGAAAAATGTCATATCTCTTAACTACACTGAGATAATAAAAACAAAACATCTCTACCTTCAAAGGAGTACATGCAATGCAAATGCATCGTAAAGCGATCGCCAGCGTGTTTGTCATGCTGTTTGTCGTAGCATGTGGCGGTGAAACGGAAGTGGTCACTAAAGAAGTCGTTCGCCCCGTCAGATTACTACAAATTGATTTAATGCATACCAAAACGCATTCGTTTCCAGCCCGCGTTGAATCAAGTAAGCAAGCCAACTTATCATTTCGAGTCCCCGGCAAAATTAGCAAATTTTCGGTGCGCTCTGGCGAAGACGTTAAGGCGGGTCAACTGCTAGCACAATTGGTACCGGTAGACTACGAAGCAATTAGAGATGCGCAACAAGCTTCATACAACTTGGCAAAAGTGCAACATGATCGCTCTGAAGCGTTAATTAAAGACTTCCTGATTTCTCGAGAACAATTCGATAGCACAAACACCGAACTTCAGGTTCGGTACAACGAATTGGAACAAGCAAAAGCAAACCTCGAGTATACGCAACTTTTTGCTCCCTATGACGGTGTTATTGCCGCCACCTACTTAAAAGACTTTGAATACGCCCAAGCTTTGCAGCCAGTGATGTCTATTCAAACAGAAAACTCTATTGATATCGTGATAAACCTACCCGAACGATTAGTTAACGCAATGCAGCGTTCGAAAGTAAGAGAGACTCCCCAACGCGTTACTTTTCCTGTCGATTTAGAAAAGAAATATACGGCATCACTAAAAGAAGTAGAAACAGTTGCCGACTCTGAAACAGGCGCATTCCGAGTGGTTTTCACCATGCCGCAACCTGCAGATCTCAACTTGTTACCGGGCATGGCAGCAACGCTTTATGTTGACCTAGTGTTAGGCGATAAAGCGCTGATCCAAAAAATTCCGCCAGCAGCTATTTTGGAAGAAAACGGACAACAATTTGTTTGGGTGTATAACGATGGCGGCGTTGAAAAACGTGCCGTGGAACTTGATGAAAACTTAAACCTAATATCTGGACTTGAAGATGGCTTCAGAATAGTTGCCGCAGGTGCAAACGAACTGACAGCATCAACGAAAGTAAAACCTTGGGTGAAGGAACGAGGATTATAAGATGAAACAGCTAACCAAATCTTTCGCCACAGTACTAGGAACCGCACTTTTTTTATCAGGATGTAGTGAAGTGACTTTTCCGGCACCTAAAACCCCGGTCATTGAAGTGCAGAAAGTGCCTGAACTAAAAACTAGCCGCATACAAAGCTACCCTGCTGTTATTCAAGCAAGTGACTTGACCACATTAAGCTTTCAGCTCAACGGTGAAATTGTCCAATTAATAGCGACTGAGGGAATGCGTGTCAAAAAAGGTGATTTGCTCGCTAAGCTTGATGACACTACCTATAAACTTTCCGTCAGTGAAGCTAAAGCTAAAGTCGAGCTGTCAAAAGTGAGAGCGCAACGTGCCAAAGCTATGGTTGAACAAGGCAATATGGCAAAGAGCACGTTTGACGAGCTTAATGCCCAATACGAGCAAGCAACTGCAGCATTGAAATACGCGAAAATTCAGCTTGATTACGTTGAACTGCACGCACCTTTTGACGGTATCATTTCTACCGTCCACGTAGAAAACTATCAAGCCACTAATATTGGCTCGCCAGCCATCAGTATGCACAAAAGAGAAATGGTAGAGGTTGTCGCTACTCTTCCTGATTCATTGGTGGCGGCTATCGACCGTGACAACGTAGAAGCGCGTAACATGCAAATCCCCGTTAAGCTTGACGCATACCCAGACGATAATTTCATTGGGCACTACAAAGAACATACGGCACAGCCTAGCGACGAAAATCGTAACTTTATACTCACACTCGAAATGCCATTTAACCCTGAAAAACCAGCTCTTCAAGGCATGCCTGGTAGTATCACGCTTGATTTAGCATCACTGGAACGTAAACAAATTAGTCACTCTGTCGTGCCAATGGAGGCACTATTACTGCCTGACTCACTCACCAGCGAACAACCTAAACGCATTGTATGGCGAGCTAATGGAAATAAAGTAGAGCCGGTTAAGGTGCTAGTGACTCGCCTTTCGGCATTGGGCACGGTTGAGGTAAAAGGCGATATTCGTCCAGGTGATTTAGTGGTGACCAAGGGCTTGCAGTATCTCGAACCCAATATGGAAGTGACAATAAAAAATAGCGGGGAGACCTTGTAATGAACATCGCTGAATACTTTATTAAGAACAAAGTAATAAGCTGGGTATTCACGCTTATTCTACTCATTGGTGGTACGCAAGCGTATTTCTCGTTAGGGCAATTAGAAGATCCCGCATTTACCATAAAAGAAGCGCTGATCAATACCAGCTATCCTGGCGCCTCGCCATTGCAAGTGGAAGAGGAAGTCACCTACCCTATTGAAAAGCAACTAATGACGCTCCCCTACGTTGAGGAGATCACGTCTATCAATAGCCGTGGTCTTTCGCAAATTAAGGTCGAAATGAAAAACATTTACGGCCCTAATGAACTTCCACAAATTTGGGATGAACTGCGCCGAAAGGTTAATGACCTTAAACCATCACTTGCTCCTGGCGTAGGTGAACCACAGGTTATTGATGATTTTGGTGACGTATACGGCATTATGTGGGCTGTCACCGGAGAAGGCTTCAATTACCAAGATTTATCAGACTACGTCGACTTTTTAAAACGTGATATTGAGCTTATTGAAGGCGTATCGAAAGTTGCTGTCGCTGGCGAACAACAAGAGACCGTTTTCATTGATATTTCTGCCAACAAACTAGCAACGCTTGGTATTGCACCCAGCAATATTTATCAAACACTTAGCACACAAAACACCGTGCAACCTGCGGGTGCTATTTCTACGGGAACAGAATACATTTACCTGCACCCTACTGGCGAATTTAAATCAGTTAAGCAGCTGGAAGACCTCATTATTTCTTCGCCTGGTTCAGGCAAGTTAATTTACCTGAAAGATGTTGCCTCTATTAGCAAAGGTTACAGCGAGGTCCCGAGTAACCTAATCAACTTCGATGGTAAAGAAGCGATCAATATCGGTGTATCTTTCGCTTTTGGTGTTAACGTTGTAGAAGTCGGTCAACGAATTGAGAAACGTTTACAAGAATTAGAAAAATATCGCCCTGCAGGCATTCAGATTGGCGAAATTTACAATCAGCCTAAAGAAGTAGATAAGTCGGTGGCATCATTTATGATGAACCTGATTGAAGCCGTGGCTATTGTTATCGTCGTTTTGCTTGTCTTTATGGGGTTCAAGTCAGGCGTACTAATTGGCCTGATTCTCTTCTTGACGGTACTTGGTACCTTCTTAGTCATGAGCTTCTATGGCATCGACTTACAGCGAATATCCTTAGGTGCACTGATAATCGCCTTAGGTATGTTGGTTGATAACGCCATAGTTATTGTCGAAGGGATACTCATAGGACAAGCCCGAGGACAGTCCAAGCTAGAAGCGGCAAAAGGCATTGTTAAACAAACCATATGGCCACTTTTAGGGGCCACCGTCATAGCCATTATGGCATTTGCACCTATTGGCCTATCGCCTGACTCAACGGGTGAGTTTGCTGGCAGTTTATTCTGGGTACTGTTTATTTCACTCTTCATGAGCTGGATTACGGCCATTACGTTAACGCCATTCTTTGCCGATATGTTCTTCAAAGAAACACCAAAGAAACTGATTGGCGACGGTGAAAACGGTGATGACGATGACCCATACAAAGGCGCAATATTCGTTTTCTACAAAGGCTTCTTAAACGTATGTATGCGTTTTAAGGGGCTAACAATTGCGGCGGTTGTCGGCTTATTTGTATTGTCAGTGTTAGGCTTTGGCTTGGTTAAACAGTCGTTTTTCCCGCCTTCAACAACCCCAATGTTCTTGATTGACTTATGGATGCCGGAAGGTACCGATATTAGACATACCTATGATATTACCAAAAAAATTGAAGCGGAAATCCTCACCTATGACGTTGTCGAGCATGTCACGTCAACAACAGGTCGAGGCGCCCAACGCTTTATGCTGACCTACAATGCAGAGCGAAGCTACGCGAGTTATGCACAAATCATTGCTCGCGTCGATGAGTTCGACTCGGTAATACCATCAATGCAAAAAGCGCAGAAGTATTTAGACGAAGAATACCCTGAGCTGTTGACCAAATTTAAGCGTTTAGAAATTGGTCCGTCGCCGCCGGCTAAAGTCGCTGTTGAAATTACAGGCCCCGATCCTGATGTACTGCGCGACCTTTCTACCAAAATGCTGAAAATATTCCGTGACGCGGGTGGTACTGTCAACGTGCGCCATGACTGGCGCGAGCGCACAAAAGTCGTTGTACCAAACTTCAACGAAACACAGGCTCGTCGTTTAGGTATTACCAAGGCGGATGTCGACAATACCTTGCAAATGAACTTGTCTGGTTTGAGTATCGGCTTATACCGTGAAGGCACATCGTTACTACCGATTGTTGCACGTGTTCCTGAAGATGAGCGCTCTACATCAGCGTCCACTATTCGTATTTGGTCACCTCGCTACAATCAATTAGTACCGATTAGCCAAGTGCTCGATACCGCTGAAGTTGAATATGAAGATCCGCTTATTATGCGTTTAGACAGAAAACGTATGATCACCATTATGATGGACCCTGCGTTTGACTCTGACGAAACGGCTGCATCGTTGCGAGCACGAGTATTAAAAGACGTCGAAGCTATCGAAATACCGGATGGTTATGACATGCAATGGGGCGGTGAATATGCTGATTCTAAAGATGCATCTTCCGCCATATTTGCGTCACTACCTTTGGGTTATTTGATCATGTTCTTGATCACAATATTCCTGTTTAATTCGGTTAAGAATCCGTTGGTCATATGGGCATGTGTCCCATTAGCGCTAATAGGTATCGTCTCGGGCCTATTGGTACTTAACAAGCCATTTGGCTTTATGGCCTTGCTAGGCATGCTCAGTTTATCGGGTATGCTGTTGAAAAACGGTATTGTTTTGCTCGACCAAATCAACTCTGAGTTAGCGGACGGCAAAGAACCTTACCAAGCCGTATTTGATTCTGCGGTCAGTCGTGTTCGCCCAGTAAGTATGGCAGCAATTACGACAATTCTCGGTATGATGCCGCTGCTCGTTGATGCTTTCTTCGAGTCGATGGCGGCGGTAGTCATGTTCGGTTTAGGCGTTGCAACCGTACTTACCTTGATTGTGGTGCCTGTGCTTTACTGCATTATTCACGGTGTTAAGTATCGACCGCTTGAAGAGATTTCCAAAGGCTAATGCCAGGAAAATTATTGAATTAAAAAAGCCGCTGATAGCGGCTTTTTCTTTAGTTGAACGGAAAACTCGCTACTTATTTTAAGTAGGTGTAACCATCTAAACAATCTTCATAGAAGTCAATCCAGTTCACGCCTTCACGCGGCTTAATTCTTCCGCGCTGAATTTGTTTGTCGATTTCCTTTTTCACCATCTGCGCCATAATCTCAGGCGTGTATTGCATGGTAGAGAGTACATTTTTTACCGATGAGCCTTTAACAACCTCTTCTATATAGAAGTCTTTTGGATCATCATCATAACTGACAATATGTACCTCATTTAGGCGACCAAACAAGTTGTGCATATCCCCCATCACATCTTGATAAGCGCCAGTCAAAAACAAGCCAATAAAATAGTCTTCATCGTCTTTTAATTGGTGCATAGGGATATTACTGGCGACGGTATCTTCACCAATGAAATGATCAATTTTGCCATCACTATCACAGGTAATATCAACCAAACTACATAGCCTAGAGGGCTTCTCATCTAAACGTGAAATCGGCACAATCGGCAAGACTTGATCAATTGCCCATGAATCAGCAGCAGACTGGAACACGGAAAAGTTTGCCAAGTACTGCGAAGACATCATTTCGGGAATTTCTTTAAGCTCTTCTGGCACAAACTCTTCTGCACTCGCAAGCGCATCTACTCGGCCAAGAATACGCCAATACAGTGTTTCTATTTTAGCCATTTCTTCTAGTGACAAAATGCCTAGCTTAAAGCCTTGCATCGCTTGCTCTTTCAGCTGAGCAATGTCGTTGTATGCTTCTTGGTAATTTGCAGCGCTAAGCGAGTTTTCGATATCGCGCATGTTGGTGACAATAATGTGTTCACCCGTTTCCTTACGCGTATTGTATTCCGCACCGCTAGGATGAATTTCACCAATCACTTTGGTAATCACACAAGAGTGATGGGCGGTCATCGCTCGCCCACTTTCACTTACTAAGTGAGGATGTGCCACGCCTTCTAAGTCACAGCTTTGTTTAAAGCCATAGACAATATCGTTAATGTACTCTTCCAAGCCGTAATTACACGATGAGTCGTTTGTTGATTGCGAGCCATCATAATCAACAGCTAAGCCACCACCTACATCAACGTATTCTAACGGCACGCCCTGCTTAACTAGACGTGCGTAGATAAGCGACGCTTCTTGCACGGCTTCTTTGATTGAGCGAATGTCCGTTAGCTGGCTGCCAATATGAAAATGCAGCAGCTTAACTGCTTCTGTCAGTCCTTCTTGCTCTAGTAGCGCCACGGCATTAAGAATTTCAGCTATGCTCAAACCAAATTTAGCACGCTCGCCACTTGAGCTTTCCCACTTGCCGCGACCTTTTACCATCATCTTAACCCGCAGGCCAATGATTGGCTCAATGTCTAGCTCTTTTGATAGCTTAATGAGTTTCGTCAACTCACTAAACTTCTCAATAACTATTACTATTTTGCGATTGATCTTGCGACCCAATAGCGCCAAACGCAGGTATTCTTCGTCTTTATATCCGTTGAGTATAGTCAGTGAATTTTTATTGGTATTGTATGCCAGAGCGGCTATAAGCTCAGGCTTTGATCCCGCTTCTAAACCATAGTTAAAACGTGAGCCAGCATCGACAATTTCTTCGATAACTTCACGCATTTGATTTACTTTGACCGGAAAAACCCCTAAATAGCGCCCTTCGTACTGCGCCGCCTCAATCGTGTTTCTAAAGGTTCTGTTAAGTCTTTCTACTTGCGAACGCAATATGTCATGAAATCGAACAACCGCAGGAAACTCAATACCTTCTGCGACCATTTCGTCAACAATTTCACGGAGATTAATTTTAAGTGTTGGTTGGTCATAGCGAGGAGTGACTTCGACATTGCCGTGATCGCCCACAGCAAAATAACCATCGCCCCAACGCTTTACGCGATAGACTTTTTCGGCATCATCGATAGACCAACTCGAACTTTCTTTACTTTTATCTTCAACATTGTGAGCGGCATGACGCTGGTGCTCAGGCAAATTATCTCTACTCATCACTGATCTCTCGACTGCAGGCATAACAATAACTCTCTAACTACCTTCGCCGCGAAAACGTCACTGTTACCCGTGCTATCAATTTCTGGCGATAACTCAACAACATCGCAACCAATAAAGTGTTTATCACGCAAAATTTTGCATAAACTCACAAACGAGTGAAAGTCCTCGCCACCCGGCTCTGGCGTGCCTGTACCCGGAAAAAAACTGGGGTCGAAGTAATCTAAATCTAAGGTTAGATAAATAGGTCTGTCTGCCGGTATCGCTGCAACGGCTTCAAGAAATTCAATACGGCTTTGTTTAATGGTACCGTGCGTTTTCATCCACTCGTATTCATCTTTTGTCCCTGAGCGAATGCCATACTGAATCAAATCATTCGCGTCAGTAAAGTGGTCTGTTACACGTCGAATTATAGATGCGTGAGAATAGTGGTAACCCAAGTAACCATCACGTAAATCGGCATGCGCATCTAAATGCAACAACACCATGTTTGGATATTCCTTCAAATGCCTGACAATTGGCGCATAAGAGATAGAGTGCTCGCCACCAATGGTCATCACTTTTACGTCATCATCAACGAGTGAGATGTTCTCAAACAGTTGATTAAATGCCGTTGAAGCGCGCTCAAATTCAGCTTTAATGTGCTCAGGCTTTGACTCTTCTGTGATTGCCGTATCGATAGGTAAATTGCCAAGATCAGCAAAACATACATCTTCTAAATCAGCATCTAAATAGGGAGAGTAAGACTCTATGCCGTCAGATACCGCGCGCAAGGCATTTGGCCCTGACTTAGTGCCCTTTCGAAAACATGCCGTACCGTCAAATTCAAACCCCACAATATGGGTTGCACTGCGATAAATGGCAGGCTGCTCTAGCGACCACTCAAAAGGGATTGGCGCTGCCGTTAATTCAACATCAATTTCTTTAAGTTTCGACACGTAACTAGTCCGAAGTTATTTTTCGCGCAATTATGCAAATATTCCCGCTAAAGTATAGTATTTTTTGCATGATGCTATGCGATGAATATCTGAACCACCCGCCCTGTTCCAATAGTGCCCTAGACAATAAAATTTCGCTGGTAAAAAAAGCCATTTAGGCGTAAAAAATTACTGTTGAAAAACGAAAAGTTGTTTGTAAAATAGCGCACCCTTTCGTGCCGTGCTTTTGAGGGCATAACATTGTTTTTTGAAGGTTCAGAAAAAAAAGCCGAAATTTTAGTTGATGCAAATAAAATCAACCTGTTAACAGATATAGACAATGCGTTTTGGTCAAAATTAGTAGAGTGCTGTCATGCACAAATTCTCTCTTCTATTGAGAACCAACACTGCAAAGCATTTCTATTGTCGGAATCTAGCTTGTTTGTTTGGCAAGACCGCTTCTTAATTTTAACCTGCGGTGAAACACATCTCGTCAATTCAGTAGAATATTTCCTGGCAAACCAAGGCAGTGACCTGGTAGAACACGTTATTTACCAACGTAAAAACGAATATTTTGCTCAAGCGCAACCTAGCTGTTTTGGTGACGACATTAAAGTGTTGACCAAGTTCGTTGAAGGCAAAGCCTATCGATTCGGTGAACTTGATGGTCATCACACATATATATTCCATCAAGACAACCACTTTAAAGCTGTCGAAACCGATAAAACCTACGAATTACTTGCCTATCAAATCAGTGCAACAGCGTCTGAACATTTGACGCAACCTAATTTGAGCAGTGCTGATATTCGCGACTTTTTATGTATTGAAGCGCTTCTACCAGACTTTATTATCGATGACTATGTGTTTGAACCCTACGGCTACTCGCTTAATGCAATAAGAGGACACGAGTACCTCACGATTCATGTCACGCCGCAGGCTGACAGCAGCTACATTTCGTTTGAATCAAACATGAATTTAGTTAAATTAGCGCCGAAAATCTTAGCGGTGCTTCAACCTGCTTCGTTTGATTTACTCAGTTTCAATGAACAAGATTTTGCCGAACAAGCCATCGCACACATACCAGAGCAATATGTGAGTAACGCATTAGTAAACAGCACACTATCTAACGACTACATCGTTCATTTCGCTAATTTCATTCAACCCAAACAAGCCTATAAAACACCGGTTGAATTAGACATTTCAGGAGAAAATCATGCACTCTAATTTATGGGTTGAAGAGAAGTTTCAAGACTATTTAGGTTTGAAGTTTAAAGTGGAACAAGTGCTTTTCTCTGGCAAAAGTGAGTTTCAGACGGTCGATGTTGTAGAGACAAAAGGCCACGGCAAAATGTTGTTGAATGACGGGCTAATTATGGTGACTGAGCGAGATGAATTCGCTTATCACGACATGATCAGTCACGTGCCGTTGTTCGTGCACCCAAACCCTAAGAATGTACTGGTCATTGGTGGTGGTGACGGAGGTACCGCGCGTGAAGTTATTCGACACAGTTCTGTTGAAAAATGCACCATGGTTGAAATTGATGGCATGGTAGTCGACGCATGTAAGGCGCATATCCCACAAACGTCATGCGCGCTTGACGACCCACGCATCGACCTTATCATCGGCGACGGCGTTCAGTTTGTTAAAGAAACAGCTGAAAAGTTTGATGTGATAATCGTTGACAGTACCGACCCTATCGGCCCTGCACAACCGCTATTCGGTGAAGAATTTTATCAAGATGTTTACAACTGTTTAGCCGACGACGGCATAGTGGTGTCACAAGGTGAATCTTCATGGTATGCCATGGATATTCAGCAGTCATTACTAAAAGTATTAAATGCGGTATTCCCAAAAAGCTACTTGTATAGCTTCAGCAACCTAACCTACCCAGGTGGCCTGTGGAGCTTTACGTTTGCAACCAAGAAGTATCACCCAGTAAACGATTTTAATGCAGAACGTGTTGAGCAAAGCGGTCTTGAGTTTGATTACTATAACGCGCCGCTTCACAGCGCATCTTTTGCGTTGCCGACCTTTGCTAAGAAAGGGTTAGCTGGCCTTATCGACAACGACTAGTTCAACGCCTCTACAATTGAAGTAAAAAAGGAGCCAATTGGCTCCTTTTTTTAGCTAGTTGATTACTTAGCATAGTGATGTAACTCTAAGAATCTGTTTGCCTACAGTGAGGCTCACAGATATTAAAGTTTCAAAATGCTAAGCTCTGAGCTCTATTCGTGATATTTGCGAATGACAGCCACTTTTCCATCTTCAATTTCTAACACTTCCATCATCGTTTGAGAGTACTCAATAGGCTGGTTATTTTGAGGATGAATGCCTTTGGCATAGTTTTTATACCTAATAGCAACGGCCGATTGATTAAAAGTAAATACGTCCAACAATTCAGCTTGGTATTCCGTGTGAGCACCTAGATAAAAAGTCATGCCTTTACGTTTATCCTCCTTACCCGATGGTAAGCGAGAGTCATCTGTAACCCAAGGAAGATGAGAGTGACCAACATCGTCGGTCAATAGTGCTAAATATTCTTCTAATTCTTTTTCAGTCGCTGCGGGGGCTTGGGTTGCCACCATTTTGTCAAAGTACAACTTTGCAAAGGCATTGAGATCTATTTTTTCTTCATTAGCGAATAACGAACTAGAAAATAAAACAGTAAATGAAAGTATCAATAACGTTTTCATAAGAACTCCTTTTCTGCGATGCAATAGTTATTTAGCGTTAGCTGCCCAGCTTGCGCTGCGCGCAATATTTTTACTGTAAGATTACTTCTGCTTGGTAAGCTTCACCGTTTGGCTTTAGCATACTAAGAATCACAACTTCACCTACATTTTTTTGTAATGCTTCTTTGGCAATAGAAGCTGAACAGCCAGGAATTTTACAGCCATCTATTGCGACAACTTCATGACCTATTTCAATGCCTTGTTTTTCTGCCGAAGAGTCTTTAACGACAGATTTAATGGTTGCTTTGGTTACTTCAGGGCTAAAGAACCCAGAAACACTGACATCCATTTTAAACCCTTTTTCGCCTTGAGAATCTGCAAAAACACTAAAAGCAATGATAGTAAACCAAAGTATAACGATTGATCTCATGTAAATTTCATCCTTAAAAATAACGCCCCAATAAGGGGCTAATAATGCTTGGCTAAATTGTGTAGCGAAGCGGAACAGAGCCAAGCTTAAGCAGTCCCTTCACTTTATTGGCTTGTTATACGTAATTTACGCCTACGTTTAATCAATTCTTTTACATACTGATCTTGCATAAGCCAATATATTTCAATGATATAAATTGGACTAGTTAATAGCATACCTAAGAAAAAGCTCTCGTTGAAAATAATCTTAAGGGGATCATATGCAAGCCAAGAAATATATGTAAAGCAGGTAAAAATAAAGACAAAAAACCTAGCTTGTGAACTATTCAATTGATACTGAACTGATGAAGCACACCATCTTTCATATTTTATTTTTCGGAGAGTTTTGGCTAAACGCTTTCTTAAAGCTGATTTTAAGACAATAGGTATTTTCTTAAATATCCACGCTACAGCTAAACCTACTAGTATGAAGAATATTCCATTAAACCACCAAGCAGGATCACTTAAATTAGTGATGATTTGTTGCATAAGTTCCCTTTACGTATAACGGCCCAATAAGGGGCTGATAAATGCTTGGCTAAAATTAGTGAAGAATGAGCGCTAGCCAAGCACTAGACGTCCCATCCAAAATTGACTTGTTAATTTCCCCTAACATACTCAACTATAAGGAAAATACTGCCCAAGTACAAACTAATAGCTGAGATTAAAAACGAAGGCGAACCATAAAAGCCCATAAATAATGCAATAGTAAGTGAAGTGCATCCAGCACTGACAGAGTAAACAGAAAACTGGCTGATTTTCGGGTAACAAATGACGGACATGACCGCAACAGATAGAGCTATTATTCCTACCGTTATAGTTGAAATAACAAATAATGAAGGAAGATCGCGAAACGTATCACGAGCAAAAATCATTAAGCCTAAAAGAGATATTCCAAGCCAGTGAAAACCTGCTGGTAATATTAGCGCTATTAAAACACCTTTCTTGAAATTTATGTTCATGCTTCCCAGGGGAATTTAACAATTTAATAGTTAGCGATTGGGTCGTTTTCTAGCAGCAACCATCTCATTTTTGTTCTGCTGATATTAGTATCAAACTAACCAAGATACTAGCAACCTGCTCTAGCTTCATTAGAACCTATCCAGTTCTAGATTGGAATGGTCAACTGATCATTCCAATCTAGATCTGGATTTTCTGTATTTGGGGATTATTGATAATTCAAGATGTTAGAAAGGGCCAATTTTATGATTCTAGATTGACGAATCTTGAATTCTAGTATTAAGCTGGGTTTCTGTATCACATTCTAGTTTATAGCTGGATTTCTGTAATTCAAAAATCAAATAACCAACCCACTGCAACCTATTAAATAATTTAATATTTTTTATTAAATTATTACCGTTACAATCGACATATTGTGAAAATCTCTGATTAACAACATAGAGCGTATATCCACTGCTCACTTCGAATTTGTTTGTGAACGAAAATTCAGTGCCATTTTCAGATATTTGAAAAGCGAGTCTGTGATCTCACCAAAATTTTTGAAAAACCTGAAAATGGCTGAAGCAAGAGATATGTATGGTGAAGTGATATCTGAGCATCTAAGCGAAGCAATGATTTACCAAGCCGACCAGCACTTAAACCTTCTCATTGAACTTATCTAATCAAAAAGATGTTTGATAAGCCTTTCTTATTTCATTTGGACTTTGACCAATAACCTTTTTAAATGCCCGAGAAAATGCAGCCTCCGACTGATAGCCTATATCCAGTGCGATAGCTAATATGGAATCTTTGGATAATTGTAACTTTGAATAAGCCAACGACATTCTCCACTCAGTTAGATACTCCATAGGCGTATTGCCCACTAATCGTTTGAATTGTTGTGCGAAGCTCGTTCGTGACATACCGACTTTCTGCGCAATTTCTTCCAAAGACCAATGATGATCGGGAGTTTCATGAATGATCTTTAGCGCATTACCAATTCGGTCATCCTCCAATGCCCCCAGCCATCCCACTTTTTCATCGTTAAGTTCGAGTAAATATTGGCGCATAGCAGTTATCACTAATATATCAGAAAGACGGGCAATAACGCCCTCGGCGCCCACCCCGATATTGTTTGTTTCAGCTTTGAGTAAGCTACTAATATTGCCGATAATATTGCTGGACGTTTCAGCATCTCGGCGAATCACAATATAGGATGGTAGAACCCCCAGAAGCTTAATTGCTAAAGGATGCTGAAAAAGTAAAACCCCACAGACCATATCTGTACGCGCACCAGCCCCACCAAAATCCAGTGTTTCATAACGTTCCGTTACGGCTTGTATGGGTAATTCGCTTAACGGTGTATAGGCAATACAACGGCCATCACTTAACGTATGCCCCTCCCCTTTAGGAAAAAGAATAAAGTCCCCGCTATGGAGCTGAATTTCAGTGTCACCTAAATGAAACAACGCACTCCCGTCTACAACGATGTGATACATCATGCAATTGCTCATTGGCGGCATACTAAGTGCCCATGGTTTTTTTAGAGCAGACTGGGTGAAAAAAGCACTTTCCATGCGCAGGCTATCTAACAACTTACCAATTGGCTCGTCTTTGATTGTGGCATTGATTCGGTTTTTGTAGTCAAAACTCATCGCTTCGCTGTCCTTTGACGCTCAGATAAAACAGGCTTGAGAAAAAGATTAGCATCATTCAACAAAATAAACAGCTTGCCAAGAACACGCCTCCCTACAAAAGATTCGAGCGGTTGTTCCGCTAGCACTCTTACTTCAACACTTACTATTTACTCACCAAAATTGACAGCCCCTTTTAAAATCTTGGCCTTGACAAGATTAAACAGATATGAAAAAACCTGAGCTAACCGCACTAGCGGTTCTCACATGATTCCAGAACACCCACTTAGCAAGATAGGCTTGCCAAACGTGAGGCAAGGTATCTTTTGATGCGTCTCTAAGTCTGTTATTCAACGGGACATTGTAAACGGCTGTGACCAACGTTGTGCCAATGACAAAAACCAGGCCCGCAATCGACTGAAAACCTGAATGAGACACAAAGAAGTACAGACCTGCAAAACCTGATAAGAAAAAACAGGCTAAAAAAAGCGGATTCAGGATCTGCCTGTTAATTTCTATCATCGTATTTGCACCATCACGCCGCGTCGATAACGCCAGCATAACTGTGTTGCTGAAAGTAAAGTACAAGCCCACCATGATTATCATCGATAGTTGAAGCAGCGCTTCAACTATCGCAATTAAGCTTGTATCACCCATGCTGAACTCCAGTAAATGCCTCAACATTATCAACGATAAAGTCTTTAAACTGCTTTGCTGGTCGTCCCAATGCACGCTCCACACCATCGGAGGTCTGTTCGTTTCTACCATCCAGCACTTCTGTAAATAGATACCTCAGCATTTCAATAGCCTTCGGATCAACACCGCTGTTTTGCATAGTGGAAACAAACTCATCAAGGGTCACCTGAGTAAAGTGCACAGGGCGTTGAAGTACCTCAGTAAAGGTCTCAGCCAGTTGTGAAAAACTCAGCAATTCCGGACCTGTTACCTCATACAAGTGACCGTTGTGTTTGGGGTCTAACAAAGACGCGACCACCACGTCACAGATGTCGCCAACATCGATGAACGGTTCTGTAACCAGCCCAACGGGCAATGCAATGTCACCTGCTTCGATAAAATCACGAAACATACCTTCACTAAAATTCTGATTAAACCAACTCGCTCTTACTATCGTCCAATTTAGCCCCGAAGTTTTCACAATCTCCTCACAAACTTGAGCAGCAGGCTCACCACGACCAGATAACAGCGTAATATGTTTAACGCCCCTTATTCTAGCCAGTGCACAGAACTTGGCAATGTCATCAGGTGCTTCAGGGATCGCGAGATCAGGGTAGTAAGTTAAATAGACAGCATCTACACCAATCAGTGATGCGGCCCAAGTTTCAGGAGCTCGCCAATCAAAATGAATTTCACCATTTCGGTTTGCACCTTTTACATCCGAACCTAGTTCATTAAGTTTTCTATGTACTCGCGCACCCGTTTTACCTGTTGCGCCGATTACCAGATATTTATTTGTAGTTTGTTTCATCAAGTCGTCACCCTTATATAATTAAGACAAGATCACTTTAGCGAAAACCAATAGACCAAAATTTACTCAGCGTATGGGTTTCTTTGCACATCGTTCCGATGTTTGATTGCGTGGTTCAACAAGCTGAAAAGTGTTAAAGCAGCCATGTCACTAAATAGCTGTAATCGATGAAAATAGAATTAGTTCGAGCGGTATCCTGCCGAGTTTTTCAAACCCGGAAGGCTAATTTGTCGCTAATTGAAGACCGATGAACGTTGGGTAAGAACTCCTCTCGATAGTACCGTCCAAGATGCACTCACCTGTTATTCGGCCAGGAGTTTCAGATAACTATTTTCCAAGGTCATCAATATTGGATGACTCATGAATCACTGCATTGACAATCCGGGTAACAGATTAGATGTGACTTTTTTACATTCAGCACGGAGGTGAAGACAAAACTCGAACTCCCCTACCTTTGATGCCATATCAAGCCACTCATCGACAGTAATCTCTTGCGACTTTATTCCATTAATCGAACTGATTTCCGTACCGATGCTAAAATTCAGAGCTTGTGCTGGCTGGTCTGGAGACGTGTATCCAACGATAAAGTTTCCATTTTGCAGTTTTCTCAATTCTAACCCTAATAAATTGTGCTGGCTTTTAAAGGTATGACCTTCACGTGTCACGAAACCCAATTGCATATTCGGATAATCAACAATAATTTCGTATTGGCTCAATAAGGCACTTCCGAGCGTCCAGAAATCGTCTTCTTCTTCGTCAATAATATTGGTCAGTACATTTGAAAACGTAAGACTGCCGACTTCTACGAGTGGCGTGTTAGCTTTGACGTGTAAAGCCATTCCACTGAGGCTATATCCAGCTGACCGTATTACAGGACTAGGAAGAACCTTATCACCATCAAAGTAAGCATCATTGATGCTCATGTGATATCTACTTCCGGTGTCTAGGATGACATCGCGCTCTAAAACATGGTCAGAAAAAGTAATCTTAACGGGGAAGCTTATTTTTCCGAAAAACGTATCAAACGGCACCCAGACAGGGTCTTTGTCAGCTAACGATTCAGGCAGTTGTTTGTAAACAGAAACCTGATTTACATCTCTATCGAAATGCCAAACCAGTCCCTTTAAAATATCATTGCCGATGACGCCATCAAACCCTGCCTGGTCTGGGCGGATAAAAAATTGCGTTTTTGAAAGTGGAATATAACCGAAATTGACATTGTCAAAAGCAATGTTATCGACGATTAGCGCATTCACTTCGGTCTGGAACGCAGTAGAATACTCGTGCCCTCCGAAACCACCAACCTTCAGCTCGTATCCTTGCGTTAACTGCAACGTCTTCACGTTTGGAGTGTCAAACAGCATCGAGATTGAAGAGCCAGTATCGATAAGAAACTTTAGTTTTGACACGCCATCAATAGAAGCGTAGATATAGGGCTTGGCGTAAACATAGTCAGCGTCTGGCTTGGCAACGGAATGAGACTCTTTCCATACTGGCTTCAGGTCGTTGTTGGCATTCATCAAGCGCACTTTGTTCACTACACCGCACCCGCCCAACGAAAGACCCAATGCAATGATTAAAATCATAAAACGAAAATTCTGCATTTACTTCATACTCATTTAGTTGATATCGGTGACTGATCATATTTTGAAAAATCAAACAGGAATTCACATTGCGTACTTTTTCAATTGCAGATAGTTCAAGTTTCGACAACTGCCTGGAAGCAAGAAAAGCCCTTCAAAAAAATCGTCCCGATTTTACCGGAGCGATTTAAACGTATGTTTAGGTTCAGTATGAGTCTTTACCACATCCTTTTTTTGTCTACCCAATGAACCGCAGCAGCAAACCAGCCTGTCGCTATCAGGTACAGGCTGAGCCAGGTTACTGCCGACAGTGCAGCAGTGTCGCCCCAACCACCGTTTAAATAAAACGCTGCGCCACAAAAAAGCAGCAGTACAACACTTAAGATGGCCGGTTTCCTCTCTTTAAAGCCCAGAAGCCCGAAAGACACCCACAATGGCACTGATTGCCAATCTTCAGATTTTTTATCTATCATTTTCAATCTCTCTGTAAGTTTAGAAACATCAATTTCAAAAACAGAGGCTAATGACTTAAGCGTTTCTTGACTGGCAGGATTGCCAGCTTCAACTCTTTGAATCGTCCTCAAACTAAGCCCGGCCATATTCGCTAGCTGCTCCTGTGACCAGTATTTCTTTTCTCGTAGTTTCTTAACAATCATCAGCTCTCTGTCTCTGCGGAATGAAAATTAGTAACAACTGCGAACTCTCGGTGACGACATTGTTGCGTCAGCCATGCGTCAGTTCATAAAAATCAGACACTTAGTCAAAATTTGTTGAAGGCCCAATAGGCACAATACCGTTAGGATTGAGTGTCTTTATTGAGTAATAACCTGCCTTTATGTGCTCGATATTGACTGTTGTGGCTATGCTGGGGATGTTAAAAATGCGATTCATATAATGAAATAGCCCAGGCATATCTCTGATTAGATTGCGATTACACTTAAACAGCCCGTGGTAAGCAGCATCAAACCTTATCAAGGTGACAAATAGGCGAATATCTGACTCTGTGAGATCGCTTCCATGCAAGTAATCCCTTCCATCCGAGAGGCGTGCCTCTAGCTCATCTAACGCTGAAAACACGTTGCGATACGCTTCATCGTATGCCTGCTGTGAAGTGGCAAACCCCGCCTGATAAACCCCGTTATTAAGGCTTTTGTACATGTACTCGTTCAACGCATCGATGTCAGCTTGCAAGTGAGACGGAGACAAATCAGGCCCTTTATCAATCATAACGGCAAAGGCTGAGTTTAGCATTCTTACGATATCAGCGGATTCATTGTTGACGATGGTCTGGTTCTTCTTATCCCACAATACCGGCACTGTGGCACGCCCAGTGAATTCTGGGTCAACTTTAGAGTAAATCTCATGCATGAAAGCAACGTTATTGAATGGGTCGGACTCACTCTCGGAAAATCCGCCAAATTGCCATCCTTGGTCACCTAATTTAGGGTTCACCACGGTAACTGAAATAATATCCTCTAGGCCTTTTAGAGCCCTCACCATCAACGTCCTACTTGCCCATGGGCAAATGTAAGCAACGTATAAGTGATAACGATTTCGCTCTGCTTTAAAACCACCAACCCCAGTAGAACCTGCAGAGCCATCGGGCGTAATCCAATTGCGAAATGAAGACGATTGTCGAATAAACCTACCCTGTTCGTCTTTTGACTGAACGGGCTGCCAATTTTCTTTCCACACACCTTTAACTAACATGGCAGTTCTCCTATTTAATGAACCAACTCTGAGTTGGTAGTCTGTTTGCTTTAGCAGTTCGCTTCACGATAACTGAGTTGTCTGAATAAACCGGCTGTAACGCTGTTATCGTGAAGCTCTTTTTGTGACCCTGAAGTAAACGACGAGCAAGATTATCCAGCCCAATGAGCCAACTACTATGGGCAGTACTGAAGAGTTAATTGCTCTGTCGAAAAAAATGAAATCTGGTTTACCGCTTTGCCACAACACCCATTCGAACCCTATTTCTGACGCTAAGGTCTTATGACCTGACACTAATGCAATATAAGCATCACCTGACACAGGGTTTATCCTGATACTGGTATTGATGGCAGGGTCATTGCTGCCATCGTGCCCTATGACAAATCGATCATCTGCTAGAGGTGCATATAGCATGGCCCCCAGCCCCCATATCGGGGCCCCCATCGCAGTCGCCATTGTGGTAGACAGTGCTTCTACTAATTGCGGCTCTGCAATAATTGACTGAAATAATGCAACTAAATCATTAGCTGATGTATTCATTGCCGTTGCAGCAGATGAAGCATATTGAAATGGAGGTAACTGTTGACCATGACTATCGTAAACGGGTGTACTATTTTCTGAGGATTCAATGACATTAAAATGAGACCGCGTTAAACCTCTTGGCTTCAAAATATTGCGCGTAACCCATGACTCATAGCTTTCACCAGTAACTTCTTCTACAAGTAATTCGAGCAGCAAATAACTTCCACCCGAATACTTAAATTCACTACCTGGCTGAATACCTACTTCCAGACGCTTTTCACCACTTGAGCTACGGGGGTTATTCAGGGTCTCAACTAGACTGGGCAAGCTTTCTTCTACTGTGTAGTCACCAAATCCTAAACCATCGGTCAGCCCAGCCGTATGGCTCAACAAGCGAGCAATTGTGACTTGCTCATGGTTAAAGTTACTGGGAGGTAAACGCCAGCTCGTAATATAGGTATCAACTGACTCTTCAAGCGCTATTTTTTGTTGCTGGGTCAGGGTGTGAATGGATAAAGCCGCAATAAGTTTACTCATTGACGCTGCTGGAAACAAAGTGTCTCCATTGACAGCTTGAACCTTATCCGCATCGTCGGAGGCCGCACTTTGATAATGGCGCTCAACTACCTTTCCTTCTTCAATAAGCACCAAAACACCATTGCCTATCAAATTATCCGACATCACTTGTTTCGAGTAGGTCATAAACGCTTTATGGTCATTTTGTGCCGCAACAGGTGTCATCCATAAACCTTCAAACGACAGCAGTAAAGCTGCTGGTATCCAAAGTACTGCTGGCACAAACACAAATGCGACTTTAGTCAATTTGTTCAGTATCTTCATTTTGAAATCCTCACTTTGTATCGACTGTTATTTTAGGTTTGAACGCCTATAAATTGCTGTTGCATCATCAAGCGTCAATAGCTCCAGCAATGTGCCTCCACCTTTGATGAAAGCCTGGGCGAGTTTGAAGCCAACCCAATACCCCATATCCATCGGCTTACCTTCCACAGGTGTATAGAACCAGGGCGCGTAATCGTATGACTGCATAACCGGTTCAAACGACTCCAAAAGTTCACTACCCTTCCTTTCACCAAACTCTATGCGCGCATCATCCAGTATGTAGTCGTCATCCAGCAGTATATCTGCGACATAATCGGCACTCCCTTCCAGCAGTGAGATTTCCAGAAGATTGAAACGGAAATCGGTTCTCGTGGTAAGCCGATACTGAACTACATGCACAAGCTCATGGGCCAGATAGTTTTCAAGGGTGAGCGCAGAATCAACCGAATCTTCGCCCGAGGCACATATCATCTCCAGACCCAATACAATCGCTTTCGGTGACGCCGTCGCTGCAGTGTTACCCGCGCCAACAACGCCATAAGCTTTTACATCGCTTAGCGAAACACCCGTAAGCTTCGTCAACTTTGCTTTTAAATCATTGAATTCAGATGCAAGGGCAGTAAGTGATGCTGCACATTGCTGCAATGCGACCCAGTCTTTTTCACTGAGTGAAGCGTAGAAATGCTGCAAGTTTTCAGCATTTTGAAATCGTCCTCGCAACATCGCCAGGCCACCAGTACCGTTAGCCAGAAGCTGTTCATTCAATAGCTGTTCAGGCAACGTGGGTGATGTCTTTTTTAATTCAATCAGTTGCGTAACTGCCGATGTATTAATGGCATTACTTGCTGAAACAGTAGTAAATGCTAGCAAAGCAGCTAAGCCGAAAATGGATGTAAGTATCTTTTTCATATTTATCTCAAAATTAAAATAAGATTGTCTGAATAGTCTAAGAAGTAACCAGAGCAAAATATTTGCTAGTCGTTCAAAAGACTTAACAATCAGTCCAAGATCGCAAAAGGTTCTGAATTGCACCACTGATACTTACCAGATAGCTCTCTGGCGGTGACTGCGAGCCTATTTTTCAGAACATTGAGCCCGTCGTTTCAACAAAGACCACGTATTCATTCGTTCGCTATAATTCTGGCAACCAGACGCTGCGTCAGTGGCACTACCAGCAAACTCACAGGAAAAGCCACCACCATGGCAATGCCCCATGCCCTGGGCCAATCTAAAAGAACCTCCGTCAGACTCGTTGAATTGAGCACCAACATGCTCAATGACATGACACCTGACATCAGAAACGACATGACAAAAGCAAACGTATGAAACTGAAATTTTTTCGGTATCATTTTCCACCTCATCATCTGGTCTAAAACTACTTGTTTTCGATAGTTGCTACTGCAGCCTTCAACTGAGATAAGAGCTCAAGGTTTGTTAGCTCACCTTTCTCAAGGTCAAAGTTGTCGTAGAAACTGGGAATTGATAGAAACGCTAATACGTTCCCTTTGAAAAAATGTGCCGATTCAGTGGCTAAACGTAATACGCTGCTCGCTCCTCCAGGCCCCGGAGATGTTGACAACAAAACGATCGGTTTTGATTGATATACTTCCATGTTTTTGCGCGATGCCCAGTCGAACAAATTTTTGAATGCAACGGTGTAATTACCATTGTGTTCAGCAAATGAAATCAGCAAAGCATCAGCTTCTGCAATCTTGTTGAGAAATCGACTAGCAGCATTGGGAATACCGTGCATTTCCTCCAGATCGCTACTGTAAATGGGCATTTCGTAGTCGTTAATGTCCAGGACCTCTACTGTATAATGCTCCAATAGTGATGATGCATATGTCACAAGTAACTTATTGATAGATTTGCGGCTGTTACTTGCCGAGAAAGCGAGTACATTCATGTTTTTCTCCGAAATTAAAGTTAAGAAATATCAATATTGATTAAGCTATTTGCCCGAATTTTCCTGCTGCGAAGTTAGCTTTGACCTGCCCAATTTCTGCATCAGACCCCATAATGAATGGCCCATTTTGCACGTAGGTTTCTTTCGTAGGCTTGCCAGCAAACAAGACAAAATGCGCCATATTAGGACCCGTATTAAGAAGATGGATTTTAGTTACGGTGTCAGTTGAAACATCTGATATTGCCAGGGCCTGACCGGCGAAAAGATTAACCTGTTGACCTCCAATCAGAATCATGAGCTCCCCTTTTACAACCGTAATCCAGCTGTTTTCACCCTCCCTCAGTTGGTGAGAGAAGGATGTGTTTGAAGCAATGAATCCATCTAGAATGGTCATCGGTAATGCGGGGGATTGGTGCCCACTAGTCTCATTACTTTCACCTAGCACGATTCGAACACGACACCCTTCGCATTCGATAACAGGCATATCTTGTGATTTAACATGCAGAGACTCTGGCGCGCTATTTCTCAACGCCGACGGCAAATTTATGAAGACTTGTAGTCCGTGGATCTTTGAACCTTCGCGTGGCGATTCATCATGGATGGCACCAGAGCCTGCTTTAAGCCAATACAAATCGCCAGGCATGATATCGAAATCATTTCCCAGTGAATCCCTGTTGTGGAAAGGTCCTTCACTGTCTTCAAATATAACGGAGACGGCAGACATACCAGCATGTGGGTGAGCACCAAAAGTAGGCTTGGTCATACGATAATGATCAACCATGACTAACGGATCCATTGCTCCCGCAAAATCCTTATCCCGGAACGACAGCGCCTCAAACCCTTTTCCGATAGAAAAGGATTCACCAGACCTCACCAACGTGACACTTGGTACTGGAGCTATTCCGTCAGCGGTGTTAACTGACAATGTGTTTAGTGAATTCATTTGCTCATTCCTGTTTATGTTTGCGAACTGATGGAATGATTCTAGCTATGGAACGATAGCATTGTATAGATAGAAAAATTGAAACATACGTCCTATATTTAGAACAATAGAGTGAATATTGTGAGATGTTGTACAAAAAATGATTGATTTAAATGACTATTATTACTTTGTTCATGTAGTCGAAAAACGGGGCTTTACATCTGCGGCAAAGGCGCTAAACATGCCTAAGTCTCGTTTAAGTCGCCATGTTTCGAAGCTGGAAGAACGGCTGGATATAAAATTGATTCAGCGAACATCACGCCAGTTTAACGTCACCGAGACAGGTCAGGTGTTCTACCGCCATGCTCGCACTCTTTTGGACGAAATGGAAGCCGCAGAAGCGGCTATCGAAAGCAGAAAAACGTCCTTGAGTGGGCGTGTAGCAATAAGCTGTTCAATAGGCGTTGCACATTTTGCTATCAAAGATCTACTTGTTAAGTTTCTCAAGGAACACCCTAAGGTCGAACTTATCCAACAAGTAACCAATCAGAACGTCGATTTAGTCTCTAAGGGCATAGATATGGCAATACGCGGACACACTGAAGCACTGCCTGACTCTAGTATCATACAGAGGAGCCTATCAACTTTTTCGTGGTATTTGTTTGCAAGCTCTGCGTATCTGGAAAAAGCAGGTACACCCCAAACGCCCTATGACTTGTTTAAGAGGCAGAGTCTGAAAGTCGGATGGCAGCCAACTGCTGGTCATTGGACGCTGCAAAATAGAGAAGGTGTTAAAACGACCGTGCCCTTCAGCCCTCAGCTTTGCAGCGATGATATGGGCACATTGAAAGAGGCCGCAATTGAAGGCATGGGCATCGTCAGCCTACCAGCTTACACTTGTCGAAAAGAAATTGAAAACGGCTTACTGAAAAGGATTTTACCTGACTGGTTTTCAGGTAAGGCTCAACTCAGCTTACTTACACCTTCGCGCAGAGCGCAGTCGCCTGCAGCAAAAGCGCTTAGCGAATACTTAGTTAACAGCGTGCATGCTAAGACTAGAGACGAGTAACGGTTGTACATCATTAACTTCATAGTTTGAAGGAAGATGCGAAAAACTAGTCCACAGCGTACCACTTCATTTCATAGGGGCTAAGCGTAGAGTAAAAGCCAACATGACGCGCATATGGACGCAGCGTGATTGTATTGGCCTTAGGATCGGGCCTCTGAGCCTGGATACCATCGATTTGTGCATATACGTTGTCGCCAATAATACTGATGAATCCAGCATCCATCAGGTGCTCCACAAAGCCAAGATTCATATAAATCCGAATTGTTTTACCTTCTCTGATTGCCTGAATAAGGTCTTCCAGTGATCCCCAAACTTGCTTAGCTTCTTTGCTCTGGTGGTAAAGCAGGTGTGGTTTGGCTTCTACATGTGTGCTCAACAGTGTAACTGCCAATAGTAGTAACAGACGTTTTTTCAATTGACTCTCCTTCAGTTATTAACTGCATATTGAAGCAATCGTCACAGGTGAACTTAACAAATCGTTCAGAACCTTTGTTTCGTCGTTCAGAATCAAGAGAGGATAGCCTGAGAAAGTAAAAGATTGCACAGTAAAGGCCAGTACAATGTTTAAGATAGTTAGTCGGTGCGAGGGGGTGAAGAGCGATGTTCGAAGAATAATTTGAGTAATAGGTAATTGCTCAAATAGCAATGAACGACAAATCGTGGACAATTTGGCTGGGTGATGTGCCACGGCTGGTACCGAAGAGACTGCACTGCAAACGCTAAACTAAAGAGTTGAATCTACAAACAATGGTCTTACACGAAATCTTGGGAAAAGAGAGACGTTATTGGGTGTGAGAGGGTTTGCTCCCGGCAAATTTGTGAAGTTTAACTGTTCACATTACATAGCAATATATAGTGGAACTTCCCTCGCACGAAGTAGCAAAGCGACACTATATCAATTCGGGGGAGCTAAAAAATAGCTACCCAAGTAGCAAAGAGTCCTGATTTACTTGTGCAGAAAAAGTACGATTGCTCATAAAAAGTGAACGATTTGCAACTCTTTAATACTTGTACTTTTGTAATATTGAACGACGATGAATCAAGTGATAACTGTATGAATATTAATTTCTATGCAATTAAGTCAGCATTTGCAATTTGGAGTCGAGTGTTTCCTAGTCGGTGCTCACCATCTTTGGTAAAGCTTTTGTTTACTGTGAGAAGAAATGTTTACCCGTTCAAAAAAGTCCCCTTCCCTTCATCGACTTTATACGTTGAAAATGACACGACATTATCTCATTGGCGTGGTGAAAGCGAAAAATCAATCTTGTTGATTCATGGTTGGGATGGTAGCGGAGACCAGTTTTCTCGTATATTAAAAGGCCTTTTGGCTGATAATTACTCGGTTTATCTAGTACAGCCCAAAGGATATGGGAAGTCTTCAAGTAAATTGTCGAATCCTGGACAGTTTATTAAGTCTATACACTCAAGTCTGCAATACATCAACGAACCTTTAGTTGCTACAATTGGACATTCAATGGGGGCTGGAGCCATGTTACATGTAGCCTCACAGAATATTGATCTAGGGAAATTAGTATCAATCGCAGCTCCGAGTGACTTTACGAATATCTTAAAAGGTTTTTGTAACAAGTTGAGCGTAGGTAAGGCTTGCCAAAGGCTGTTTTTAGATAATGTTGAAAAGGAAGTTAGAGTTTCTCATTCTGACTTGAAACTAGACGCTCATATGAGCAAAATTCCATCGCCGATATTATTGATACATGATGAGAATGACTCGGTTCTATCGTACAAAAATGCAGAGAGCCTTAATAAATCAAATGCAAAAACAACGCTCATTTCAACTAAAAATCTTGGGCATAATCGAATACTGAATTCAGATTATGTTTTTGAGCAATTGTTAGACTTTGTTAAGAGAGATTAACAAATAAACGATTATCTGGTAACAAGATATGGGAGGTACTGTATGCGAACTTTGAAATTTATTAGCTACGCAAACTTCCTCCAAAATGCTTAGCTCTCAAACAATAACATGAAAAAATAACCATAATGAAGGTATACATATCACAAGATACATGAACTAACTTAAATTAGACTATTGCACTTCACTCTCACCTGGTTGTTCGCTTTGTAGATTTGAGCCTATAAGACTATATGACTGTGAGCGTCTATTGTTCGCTCAAAAAAGCCTTTCACTGTTTCTTAATTCCTCCTATTAGCTCTAATCAGCGAGCTTTATTGAAGTGACTTTTACAGTAAAGAATATATTAATAATAAACATCAAATTTATTACGGTTGCCCCAAGGCTTATTCTCTAAACCCAAAAGCATTAGCAAAAATAAAATACAATTCACACATTGCTGTTTACGCCTTACCTTTACACTTAACACCAATAAAATTAAGACTCCAATCCACTCAGTCATAATCCAGCTTCATAAGAATCAATCCAGCTTTAGATTGGAATGATCACAACAATATTTGACCAAAACGATCCTTTTACGCTATAGTGATATCAAATTGATATCACATTGAGGTGACTATGAACGAGAAAAAAGGTTTTTCATTTAATGGCTATGCAGCAGCTTTAGTGCTTGCAGGTTTGCAATACTTGACGCTAGTGAATGTTGTTAGCGCCGCTTCGCTTCCTCTGTTTTGGCTAATTTTCGCGGTACTTGTTGCTGTATGTTGGGGCGGTTTTTTTATCGTACAGCCCAATCAAGCGAAAGTTATGACGTTTTTTGGCAGTTACGTTGGTACGGTGAAAGACAACGGGTTGCGTTGGACTATTCCTTTATTTATACGTACCAATATTTCCCTGCGCATTCGTAATTTCGAAAGCGGTCAATTAAAGGTCAACGATAACCATGGTAACCCTATCGAAATAGCCGCTGTTGTAGTATGGGCCGTAGAAGATACCGCAGAAGCGATGTTTGAAGTTGATGACTATGAAAGCTATGTGAGTATCCAAAGTGAAGCAGCGTTGCGCAATATGGCTACAACCTACCCTTATGATTTGCATGAAGGTGATGAAGTTGCTTTACGTAGCCACCCGAAAGAGGTGTCGGAGTCACTAAAAACCGAAATTCAGCAGCGCTTAGCAAAGGCAGGGGTTCATGTATTAGAAGCAAGAATTAGTCATTTAGCTTATGCGCCAGAAATTGCCAGCGCTATGCTACAACGTCAACAAGCGTCTGCGATTATTGCGGCACGTAGTAAAATTGTAGAAGGCGCAGTAGGCATGGTGGAAACGGCGTTAGCTAAATTGTCAGAGCAAGACATTGTAGAGTTAGATGAAGAGCGTAAAGCAGCGATGGTCAGTAACTTATTAGTGGTGCTTTGTGGTGACCACAGCACACAGCCGGTCATTAATGCTGGTAGCTTGTATTAGGGAGATATTATGGCCGCAAAGAAAAGTTTTCCACTGCGGATAAATCCCGATATTTTAGCCGCAACCCAGCGTTGGGCTGATGATGAGTTGAGAAGCGTTAACGCACAAATAGAGTTTCTGCTACGTGATGCGTTAATTAAAGCAGGACGGGTAAAACTCGTTCAGCAAGTCACAACCCTGATTGAACCAACAGACGGGCAAACACCCGCTTCCGATGAAAAAAAAGAGTGAGCATTTTGCTCACTCTTTTTTGTTTATGTCTATAAGCTGCAACTTAACGCTGGAACTGATATACGGACCCTAAATTCAATATTTGTGTCAGTTCATCAAGCGCTGTGCGCGACTCTGTCACTAGCGCCGGATCGCGCAAGTCGTTCAATGACAATTGGTCACGATAGTGTTTATCTACCCATGCATTAAGCTCATCAAACTTAGCGTCTGACATTAGACAGTGCTGGTTAACCGCCGCTAATTCTTGCTGTGTCATAGCAACACGTAAGCGCAAGCATGCTGGACCACCGCCATTTTTCATGCTTTCGTTAACGTCGTAATATTTCACGTGCTTTATCGGTGTGTTTAACGTAACAAGCTCGTCCAAGTATGCCTTTACAGCGGCGTTTTCATAACAGTGCATCGGCGCAATAATCGACATTTCACCATTTGGCAGGGTGATAATTTGTGTGTTGAACAAGTAGGTATTTACGCAGTCTTCCACTGATACTTGTGATGATTTCACTTCAATAGCATGGAATTCAGACTCGCCAAATTTACTACGCACTTCGTCTAAGAAGTTTTGAGTGTCTAAAAACGCTTGCTCATGGAAGAACAACACGTTTTGGTTGCCCACTGCAATAACGTCATTATGGAAAACACCTTGGTCGATCACATCAGGGTTTTGCTGAACGTAAACTGTTTGTGACTCGTTTAGGCCGTGCAGCCTTGCCACCGCTTTACTCGCTTCTAACGTTTGACGGGCTGGGAACTTTTGAGGCATCGGCATATTGCGGTTAAACGCATAACGGCCAAACGTGAATATTTCTACCCCTTGTTCACCATACTCAGCGCATAAGCGTGTATGGTTTGCTGCACCCTCATCACCGAAGTGATCATTATCAGGTAGATGTTGGTGATGAGAGAAATGTGCAGTGTCACTGAACGTGGCTTTTAAAATATTACCTGTTGTTTCTGGCTCTAGTGAGCGATGAAACTTATTTGTTAAGTTTGCAGGTGTAAAATGCACTTTACCATTTTCAGTATCAGCCGACGGTGATACGGTTGCGGCATTCGCTGTCCACATGCTTGACGCTGAACAACACGCCGATAGTAACGCTGGTGCTTGTTTATAGGCAGCTTCCAATACGTCTGCATCGCTGCCCGAAAAGCCTAAGCGTCTCAGGGCATACATATCTGGGCGCTCTTGCGGGGCTAAAATGCCTTGGGTCATGCCCATGTCATGTAGGGCTTTCATTTTAGCTAAGCCTTGCTTGGCTGCATTTTTAGGGCTAGAGGTATCGTGCGCGTTATTCAGTGAGGCAACATTGCCTTCCGATAATCCTGCATAGTTATGTGTTGGTCCAACTAAACCATCGAAGTTAACTTCTGTACTTTTCATTGAAATGCTCACCTTAAATGTTAGGCGCTAGTTTACCTAATTATGAACGAGATAACAGTAAAGTCGCGTGAATACGAATGATTGATAAATATGACAAATATAAAGTCCACGCTCTTTCGTATATTGTTGCGTGACAGGTATATAAAAGTTCTGTATAAACAAAGGCAAAGGCACTTTTCAAAGAGTTAGTATTGCGTCGTCTATCACTTATTTTTTGCCTAATTGGCCTACATCTTTTTCCTCACTTCGCTTATTCACAAACAATTAAGCTAGGTATGTCTGCCCCGTTTTCTGGCCCAACAAAAGCATTGGGTGACGAAATAAGACATGGTGCAGAACTCTACTTTTCGCGTTATAACCAATCGGTTGCAGGCAAAAAAAATCCAATAACTTTGGTTACCTTAGATGATGGATACGAGCCAAGCCGCACCATTGTAAATACGCGAAAATTACTTAATGATGAAGAACTTTTTGCCCTTTTTAGCTATGTGGGCACACCCACTTCAGAAGCTATTCTTCCGCTAATTCAGCGCCATAAAGTCCCTTTTATGACCCCATATACAGGCGCTGAATTTTTACGCTCGCCTGTGATAAGCAACATTATCAATTTACGCAGTAGCTACTATGAAGAAGCGGAATTGCAAGTTCAGCACTTTTTAAAAACACAGAAAATACAACGCGTCGCTCTGTTTATTCAAGCTGATGCGTTTGGAATTCAGGCGAGTCAGGGCTACATCAATGCGCTTAAAGCCAATAATGTTCATCAAATAGCGGAAGCTAGGTACCGACGTAACACTGATGATATCGCCAAAGCGTTAGAAGACATAACAGCAAGTAAGCCAGATGTCGTTTTTTGTGTGGGTACATATCAACCAATAGCCAAGCTAGTAAATACACTTCGACAGAACGAAATTACCGCCCCTGTTGCTATGTTGTCGTTTGCGGCGCCGGAAACGCTTGCTAAGCACTTGGAAAGCTTTGACGATGTGTATATCACCACAGTAATGCCCGACCCTTTGCGTTCACCGCTTACGATAGTTAAGCAATACCGTGAAGACGCCAGCAAATCGCATGTTAGTCATGAATCATTGGAAGGATATTTAAACGCAGCTTTATTCACAGCGATATTAGCAAACACCCCACAGCCTATCACGCAAGAAAAATTCTTGAATGTAGCTCGCACAAGAAGGTTTAACTTGGGCGACCTAACTATTGATTACAGAGAAAATGCGCGTGTCGCTCCTCTTCCTCCGTTGATGAACAAAGTGACGGTAGATGGCCCTGTTGAAGTAAATAGTGATGAAAATAAATAAGCCCTGCCTTGGGAGGAAAGGCAGGGCTTTACAATCGTATACGATGATTCAATAACGAAACCGCTGATCTCGTTAACTTAGGCGTTCACGTTGATCATTTCTCCGGTTGTGTAGAGTTGCTGTTGGTAAGCTTGCATTTGCTTTGTTTGATCTTTTGCTTGCGCCATTAAGCTTTCAACAATCGACTCTTCATCACGGTCTTGCTTCATTTTTAACAAGTCTGTTTTGAAACTGAGCGAGTCTTGTTGGTAGTCAAGGTACGACAGCGTAATGGAACCGCTTGAACTGTCGTCGTCATCGCCAACACCTGCCGAATTCATATAAGCTTCCATTGAACTTTTTTGCTGATTGTACTGCGCACGCGCCACATCCATTTCCCATGCCGTATGCACTTTGTTCGCCGCTTCTTGCTTTTGTGCGTCGACCGCGTCGTTTACATCACGCTTTAAGTAGTGTTGCTGTTCAATAGATAGCTGGTCGTAGATATCCTTAAATGATGGTTCGCTAGGTACTGGCTGTATTGATGGACCTTCATTTATCGCACGCACTTTGCGTTGATTGTGCACATTGTTAGCGTATTGAGATACTGTTGATTGCTGCATATTTACTGAGTTCATAACTGCCTCCCGATGTTACAAGGTCAGTCTAGACAAAAAAGCATCAACCAACTGTTAACAAGTGTATGAATTAAGAAACAGTTTGATCAAAAAAGGGCGGTAAAACCGCCCTTCTCAATTCGCTTATAAATTAACCCACTATGACTTTTCTGGTTCACCTGCAAGCGCCAAGTTTTGATCACCTGCAAACTTATCAACCCAAAGTGCAATGGCGCCATCACCGGTTACATTACAGGCTGTACCAAAGCTGTCCTGCGCGAGATATAACGCAATCATCAATGCTACCGCAGCCTCATTAAAGCCAAGCATGCTGGTTAACAAGCCTAATGCTGACATTACCGCACCGCCTGGTGCACCCGGCGCAGCAATCATGACGACACCAAGCATAAAGATAAAGCCCATCATGCCGCCAATACCAGGAAGGCTTAGCTCCGGTGTTAGTAACATAACCGCCGTAGCACAGGTCACAATGGTAATTGTTGAACCGCTTAAGTGGATTGACGCACATAACGGAACTGTGAAGTTTGCAATACCGTCGCGCACGTTGTTCGACTTAGTTGCACGAAGAGACACTGGAATAGTTGCCGCGCTCGACATTGTACCTAACGCAGTAAAGTAAGCAGGCAGCATGTTCTTTAATAAAGTAAGTGGAGATTTGCCCATCGCAATACCACTACCAACATAAAGCACCATTATCCACGCCCAGTGCATAACAATAGCCATAACTAATACAACACCAAATGTTTGTAGTGTTGAGAAAACAGTGCCATCAACCGTCATTTCAGCAAACACACCTGCAATATATACCGGTAGTGCAGGAATAATCACTTTACCAAGCAGCACTTCTACAATGTCACGCGCTTCGTTAATGCCTTTACGCAGATTCTTCGCGTTAATAGCACTAATACCAATACCCAAAATAAAGGCAAGCGCTAACGCAGTCATCACCTCAAACAACGGAGGAATACTGATATCTAAAAAGCCTTTTAACTTTTCAGTTTCTGCCGCAGCTTCTAACGCATTACCTGACACTAAACTAGGTAATATAGTGCTCGCCACAATAAAGGCTAATGTGCCTGCGACGATGGTTGAGCCATAAGCCAAGCCTACTGTTTTTCCAAGCAACGAACCCGAGCCTTGAGGCAATGAAGCGATACCACTGGCGATGTAAAAAAGGATAATTAAAGGAATAGTAAACTTGATCAGTTGACCAATAAGAGTTTGCGCCGTGAATAACAGTTGAATGATAAAGTCAGGGCCATATAGGCCAACCAACATACCACCAACAATACCGGCAATGAGTTTCAATACAAGGTTCATGAACGCTCCGACTAGCTTGTTGTTTTTGTTTTAAATCTATAGTTGTGTGATTGTAACGTAAATAATTTTACTCTCGCCAGTAAAGTACATATTTGTTGCGATGAGTTGCTGGCAAATAAGGCTGACATACAAACTGGTTTGCAACCAACACCAATTCGCTATTGTTAAACAACATTGGCAGACGGACTCGCTGCCAAGGTGGAATGTCTAATTCTTGCAAAACCTTTTTCAGCGGGCGAGAGTGACGTCGATAATCCGGCAGTACTGTTGGGTTATCGTGTGAAAAGCGAATTCCCAGCGACTCTATACCCTCATCCAACGAAAACGCCAGCACGTTGCTCTCTTCAGCACTTTTACTTGATGCACTAGAAAGAACCAGTGAACCAAGGCCATCAGGCAATACCAACTCACTTGATGTTCCCTCTTCAGGTAAATCGATTGTGCCCTCAAATTCATCAAGTGGCGAAAAGTTAGCCGTTAAATACAATTGCTCTCGATAACGACGACCGACAAAACTGCCCAGTTTACAAGACGGTTGGCGATCGTTTTCTGCCGATAATTGATCATATAGCTGCTGTAATTGGGCCAAGCTCGGCATTTCCCCACCCATACGCTGCAAAGCATAACGGATGACATTGTTAAACCGTGCATGGCTCAGCGACCATAGACTTGGCATCGCTAAGCTGCCGTTATCGGTCAACGCGCTTTTGTAATCTGCCGTGGCGACTTCTTCAATGATTGCCTGCCCTTCCGCTAACAAATGTGTGCTGCGACTAACGGTGCTGTTAAATGCAGGCCAACGTTGGGTCAGCTGCGGAATAATTTCATTACGCAGAAAGTTGCGGTCAAACGCGGAATTTAGGTTAGATTCATCTTCAACCCATTGCATCGATTTTTCACTGGCAAACGTTTCAATCTCTTTGCGCGACGTGTTTAGCATGGGGCGGCAAATAATGTGCGGCTCAAGCGTAGATTTTAATTTCATCCCTGAGAGCCCTTTTGCGCCAGCCCCGCGCTTTAATGCTAATAAAAACGTTTCTGTTTGATCGTCTTGATGATGGCCAGTAAAGATAAGCGAAGGCTTTGCATAAACTTGTTGAAGTGCATGATAACGTTGCTCTCTCGCTTCCGCCTCAATACCAGAGCCTTTGAATAAATCTAACTGCAAATATTCAAGCTTCAGTGGCAAGTCATGCTTTTCACATTGCTCACTTGCAAACTCCGCCCATTCATTTGCATCTTCGCTTAACCCGTGATGACAATGACAAACCGTTATTTCTCGGTCTTTTAATATATTCGCTTTGAGTTCCGCGAATGTATGTAGCAACACTTGCGAGTCAACACCACCACTGTAGGCGATGACGATAGGATAGGATTTGAATTCGTTGGAAAGCGCAATAATTAGCTGTTTGACAGACTTCATACAAAAAAGCGGCCTTTCGGCCGCCCTTTGATTAACAATAACCGAATGACATTAAACGCTGATAGCGTTTTTCAATCAACTCTTCTTGCGATAAATTGCTAAGTCCGTCCAGATCAGACTTGATCGCTTGTTTCAACAACGCCGCCATTTCGTCCATATCACGATGAGCGCCGCCCATTGGCTCTTCGATGATATTATCAATCAGCTCTAGCTCTTTAATGCGCTGTGCAGTAATGCCCATAGCTTCAGCAGCTGTCGATGCTTTCTCTGCTGTTTTCCATAAGATTGATGCACAACCCTCTGGCGAAATTACCGAGTAAGTTGAGTACTTAAGCATGTTAACACGGTCACCGACACCAATAGCAAGTGCACCACCAGAACCACCTTCACCAATAACAGTACAGACGATTGGTACCGTTAGACGAGACATGACTTTTAGGTTGCGTGCAATTGCTTCACTTTGACCGCGCTCTTCCGCACCAACACCTGGGTAGGCACCAGGCGTGTCAATAAAGGTAATAATCGGCATATTAAAGCGTTCTGCCATTTCCATTAAGCGCAATGCTTTGCGGTAACCTTCTGGACGAGGCATACCAAAGTTACGCTTTACTTTTTCTGATGTTGAACGTCCTTTTTGATGACCAATAATCATCACCGGAACACCGTCTAAACGAGCAGTACCACCAACAATCGCCTTGTCGTCGGCATATGCGCGGTCACCTGCTAACTCATCAAAATCGGTAAAGATACGGCTAACATAATCTTGTGTGTAAGGACGTTGCGGATGACGCGCTACACGGGCTGTTTGCCATGGGTCTAGATCGCCATAGATCTTTTCCGTCAGCTCTTTGTTTTTTTCGCGTAACTGGGCAATCTGTTCTTCTAGATCCAAGTTTAGTTCTTGGCCATTATTTACCAGTTGCAACTCTTCAATTTTCGCTTCCAATTCGGCGATAGGCTGCTCGAAATCTAAAAAATTTAATGACATATTCTTGTGTCTACCTAACCTGTCGTCAATTAGCTGGTGCTAATTGTTATTATTTAAATTGCAAGGCGACATTTTCATCACCAAGCAGAATTCGTAATTCGTGTAATAACATGTCGGCAGGTGTTACCCGCCATTGTACCCCAAGTTCTAGCATGGCCTGCGCTTCTGGGCGTTTATAAAACACACGCACAGGACAGGTACCATCTTTATATGGAGATAATACTTGTGTAAATTTGTCGATAAAATCAGCGCTGATTTGCGCACTATCCACGTTAAGATCCAGAGAACTCACATGATTTTCTCTGGCATCAGCGATGGTCATTATATCTCGGGCCGTCATTGTATATCCACCCGAGTAATCATCAAAGCTGACCTGTCCGCTACAGACTAATATAGCATCAGAAACCAGAAGTTCTTGAAAGGTATCAAAATCATCTGGAAACAAACGTACATCCATGCGCGCACTTCTATCATCCAACGTAACCAGTGCCCAACGACGGCCGCGTTTATTCGTTAACACGCGAACGCCTATGACTAAACCTACGACAGTTGCACTTTTATCTTTACCTGTTGGCTGAACTGCCACCAACCGACTGGATGCATAATGCTTAATCTCGGGTAAGTAGCGGTTTATTGGATGGCCCGTTAAATAGAGACCTAACGTTTCTTTTTCACCTTCAAGCCACTCTTGCTCTGGCCATTCAGGAACAACTTTAAACGACTGACGCGTGTCTTCTGGTTCTTCATTGATTAGGCCAAACAGGTCATCCTGCCCAAGCGCTTGTGCTTTTGCGTGTTGTTCAGCCGCTTTAATAGCTTCAGGCAAAGTTGCATAGGTGACGGCTCGATTTGGCGCACCATCAGGTAACTTAGGGCCAAGTGAATCCATCGCGCCAGATTTGACGAGTCGCTCAAGTACCCGTTTATTGGTTTTCTTAATATCTACACGCGCACAAAAGTCGAATAAATCTGCAAAAGGACCACCCTGCTCTCGCGCTTCAATAATCGCTTCAATTGGCCCTTCACCAACCCCTTTTACTGCACCGATACCGTAAACAATTTCATTGTTTTCGTTAACAGTAAACTTGTACTGGCCCGAATTCACATCCGGCGGCAGCAGGGTCAGCCCCATGTTTTTGCATTCATCAACTAGGGTAACGATTTTATCAGTATTATCCATATCGGCAGACATTACTGCCGCCATAAATGGCTGAGGATGATGCGCTTTCATCCAAAGTGTTTGGTAAGAAACTAACGCATAAGCAGCTGAGTGAGATTTGTTGAAACCATAACCGGCGAACTTTTCTACCAAGTCGAAGATTTTCATGGCCAGCTCACCATCGATACCATTATCGATAGCACCTTTTTCAAAGGTTGAACGCTGCTTTGCCATTTCTTCTGGCTTTTTCTTACCCATTGCACGACGAAGCATGTCAGCGCCACCCAGGCTGTAGCCCGCCAAAACCTGAGCAATTTGCATTACCTGCTCTTGGTACAAAATAATACCGTAAGTAGGTTCTAGCACAGGCTGCAATGATTCATGCTGCCACGTTGCGTCAGGATACGACACTTCCTCACGTCCGTGCTTACGTTCGATAAAGTTATCTACCATGCCCGAGTCAAGCGGACCTGGACGGAAAAGCGCTACCAGTGCGACAATATCTTCGAAGCAATCCGGCTTTAATTTTTCAATGAGCGCTTTCATGCCCGACGATTCCAGCTGGAATACCGCCGTCGTTTGCGATGCTAAAAGCACATCAAAAGATTTTTTGTCATCCAGTGGAATGGCTGCAATGTCGATTGGCTCTTTGCCTGCTTTGAGCAACTTTTCATCGGCCATTTCAATTGCCCACTGGAGAATAGTGAGCGTGCGTAAACCTAAGAAGTCAAACTTAACCAGACCTGCGTCTTCAACGTCGTTCTTATCAAATTGTGTGACAGGGTTTTTACCTTCATCGTCACAATATAGTGGCGCAAAATCCGTAATGGTGGTCGGCGAGATAACAACACCACCGGCATGCTTACCTGCATTTCGCGTCGTACCTTCTAAGATACGACACATGTCGATAAGGTCTTTTACATCACTGTCTTGGTCGTATATTTCGGGAAGCCTAGGTTCAACATCAAACGCCTTGGCTAATGTCATGCCTGGGTCGCCAGGTATCAACTTTGAGATACGATCAACAAAGCCATATGGGTGCCCAAGTACACGACCAACATCTCGAATTACCGCTTTTGCCGCCATGGTACCGAAGGTGATAATTTGTGATACTGCATCACGGCCATATAGTTCGGCGGTATGGTCAATAACCTCATCACGACGATCCATGCAAAAGTCGACGTCAAAATCGGGCATTGATACACGTTCTGGGTTAAGGAAGCGCTCGAAAAGTAGGTCATACTCGAGAGGATCAAGGTCTGTAATTTTTAATGCGTAAGCCACTAAAGAGCCAGCACCTGAACCACGTCCAGGTCCTACTGGAATATTGTTATCCTTACTCCATTGGATAAACTCCATAACAATCAAGAAATAGCCAGGGAAGCCCATGGTATTTATTACGTCGAGCTCAACCTTTAGTCGTTCGTCATATTCCTTTCGCTTTTCCTCAAAATCTGGCGCGTCTTTATCAAATAAAAATTCAAGACGTTCCTGCAACCCCTCTTCCGACACTTTAATTAAGTAGTCTTCTATCGGCATTCCTTCAGTAGGAAAGTCTGGTAGTACATACTCACCTAAGGTGACGGTGACATTACATCGTTTTGCTATTTCAACGGAATTTGCCAGAGCTTCGGGGATATCTGAGAACAGTTCACACATCTCTTGTTCAGAGCGCAAGTACTGTTGATCTGAGTAGCGCTTAGGACGGCGCTTATCATCAAGCGTGAAACCATCATGAATACAAACACGAATCTCATGTGGTTCAAAATCTTCAGGTGTCAGAAAAACCACTTCATTGGTCGCCACTACAGGCACACCGGTTTGCCCTGATAACGCGACAGCGCGATGAAGATAGTTTTCTTCGTCTTGTCTGCCTGTGCGAATCAGTTCAAGATAGTAGCGATCAGGAAAGTATTGATGATAAAACGCTAAGTTTTGCTGAACTAACGCATCATTTCCTTTTAAAAGCGCCTTACCTACGTCACCCTCACGACCACCAGATAAGATAATTAAGCCTTTTGCATGCTCAACCATCCATAATTTATCAAGTACAGCCCTATTTTGAACATGGCCTCGTAAATACGCTTTTGAAATTAACTCTGTTAGGTTTTTATATCCGTCATTGTCTGACGCAAGAATAGTGAGGCGAAATAATTCGTCTTCTAGCTCTTCACTTTGTACCCAAAAATCACAACCTATTATCGGTTTAATGCCAGCGCCATGACATGCATGATAATACTTAACTAAACCACAAAGGTTCGTTTGGTCGGTAAGCGCAATAGCAGGCATATTCATGTCTGCCGCTTTACCGACTATAGGTTTCACTTTATTCAAGCCGTCGCACATTGAAAAGTCGCTGTGAACGCGTAAGTGAATGAATTTAGGTTGCTCTACAGGCGTTAAGTCTTCAGACATTTTTGATTTGGTTTTTAATTATTATTTTTGCGTGCTGATACTAGGCTGCTTTTGCAAAATAGCTGCTACAGGTTTAAAGCTTCTACGATAGCAATCTAACACGCCAAGTTCAGCAATTTTTTCAAAGTGTGCTTTGGTTGGGTAACCTTTATGACTGGCAAAGCCAAACTCTGGATGCGCTTTATCAAGCTCGATCATATCATTGTCTCGCTCAACCTTAGCTAGGATAGAAGCAGCACTAATTTCAGCAACTCTAGCATCACCTTTCACGACAGCTTGAGATGGAATACCAACTTCAGGGCACCTATTGCCGTCAATCAGCACATGATCAGGTGTGACACTCAATCCAGCTACCGCTCGTTGCATTGCTAGCATAGTAGCGTGCAAAATGTTAATCGTATCTATTTCTTCCGGTGTTGCCCTGCCAATTGACCATGCCACAGCCTTTTCTTTGATCTCTTGTGCTAATAGCTCTCGTTTTTTCTCTGATAGCTTTTTCGAGTCCATCAGTCCTTCAATGGGATTATCCATGTCGAGTATTACTGCGGCCGTGACCACATCACCTACCAAAGGTCCGCGTCCTACTTCATCAACACCCGCGATGCAGTATGCAATTGGGTATTCAAATGGTGGTAATTCGTTTTTTGGCTTTTTTACTGTTTTGGTTGGCACAAGCTTACTCTCGTTCAATCAATTCACTTACTGCAATTGCCGCTTGCTCACTCGCATCTTGTTTAAGCATGTGATGAATGTTGGTAAATGCGTCATTAAGCGCCGATTGGTCTTGATACAAACGCTCCTTTAGGAGTGGCACTAAACTCTCAGCCGTCACGTCGTGTTGCAGTAACTCTGGCACCAACTCTTTGTCAGCCAATAAGTTTGGCAATGAAAAGTACTTTAATTTAACGAGTGCTTTGCCCATTTGATACGTGAGCCAATTAAACTTATACGTAATTACCATTGGACGTTTAATCAATGCAGCTTCTAACGTCACCGTTCCTGAAGCCGTTAACAAACAATCACTCGCTGCCATCACTTGCTGAGTTTTACCAACAAAAACCTGTACTGGCACATCCACACCCGCTTCTTGATAAAGCGTATTAAACTGCTCCGCGCGTTTGTCGCTGATCATTGGCACAACAAAGGTCAATTCTGGATCATCAGCTTGTAGCTGTTTGGCAGTTTCAAGAAAAACCGATACTAACCGTGATAACTCCCCGCCTCTGCTACCCGGCATTAACGCAAGGACTTTACCACTGGGGTTAAGACCTAATGCATTTCTAGCCTGTTGCTTGTCACTGTGCATAGGAATATCGTCAGCTAACGAGTGGCCAACAAACTTACAAGGCACGTCATATTTGTCATAAAATGCCTTTTCAAAAGGTAACAAAGCCAATACCAAATTTGTTGCACGTTCGACTTTAAATACGCGTTTTTCGCGCCACGCCCATACCGATGGACTGACATAATGGACAGTTTTAATGCCTTTTGCTTTGAGGCGTTCTTCGAGTGTTAAGTTAAAGTCAGGCGCATCGATGCCGATAAATACATCCGGCTTATTCTCCGTAAAATAGTCAGTAAGGTATTTGCGAACATAAAGCAGACGACGAATACGACCAAGCACCTCAACAATGCCCATTACTGCGAGCTCCTCCATAGCAAATAGGCTTTCGAAACCCAACGCTTGCATTTTAGGGCCACCGATACCGACAAACTTGGCATTTGGATATTTTGCTTTAAGTGATTTAATTAGGCCTTCGCCTAAGGTATCTCCCGAGTGTTCACCAACCACAATGGCGAACACAGGAGATGTAGATTTGAAATCTGACATGAAAGGTTAATCTACCTTTTTAGCGGATAATGCCTCGATTAGAGTGTTGGATGAAATCAGTAAACGCCTTAACTTCTTCCAAGTCGTCAGCTACGTCTTTCAAGCTAGCAAGAGCATCTTCGACTGATAGGCCTTTACGGTATACCTCTTTGTACGCTCGACGAATAGCAAGGATGGTTTGTTTATCAAACCCGCGTCGCTTTAGCCCTTCAGAGTTCAAGCCGAATGGTGAGGCACCATGACCCGACGCCATGACATAAGGCGGCACGTCTTTTAAAACAAGTGAGTTAGCAGCAACAAAACTATGTGCACCTATATGGCAAAATTGATGGACACCCGACATACCACCAAGAATAGCCCAATCACCAACATGAACATGCCCTGCAATTGACGCGTTATTCGCTAATATGCAGTGGCTACCCACAACACAGTCATGAGCAACATGGGTGTAGGCCATAAACAGATTGTTGGAGCCAATCTTTGTTAGCCCTTCGTCTTGCACCGTACCACGATGTATCGTGCAACACTCGCGAAATGTATTATTGTCACCAATAATAAGCTGCGTTGGTTCACCTGCATATTTTAAATCTTGGCAATCCTCACCGATACTCGCGAATTGATAGATAGTATTGCCCTTACCTATGGTCGTTGGGCCTTTTATCACGACATTTGAGCGAATATCACAGTCGTCACCAATAACAACGTCCTTGCCAACATACGTCCAAGGTCCTATTGAGACGTTTTTACCTATTTGAGCACCAGGCTCTATAATCGCTTGTTCGTGTATCACTAAACTATAACTCTCGTCTTGCACACATTAGGTCGGCACTACATACCACTTTGCCGTCTACCTTAGCTTCACCATAGAACTTCCACATCCCACGACGTTCTTTCAGAAATTCTACATGCAAATGCATGGTGTCGCCTGGGACAACTGGCTGCTTAAACTTAGCATTGTCAATAGAAGCGAAAAGATACATTTCACCGTCGCCACGACCTTCAGAAGATTTAAAGCCTAAAACACCTGTCGCTTGCGCTAAACTTTCAAGAATCATTACCCCAGGGAAAATAGAGTAACCAGGGAAATGACCAGTAAATACTGGCTCGTTAAAGGTAACGTTCTTTATGCCATGCAGCCACTTACCCGGCTCATAATCAACAACTTTGTCAATTAATAACATTGGGTAACGGTGTGGAATTAATGTTTGTATTTCTTCCACACTCAAAGAATTTTGTACACGTTCCAAATTATTGTTCCTTGTTTAATTCACTCAGTGCTTTTTCAAGCTGAGCAACTTTTTTGGTAGTTTCATCCAACTTGCGAAGACGAGCATTCATTTTGTGCCAATCTCGATTTGGTTGCGCTGGTATACCAGATGAAATTACACCGGCTTCTTTGGTCCCTTTCATGACCATACTCATGCCAGTAATCGTCGTACCGTCAGCAATAGAAATATGACCATTGATTGCCGACAAGCCGCCTATTGTACAGTTTTTCCCTATGGTTGCGCTACCTGCAACCACAGTACAGCCCGCAATTGCCGTATTTTCACCAATCACTACATTGTGTGCGATTTGAATTTGATTATCCAAAATACAACCGTCACCAATAACCGTGTTATCAAGCGCCCCACGATCAATTGTTGTACTTGCACCAATTTCAACGCGGTTACCTACAATTACGCTACCAAGTTGCGGTATTTTGTGCCATTTACCTTGATGTGGAGCATAACCAAATCCGTCTGCGCCAATCACTGTGTTCGCATGTACCACACATTGCTCACCAATGACGACATCGTGATATACACTAATATTAGCCCAAAGTTTCGTGTTCTTACCTATTGAGACATTTTTTCCGATGTAAGTGCCAGCACCAATTGAGACATTGTCGCCAATATCTGCACCATCTTCGATAACCACATTGGCGCCAAGTGACACGTTTACGCCTAGTTTTGCCGATGCATCAACCACCGCTGTAGGGTGAATATTACTTGCTGGCTCGGGGGTAGAATCCAATAGCTGCGCAGTAATAGCATATCCCATATAAGGGTTGTCCATGACAAGTGCATTAGTCGGACAGTGCTCAGCCATATCAGGTGACACAATGACTGCTGCTGCTTGAGTATCTTTTAATTGGCTTTGGTATTTACTGTTAGAAAGGAAGGCGATTTGATCATTTTTTGCGGCCGCTAAAGTAGCAAGACTGCTAACGGTGATGTTGCCATCTCCCTTAACAGTCGCGCCAATTTGCTGTGCAAGATCAGTTAACGTATAACTCATATTGCAAAGGTCTTATTTTAATTTGCTGACTTGCTCTACTACTTTGTCAGTTATGTCATGCTCAGGCTTATTAAAAGGCACAGCCGACTGCTCAAATACAAAATCGTAGTTATCTTTCGCAGCAATATTATCAATGGCTTGTCTGATCAATGCCAAAATCTTCCCTGTTTCTTGTCTTTGTCTAACTTGAGCTTTTTGTTGTAACTCTTGTCCTTTAGTTTGGTACTCTTGAAACTTAGCTGCAACTTGCTTTTGTACGTCTTCTTTCTCTTTCTCAGTCATTAAAGAAGAGTCGCGCTTCAGCTTTTCCTGGAAGTATTGTACGTCTTTTTTTAATTGCTCTAGCACAGCCCTATCATCCTTAAACTCCTCGTCCAAAGTTTGAGCTAGCTGCGCAGTTTGAGGTATTTCAGCTTGGATTCTTTGATAATTAACCACACCAAACTTCTCTGCCATTGCAGAACCCGCTAGCAACATTGTTGATGCAGCAGTCGTTACTGCTAATGATTTGATAAACTTTTTCAACTTCTTCTCCTAAATTTTAAATGCTTTTTCAGCGCACGTTCTTTTAGAACGTTTTACCAATATTGAAGCTGAAGAAACTTGTATCATCCCCATCTTCTTTTTTCAATGCTTTCGCAAAGCTAAAAATCATTGGTCCCATTGGCGAAAGCCACTGCACTGATAGACCGGCTGAACTTCGGTAACGACCGATGTCTGAATAATCATCGATTTTTTCAAACTCTGACGCAGGAAGGTCACGGTAATCATCGATATCAAATTCTGTATCCCATACATTACCGACATCAACGAATAAACTACTTCGTAAGCTGTTAGACATGCTTTCATCTAAGAACGGTGTTGGGAAAATAAGCTCTACACCACCAATGGCCAACGCATTACCACCAACAGAGTTGTTTGATATTGCGATGTAATCATGATCAGGTCCTAAACAACAGCCACCTGGAGGTCCGACAGGATCAGGCGTTCCATCAATAGGTGTTGGTGAGCGATAAATAGCACGCGGGCCTACTACGTTATTCTCAAAGCCACGTAAGGTATCTGAACCACCCGCACGGAAGTTTTCCCAGAATGGTAAGAACTGGTCATTACCATTAATGGTGTCGTAGCCGTTACCGTAACCCGCTTCGAAACGTGTTAATACCGACCAACGTTGATTGCGGGTAAGTGGGAAGTACCACTTCGTTTTTAAATTAAGCTTGAAGTAATTAACATCCGAGTTTGGTGTCGTAATTTTCGCACTTAACGATTGTGACGAACCTGCCGTTGGGAAAGTACCACGGTTTAATGTTACGCGTGAGATACCAGCACTTAAGTCAAACGTTTCGAAATCTAGACCACCATCTGGGTTGTCTGGATCTGAGTATAAATCGTAGAACTTCTGAATTTGCTCGTACGTTTGTAAACGTGTAATACCGTTACTCTTGTAACCGACACCAAAGTTTACACGCACATATTCATTGATAGGGAAACCAAGGTTCAAGCCCACGCCATATGTTTTGTTTTTATATTCAACAAGGTTAGCATCGCCCGCATCAAACTCGTTGTAGAAAACAGAGCCGCCAAGTGAAATACCATCAACGGTAAAATATGGGTCTGTATAAGAAACACTAACAGCACGAGAATAACTTACCGTATTGATTTGGAACGCAAGTCTGTTACCAGTTCCTAAGAAGTTATTTTGTTGAACACCGGCATTCAAACTAAGTTTTGTTTGAGAACCATAACCAACACCTGCTGTAAACGATCCTGAAGGCTGTTCTTTAACCTCAAAGTCAACATCGACTAAGTCGTCTTCACCTGGAAGCTGATTGGTTTCAAACTCAACAGTTTCTAAATACGGTAAACGAGATAAACGGGCTTTTGATGCTTCAACTAAACTGTTTGATAACCAAGCACCTTCCATTTGACGCATTTCACGACGTAATACACGGTCTGCCGTAACATGGTTACCTTCGAAGTTAACGCGATTCACGTATATACGTTTGCCTGGGTCTACCGACACTGACAACTTAACGGTTTTATCGTCATCGTTAATTTCAGGAATGGTGGTTACTTTAGGATAAGCATAACCAAAACGACCCAAGAATTTGCTGATAGTTTCTTCGGTATAAGTCACTTCAGCGCCGTTATACAGTTTTCCAGCCTGCAACGGGTTAATCGCACGAATCGTGCTTTCAAAACCCGCCATATCGCCAATGAAGTCAACTTCGCTAACCGTATACTGCTCGCCTTCAGTCACGTTAAGCGTGATATATACAGCTTCTTTATTCGGTGTCATTGACACTTGCGTGGAGTCAACTTTAAAGCGAAGGTAGCCACGGTCCAAATAGAAACTTTCAATCGTTTCCATATCACCTTGTAGCGTTTGCTTTTGATAGCGGTCTTGCGCCATAAAGTCCCACCAAGGTGAGTCATAAGTTAATTCAATACGCTCAAGTACTTCTTGGTCCGTGAAAATCTCATTACCCACAAGATTGATTTGTTCAATCGCTGCAGCATCACCCTCTTCAAAGACAAACTTTAAGTTAACGCGGTTACGTGGTAAGTGAGTCACTTCAGCTTTAACATTAGCGTTGTATTTACCAACACTGTGATAAAAGTCTTCCAGGCCCATTTCTATACCTGAAATAACCGTTCTATCAAGTGTTTCACCTACGCGAATATCACTGCCTTCCAGACTCTCAGTCAGCTGTTCATCTTTAAGATCGTCATTCCCTTCAAAGGTAATTTCGCTGATCGTCTCGCGCTCTTTAACCTTGTAAATTACACGGTTACCGTCTCGAAACACTTCAATGTTATTAAAGTGTCCTGACTTATATAGCGCTTTAATAGACTGAGAAATACGGAATTCATTCAACGTATCCCCTACGTTAAAGGGGATATGCGTTAACGCTGCACCAAGAGCTACACGCTGTAGCCCTTTGATCTGAATATCTTCAACTTGGAAGTCATTTGAAGCGTGAGCTGATGTACCCAAGGCGCCTAGTAATACTGCTAAGGCAAGTTTCTTCATCATCATAAAAATAACTTTGTCTACTTCTTCTTATTAAAGCCGCGAAATGTCGTTGAATATGGCGATACTCATTATGCCGAGTAAAGCTAATGCCCCGAATCGAAATCCCAACTCTTGAATTTTTTCTGGTACAGGCTTTCCTGTTAAAAGCTCTATAAGGTAATAGAGTAAGTGACCGCCATCAAGTACTGGAAGCGGTAAAAGGTTAATTATCCCTAAATTAATGCTAATTAACGCTAAAAAGCCCAAAAAATATACGAATCCATAGCCAGCACTATTTCCTGCGCCTTGTGCTATGGCAATTGGTCCACTTAAGTTCTTCACTGACACATCACCAGTGATCAACTTGCCAATCATTTCAAAGCTTAAGACCACTAAATTCCATGTACGTTCCATACTTTCTTGTAAACTACCAAATAATCCATATGCCAGCTCTATTTGGTAGCCCTCTGGCCATTCATCGAATGTTGGTGATACCCCCAAATATCCGATTTGTTTACCGTTTACTTCACGAGTATCTGGCGTAACATACAATGTAAGAGTTTCACCCTTTCTTTCGACCAATAGCTCTACTTCTTGGCCTGGCATTTCACGTAATGTCGTCGAGAACATTCGCCAGTCATCATTAATTTTTTCATCATTAATACGCAGCAGTTTATCACCTACTTGCAGACCACCTTTTTCGGCAGCGCTATTTGCACCTACTGCTGAGATCACAGTATGTACTTTAGGTGAAAACGGAACGATTCCTAGACTTGCCAAGGACGACGTTTTTTCCGGCGAGAACTGCCAGTTCGAGGTGTCGAAACTAAATTCTTTGATTTGGGTACTGTCAGATAATCGAGCTTTAAACAATATTGATGATTGTCCTATTTCTCCAACAATCGCCATATTGATATCTTGCCAATCTTTAACCTTGATGCCCGCTACTTCAACAATTTCACTATTAATAGGAAGCTGCGCTTTTGCCGCGATAGACTGTGGCTCAACATCCCCCACTACCGGTTTAATGCTTGGCACACCGATCAAGAACATGAGGTAGAAAGCAAAGATAGCGAATAGGAAATTAGCAAGCGGACCTGCAGCAACGATCGCTATACGTTGGTAAACATTTTTACCATTAAAGGCGAGGTGTTTTTTATCATCAGGTACATCATCAACACGTTCATCCAGCATTTTGACATAGCCACCAAGCGGAATGAGCGCTATCACATACTCAGTGCCATGTTTATCCATCTTTCGCCAAATTGGCTTACCAAAACCAACGGAAAAACGTTCTACGAAAACGCCATTTTTACGGGCAACCCAGAAGTGCCCATATTCATGCACGGTAACTAAGATACCTAGCGCAACGATAAATGACGCTAGGTTCCAAATCATATCTATCATTATTTCTCAGCCTCCAGCGATATCAGCTGTTCACTTGCAAATGCTCTCGCTTTAGCATCTAGAGCGATAACATCATCAATACTGCTGACTTGTTCTGAGACAAAATAATTTACTGAGGATTCATTAATTTTAAAAATATCTGTGAATCTAATTCGCTCAGCTAGAAATGCTTCAACCGCTATTTCATTAGCGGCATTTAACGCAGTGCAAGCACCTTGCCCCATAGAGCACGCATCAATAGCTAGCTTTAGATTTGGATAACGTTCGAAGTCTACCGCCTCAAACTCAAACGGTTTGGTGTTGAAAAAATCGAGCGGCTCAACCCCTGCATCTATGCGCTCGGGATATGCTAGGGCATGAGCAATCGGTGTACGCATATCAGGATTTCCCATTTGCGCAAGCACTGAACCATCTTTGTACTGCACCATTGAATGGATAGTGCTTTGAGGGTGAAGAACAACTTGAATTTGCTTCGGTTCAACGTTGAATAACCACTTAGCCTCAATAAACTCTAAGCCTTTGTTCATCATTGTGGCTGAGTCTACCGAAATTTTTCGGCCCATGTCCCAATTTGGATGAGCGCATGCTTGATCAGGTGAAACAGTATGGAGGAGTTCTGCCGCCATTGTTCTAAATGGTCCGCCAGAGCCGGTTAGTAATATTTTGCTAATACCGTTGTCTTCTAGCGCACATTCACCAGGACGCTTTTGCTCTAGTTCAGGTAAACATTGAAATATGGCGTTATGCTCACTATCGATAGGTAATAGCTTTGCACCAGACGCTTTTACAGCGTCTATAAATAGCTGCCCAGAGGTTACTAACGCTTCTTTATTAGCTAGCAAAACGCGCTTGCCTGCATTGACTGCAGACATTGTCGGCATCAAGCCGCTTGAACCAACAATTGCCGCCATTACGGTATCAGCGTCATTTGCAGCTGCGATATCGCATAATGCTTGAGGGCCATATAAAACGGCAATGTCATTTATGCCTCGCTCTCTCAGCTTTTCTTTAAGAGAGTCTGCCGCCTTATTCGAACCCATCACGACAGTTTTCGGCGTAAACTCGATACACTGTTCTAGCATCTTGTCTACACGAGAGTGTGCAGAAAGAGAAACAATAGAAAAACGTTTAGGGTGACGCCTTACAACGTCAAGCGTATTTTCACCAATTGAGCCGGTTGAACCAAGCACACACAAATTGTGATGAGTCATCGCCCTACCAGCCAATAATCACGTAACAAAGCGCATAAATGGGCGCCGTTGCAGTTAAGCTATCGATACGGTCAAGTACACCGCCATGGCCTGGTAAAATTGTACCGCTGTCCTTAACGCCCGCTTGGCGTTTGAACATACTTTCGTTTAAATCACCTAATACAGAAATCGTGGTGATAATCACTGTAACGACTAATACCGTTGCAAACTGCTCAGTTGTCCACCCAATGATCTTTCCAGCAGTTGCTACCAATACACACGCAAATGCAATGCCGCCAAAAAAGCCCTCTAACGTTTTACCCGGACTTACGTTTGGCATGAGCTTGTGTTTACCAATAGACTTCCCTACGAAGTAAGCGCCAATATCAGCACTCCAAACCATTAGAAACAAAAACATTATAAGTTGAGCACCATGGTAGGGGTCTGTTTGGTATTCGCTAGAGCGAATGACCATAAAGGCTAGCCAGGTGGGTATCAGTGTAAGCCAGCCAAATATTCCTCGGACGGAACGATGACTAGACCAAAACGAACTGAATCTTGGATAAAGAAAAGTAAGAATGGCGGAAAGTGCCCACCAGGCGACTGCCAGCCATAACACGTAAACCGCTGACTGCTTTAACTCACCTTTCGCCAGCCACAATGTATCAGGTGGTAACATTGCCCAAAGGGCTGCGATCATTACCGTACTTGCGATTACAAAAAACCATCGACGCGAATGACGAGCGAAGCCCATTAAAGGCCCCCACTCCCATGCACCTATAGCCATAATTGCCAATAACAAGGCGCCGAATAACGGTAGTGGTAAATAAAATATTGCAGCTATGGCGAGTGGTGCCAATACAACAGCTGTAAGTACTCTTTGCCTTAACAAGCGATGTTCCTTTTTAAGGTTGCTGTTTTACTTGTTCGCCAGTTTTGCCGAATCGACGTTCTCTCTGTGTAAAGGTATCAACTGCACGGATAAACTCGTCTTCGTTGAACTCTGGCCACAAAACGTCAGTAAAGTAAAACTCCGCATAGGCCGCCTGCCACAGTAAAAAGTTACTGATACGGTGGTCGCCGCCGGTGCGAATCATCAAATCTAAATCTGGCATATTTGTTAAGCTGGTGAAGCGATCCAATGCGTTTTCATCTATATCGTTAAGTTGCATTTCTTGATTCGCTACTGCCGCGGCTAATTGTTTTGCCGCATTAGCTATGTCCCAGCGACCGCCATAATTGGCAGCCACAGATAATACCATCCCGGTGTTGTTCTCGGTTAACTGCTCAGCAGCTCTAATTTTTTCTTGTAGTTTGTCAGAGAAACGACTGACGTCACCGATCACTTGAAATCTTATATCATTTTTATGTAGTCGCTTCACTTCCCTATTCAGCACTAACATGAATAGCTCCATTAAAACGGAGACTTCTTCTTCTGGCCTTTGCCAATTTTCACTACTAAACGCAAAAAGCGTTAACGCTTTAACACCTAGCTTACGTGCGGTCGTTACCGTAGAGCGAACTGACTCTACTCCCGATTTATGACCGAATACGCGTTTTTTGCCCTGCTGTTGGGCCCATCGTCCATTCCCATCCATGATGATGGCCACGTGGTTAGGAATTTTCAGGTCTGATAATTGTTGTTCTATGTTACTAGACACTTAATTCTCACTATATAAAAACGCCGTAGTAAAACTCACTACGGCGCTTGTACCTTAACATGGAAAATTAAATTTCCATTAATTCCGCTTCTTTTTCTACCAACAACTGATCAACTTGTTTTACAAACTTGTCAGTAATCTTTTGAATTTCGTCTTCTGCTTGATGCATTTCATCATCACTGATTTCTTTTTCTTTGTTCAAAGATTTAACATCAGAGTTTGCATCACGACGGATGTTGCGGATAGCGATCTTACCGTTTTCGCCTTCACCTTTAACCACTTTAACAAGGTCTTTACGACGCTCTTCTGTTAATGGCGGTAAAGGAATACGAATTAGTGTACCTTGTGAAGAAGGGTTTAAACCTAAATCAGACGCCAAAATAGCTTTTTCTACTGCGCCAATCATAGACTTGTCGAATACCGTAATAGCTAGTGTACGTGCATCAGGAACAGTCACGTTACCTACTTGATTAAGCGGTGTATCTGAACCGTAGTAATCAACAGAAATGTTGTCCAATAATGAAGGATGTGCACGACCCGTTCTTACTTTGTTTAAGTTCGTTTTTAATGAATCGATACTTTTGCTCATACGAGCTTCTGCATCTTTTTTAATATCTTCAATCACTTGAATATTCCTTAATACTGAACGATTAATCTAAATTCTCAGCATGATCAATAGTGGTGCCTTCTTCCACGCCCATGACAACATTTTTCAAAGCGCCAGGCTTGTTCATGTTGAATACGCGAATTGGCATGTTGTGATCACGCGCTAGGGTAAAGGCAGCTAGGTCCATTACCTTTAATTCTTTTTCTAACACTTCTTGGTAAGTTAAGTGAGAGTATAATGTGGCTTCTGGATTTTTAACCGGATCTTCGGAGTAAATACCGTCAACTTTCGTTGCTTTTAAAACAGCATCTGCTTCGATTTCAATACCACGTAGACATGCAGCAGAGTCAGTTGTGAAGAAGGGGTTGCCTGTACCAGCACTGAATATAACAACTCGACCTGACTTCAGCATACCAATCGCATCTGCCCAGTTGTAGGTGTCACATACACCTGCAAGGTCAATTGCAGACATGAGGCGGGCGTTTACAAATGCGCGATGAAGTGCGTCACGCATAGCTAGACCATTCATCACAGTTGCTAGCATCCCCATTTGGTCACCAACAACACGGTTCATCCCCGCTTCAGCAAGGCCAGCACCGCGGAACAAGTTGCCGCCACCAATGACAAGGCCTACTTGAATCCCCATCTCAACCAATTCTTTTATCTCTTGCGCCATACGATCCAATATTTTTGGATCAATACCAAAGCCTTCATCCCCCATTAGGGCTTCACCGCTTAGCTTGAGAAGAATACGACGATAATTTGGTTTAGGGTTGGTGCTCATAAGCTCAAGATTCCTGTAGGTAAAAATGTCGCAGCCAAAATTGACCGCGGCTATTTTATAAGTTTTTTTTGACTATCGAAAGCATATTGTTAAAAAACCAGTTTTATTGGTTATTTATTGATTGATTTAGGGTAAATGCTCTTATTTCAATACCTAGCTGAGCATAAAATTCAGCACACTAAACTTTATCGTCAATCATTGAAAAAACACGTCAAAGCGCAATATCAACTTATATCAGTGCTCAACAACATGCTGTTTACAGCGAACAAACGATAAAATCATGAAAAAAATATTGGCAATAGCTCTCCTTTGTTTCTCAACATTTTCTTCACTCGCACAAATAACAAAGCCAACTATGATTTCAGGTGCCGATTCATTATCTGCTGAAGAAGTCGAACAAACGTTAGCAAATGTTAGTGAACAACTAATCAGTACTTACCTGCATCCCCAGAAGGCGAAGTCACTTGACAAAGAACTTTTGTCGGCTGCGTTCAACAACCGTAATCAAAAAGCAATCAGTACACAGCAATTTATCTCAGATTTAAGAACACTTTTAAGAGATGCTACCGCTGACAAGTACATCGATGTTGTTCTTTATGAAAAAACACGTATTTCTAGTTCGAAAGACCGTAATTACACAGCTCCTCCCGTGACATCCAAGCTTATCGAAGGGAATGTTGGCGTATTAACAATTACCAACGATTTGTTGCTGAGTAACACCGATGAGGTAATTATTAACGCAATGAATAGCTTACAAGGTGCTGACGCTCTAATTATCGATCTAAGGCAAGCTGATGAAACCAATATCGCCACCATTCGACTATTACTGAGTTATTTTTTCCCTGCTGAGACGCGAATTGCGGATGTTCACTTAAAGAATGAAACTATTAATCTCAACACCATAGCAATTGACCGAACCACAATATTGCGAAAAGAGTTTCCACTTTATATCGTTAACTCGGCCTTTGTTTCAGGCAGTTGGGAGTTACTAAGCTTTGTATTAAAAAACCAACATAAGGCGGTATTGGTTGGCGAAGATACTATGGGACACACACAACTCTCCACACAAATACATGTTCATAACAACATTGTACTGACACTGCCGTATGCAATGGTAACGAGTCCCGAGACAGAGGCAAACTGGCAGTTTGGCGTGACTGCGGATGTGCATATAGACAGCCCTATGGCACTAGATAAAGCCCATGAATTAGCACTGAGGCACTTACAACAATAAAGCCTAGCCATTTTATATCTGACGAAAAATTCTCTTTAAGCATTTTCCTTTTTACAAATTACACGCATAAAAAAAGGTGACCTAAGTCACCTTTTTCGAAAACTTTTATTACAGTAAACAGTTGGCGTTTAATCAAGGCAATTTTTGTTTTTTGTGCCGGAGCACACTTGAGTATGTGACCAACAAAACATAAAAACTAACGCAGAGAAAACGTCAAATGTGACGTGTAAAATTATTCGCCTTTAGCAGCTGCGATTTGCGCTTCTACTTCAGCAGCGAAGTCTTCTTCTTTCTTCTCGATGCCTTCACCAACTTCTAAACGAACGAAGCTAGATACAGAAACACCTTTCTCTTTAAGAATGTCACCAACAGAACGCTTTGGTTCCATGATGAACATTTGACCAGTTAAAGAAATTTCACCTGTGAATTTCTTCATACGGCCAGTAACCATTTTCTCAGCGATTTCAGCAGGCTTGCCTTCGTTCATCGCGATATCGATTTGGATAGCTTTTTCTTTTTCAACTACTTCAGCTGGAACGTCTTCTGGGTTAACGAACTCAGGCTTAGAAGCAGCAACGTGCATAGCGATGTGCTTAAGTGTTTCTGCGTCACCTTCACCAGCAACAACAACACCAATTTTTGCACCGTGCTTGTAAGAAGCAGAAGCACCTTCAACGTAAGCTACACGACGAACGTTGATGTTCTCACCAATTTTAGCTACTAATGCAATACGCTCATCTTCAAACTTAGCTTGTAAGTCTTCGATAGAAAGCTTTTCTGCAGCTGCAACGTCAGCAACTTTGTTAGCAAACTCTAAGAAGTTGCTATCGCTTGCTACGAAGTCAGTTTGACAGTTAACTTCAACTAAAGCACCGTCTTTGATGATGATTTGACCTTCAGCAGCGATGTTACCCGCTTTTTTAGCAGCTTTTGCTTGACCAGACTTACGCATGTTTTCGATTGCAAGTTCCATATCACCGTCAGTTTCCTGAAGTGCTTTCTTACAATCCATCATGCCTGCGCCAGTACGGTCGCGTAATTCTTTAACTAATGCAGCAGTAATTGCCATGAGTTAATTCCTCAAAATATAAAGAGTTAAATTCTGAAATGCGAAGCATCAAGCTTCGCATTTCAGATAGATTAAAGGGTAATTGTTTCAGCTATTATTCAGCTTCAACGAAACCGTCTTTTTCTGCAGCAACAGCAATGTTCTGCTCACGGCCTTCGATTACAGCATTAGCAGCTGAATCTAAGTATAAAGTAACTGCACGGATAGCATCATCGTTACCAGGTACGATGTAATCAACACCGTCTGGGTTTGAGTTAGTATCAACAACAGAAACTACTGGAATACCTAGGTTGTTAGCTTCTTTAATCGCAATGTGCTCGTGGTCAGCATCGATAACGAAGATAGCGTCTGGTAAGCCACCCATGTTTTTGATACCGCCTAAGCTTTTCTCAAGCTTTTCCATCTCACGAGTACGCATTAACGCTTCTTTCTTAGTAAGAGCGTCGAATGTACCGTCAGTGCTTTGAGCTTCTAAGTCTTTTAAACGTTTGATAGATTGACGAACTGTTTTCCAGTTAGTCAACATACCACCTAACCAACGGTGGTCTACGTAGAACTGGTCACATTTGATCGCAGCTTCACGTACCGCATCGCTAGCAGCGCGCTTAGTACCAACGAATAAGATTTTACCTTTCTTAGCAGAAACGCCAGAGATGAAAGCAAGAGCTTCGTTGAACATAGGAACAGTTTGTTCCAAGTTGATGATATGAACTTTATCACGAGCACCGAAGATGAATGGCTTCATTTTCGGGTTCCAGTAACGAGTTTTGTGACCGAAGTGAACACCCGCTTTAAGCATATCGCGCATAGAAACGTTTGGCATAAATTTTTCCTCTTGGGGTTAAGCGTCCACACACCCAATATACACGACTCATAGCAGCATACTTAGTACGCTTGGAGCACCCCGGTATATCTTTGCAAGGTGTATGTGAGTTTATAAAAATGTGTCTTCTACATTGAAGAACACGGTTCAAAATTTTCGCTTGAAAGCCCACAAAACTTGCAGGCACATTTTCAGCGGCGCATTTTATACCATATTGTCATAGAAATAACTAGGGTAAGACATGAATAAAAGTGTGTTTTTTGTCCAGTTTGATCCTAAGCATTTGCGAATTAGATCTAGGCTTATTTTGACCAACTAGGTAAAATGTGGCGGTATTTCTGTTTGTTGGATTAGATGATCGCTATGTCGACACAATTATATTTCATTTATGACTCTCACTGTCCGTGGAGTTACGCCGCTACACAACTTATTTCAGCAGTTAATGATGAGTTGCCAAACGTTAAAGTTCACTTTTTACATAGTGGCATGTTCGATGGCGACAACAAAGTTGACCGAAAAACAGTAGATACGGTGACTGAACTTAGCAATCAAACCTTCGCAGCAGCTTATCTAGAAGAATTACCTAAAACAAAAGACTCTACTTTAGCGGCAAACTTAATGGCATGGTCACAAGCGAAGTGCGCGCAAAAGAGCCTACGTATTTTGCAGTCATTACAAGAGCAACACTTCCAACATGGCAATCCACTTGAAACTGCCGACGATGTTGCAGACATAATTGCTGACTTAAAATTATCAGCACCAACGAAAGTGCTTCAATCCGAGAAATTCTCTAAAGAGGCGGAATATCAGCTTGCTGACATTGAAGAAATTCAAGAAATCATTGGCACACGTGCTATCCCTGCACTATTGCTAGCCCATGAAGATGACTTAGTATTATTAAATCACAACTTATATTTGTTGGAACCAACCGCTATTGTGGAAGCGATACAACAAGAAATGAATGCCTAATTTTTTAACGCTTTAATACGCTTTGTTTCTACAGAGCTCGTATTAAACTGTGTAGAATATCGATAACTATTGTAAATATTGAGAACTGAATGACGATTCCGATTAAAACCCAGGAAGAAATCGAAAAAATGCGTGCGGCAGGCAGTTTAGCTGCTGAATTGCTAGAAATGATTGAACAGCACGTTAAAGCGGGAGTTACTACTGACGAACTCAACACTATCTGTGCGGAATACACAGAAAATAAGGGCGCAATCTCTGCTCCTCTAAATTATCACGGTTTCCCAAAGTCAATTTGTACATCGGTAAACCATGTTGTATGTCACGGGATCCCGAATGATGAGCCGCTAAAAGAAGGTGACATAGTAAATATAGATGTGACCGTTATTGTCGACGGCTATCATGGTGACACCAGCAAAATGTTCATGGTGGGTGATGTAACCGCTGAAGACCGTCGCCTATGCCGTATTACCCAAGAGGCACTTTATACTGGTCTTAAAAAAATTAAGCCAGGTAACACGTTTGGTGAAATAGGCACTGCAATAAACAAGTTCATTAAGAAATCAGGCCGTTTTGGTATCGTGAAAGAATACTGTGGTCATGGTATCGGCGCAGTATTCCATGAAGAGCCACAAATTGTTCATTACAAGAACAATGACAAAACCAAGATGGTTGAAGGCATGTGTTTTACCGTAGAGCCAATGATCAACATGGGTAAATCAGGTACTGTACTGGATAAAGAAGACAATTGGACGGTTTACACTGTTGATGGCAAAAAGTCAGCACAGTGGGAACATACTATTGTTGTTACACGTACAGGCTGTGAAATTCTTACTTTACGTAAAGACGACACTATTCCTCGCCAATTGCATAACTAGCCTTTATTACTGATTAACGAACAGAACACTGTGGAAAATAATAACTTCATACCCAGTCAATTTATCGACCCATTATGTGTCAGCGCTCCTGTCATTAGCAGTGCTGACATTTGCCAGCTAAGCACTGAGTTTAATGCTTGGCTTCAATCCATTTTTATCGAAGAAGACATGCTTAACCTCGTGCGCGCACGAGCTACGTTTGTAGACGCCGTACTTGAAAAGTTATGGGTACAACATCAACTTGACGAGTATCAGGTCAGTCTTATTGCTGTCGGTGGTTACGGCCGAGGTGAGCTTCATCCGCATTCGGATGTCGACATTTTATTGCTCACGCAAAAGCGTGTTGAAAAAGATCTGGAAGAAAAAATTGGGGCATTCATTACCCAATTGTGGGATGTAAAGCTTGATATTGGTCACAGTGTTCGAGACATTCAAGAGTGCTTAAAGCAAGCTTTTAGCGACGTAACCATTGCCACTAATTTAATGGAAATGCGATTAATCTGCGGTAACCAAACGTTAGCAGAGCAATTGCAACCCTTGTTGCAAGAAGATGTTTTTTGGACGTCAAAGAAATTTTTCTTAGCTAAGGTAGAAGAGCAAGAGCATCGTCATAATCAATACCATGGCGCATCGTATACGCTTGAACCTAATTTAAAAGCAAACCCAGGCGGTTTACGTGATATCCAAACCATTGCTTGGGTAGCAAAACGCCACTTTATGGCGACGTCTCTCTACGAGTTGGTGGAACACGGCTATTTGACAGCCAACGAGTACACCGAGCTTGTAGAGTGCCAAGACTATTTATGGCGGATGCGTTTCGCATTGCACCATGTTGCTGGCAGAAGCGAAAATCGATTATTGTTCGACTATCAAGCTGATGTCGCTAAGATGATGGGATTTGGTGACGCAGGTAAAGCCGTTGTTGAACGCATGATGAAGCGTTTCTTCCGAATCATTGGTCGCGTTGCCGAGCTCAATAAAATGTTGCTTCAGCATTTTGAAGATGAAATCTTAAGTGACGACAAGCCCAATCAAGTTATCGAGATTAATAAAGACTTTTACGTTGTCGACGGTTTAATAAAAGTCACCAGCCCTCGCCTGTTTATGCGTCCGGTCAAAATCATGGAACTGTTTTTGATTATTGCGCAGCATAGTGAAATTAAAGGTCTACACTCTGAAACCTTGCGCCTACTTCGTAATATTCGACGACGCCTTGTAGGCCGATTAAATGATTACGCAGAAAACAGGCGCACCTTCATAGAAATCATTAAACATCCTCGTGGCTTAGGCTTAGCCTTTTCGTTAATGCATAGACACAGTATTTTGGCATCGTACTTACCAGAATGGCGCTCAATCGTCGGACAAATGCAGTTTGACTTGTTCCACGCATACTCTGTTGACGAGCACAGCTATCGACTGATCAAAAACTTGTATCGCTTTAGCCAACCAGAGCACGATCACGAATTCCCATTGTGTAGCAAGATCGTACAGCGTATCCGAAAACCTGAAGTATTGTATTTAGCGGGTATTTTCCACGATATCGCGAAGGGGCGTGGAGGTGACCACGCAGAACTTGGTGCTGTTGATGCGCTTAACTTCGCCAAAGCACACAACATTAACGACCACGATGGCCGTATGATTTCTTGGCTAGTCAAAGAACACTTGACCATGTCGGTCACAGCACAACGTAAAGATATCTCGGATGAGCAAGTCATCAAAGACTTTGCCGAAGTCGTTCGTGATGAAGCACATCTTGATTACCTATATTGTTTGACTGTTGCTGACATGCGCGCAACCAACGAGAGCCTGTGGAACAGTTGGAAAGCGAATTTACTCCAAGAACTATATACAGCGACCAAACGCGCTTTCCGTCATGGCTTGGAAAAACCTGTTGATCTGCGTGCGAAGATTCGCGAAAACCAAGATGAAGCATTACAAATGCTCTCCGAGCTTGGTATCAGCGAAGAGGTTATTGAGCCGTTATGGCAAGAGTTTAAAGCCGATTACTTCTTACGATATTCGCCTGCGCAAATTACATGGCATACCAAACATATTCTCAACCACGACAGAGACAATCCACTCGTACTTGTCAGTCCAAAGCCTTATCGTGGCGGTACCGAAGTGTTTGTATTTACTGCTGAACGCAACAACATTTTCGCGAATACAGTTTCCATATTAGGTAACAGAAAACTGTCGATACACGACGCAAAAATCATCACGAGTAAAACAGGTTTTACCTTAAACACTTTTGTTGTCTTAGACCACCACTCAAAGCCGATTTCAGATGAGTTTCGTATGCAAGAAATTGCGACATCACTGACGTCTCGCCTAAACCAAGAAACACTGGCAACAATTGAAGTACAACCTGTTTCTAAACGACTGAAAACATTTAATTTGAAAACGCAGGTCAGCTTTATTCAATCAGATATAAAAAATACCACAATGTTGGAAATCATAACGACTGATCGCCCTGGTCTGCTCGCTAGTTTTGCCCAAGTATTTTCTGACTTGAAACTGCGTATTCACACCGCAAAAATTACCACGTTTGGTGAGCGAGCAGAGGATATTTTCACTATTTCCAATGCAGAAAATAAAGCGCTAACCGACACAGAAAAAGAAATACTAAATGAGCGCCTTTGTGGCGACATCGTGTAAACGAACAAGGAACAACTTATGGATAACCTACAAGCCATTATTGAACAAGCCTTTGAAGATCGTATGTCGATCTCACCTTCTACCGTTTCAGCGGAAGTTAAAGATGCAGTATTAGCTGCACTCGCCGCATTAAATAACGGCTCAGCTCGCGTTGCTGAAAAAGTTGCTGGTGAGTGGGTTGTTCACCAATGGCTGAAAAAAGCAGTGTTGCTTAGCTTCCGCATCTGGGACAACGAAGTAGTTGATGGTGCTGAATCTAAGTATTTCGATAAAGTTCCACTTAAATATAGTGATTACACGCAAGAAATGTTTGAAGCCGATGGGGTGCGTGTAGTGCCGCCTGCCACCGTTCGCACTGGCAGCTTTGTCGGTAAAAACGTTGTAGTCATGCCAAGCTATGTGAACATTGGCGCTTACGTTGATGACGGCACAATGGTAGACACCTGGGCAACTGTGGGCTCATGCGCACAAATAGGTAAGAACGTTCACCTTTCTGGCGGTGTAGGTATTGGTGGCGTGCTTGAACCGCTGCAAGCGGGCCCGACTATTATTGAAGATAACTGTTTTATCGGCGCTCGTTCTGAGATAGTAGAAGGCGTTGTTGTTGAAGAAGGCGCTGTTATATCAATGGGTGTTTACATTGGTCAAAGCACACGAATTTACGATCGTGAAACCGGTGAAACGCATTACGGAAGAGTACCTGCTGGCTCTGTTGTTGTGCCAGGCAATTTACCTTCTAAGTGCGGTACATACAGCTTATATGCCGCTATTATCGTTAAAAAAGTTGATGCAAAAACACGTGCAAAAGTAGGCATTAACGCTTTACTGCGTTCAGTATCTGACGAATAAACTTGCCACGAAAATTCTACGTTTTAACGTAACCCCTTTAGAAGCGCTAGTTTTTTGACTCCTTGAAATTAGCGCTTTTTTATACCTTATTTTATTTCAAACACCTAACGCTCGGAATTTTTTAATTCATTCATTATTAAGTAGTTAGCGACAAATCAAGGCTTATTCTCCGCGTCAATTTTTCCATTGGTATAACGCTTGCTGAGTAAGGTTATTGGCAGTAACTATCGACCTTAATCATGAGCAAATTATTCACGTACTTAACACTTGTTTTCGCCCTACTTCTAACTGGCTGTAATACAAATTCAGACTTCCAAGTAGACAATGAGAAAAAGCCGTTAACAAACGACACGGAATTGTTGATTAGTTTACTAAAGCGCCCTACAACAGCAGACCAAATTATGATGGAACAATTTGAACAAACGCGAATGCAAACGTTCCAGTTGCAACAAGTAGGTTATGTCATGATTAAAGGGCCAAAGTCTGAGAAGCCAGCGTATGGACAACATCATCTAGATTGGCTATATGACCAGTACGACAGTAACTTTGTGCGCCTAGCTGGCCCTACACAAAAGCTACGCTAATTTAAGCGCTTTCTTCTAGTTGAGGCGGTTGCCAGCCTAAATGGTCAAATACCGCTAACCATTGCTCATCAAACGTCGCCGCTATTGTTACCGGCGTTTTTGTTACTGGATGAGGAAACGTCAACGATTGTGCGAATAGCATGAGTCGTCGAAAACCAAATTCTTGCGCAAAAAATGGATTTTGCTTGTTATCCCCGTAATTAACATCACCGATGATGGGGTAGCGTAAATGGGCTAAGTGACGTCTGATTTGATGTCTTCTACCTGTTTTGGGTGTTGCCTTTACCAACGAGTAACGTACTGAATTGTATTTACCCAATGGCTTATCAATTGTACCTTGGCATAACGTCTCAAAGCATGTCAGAGCGTCTTTTGCTTCAGTATCTTCACTGGCATATTTATCGCCAATTTTATCGAGCTTCTCCTTAAGCGGGTAATCTACTGTTACTTGCTTTTCCAAGAAACCACGAACGAGTGCATAGTAAGTTTTGCTGACCTCTCTTTCAGTAAAAGCTTCAGTCAGCGTACGAGCAACCTCAGAACTTAGTGCAAACAGCAATACCCCACTTGTGGGCTTATCCAATCTGTGAACGGGATACACGTACTGCCCTAGTTGATCACGTAATAGCTGAAGCGCAAAGAAACGTTCATTCTTATCTAAAAAGCTGCGGTGGACAAAAAGGCTTGCCGGCTTATCTATCGCAACAATATGCTCATCTTGGTACAAGATAGTTAACGTAGGTTTTTCAGTTATGATCACAGGCGTTATTCACTATAAAATTCTTCAAATATCTCGGAAAATGCGTTTTGAAGGACGTTGGCCAACTCAACGTTAGTTGTGCAAAAACTTTTGCTGCATACGCTGGCCACTGAGTGCTTCATCGATATCACCAAGTACATTAACAATATCAGCGGCGGCATCGCCCATTGGAGCAAACGCCTCTTCTGCCATTGGACATAGCGCAATTTGATTTGGTAATGGCAGCTGTTGAGCCAACAGTTCTTGCATTTTCGGTATAAAGATAAACTGCAACCATTGTTCAAACCTTAACGTATCTACACAAAATGGCTGCACACTGGCCAATTGCTCTGGCAAAGGTGCATCAACACTCCAGAGCTTTGAGGATTTCAGCGCCTGCTCTAATTTATTTAATAGGTTATTTACATTCGATGATGCAGTATTCATGTGATTTACTCATAGTTTTGCGGCGCCATTATCATTATAATTCGAAAAAAATTCGACTGTTTTTTCCCATTATGGATCGTATCGATACTATTTCTGAGTTGCTTTCACTTTCGAACAGCCAATTTCGCATTTATGACATTGGTCGTCGCATTGCCAAAATGTCTAAAGACACATTCAATAAAGTAGAGCAAAATCAGTTGCCGTACCCTTTTCCAAGTCAAGGCCAGGCAAGTTTAGCGATAGCCTTCTGGCAACCACCTTCTAAGTCACCCTATTTGTGGTTTGTGCGTTTACCACTCGATGAAAGAGGTTTGCTAAATCAAGGGGCTCGTAATCACTTTATTGCCATCATCATTGAGGCACTAGGTTCAGACTTGACGCAAGACCCAAGTGAAAAACAAGAAGAACTGCTGAAAAGCAACCCATACAATTTTCAGCCCGCAGAATATAAGCTGGCTACTTTAAACAGCATGTTGAAGGTTGAATTAAAGCAAGCTGCCAGCATTCATTTTGAAACAGCGCAAGAATACATCAGTGGTCAACGCGACTGGCAAGACTGGCAAACGATAGGCATACAGGGGATTTCCGATGTGGCTGCTCGCATCGAAGAACCAGCTACCTATAAGGCTATTGCCACAAATATTGGTCACTACCCTGCGCCTGTATTAAATGCCTTGTGTTTAGCTTTAGAGAATTACATATTACCCGTACAGGTTATTGATGAGTTAATTCGCTGCGCGAAACAAGCAGTAAATGCAGATGACAAACTACACTTACTACGCGCTTTAGCGAGTTCCTCTAATCATCCACATGTAAAAGCGTACATAACCGACATACTTAATCAAAAACCTGACGACGATACGCTTATTACGCTAGCTGGCAGATGCTGGGAAGTATTTAGCGAACCAGCATTGCTCAACAAGTATCTAACTCTGTTGTCACAACGAGAAGATTTATCATTGTTTAGCGCTATTTTTAAGGATTTAGTTGGTATTCCAGAACTCCGCCACCATGTCTTTGCTGTAATGCGTTCAGAGCAACGCGATGAATCATTGGCTAAAGCCATTGGTTTACTGTTCAGATAATCACGATTTGGAAAGCATGTATGGCTGACATTTATCTCTTTCTTTTTATTTTCCTCATTGGTTGGTACTTTTGGTACTTACGTAAAGTCGCTGAAATGGCCCGAGCCCATGCTGGCAGATATTGCAAACAGCAAGGATTGCAGTTTATGTCAATTGCAAGACGTACTGCTCGCCCCGCTTTTAGTAAAAGAAAAGGTTTTCATATTGTTAGCTGTTTCGAATTTGAATTCAGTGGAGACGGTGAGTCTAGCGTGCAAGGCTTGCTGTACCTAAACGGCCTAAAGCTTGATAAAGTAGATTTGCCTGCATTTCGAATACAATAACAAGAGGCTACTGTGCAATTTATTCAATCTCTCTTTTGTCTGCGCGGCGCTGATAACAACGCTCGCTTATTTTCAATATCCCTTGTTAGCACCTTATTCTTTCTTTTAAGCATTGCAATATTTGATAGTAAAACCGTCTCAGCAGTATTCCTTATTTTGGGAGCGATAGTAAATTCACTATCAATGAGACGCCGACTTAACGACGCGCATGTAAAATTTCCCGCTGCATGGTCACTGCCAGTAGTAATTTTTCTCTTTGGCGCTTTATTCTTACTGTTGGAAATGAGTGTATTTGGTTGGCTTCAAGTCTCTGCAGCAACAATAACAGGGCTGAGCTATCGACTGCCCAGTAAAGAGAATAACCATATTTTGGGCTATATGGGTCCTGTAGACTTATCGCGTTATAACAAACAAGTTAACACTCGTAGTTTTCGTGTCGAGCCGAGTCTAGATGGTAGCTCAGCAATGGCGGTATCCGATGAACAGCTTTACCAGCGTACCGAGCAGTATTCTCGAATCAACACGCCATCAACATCAGAGGAGACATCTGGGGCCTCAATTGATTTGTCTGTAGTCTTTAATAATAAAAAAACACTACTTATGGCCTTAGCATCGCTTATTGTTTTAGCTAGCTTTGCGATATTCCTGACAGGCTCTGATGAGAGTAATGTTGAAGCGCAAGAACTTGAAGCATCAGAACAGGTACTGCAAAACTCACAATTAATGACGCGCGAGTATCCGCTTCCCATGCCTGATAATTTTACCTTGTATTTGAATCAGTACGATGGTTTGTCAATATACTGGCAAGGCGATCAAACCCCTGAACAACAAATATGGTCACAAACGACAGGTGATGGTGATAAAAGCTGTAGCCAAATTACATTCAACAACGGCAAAAAAGTACGTACATTGGACGTTACGGTGGAAAACGGTAGTGATTATTTTGCTTACTTCTCACCGATAGACACGAAATCGCTCCTTCAGCTGGTGGCATTTCGCGGAAGCTTTGAGTTATGTGGCTATGAATTTTCCCTGAAAGGCAGCCAGTCTGCGTTAGGTAAACATAACGCATATGCAAAGTTTGTAGATTATTAAGGGCGCTCATTAGGCAACCTATTCGTGTTGACCGATACTTGCTAAAGGTGAGCAGCGAGTTGACGTAACAGCAGACTGCAGGCAACACACTAAAATATTAAAACCTATAAAAGAAAAATGCGCCTCATTGAGGCGCATTTTTTTATCTAGCTTTTTGTGCATCCTGCACACAATTAGTGTTCCCGCTTCATCCTTAAAAAACTGTCCCTAGTATATCCTTAACGAGTCCTTTCGTTGTCCTTAGCCCCGTCCCAGGGAA
>NZ_JBHUIB010000001.1:0-1339523 GCF_042682785.1 Thalassotalea euphylliae | reverse complement strand
TCACACTCGTGTTAACTGATTGCTCTCTCGTTGAGAGCGGATGCGCATTTTACGCTTCCCTGTTTTAATGTCAACAACTTTTTGAAAAAAACTTTAATTTATTTTTCTAAGTTATCTGACCCGTTTGGTGACTATATAAAGCAACTAAACTTATCAAAACAGCTTCTTGGCTTGTCCCCGAGAAGTGGATGCGCATTTTAGGGGTTTTTCGGGTGGCGTCAACACCTTTTTGAAATAAATTTGAAATAATTGTTTATTTGCAGATAATTTAATCAAAGCGCGTTTTTATTGGACTATATAGGACATTTAATCAAAGAAAAGTAACAATTATGTTCTTTATCTACGTTTGTTTACTATTTGCCTCCTAGTCTCCGTAATATCATTTTTACTTTTGCAAAAGCTGATTATTTAGAGAGTATTTTGCTAGTATTAAATTAATTTCAATAAGTTAATTATTACTATGCCTAACAATATTCGTTCTTTTAAAGGTATAACACCTCAAATCAGTCACCAATGCTATATAGATAGTACAGCCGTGATCGTCGGTGATATTGCGATAGGAGTCGATAGCAGCATATGGCCCCTTGTTGCCGCTCGCGGTGATGTAAACGTTATCCGTATTGGGGAACGCACGAATATACAAGATGGCACTATTTTGCACGTTACCCGTAAAAGCCAATCGAACCCTGACGGCTTCCCGCTGATTATTGGCGATGACGTGACCATTGGTCATCAATGTATGTTGCATGGCTGTAAATTAGGAAACCGCATTTTAGTGGGTATGGGTGCAATTATTATGGACGGTGCGAAAGTACAAGATGATGTGTTTATTGGTGCAGGTACATTAGTACCACCTAATAAGGTATTAGAAAGTGGTTACTTATATGTCGGTAACCCGATGAAAAAAGCGAGACCACTAAAAGAAGGTGAAATCGCTTTCCTTAAACAGTCTGCTATTAACTATGTTGAGTTAAAGAACGACTACTTAGCAGAAATCTAATAAGTAAAAGCAAAGTTTCAGCTATATGTGGAGGTGGATTTCATTATCCTCCGGCTCGTTCTTTTCAAGCCATAGTTCAACCACCTCTTCTAAATCATATTTAGTGCACTGGTCGATAGAAGCCAAATGTTTAAGCTTTGGACTATGAAAATAAATGGTAATTAGCTGACCAGCCATAAGACCTGTGAAACGCCAGGCGTCTTTATCTTGATCAAATGCCAAATCATCATTAAATAAAATCGATTGATTCATTATGTTACCTTTAAAAGCTCTCTGAGTTTATTTTCAACAGGCGTCTTATTGGGCATTACACCACGCCATACATTAAAGCTTTCTGCCGCCTGCCCCACTAACATCCCTAAACCATCAATAGCGGTTTCTGCACCTGATGCCAATGCCCAATCAATAAATACAGTATTTTCTGCTTTGTAAGACATGTCATAAGCAAAGCCACCGGTTTTGAAAATAGCAGGTGTAACAGCTGGTATCTCGTTAAACAGACTGGAAGAAGAAGAGTTAATGACAACATCAAATGGTGCTTCACTTTCGAGTTGTGCTGAAGTTAACGCAGCAATGCGACCATATTCATCAAAATGCGAAGCCAACTCCTCTGCCTTTGCATGTGTTCTATTGGTAATAACTAGCAACTCAGGCTGTTGTGCCAACAAAGGCTTAATTACGCCGCGCGCGGCACCACCTGCACCAATAAGTAAGACTCGTCGATTCAAAGGTGCTTTGTTCTCTAATAAGTCAGCAATTAGTCCTGCACCATCGGTATTGTCACCTAATATTGAACCGTCTTTGTTAAACACTAACGTATTTACAGCTTTAGCCAACTGAGCTCTCTCTGTCAGTTTCGTTGCCATGGAAAAAGCTTGTTCTTTAAATGGTGCGGTTACGTTGGCCCCTTTTCCACCTTGCTCGATAAAAGTCGTAATCGCGTCGTGAAAGCGATCAACATCCGGGCCAATTGCGTTATACTCGAGCACCTGCTTTGTTTGGTCGGCAAATTCGGCATGTATCAATGGCGATTTAGATTGAGCAATAGGGTTTCCAAAAACAGCGTATTTATCCATAACAAGCAAAGGTAGTGATTTTGTTTGGCATTAAAAAACTTTTTTCCGAAAGAGACAAGACGCAATCGTTATCAGATAGTGTTACGCCTTATATCTTAATTGGTGAAGAAGCAGGCACACGAGCGCTTGCCAATGCATTTTATGATGAAATGGAATCTAACATTCATCTAAAAGAACTTTTAGATATTCATGAACTGCCCCTTGATGGCATTCGTCAAAAGGTCTTTGAATATTTATCAGGATGGCTTGGTGGACCACCATTGTTTGAAGAGAAGTATGGTCACCCGAGATTGCGCCAACGCCATTTACATGTTGCTGTTACACGTAAGCAAGCGGAACTGTGGATGCTTTGTATGACAAACGCATTAAATAAAACTGTTGAACACGAGCCACTAAAACGAGAACTCAAGCAAAAGTTCGGACAGTTAGCTGCGCATATGATTAACCAGTAGTAACATCAGCAATAAAAAAAGCCGCAATACGCGGCTTTTTTATTTGGTTGGGGGTGATGAGGTGTTAAGTTTTAAAACTTATAACCAATCATCAGTGAGTAAACCATTGGGTCTACGTCAACTTCTGCCGTACCTTTAATATCTTCACCAATTTTAAAGTCTGCATCAGTGCCGATATCGATATAACGAATAGAAGCATTAATATGCCAATTATCATCTAGCTCATAGTCTGCGCCAACTTGGAACGATACACCGAAAGAGCCATCTAACTCTAAGTCATTAAAACCTAGACTTTTAGGTGCTGATTTAAATTCTTCGTCGAAGAAAATTGTGTAGTTAAGACCAGCACCCACGTAAGGCTTAAACTTTGATGCTGAATCAAAGTAGTAAATAGCGCTTAATGTCGGTGGTAAGTGTGTTACTTCACCTAATGTGATGCCATCTACGTCTAGTCCAGGAACACCAAATACACCTTCTGCAATACCTTGAGGATCATGAATTTTAACATCATGCTTAAACGGTGTAGCAGCTAATAGTTCTACAGCCCAGTTGCTGTCAAAGAAGTACACAAAATTTAAACCTAGTTGTGTGTTGTCATCTACAGAAACAGACAATGGTGTATCACCACCAAGTGCTTCAATATAAACGCCAGCTTTGTCACTATCAGGATCAACCATTGTTGCACCGCCGCGAACAAGAATATCGCCCGCTTGGTAACCTGCTGCTAATGACCCGAAAGACAATGTTGATAACACCGCTAATGTAATAAGACTTTTTTTCATGAGAGTATCCCTTTAAATAATTGGCGTCAGTTTACAATCGCGTCATGTATGAAAAGTTGATTTACCTCAAATTACTGTGTGGTTACATGTCGCTACAGTTAGACAACGAGCGCGATCATGATCTATATCAACTTTTGTGCTCTAGTCTGTATAAAAGCTAGACGATAGATGGGGTAAAGCAAATTAAATGCAGTGACCATGAAGTAGCATGGCCGTCTAAATTGTAATCACTTTGTTTGACTTGAAAGTAGGTAGAAACAAAACAGCTACAAAAACGTCCCATTGTTATAGGATGATTTGATATCATGACGTATGTTTTTTAACCCCGCGGCAGTATGAGCGTAGAGTCTAGCGTTGAAAATAAGGTCTTTATTTGGTTGCCTATATTTTGTGTATTAGGTCTATTTCCATTGATGATCTTCCGAATAGTCGAACATGATTGGATAATTGCCGCCTTAGACTTTTCTTTAATAATTATTCTCGGGCTTATCAGTTTCAACGCGATTACCGGCAAAGATCAAACGTTTGCATTTTCTGCAGTGGTCTCTGCTGTGGCAATATTACCTGTCGCAATGGTCTATTTGAAAGGCGCCGGCGCTATTGTTTGGTTCTATCCAGCCATTGCAGTCATCTACTATTTTGTATCGCCAAGAAGGGCGTCGTTACTTTCGGCCATCATGCTTATGTTTGTTTTGATAATCATCTTTGAACAGCTCGAGAGTTTTCAATTTTTTTCAACAGCAATCAGCATGGTCATCACGGTAGTATGCTCATTCACGTTCGCTTATCAAAAACGATTTCAAGCCAATAAACTGTATGAACTCAGCCACAAAGATGCCCTGACCAAAACATACAATCGCCGTGCGTATATTGATACGATGGACTCGATTACCAACAGCAGCATGGATAATCAAACCTGGTTATTGTTATTTGATTTAGACCATTTCAAAACCATCAACGATAAATTTGGACACAGCAGTGGAGATGATGTACTCACTCAAGTATGCGACATCATCTTTCCATTAATTGCCGATAACAAATTGTTTAGAGTAGGTGGTGAAGAGTTTGCCATTACCATGGATAACCAAAATACCAAAGACGCCTTTGCATTTGCTGAGATAATTAGAACGGCAATTGAAAGCGCATCGATAATACCAAATCACCAAGTCACCATATCGTGTGGTCTAAGTGAATTGCAGCATGGCGAAACGCCAAGTGCTTGGTACAAACGCGCAGATGACGCTCTGTACCAAGCAAAAACGGAGGGCAGAAATAAAACAGTGCTAGCTTAACCAGTCCCTTGGTTTCAAGTAATTAGTAAGTTTACCCTCTGCTGTATCTTTGTCTGGCTGAAAGTTGTACTCCCATCGCGCTAACGGTGGCATAGACATTAAGATTGATTCAGTGCGGCCTCCTGACTGCAAACCAAATAAAGTGCCACGGTCAAACACTAAATTAAACTCTACATAGCGACCACGACGATACAGCTGAAATTGACGCTCTTTCTCGCCAAACGGTGTATCCTTTCGCTTCTCCATGATAGGCACATACGCATCAATATAGCCTCGACCAACTGCCTTTATGTACTCAAAACACGTGTCGAAATCCCACTGATTTAGATCATCAAAAAACAGACCACCTACACCACGAGTTTCGTTTCGATGTTTTAAAAAGAAGTATTCGTCGCACCACTTTTTATGGGCAGGATAAATATCATTACCAAAAGGTGCACACAAGCCATGCGCTGTTTGGTGCCAATGCTTAATATCTTCATCAAATGGATAAAATGGCGTTAAATCAAAGCCACCGCCGAACCACCAAACAGGCGCTTCACCTTCTTTTTCTGCCACAAAAAAGCGAACATTGGCATGTGAAGTCGGTATAAATGGGTTTTTGGGATGAATCACTAACGATACACCGCATGCTCTCCACGTTCGTCCAGCTAATTCTGGTCGATGTGCTGTGGCTGAAGGAGGGAGTTTATTACCCGAAACTAGCGAGAAGTTCACACCACCTTGTTCAATAACTGCACCATCGGTCAGCACACGTGTGCGACCACCACCGCCCTCTTCACGCTGCCAGTTATCTTCAACAAATTTCGCCCGACCATCAGCAGCTTCAAGCGCCTGGCAAATGTCATCTTGCAACGTTTTTAAAAACGCAACCACAGGTTCAATTGCAACATTACTCATATGCGAAATACTTCTCCGGTAAGGCCATCAATAATCTTAGAGGGCTGATCAAATCCTAGTGTTTGACCTTTAATGACAAAATCGACCTGCTGCGATAAATACTGCTCTACTTCTTGCCAAGTTTTAGCAGGTGGCTCACCCGTAAGGTTAGCACTTGTCGAGACAATAGGTTTACCCAACTCATTGCATAAAGCGACAACATCAGGTTGGCTAGTAACGCGCACTGCCAATGTATCAAACTGACCGGTTAGCCATTTTGGTGTGGTAGGCGTGCAAGGCAACACTTGAGTGATCCCATCTGGCCAGCGTGAAAGCACAGAAAAACGTTTATCTTGTGGAATTTTTAAGTCATCAATATATGGCAGCAATTGAGAGTAATTTGCTGCCAATAAAATTAACCCTTTTTCGATTGGGCGTTGTTTTATATCGAGAATTTTTTGAACGGCTTGTTCGTTATCGGGATCACACCCCAAACCAAAAACCGCCTCTGTCGGGTAAGCAATAACACCACCTTCAGTGTATGCTTGTTCCGGTGTTTCAAAGGTCATTTTATACGCTAGCTGGTTTATTTGGGCGCTAGTCTAGCATTTTTAGGAAACAGAAACAGTACACACAATAGCGTTCACTACCAGTACTGTTCTACTTTTAACCGCACAAAAGTAAATTTACTTATTTATGTTACCTCTAGTGGTATTAATAAATACTAACCAAATAAACTTCGTACCTTTTCCCGCAACACAAACTTTTGAATTTTTCCTGTCGCTGTTTTAGGTAATTCACTAAATACTATTGTTTTAGGTATTTTGAAATGCGCTATATTTTCACGACAGAAAGCAATCACCTCTTGCTCGGTAATATTTGCGCCTTCTTTCAGTGTTACAAATGCACAAGGTGTCTCACCCCACTTTTCATCCTTGCGAGCAACGACAGCCGCCTCCAATATTTGCGGGTGTTTGTATAGTGTGCCTTCTACTTCTACAGACGATATATTCTCACCACCAGAGATAATAATATCTTTCGACCTATCTCTAATTTCAATGTAGCCATCCGGATGTTTAACAGCGAGATCGCCTGAATGAAACCAGCCCGCTTTAAATGACGCTTCGGTAGCAGATTCATTTTTAAGATAACCTTTCATTGTTGTGTTGCCCTTAAACATGATCTCACCTATGGTTTCAGCATCTGCAGCCACAGGTAGCATGGTATCAGGATCTAGCACATCAACGTGTTCTTGTGTTGGATATCTTACGCCCTGCCTTGCTTTGAGTGCAGCCCTTTGGTCGCTATCCAACGCATCCCACTCTGAGTTCCACTCACTCACAACACAGGGACCATATACCTCTGTTAAGCCATATGTTTGCGTAATATCAAATCCGAGTTTCTCCATACCTTTAATCACCGCAGGTGGTGGTGGTGCACCAGCAGTCATAGCTTTGATCCCTCGCGGTAACCCGTGCAAATACTCGGGTTCAGTATTCATCATCATATTGAGTACGATTGGGGCACCACAAAAATGTGTCACGTGATGTTCTTTCATAAGCCCGGTAATCGTTTCACACTCCGCTTGGCGAACACAGACTTGAGTTCCACCAACTGCAACAATTGTCCAAGGAAAACACCAACCGTTGCAGTGAAACATGGGGAGTGTCCACAGATAAACAGGAGGTTCTGGCATGGGCCAAATCATGGTATTACCGATTGCGTTAAGATAAGCACCACGGTGAGAATACACCACACCTTTGGGATTTCCTGTTGTGCCAGAGGTATAATTTAGCGCTAATGCCTGCCACTCATCTTCAATTAAATTGGGGGGCGCTTTATCTTCGGCTTGCTGAAGAAGTTGGTGATACTCCACTTCACCAATAGTGTCATATACACCGCTAAGCGGATCTACAATATCAATGACGAGCGGCTGTCGTGACGAAAGTGCTAATGCAGAACGCATAAGTCCGTTATATGCACTGTCAACTAACAACACATCACACTCACCATGATCAAGAATAAATGCCAGCGCTTGGGCATCTAGTCGCGTATTTAGAGAATTAAGCACCGCTCCGGTCATGGGCACAGCATAATGCGCTTCTATATATGCAGGGATATTTGCAGCAATAATGCTAACTGTATTTCCTGGCTTGACGCCTAGCTCAATGAGTGAGTTTGCAAAGCAATGGACATTTTGTTGAAACCTACGGTAACTAATATGCTGATTGCCATGAATGATGGCCGTCCTCTCAGGAAAAACTTGCGCAGTGCGCGCAAGGAAGTTAATCGGTGTTAACGGCTGTGCATTTGCCTTGCATTGGTCGAGGCCATGTTGATATATGTTCATTTCTCCCCCTTTCGTCTGCCTTGATTCAAATGCATATTGTCTATACTTGCTAGGCAGCTTGTTTCACTTAGCTTACTTTGGTGAAATTATTTTTAAATTCGCCTTTAGTCTATGGCGAACAATATTGGTGAAAAATTAGCAGCTAAATTTCCGTATCAGACCAAACACGGGTATAATGCGCGGCCTATTTAACCGGTTGTTTTGACCTTGTGTTTTAAACTTTGATTAAGAAGGCGCTTATACAATGAAAGTAGGTATTATCATGGGCTCTAAGTCGGACTGGCCGACAATGCAACATGCTGCTGATATGTTAGATTTATTTGGTGTTCCGTATGAAACCAAAGTGGTATCAGCTCACCGTACTCCTCACCTACTTGCTGAATATGCAGAAAGTGCTAAAGAACGCGGTATCAAAGTAATTGTTGCTGGCGCTGGTGGTGCGGCTCACTTACCAGGTATGACAGCAGCCTACACAAGCTTGCCTGTACTTGGCGTGCCTGTTCAGTCAAAAGCATTAAGCGGCCAAGACTCTCTACTTTCTATCGTGCAAATGCCAAAAGGTATTGCTGTAGGTACACTCGCTATTGGTAATGCTGGTGCAGCTAACGCTGGATTGCTAGCCGCACAAATCATCGGTACACATGATGAAGACGTGATGGCAGCTGTCGAGAAGTTCCGCAAAGAACAAACTGACACTATTTTAGCTAATCCAAACCCAGCTGAGTAGGAAGTACTTATCATGAATGTTCTTGTTTTAGGTGCAGGCCAATTGGCACGCATGATGGCATTGGCGAGTAAGCCTTTAAATGTCAATGTACGTGCTTATGATGTAGGCTCGCGCACAGTAGTAGATCCGTTAAACCTTGCGCAAAGCTATGGTGACTTAGCGGAAGGTATCGCGTTTGCTGACGCCATTACTGCTGAATTTGAACATATAGCTCATGATGTGCTTGCCCAATGCGAAGCATCAGGAAAGTTACACCCAAGTAGCCAAGCAATCAAAACAGGTGGCGATCGCCGCCTTGAAAAAGGTGTGCTTGAGCAATGTGGTGTGGCCAATGCCCAGCATAAAATCATTACTACTGAGCAAGACTTTGCGGATGCTATCAGTGAATTGGGTCTGCCACTTATCTTAAAAAGTGCATTAGCTGGCTATGATGGTAAAGGTCAATGGCGCATTAAAGATGCAAGCCAAGCTGCTGATATTTGGAAAGATATTGAAGCTTTCTTCGCTGGCGCCAACGAACCTGCAGCTCAAGCCGTTGTTGCAGAGCAAATGGTCCCATTTGATCGTGAAGTGTCGTTAGTGGGCGCTCGCGATGCTAAAGGCAATACCCAAGTCTATCCGCTTGTTGAAAACCATCACACTGATGGCGTATTAACGGTTACCGTAGCACTTGCACAAAATGAAGCCCTGACCGCACAGGCAAAAGCCATGTTCGATAAAGTGGCTGATGCATTAAACTATGTAGGTGTGTTAGCGATTGAGTTTTTCCAAGTTGGCGAACAGCTGCTAGTTAACGAAATTGCACCGCGTGTTCACAACTCAGGGCACTGGACGCAGCAAGGTGCCGATACCTGTCAATTCGAAAATCATATTCGTGCAACGACGGGGATGCCATTAGGCAGTGGCGAATTAGTGCGTCCAACAGCGATGATCAATATCTTAGGTGAAGATGAAGTACCTAGCGAGGTTTTGTCGGTACCAAGTGTTCATTTGCATTGGTATGGCAAAGGTAAGCGTGCTGGCCGAAAAATGGGTCACATCAACCTTTCTGCTGATACAAACAAAGCGCTTGTTGAACGCCTATACCAAGTAGCACAACTTCTACCTAGCGCAGCCTTTGAGGATATTCAGCAATACGCTGCCGAGTTAGCCAAAAAATATTAGGGCCTGTTCTCTAGTTACTGCGCTGATTGGAAGTGACCACACTTTTTATCAGCGCATTGTAACTTTTCTCCACTTGCCATAGAGCGCTTCAAAAGCAACGAAAAGCCACACTTCTCGCATTCACCTGCAACAGGTTCATGATTAACAGCAAATTTACACTTTGGATAATTGTCACATGGATAGAACGTTTTACCATAGCGCGTTGTTTTTGCGACTAAATTCCCTTTCTTACAGCTAGGACATGAAACTTCGGCAGTAGTTTCAGCCTCGTCATGTTCAATATGATTGCAATCAGGAAAATTCGTACAGCCAATAAACATACCGTATCGTCCTTGTTTTACGGCAAGCTCATGTCCACATTCAGGACACTCAGACCCCGGTAATACTTTGTCTTCAACTTTCTCGTGCTCTACAACAGGGCGAGTATAGTCGCAGGAAGGATAACTTTCACAGCCAATAAATGGTCCTGCTTTTCCTCTTTTCACCGCCAGCTCTGAACCACATTTAGGGCACGTCTCGTACTCTTTCTCTAATGCGTGTTTCGCTGCTTCAAATAATTTATCTGTCATAAAACGATCTTATTTCGCTGTTAATTTGCGATTGTTCTATTTTATACGCAAATGAATTATGTCTAAATCTAGAATTTATCCACCAAGGTTTTACGACGGCTCTCTCGCATTCTTCTTTAAGTTGGCAGCGAGTGGCTATGTACCAGCAAATTGGTTTGTAAAAGACCGACCTTCTGAACAAGAACGAGCTAAGAAAACAGGCCATCTAGCGTTAGAAATCGTCAGCCACTGTTGGAATTATTCGCATATGTTGGCATACCAGCTAAGTTCATTGGTACAACACCCGCCAACAAAATCTCATGTGACTATGACGTTATTTTACTGCCCTGACGATGAAAAAACACAAGAGTTGGTAAATTTCTTTGCAACCTTTGATGTGCCCAACGTCACGTGGAACTGGCAACCGCTAGAAAAAAAACTATTGTGTCGAAGAAGTATAGGAAGAAACCAAGCTGCCTTAGCCACCAAAGCTGATTGGGTATGGTTTACTGACTGTGACATTATTTTCTCGGAAAACTGCCTAGATAGTTTAGTGGATAGCTTACAAGGTAGAAATGATGCGTTAGTTTTCCCGCGTGAAGAAAAGACCACACCATTGCTACCCAACGAGCACCCTCTTTTACAACCTGGCGCAAGTCCACAATTAGTTAGTATCAACAATACCCGTGTCAAACCGTATTCTCGCCATAAGGCAACAGGCGAATTTCAAATTACTCATGGTGATGTAGCGCGAGCGATAGGTTACTGTGCCAACATCGATATTTACCAAACTCCATCAGAGCATTGGTGTAAATGTGTCGAAGATCGCGCTTTTCGCTGGCTGGTTGGCTCACACGGCGTGCCCATTGATGTCGACAATGTTTTTCAGATACGCCATGTCGCTAAGGGGCGATACAAAAAAGGGTCGCAATGGTCACAGGTCCGCAGCAAAATACGTCGTATGCAAACGAAATACAGCTAATACGTAACAATTACTTGAAGAGAATAACGTTATATTAATGTTGTTAAGTAAAGCCATTCATAACATTACGAAAAACCGCTTTGTCGTACCGTATACGCCTTTTTATCGTCACTACCCATTTCAGGGACGGCCTTCGATAAAAAGCGCTGACGACAGAGGGTGTGTTGATTTTGAATTAGGTATTTTTTACAACCGAGTGCCCAAAGCCGCTAATTCAACCATAGTGTCGAACTTGGTCAATACCAAACTTGGGCATGAAATTGACTCACCACAAGCTAAGAAGATATTTCGGTCTCCCTCTACGCTCTCAAAATACGAGCTAGAACAATTCGAGGGACTCTTCAAATTTACCGTGGTTAGAGATCCGTTCTCCCGCACCTTATCAGCCTTTCTTGATAAAATTGATCGAAAATACAATCAACATCACCAGAAAGTCTCATTCAAAGACTTTTTGAAAACACTCAAAGAAGGCAAACTTCATAGCAACTTACACTGGGCACCGCAGTCTTCAATCTTTCTGATTCCGTTTGAGAAATTTCAATTCGTTGGCCGCTTTGAAAACCTTAATGCGGATCTATCGACCATCATTCGCCACATAGACAACCAATCAGCCGCCCTTCATAGCTTCTCTCGTAAAGGCCCCCCTTCTACTAGCGCAAATGAAAAACTACGAAAATTCTACGATGAAGAATGTGAAGAGCTCGTAAAGCAAATGTACAAACAGGATTTTGCGTTATTGGAATATAACGACAGCATTCAATAACGTACTAAACCGACCTCTCGGTATTTTTATGCAATAAGTTAAAACCAAATTCAGTTGTTTTGATTTTGTGTTTTTCGTTAAATACGCGGAGTTTCTTGTTCTTAGCAACCATTGCCGGATCGCGATATCCGCGTGCATGGTCAAGATGAAGTACGTGCGCATTGTAGCGAACATGTTTGGCTTCGATTCCGTTATTGCGTAATCGCACGCCTAACTCTCTGTCTAATCCACCATACTGCATCCGTTGATCAAAGCCGTTGATATCAAAAATGTCTTGTTTCCAGGCTGATGCGTTGCATCCTAAAAAGCTTTTTGGCGCCGGCGTTATCACATTCATTAATGCTGCTCGCCAACCTGTTACTTTGTACTTTAAATGCTTACGCGTAACAGGTAAGCCATTATCTACTAGCCATTGCCAAGAGAAACAAGTGCCGTTCACAATATCTTCTTTGCAAATTAACTCGCTGGTGGACATGGGCAAGCGCATAACACTACCAGTTAAAAAGCGATTAGGTTTTACATATCGCAAGTGTTCCGCGATAAAATCAGGATGTGGGATGCAATCTCCATCTGAAAAAATAATGTAATCTGTTTCAACCGTTAGAATAGCTTTATTCAGAATTTCACATTTTTGAAAGCCATTATCTTCATGCCACACATGCTTAATATCTAGCCCTGTTTCTTTCCTCATTATCTCAATCAACAGACGCGTATCGTCAGTCGAGCCGTCATCTGCAACAACGATATCAAAATTGGTATAACGCTGAGCACTGTAGCCCCAAAGTACCTTTTCAAGCCAACAAGGAGAGTTATAGGTAGTAAATAAAACGGTTACTTTCATAAAAGTGAAACTGAAATTTGTGAAGCTGTTTATAACTGGCAAACAGCTGTCTTATTGGACACCATTATAGTGCGTTCTACATGACAGTTTTATGTAACCTTAGTCGTGACATGGTAAGCATTAAAAATCAGGTACCTATGTATTTCTGTATATTTTCATTCAACCGCGGGCAGCTTCTTAAAAACTGCGTGTCATCGATAGAGCTATGTGTCGATAAACCAAATATTATCGTTTTCGACGACAACAGTACCGACCGAGAAACAATGGCAGTGCTGTCAGAAATAAACGAAAAGCATGACGTCATTGTGCCCAAACTAGACGATCAGAACGCACATAAATGTGGTGGTTTGTACAACAACATGCAGCTTGCTCTTGACTCTATGCCTGAAGAGTCGCTTGTCTGTTTTGTCCAAGACGATACGCAATTTGTACGCCCTATTGATCAACATGACATGGATGACATCGAACATTTCTTCGCACATCATCAACAATCAGCGTTTATGCAATGCGCATTTTTGAAAGGTAAAGCGCGTAATCGAGTCAATGGCTATACCTATTTTGACAATGTCTCTGGTGCTTACTTAAGACAAGATGTAAAGCAAAGTGCAGGTATTTACTTCTCCGCGGTTAGTATTGGTCATGTTGGGCGGCTGAAAGCTGTGGATTGGACATTCAAATCACGTGAAAAAGACAACAATACACAAGCCAAAGCTTTATTTGGCCCGATGGGTTTTATGAAGAATCCTTTCCTGATGTACTTACCCAGTGCGCCAGCATATCGCGGCAAAATGAAAACATTGGGCCATAAACTGGCCGAAAAGAAAAATAACTGTGGCTTTCATCCATTCAACCTAATGGAAGACGCTCAATTAGCTGCATTCAAAGCGCGGAACCCAAGTACTCTGCCCTTTGCTGAAGATTTTTTATCGCTTGCATTCGCTGAGCTGCCAAAACCTTGGGTAACTAACCCTTTTCAAGGGACAAAGATACTAAAAGCGCTACACAAAGCAGAGCTTGTGGTTCGTAAAAAATTTGGCTAGGCCGTGTTTAGTGCAGCGGCCCGTCCGGCATTTCATCGAAAATTAAGTCTTCCATTTGTGAGTAGGCGTTCTCTCGTCCAGGAACATTGAAAAGTACCATCAAGACGACCCATTTAAGATCATCTAGATAAAAGTCTTTGGTATCAAGTTCCATTACACGGTCAATAACCATTTCACGCGTCGTCATATCAAGCAGGTTAACTTGTTCAAGGAACATTAAAAAACCACGACATTCCGGATCTAACCGTCTCATTTCATCCGCAGTATAAATACGCGTGGATGGACCCGAAACTTTTGTTAAGTAAGGATGTGCGTCGTTGTTTTGAAGTTCTGCTAGTTTTTCTAGCCAAGAAAGCGCTTTGTAAATTTCATCTTGATGAAATCCAGCGCGTGTCAACTCATCGGTGAGTTCATCATGGTCAACCATGATTTCAGCTTCGGAGTGAATGTAGTTCTCAAACAAATACATAAGAATATCGAACATAGTTACCCCCTATGCAATTTAAGATAGCCTCCAGGCACCGCAGATACCAGACCTCTAAGCTCTAACATTGTTAGCCGGGTTAACACTTCCTCTGTGGAAAGCTTACACCGGGAAACTACTGTGTCTACGGGAGTAGTTTCATAACCCACACTAGCTAACAAAACATCGTTTAACAAGCCCTGCTCTTTATTTTTTTCAACTTTTTCGCGCGGTTCGTTTAAATACTCAAGCTGCGCAGAAATTTCTAACTCTTCCACTATGTCGGCAGCATTTTCTACAAGCTTAGCCCCTTGCTTAATTAAATAGTGGCACCCCTTAGCCATTGGATTTCTTGGTGAACCTGGTACCGCAAATACCTCTCGATTTTGCTCTAATGCCGTGCGAGCTGTCACCAAAGAGCCACTTTTAACTTCAGCCTCAATCACCAAAACACCTAAACTTAGACCACTGATAATACGATTTCGTTTCGGAAAATGACCTGGACGAGCAGTAACGCCAGGCAAAAACTCACTGACAATGGCGCCATCGTTTTCAACAATCATTTTGGCCAGTAGCTTATTTCGAGTTGGGTAAACGACATCTATGCCGGTGCCAACCACAGCAACCGTTTTTCCTCTGGCCTCTAACGCGCCTTTATGCGCCATCGCATCAATGCCAAGCGCTAACCCACTGGTAATAGCCACATTGGGCGCTAACGTGTGTGCAAACTCAAAGGATAATTCACGACCTGTCGTCGTGGCACCTCGGCTTCCCACAATCGCTACTTGCGGTTGGCTCAAAACAGAAACATCGCCTTGTACCCAGATAACAAGTGGAGGGTCATATATTTCGCGCAGCAACTGTGGGTAGTCCAAATCATCGATACCAATGATTTTTGCGCCGACTTCGCGTGAGCGCTCAATAATCGACTCTATCCGAGGCCAGTCTGGCGCTAAGACAGCCTCGCGTTGCGTAGCGTTCAATCCACACGCTTTCAATTCGATTGAATTAAGAGTAAAAATATCGTCTAAACCATAACGGTCAAGTAATGAGCGTTTTTGCTGATAAGACAGTCTAGGGACCAGCTTTAACGCCAACCAAAAATGCTGAGCACGTTTCTCCACTTATCTCCTCCTTAAGATTCAAGTGTGCGACGCGATGTATTTATTATTGCCAATAAAAAAGGCATATCACTATAGGTATAGTAGATATGCCCTTGTTTTAGCAAAGATTAATTTTTATGGTGCGGCAACTACATCCAATAAACGCGCTGGCTTGCTTGTACGCATAATCAGTGCCATTGAAGCATTTTCATAAACTTTAAACACCATGATTTGCCCTAAGTCTTCTTCAGGCATATCGTATTCAGAGCCATCTTCTGCGGACATTCTTGCCCAACGAGATGCGTCTACTGTGTATTGAGGACCCGTGCGTGTTTCAACAACACTTGGGCTCTTGCGTTTGATGCTTAAGATGTCACCCACTTTAACCGAGTCAGCTTCACCTTTATTGATCATAATCACTTCTAGTTTACCGAACTCACGTCCATCGGATGACGATTTCACAATCACACCGCGTACAGAGTCATCCGCTTTTTGCATGGTAAAGAACGAAGGGAGTAATTGACCATCATTGATTGGCATCACAACATTACCCGCGCGTATTTCACGGCTAGCTGAGTTGACCAATAAAGTGCCTGGTCGTTTGTTTTCCATATCGCCATTGCGTATCGCTTGCGCAGTAGCAGTTAATCGAACATCAAAACCAATAGGCTCTTCTGTTTCAGGGTCAATAATTTCATCACCTATGTGATACACCGCATACGATTGACCCAGAACAAGGTTGTCTGTGACATACAACTTCATACCGTCCATACCTGATTTTTGGCCATCATCATTGCCAATAACATGCGGAAGCTGGTCGATTTGTTCTTGCGTTAATAAGTGGTCATATTGCATATACGGCGCAATCACATGAAGCGGCATGGTCTGAACAGGCTGCTTTTTCACTTCTTTACGAAGTTTTGGTGAGAGCTTAATCGTTGGTTTTTCGCGAACCACTTCAACTGGCGGCGCTATTGGTTCTGGCTCTTCAACAATAACTTCTTCTACATACTCTTCTTCGTAAGGTTCCTCTTCTACGATAAGCTGAGGCTCACCTTGATCATCGAAAACTAAACGGAGTACGTCACCAGGATAAATAAGGTGTGGATTGCTGATTTCTGGGTTGAGACGCCATAACTGCGGCCATAGCCAAGGCTGTTCGAGGAATATTGAAGAAATGTCCCAAAGCGTGTCACCTTCTTCAACAATATAGGTTTTCGGGGCATCCTCGTTTATTTGGAGTTCATCGGCTACCAAGTGCATTGGTAAGCTGAAGAATGTCGCAGCGAGTATAATTTTTTTTAGCATGCTACTCTGTCCATGTTATACAAAAACTTCAAACCACTATTATTCGTATTATTTAATGGCTAAAATTGAAACATAACATCCTAGATAAATTATCGCTATTTATTTGTAAAAATTATGACCGTTTTAAACGTTTTACGCTTTCCTGATGAAAGATTACGCACCAAAGCAGTAGAAGTTACTGAAGTAAATGATGAAATTCGCCAAATCGTTGATGACATGTTCGAAACCATGTACGACGAAAATGGTGTTGGTTTAGCCGCTACGCAAGTGGATATTCATAAACGCATTGTCGTGATGGATACCACGGAAGACCGCAGTAACCCTATTACCCTTATTAACCCTGAAATCATAAAGAAAAGTGACGAGACTTTTATTAATGAAGAAGGCTGTCTCTCAGTACCGACTTGCTACGCCAAAGTTACTCGACATGAACGTGTAACCGTGAAAGCACTAGACCGAGACGGAAACGAGTTCACGCTTGACGGTGAGGAGTTACTGGGTATTTGTATTCAGCATGAGCTAGATCACTTACAAGGCATCTTGTTCATTGATTACTTATCACCGCTCAAACGCAAGCGCATCCAAACCAAACTTGAAAAAGAAGCTCGCTTAGCCGCGAAAGCTTAAGGTAGACCATTGACAGCTCCACTTCGAATTATTTTTGCAGGTACACCTGATTTCGCTGCGAAACACCTACAAGCACTGATCGACTCTGAACATGACGTTATTGCGGCTTATTGCCCGCCAGATAAGCCAGCTGGACGCGGTAAAAAGCTAACTGCCTGTGCCACTAAAAATCTCGCGTTAGAACACAACATTCCAGTGCTTCAACCTAAAAACTTCAAAGAAGTTGAAGACCAAGAAGCATTGAAAGCACTTGGCGCTGATGTCATGGTTGTTGTTGCATACGGATTACTGTTGCCCAAGGTGATATTAGATGCACCGCATTTAGGCTGCATCAATGTTCACGGTTCGCTACTACCGAAATGGCGTGGCGCAGCGCCTATTCAACGTTCTCTCGAAGCTGGCGATTTGGAAACAGGCGTGACCATTATGCAAATGGACGAAGGCCTAGATACAGGCGATATGATTCTTAAAGCCAGTTGCCCTATTCTGGATACCGATACTAGCGCTAGCCTATACGAAAAGTTAGCTGATTTAGGTCCAGCTGCATTGATTGATACTCTCGCCCTCATGGCGTCCGGCGCATATCCCAGAGAACCGCAAAATAATGAACAGGCCACTTACGCCAGTAAACTCGATAAAGCAGAGGCGGAAATCGACTGGCACCAACCGGCGAAAACGATTGATCTGAAGTTACGCGCATTTACTCCGTGGCCAGGTACCTATGTCAATTTCACCGATGAAAACAACAAGGTGCACACGCTGAAAATTCATCAAGTGGTATTAACTGATACCGACAGTAGTAGTCAGGTACCAGGAACTATCATGCAAGCGGACAAACACGGTATTTTGGTGGCAACGGGAAGTACAGCGCTGAATATTTTGACGCTTCAGCTGCCAGGTAAAAAACCGTTACCTGTTCAAGATGTGTTGAATGGCCGCGCTGAATGGTTCGCCGTTGGCAACCTGATAACTGGACAAGCATAAGTACATAATGAGTAAGAATATTCGCGCCGTTGCCGCTCGCATTTGTTTCTCGGTTGTCGATCAGGGCAAAAGTTTATCTGAGCTTATACCACAAGCATCTTCAGAAGTTGCAGCCAAAGACAAAGGCTTACTTCAAGAAATTTGTTATGGCGTGTTAAGGCACTTGCCAGAACTTGAATATCAAGTACAACAATTAATGGATAAACCGTTAAAAGGAAAACAACGGGTCTGCCACTTTTTGTTGTTAGTTGGCATTTATCAGGTGAAGTATACGCGCATTCCTGATCACGCTGCAGTCAGTGAAACGGTATCCGCTACGCTGGCGTTAAAGCACAAATATTTAAAAGCGTTAGTCAATGGTGTACTACGTAGCTACTTGCGCAACAAAGATGTAAGTACACACTCCCCTAGTGATGCTATTACCTATAACCATCCAAGCTGGCTGATCAAAAAGCTAAAAGCAGGCTACGCAGATACATGGCAAGACATTTTAACAGCGAATATGGAACGCCCCCCTATGTGGCTTCGTGCCAATGCATTACAGGTTAGCGTCGAAGCATATCAACAGGAATTGCTTAACACTGAAGTTGCCGTTAGTGACATTGAAGAAAAGTCGGGCGCCATTCAGCTATCCCATGCTGTCGATGTCACGAAGCTTCCTGGTTTTGAGCAAGGTCGAGCGTCCGTGCAAGACGCCGCTGCTCAACAGTCCGCGCGCCTACTCGATTGTCAGCCCGGCGATGTCGTGCTTGATTGCTGCGCTGCACCCGGAGGGAAAACCTGTCATTTATTGGAGCATACGCCAGAGATTAAGCGTCTGACCGCTTTAGACATCGAGGAAAATAGGCTTGCACGCGTTCAAGAAAACCTGGATCGTATTGGCTTACAAGCCAAGCTAGTTGCCGCTGACGCCACGAATACCGACGCATGGTGGGATGGCGAGCTTTTCGATCGTATTTTGCTTGATGCCCCTTGTTCTGCAACGGGTGTGATCAGACGTCACCCAGATATCAAGTGGCTGAGAAAACCAGAAGACATCGACGTGTTAGCAAGCCTACAACGGTCGATATTTGAAAAAATGTGGTCATTACTTAAACCAGGTGGTACGTTGGTTTACGCGACCTGTAGCGTATTGCCGCAAGAAAATGCAGAGCAAGTTCAAGCATTTATTGAGCAACATCAAGATGCTGAGCTGATCGCGCTGCCAGAATACAATACTCAAGCCGGGTGGCAAATATTACCTGGCGAGCAGAATATGGATGGCTTTTTCTACGCAAAGCTAAAAAAGCGCCAGTAAAATAATTATAAAGTTGGCTAAATATGAAAATTATTATCATCGGTGCTGGGCAAGTAGGTGGCACTCTCGCGGAAAACCTTGTTGGCGAGAATAATGATATTTCACTGATCGATACGGACAGTGATAAATTACGTGAACTGCAGGATAAGCTCGACTTGCAAGTGGTTGCGGGACAAGGCAGTCACCCCGATGTTTTGGCCAACGCTGGCGCGGATGACGCCGATATGATCATTGCGGTCACCAACGATGACGCGACCAACATGATTTCGTGTCAAATTGCCTATACACTTTTTTCTACCCCTAAAAAGGTCGCGCGTATTCGTTCTTCAAATATCGTAGAGCGTGCTCGTGAGCTATTCAACAAAGACCATATACCTGTCGACCACGTTATTGCACCAGAGCAATTAGTGACACGTGATATTCGTCATTTGATTGATTATCCTGGTGCATTACAGGTGCTTGAATTTGCCGGCGGTAAAGTCAGCTTGGTGGCGGTAAAGGCTTATTATGGCGGCCTGCTTGTTGGACATGCCTTATCAACCTTAAAAGAGCATATTCCAAATGTAGACACCCGAGTGGCAGCTATATACAGAAATGGGCGCCCTATTCGTCCGCTAGGCACTACCGTTATAGAAGCAGATGACGAGGTATTCTTTATCGCTGCGAGTATTCACATTCGTGCCGTAATGAACGAACTTCAAAAACTAGAGCCCGCGTACAAACGCGTAATGATTGCCGGTGGCGGTAATATTGGTGCAGGTTTAGCAAAAGAGTTAGAAAATAATCATCAAGTTAAACTTATCGAGCGTTCGCAAGACCGTGCTGAAAAGCTTGCCGAGGAGCTCGATAGTACATTGGTATTTGTGGGTGATTCTTCTGATCAAGAGCTTCTCTTAGAAGAGAATATCGATCAATTTGACGTATTCATTGCGGTCACCAATGATGATGAAGCCAATATCATGTCATCGCTGCTGGCAAAAAAATTGGGTGTTCGTAAGACTATGGTGCTTATTCAACGTGATGCCTATGTAGACTTAGTGCATGGCAGTAGCATTGATATCGCCATCTCTCCTCAGCATGCCACTATTTCAGCACTATTAACGCACGTTCGTCGAGGTACTATCAACAATGTGTATAGCTTGCGTGGTGGTGCGGCAGAAGCCATTGAGATTGTAGCCAAAGGCGATGAATCGTCATCGAAGGTAGTTGGCCGTGAAATTCGCGATATTAAACTCCCTCCAGGCACCACCATAGGTGCTATCGTCCGCGGAGAAGAGGTGCTGATTGCACATTCCGATACCGTGATTATGGAAGAAGATCACGTCATTTTATTCTTGGTCAACAAGAAGTACATTACTGACGTCGAGAAGCTATTCCAAGTGGGCGTTATTTACTTCTAACCAAATGTCGTACTAATCGCGCCAGAACGCTGGCGTGAATAATACCAACAAGGTAAATATTTCAAGTCGGCCAAACAGCATAGCGACAATTAAGACCCATTTGCTGAAATCGCTAATCGATGCAAAGTTAGCTGCTACTTCACCTAACCCTGGACCCAGGTTATTCATACAAGCAGCAACTGCTGTAAATGCACTAATATTATCCATGCCGCTTGCAAGTAAAAGTAGCATACAAATAACAAACACCGCCGCGTAAGCCGAGAAGAACCCCCACACAGCTTCTACAACGCGATTGGGCAGCGTTTTCTTACCTAACTTGATAGAGAATATTGCTTTGGGGTGCACGAGCTTGTTAAGCTCGCGTATGCCTTGCAAGTAAAGCAAGATTGCACGCACGACTTTCATACCACCGCCTGTGCTCCCTGCACAGCCACCAATAAAGCTCGAGAAAATCAGTAATAGCGGCAATAACGTCGGCCAGTCAGCAAATGATGTGGTGGCAAAACCTGCGGTGGTGCTGATTGATACTGACTGAAACAGGGCTTGATCTAGCGCTTGGTCAGCATCTTGGTAGGTACCGTGATGCATCAGTACCAAGAAACAAATCAAGGTCAACGCAAACTGAATAGCGATAAATATTTTAAATTCAGGATCAGCAATATAGCTCCTGAACGATCGGCTCTGTACGGTCGCGTAATGCAAGGCAAAGTTAACACCCGCAATAATCAGAAACACGACACACACCAGGTTTATCATTGGGCTATTAAAATAGCCCATGCTCTCATCATGCGTTGAGAAGCCACCTATCGCTATGGTGGAAAATGAGTGGCATATCGCATCAAACACTGACATACCCGCAAGCCAGTAACATAGTGCACAGGCAATGGTTAACGAAAGATAGATGTACCACAAGTGCTTTGCTGTATCAGCAATCCTTGGTGTCATTTTAGAATCTTTTACCGGGCCTGGCGTTTCAGCACGATAAAGCTGCATACCACCAATACCGAGCATTGGCAGCACCGCAACTGCTAGAACAATAATCCCCATACCACCTAACCATTGCAATTGCTGACGATAAAACAGTACCGCATGCGGTAAACCATCAATTTGAGTCAATATGGTGGCGCCGGTTGTTGTTAAGCCTGAAAAAGCCTCAAAGAAAGCATCTGTGGTAGTTAGATTAGGTTGCTCGGTGAGCATCAAAGGAATAGCAGAAAAGCTAGCCAATACGACCCAGAACAATACAACGATAAGAAATCCCTCCCGGGCTCTTAAGTCACCTTTTTCATATCGGTTTGGATACCAGGCAGCAATACCGATGAATAAACACCACGCAAACGCAGTTAAAAATGGAACACCACCACCATCGCGGTATATCAGTGACACGATTGCAGGCGGCAACATAGTCACACTTAATAAGGTGACCAGCAGTCCTAAAATACGAATGATGTTTTTGTATTGCACTAACTATTTCTTATGCTGCGTTACTTACGTCATTTATCGCGGCGGATTAACCAAGGTTAGACGTCCCGAAGATACGGTAAGCAGTTGTTGTTCAAATAGTTTAAGTTGATCATCCGGGATAGCCAATAACATTTTGACATTTTCTTGATAATCTTCGGACACTACGTGTGCCTTGAAGGTTTTAATGAGGTGTTGAATATCACTTACTTCTTGGTAATCACAAGTAAGTTCTTTTTCAGTAACGGCGACTTTTATCGTAGTTTTTACATGTGGTAGCGCCTCTCGGACGGCGCCACCATAAGCCCGCTGTAGGCCACCTGTCCCCAGTTTTACGCCGCCAAAGTAACGTACAACAATGGCAGCAACTTCTCCAATACCAGAACCTTGAAGCACTGCTAACATTGGGCGCCCTGCCGTGCCACTAGGCTCACCATCATCAGAAAAACCATACTGTTGACTATCCATAGGAGAACCTTTCACAAAAGCATAGCAGTGATGATTTGCACTCGGATGTTCTTGTTGCAACTCAGCTAAACGCGCTTTAAACATCTCGGCATTTTGACAAGGGAACAGGTAACACAAAAAACGACTGCGATTAACAGTCGTTTCATGCATTACTTCCTCAACAGGGATTTTATAGTCAGGCATTAGGGCGTATTAATATTTAGGGCTATTTCCCTAATCAAGACTAAGATCACGCGTCATGTTCTCATTGTGAGACTGATGGACGATCACGTTATCTTCGATACGAATACCGCCAAATGGGCGCATCGCATCCACATGTTGCCAATTCACTAGTTCACCATGCTTACTCGCTTTAAGATCTGCTAATAGTGAATCAATAAAGTATAACCCAGGCTCAATAGTGAACACTTGATCGGCCTCTACAACGCGTGAAGTGCGAAGGAAAGGATGTGCATCAGGTGAGTTAATATGCGTTCCACGTTCATCAGCCATAAAACCGCCGACATCGTGCACTTGAAGCCCTAAATGATGACCTAAACCATGTGGGAAAAATGTAGAAACTATGCCCGTATCAACCGCATCAGCGGCACTACAATTAATAAAGTTGAACTCTGCAAGCACCTCGGCAATTGCTTGGTAGGTTTCTATATGCAGATCTACATAGCTTTTACCTGGTTTAAGCCCAGCTACCGCATCGAGCATCAATTTGTCCATACGGGTTATCAGCGCAGCAAAATCATTCTGTTCAAACGCGTAAGTACGCGTAATATCCGACGCATAACCATGGAAATTTGCACCTGCATCAATCAAAAACGAACGATGTGCTGCTGGTTTTACACGCTCTAATGCAGTGTAATGCAAAATAGCCGCATTTTCGTTTAACGCGACAATATTGCCATAGGGTGTATTGCTGTCTGTATGAGATGTTGCTTGAAGATAAGCTCGTTGGATCTCGTATTCAGTTTCCCCCGCCATAAAAGCCGCTTTCGCCGCTCTGTGGCCTGCAACTGCTTTTACGTTAGACTGGCGCATACACTCTTGCTCGTAAGGCGTTTTGTAGGCACGGTGAAAGTGTAAATAGTTAAGTACTGGTTCTGGGTTGATTTGGCTGAAACCTAAAGCAGTAGCGACTTCTACATGCTCACCTATATAGGCCACCTTTTCTTTATCATATGGCAAAAGCTGATCAACATCACTGGCTTTAGTTAATACTTTGATATCAAAATGCGCATTCCAGTAATCTTCCGGTAAAGGCAATACTTTATGCCAGAAATCTACTGGTTGATAATAGACAAGTGTCGGCTTATCTACACCGTTAATAATCAACCAACTATTAGGTACATCTGTTAACGGTAACCAGTGTTTAAAATGGGGGTTTACACGAAATGGGTAGCTGTTATCGTCTAAAAAAGCACGTAGCTCTTGTCCAGAATGAATTACTAAACCTTCCAGACCTTCGCGGTGCAACACATTTTTAGCACGAACTTGCAGTTCGCTGACATGTGTAGGATATAGGCTAGCTAAGCTTGTCATAATAATGTCTCTTATAAATTGTTTTGCTTGGTAACTAAGTTTGAATAGCTACCATTGTAATATGCATATTGTATACATTTCTATAAAAACTGGATCTAGTCAGCAATTTCTGTCGCGATTATCTGCTCGAACGGTGATTGATGACTTAATTTTAACTTTTCTTGGTAAATTTGCTGATAAGCCATCACACTTTTGACATATTCCCGCGTTTCTTTAAAAGGTATGGTTTCTATCCAGATATCAGCTGGCAGAGCATCCCCACGTTTAAGCCACTCTTTAACCCGATAAGGGCCAGCATTATAAGAAGCAGTGGCAAGAATTGCATTGCCATTATTTCTATCGAGTAATTGCTTCAGGTACTTAGTACCAAGATTGATGTTATTGGTGGCGTTTAGCAAATAGCGATTAGACACTGATCCTTTCTTAAGTTGCTTAGCTGTAGCCGGCATTATTTGCATTAATCCCCTTGCCCCTGCACCGGAATGCGCATCTGGCATGAAAGAACTTTCACGACGAGCGATAGCAAAAGCCCAACTAGCATCAATGTCATACTTGCTTGAGAATTTTTCAATATCCGCTTGATAGGCCATTGGAAAACGTAACTCTACATCATCCAAGTAACCCTGTGCGGCTAGTGTAAATATAGGCCTGTCATACCACTCTTTGTCATATGCAATCATAGCTGCCAATAGCTTTTCAGATTGCGGTAAATTTGATAGCCAATAGTTCCACTCTTTGCGTGCATGGCTGTAACGCTCTAAGTGGAACAGTTCGAAAGCCCTTTTAGCAGCATCATTGTTCAACGCTTTCAACTTTTGCTCGTCACTGTAAATCAATGGCTCATGCTGAAGTTGAATGGGTTGATTGATGTGCTTGGCCGCCAAAAAGCCGTAATAGTGTCGCTTTTGAGCAAGTTCTTTAAAAGCTAACGCTGCTTCTTCTTTTCTTTCCAACACCTCTAAACTTCGAGCATGCCAATAAAGCCACTGCGCCGTGTTCTTTTTGCTTTCAGGCAATGACATTAACGTATCGTAAATAGTTTTCCAATTTTGAGTTTGGAGTGCGTTGGTTAACTTCCACTGCACCAAATTACTGTCTAGATACGATTCAGGTACCTTATCGAGCCACTCAGTTGCAGCGACATGTTGTTTGCTAGCCAATGCAAGCGCAAAACGTGATGCTAAATAATCTCGTTGTTTTTGGGTAAATGGAAACTTTGTCTCTGCCTTTTTAAAAGTCTTTAGTGCACGATCAGGGTCGCGCCAGATAAGACGCTTTAATCCATAAGCCATAATTTGCGTTTCTTTATCATTAAAATAAGTGAAACGAGATAACTTTGTGATATGTGCAGGGTCGCGACGCACTTTATGCCAGAGTTTGCCAAGATACTGCTCTTCTGGTGGCAATAGGCCTGTTAAATATGGAATGAGTGTATGCTTTCCACCATCGGCAGCCAAGCCGATACGCTTCCATACTTTGTCACTCGTTCTATACCCAGCCTTTTGCCATAGTTTGAAAAGTGGATCACACGCCTTGTCCTGAGATTTACCCACCAGCCACCATTGACTGACTTCAGGTAGTACCGTTGTTTGAGGAACACCCGCATCTAACTGGTAGCGAAGTTTTGTACAGTTAAGCTTAGCGTTGCTGTTTGGCTTAAAGAACTTTAAGAACATCGCTTTGCGCTCTCGCTTAGCAAGATAGTTAAGCCATTTTTTTCTCAGCGGCCAATCTAATGGCGTGCTCTCGTATTCGTTTAAAAATTCTTCTATTTCGCTAGCATCTTTTAAGCGAATGTTATGTATAAGACGCTTCTGATCGAGGTATGGTTGCAGTGGATAAAAATGAAGTTGGTTATATAAGGCCTTATATGTTGGAGAATTGGCTTGCCAAACATTTTTCTCTGCCTTAAGAAAGGTTTTACGTTGGCTATTGATATCTTTAGCAACGACCGTATGGTGAAAAAGCACCGCAGCACAAGTAGTTAAGAAGAATATGCCGCGCTTAAAAGGGGTCATAACGTGAAAAATCCCGATGTAGTAGCTATTCGAAAAAGCACAACCAACACAAGTGTAACGTATATTTTGTGCTACGGTGAAAACATAAATGTACTATATTGCAACACCACTTTATAGACCGGACCGAATGCGATAGCATTGCGCGTTAACACAACTTGACAGTAATACTATGAGTACACTGAACGAAAGCCAAGCTGATCACCAATTAGATGCTTTGGGGCTACGCTGTCCAGAGCCCGTTATGATGATACGAAAAAAGATGCGTGAATTGTCTACTGGCGAGACACTTTTTATTCAAGCGGACGATCCAAGTACAACAAGAGATATCCCAAGCTTTTGTCGATTTATGGAACATGAGCTTATCGCACAAGATGTTGATAACGTGCCCTATCACTACATCATAAAAAAAGGAGGCTAAGCCTCCTTTTTTATTACGCTGTTACAGTCTTTAATTACTGTAACAACGAAATATCAGCCACTTCCAAGAAACGGCTACGAATAGCGCTTAACAGCGTTAGTCGATTCGTTTTAATCGCTTCGTCGTCGGCCATTACCATGACATGTTCAAAGAAGTTATCAATTTCAGTTTTGATAGTCGCTAAAGACGTTAACGCTTGTTGATAATCTTTCTCAGCTAACGAAGCAGACAATTGGCTATTAATATTGTCAAAAGCTGTCGCCAGTTGTTTTTCCGCATCTTCTTGAAGCAAATCAGCATTTACCGATGATAATAGTTCGCCATCAAACTTCGCTAAGATATTACCTACACGTTTGTTAGCTGCTGCTAGTGTTTCTGCCGCAGGCAATGTTTTGAAGTGAGCAACAGCTTTGATGCGTTGTTCAAAATCTAAAGGTGCCGTTGGCTTATTCACCAATACAGCTTGGATCACATCAACACTTATTCCTTGCTCTTCGTAATACGCTCTGAAACGGCCCATGACAAATTCGATTACATCACTTTCAACACTATCGCTCGTCAGCTTATCGCCAAATAAGCCTTTAGCATGAGTCACTAACGACGCAATATCTAGTGGTAATTGCTTTTCAATAATGATTCTAATCAAGCCAATAGCTGCGCGTCGAAGTGCAAATGGGTCTTTGTCACCTTTAGGCGCTTGTCCAATACCAAAGATACCAACGAGAGAGTCAATTTTGTCTGCTATTGCAACAGCACAACCGATATTTGCATCTGGTAAACTATCACCAGCAAAACGAGGGCGGTATTGATCTTCTAGTGCCTGGGCAATGGCTTCTGGTTCACCATCGTGTCTAGCATAGTATTTACCCATCGTCCCCTGTACTTGTGGGAATTCTAATACCATTTCTGACATCAAGTCAGTTTTACTCAATAAACCAGCGCGATATGCATCAGCATCGTTTTCATTGATTGCCAGAGCAATGAATTTGCTAAGTGCAGCAATACGTTCAGATTTATCTTTCAATGTACCCAATTGTTTTTGGAATAGTACACTTTCCAAACTCTTCAAACGTGATTCAAGTGACTGTTTTTTATCTGTTTTAAAGAAAAACTCTGCGTCTGCTAAACGCGGACGTATAACCTTTTCATTACCAAAAATGACTTGCTCTGGTGCTTTACTCTCAATATTTGCCACAAAGATGAATTTATTCATCAAGTTGCCATTCGCATCTTTTACTGGAAAGTACTTTTGATGGTCTTGCATCGAGTAAATAAGCGGTTCAGCTGGAACGGTTAGAAACTCTTCATCAAATGTACCCACTAACGTATTTGGCCATTCGTTAATACTGACAACTTCTTCAAGTAAATCAGGGTCAACAATCGCATGACCTTGAATGTCAGCAGCAACTTTTTCTACTTGTTCTACGATTAACGCTTTTCGTTTTTCATAGTCAGCAATAACGTAAGCGGCTTTTAATGCTTCTTCGTAGTTATCAGCGTGGTCTAACGTGACCACACCTTCGAAATGGAAACGGTGACCTAAAAGCTGATTGCTCGATTGCACACCTAACGCTTCACCCGAAATAACTTCTGCACCATAAAGCATCGTCAGTGTATGCACAGGGCGGATAAACTGGATTCGTTCACTTCCCCAACGCATAGGTTTTGGAATAGGCAATTTATTAAGTGCATGAACAACCATATCTGGTACAAGTGCTTGCACTTGCTTACCTGGTTGCGTTGCTTTGTGATATAACCACTCGCCTTTATCTGTGGTTAAACGGTCTGCTTCAGCAACTGTAATACCGTTTGAACGTGCCCAGCCCTCAGCCGCCTTTGTTGGGTTGCCATCAGCATCAAAAGCGACATTTGTCGCGGGGCCGCGCTTCTCAATTTCTTTGTCCGCTTGTTTTGCGGCAAGCGCTTTTACTTGTACCGCTAATCGACGTGGAGATGCGTACCACTTAATATCTTCGTAAGTTAACTCGGCACTATCAAGCTGTGTTTTAATTTGGTTGTAGAAAGTTGTAGCAAGCGTGCTTAACGCTTTCGGTGGTAACTCTTCTGTACCAAGTTCAATCAATAAAGTTTCAGTCGTCATTATGCATCTCCCTTTTTCTCTTCAAGAGTTGCGTCTTGGTTGTTACTTACTTGACTATTACACAGTGGGAAACCCAATTCTTCTCGAGCAGCATAGTATGCTTCAGCACAGGCTTTCGCCAACGTTCTTACTCGCAGGATATAACGTTGACGTTCAGTAACAGAGATAGCGTGGCGAGCATCAAGTAAATTGAAAGCATGTGATGCTTTCATCACCTGTTCGTAGGCTGGTAGCGGCAACCCCTTTTCAATTAGATCTTTGGATACTTTTTCACACTGATCAAATTGGTGGAATAAGTCTTCTACATCAGCGTGTTCAAAGTTGTAGGCAGATTGCTCAACTTCATTCTGATGGAAAACATCGCCATACATCACTTTACCCATAGGGCCGTCAGTCCACACCAAATCGTAAATTGAATCTACATTTTGGATATACATAGCTAAACGCTCTAAGCCGTAGGTAATTTCGCCTGTCACTGGTGCACACTCAAGACCACCTACCTGCTGGAAGTAGGTAAACTGCGTAATCTCCATACCATTTAGCCAAATTTCCCAACCTAAGCCCCAAGCACCTAACGTAGGAGATTCCCAGTTGTCTTCAACAAAGCGTATATCATGGACAAGTGGATCAATACCTAACTCTTTCAATGAGTTAAGGTAAAGTTCTTGGATATTTTTCGGGTTTGGCTTAAGCATTACTTGGAATTGGTAGTAATGTTGTAAGCGGTTTGGATTTTCACCATAGCGTCCATCAGTTGGACGACGGCAGGGTTGAACGTATGCGCTAGACATTGGCTCAGGGCCTATAGCACGTAAAAATGTCATTGGGTGGAATGTACCTGCCCCAACTTCTAAATCGAGTGGCTGAATAATTACACAGCCTTGACGGGCCCAATAATCTTGCAATTGCAGGATTAAGCCTTGGAATGTTTTGATATCAAAGTTAGCCATGAGGATATCTTTTTGCCTAAGTATTTTCGTAATATAACAGCTATCTAGAGTAATTGCTTTAGTAGTCTGTTAAAAGTAAAAAGCCCGATTTGATAACCGGGCATAAATTAGTTTGTCGTTCGTAAAATTCTACACGTCTAGGTTAGCAACCTTCAGTGCATTGTCTTCAATGAATTCCCTACGAGGTTCTACATGGTCACCCATCAGCGTATTAAATAACTGGTCAGCAGCAATAGCATCCTCGATCGTTACACGAAGCATACGACGAGTTTCAGGGTCCATTGTTGTTTCCCAAAGTTGATCCGGGTTCATCTCACCTAGACCTTTGTAGCGCTGTATGTATTGACCACGTTTCGATTCAGCCATTAACCAATTTAGTGCTTCTTCGAAAGAAGCAACTGGTTTAACTTTCTCACCACGTTTAACAAAAGCACCCTCTTCCATTAAACCATTGATGGATTTGTTCAATGCAATGATAGATTGGAATTCACCTGACTGAATGAAGTCAAACGTAACCGGGTACACTTTATCAATACCATGTTGGCGTACATTAAACTCTGGAAGGTAGATATTACGTTCACTGTTATGCTTGATATCTACAGAGTAAATAGAACCATTGCCCTCTTGATTCTCTAGTTGCTCAATAAGGCTGTCTGTCCATGCTTTTACTTTAGGTTCATCAGAGAAGTCATCTTTCGAGACTTCTAAACCGTAAACCATTTTTTCTAGAATATCTGCCGGAATTTGACGAGAGATTCTATTGATTGTTTCTAACGTAGAGCGGTATTGATTCACTAAACCTTCAAGAGCAACATCCGATATTGCTGGCGCAGATTCATTCACATGAATTTCTGCGTTTTCTAGCGCTAAAGTAGTTAAGTATTCTGTTAGTGCTTCATCGTCTTTAATATAACGCTCTTGCTTACCTTTCTTCACTTTATACAGTGGAGGTTGGGCAATAAAGACATGGCCACGTTCCATAATTTCTGGCATTTGACGATAGAAGAACGTCAAAAGAAGTGTACGAATATGAGAACCATCAACATCAGCATCGGTCATAATGATGATGCTATGGTAACGAAGTTTCTCTGGGTCATATTCATCACGACCAATACCTGTACCCAAAGCTGTAATTAATGTGCCAACTTCAGCAGATGAAATCATCTTGTCAAAGCGCGCTTTTTCTACGTTTAAGATTTTACCTTTCAACGGTAAGATAGCTTGGTTTTTACGGTTACGACCTTGCTTAGCTGAACCACCCGCAGAGTCACCCTCCACTATGTATAGTTCAGAAAGTGCGGGATCTTTTTCCTGACAGTCGGCAAGCTTTCCAGGAAGACCAGCGATATCTAGAGCGCCTTTACGTCGTGTCATTTCACGCGCTTTACGAGCAGCTTCACGAGCTCTTGCTGCATCAATAATCTTCATAATTATTGTTTTTGCAGTACTAGGGTTCTCTAATAGGTGTTCGCCCAGTTTCTCACCCATCGCCTGCTCAACTGCTGTTTTTACTTCAGAAGAAACTAGCTTGTCTTTTGTTTGTGAAGAGAATTTTGGATCTGGGACTTTAACAGAAATTACTGCTGTAAGACCTTCACGTGCATCATCACCAGAGGTATTGGTCTCGCCTTTTTTAGATTTGTTAAGACCTTCTTTTACCATGTAGCTATTCAACGTACGCGTTAATGCTGCACGGAAACCACTTAAATGGGTACCACCATCACGTTGTGGAATGTTGTTAGTAAAACAGAAAATATTTTCTTGGAAACCATCATTCCATTGCATTGCTACTTCAACCGCAATGCCATCTTCTCGCTCTAAGTCAAAGTAGAATATTTCTTCATTAACGGGCGTTTTGTTTGTGTTGAGGTATTCGACAAACGCTTGAATACCACCTTCATAATGAAAGTGTTCACTCTTATCTTCATCACGCTCATCAATTAACTTGATAGAGACACCTGAATTCAAGAATGATAATTCACGGATTCGCTTTAACAGAATGTCGTAGTGAAATTCGATATCTGAGAAAATTTCAGCACTTGGCCAAAAGCGAACCATAGTACCTGTACCATCGGTATCACCTACTTCTGCCAGAGGCGCTTTAGGTTCACCTAAGTGGTACTCTTGTTCATGGACTCTGCCATTGCGTCGAATAGTCAATGTCAGTTTGTCACTCAATGCATTAACTACCGATACACCTACACCGTGAAGACCACCAGATACCTTGTAACCAGAATCTTCACCACCAAATTTACCACCAGCGTGCAGTACCGTCATAATAACTTCTGCAGCCGACACCCCTTCTTCAGGGTGAATATCCGTCGGGATACCACGACCATCATCTTGAACAGACACTGAACCATCCAAGTGAATGGTTACAATGATGTCATTACAGTGTCCAGCCAACGCTTCATCAATAGAGTTATCTAGAACCTCAAACACCATATGATGCAAACCAGTGCCATCATCGGTATCACCGATATACATCCCTGGTCTTTTACGAACAGCATCAAGGCCTTTTAAAACCTTAATACTATCCGAGCCGTAATCGTTTTCTACTGTCATAGCGTTTAGCCTATTTCTTTCATTTCCGAAATCTTGCCATGTTCCACGTGAAACATAGAACAATTTTTTCTAATCGTTTCGCTAGAAAAAAGACTTTCTACAGCACTTTTCTCAATAGCGGTAATCACCATTTGGCAATCGAGTTTGGAAAGAGCTTTTTCAAGTAATACTCGAGAATTTACATCTAGCTCTGCACCAAAGTCATCAATTAACAAAATTGGTTTTACTGGCTTAACTTGTTCGATTAACTTTGTTTGTGCAAAAGTTAACGCCACTAAAAACAACTTTTGTTGCCCTCTCGACAACTTTAAATCAAGTGGTTTTCCATCTACCAAAAACTTTAAATCAAACTTATGGGCTCCACTAAATGAAAATCCTTGCTTCATTTCTCTGTTAAAGTTTTCTTTCAGTACCACATGTAAAGGTTTAGAGGAACTCCATCCTTTATAAAAATGTAGTGAAACACGATCTGATATTTCAGGTAGAAGTATCGGTAACCACGAGGCAAGTTCATTTTCCAGCTTGATTACATAGTCACTTCTTAACTTTGAAATTTGCTCTGAACTATTTACAAACTCGTTCGTCCAGTATTCAAAATCAAAACTTTTGTCTCTAGTTTTAATTAGCGCGTTGCGTTGTTTATGAATTTTTGAAAACCATTTCCATTGTTCTGAAAAAAGATGTTCCACGTGGAACAATCCTAAATCCAAAAACTTTCTCCGCTCTTTAGCTCCACCAAAAAATAGTTTAAAACTTTCAGGTGTCACAATTTGAACCGCAAAATGTTTCGCTAATTCTGACAACTTACTTACTCTAGCGTTGTCAATTTTAATCTGAAAACTAGGATCAGATTTTTTCTTACTTAAACCGTAGCTACGCCCTTGCTCATCTTTAACATTAATGAAAAATTCTTCGTGCTCAAAATGGCAAATAGACTCTGATTTAATCGTTCTAAATGACTTTCCGTGGCCAATGCAAAATAGAGACTCTAAAATACTGCTTTTGCCACTGCCATTATCTCCAATTACGATATTAGTCGACGAACTCAGCTTTAAGCCTTGCTCGTTAAGATTGCGTAAATTTTTTACATATAAACTAACTATCGTCATTTACAGACGCATTGGCATCACTACGTAGAGAGCCTCACTTGCTTCGCTACCCTCAATCATCACGCTACTATTAGCATCAGCTAAGGTGAATTTAACGTTACTGTCCTTAATCGCATTTAACACGTCGAGCACATAGCTAACGTTAAAACCAATTTCTAAATCTTCATAGGGGAAATTAATTTCAATAACTTCTTCCGCTTGCTCTTGTTCAGGGTTATTTGCGGTAATTTTTAATTCTCCGCTAGCAAAGTTCAAACGAACACCTTTAAACTTTTCATTAGACAAGATCGAAGCTCTACTTAGTACTTGCTTCAACTCATCTTTATTCGTTTCTAAGAACTTGTCACCATTACGAGGAAGAACACGCCTGTAATCTGGAAAGCGACCATCGACTAGCTTACTGGTAAATGAAAACTCGGTATCAATCAAACGAATATGATTAGACCCCATGAACACTTGCACTTCTTCTTCAACTGGATCAAGCAAACGAATAATTTCAAGAATACCTTTTCTTGGGACAATAACTTGGCGAGCAGGCAACGATAATGCGTTATTGCCAATTTTACATATAGCTAAACGATGTCCGTCTGTAGCAACCGAACGGATCTCTTCACCTTCAGTTTCAATCGACATACCATTCAAATAGTAACGTACATCTTGATTGGCCATAGAAAAATGCGTGCTTTCAATTAAACGAAGTAAATCCAATTTTCTAATTTGGAATTCTACATCGCCTTTCCATTCTTCGATATTTGGGAAATCTGTTGCTGGCAATGTTGATAACGAATATTTACTGCGTCCACTACTTATCGTGACTGAATCACCACTAGTTTCGAAAGTCAGGATAGAATCTTCTGGTAAGCTTTTAGAGATATCCAGTAGCTTTTTAGCCGGTATCGTCAATTTCCCCGACTCGCCTTGGTTGTTAATCTCAGTGCTAGCTACCATTTCAAGCTCCAAATCAGTAGCCGTTAGCGTAAGTGACTGCTCACTAACATCAAAAAGAATATTGCTTAAAATTGGAAGCGTGCTTTTTCTTTCTACAGCACCAGATACCAACAATAGGGGTTTGAGCAATGATTCCCTGTTCAGTGAAAACTTCATCTTTTATACCTGCTTATCAAGAGCCCTAAACTAGGACGACAGTGTTCTTATTAAATTCGAATAATCTTCTTTTATATCATGCGTTTCTTCACGTAACGCCTTGACTTTGCGACACGCGTGCAACACCGTAGTATGGTCTCGACCACCAAAAGCATCCCCTATTTCCGGCAAGCTATGATTCGTCAATTCCTTAGATAATGCCATTGCAATTTGTCTAGGTCTAGCAACAGAACGACTACGACGTTTTGAAAGCAAATCAGCAACCTTAATTTTGTAATATTCAGCCACTGTTTTCTGAATATTATCAATGGTCACTAGCTTGTCTTGCAATGCTAACAAATCACGAAGTGCTTCTCTAACAAAATCAATCGTAATCGAGCGTCCAGTAAAGTTCGCATTTGCGATAACACGATTCAATGCACCCTCTAATTCTCTCACATTTGAACGCAAACGTTTAGCAATAAAAAACGCTACTTCATCAGCTAAATTAACATTACTTTCTTGGGCTTTCTTTTTCAGGATGGCAACCCGAGTTTCGAGTTCAGGAGGCTCAATCGCGATCGTTAAACCCCAACCAAAACGGGACTTCAGACGATCTTCTACACCTTCAATTTCTTTTGGGTAACGATCACTGGTTAAAATTATTTGCTGATTACCTTCTAACAACGCATTAAACGTATGGAAAAACTCTTCCTGTGTGCGTTCTTTGTTAGCGAAAAATTGAATGTCATCTATTAGCAATGCATCTACTGAGCGGTAATACTGTTTAAATTTCTCTATCGCATTGTTTTGTAGGGCTTTAACCATATCCTGCACAAAGCGCTCTGAGTGCATATATGCTATTTTTGCTTTCGGGTTATTCAGTAAAATACCATTGCCAACAGCGTGCAATAAGTGAGTTTTACCTAAACCAGTTCCACCATAAATAAATAAGGGGTTATAAGCTGAACCTGGATTATCAGAAACTTGAGAAGCAGCAGCCCTTGCCAACTGGTTTGATTTACCCTCTACGAAGTTATCAAAAGTATACTTGTTTCGAACATTAGTCGTTTTTGGCAGGTTTGATTCAACTTCCTGTTTTGGTTGGCTCAACGGCGCATTAGCTACTGTTGGATCTTTACTAATACCACTGGTAGGAACTGTCTGCTGAACAACTGGTTTGGTGCCTACGTCAAACCTCAATAGCGGTGGGTTACTAGATTCTTCGATCGATACGATCGAGGTTATCCGCTCTACATACTTATCTCTTACCCAATCAAGCACAAAACGATTAGGTGCATACAAAGTCATGATATTGTCTTCTACAACACACTGAAGTGGACGGATCCACATACTAAACTGCTGTGCAGGAAGCTCTTCTTGTAAAACAGAGAGACAACGCTGCCAAAGAGAATGATCCAAAATGGACTCCTGGCGATATAAACTTCTTTGTTCGAACTCGTTTCACTTGTGGATCGTCGAGGCGATCAGACGGGACGTGAGAAGTTAAATTATTATACGAATCGGACAATTATCTACGCAGTTATCCACAGATGCAACAACAATCACTGGGGAAAACTCAGTTTAAAAACACCCCCCTTTTCTAGTTGTTGTTTTTATTATGTATTTATAATTTATTAGATTAATTTTTTACTAAAATACTCGCCTTAGAATATTTAAATATTAATAGTTTTATCGTTTATTTATTAATCAAAAAAGTTGTTCTGTGGTTAATTTGTGGATATGTTCAGATCTAATAGGATCGATCCGGCGATCATTTATGCAAATCAACTTCAGGAAAACATTGACAACTGCTCAAAGTCTATTTAAAATTCGGCCTCTTTTTTTAGACCAGTGTGCTCAATACGGCTGTTTTGCCTGGGCAACAACAACCGACGGAATAGTGTAATGAAAAGAACATTTCAACCTTCTGTATTAAAGCGTAAGCGCAACCACGGTTTCCGTGCTCGTATGGCTACTAAAAACGGTCGTGCAGTATTAGCACGTCGTCGTGCTAAAGGTCGTGCTAAGCTAAGCGCTTAATTCTCTTAGTCCCTTTAAGAGAATAAGTAACCAGTTTACTTATGAAATCGGTTACTTACGAATTCAACCGGGGGTCACGCTTGTTGACTCCCGGGCAATTCCAAGAAGTATTTTCAAACCCTTCTCGATTTGGCTCTAGTCATTTCACCATCCTAATTACCAAAAATAACCACTCTAAATGTCGCTTAGGCATGGCTATCGCAAAAAAGCGTGTCAAACTTGCAGTGCAACGAAATCGTATAAAGCGGCTAACAAGAGAAAGCTTTCGCTTACATCAACACGAATTACCTTCCGTTGATATGGTTGTTATGGTCAAATCAGGTATTGATAATTTAGACAATGCCACCATAAATAAACAGTTGGTGAAAATATGGCGAAAAATCGCTCAGCGTCACAAGCGCTAGTTATAAGCCTAGTGAGAGGCTATCAGCGGTTTATCAGTCCGTTGTTAGGCAACAATTGTCGATTCCAACCAACATGCTCACAATATACTGTTATCGCCATTGAACGCTTTGGCGTTATAAAAGGTTGTTGGTTAGCAATCAAACGTATACTAAAATGCCACCCACTCAATGCGGGCGGCGAAGATCCCGTACCACCATTAAACAAAGAGAAATAACAGATTATGGAATCCCTACGCAGTATGCTCTTTATTGGCTTATTGGTTGTTACCTTCCTGTTGTATCAACAGTGGGCACTAGACAATGCACCTGTGCCAGACGTAACACAAACTGCAAGCCAAACCTCTGGTAATACAACAGCCGATGACGACTTTGTACCAGCAGCATCAGAAAATGCCGCGCCAGTGGTTAAGCCGGTAGCATCAAGCGCACAGCTGGTTACGGTCGAAACTGATGTTCTAAACGTTAAAGTGAACACGCAAGGTGGCGACATCGTTGAAGTGACATTACTTGATTACGAAACAGAACAAGGTAGTGGCGTTCCATTTACTATCATGCAAAACGGTAGCATGAAATACATTGCACAATCAGGTTTAACTGGTGCAAATGGTATTGACCGTATTGTATCCGGCCGACCAATTTATAGTGTTGAATCGTCTTCATTAACCATGCAAGACGGCCAGCCATTGACACTAACACTGACCTATCAGCATGAATCCGGCATTGTAGTTCAAAAGAACTTTGAATTTACACCGGGCAGCTATCAAGTGAATGTGACCTATAACGTCACTAACAACACGACAAATACTGCAAGTGTTCAACTTTACGGCCAGTTAAAACAATCAAGCTATGTTGATAGCTCTTCAGGTTTGATTCCAACCTATCGCGGCGCTGCTTATTCAACAACTGAAGAGCGCTACGAAAAGTATGACTTTGAAGACATTGCTGACGCAAACCTCAATAAGTCTACACAAGGTGGCTGGGTAGCTATGCTACAACACTACTTCGTGTCAGCTTGGGTGCCGGAGAAAGCAGGAGTAAATCAACTTTACACTAGCTACACAAGTGCTGGCGATGCGGTTATCGGCTTTAAGGCACCAAGCCTTAATATTGAACCAAATACAACAGCTACTACATCTGCAGTATTCTATGTAGGTCCTAAAGATCAAGAAGCACTTGAACAAATTGCAGACGGTTTAGATTTAACTGTTGATTACGGCTTCTTATTTATGATTTCTCAACCACTATTCTGGTTACTACTAAAAATTCAATCAGTAGTGTCTAACTGGGGCGTAGCGATCATTATCATCACAATTATTGTGAAAGGCTTGATGTACCCGCTGACTAAAGCGCAGTACACATCAATGGCGAAAATGCGTGAACTTCAACCAAAAATGAATTCATTAAAAGAGCGCTTTGGTGACGATCGCCAGAAAATGTCGCAAGCAATGATGGAACTTTACCGTAAAGAGAAAGTAAACCCAGCAGGTGGCTGTTTACCTATTCTTATTCAAATGCCTATTTTCTTGGCACTTTACTGGGTATTCCTAGAAAGTGTAGAACTTCGCCACGCTGAATTTGGTTTATGGCTAACTGACTTATCTAGCAAAGACCCATACTACGTACTACCTATCTTAATGGGTATCAGTATGTTTGTGATGCAAAAGATGACACCAATGACGGTGCAAGACCCAATGCAACAGAAAATGATGCAATACATGCCGGTTGTCTTCACAGTATTCTTCTTCTGGTTCCCGTCAGGTCTGGTACTTTACTGGTTCATCAGTAACGTTATTTCTATTATTCAAATGAAGATGATCTTTAACGGTATGGAGCGTGCCAAGGCCAAAGCTACAGCTTAAGGTTTGTCGTCGATTGATAACCTATTGAAAAGGTGGCTTTTGCCACCTTTTTTATTGTCTCTTAAATAGTCCAATAATTATGTTCCCAAAGCGACATAGCGTTATAATAACGACATAGTAATATTTTGAGTTTGGTTATGTCTGCTAATTCTCCCTTCATGTCGTCAACGGAAACCATTGCTGCACAAGCAACTGCCCCAGGTAGAGGGGGCGTAGGCATCATTCGAGTGTCAGGCCCTAAAGCGAGTGATGTTGCACATGCTATTTTAGGCAAACAGCCGAAAACTCGATATGCAGATTACCTTAACTTTCGTGGGTTAAATGGCGATGTGCTTGACCAGGGTATTGCGCTATATTTCGAAGGGCCAAACTCTTTTACTGGTGAAAATGTACTTGAGCTACAAGGACATGGTGGCCCCGTTATACTTGATATGCTGCTCAAAGAAATTTTGCAGGTATCAGGCGTTAGAATGGCAAAGCCAGGTGAGTTCAGCGAACAAGCTTTTTTAAACGATAAACTCGATCTCACCCAAGCAGAAGCCATTGCTGACCTCATTAATTCCAATTCAGAACAAGCGGCTCGAAGTGCATTACACTCACTGCAAGGTGACTTCTCAAAGCTTATCAATGCGCTAGTCGAAGACGTCATACATTTGCGCATGTACGTTGAAGCAGCAATTGATTTCCCAGAAGAAGAAATAGATTTTTTAGCCGACGAAAAAGTGCTTAATGATCTTAAAAAGATTATTGCCGATCTCGATACTGTGCAAGCACAGGCAAAGCAAGGCAGTATTATTCGTGAAGGTATGCGCGTTGTTATTGCTGGCCGTCCCAACGCAGGAAAATCAAGCCTGTTAAACGCCCTGAGCGGAAAAGAAACAGCTATTGTGACAGACATCGAGGGAACGACTCGAGACGTACTTACTGAGCAAATACATATCGACGGTATGCCACTACATATTATCGATACAGCAGGGTTGCGAGAAAGTCCGGATAAAGTCGAGCAGATTGGCATTGAACGCGCGTGGGCAGAAATTAGCAAAGCGGATCGCGTTTTACTGATGGTAGATTCCAGTACACAGCAAGAGTCCGATATCACGGCATTTTGGCCAGAGTTCTTTGAACAACTTCCCGATAATATGGGCCTTACTATCGTCAGAAATAAAGCTGATATAAGCGGTGCTAAAACAGGAATGACAGCATCGGAGCAACACCCTGTTGTCACCTTGTCTGCAAAAAATGGTGAAGGTGTTAGTGATCTTACAGAACACTTAAAAACCATTATGGGCTATCAAGGCAGTATTGAAGGTGGCTTTATGGCTCGACGACGTCACTTAGTCGCGCTAGAAAACGCGCATCAGCACTTGCAAACAGGCTTGGATCAACTAGAAGCTTACGTTGCCGGTGAAATATTGGCGGAAGAGCTGCGCCTTTGCCAGCAAGAATTAAATGAAATAACCGGCGAATTCACCTCTGATGATCTACTTGGCAAAATCTTCTCGTCATTTTGTATTGGCAAGTAGTTCCTTAGTTTTTAATTCGCTGCGCTAAAAAATCGACCATAGCGACTACTTTGGGCGTAGCGCCTAACCGACTTGGGTAGATAGCATAGAAGTTAACACTTCGCCCTACCCAATCGCTATTTACCTCAACTAAATCACTGTCAGCCGAGTCAACCATATACTCCGGTAAAAGCGTAATTCCTAACCCTTGCTCTGCAAGCGATTTGAGGACATTAAAGTCGTTAGACATCATTAGGGGGCTTATATTTACGTCCTGCTCCTTATCTCCCACACACACGTGCCATATCGATTTATTACTATTTTCATTCATATATAAGCAACCGTGATCGTTTAAGTCACTCGGGTTATCAAACGTAACACCAGCATCTTTGCATATCTCGACATACGTGTTACTGGCATAAAAGCGCATGGTTACCGTCTGCAATCGTTTAGATATTAAGTTAGAGTCAGGCGACTCTCCTACTCTAACAACCAGATCGTAACCCTCCTCGATAACATCAACTCTGCGGTTGGTGAGCTTAAGATCGACGTTTACATTAGGGTAGGCTTGATTAAAATCGCTCAATAATGGTGCTATTAACGATTGACCAACGCCTACAGAACAGCCAAGCAGAATAGTGCCAGTGGCCGCTTCACTTAAGTTTTCTATGCACAGATCTGCTTGTGTAAGTTCATCGCTAATTCGTTGACAATGCTGATAATACACTTGACCGATTTCAGTTAAATGGAGTGATCGCGTTGATCGCTCCATTAAACGAACTGATAGTGCTTGCTCCAACCGAGTAACTTTACGGCTAATATTTGACTTGGGTAAATCTAAAGCATCAGCAGCTTTAGTAAAACTGCCTAAATCGACTACTTTTTTAAATACCATCAAATCATTTAAATCAACATTACTTAGCATTATTTGTTACCAAATGTAGAACACTGTTATCCAGTAAAGCATCTTTTTTACCAAAATTAAAATCAATAAACTAATTACTATCTTCAAAACGGCTAATTGGACAGGAACATGGAAATACTTAAATTTGATGAATTACCTCAAGGTGGATTTGCGGGCTTAATTGAGAAGCAATTTGTAAAAGATCAGAAAGTATTCAGCCCGGCTAGGCAAGGTAAGGCGACTAATGGTATCGGAAACTTTGTTTATCTTGCTGATGCTAACTTTTTACCGCACGGTGAAACCGGCATGCACCCGCATCGTGAAATAGATGTCATTTCGGTGATGGTTGAGGGAAAAGTTAATCATCAAGGATCATTAGAACACGGCAAATCATTAGTAGCTGGCGAGATACAGGCTCAACGCGCAGGTGCTGAAGGCTTTAGCCACAATGAAATTAACCCTAGTAATCAGCGCAACCAACTTATCCAATTATGGGTATTGCCTGATAAAACAGGCATGCCGGCTTCATATAAAACATATTTACCTGAAACAAACCAACTGACTAAGGTATATGGTGGCGATGCTAATCAAACTAAAACGCTAACGTCTCAAACAGAAATTTATGTAGCAAACACCGAGGGAAATTTTTCTACGACTTTTGACAGCGCAGCAATCATCTACATAAGCAAAGGAAACGTAATTGTTAATGACCGAGAGTTACCCGCTAGAACTCTGGTAAAAGTAAAAGACGGTTTTACTTTATCAAGCCATGAAAGTTCGCAAATTATCGTTATACGAGGGCAGAGCAATCAATAATATGCCAAACAAGCACTTGATAATGCTTTTCAATTTTATGTGTCTATTTCCTTTGGTGTATTTTATACCATCATTACTTGAAACGTATTTGATCCAGAACCTGGCTTTGATCACCTTACTTTCATTGTTGCTGATAGTGCCGTTACAATCATATATATTAATTCCTGGGTTTACCTACCTCTATCGATACATTACTAACAACTCCCGAGAATAATTCTAGCGTGATAAAATCCATTGCAATATTTCTTTTCTTGCAATGGATTTTTCTATGAACCCGATACAAATAATCGTTGGCAGTATGCTTGGCGGCACAGAATACGTGGCGGAAGCATGTGAGCAAACACTCAATGAACTTGGTTTTAAAACGACACTTCACTTATCTCCATCCCTTGAAGAAATTCCGTATGAAAATCAAACTTGGTTAGTATGCACATCTACACATGGTGCAGGTGACTATCCTGATAACTTGCTTGAGTTTGCCAACGCTGTTAATAAACAAGATCCCGTTTATCAAACAACTTCCCTTTTAGTGATCGGGGTTGGTGATACCAATTATGACACTTTCTGCTTTGCTGCAAAAAACTTAAATAAACTACTAATATCAAAGGGTTGCAAACCTATAATTGAACCGCTTTACTTAGATATGGCGCAAGATATAGATCCCGAAGAAATGGCTCAACAGTGGATCGAAACGAATAAAGATCACTTATCCTAATATTACACACCATTTATCCACATAAAAGAGTGATATTTCCCTCTGCTGTGGATAAATAACGTATAAACCCTGTATTTAACCTTTATTATCCAGTTAATTAAATTTTTTCAGAACTACACTGTGGATAAAAGGCCATTTTGATCAAAGCTTTTTACCGTGTAGATCAAACTTTGATCACAAGATCTGATCATGTCAAAACTATTGTTTTTAATGGTGTTTATTGACTTATACACAGAAAGGGCGAGATCTAATAAGTAATAATAACAAGATCTTTATATAGATCTTTATATTTAATTAATGGATCGCGGTGCGATCTTTTTGGAAAATTGATCATTCCCCTACCTATAAAAAAAGTGCTAAAATACGTCTCTTTTTTTTAACCTAAGGTCGCTGAATAAATGTGGTATCAAGACTCTTTTGACGTCATTGTTGTTGGTGGAGGGCATGCAGGAACGGAAGCATGTTTGGCTGCAGCACGTATGGGCTGTAAAACGTTATTGCTAACTCACAATATTGACACCTTAGGTCAAATGTCCTGTAATCCAGCTATCGGCGGTATAGGTAAAGGGCACCTAGTTAAAGAGATTGATGCATTAGGTGGATTAATGGCTACCGCCACCGATCACGCTGCGATCCAATTTAGAACACTCAATGCGAGTAAAGGACCAGCAGTGCGAGCAACGCGCGCACAGGCGGATCGCGCTTTATACCGGGCTTTTGTTCGTAATCACCTTGAAAACCAAGAAAACTTAACCATTTTCCAACAACCTTGTGATGACTTGATCTTGGAAAACGATCGCGTTGTTGGTGTATCAACACAGATGGGACTTAAGTTCAAAGGTCAAGCTGTCGTGCTGACTGTTGGTACATTCTTGGCCGGTCAGATTCACATTGGCATGAACAATTACCAAGGCGGTCGTGCTGGTGACCCTGCCTCTGTCAATTTGGCAAAAAGTTTGCGAGACATGCCGTTTAGGATGGATCGGTTGAAAACAGGTACGCCTCCTCGATTAGATGCGAGGACACTTGATTTCTCTGTTATGCAAGAACAGCCAGGAGATACACCACGCCCTGTATTCTCATTCATGGGATCGCGTGATGATCATCCAGAGCAAATTTCTTGTTACATCACTCATACTAACGAAAAAACACATGATGTCATTCGTGGTGGCTTAGATCGTTCTCCAATGTATACCGGTGTTATTGAAGGTATTGGTCCACGTTATTGTCCTTCGATTGAAGATAAGATCATGCGTTTTGCGGACAAAGACACGCATCAGATTTTTGTTGAACCTGAGGGGTTAACAACCAATGAGGTTTATCCTAACGGTATATCAACTAGCCTCCCATTTGATGTACAAATGGAGCTGGTTCGCTCTATCAAAGGCTTTGAAAACGCACATATCACTCGCCCTGGCTATGCCATTGAATATGATTTCTTCGATCCTCGCGATTTAAAACAAACCCTTGAAAGCAAGTTCGTTCAGAATCTTTATTTTGCCGGTCAAATCAACGGTACTACTGGTTATGAAGAAGCTGGTGCGCAAGGTTTAGTTGCTGCAACCAATGCTGGATTGCGTGTGCAAGGCAAAGACGAATGGATCCTAGGACGTGATCAAGCCTACATGGGCGTATTGATTGACGATCTAGCAACCTTAGGAACGAAAGAACCATACCGAATGTTTACTTCACGTGCCGAATACCGTTTGTTATTACGTGAAGACAATGCGGATATTCGTTTGACTGAAAAAGGTCGAGAGCTTGGTCTGGTTGACGATGCTCGTTGGACGCGTTTCAACGAAAAAATGGAAAATATTGAACAAGAACGTCAACGCTTATCAGGTATTTGGGTGCAGAAGAACCATCCAGCTGTAGACGAGCTAAACCAACAGTTGAAAAGCCCAGTAAGCAAAGAAGCGACATTGGAAGATATTATTCGTCGTCCAGAAACGAAATACGAAGATCTTATGTCAATTGAGGCATTTGGCCCGACTCTTGACGATAAGCAAGCAGCTGAACAAGTAGAAATTCAGATTAAATATCAAGGCTATATCGATCGTCAAATGGATGAGATCGAAAAGAAAAAGCGTCATGAGAATACGTTGATCCCTGTAGATTTTGACTACAGCCAAATCTCGGGTTTATCAAACGAGGTCGTTGCTAAACTTACAGATGCTCGCCCTGAGACTATTGGTAAAGCGTCACGAATTTCTGGTATTACCCCTGCAGCAATATCATTGTTACTGGTATACTTGAAAAAACACGGTTTACTCCGTAAAAGCGCTTAGTCTCGGTAACCTCTATGCTTGAACAAAATTTACGTGCGTTATTATCGCAAACGGATATTACTGTCAGCGATTTGCAGATCGTCCAGCTTATCGATTATGTCCAGCTACTGGACAAGTGGAACAAAACGTACAACCTGACGTCTGTTCGTGATCCTAACGAAATGTTGGTAAAACACATCATGGACAGCTTATCTGTAGGTAAACATCTGAAAGGCAATCATTTTATTGATGTTGGTACTGGCCCTGGCTTACCAGGAATTCCATTATCAATATTGTATCCTGAGCGAAATTTTGTATTATTAGACAGCTTAGGTAAGCGTATTACTTTTTTGCGCCAAGTTATTTTGCAGTTGAAGTTGACTAACGTAACTCCGGTTCAGTCTCGCGTTGAAGCGTACCAACCAGATGTTCCATTTGATGGCGTACTAAGCCGTGCATTTTCATCATTGCAGGACATGGTTTCTTGGTGTCATCACTTGATTGACAGCGAGTCAGGCCGATTTTTTGCGTTAAAAGGCATATACCCGACGGATGAACTTGCTCAATTGCCTGAGCACATTGAACTGGTGGAAAGTTTCCCATTAGTCGTTCCTTCACTGGAAGGTGAGCGACACTTAATAGAATTAAAAAAAACACAGTAAAAAATTCGAGGGAGCCGTGGGCAGAATCATTGCAGTTGCAAACCAAAAAGGTGGTGTAGGAAAAACCACAACTTCGGTGAATCTTGCTGCTTCATTAGCAGCAACAAAACGTAAAGTCTTGCTCATTGACTTAGATCCTCAAGGTAATGCGACCATGGGGAGTGGCGTTGATAAATACGACTCACTAAAAACCAGTTATGAATTACTGATTGAGCAACAACCCTTCGATCAAGTGGTATGTAAAGATACATCTGGCGTATATGATCTAATCGCCGCTAATGCAGATGTTACTGCCGCTGAAATTAAATTGATGGAAGTATATGCGCGTGAACTGCGTTTACGTAATGCGTTAGCCCCAGTTAAAGATGACTATGATTTTATTATTGTAGATTGCCCACCATCACTGAATATGCTCACTGTAAATGCTATGGCTGCCGCTGACTCGGTCTTGGTACCAATGCAGTGTGAGTACTATGCCTTAGAAGGCCTTACCGCACTAATGGAAACCATTTCGCAACTCACTTCTGTTGTTAATGCGGATTTAAAGATTGAGGGTATCCTGCGAACCATGTACGATCCGCGTAATCGACTAGCCAATGACGTGTCTGAACAACTCAAGCGTCATTTCGGCGACAAGGTATATCGCACTGTTATCCCACGTAATGTTCGCTTAGCAGAAGCGCCTAGTTTTGGTGCTCCTGCAATGTACTATGACAAGTCCTCCACTGGAGCCAAAGCCTATTTGGCACTGGCTGGTGAAATTTTACGTCGTGACGAAGTTGCGAAGAAAACCAATAACAAAGAACCGGTAACTGAGTAATTAAGGATTGCTATGAGCCCTGCTAAACGTCGCGGATTAGGTCGCGGATTAGATGCTTTATTAACACCTTCACCGAAATCAGAAGTGGGTAATGAACAAGCAGCAAGTGATATAGCGGATTCCCCAGAAAAAGGTGAACTTCGCAAGTTACCTATTGAACAGTTACAACCGGGTAAGTACCAACCACGTAAAGACATGTCTGCTGATGCGTTAGAAGAGCTCTCAAACTCTATTAAAGCGCAAGGTATCATTCAGCCAATTGTGGTTCGTACTATTGCTGAAAATCAGTATGAAATCATTGCTGGTGAGCGTCGCTGGCGCGCTGCACAGTTAGCTGAGATTGAGCTTGTACCTTGTCTTGTTAAAGATGTGCCTGATGAAGCAGCTGTTGCGATCGCTTTAATTGAAAACATTCAGCGTGAAGATCTTAATGCGATGGAAGAAGCTATTGCATTGGAACGTTTACTTACTGAGTTTGAATTAACTCATCAAGAAGTTGCTGAAGCCGTTGGTAAATCACGTACTACAGTCACTAATTTATTACGTTTAAATAACCTTAATGATGAAGTAAAAACATTGCTTGAGCATGGCGACATTGAAATGGGCCACGCAAGAGCATTGCTTGCGCTTGAAAACGATGAACAAACCACGACAGCACGTACTGTTGTTGCCAAAGAGTTAACCGTGCGTGAAACGGAGGCTCTTGTCAAAAAAGTGCAATATCCGACGCCAGAAAAGCCTGTAAAAGAGAAAGATGCTAATACCGTTTCTCTTGAACAAACCCTTGCTGAACGTATCGGTTCACCTGTGGCAATCAGCCACAATAAAAAGGGTAAAGGTAAACTTACAATTTCATATACTAGCCTCGACGAACTCGATGGAATTCTTGCTAAAATCCATTAATTTTTAGCATTTGACTCGCCAAATAAAACTTTTCACAAAATATTAAACTTTTTCGCACAATATAGGGGCTAAGGATGCCCTATATTGTTGCAATAAAACCGTAATTGAGTATACTTGCGGGGATTTTTTAAGATGTAATTTTATCTTACAAAAAACGCAGGGTTTACGAAGGTTTTCGTTAGAGGTTTAGACAATTGAATCAGCTGGTAAAGCCAGGTCGCAATTTAACTCGGCAGCAGTTGATAATCGCTTCTACCCTAACCTTAGTTTCTGCGGTAATAACATATTTTTATTGGGGGTTAGGCCATGCCCAGTCAGCATTAGCTGGTGGTTGTATCGGCATAATCCCTAATTTTGTGTTTGCTCTTTACGCATTTCGATATGCAGGAGCACGCGCCGCTAGGCAGGTAAGGGAATCCTTTATGAAAGGCGCGCGAATTAAAATGCTACTAACGGCTATTTTATTTGGGTTGAGTTTCAAGTTTTTGTCTCTGTCCTTAGTCGCATTTTTCGGCACATACATATTGGCGGTGATTTCTCCCATAATTTACAGCGCCATATACCGGTTTACTTTTAATCAACAATAATTGGGATACAAGATGGCAGCAGATACTGGCTCTTATATCAAACATCACTTGACCAATGCGAAGATGTGTTCCGTTGACGGTGGCATTGCTTTTAACAAAGCATGTGCTGATGCCGGCTTCTGGGCTGTTCACATTGACACATTATTATGGTCTATCGTGCTCGGTTTGATTTTTCTTATGACCTTCCGCTCAGTCGCTAAAAAAGCAACTACAGGCGTTCCAGGCAAACTTCAGTGTGCAGTGGAAATGATTGTAGAGTTTGTCGACCAGAGTGTGAAAGAGACTTTCCACGGTAAAAACGCATTAATTGCACCGCTTTCATTAACCATTTTTATGTGGGTGTTACTGATGAACGCGATGGACTGGGTACCCGTTGACTGGATCCCTACAATTGCTGGTTTAATCGGTCAACACGCGTTTGGTATGGACCCGCACGATGTGTACATCAAGTCGGTACCAACAACAGATATGAACATGACATTTGCCCTAAGTATCGGTGTATTTGTTCTTATCATTTTCTACTCTATCAAAATAAAGGGCTTCGGTGGTTTTGCGAAAGAACTAACACTACAGCCGTTTAACCACCCAGCGTTTATTCCTGTGAACTTCATTTTGGAATCTGTAACGCTAATCGCTCGCCCTGTATCACTTGCCTTACGTTTGTTCGGTAACTTATACGCAGGTGAATTGATCTTTATTTTGATCGCGACAATTGGTTTATTCCAATTACCAGTTCACTTCTTGTGGGCAGCGTTCCACTTGTTAGTTATTCCGCTTCAAGCTTTCATTTTCATGATGTTAACCATCGTGTATTTAAGCTTGGCGCACGAAGATCATTAATTTATTAATTTTTAAACTTTAAATTTACTTTTAAATAATCGGAGAAAAATATGGAACACTTAGGTTTACTATATGTTGCAGTGGCTATCATTATCGGTTTAGGTGCATTAGGTACCGCGATTGGTTTTGGTCTTTTAGGTGGTAAATTCCTAGAGTCAGCTGCTCGTCAACCAGAGCTTGCTCCTCAACTACAAGTTAAAATGTTCATCGTTGCTGGTCTTATCGATGCGATCGCTATGATCGGTGTTGGTATCGGCCTTTACATGTTATTCGCGCTTTCTTAATCGATAGAGTCATTAAATCATCGCGAATAACTGTAAATAGGAGCTACGAATATGAACATTAATGCTACCCTAATCGGTGAATCTATAGCATTTATCGTATTTGTGTGGTTCTGCATGAAGTTTGTGTGGCCGCCACTTATGGCAGCTATCGAAGAACGTCAGAAGAAAATTGCTGATGGTCTTGCTGCTTCTGACCGCGCTGCAAAAGATCTTGAGTTAGCTCAAGAAAAAGCTGCTGCGCAACTTAAAGAAGCTAAAGCACAGGCTGCTGAAATCATTGAAGCTGCGAAGAAACGCGAAGCACAAATGATTGATGAAGCGTCTGAAAAAGCACAAGCAGAGCGTGAGAAAATCATCGCTTCTGGTCATGCAGAAATTGAGTCTGAACGCAACCGAGCAAAAGAAGAGCTACGTCAGCAAGTGTCTACGTTAGCTGTTGCTGGTGCCGAGAAAATTCTTGAGCGTTCAATTGATGCCGCTGCACACAGCGACATCTTAGATAAATTAGTCGCTGAACTTTAAGGGGTATAGAGCATGTCTGAATTGACAACTATCGCTCGCCCCTACGCTAAAGCAGCGTTCGATTTTGCTGTAGAAGCAAATGGCGTAGACAACTGGTTAGAAATGCTAGTGTTTGCGGCTGAAGTTTCTAAAAACGAGACGATTACTACCTACCTTTCAGGTGGTGCGTCTACCGAACAAGCGCAAGAATTATTCTTGAATGTTTGTGGTGAACAGCTAAATGAACAAGGCCAAAACTTATTAAAAGTGATGGCTGAGAACGAACGTCTGTTGGTGCTACCACAGGTTGCTGAGCAATTCGCTTCAATGAAAGCGGATTACGACAAAGAAGTAACTGTGGATGTCACGTCTGCTGTTGAATTAACAGCTGACCAACAATCAAATATTAGCGCCGCGCTTGAAAAGCGTTTGGCTCGTAAAGTGAAGCTTAATTGTGTTGTAAGTGCTGACGTTGTGTCTGGCTTGATTATCAAAGCTGGTGACATGGTAATTGACGGTTCTATTCGAGGTAAATTAGACCGTTTAGCAACAACAATGCAATCTTAACGGGGAACAGAGCATGCAACTGAATTCCACTGAAATCGCCGAACTGATCAAAAAACGTATTGAACAGTTCGACGTAGTTAGTGAAGCTCGTAACGAAGGTACTATCGTTTCTGTAACTGACGGTATCATTCGCATCCACGGTCTTGCTGATGTAATGCAAGGTGAGATGATCGAACTTCCTGGCAACCGCTACGCAATCGCGCTTAACTTAGAGCGTGATTCAGTAGGTGCGGTTGTTATGGGTCCATACGCGGACCTAGCAGAAGGCGTAAAAGTTAAAGGTACTGGTCGTATTCTTGAAGTACCAGTAGGTCGTGGCCTTTTAGGCCGTGTTGTTAACACTCTAGGTGAGCCGATTGACGGTAAAGGTCCAATCGACAACGATGGCTTCTCGCCAATTGAAGTCGTTGCTCCAGGTGTTATCGACCGTAAATCAGTTGACGAGCCAGTACAAACTGGTATTAAGTCAATTGACTCAATGATTCCAATTGGTCGTGGTCAGCGTGAGCTTATCATCGGTGACCGTCAGGTTGGTAAATCAGCGATCGCATTAGATGCAATCATTAACCAGAAAAACACGGGTATTAAGTCAATCTACGTAGCTGTTGGTCAAAAAGCATCAACTGTTGCTAACGTAGTACGTAGCTTAGAAGAGCACGGCGCACTAGAAAACACTATCGTTGTTGTAGCGTCTGCATCTGAAGCTGCTGCACTTCAGTACTTAGCACCATACTCTGGTTGTACAATGGGTGAATACTTCCGTGACCGCGGTGAAGATGCGTTAATCGTATACGATGATTTATCTAAGCAAGCTGTTGCTTACCGTCAAATCTCGTTGCTACTTCGTCGTCCACCAGGTCGTGAAGCTTACCCAGGTGACGTATTCTACTTGCACTCACGTCTACTAGAGCGTGCTGCACGTGTTAATGAAGAATACGTAGAGCGTTTCACAAATGGTGAAGTTAAAGGCCAAACTGGTTCATTAACAGCTTTACCAATTATTGAAACACAAGCGGGTGACGTATCTGCATTCGTACCAACCAACGTAATTTCAATTACCGATGGCCAGATTTTCCTAGAGTCGAACTTATTCAACGCTGGTATCCGTCCTGCTGTTAACGCAGGTATCTCGGTATCTCGTGTTGGTGGTGCTGCACAAACGAAAATTATCAAGAAACTTGGTGGTGGTATCCGTTTAGCATTAGCACAATATGCTGAATTAGCGGCCTTTGCTCAATTCGCTTCAGACCTTGATGACGCTACTCGTGCACAATTAGAGCACGGTCAACGCGTAACAGAGTTGATGAAGCAGAAGCAATACAGCCCATTATCAATTGCGGAAACAGCTGTTTCTCTATTTGCTGCTGAAAAAGGCTACCTAAATGATGTAGCTATTGAAAAAGTAGTAGATTTTGAAGCTGCATTATTGTCTTACGCAAACAATGATAATGCTGAGCTTATGGCTACTATCAACGAAAAAGGCGATTACAACTCAGATATTGAAGCAAGTTTGGTTAAGTTACTTGATACGTTCAAGTCAACTCAAACTTGGTAATAGTAACTTTTTCGGAGAGAAATAGTCATGTCCGGCGCTAAAGAGATAAAATCGAAGATTGGAAGCGTAAAAAATACGCAGAAGATCACCAGCGCGATGGAAATGGTTGCAGCCAGTAAAATGCGCAGAGCGCAAGATGCAATGGCTGCCTCTCGTCCATACGCTGAAAATATGCGAAATGTGATCGGTCACATCGCGCGAGGTAACTTAGAATATCGCCATCCTTACATGGAAGAGCGTGAAGTTAAGCGCGTAGGCTATATTGTTGTCTCTACAGACCGTGGACTTTGTGGTGGCTTGAACATTAACTTGTTCAAGCAGGTACTTGCTAGCGCTGGTGAATACCAAGCGAATGGCGCCGAAGTTGAATTTGCAGTTGTTGGCTCTAAAGCCACAGCATTTTTCAACAATATGGGTGTTAAGGTATCGGCACAAATTTCAGGTCTAGGTGACCACCCTTCAGTAACTGACTTAATTGGTTCAGTGCGCGTTATGCTAGATGCATACGATAAGGGTGAATTAGACAAGCTGTACGTGGTTTACAACAAGTTTGTAAACACCATGACGCAGCAGCCGACAATCGATCAACTTTTACCTTTGCCTAAGTCAGACGATGACGAAATTAAACATCGCTGGGATTACTTGTACGAGCCTGATGCAAAAGCTCTTTTAGAGCAATTGTTAGTTCGTTACACAGAGTCGCAAGTATACCAAGGCGTGGTTGAAAACTTAGCATGTGAGCAAGCTGCTCGTATGGTTGCAATGAAAGCTGCAACTGATAATGCTGGTGATTTAATCAAAGAGCTACAACTGGTATACAACAAAGCACGTCAAGCAAGTATCACACAAGAATTGAGTGAGATTTGTGCCGGTGCTGCAGCGGTATAAGCAAAGGTCTTAATTAAGAGCAAAGATTAGAGGATTAAACATGAGTACAGGTAAAGTCGTCCAAATCATTGGCGCAGTTGTGGATGTAGAATTCCCACAAGATGCTGTACCTCAGGTATATGACGCGTTAACAGTAACTGAAGGTGACCTTTCAGGCTTAGTACTAGAAGTACAACAGCAATTAGGTGGTGGTGTAGTTCGTGCTATCGCTATGGGTTCATCTGACGGTTTGCGTCGTGGTCTGAACGTAGAAAACACAGGTAATAACATCCAAGTGCCAGTAGGTACTGCAACACTTGGTCGTATTATGAACGTATTGGGTGAGCCAATCGATGAAGCTGGCCCAATCGGTGAAGAAGAAAAATGGTCTATCCACCGTGAAGCGCCTTCTTATGAAGAGCAAGCTTCTGCTAACGAATTGTTAGAGACGGGTATCAAGGTAATCGACTTAGTATGTCCATTCGCTAAAGGTGGTAAAGTAGGTCTATTCGGTGGTGCTGGTGTTGGTAAAACCGTAAACATGATGGAACTTATCCGTAACATCGCTATCGAGCACAGTGGTTACTCAGTATTCGCTGGTGTTGGTGAGCGTACGCGTGAGGGTAACGATTTCTACCATGAAATGAACGATTCAAACGTACTTGATAAAGTAGCGCTTGTATACGGTCAGATGAATGAGCCACCGGGTAACCGTCTTCGTGTTGCGATGACTGGTCTTACTATGGCTGAGAAGTTCCGTGACGAAGGTCGTGACGTTCTTTTCTTCGTAGATAACATCTACCGTTACACACTTGCAGGTACTGAGGTATCAGCACTTCTAGGTCGTATGCCTTCAGCGGTAGGTTACCAACCAACACTTGCTGAAGAAATGGGTGTACTTCAAGAGCGTATTACGTCAACTAAGACGGGTTCAATCACGTCAATCCAAGCGGTATACGTACCTGCGGATGACTTAACTGACCCATCTCCTGCGACAACCTTCGCTCACTTGGATGCAACAGTTGTACTTTCTCGTGACATCGCAGCACAAGGTATCTACCCTGCTATCGATCCACTTGATTCAACATCACGTCAGCTTGATCCATTAGTTATCGGTAACGAGCACTATGAAACAGCACGTGGCGTTCAATCAACATTACAACGTTACAAAGAACTTAAAGATATCATCGCTATCTTAGGTATGGACGAGCTTTCTGAAGAAGATAAGCAAACTGTTGACCGTGCTCGTAAGATCCAGCGTTTCTTATCTCAACCGTTCTTCGTTGCTGAGGTATTCACTGGTTCTCCTGGTAAGTATGTATCACTTAAAGACACAATTGCTGGCTTTAAAGGTATTCTTGCTCGTGAGTATGATGATTTGCCTGAGCAAGCGTTCTACATGGTTGGCTCAATCGAAGAAGCTGTAGAGAAAGCTAAATCAATGTAAGGTGTTTAGCCGCTGCTTAATTTGATCAGCGGCTAATATTAGGAGGTCAAACAATGGCAGCAATGACTGTACATTTGAATGTAGTAAGTGCGGAAGAAGAGTTATTCTCTGGCCGTGTTGAATCATTGCAAATTACTGGTAGTGAAGGTGAATTAGGTATTATGCCTGGTCACGCACCTTTACTGACCTCACTAAAACCTGGCATGGCTCGCATCGTGAAACAACACGGTGAAGAAGAAGTGATTTACCTTTCTGGCGGTATGTTAGAGGTACAACCTAATAGCGTTACCGTGTTGGCCGACGTGGCGACACGTGCTGGAGACTTAGATCTTCAAGCAGCAGAAGATGCAAAACAACGTGCTGAAGCAAAATTAAATGCGCACAGCGACGATGTAAACTTTGCAGAAGCTGCCGCTGATTTAGCACGCGCTATCGCGAAACTTCGCGTTATCCAAGCTTCGGAAAAGAAATAAAATTACTAACCTGTTTTAGTGATATGAAAAAAGCGACCATTTGGTCGCTTTTTTGTTTTAACGCAAAGTGAAAACTCATTCTCCTCTAACTTTTCATTTGAGTAAACTTTGATGTCGAATGTCATATTTCTACGGTAGAATGTGTGGGATTTTTAGATTTTAAATGGAAATATCATGTCTTTATCAGTAGTTATCTTAGCAGCGGGCAAAGGTACTCGCATGCGTTCTTCATTGCCAAAGGTGCTTCATCCGGTTGCTCATAAGCCTATGGTGTCTCATGTTATTGATGCTGCTCGTCAGGTTAACGCTGAAGATATCTATTTAATTTATGGTTTTGGTGGCGATGTTCTAAAAGCACAAGTGACAGGAGATGACCTCAATTTTGTTGAGCAAAAAGAACAATTAGGCACTGGTCACGCTGTCGATATGGCATCTCCATACCTTAAAGATGATGAAGATGTTTTGGTTCTTTACGGAGATGTTCCACTAACTAAAGTATCGACTTTGCAACGCCTTATTTCGGCGAAACCAGTAGAGGGGATGGCTCTACTAACAGTTAAATTACAGGATCCAACAGGCTATGGTCGTATTATCCGTAGTAATGACACGGTAGTTGGCATTGTAGAGCAAAAAGATGCAAATGAAGAGCAGCTGGCCATTGATGAATGTAATACCGGTATTTTGCTTGCGAATGGTGGAGACTTAAAACGTTGGCTATCAAACCTTTCAAACGATAATGCGCAAGGTGAGTATTACCTTACTGATATTATTGCCATGGCGCATGGCGAAGGTAAGCAAATAGCGACCGCACATCCTGAGACTGAAATTGAAGTGGAAGGTGCCAATAATAGAGTGCAACTAGCCGCACTAGAGCGGGCTTACCAGCTAAGACAAGCAGAAGAGCTGATGATAGCAGGAGCTAGCTTACGCGATCCGGCGCGTATTGATGTGCGTGGAAATTTAATGGTTGGCCAAGAGGTAAAAATTGACATCAACTGTATTTTTGAGGGTGATGTCGAATTAGAAGATAACGTTACTATTGGCGCTAACTGTATTCTAAAAAACTGTAAAATTGGTAAAGGCGCAGAAATAAAGCCAAACACTATTGTTGAAGATGCCATTATTGGTGAGTTAGCGTCGGCGGGCCCTTTTGCACGTATTCGTCCAGGGTCAGAGTTAAAGCGCGACGCACATGTCGGTAACTTTGTAGAAATGAAAAAAACAGTTCTCGGTGAAGGTTCCAAAGCCGGACATCTTACTTATCTTGGTGATACCGAAGTTGGAAGTGGCGCTAATATTGGTGCGGGTACGATCACGTGTAACTATGACGGCGTAAATAAATCGAAGACTATTATTGGTGATGGAGCGTTTATCGGTTCTAATGCTTCCTTGGTAGCGCCAGTATCTGTAGGTGCAATGGCAACTACCGGTGCAGGCTCTGTTATCGTTAAAGATGTTGCTGATGAAGAGCTAGCGGTTGCTCGTGGAAAACAGCGTAATATTGGTGGCTGGAAACGCCCAGTGAAAAAATAGTCACTGTATATCGTGGCGATAAAAAAGGGAGCTTTATGCTCCCTTTTTGTTTAGCTAATTTATAGCTTACTCTCACTGGCTTTTATTCTCTGCTGAAAGAAAATGCATACTGGTGGCGAATCTATCCGGCATTCCTGGCCAAGCTTGGCTCATTGAACCGTCTGCTTGTTTTGTTTGCGTTGCTTGTTGATGTTTAGGCAACATCGCACAACCTTCACTGTTTTCCTTGATGTAACAATTAAGAAACGCTAACGAAAAGTGCTGATTAAAGTAGTTTAATTGGTTTTGCGCCCAGGAAGGTTCATGGTAGTGCCCTAAATCATCACTGTTAGCATAAGCGACTGATGGCGCAGGATGTGGCGCAACATTATGTCGAGCACCGTTATACACTAGAAGGTAATTATCTTCTTTACTGGTTTGCTCAAATAGTTTTTTGACACCTTGCTCATAACCTGAAATATCATCAAGGTCGCCTGTTATGTAAAGCGTGGCTGGTGAAATCGAACCAAGAGCCTCTGTGCTATGTAGGTTATGCTCTTGCCCCCAGGGGGCATAAGCAATCATCGCTTTCCAAGCGCTATCGACGTTCTGTTTTCCTGCATTGCAGAAATTAAAGCTTGGAAGAATTTTTACAGCAACCTCTTCAGGAATACCAAAGCGTATTAAACCTTGCTGGGTAACCTGGTAGCAACCGCCCACTGTGTTTATAGCGCCAAAGCCTCCCATTGAATAACCGATTACGCCGGCTTTGTTTGTATTGGTAATGTCGCCCAATGGTGTTGTTAGGCTACGAAAATAATCGAGTACGAATTGTTGATCGCGGCTACGGTGAATCAATGTGCTGATAAAGCCTTCAAAAGGCTTTTCTTTAAAGCTTATCTCTTTGGTCGTCGAATCGGTGTGATCGATACTGGCTACAATATAGCCATGACTCGCTAAGTGTTCTCCTAAATAGAACATTAACGTTCTATCACCTGTGTAACCATGAGACAAAACAATCAAAGGGTAACGGTTGTCACTGACTGGTTTAGCGTCTCGATATGCATTAGCCTGAATAGTGAAGGGCTGATGACTCCTTGTAACCGCATTGTATACGGCTAATTTTTCTTTGTTGTGGTGTGCTGGATACCAAACTTCAACCGTAAGTGGTCTTTCATAGGTACCTGAAAAAGTGCGGTGGTCAAAAGCTCGTTTGTTAACAACTGAAAGTGTGGTTACACCTACATTCAACTCACCTCGTTTAGATAGCTCTGGCAATATCGCCGGTGTTACTGGATATAGCTGTTCAGGCTCTGTTGCATCGACGTATATACAGATGAAAAACATAAAAGCAGTTAAAAAAACTCTTTTCATGATAGGTATTTGATTAATAAATAGTATAAATACTATCTTATTGTCTTTTACCATTGTCAACGCTATTGCTGGTATTTAGATTGTTTTTGAGCCACCTTCTCTAGGTATCGCCTCGATTCCTGCTTAGGGTGTTTATGTGTAAGCGCCCAATAGACTGATTTGGAAGTCAGACTATTAATGTCGCGTATAGCCCTATCTCGATTAGCATCAAAGGTTTTAAGCACATTCCCTGCTCCCCCATTGTAAGCGGAAATAACAGTGTAAGTTTTACTTTGCTTATTATTAACAGAAGCTAAATAACGCGTGTCTAACAAATGCAAATAGGCGGTACCGATATCGATATTGGTTTCAGGCGAAAACAATTGTTGCTTTGTCGGTTGCCCCGATCTGTTTTTTATTTTTTGGTAAACATCTTTACCGGCAGTTGATGGTACTACTTGCATTAAGCCATACGCATTGGCTGAACTGACGGCAAACGGGTTGAAGCTACTCTCTGTCTCGATTACCGCATAAATGAGATGTGCAGGTATTTGATACTTCTGCGCTGAGGCAATAACAAACTCACTATACTGTAATTGGCGTAAATGCTGGTGTTGAGGCACCAGACTAAAGGTGACTTTATGCTTGTTTGGCTCGTTTATAAGATTATTTTTTAGTAGATAGTCTGCAAAACGATTTGCACGCCATTGATACCTAATCGCTTGTTTATCTTGATCAATGACCTGCCTGTAAAGAAATGGCTCCTCACCAAGGTCTGGCGCACTACTAGAGAAAATGTCGGTATTTCTCGGATCCGCAGGCGTTAATAAGGTCAGGGTAATAGCTTGCTTGAGCAAATCAGTAGGGTTCTTTTTTGCAATCGTTTCTACCGTTACTGAGCCATTTTCAAAATCTACGATAGCTCTCGCTCGGTAGTCATTACTGTATTTCACATACTTTTTACTGGAAGGGAGCTCGGTATCCTCCTTACCCCAAATAGATTCAACGACTCGTTTCAGCTCTTTTAGCGCTAGCTTTACTTGTTCTGCATCGCGAATAATTGCTTTATGACTTTGTTGCGACTTTTCTATTACCGATACAATATCTTCAGGATTATTTTCAACCTGTTTTACCAACTCTTCGATGTGTTTTACCGAATGTAGAGATGATGTTGATTTACAGCCAAATAGAAAAACGAGAACAAAAATAAAGGAAAGGCGCTGCATAGTTAACATATAGGGAATAAGCGATAACCTTAGTTTTACCGTGAAGATATCAAAAACACCAGCCATAATGATTCGAAGCTATTGACTGGTTCAGGTTGACATTTAATAAACGATACCTATAATTCTTTCGAAACGAAACTTATTTGGTTTGATTTGTGTCAAAACGAAACACGCAACAACGACGTCACTATATTATCTCTGAGCTCAACGATGCTGGTGAAGTCAGCGTAGAAAGTTTAGCAAGACGCTTTGAGACATCGGAAGTTACCATAAGAAAAGACCTAGCTGCGCTTGAAAAAAGCGGTTTGCTGTTGCGTCGATATGGCGGTGCGGTGCCGTTGCCACGAGAAATTGTTGAACCACAAAATCAAAAAGTTTCGAAACAAAAGGAATGTATTGGCAAAGCGGCCGCATCTTTAATAAAAGACCACTATCGTATTGTTATAGACAGTGGCAGAACAACCTCTGCTCTCGTGGAGCACCTAAGCGATAAGCGTGGGTTAGTGGTGATGACCAACTCATTAGCAATAGCGTCTCGCCTGAACGAGCTAGAAAATGAGCCAACGTTGCTGATGACTGGTGGAACTTGGGATCCAACATCAGAATCTTTTCAGGGTCAAGTTGCAGAGCAAGTGCTTAAGTCTTACGACTTTGATCAGCTATTTATCGGCGCTGATGGCATTGATATCGAACGCGGTACCACAACATTCAATGAGCTGATAGGCTTGAGTAAGGTAATGGCGAACGTTGCACGTGATGTTATTGTGATGGTTGAGTCAGAAAAGATTGGTCGTCGAATTCCAAATTTAGAATTACCTTGGCAGCAAATACACACGCTAATAACAGACAATGGTTTGCCGGCCAACCTCAAACAAGACATAGAAAGTAAAGGCGTTATAGTGATATGCGCCGACTAACATTTTAACGCAAATAAGGAAGTCATTATGTGTGGCATTGTAGGTGCAGTAGCACAACGTGATGTAGTAGATATTTTGGTGGAAGGCCTGAAACGCCTTGAGTACCGTGGCTATGATTCAGCTGGTGTAGCCATTATCGATGATAACAAACAGCTACAACGTGTTCGTCGATTAGGTAAAGTGCAAGAATTAGCTGATGCAGTTGCGGAAAGCCCATTGTCTGGCGGTACAGGTATTGCGCATACTCGCTGGGCGACACACGGTGCACCAAGTGAAACGAATGCTCATCCACATGTTTCAAGTGACAATATTGCGGTGGTTCACAATGGCATTATTGAAAACCATGAAGAACTACGTGCTGAGCTTTCAGGTCTTGGCTATGCTTTTGTAAGCGAGACAGATACAGAAGTTATCGCTCATCTTGTTCATCACGAATTAAAGTCACATGATACGTTACTAGCAGCAGCGCAATCAGCGGTTAAGAAGCTTGACGGAGCTTATGGCACCGTGATCATGGATACCAATGACAAAGAACGAGTCGTTGTCGCACGTTCAGGTAGCCCATTAGTCGTTGGTTATGGCCTTGGTGAAAACTTTATTGCTTCAGATATGATGGCACTACTGCCAGTTACGCGTAAATTCGCGTTCTTAGAAGAAGGTGATGTTGCCGAAGTTACACGTTTTGAAGTGAATATATTTGACGTCGATGGCAACCCTGTTGTTCGTGAGGCGAAAGAGTCAGAAGTCAGCCACGATGCTGGTGATAAAGGTGAATATCGTCACTACATGCTTAAAGAGATTTACGAGCAACCATCAGCAATTCGCAACACGCTAGAAGGTCGTTTATTGGGTGGCGAGCTTAATACAGCAACATTTGGTGAAGGTGCTGATGACATCTTCAAAGAAATTGAACACGTACAAATTATTGCGTGTGGCACCAGTTATCACTCAGGTATGGTCGCGCGCTATTGGCTTGAAGCATTTGCAGGCGTTTCATGTAACGTTGAAATTGCCAGCGAATTCCGCTATCGCAAGTCACATGTGCCTAAAAACGCCCTACTGGTGACGATATCTCAGTCAGGTGAAACTGCTGATACGTTGGCTGCATTGCGCTTAGCAAAAGAACTTGGCTACCGTGCAAGTTTAACGATTTGTAACGTTCCAGGTTCAAGCTTAGTGCGAGAGTCTGACTTAGCATTTATGACCAAAGCTGGCGCCGAAATAGGTGTGGCATCAACTAAAGCGTTTACCACGCAGCTTGTTGGTTTAATGATGATGACGTTGGCTTTGGGCACACATCACGGCATGAGTGACGCTGATCAGAAAGCAATGGCTCAAGCGCTAATTACTCTGCCTAACAAAATTGAAGAAACATTCGCGTTAGCTGATGAGATTGAAGATTTAGCAGAAGACTTTGCTGATAAGCATCATTCTTTGTTCCTTGGTCGCGGCGATCAATACCCGATTGCAATGGAAGGTGCGCTAAAGCTTAAAGAAATTTCATACATTCATGCAGAAGCATATGCAGCGGGTGAACTTAAGCATGGCCCATTAGCGTTAATTGATGCGGAAATGCCTGTTATTGTTGTAGCACCCAAGAATGACTTGATTGAAAAACTTAAATCAAACGTTGAAGAAGTGCGTGCTCGTGGCGGTTTGATGTATGTATTTGCTGATAACGATGCGAAATTTGAAAGTGATGAAACCATGAAAGTCATCAATGTGCCACATTGCGACGACATGATTGCGCCAATTGTTTATACATTGCCACTTCAGCTACTTTCATACTACGTAGCTATCATAAAAGGTACAGATGTAGACCAACCGCGTAACCTAGCGAAAAGTGTAACGGTAGAATAATGTATCGATAGTCAAAAAAAGCGCTTTATGGCGCTTTTTTTATTGCTGTTTAACAATACAGGCCAAAAATTGCCTAATTAATCTCAAATTGTCATTTTGTTGCTGTTTTTGGATGATTTAATGGTTGACTACAACGAGACGCGCACGTCTAAATACCCTTGTTATACTTAATAAATGTGCGTTTACAGCGTCTTAGATGCGCTACAATATGCTCAGCAATGAACACTAGGGAACTAACATGTTAACGAATACCGCTCAGTGGCAACGTCTTTTAGGCCATTATCAAGAAATGAAATCAGTGCATATGAATGCATTGTTTTCGGATGACGATAATCGGTTCCAAGCCTTTTCTTTGACTGCAGCAGGTATCACCTTAGATTACTCCAAGAATCGTATTAACGCTGAAACAAAAACGTTGCTTGTCGACTTGGCGAAAGCCATGAAACTTGAAGAAAAGCGTGCAGCAATGTTCTGTGGTGATGCGATTAATAGTACCGAACAACGTGCAGTTTTGCATACTGCGCTGCGAAACTTTAGTGATGCGCCGGTGATGGTAGATGGTCAAGACGTCATGCCTGAAATCAAGGCTACACGTGAAAAAATGAAGCTGTTTGTCGATGCAGTATCGACAGGTAAAAAGGTTGGTTACAGCGGTAAGGCATTTACAGATATTGTCAGTATTGGCATTGGTGGTTCGTTCTTGGGCCCTAAAATCATGTCTGAAGCGTTAAAACCATATCGCCAAAAGCAATTGAATGTACATTTTGTTGCTAACGTTGATGGCTGTCATATTCAGGACGTGCTTGCATCACTCAATCCTGAAACAACGATGATTATGACCTCATCAAAAACATTGACAACACAGGAAACGTTGCGCAATGCAGAAACCGCTAAGGCGTGGTTTTTACAAACAGCAACACAAGCTGATGTTATTCACAACTTTGCTTGTGTCTCAACCAATATCGAGGGCGCAGAAGCTTTCGGTATTAGCCAAGACAATATTTTTCCAATGTGGGATTGGGTTGGCGGTCGCTACTCGGTTTGGTCTGCAATCGGGCTTCCTTTAGCACTCGCTGTTGGTTACGACAACTTCGAAGCGTTTCTAAAAGGAGCATATGAAATGGATCAGCATTTCACCTCTGCGCCTTTGGAAGAAAATATGCCGGTTTTAATGGCGTTACTTGGTATTTGGTATCGCAACTTTTTTGGTGCCCAGTCACACGTGCTTTTACCTTACTATCACTATTTACGAGGCTTACCAGCTTACGTGCAGCAACTTGATATGGAGAGTAACGGTAAGCGCGTAACGCAAGAAGGACAATCGGTGGATTATGATACTGGGCCTATAATTTGGGGAAGCGAGGGAACCAATGGTCAGCACTCATTCCATCAATTGATCCACCAAGGCAATACCGTTATCCCTGCAGACTTTATGTTGCCGCTACAGCCGCATCATGACGTAGCAGATCATCACGATATGCTAGCGGCAAATTGTTTTGGTCAAAGTCAGGCGCTCATGGCTGGCCAAACTGAAGTAGAGGTTCGAGCGGCTTTGGAGAGTGCAGGTAAGAGCCAAAAAGATATTGATGCATTAGCCAGCCATAAAACTATGCCTGGCAATAAGCCAAGCAATACACTGCTGTTTGATACGTTGGACCCTAAGACCTTGGGTAAGCTGATTGCGCTTTATGAACACAAAGTGTTCGTACAAGGCGTTATTTGGCAGGTTAACTCCTTTGATCAGTGGGGTGTTGAGCTAGGCAAGTTGTTAGGTAATCAGGTACTCAAATCTATAAGTGACGTGTCGTCATCTCTGGATATGGATGCTTCAACAAACGGTCTTGTTGCTGCATTTCGAAATCGTAAGTAGTCAACGTATCAGAATAGCGCCCAATAGAGGGCGCTAACACTTCTTATCGACTCTTTTACACATATTTACAGCATTACAAAGCTGTAACAACTATCCTTTTCATAACGCTTAAATTTTTGACAACCTGTTGGAGTCAGTTATGAAAAAAATTGCAGTTGCCCTTTCACTCTTGTTTGTTTGCTCTACCGTTGTGGCACAGTCGACCGTTTATGAAGGTGTGGTTGAGAAAGCCGAGGTTATTAATACCCAGGTAGGTAAAGACGGTAAGCCAATTTTGGGCGCTGCAATTGGTGTTGGCATCGGCTCTGCCTTTGGCAGTGGCAGTGGCAATGATGCTGCGAAGATTGTTGGCGGTTTGGCCGGCGCACGCAGTCAGATGAAAAAGAAAAAGCAATCGCTTTACGGCTGGCGATACATTATCAAGGCAGGTGAAGATTTACATGTCGTTGATGCGTGGTGTCCACAACCGGGTCAACAGTGTACAGGTATTCCAAAAGGAAAAAATGTATACGTCATAAATGGTAACGAAGTTGCCGTTAAATAAGTAGTTTGATGAATATGCTCGCTAGTAGACATACTTGCGGTATTCTGGGTGAAATTCAATGTAGTCACACCATGTGCTAAAGCTTTTCACTGTGTATCGCTTGTCTGTCGCTTTGTACCATTTTGAATGGGCTAATGCTGGCAAGCGAAATTTTATTTTTCTACCATCTATGGCAACGTAGCATGCCAATTCTTTTGGGGTTTCGTTTATCACTTTGATACGGACAAATCCCTCTAAAGTTCGACCAAATTCGGTTTTAATTTGCGGCATAGCGAAAGCAAAAAAGCTAGCCAATGCGACAATAAATCCTACAATAAAAGTCCGTCTATGTTGCATTGCGCTTTTCCAGCCAATAAGCAGCAACCAGCATTAAACTGGTGCCAATAGTTAAACGAACAATATCTGCTTGTTCGCCAAATAGCGTAATAGAAAATATAACCGCGAACGGAATGTAACCATTATTCATCAAGCCAAGCGTGCTCGCTTTCACTTGTTTTGCGCCATAATTCCATGCAGCGAAGCCTATTCCTGAAGCAATTACACCCAAATATAATAATACTAGCCATTGGTCTTTGGTAATGTCAGGGATACCACTATAACTGCCAGTAAAAAGCACAGTAATTACGCTAAAGATAGCCGCCCCCATATACATGATAGCCATACTATTAGTGTGACCAGCGTCAATGCTTTGTGAAAGATACTTATACCCGACCTGCCCCAATGCAAAGGCGATGTTAGCGCATTGTAAAATCAAAAAGCCTGTTAGCCATTGATTTGCTTCTGGCGCCCGATAAACAATAGTTGCAGCCCCTACAATCGAAATAAAAATAGGGACTAAAGAGGAGAATTGCCAGTTTCTTTGCCATATCGATGCGACAAGAAAAACGTAAATGGGCGTAAATATGGTGAATACTGCCACTAAATAGCCAGGTAAATATTGGTAGGACTGAATATAAGCCCAATACATTACGCCAAATTGAACAGCACCTAGCCCAAGTAACTTCAAACTATAGCTGTTGTTAGTGGAAAATTTAATAAAGGGTAGGAAAACAAGAGCGCACAGCAATAGGCGTATTGCTGCAACTAAGGTTGGGTCAACACCGGTAAGTTGGCCTTTTATAAGACCAAAAGAAAATGCCCACAACACAGAAACAAAGAGTAATGCTTTCACTTTTTAACCAATATCGAATGAATGTATCGCTTGTCACATAAGCTTAACCCAAGCTAATTGCTGTTTTCTAAAGGAATTTCAATTCATGGTAAATTTTTCTCATTATTTCGCTTGAAAGCGAGAATATCTGTCACCATGTCTAGCTTAACAATAAAAAAGCTGATGCCATTTCGGTATTAAGTAGTATTCAGAGAAAAGAGATTCACGTTATGGCGAATGTAGCCCCTATCAAAAAAGAACAACACCAGAACTTAAAAGTTGCAGCGAAAAGAACCTTAAAACACATTGAAGGTCAACACATTGTGCCTGTGACTGCACCAGAATTTGCTAAGGCGTCTAATAGCTTCCCTGTTTTCATCGTAAAAGATCCAGAATCGGGCCGTAAGCGCACTGTTGCTATGCTGGGCTTGGAAACGGGCGAAAACTTGTTCCTAAATGGTGATGAGTGGACAGGCTTGTACGCACCACAAAGCGTGGGAATGGTGCCTTTTTCACTGGGTTTAGATCCAGAGAAAGAAAAAACACTAACAGCATGCGTTGACCTAGATAGCGAATTTGTCGGTGAAGACAAAGAAATGCCACTTTTTGATGAAGCTGGCGAGCCTACTGAGCTATTAAAAAATATCGAAGAAACGCTTGGACGTTTATACGAGAGCGAAGTAATGACAGAACGCTTCATCAAAGAAATGGAAGAAGCTAACCTGTTAGAAGAGTTAGAACTTGTTATTGGCTTTGAGAATGGCGAGAAAAAGAAAATTGTCGGCATCCATACGGTTAAAGAAGCAAGTTTACGTGAATTAAGCGATGAGCAAGTGTTAGCTTTCCACAAGCGCGGTTTATTCATTCCTATTCACTCAATGCTAGCGTCTATGGGTCAATTGAACCGTCTTGTACAACTGCGTAATCAGCGCAGTGACCAAAAAGTAGCGGGCGTACAAATTCTGCCAGTGAACAAGTAATTGCAAACACAATACATCAAAGGGCCTTAGGGCCCTTTTTTATTGGCTGTAAATCAGAAGAAACTTAGGCGTTGCAGACAACAATAGCAGTTAACAACGTAGCGTAGCTGTGCTAATTTAGCTGTAATTGCTTAGTTATGTGGTGAATAACGAGGAAAACATGGCAGATAAAAATAAACTTTCCAAGGAGTTGGAAGAACAAATACAAAGCCTAGCCAGTGAAATATATATTCAGGTTGAAGAGAAAATGGCGAACATTTTGTCTTCGCATCAATCTCAACCTATCTCTGAGCAAGACATAAAAAGTCATGCTTTATATCAAGACGCTTTAAATAAACAGAAAGAACTCGAAGCGAGCTCAAGCCAACAGGCCGAGTCACTGCAAAAGCAAGTTGAGCAACTGCAGTCTCAACTGGAAGCTAGTGAGCTTGAAGTGAAGAAAATGGCGGAACTTGATACCGCTAAAAATTCGGACACAGAACAAGCCCTCAAAGAGAAAATTGATCAAATTAGTGAGCTTGAGGAGTCACTTGCTACAGCGTCCAAATCACTTGAAGAAAACACTTCAGCACTAGCGAGCGCAGAAAAGCAAGCTGCCGACCTTAGCAAAGAAAATGGCGGCTACTCAGAGAAAATTCAAAACCTGCTTAAAGCTGACAAAGCGAAAACGGCTACGTTAGAAGTGCAAAATCAGCAGATATCGGATCTTAACTTAAAGTTGAATGAAGCTACATCTGCATTGGAGCATGCACAATCGCAGTTTGGTCAGCAAAGCAATGATGCGCAGCAGGCACTTTCTGTTGCAGAGCAGCAGAACGCAAAATTGGCGGCTGATATCGAAAAATTGCAAGCGCAAGTATCAGATGCAGAGTCGTCAAACCAACAAGGACAACAAGCACTTCAAGATAAACTCGAAGCATTAGTCAGTGAAAATAATGAACTGAACCAACAGGTCCTTGCAGCACAACAAGCTACTGATGCTGCGAAAGCTGAACAAGCCACAACACAGGCGAATGTAAGCGAGCTGCAACAACAGCTGCAAACCAGTGAGAAAAAGGCTAACGAGCTTGAACAAGCTTTGGCGGGTGCGAGTAGCTCAGCGGCAGAACAAAGCAAAGAAACTGATGCATTAAATGCTCAAATTAACGAACTTACAGCGAAGCAATCGCAAGTTGAGCAGGCATTGGCACAAGCTAATGCAGAAAATAATGATCTAAAAACGAAACTATCTGCCGATCAACAGTTATTAGCAGAAGCTAAAGCTGAATCTGAGAAAACAACACAAACGCTAACAGCTCAACATCAAGATATTGTAGATAAGTTTAAAGCTGAAGCGTCATCACAGCAGCAGCAAATTGAAAAGCTACAGGCATCTAAGTCTGAGTTGCAGCGTAACATTGATGTGCTTCAACAGCATGTCACTGACTTTAAAGAGCAGACCGCTAAGTTAACTGAGCAAGTGACTATTGGTCAGAAGCAGCATGAGTCTGATCAGGCGACTATCGCAGACTTAGAGAAGCAGTTAGCGGCGGGTGAGTCTCAGTATGTCGAGCAAATAGAAGCATTAAATGCGCAAGTGGCTCAGTCTGAAAAAGACTTACAAAAAGCGGCAGAAAAAGTTGAGGCGCTTGAATACAATCAAGGTGAATTTGACAAGAAGCTTCAAGCTGCGGCAGACGCTGAACAGCAAGCACAGCAAAAGCTGGCGAGTGCGAAAGATAAGTTTGAACAAGACAACAACAATACACGCGATACTATTAAGTATCTCCGTGATGAAAACTTGTCTTTGATCAGCAAACACGAGCAAGAAGTGCAAGAGCTTGAAGATAAGATTCGCGAATATCGACTGCGCTTTGAATACGCGCAGAAACAGCTTCAAGGCTAATGGCGGTTTATACCGCCTTTTTCTTTTTCTCTTTGTTATACTTGCCGACAAAATTCGACTTCTGAGATAACGCCTTATGCCAATTCGTTTGCCATTTTCCAAACTTTCACTTTGGCAACAATCTGCATTTTGTTGCGCATTGCTTGAGCGCATGCTGCCTAATTATGCAATGTTCTCCCAGGCTGCTGAGTTTGGCGATGTTAACGTACTCCGCCAACAGCTAGACGTGCTATGGCAAAAACTTGAAAGCAGTCAAAAGCTGAAAGTTAACCTAGATACGCAACTTGGCAAACTTGAAGAGCACATTCCTGATCCCGAAGCGTTTGATTTTTTTGGTGTCTTTCCTGCTTTAGATGTTTGTATGGCGATGATATCGACGTTGCAGGCGATTGATAGTAAAGATGCTGAAGAGTTCAGCAATGTCTCGAGACTATCAGAGAACAGTGTCAGTTATTATGTTGAGCTGTTATTACTTGAGGAATTTGGCGAACTGCAGGACGTTAGTCAACAAGATATTAAACAGTATCCGTTAATGCAGTGGGAAATTGCTACACAGAATGAACTGTTTGATTTCCTAAAAAACTCGCCTGAAAATAAAGCAACCTGCAAACAGGCGAAAGACATGGTGCTTGAAGAAGGCATATCAAACCTAGGTATTGAAATTGGTTAACTGTCTTGATTGAGCCAAAATCAGTGCCTTCCGAAGTACAAATTGAGCCGCCAGCACAGCCGCAGGAACGAAAACACCCATCTATTTTATTGACCATCTGCTACGCTATATTTCTGGCTATAGTGCCTGGGTTTGTCGTTGGGAGTTTGTTTGGCATATACGCTGGCGTTGAAGATATTCAAAACGTGTCCGCGTGGTTTGCGCAAGTTGATGTAATGCTGGCCATGACTTTTACGATTTACTTTCTTGTCGTGCCTTCAGTCTTTCTCTTCAGTAAATGGAGCCTCTTCGAAAGCAATAGCCGCACTATTTCAGCACTGCTAAGTTTCGCACCGATATCGCTTAAACAAATGTGCTATGTAATCTTGTCGACAACGCTTTTTTGGTTGGCGTTTACTGCATTGGGCATTCTTCTCGAACTTCCAGAAGAACCATTCATGATGTCTATCAAGGCATCTGATGTTTCAGTCGCTTTTGTGATACTTACCGTATGTATTTTAGCGCCAGTGGTAGAGGAGTTGGTGTTTAGAGGCTTTTTGTTTGCACGACTTGAGCAAAGTAAAATTGGACTTATAGGTGCAGCAGTGACCACTAGCGTAATGTTTGCTGCTATCCATAGCCAATATACCATGGTAGGTATCTGCATGGTGTTCTTGCTGGGTGCTTATTTTACTTGGATGCGCATCAAATACCGCAATGTCGTGCTATGTATGTGGGCACATGGTGTGTGTAATTTGTTGACCATGGTAGCGCTATACCAGTTTACATAGCGTGTATTTGAGCAGAATAATATCGGCTTAACGCCCTACTCTACTTCGTACAAACGGTATGTCACTTGCCCAGCCGTTTTTTCTTTAATCAATTGCCAGCTTTCTGGAACACTAGGTTCGACCAACTGACTTTCTTGTTCTACATAGACGTTTGCTCCCGGTGCTAACCAGCCCGCAGCAAGCATATCGATAGTTTTTTGCGTCAAGCCTTGATGAAACGGTGGGTCAACAAAGGCAATATCAATCTTGTTATTTGGCGCTTGTAGGAATTGAAGTGCATCTACTGTCACCACATTAATGGTGTCTGCGCTCAATGCCTGCTTGTTAACCTGTAACTGTTTAGCTACATCTTTATTCAGTTCCAGCATCGTAACTGATGAAGCGCCTCGTGAGTAAGCTTCGAACCCTAAGCTCCCTGCACCTGCAAAACAGTCCAAACAGTGGCTGTCGTGTATCGACATCATCAACCAGTTAAAAAGGGTTTCTTTCACGCGATCTGTTGTTGGGCGCAAACCTTCAGCATTCAATACCGGCAGCTTCCTACCACGATGCTTGCCGCCAATAATGCGAATATTTGAATGGGCTTTTTGAGGTTGAGAGGATTTGGCTCTGCGAGGTCTATTCATGTGTTAAGTACTTATCTGAGGACGCAGGTTTGTCGCCGCTTAATAAGATGATAATATAGCCGCCAATTTTATCCCTAATCCTCTGAATTAGCTATCTCATATGCGCTAATTCTCAACCTGAAGCGATATACCATGGCGAAGAAGAAAGGTTTATTTTCCTGGCTAGGTTTCGGCGGTGACGATAAAGAACAACCGCAAGAAGCAGAACAACAAGAGCAGCAAGATGCTGTAACTGAGAGTGTTGAACAGGCAACAGAAGTTGTTGAATCCCCAAAAAGTGCTGCAGATAATGTCCTGCCAGAGCCAGAGCCAGAGCCAGAGCCAGAGCCAGAGCCAGAGCCAGAGCCAGAGCCAGAGCCAGAGCCAGAGCCAGAGCCAGAGCCAGAGCCAGAGCCAGAGCCAGAGCCAGAGCCAGAGCCAGAGCCAGCAGAAGAAAAGCAAGGTTTCTTTGCTCGCTTAAAGCAAAGTCTAACGAAAACTCGCCAAAACTTAGGTGGTGGCATCTTTGATTTATTCCGTGGGAAGAAAATCGATGATGAGCTATTTGAAGAGCTAGAGACTCACTTGTTACTTGCTGATGTTGGTGTTGATACCACGATGAAAATTATCGACTCACTAACGGAGTCTGCAAGTCGTAAGCAATTAAAAGATGCCGAAGCGCTTTACGATTTGCTTAAACTAGAATTGAAAAAGCTAGCAGAGCCAGTTTCACAACCACTTGAAATACCTGAGAGTGACTCGCCTTATGTCATTTTGATGGTGGGTGTAAACGGTGTAGGTAAGACAACGACCATAGGTAAGCTAACTAAGCAGCTGCAAGCTCAGGGTAAATCAGTCATGCTAGCGGCAGGTGACACATTCCGTGCTGCTGCAGTAGAGCAACTTCAAGTATGGGGTGAGCGCAACGATATTCCTGTTGTCGCACAGCATACCGGCGCCGACAGTGCGTCAGTGATCTTTGATGCGATTAGTGCAGCAAAAGCACGTGGCGTAGATGTCTTGATTGCAGATACTGCGGGACGATTGCAAAACAAAGGTCACTTAATGGAAGAGCTCAAGAAAGTTGTGCGAGTGATGAAAAAGCTTGATGATACAGCGCCACATGAAGTGATGCTAACCATTGACGCAGGCACGGGCCAAAATGCGTTAAGCCAAGCACAGCTATTCGATGAAGCGGTTAATTTAACCGGTATTACATTAACTAAACTCGATGGTACAGCAAAAGGCGGTGTTGTCTTTGCTATCGCTGATAAGCATCAAATCCCTATTCGTTTTATTGGTGTTGGTGAAGGTATTGACGATCTGCGTCCGTTCCATAGTGAAGACTTTATTGAGGCGTTATTCACAAAAGAATAATTTCAATATAAGCAATTGCATTTAGCGACATACTTGATAACAATAGAGTTGCATCAATATTTGGCCACGTCTGATTCGTGGCCTTTTTATAAGAACAACAATGATCAGCTTTAACCAAGTAAACAAAACCTATTCGGGCGGCTTCCTTGCCCTTAAAAATGTGAGTTTCAATCTGGCGGCAGGTGAAATGGCCTTTTTAACCGGCCATTCTGGAGCTGGTAAAAGTACATTATTGAAGCTGATTAGTCTGATGGAAAAGCCGAGTTCAGGCAGCATCCAAATAAATAATACGGACTTAGCCAAGGTGGGTTACAAACAAGTTCCTTTTATGCGACGAAAAATTGGGATGATTTTTCAAAACCATAATTTGTTGATGGATCGCACCGTATTCGACAACGTCTCATTACCACTGATTATCGAAGGTTATAGCCCTAAAGAAATTCGTAAACGTGTGGAAGCCGCGCTCGAAAAGGTCCACCTGTCAGATAAACAAAAATGCTACCCCAAAATGTTATCTGGTGGTGAACAACAACGTGTTGGTATAGCGCGCGCTGTTGTTAACAAACCGCCTATACTACTTGCCGATGAACCAACGGGTAATCTAGATCCTAAGTTATCACTTGATATTATTCGCTTGTTTGAAGAATTTAATGCAGTTGGGACATCGGTGCTAATTGCAACCCATGATCTCGGTCTAATTGCTCGCATGAAGTACCGCACGTTGACACTAAAAAGCGGTACGATGATCACCGACGGCATTGTGGATGGCCTTACGACCGATGAGGCTATGTAAATGAGTAGTATCAGAGAAAAAGATAGCCAAGATGGCGTGAGCTTGAAACAAAAAATCACGTCAGTGCCATTGCGCCATTTACAACAAGCAATCGGCAGTCTAGGTGATGTCTGGCGTACACCGTTTACAACATTTATGACTGTTTTGGTGTTAGGGATCAGCCTGACTTTACCTGCAACGTTACATTTGTTCGTCAAGAATGCGAATTCAGTGGTTGCTCAATGGGGCTCAGCTTCTGAAATTACTTTGTTTTTAAAACTTACAGTCAGTGATGACGATGGAGAAAAACTCGCGGCTCGAATACGCTTATATCCAGAAGTATCAGAAGTCACGTTTATCTCAAAAGCGCAGGCATTAAACGACTTTAAAGAAAACTCCGGCTTTGGCGAAGCTCTTGCCTATCTTAATAAGAATCCGCTACCGGCAACTTTATTAGTCACGCCAACAAAACGTGCTGGGCAAACGCAAGCAGCCAGCGAGTTACTCAATAAGCTTGAACAAGAACGCGAAGTTGACCAAGGTAAACTTGACCTGGAGTGGTTGACACGTTTAGAGGCAATGGCAAGGTTGCTCGAAGATATCGTTTTAGCCGTTGCGTTACTGCTATGCCTTTCGGTTATTTTAATTATTGGTAATACCATCCGGCTCGCTATTTTGAATCAAAAAGATGCGATTGCAGTGATGAAGCTTGTTGGCGCGACTGATAACTTTATTCAGCGTCCGTTTATGTATGCGGGTGTATGGTATGGCATATTGGGAGGCTTGGTCGCTAATATCACCATTTTCACACTTGCCCACTACCTCTCTGGCGCGATGACAGAGTTAACAGAGCTATATCAATCGAGCTTCAAGCTACAAACGCTTTCTTTTGGTGAAAACATGAGTTTAATGGCGTTTGCAATTATATTGGGGTTAATCGGTAGTTATTTATCGGTTAGGCAGCACATTAAAGCGATAGAGCCTACAGCTGATTAGTCATTGAGCATGGTATCAGCCCAGGCCATTGCATCTTGATGTGCCTGGCTACAAACCTCTTTAGGTATGTTAAATTGCTTGCTGATATTTTCACAGTGCAACCATCGACCTTGCTCAGCATGCTTTGCTAAATCTAAGTAACTGGTTAAGTAAATATTCTCGCCCAGCAATGCTGACTTTATTTCTGCGTCAATTGGCAAAATATTGATTACTTCAGCAATATCGTAATCCAAAATACCGTCGATTAATGACAACATACCGGTTAAAAACGCTTTAGGTGGGTTTTCACTATCATGTAAATATTGCGCGATTTGTTCACAAAACTTTGCGCGAAAGAGCGACAATCTCATAATTTCTGTTGGTTTATTTTGTGCGAGATCACTCAGTGCTAGCAAAGCAATAAACTTTTTCAGTTCTACCTCACCTATATAAATGAGTGCGTGCTTCAAAGAGGTTATTTCTTGACTGCGACCATACATGGGGCTGTTGATAAAGCGCAGCAATTTATAAGTGAGTCCTGGATCAATACTAAAAATATCGTTAATGGCATCAAAGTCTAAGCTGGCGTGACTTGATTGATTAATTAGCTCCAAAATATTGTGCTTGGTGGTGGATATTTTCTTTTGCTTCATCATTTCTGGTTTGGCAAAGAAGTAACCTTGAAAAAGCGTAAAACCAAGCAATTTTAATTGCTCGAATTGACGTGAAGTCTCAACTCGCTCAGCAAGCAGGGTTTTGTTGTAATGTTTAATACGGTTAATGTAGCGGCTAATATCGATGACAGAAATTTCCAGTACATCAACTTTGATAATGTCGACATAAGGTAAAAATACATCCCATTTAGGATCAAAATCATGATCATCAAGCGCTAATGTATAGCCCTTTTCCTTTAACTGCTTACACGCCTCTAACAATTCATCACTGATTGGCACGTCTTCCAGTATTTCTATGACTATTTTTTGTGGATCTAAGAAGCTTGGAAAGTGGCGAATCAAAGTGTCTGCATGAAAGTTTATGTACGCCGTTGCATTGCCTGTGACTTGCTCAACCCCCATGGTTAAATGGTTATTGGTAAGAATATTAGACGTCGCTTGATCTGGATCTATGTTGGGAAAGTAATTACTTTGTCCATCGCGAAATAGGAGCTCGTAAGCAATCAGCTCTTGTTTGGCATTAAGAATAGGTTGTCGTGCTAAGTACGAATACACAAATTATTACCTTTTTGCCACATTACCGCGGTCTAATGTTTGATACATTAATGAGTATAGATACGTATTGTCATACTTATGTAACCAATCAATGAGTATGATGTACAGCTTATTTTGAATAAATTTGAAATAAGTTCGGATCGTTAACGGTCTATTTACATCGAACTTTTAAGGGTCGCATCACATCAAAAGACGTGATATTATCGCGAGCCGACTGTCTAAATATGTTAGGCGGTTTCAAGTGTAAAACGAGGTTTTTCAATGAGTGAATCAATGCAATCAATGGCTTTAACTGTTCCACAAAGTGGCAGCATTGACGCATATGTCCAGTCTGCGTACAGCATCCCTGTGCTAAGTGCAGAGCGTGAGCAAGAGCTTGCGACTCGTTTACATGGTCAAAACGATCTTAATGCAGCGCAAGAGTTGATCATGTCGCACTTACGCTTTGTTATACATATTGCCAAAAGCTACTCTGGCTATGGCTTACCACAAGCTGATCTTATCCAAGAAGGAAATGTTGGCTTGATGAAAGCGGTTAAGCGCTTTAACCCTGAAGTGGGTGTGCGTCTGGTGTCATTTGCGGTGCACTGGATTAAAGCTGAAATTCATGAATATGTGCTTAAAAACTGGCGCATCGTGAAAGTGGCAACAACTAAAGCACAACGTAAATTGTTCTTTAATCTTCGCAAGAATAAAAAACGTTTAGGTTGGTTTAGTCATGATGAAGTCAACACGGTAGCTGAAACGCTAGGTGTAAGTACGAAAGACGTACTTGAGATGGAATCACGCATGAGCAGCCAAGACCAAGCGTTTGATTTAACGTCAGATGACGATGATAACGCCAGTGTAGGCAACTTCGCGCCAGCTCAGTTTTTGGAAGATAAGCAATCTGACCTTGCTACATCGGTAGAAGAAGCAAACTGGGAAGATCATGCAAACCAAAAACTGGCATCAGCGTTGATCACATTAGATGAACGCAGCCAAGACATTGTTCGCACCCGCTGGTTAGATGACGATAAATCAACGTTACAAGAGCTTGCTGACAAATACCAAGTATCAGCAGAGCGTATTCGCCAATTAGAGAAAAACGCATTGGGTAAACTCAAAAATGCGATGAGCCTCTAAACGAGCTTGATTCGACTAAATAAAAAGCCAACCTAGTGTTGGCTTTTTTTATGTCTGAAATACACCAACCCGACCACGATTGTACAATTTTTGACAGGTTAATGACCTGCAGTTTCATCGCGACACAATATTCACGACGTTGAAATGTAATCATTTTGTACGCAATACCTATCAGGGTTACACCTGATTACAAAAGCATTACACAGCAATACAGAACTGCACACTTTAAAACGAACTTTTGCAAAACCCTACCGCATTATCGGGGCAGGCAGAACGGAGCAACTGCCATACGCATTCCAATAAATATTATCGTTTTAAAGTTAGAGAGGAGTTGTTGTGAAATCATCTCAGTTAAGCACCGCAATCAAAAGTGCATTATTTGCAGGGGCAGCGAGTACCGTTGCTTTTGCTTTCCCAAGTTATGCTCAAGAAGATACCTCTGTAGAGCAAGTTGAAAGAATACAAGTCACGGGTTCACGTATTAAACGTGCCGATATGGAAACCGCCAGCCCAGTTACAGTTATTGATGCGAGTGAAATATCAGCATCAGGTGTAACATCAATTGATCAGCTATTGCAAAAAACGACCGCTGCTAGCGGCGCCATGACTAATCCTGGTATTAATAATGGTTCTGGTGGTAATGCATCGATCAATCTACGAGGTTTGGGCTCTCAACGTACCTTAGTGCTTGTTAATGGCCGCCGTATGATTAATTCGGGCACGGGTGCTGCATCGACTGTCGATCTAAATACTATCCCAGTGACCATGATTCAACGTGTTGAAGTACTAAAAGATGGCGCTTCAGCAGTATATGGTTCTGATGCCGTAGCAGGTGTAGTTAACATCATCTTAAAGCGCGATTTTGAAGGTCTTGAGCTTAGTACTTCAGGTGGTGTATCTGGCGAAGGTGATGGCGAAGAAGTCGCTATCGACTTAACGATGGGAACATCGTTCGACAAAGGTAACATTGTTGTTGGTGTTCAATATATGGACCGTGGTGATGTCAGCCAAGCTGATCGAGGTTTCAGTGATTGCCCTATTTCAGAACGTACTGGCGAGAATGGTGAAATAGAACTTTATTGTGGTGGTTCAAGTTATACACCTAATGGCCACATTTGGGGACCTGATGGCGAGAGCTTGCAAGGAAATCCTGATGGTAGCTGGCATGAATTCGGTGATGATGACAAGTATAATTACTCTGCTGACTCATACCTTTACACCCCGATGCAAAAATTCAATGTTACAGCGCTCGGTACATACGAGCTGTCTGACTACAGCACTTTATTTACAGAAGTTATGTACACAAAGCGTTGGTCTGAGCAACAGATGGCTCCTCAACCTGTATGGTTTGATTTTACCTACGAAGAATGGATGGGTGATTCTCTTCAAGAACACGGCCTAGAATACGGTGACTCGCTCTCTTATGGTCGTCGTATGACAGATACAGGCGAACGTAAGTTTGAGCAAGTTGTGGATACGTTCCGCGTAGTATTGGGTGTTGAAGGTGAGTTGGATAATGGCTGGTCTTGGGACACTGCGGTTAACTTTGGTCGAAACGACTCTGTTGATCGTCTCGCTAATTTACATAACATGGGCTCCATTCAAGAAGACATCAACGAAGGTAATTTTAATCCGCTAGACCCTGCTTCTTGGGAACAAGAAAACTTGGGGCAATACGTTTATACAGAACAAAATACCGGTGGTAGTGAAACGTTAATTCTGTCTGCATCATTAGCGGGTGAATTGTTTGAAATGCCTGCGGGTTATGCTGGCTTTGCCGCTGGTATCGAACATCGTCGTGATGAAGCGTGGTACGTACCTGACTCTCTTACATCACAAGGCTTAGCCAATGACCCTATTGTTGAGCCTACACGCGGTGACTACGATGTTAATGAAGCATACCTAGAGCTTGCGCTTCCACTGTTGGCAGATATGCCTTTTGCAGAGAGTGTTGAGCTAAGTACAGCGGTTCGTTACTTCGACTATTCAACATTTGGCAGTGATTCAACATGGAAGCTAGGTTTAACGTGGAAGCTAAACGATCAGCTAATGGTACGCTCTGTAGCGTCAACTGCATTCCGTGCGCCAACAGTAGATGAGTTATACGGCGGCGCATCACCATCGTTTGAACAAATTTCTCACCCTGCGACGGATCAATCACAAGCCGAGGTAACCGTTGGTGGTAATGAAAACCTAACACCAGAGGAAGCAGACACTTTCACTATGGGTGTTGTATACGAGCCATCATTTGTTGACGGCTTGTCTGTGACCGTAGACTATTTCAAAACGGACATTGATAACGCGATTACCGAAGTTGACAGCCAGTACATTGTTGATAACTGCTTGGATGCTAATGGGACGCCAATTAATCAAGACTCAGCACTGTGCGAGTCAGCGCAAATTGGTATGGATCAGTCTGGTCGAGTTTACTTTAACAACCAATTACAAAACATCGGTGCAGAAAACATCTCTGGCTTTGACGTGAACTTTGCTTATAGCTTTGCTGCAGCTGGTTTAGATTGGAGAGCGAGCTTAGATACTTCAATCCTTGATGAATATGAAGTCGAAGTTACCGGCCAAACGACGGACTATGCGGGCTTAATCACTGGTGGTATAGGTAGTTATGCTGAGCTTAAATCAAACCTTACATTGAATGTGTCGGGTAACGATTGGTCGGCACAGTACAAGGCTCGTTATATCAGCGGTATGGACAGCGCGGCATGTGTAGACGACCCATCAGCATGTTATGCGCCAGACACGCCAAGTGTTGTATATCATGATATGTCTGGCACGTATAACGCGACTGAATCACTAACGTTTACTGGCGGTGTCAATAATCTATTCGACAAAGAGCCACCGTATTACACAGGTAACAATGACTCTAATACTGATCCTTATACCTATGATGTTATGGGGCGTTACTTCTTTGTTAAAGCAACGTTAGCGTTCTAATCTAAACGCATGTTTAAAAAAAACGGTAGCTGAAGCTGCCGTTTTTTATTTGGCTTGATCCTTGTGTTTAAAAAGTAGCCATTTCTTTTGTTTTTTTACTAGCTATTAGTAATGTTTTTGATAGACTAACCGCCTAAAAATAATACTAATAACAATAAAAATAAGAAGATCTCGTTGGCCGACGCAAAAATTTTGGAAGCAGAATATGCTAAGCGGCAGCTTCCCAAATTAAAATCTCTCCTTAAAAAGTATCGACAAGTGAAGACGATGCAGTCGAGTTTGCTGCAATTGTCTGAGTTGGCGAGTACAGTTACCGATCTTGATGACTTCTTCCATGCATTAACGAATATTATTCATTCGCTTTTAGTGACTCGTAACCTACATATTGCGCTTCAAGACAATAAACGAGAGCTGGATATCGTATTTTGCAGCAATGAAATTGAGCGACGCTTGATTGAAAATGTTGAATTTGAAGATTGGCGTAAAGGGCTAACAGGTCTTGTATTTACACGCCAACAACCACTCCATTGCAACGCACAACAGCGTATGGATTTAGCAAAATCTGGCGACATCGTATTATACGGCTCGGTATGTGTAGATTGGCTTGGTGTTCCGTTGATGCGAGGCAAACAAGTCATCGGTGTGATCGCGATTCAAAGTTATAAAGACGACTACTTTTTTGATGACCGGGACCAAGAATTGCTCACATTTATAGCACAACATATTGTGACGGCGATTGATCGGGTCAAAAGTCGAGCGCTATTAGAAGAAAGTATTACCCAGCGAACTCGTAAACTGACGGAATCCAATCGTCGTTTACAACTTGAAATCGCAGAGCGTCAAAAGGCCGTAAATACCCAACAGACATTACTTAACATTTCCGAAATTATTGCATCAAAAACTGATCTGCCAACTATGTATGAACACATACATTCGCAGCTCAAGCATTTACTAGCCATCACTAACCTGTACATAGGCGTTAGAAGTGAAAGCAGTGGAGAGCTTAGCTTTCTGTATTACAGTGATGATCGTGTTGTAGAGATAGACAACAAAAAGCGTATCAAGCTATTTTTAGACTTGGCGTTAAAAACAGCTAAACCTATGCTGATCAGCAATGATCAACTGACTACGCTTTCTCCTGATGGGTACAAAAAAACGGTGCCGTACCTGTTCAATATTGGAAAAAAATATCAACCACTTTCATGGGTAGCAGCACCATTAATGGAAGATGGTAGCGCTATTGGCGTCATTGCTACCCATGTGCAAGCGGGTAGCGATACGCTTAACGAACAACACATTGAACTATTCCGTTTTGTTGCGCAACAACTGGCAAGTGCGGTCATTAGAGACCGAGATTTAAGTGTTGTCGAGCAAAGCAAAGAAGCCTTAGAGCATGTGGTAAGCGAACGCACTAAACAACTGCAAGCGACGAATATGAATTTGCGAATGCAAATTGAAGAACGTCGAAAAGCGGAAAGTCGCTTATATTACGAAGCACACCACGACGCCCTAACCCGTTTGCCAAACCGTGCAATGTTTACCGACAGGCTGACTCATGCACTCAGACATGTTAAACGCCATCAAGATCGTAGCTTTGCTGTTCTGTTTATTGATTTAGACAGATTCAAAGTGATTAACGATACCTTAGGACACCAAGTTGGCGATAAGTTTTTGATAGAGATCGCTGCCCGCCTGAAAGACTGTGTACGTGATAATGATGTTTTAGCGCGTTTAGGCGGTGACGAATTTGTTATTCTCCTCGATTCTCTTAACTGTCAAGACGATGTTGAAGAAGTCGCTGATCGCATTATCACGGCAATTGAACAACCCTTTGATATTGAAGGTAACTGCTTATATTCCAACGCCAGTATTGGAATCGCGTTATGTAGCCCAAGCTATGAAGAAGCCAGTGATATTTTGCGTGACGCTGATGCCGCCATGTATCAAGCGAAAAACTTAGGCCGTGGTCGCTACGTCTTCTTTGATGACAGTATGCGTGAACAGCTCATTGCAAGCATGACGCTAGAACAAGAATTGCGTATAGCCATTAAAGAAAATCAGTTTGAACTGCACTATCAACAAATTAGCGACTTAAATCGCACCAATACAATTGGCTTTGAGGCCTTGCTGCGCTGGCAACACCCAACAAAAGGCTTGCTAACACCAAGTGAATTTCTATTCATGGCCGATGAAACAGGAATGATATTGGAAATTGAAGAGTGGATTATTGCTGAAGTGAGTGCGCAGCTAATTGCGTGGCAAAGTGACGAAAAATACGAAAACGTGCTCATTGGTATAAACCTATCAGGCCGTTACTTGCACCAGCCGAACCAATTGAATGAATTAGTTGAATTGATCACTAAACATAACATTCAACCACAGCGATTAATTCTTGAATTTAATGAAGCGGCATTTATGCAGCAACCTGAATTGGCGCTAAAGAGTTTACGTCGCTTAAAAGAGTTTGGTGTTAAGTTAGCGCTTGATGATTATGGCGCAGGAATGTCCTCTTTCAATTTCCTACATAGCTATCCATTTGAATTCATTAAGCTTGATCGTAGCTTTACGCGCACATTGGAAAACAATGAGAAGCACCTTTCACTCGTTAAAGCCTTGCATGAATTGGGTAACAATTTTGGTTATCGTCTTGTTGCTGAAGGCATAGAATCTGAAGAGATTCTGCAAAAGTTAAACGATGCAGGGTGTGAATTTGGCCAAGGTTATCACATTGCTAGACCGAGTAAGATGTCATCTCGTGATGCGCTAACCGATAAAAGCTACGCATAAAACAGGCTATCGCGCCTAATTTTTATAGAAAAAACCTTCTACACGCAAAGCAATGCCGGGCGTTGTTGAGTAATTTTCTTCCTCTGGCCATTCCAAAAATGGCTCAACTTCAAAATACAGCCATTTTTTAATTGCATTAAAGCGATAGCGGTAACTTAGCGTGTATTTGTCGATCAAAAAGCCTTCATCACCATTACGCTCACCCTGGACAACAAGGCCCAAAGCGCCTGCTTCAAGCAACGAAAATTGGTGCAAATGGTAGAAGCCGTGTTTCCAGCGAATACCACTAAAGTCTTCAGAGCCACGAATTGAATAGTTAAATCGAAATTGGTCTCGTAGCCCTAGCTGATAGTCATATTCCAGCATCAAGCGAGCACCAACGCCGTCTTGAATAAAATAGTAAATAGACGGCTCAAATCGAAATGCATGCTTTTCGTGCCAAGCAAAGCGACGTTTGTAACGTGCGCGAGTAAATACATCCCCAGAGGCAATACCTAATCGAGTATCTGTTACCTCATCGTCGCCGCGATGGTGGACAAAGCGAACCGCTGCGGCGAATGTATCATCGTTTGAGGTTGGTCTGTCATTAACCGTTTCTAGAGGCAAATTTCGAATTTCGTCCTCTTCATCATCCGATAAAATCAAGTCAACTTTATCGGTTAAATGAGGCAGCTTTACACGTAGTCTAAATTTGGTATCAAACTCCTCAAAATCGCGTGCTTTGGGTTCCCAAGCAAGTCTTATTCTGGCGTTGATATCAGGTTGTTCCCTAGAGGTATCGTCATCGGTAAAAAAGCCATCAAACCAATAGGCAGATCGGAAAACGGTTTCGCTTACATTGGCATGCAGACTTTCAAACCAATCGATTTCAGCCTGTTCCATACTGCCTTGGATAACAAACTTTTCGACGTCTTTCGTTTCTTCTTGCTTCGTTTGAGGTGAGTCTGATTCTGCCGCTATTGCAGCACTTTGAAACAAAATTATTGCGATGAGCGAGTAAAGCTGTTTTACCACAAATTAACGTCCAACTCGTCCGTATGAATAACGCCAGTTATCCAGAAATAACAATTAATTGCCAGCATTTTTCATCATAGCATCATCAAAATGAAAAATGCTTTTGTGTTTCTGTTCAGTATAATAGTGTCAGTTTGTTTTTCATAACCATATCTGGGTACACTAGGCACCATTAGCTTAGCTAGCACCAGACCATTAATACGTGGTGATATATACATAGGAGTATTCCATGGGCGGAATCAGCATTTGGCAATTATTGATTATTGCCGTGATCGTTATTTTATTATTCGGTACCAAGAAATTGCGTACGTTAGGCACGGATCTCGGTTCTGCGGTTAAGGGCTTCAAAAAAGCCGTGACCGATGAAAATGAGAAAGACAAAAGCGCTGAGCCAGAGTCACTAACTGCGAAGAAAGATTCAGCAGAAGAAACGGCAACAGAAAAAGAGAAAGATCGCGCCTAATGTTCGACATCGGCTTCTGGGAGCTCATGCTCATAAGCATTATAGGGCTAGTTGTTTTAGGCCCTGAGCGATTGCCTGTGGCAATTCGCACCGTGCGAGACTGGGTGAGTACCATAAAATCTTTCAGCAATAACGTAAAAACAGAGCTGAAAGAAGAGTTGCGTATTAACGAGCTTCATGAAAACCTTAAAAAGGCAGAACAGTCTGACTTTAAACAAATGTCACCCGAGGTCGCTGAGTCGTTAAAGTCACTACAAGAGGCGGCTGATATGGTAAATCGCCCTTTTGAAAGTGCGACCGATCCTACACCTAGCGACGACAAACCAAAAGAGAGCCAACCGGCTAATGACCAAAAGCCCAGCTAATCATACGTTATTTGATCACCTTTTAGAGCTCAGAAATAGATTGCTACGTGCCATGTTGAGTGTGCTCGTTGTATTTTGCTGCTTGGTGTATTTTGCTCAAGATATTTATCAATATCTTGCTGAACCTTTATTGGCAACTATGCCTGAAGGAACGCAAATGATTGCAACTGACGTGGCGTCACCATTTTTCGCTCCGTTTAAGTTAACCATGGTGATCTCCGTTTTTATCGCTATGCCACTGATTTTGTACCAAGTATGGGCGTTTATCGCCCCTGGTTTATACAGTAATGAAAAGCGATTAGTTGCACCGCTGATGTTCGGTAGCACAATTTTATTCTATGGCGGCATTAGCTTTGCGTATTTCGTTGTGTTCCCGCTAGCGTTTGCGTTTTTTACCTCTGTAGCGCCAGAGGGCGTGACTATAGCAACAGATATCAGTAGTTATCTGGATTTTGTTTTAAAACTGTTTTTTGCATTTGGTGCCGCATTTGAGATACCCATTGCCATCATGCTGATGTGTTGGACTGGCATGACAACACCCGAAAATCTCAAAAAGAAGCGCCCTTATATTGTTGTAGGTGCGTTTGTGGTGGGCATGTTGTTGACACCGCCAGATATTATTTCCCAGACGCTTTTAGCTATCCCTATGTTGTTGTTATTTGAATTGGGGCTAATATTAGCGGGCTTTTATAAGAAAAAAGATCGAGATGAAGCGATCGTAGAGGAAGAATCGTGAAAAGAATAATGTTGTTTAGCGCTTTAGCGTTAATATCTAATGTCACTGTAGCTGGTGATTTAACAGTTGAGCTCGCACAGTGTAAAGCAGAGCAAGATAGCCTTAAGCGTTTAGTTTGTTACGATTCATTAGCTGAAAAAGCCCTGAAAACACCGGTTGCAGTTAATAAAGATGTAAACAAGCCAGGGCCTCAAGCTAACAAAACAGAGACAGTAGCATCTATGGCACCTAAAGCCGTTGCCGTTGTTAAGCCTAATCCACCAAGTGTGGCTGCGCCTGTTGCTGTTGCTCAAACAGATCAAGCTGAAGCTCAATTTGGTCAAGAGAATAAGAAAAAGCCAGAACAGGTTGACGAAGTGTCTTTCGTCGTTAAAACAGCAAGTTTGTCATTACGTAAAAAGTGGCGCTTTACTTTCGAGAATGGCCAACAGTGGGAACAAAAAGACACAGAAAAGTTTGCAAAATTTAAAGCAGGTGACCAAGTCACCATAAAACGGGGTGCATTAAATGCCTTTTATCTGAAAAAGGCAGATAGCAATCGCACAATAAGAGTAAAACGCATCAAGTAGACACTCGTGATAGATATTGGGGTAAATCTTACCAACAGCCGATTTGATAAAGATCGGGAAACGGTGATTGATTCGGCTGTATCGCAGGGAATATCGCACTTACTTGTTACAGGGACAAGTATCAAAGAAAGTCAGCAGGCACTGGCGCTAGCTGAGCAGTACCCCAATATTATTGCGTCAACTGCTGGTGTTCATCCACATGACGCTGATGGCGTTAGTGATGATTACCTTGAACATTTGTCTGAACTTGCTAAAAACCCACTGGTTAAAGCCATAGGGGAATGTGGGCTTGACTTTAACCGCAATTTTTCTGCGCCAGAGCAACAAAAGAAAGTGTTTGCCGAACAGGTCGCACTTGCTTCAAAAGTACAGAAGCCTTTGTTTCTCCATCAGAGAGAAGCCTTTACTGAATGGTTAGACATTCTTAAACCTTATATCGGCAAAGTCCCAGCCATGGTATCTCACTGTTTTACCGATAATAAAGACGTTTTACTTTCTTGTCTTGATGCTGGCATGTATATCGGTATTACTGGCTGGGTGTGTGATGAACGTCGTGGGCATGCGCTTCAAGAGGCAGTTAAGTTGCTCCCACTGTCTCGACTAATGATTGAGACGGATGCCCCTTATTTAACTCCAAGAACGATTAGGCCGCGCCCCAAAAGCAGCCGAAATGAACCGAAGTATTTGCCCTATGTCGTAAAAACAATTGCTGAATTGAAAGGCGTTGGAGAAGAAGCGATTATTGAGGCGAGTACAACGAACGCGAAAAAGGTTTTCCAGTTATGAGCATAGTGGCGCGATTGTATGCGCTATTGTTGTTAGCTGCGTTGGGAGTCAATGTGGCGAATGCCGTTAACTTTGGAATTGTGGCGCCACCTAAAGCAGTGGAACTAGAATCTCTTCGCTACGCCAAGGTTTCTCCAACCGCAAATTTATCTGCAGATGATATTGCCAAGCTACCGATTACAGAGTGGACTAATCAAAGTAATCCATCACAAGTATCGTTGTCACCAGGTGTTAATTGGATTCAATTAACACTATATAACCCAAACCAAGTCAATCAGCCATACTACTTGACCATGTTGAACAAGCTAGAGGTCAAACACGCCCTGTTATATCAACGCCAACCTCAGCTGCTAACCCCGCTACCTTTTGACCTCATCAGCACAAACTATTGGGTGAGCCATTTTGTTATCAAGGGTAATGATAGGCTTGAGCTTTTGCTGCGTGTAGATTCAGACATATATCAGCAGCTAGCCATCACATTGAGCAACCACCAAGAGCACTGGCAAACTCAATCGTCGCTCACTCAGTCTAAAAGTTTCGCGATAGGCGGAATAGTGTTTGTCGCAGCAATGTTCTTTTTGTTGTTTGTTACCACACGCGATGTCACGTTGGGGTATTTGTCGGTTTATTTTGTATGCCGTGCTGCATTTCTAGCAGCGATGTTGGGCAGTCATTTATGGTACTTCTTCCCGAGTCACTCCGAACTTAGAGCGATTGAAATTCCATGGTTGGTGGTTGCTTCTAGTATCTGTTTTTTATGGTTCAGTGCGCATTTGTTTAAATTAAAAGCGTACTTTCCACATTTCATTCGACCACTAAAAATACTAACCGTGTTGTATGTAGCCTATATACCAATTAGCTTTTATTTGTCTATTCACACGAACAATATATTAAGCGTTGTTATCTTTATTTTTAACAATATGATGCTTGCTGCGCTTGGCTTATATCTGTATCACAGAAAGCATAAATTGGCGCTGTTTTATGCAATTATCATGATGATTCAACTGCTGTTTACCGTTGCCGTTGTATTGGGCTTTTATTCAAATATGTCGGCCTTTGCCGATCGACATACGCTGCAAGTTATCTCATTTATCTTTAACGCTATTCTTGTTGTGTTACTTATTTGTCGACAGTATTACTATCAGCTGGCTGATAAACATCAAATGCAACGCGAGGCACTGGCAAATGCCGTTGCAACAAAACAAGCACAAGATGCACTGATTGAACTGCAAACGCAGAATCAGGAGGAGCTTGAACAACGTGTGCAAGAGCGCACCCTAGAGTTGAATATAGCGCTGAATGAACTCGAAGAGCTGAACCATGAGCTTGCGCAAAAAAATACGGTTGATGAACTTACAGGGTTATACAACCGTCGTTTCTATGATCAGCGATTATTAGCCGAGTATCGCCGCAGCAAGCGTAACCTAACTCCGTTGAGTCTGGTGGTGGTTGATATAGACTTCTTCAAACAAGTGAATGACAACTTTGGACATTTGGCAGGTGACCAATGTTTAAGTTGGTTGGCACAGCATATAAAACAGAGCTTGAAACGCAGTACCGATGTTGGTTGTCGATATGGTGGTGAAGAGTTCTGTTTGATTTTACCGGATACCGATTTAGCTGGTGCGATAGCCTTGGCAGAAAGCTTAAGGGTGGCTATTGAGTCGTTTGATTTTGTTTACCAAGGTCAGCATATAGCACTCACCATTAGCTGTGGAGTAACCACCTATCAGCAACAATCTGATATCACGCCTCAACATATTTTCGGCACGGCAGATCGTGCACTTTATCAGGCGAAGCGTGGCGGCAGAAACCAAGTTAAGTCGCTAACTATTTCTTCAGAATTAACCATAGAGGATTCAACCAATGGCTGATGCATTTGGGCAATTTCCAGCAAGGCGCATGCGCCGTATGCGCAAAGATGACTTTTCTCGTCGATTAATGGCTGAGAATCAACTCACTGTTAACGACCTCATCTACCCTGTATTTGTTTTGGAAGGCGAGAATCAACGTGAAGTTGTTGCATCAATGCCCGGTGTCGAGCGAAAAAGTATTGATCTCTTACTAGAAGAAGCAGCAGAGCTGGTTGAGCTTGGTATTCCAGCGATAGCTTTGTTTCCGGTAACGCCACAGGAGCAAAAGTCGCTGATGGCCGAAGAGGCTTACAATGCAGATGGCTTGGCTCAGCGAGCAGTGCGTGCATTAAAAGCAAAGTTTCCTGAGTTAGGCGTTATTACGGATGTGGCGTTAGATCCCTTCACCACTCATGGGCAAGATGGCATCATCGATGATGACGGTTACGTGCTGAATGATGTGACGAAAGACATATTGGTTAAACAAGCGCTATCACACGCTGAAGCGGGCGCTGACGTCGTTGCGCCGTCGGACATGATGGACGGTCGTGTAGGCGCTATTCGAGAAGCATTGGAAGAGGCGGGTCACATAAACACGCGTATATTGGCTTATTCGGCTAAGTATGCGTCTAACTATTATGGTCCATTCCGTGATGCTGTTGGCTCTAGTGGCAATTTAAAAGGCGGTAACAAATACACGTATCAAATGGATCCAGCAAACAGCGATGAAGCGTTGCACGAAATTGCCCAAGATATTGCCGAAGGTGCAGATATGGTAATGGTAAAGCCGGGTATGCCTTATCTCGATATTGTGCGTCGTGTAAAAGACAACTTTTCAGTACCTACGTATGCATATCAGGTAAGTGGTGAGTATGCGATGCATATGGCGGCTATTCAAAACGGCTGGTTAGCAGAAAAGCCTTGTGTAATGGAAGGATTGTTAGCCTTTAAGCGCGCCGGTGCTGACGGCATTCTAACGTATTTTGCCAAACAAGTAGCGCGCTGGCTCAAGGAAGGCTAATCGGTGTCTGCTAATAGCAGAAGCCATTTCTTAATACTTCACTCGTCAGTGCTACTGTTTGCGCTGGCGGGGTTATTCGCTAAATGGATCGCTCTTTCCGCATACTGGCTGGTCATGGGGCGTACCGGATTCGCCGCTTTAGCGTTAATCTGTTTTATTGCGCTAAGTGCAAAGCACACGTTCAAGATAGAGAGTCATCATCTTTCTAGATTCGCCTTAACAGGCGGCCTACTTTTATTGCATTGGCTTAGCTTTTTTTATGCTATTCAACAATCAACAGTAGCATTTGGTTTATTGGTTTTTGCCGCTTTTCCTATTTTTACGCTCGCTATTAACGCTTATGTTTTAAAGCGCATGCCCGACAAGGCTTCGATCATGCAAGGCGGATTAATATGTATTGGGATTTTATTATTAACCATTGATAAACCCTTGCTGACGAGTGCAACAGCATTAATATCCGGGCTTTTTTCGGCGTTTACCTTTGCTTTATTGTTGGCTGTGAACAAATCGCTCGTTCAGCAGTACCACTCTTCGCAAGTTGCCTTGTATCAAAACGGGTTCGCTTTTCTTTTGGGCTTACCATTTGTTTTGGTGTTCCCCACTTCCGTTGAGTTACTGGTTGCAGAGCTGCCGCTGCTTGTGCTGCTTGGCGTTGTTTTTACAGCTTTAGCGCATAGCGCACTGAATCGTTCGCTCACACAACTAACCACGCTGACGGTATCACTGGCGATCTGTTTAGAGCCCGTTTATGGCACGATAGCCGCCATGTTGTTGCTAGATGAAGCGGTTTCTTGGTCTATGCTGGCTGGTGGTGTGTTAATTATTGCAGTGAATATTGTCAGAGCAGTGTCGCCTGCTAACAGGAAATCACTAGCGATAGCCCGAGAGTAGCTAAGTGGTCATTTTCATGCAGCAATTCATCTGCGATCAGAGGATGTTTTTCTAGCCACGTTGAGGGTAAGCACAGTTTGATGGTGTGTTTATCGGCATCTGTCGTGTATTCGGGTAACACTTCATCTTGCCTGCGACGACATAGAATCACCGCCAACCTAAAAATAGCCAGCAATTGAGACGCTTTTTCTTTGTCCACCAATGCCAGTTTATCGAGTAGTGCACCATCGATATCACCTTTGTGCAATTTTATAAGGGTGACAATGAGCTGCCTTTCTGTTTGATCAAACCCAGGTAAATCGGCGTGCTGAATAATGTAAGCACCGTGTTGTTGATGATATTTGTACGAGAGTAATAATCCAACTTCGTGCAGCTGACAAGCACTGATTAGAAGCTGTTTGAGCTGTTCATTCAATTGCCAGGTTTTCGCATAGCAATCGAACAAGTGAGAAGCTTGTTGGCTGACGCGATCAGCATGTGCAACGTCAATATGAAAGCGTTCTACTAATGAGTGTATCGTACGGGTGCGAATATTCACTTTCCGCATATCTGGCAGCATTTCGTATAGCAACCCTTCTCGAAGCGCCCCACTAGAGAGCTGTAAAGCACTGATTTCAAAGCTCTCAAACAAAGCAATGAGAATAGCAAGCCCACTGACAAATACCGGTTTTCGATCACTCGTGAGCCCGTCGATATCAATGTTGCTTATGTCACCAGACGTTATAGCTTGTTGTTTTAGGTCATGCATAAATGGCAGGGTAACAATAGCAGGCAACTTTCTGTGCATTAATATCTCTGCAAGCGCTTGCATTGTTCCTGAGCCACCGAGGACCGATTGCCAACCAAACTCCGTATAGTCTTTTAAGAGTGGCAGTAACTGAGATTTGGCATCCGCCACAGCTCGTTCGAAGCGTTGCAAGGTAATATGGCCATCTTCAAAAAAGCGCTGATTAAAGGTGACACAACCCATATTTAGGCTGCTTGCTTGGTGAATACTAAAATGTTCGCCGATCACCAGCTCTGTACTTGCTCCACCTATATCGAGGACAAGTTTTTTAGCACCGCAGTCACTGGTATGAGCCACACCTAGATAAATACGCTCTGCTTCTTCGATACCTGACAACAAGCGAACCTGGTGCCCCAGTACCTCATTTGCTTTTGTAATGAACTCTTGACCATTTGTTGCAATACGAAGTGTTGCGGTGGCTACAATGCGGATATTTTCTGGCGCAATATCTTGAAGGCGTTCTGCAAAAAAGCTCAGGCACTCAAGCCCTCTAGACATGGCTTCTTGAGATAGGTTGTTTTGTTCATCTAGTCCAGAGGCAAGTCTCACTTTCCGCTTAACTTTGTCGACGATTTGCACGCCATCAGCAACCAAGCGCGTTATTAACATATGGAAACTGTTAGAGCCCAAATCTATGACGGCATAAAGAGGGCTGGTTGAGGTTGCTGGATGTGCTTGCATACTATCTTCTGCCGTGTGACTTTCCACGGTTTTGGCCACCATTGTGAGGGCGGTGACGGCGATGTTTCGGTTTTGGCTTAGGCAAATCCGTTAATAGCGCATCGTGATCATACTTACTCACTGGCAGTGCATGGCCGATGTAATTCTCGATAGCTGGCAAATTGAAAACATAGTCTTCGCAAGCAAAGCTAATGGCATGACCGGTTGCACCTGCACGTCCTGTTCGACCGATGCGATGTACATAGTCTTCGAAATCGTCAGGTAAATCGTAATTGAATACATGCGTTACTGCCGGGATGTGAAGACCACGTGCAGCTACGTCTGTAGCAACTAACACATCTAAATGCCCCTGCGTGAATTGCTCTAAAATTTTAAGACGCTTCTTTTGCATTACATCACCGGTTAACAAACCGACGCGGATTTTATCTGCATGCAAATGATTGTAGATGTTTTCACAACTGTGTTTTGTATTGGCAAAAATTATTGCTTTATCTGGCCACTCTTCTTCAATCAGTGTTTGTAAAAGTGCCATCTTATCTTCATTCGATGGATAAAATAGTTCTTCCGTAATACGTGTATTGGTGATTTGTTCAGGCGCTACTTCAACGCTTACTGGATCGTTCATATGCTCAAACGCCAGCTCTTTTACACGGAACGATAAGGTTGCTGAAAACAACATGTTCAAACGCTCAGTCGCCGGTGGCATTTTGCGGAACATATAGCGAATGTCTTTGATAAAGCCCAAATCAAACATGCGATCGGCTTCATCTAGCACTACGGCTTGAATATGGTTGAGCTTATAAACCCCTTGTTTGTAGTAGTCAATGAGGCGGCCACAAGTACCAATCAAAATATCTACGCCTTGTTCGAGTTCTTGGCGTTGACTTTCATAACCTTCACCCCCATATACGATACCAAGGCGTAATCCTGTGCTTTTTGCCATAGCTTTTGCGTCGTTGTGAATTTGAATGGCCAGTTCACGTGTTGGTGCCATGATAAGTGCACGAGGTTGATTGTGATCAGGTGCTGCTTGTTGCAGTAAGTGATGGAAGGTCGCAGATAAAAATGCGATTGTTTTGCCTTCCCCTGTTTGTGCCTGACCTGCAATATCTTTACCTTCTAAAAGAACAGGAAGAGATTTTGCTTGGATATTGGTACAGAATTGAAAGCCCATTGCTTCCAGTCCGGTCACTACTTTCGGCGCTAAACCAAGGTCAGTAAATTGAGTTTCGGTTAAATGTGTTTTTTTCATCCGCCAAGCTTAACAGGTTATTATACCAATTGAATTAAATATTTGCCCATTCAGCGAGAATTAAAAGGCTTATAGGCAAGACATTGATTGCAGATAATGGTTATTCCCTTATCAAAATCAATAACGCTGAGTATAAGGCTATTAAACTCACCCTTTGGGAGCTCGTCAGGAAAGTGATAACTTCACAAATTTCTTGGTTGGAGAATGACTACAACGGCATCAATTTGCTTTGTTCTAACTTCCCTGACGTAGCTCTGAACGGGTTAAATATATATTTCATTTGGTATCAGGCGTTAACAAACGCTTGTTGGTCAGGAAATAGGAAAAACTAGAGTGTTTTGCCATGTAACTAACAACATTGGTACTTGGTATAATAAAAAACTCTATTGAATAGTTCGCAATCAACTATCAGACAGGTATACTCTTGCTGATATAGCTTGCACATGTATCTAAATTCGGAGAAACAAATGAGCGATAAAATTCTTCAGCTAACTGACGACAGCTTTGAAGCTGACGTAATCAACGCATCTGGCTTAGTGCTAGTTGATTTCTGGGCTGAATGGTGTGGTCCTTGTAAAATGATCGCTCCACTTTTAGACGATATTGCTGACGAATACGAAGGTCAGGTTACTGTAGGTAAACTTAATATCGACCAAAACGCTGATACACCGCCTAAGTTCGGGATCCGCGGTATCCCTACTTTGCTATTGTTCAAAGACGGTAACGTTGCTGATACAAAAGTAGGTGCTTTATCAAAAACTCAATTAAAAGAGTTCATCGATAGCAACCTTTAATCATTAAAAGCCCGGCAAAAGCCGGGTTTTTTGTGTGAAAAGGGCATCAATTGCTCGATATAGCTAGGGTTAACTTTACCTCACCTATTTTTAATGCTAACTTTAGCTTGTAGTTATTTTACTTACCCAAATTCTATTCAAACTTTCATACATCGCCATCAGGCAATAAATAACAATTATTTATTAGTTTAAGAACCTCAACTATGAATCTTACCGAACTTAAACAGAAGTCTATTAACGAATTGGTCTCTTTAGCAGAGTCAATGAAGCTAGACAACTTAGCACGTAACCGTAAACAAGATATTATTTTCGCTATTTTGAAAGCGCACGCTAAAAGCGGCGAGGATATCTTTGGCAGTGGTGTGCTAGAGATTTTACAAGACGGCTTTGGCTTCCTGAGATCGGCAGACTCATCTTACCTAGCAGGTCCTGATGATATTTATGTTTCGCCGAGTCAGATTCGTCGTTTTAGTCTGCGTACAGGTGATACGATTCAAGGTAAAATTCGTCCGCCAAAAGATGGCGAGCGTTACTTTGCATTATTGAAAGTTAATGAAGTTAACTTTGACCGTCCTGAGAACTCACGTAACAAAATCTTATTTGAAAACTTAACGCCTGTTCACTGTGACTCGCGTATGGTGATGGAGCGTGGTAATGGTTCAACAGAAGATATTACAGCACGTGTTCTAGATTTAGCGTCGCCGATTGGTAAAGGTCAACGTGGTCTTATCGTTGCACCACCGAAAGCGGGTAAAACACTTCTTCTTCAAAACATCGCACAAAGTATTGCTCACAATCACCCTGAGTGTGAATTGATGGTACTACTGATTGATGAGCGTCCTGAAGAAGTAACAGAGATGCAGCGTCTTGTTAAAGGTGAAGTGGTTGCATCAACATTTGATGAACCTGCAAGTCGTCACGTTCAAGTTGCTGAAATGGTGATTGAAAAGGCGAAGCGTTTAACGGAACACAAGAAAGATGTTGTCATCCTGCTTGATTCAATTACCCGTTTAGCACGTGCATACAACACAGTTATTCCATCATCAGGCAAAATACTCACTGGTGGTGTTGATGCAAACGCATTACATCGCCCGAAGCGTTTCTTCGGTGCCGCACGTAATATTGAAGAAGGCGGTAGTTTAACAATCATCGCGACCGCGCTTGTTGATACGGGTTCAAAGATGGACGAAGTTATCTACGAAGAATTTAAAGGTACTGGTAACATGGAATTGCACTTGTCGCGTAAAGTGGCCGAAAAACGTGTATTCCCTGCTATTCACTTTAATCGCAGTGGCACACGCCGTGAAGAGTTACTGACGAAGCAAGACGAGCTGCAGAAAATGTGGATTCTGCGTAAGATTGTCCATGAAATGGGTGAAATCGATGCGATGGAGTTCCTTATCGATAAGTTGGCAATGACCAAAACTAACGATGAATTCTTCGACTCAATGAAGCGGAAATAAACGCTCCACACTATTTAAGAACGCCAGCTTAATGCTGGCGTTTTTGTCTGTTGAAAAAAAACGACAAAGTTATTTTACTTTCGAGTAGTAGCCATCAAACAAGGTTTGCCAATTCTTTCCGTTGTCTGCACTTGTTTTCCAGGTTTGGTTTACCCGTCCATCTTCTAATTGTTGCCAGCTAATTTGGTTAAGGGTTGCTATGCCCTTGGCGTCATATGTGGTGCCCTGTAACACCATTTTCCCATCTTTGAATTCACCATCTAGCTGCAGCAACAAGCCGCTATTATCAACCCAGGTTTGATGCCATTTACCCTTTTGTTTATCGTAAATGTTAAGGCTTTTACCTTCAAAACCTGTAGGTGTGGAATACTCTTCCAAAATACCACAGCCGTTATTAATCGATGAAATTTTACTGCTACTGACTTGGCTATTTTGACTATTGGACACCTGCCACTCACCCAGCCAAAAGTCGAATTGTCGATATTCCTTTTTTTCACAAGCTAGCACTGACTGCGGTAAGCTTAATGCGAACAAAAAAGACAAAATTAGTAAGCGCATGAATATATAGACCTTTTCATCTAACACATTACAACACTGTAAATGATACTTGCCTCGTTGTTAATTTCTGGTGTTTAAAAAGTAAACGACAAGATGTAATTATTTGTGTAGACTGCGCACCTTTCGAGGCGCCAGCTAGTTGTTTAAGTGGGATACGTGTGAAGTTAGTTTGTCAGTTCATGATATACATTGTCGTTATGTTAGTTACCACACCTCGGGTGTGGGCAGAGCAAGTAACGGTTCATGTGGTGACAGAAGACGCTTATCCGCTGCAATATATGGAAGGCGGTGAGTTAAAGGGACCTGCTACCGATGTGATTGTTAAGGTGCTTGAGCGAGCGCAGCTTGATTATCGAATTGATGTGCTGCCATGGGCTAGAGCCTATACCTTGGCAACAACGAAACCCAACACACTGATTTTTTCTATTGCACGCACGCAGCCACGAGAAGATGCTTTTCACTGGATTGGTGCTTTAATGAAGCTGCAATACTTTTTCTACGGTCATGAAGACCAATTTCCTGAAAACGCATACCAAGCGGAACAGTTCAAGCACATGCGTATTGGTGGCATCTTAGAAAGTGCTACTTATCAGTATTTGAGAGCTAATGGTTTTGAACGTTTGTACCATGTTGCCAACCCTAGCCAAAATTATGACAAACTGCTCTCTGGACGCATTGATTTGTTCACCGCCAATGTCGCTAGCTTTAAAGCGTCGTGTGTAAAGTTCAATAAAGATTGTTCACAAATAAAGCCGATAGCGCCAGTGGGCATCCCAGCTACTCAACTGTATTTCGCCTTAAGTAAAAACACTTCACAAGATATTGTCGATAAAATCAGAAAAGCCTACCAACAGCTCCGAGATGAAGGCGAAATTGTTGCGGAAATTGCGTTAGCATTCGATCATGTAGCATCTTAGGACGCGATTACTGCGTATTATGCCGTGGCTGTTCAATGGTGAGCACGCTATAATCACGCGATAGATAAATATATATAAAAAATATGAAATACAGCGATTTACGAGATTTCATCAATCAGTTAGAAAAATTGGGGCAGCTGAAACGTATAAAGCAGCCTATTTCTACTGATTTAGTGATGACAGAAATAAGCGACAGAACACTTAGAGCTGGCGGTCCGGCATTGTTGTTTGAAAATCCAGTAGGCTATGACGTGCCAGTACTTACCAATTTGTTTGGTACCCCAGAGCGCGTTGCATTAGCAATGGGACAAGACAGCGTTGATGCACTGCGTGACGTAGGTAAGTTGCTTGCCATGCTAAAAGAGCCTGAGCCTCCCAAAGGATTTCGAGACGCACTCGATAAGTTGCCCATTTTCAAACAAGTACTCAATATGCCAACTAAGCAGGTGAAAAAGCCTGCTTGCCAAGAACTTGTGCTAGAGGGTGATGACGTTGATCTGACCAAATTGCCCATTCAAAAATGCTGGCCAGGCGACGTGGCGCCGTTAATTACTTGGGGGTTAACGATTACCCGAGGGCCGCATAAAGAGCGACAAAACTTAGGCATTTATCGTCAGCAATTACTGGGTAAAAACAAAGTCATCATGCGCTGGTTGTCTCATCGTGGTGGTGCGATTGATTTCTTAGAGTGGAAAAAAGAACATCCAGGCGAAAAATTCCCGGTATCTGTTGCGCTAGGCGCAGATCCCGCTACTATTTTGGGGGCGGTAACCCCTGTGCCTGATACCTTGTCTGAATATGCTTTTGCTGGGCTTCTACGTGGTAGTAAAACCGAAGTTGCTAAGTGTGTGAGTAATGATTTACAGGTACCAGCTTCTGCTGAAATCGTACTTGAAGGTTATATCGACCCAGATGAACTAGCACCTGAGGGACCTTACGGTGACCATACGGGATACTACAATGAAGTGGATGACTTCCCTGTATTTACAGTAACGCATATCACACAGCGCAAAGCGCCTATCTATCACAGCACATACACAGGTCGTCCACCTGATGAGCCTGCTATTCTTGGTGTGGCACTCAACGAAGTGTTTGTGCCGATATTACAAAAGCAATTCCCAGAGATAGTTGACTTTTATTTGCCTCCTGAGGGGTGTTCATATCGCTTAGCGGTTGTGACCATGAAAAAGCAATATCCAGGACACGCCAAACGTGTGATGATGGGCGTTTGGTCTTTCTTGCGCCAGTTTATGTACACTAAGTTTGTGATAGTGTGTGACGATGATGTAAATGCGCGTGATTGGCAAGATGTTATATGGGCTATGACAACACGTATGGACCCTGCGCGTGACACGCTAATGGTAGAAAATACGCCCATTGATTATTTAGACTTTGCATCGCCTGTATCGGGCCTTGGCTCAAAAATGGGGATGGATGCAACCAACAAATGGCCGGGTGAAACTGATCGTGAATGGGGTGTACCTATTGTCATGGATGAAGATATCACCAAACAAGTAGATGAGATGTGGCAAGAGCTCGCAATATTGCCACCAACAAACAAAGAGTAGTAATTAGATGAAAACCATTGAGTGTCAGGTTGCTGACATTAGTAACCTTACGCCTTACGTTTACAAGGTGATGTTAAAACCTGCAGAGCAGGTTGACTTTAAGCCAGGTCAGTACTTGAATCTTGTCATGGCTGAAGATGACAAACGTGCATTCTCTATCGCCAGTGCACCTAGTGACGCCTTGATTGAATTACAAATCGGAGCATTTGGCGAAGACAGTTACGCAATGCAAGCGATTGAGCGCTTAAAAACAAGCGAATCCGTCACGATTGAAATGCCAATGGGCAATGCCTATTTGCGTGAAGATAGTCAGCGTCCACTGCTTTTACTGGCGGGTGGTACAGGGTTCTCATATATCAAATCAATGTTTGAGCATTTAGCTAATACGAACAGTGAGCGTCCAGTAACGGTTTATTGGGGCCTACGCTCTGCAGAAGCCGCCTTTGAATTAGACAAAACAAAAGCTGTTGTGGAATCGTTACCTCAGGCGACGTTTATTCCAGTTGCTGAGCAAGCTGATGGCCAGTGGCCAGGCAAAGTAGGTTTAGTTCACCAAGTGGCCATGAACGATATCGCCAACTTCGAAGCTTACGATATCTATTTAGCCGGTCGATTCGATATGGTTGGCATTGTACGCGACGACTTTATCGAACGAGGTGCGGTTAAAGAACATATGTATGCAGATGCGTTTGCGTTTATTTAATCGTACAACAATTCGTTAAACCGACATACACAAAGTCGCGAGCAATGTAAGTCAACGTTGATTTAAGACTTACTTGCTCGTGCTATCCTATCTCTAATAATCACACGGTTTCGCCCTGTGTCTTTCGCCTTATATAAGGCTTCGTCCGCAACTTTTATCCACCTCAACAAGTTCTGTTCGTAGTCTGCATCAGCGATAAGCGCACCAAAGCTTGCACTGGTATGAAAATGTTCACCATCAGCGGAGTTGAATTGCCATTCATTGATACTAATTCGCAGCGACTCGAGCTTCTGTGCCAGTGCAGCGGCTGTTATATAGGGGGCAATGACCACAAATTCTTCACCACCAAAACGAATGACTTTATCGGTCTCTCGGCTAAATTCTTGACCAATAAGCTCAGCTACTTTTTTAAGTACCTGATCGCCGGTAAGGTGGCCGTATTTGTCGTTAAGCAGCTTAAAGTGATCAAGGTCGAGCATAACCACCGACATTAACGCCATATTCCGTTGTGCAGTCTTTTGGATTAATGCAAAGTTTTCGTCAAGATAACGCCTGTTATGGACTTTGGTTAGGCCGTCAATCAAAGCTAATGCAGTCAGCTTTTCATTGGCATCATTAAGCGCTTGGGTGCGTTCTCTGACCTTCTCTTCTAGCTTTTGCTGATATTCATCAATCGCCCGCTTTTCTGACTGCAATACTTTATATAGTCGATCGACTTCTGAAGCGGCGTTAGGGTGCAATGGTTCAAAATTCTCTATGGTGTGATTATCGTATTTGTTGACTTGGTTGATAATGAAATTTAAAGGTCTGGTAATGCGCTTACCAAACTGCTGAGACATTGCTGTGGTCAAGGCGAGGGTAATAAGTAAACTCATGAATATCATTAAGTATTCACGCTCTATTTCTTCGACTGTCACGCGGTAATCGATAAGCGCATAGATTTTCCATCCATCGGCCGACTCAGTTTGAGAGTAGGCAAATTGAAAGTTATCAATGGTATCTAAGACAATTCTGTCTTGCGCTGAACTATCAACAATATACTGATAATCAAATAGGTAAAGTGGCTCCAGCATAAAGTCTTTATGTGCGTAGATGACATTGTCATGCTGATCGGTGACGATAATTTTAATTTGTTCATCGCCAAACTTACTGCTCGCCATTTCACCGATAAACATCAAGTCGACAGAACCCTCTACGATACCGATTGGTTGTGTGCTTGAGTCGTTGCCATAAATAGGTGTGCTAATCGCGACAATAGTATCACTGCCAAAACCGCGGCCTTTAAATACAGGCGATACGTATAGAGGCTGGCCAATAATGGCTTGTTGGAAATAATCGCGGTCCTTAACTGAACGACCGCCAGGCTTTCTCATTCGAGCAGCTGGGCTTGCGTTTATGATCTCCCCAGTCTCATCAGCGACTAACATGGTAATAAAACCAGCATAGCTCTGATGAACCTGTTCTAACGCAAACTGCCATTGGTCTTTTGGTGTAGAGCTTAACCAGTTACCAGCAATTGTCAGTGCACTTTTTTGGTTGTTTAAATATACATCCAGGGTTTCCGAAAACTTTTTGGCTCTATCATCTAACGTTGTTTCTACGATGCTTTGTGAAGAAAGAATCAGGCCACGACTGATTGCCAAGGTTGACGCGATCAATGCCAAAGAGGTCATCAACACCATAGCGTAATTTAACTGTTGCTGCATACCGCGCTTAATTGCAGGTTGTTGTCGCCAAGAAAATATTAGCTTGGTATCGAGGAGAAACGCGACAATACAGGCGATAGATGCGTAAAGGACGCCATTAAAGCCCTGTTTTAGAGAAATGAATAGCCAATAGACGTTGACCTCTGTCGAGGTTACCCAAATTAATAGCGCAGTAAGTGGCATGCCGATAACACACCAATAAAGAATATCCGCAAATAAGGTATAGGTGCCACGAGAGCGCAAGTAAGAAACGATAAGTGCTTCCAACCCGAAGGTAACAAAGCCGAAAGGATGACCCCAAATAAAATAGAGGGGGGTAACCGCAAGTATTGCCGTTAATAGTGCTAAACGCGGCTTGAGTGACATGGCGGCCAAAATGAAGACCGCATTACCAAAAATTAATTGGACTTCGGGCAGAAACGGAAAAGACAACGTGTTAAGGACAGCGCCTAGCAAGCCCAGCACAACTGCATATATCAAAGGATAGTATGCAGATATGGCTTTATTGGGCAGTGCTATTGTCATTAACGTTACTCAGTTAGCAGAACTTGCGTCGCTTCTCTAAATTTTTCTTGGTTCGCTAACGCTTTGGCGTATCCCCGTTTATCAGTGTCGGACAGTGTTGTATCAGGGATACCTGCCAGCGAGTTAAAGGCTCTTTCTGCTAGCGGCCAGTCTTGACCTGCGTTGGCAAAATGCCCCAGACAACTCAACCAAAAGCTATTATGCTGATCGCGCTGTAGATGCTTTTGCACCGCGCTAATTAACTCCGCAGGTTTATGAATCGTCAGTGTTTTCACTTGATTGATAAGCGGTGTATTAACGCCTTTTTTGATAACTGGCACTAATAATTTTGTTAGAGGTTCAGTCATCCCGTTGCTCGCTAACACTTGACAGTACGCTGCGATAATTTGTGTATCTTGTTTTGCTTTACGGCTCAGTTTGTCCCAATATTCATGCAGGGCAGTGTTGCTTTGTTTGCCAATTACCTCAGTGAACTTTTGTAAGTAAGCGGCAAAGGTTAATTCCCTGAGCAAGGGGGCCGAAAATGTTTTTGTTTTTGCAGCTTTATTCACCCACTCAATTGCAGCATCGGTATTTTTTTCCTGTAAGCAAAGCTTTATTTCCAGTGCCAGTAACCGGTGATCTTGGCCCAAATAGCTGTGATATTTGTCCATGAGCTCACGTGCATTGGTAAAATTCTGTTGCGCAAGCAGCAAGTCAGCTTGAATAAGCACGCTTTCTAAACTGGCCTTGTCGTTACTTTGCTGATGATGCTCAAGTAATTGAATATAATGTGAGGCGTTAGCTTCCAAAGATTGTGATTGCGCAGCTTTTGCGGCAATGAGATACGCTGTATCTTGTTGATTGCTTGGTTCCGCACTTTTGGCAAGAAGGTGCTCAGCCTGTTGAAAGTCGCCAAGCAAATATGCTGCAATCCCTTTACGGTAATCTCGCTCACCACGACGTTTACCTGCAAATGCTATGCGATTCCATGCACCAAGGCTGAAGTTAATACCGCCTTTGAATACTTTAAGGCTCATTAACAGCGCAACAAATAGCACGATTAAAAACAACGTTGCTGTCACAACAGATGATTCTATTGTTATATCGCCCATCGCAATCAATATATAGCCTTTTTCACCGATGAGCACCGGGCTGATAGCAACTGCAGCAAAGAAAATGATAAATATCAGAATGATTTTAATCATATTTATGCTCCGTCACTACCGTCTGTAGCATCATCATCACTTGCACTTGGCTCGTAAGGTAACGCGTTTAAATCTGGCGTGCTATTGGGAATACCCTTAATTTCAGCTTCTGAGGCTGGCGCTGCTGGCTCAGTTTGCTCGATAAGCCTTTCAATTTGCTGTGGCCTGTCTTTCAATACCGCGCGAATCGCTTTCAGTGAATCGAGTCGACTTGGTAAGCTGAGATTAACAATCTCACTTTTAAGTAGCTGAATTTCTTGGTGGAAATTTGCTACCTTTGCATCGTCCATATCAAAGTAGTCCTCTAACCAACCCTGTACTTCATTCAGTGTTTGATCATATAACGTATCTTGATATTGGCTAGCCGCCCATTGTGACAGCTGTAATTTGAGTTGCAGATTTTGGCGTAAAGTGTCTTGCTGACTGGGGGTGAGTAAAGCTTCTACATTAGCCGTTCTGCGACGAACCGTGATAAAGTCTGCGACAAATTTGTCCCACGTTTTTGATAAGTTGTCGAAAGAAGGGGTTTCAGATAGCTCGAAGTCTGCTTCTTGCTCAACCGCCTGTGGCAGGTGAGCCATAGCAATCGGTAATTCTTCTACCAGCTTGCTTAGCGCCATAAGCTTGATAATGACGTCCTGCGTTGCCAATTCAGGTAACACTTTCAGTGTTTCAATATCTTGCACAATAATCTGGCGAACCGGCAGAAATTCTGGGTCGTTAAGTTCTTTGATTCGCTGATCGGCATCCTTTAACAAGCCAATTGCGGCATTGGCATCTTTCTCAAGCCATAACGTGCGTGATGCAACACGAATCAGGTATTCCGCTTCATGAATTAGCCAGTCTGTGGCGTTACGCTGGTTAAGTTTCGTTGTTGTGGCTTCAAGGTTAGCGATTTTGTCTTGTATTGGCGCTAAGGCATCATTAGTCAGTCGACTAGCGCTTGATAATGTCGAATTTTGTTGCTGTGTAATGAGACGCTCAATTTCGAGCTTTGAACGGTCTAATTGTGCTTGGTTCTGATCTAACACCTCTTGCATCAAGGCTAAGTGTTTTTCGTTTTGCCAAACATAACCGCCACCAAGACCTGCCAATGCTGTTACTGAGCACAGTAACGCTAAAATAGCGGTTTTAGATCGTTTCTTTGCCGAAGGGGTTGGAGCCGGTCGGCGGCTAGCTTTTTTTTCTTGGACTGTTGGCTTTTCTTCCGGCTTGCTGTCTATTGCCTTGTCTTCTGTTTGTTGAGAAGAAGTATTATCTGTCATATGGGCTTTCCAAATTTTTCAACGCATCCAGGATGGCCTGATTACTGGCCCCTTGGCTACATAAGACGTTCTTTATTCCTGCTTGTTTGGCATTTTTGGCAATTCTTTCGCTTACAACGAGCCATAAGCATGTGTTTTGCCAGAAGTTATCACCACTTTCCGTTAATTGTACAACGCTTTCAAGTAAAGCGTTACTGGTAATCAAAAGGGTGTTGATGCCCCGCGCGCGCCAAGTATCGCTAATACCTGCGGGTAATGTCAGCCATTCACGTTGATAACTTTCGATATATTGAACATTAGCACCGCGTATGGTCAGGGAATTTGCCAATAATTCTCTGCCGCCGTTGCCACGCACAATGAAGATGTTTTTATTAGCAATGTCATTACTATTCAGCTGCTTTAGCGAAAGTAAGCCTTCACTATCATGTTTGGTTGGTACAATAACATCGTCAATACCATAGGCATGTAATGCGTTTTGCGTAGCATTGCCTACGGCAAAGACGTGTCGCATCGACCACAGCTTGAGAGGCTTTATTTGATTTGCATGTTCTGCTGCCGCGCGACTAACGAAAATGTAAATGGCATCGTTGTCTTTACAAGCAAGATTATTTGGAAGGCTTGCTTGCTTATTCGTGCGATAGTGAAAGAGTGGTTGACATGTTGCTTGAAAGCCAGCGAGCGTCAGCTCGCTAGCTAATTGATCAGCTTGAGGCTGAGGGCGAGTAACTAATATATGACGATTAGTTACTGCCATACACTTGCTTGAGTATGCGATCTGCGCCTAAACCGAGGAGTGTTTGTGCCAGCTTTTCCCCAAGCTGCTCACCTTCAGCAATAGAGCCTGTGATATCGCTCTCGATAATTTCGTCACCATTTACCGAACCCACTAAACCACGCAAGAATAGCTCATCATTCTCAACGATAGCATAACTACCGATCGGTACCTGACAGCCACCTTCCAATGCTTTATTCATGGCACGCTCTGCTAACACTCTTACACGCGTTTCTTTGTCTTCTAGTGGGGCAAGTAACTCTTTTATTGTTTCATCGTCTGTACGGCATTCAATGCCAACAGCGCCCTGACCGTTTGCTGGTAACATTTGCTCAGGCTCAATATATGCCTTAATGCGTTCTGGCATTTCCAAACGAATGAGGCCGGCAGCCGCTAAAATGATTGCATCGTATTCACCATCATCTAGTTTACGCAATCGTGTGTTGACGTTACCTCGAAGGTCTCGAATATCAAGATCTGGACGCTGCGATTTCAACTGACACTGACGACGTAAACTTGAGGTGCCAACGATCGCCCCTTTGGGTAAATCATCAATCGAGTTGTATGTATTGGAAACGAATGCATCACGCGGATCTTCACGTGGACAAATAACTTCGAGGCCCAAACCCTCTGGGAAGTCGACAGGCACATCTTTCATTGAATGCACGGCGATATCAGCGCGCCCTTCCAACATTGCTACTTCGAGTTCTTTGACGAATAACCCTTTGCCGCCGACTTTAGCTAACGGTGTATCCAAAATGATGTCACCTTTAGTCGTCATAGGTACAAGCTCAACAGTGATGTCACTGTGATGCTTTTCGAGCTGTGCTTTTACGTATTCTGCTTGCCATAAAGCTAGCGCACTCTTACGTGTTGCTATTTTTACTGTTGTCATATCACACCTTATGGCTGTTCGAGCGTAATGTCGGTGTCAGCTTGTTTGCTAACTGCGGCAGACAAAAACTGCCAAAATTCATCTCCGCCGCGCTTATCAATCCATTGTTCATCTTGGTAAGCAAAATGATGACCATTGAATTTCGTTGCCACCCAAATTTCATGCAGTGGAGCTTGCTTGTTAATGATAATTTTAGTGCCGTTTTTAAAACTCAATTCCAGTAAGCCACTGACGCCTTCGTAGTCAATGTCTGTACCGCAATCTTCAATGGCTTCTTCCACGGCGAGAAGCAACTCATCAGCGATGAAATTGTATTGGCTATCGTTCATTTATAAAATCCCGAATGATAAGACTTGTATTAGTTGATATGCATGTGCGTATAATACCAGTCAACTGCCGTAATTCCAGCGGATGAATGCAACTTTTGTCCTAAAACTTGTTGGCTTCAGAAATAATAATGAAAATGCGACTAAAACCCTATTTAACAGGCTTATTTACTTTACTTTTTCTTGCGGGTTGCGGCCTCAAAGGTTCTCTATATCAAACACCAGAACAACCTAATACACCAAGCGAAGAGCAATCGGAGCAACACTGATGGATTACTTCCAATATCAGGGTGACGACTTACATGCTGAGCAGTGCTCAGTAGCGTCGCTTGCGAAGCAGTATCAAACCCCGCTTTATGTGTATTCTCGAGCCACCATTGAACGCCATTGGCATGCATTTGATCAAGCCGCAGGAAATCTTCCTCATATGGTGTGTTACGCGGTAAAAGCTAACAGTAATTTGGCGGTGCTAAACGTTATGGCTCGCCTAGGCTCGGGTTTTGATATTGTGTCAGAAGGTGAGCTAGCACGAGTGATTGCTGCAGGTGGCGACCCTAAAAAAGTGGTGTTCTCTGGTGTTGGTAAGAAATCGGCAGAAATTCGTTATGCACTTGAGCAAGGTATTCATTGCTTTAATGTGGAGTCAGCAGCTGAGCTTGACCGTATCAACGATGTTGCCGCGCAGATGAATTGTAAAGCACCGGTTTCGTTTCGAGTGAATCCTGACGTTGATGCGGGTACACATCCTTATATCTCTACTGGTCTGAAAGAAAACAAATTTGGTATTGCCATTGATGAAGCCCCTAGCATTTATCAACACGCTGCCACGTTGCCACATATCGATATTAAAGGTGTAGATTGCCATATTGGTTCGCAACTGACTGAAGTTCAACCGTTTCTCGATGCACTGGACCGTGTATTGCTGCTCGTTGATACCCTTGCAGAGCAAGGCATTAAATTGAGCCACATTGATGTTGGTGGAGGTTTGGGTGTTTGCTATAACGACGAAACGCCACCGCACCCTAAAGAATGGGCCAAAGCGATTGCCGAAAAACTAGCTGGTTATGAGCTCACCCTTATCTATGAACCTGGCCGGGCCATTATGGCGAATGCGGGTATTCTGGTGACCGAAGTAGAGTTTATAAAAACCAATCAAGATAAGCATTTTGCTATTGTTGATGCTGCCATGAATGATTTGCTGAGACCTTCTTTGTATCAAGCCTGGCAAAACATTATTCCGGTAGATAAACAGGTGCGCGTAGCGACCAAAAACTACGATATTGTTGGCCCTATTTGTGAAACAGGTGACTTCTTAGGTAAAGATAGAGAGCTAGCGATCAGTCAAGGTGATATTCTGGCAGTGCGCTCCGCAGGTGCCTATGGTTTTACCATGAGTTCTAATTATAATAGTCGACCGCGCATTGCAGAAGTGATGGTTGATGGTGAAAAAAGCACATTGATTCGCGAACGTGAAACAATCGAGCAGTTGTGGCAAGGCGAGCATTTGCTTCCCTAAGAATAAAGACGAGAGTAATGCTGGTAAATTTCTCAAAAATGCACGGGTTGGGTAACGATTTTATGGTCATCGATAATGTGACCCAAAATGTGTACTTGCCAAATGACCAAATTAAAAAATTCGCCGACCGAAACTTTGGTGTAGGCTTCGACCAAATGCTGGTCGTCGAACCCCCTTACGATCCTGATTTGGATTTCCATTACCGCATCTTTAATGCCGATGGTAGTGAGGTAGGACAATGTGGTAATGGTGCTCGCTGCTTTGCGCGATTTGTCCGTGCTAAAGGGCTTACTAACCGCAATAAAATTCGTGTTTCCACGCAAACGGGCAAAATGACGCTGTATATCGAACGCGACGGTCAAGTGTCGGTGAATATGCCCACTCCTCAATTTGAACCTAAGCAGATTCCTTTCAATGCACAAAAAGTTGAAGGGACTTACATCATGCGTGCAGAAGAAGAAACCGTGCTATGTGGTGTTGTTTCTATGGGTAACCCACATTGTGTAGTAACGGTTGATGATGTAAGCACGGCACCGGTAGAGACGTTAGGTCATGAGCTATCGGTGCATGAGCGCTTTCCCAAACAAGCGAACATAGGTTTTATGGAGGTGGTATCACCTGACTACGTAAAACTGCGCGTTTATGAACGCGGTGCAGGTGAAACACTGGCATGTGGAAGCGGTGCTTGCGCGGCCGTTGTTATCGGTCAAACACAAAAGAAATTAAATCGTCAGGTAACCGTAGAGTTGCCTGGTGGTAAACTGAAAATATTTTGGAAAGGTCCTGGTCACCCAGTGAAGATGACAGGCCCAGCCACCCATGTTTTTGATGGACAAATGCATATATGAATGAACAAAACTTAGTCTCTTCAGACGAGTTGCCGTTAACTGACGAGCTGGTCGCTCGTTTTTTAGAAGATAATCCTGAGTTCTTTAATCGTAATCCTGAGCTAGTTAATGCGTTGCGATTACAAGATAATCAGCGTGGTACGGTCTCGTTGGTAGAACGCCAACAGCAGCAACTAAGACAAAAAGTGCACACACTAGAAGAAGAAATTACACACTTAATGTCTGTGGCAAACCACAATGAAAACCTTTTCCGCTTGTACAGCGATCTGTATTTGCAACTTATTGATTGTGTAGACCTTGATCAATTGTTGGATGTGTTGAAGCGCGCAACGCTTGAATTGTTATCGTTATCAAACTTGCGCTTGTGGCTAACACCAGAGTTCTCGACGGAACACCCAAGCATCACCGTTGATGACTGTAGTGATGTTGTTTCAGCGCGCTTGAGTAAAGAAGACTACTATTTTGGCCGCTTGCAACAGAAAGAGCAGCAACTTATCTTTAATACGACAGATGCGGGCTCTGTGGTGTTAATTCGCTTGACGCATCAAGCGCATGAGCTTGGGTTTATCGCGATCAGCAGTAATGATGCTGATCACTTTGATCCGCGCATGGACACCTTGTTGTTAAGCCAATTTAAGAAGCTAGTGTCTAAGTTGCTGTATCAGCAATTAGCCGGCTAACAAACGCACGTCCCTGAAGAGGTAGCCAGCTAATTTAGTGAAGTTTTATCGACGCATTGGTCAAATTAAAGCAATAAGCTTTGATTTAGACGACACTTTATATAGCAACCGTCCTGTGATGGTTGCTACAGAGCAAGCTATGCTTGCGTACTTTAAGCAACATTTAAGCCCGCTATTGTCGAATCCACCAGCTGCCTTTGATCGTAACTTTTGGCGACCGTTTCGACACGCCGCCATTAACGATAATGTCCAGTTGAAACATGATGTTACTGCACTTCGCCTAGATACATATACACGCGGTATTTTTGCCTTGTGTCATGATAACATTCGCGCAAAACAGATGGCGCAACAAGCTTTTGATTTCTTCATGGCAAAGCGAAGCGACTTTACCGTGCCCGAGAGCAGTAAGGCATTATTGGCAAAGTTGCGCACTAAAATGCCCGTCGTTGCGATTAGTAATGGCAATGTAGACACTGACGCAATAGGTTTAACGTCCTATTTTGACGCTATTTATCATGCAGGAAATGGCTTAGCCAAAAAGCCACACATTGATATGTTTCAAGCAGCGAGTAATAACATTAATGTTCCGTTGAAGCATATCTTGCACGTAGGCGATTGTGGTTTCGCTGATATTACTGGCGCCTTGCGAGCCGGTATGCAGACAGCCTGGCTTTCATGTTATGACGTTGGGCGCCCGATAAAAACGTTGCCACATATAGAATTAACCGCTGTAGAACAGCTAGAACATATTATTTAAGAGTACTTGATGGACGTTTCCGATCTTTTAGACGGTTTAAATGACAAACAACGTGATGCCGTTGCTGCGCCTTTGCAAAATATGTTGGTATTGGCAGGTGCTGGCAGTGGCAAAACTCGCGTATTGGTGCATCGTATTGCCTGGTTGATGCGCATCGAACAAGCTTCTCCACATAGCATTTTAGCCGTGACTTTCACCAATAAAGCGGCAGCAGAAATGAAGGCGCGTGTTGAAGAGACTACAGGCGGCAATGTGTTTGGGATGTGGATAGGCACGTTCCATGGCTTGGCCCACCGACTGCTGCGTATGCACTTTCAAGAAGCGAATTTACCGCAAAGTTTTCAGGTGCTCGACTCTGACGACCAACTTAGACTCGTCAAACGTACTATCCGTGCGCTAAACCTTGATGAAAAGAAGTGGCCTGCGAAGCAGGCACAATGGTACATCAATGGTAAAAAAGATGAAGGCTTAAGGCCGAAACATATTGAAGCTGGGTACGATCCAACAGAGCAAACCTTTATCAACATTTACCAAAGCTATCAGGAATCTTGTGATCGTGCTGGTTTGGTTGATTTTGCGGAACTTTTATTACGTGCACACGAACTTTGGCTAAACAACCCTGCCTTGCTTGAGCATTACCAACAGCGCTTCAAGCACATTTTGGTTGATGAATTTCAAGATACCAACTCGATTCAGTACGCTTGGTTAACTTTGTTGGGACAGCAACAAAGCAAGGTCATGATTGTTGGTGATGATGACCAATCTATTTACGGTTGGCGTGGTGCCAAAATTGAAAATATTCAACGTTTCTTGTCTGATTACGCGGGCGCTGAAACCATTCGCCTAGAACAAAACTATCGTTCTACAGCCAACATCCTCAAAGCAGCCAATACGCTTATTGCTAATAATAACAATCGTTTGGGTAAAGATCTGTGGACTCAGGACGCTGAAGGCGACAAAATTTCTGTTTATACGGCCTTCAACGAAATCGATGAAGCGCGGTTTATTGCTGGTCGAATCAATAGCTGGCGCGAAGAAAACGGTTCGCTAGATGATGTCGCTATCCTATATCGTAGCAACGCCCAATCACGCTTACTGGAAGAAGCACTATTACAATCTCAGTTGCCCTATCGAATTTACGGTGGTTTGCGCTTCTTCGAACGTCAAGAAATCAAAGATGCACTGGCTTACATGCGTTTGATTAATAATCGTGATGATGATGCCGCGTTTGAGCGCATTATCAATACGCCGACCCGTGGTATTGGTAACCAAACGGTTGGCATTATTCGTGACGCCGCTAAATCATTAGAGACGACGTTGTGGCAAGCGTGCAAACACATGCTGGAAGAGCAGTCTCTGAAAGGTCGTAGCGCCAACGCGGTAACGAACTTCCTGAACTTGGTTGACCAGCTTGAAGATGATTCGTGTAATCTAGATCTCGATCAACAAGTCAATTTTGTTATTGGTCACAGTGGTCTAAAAGCCATGTATCAAGCTGAAAAAGGCGAGCGTGCGCAAGCACGTATTGAAAACTTAAACGAGCTTGTCACTGCATGCCAGACGTTTGAATTAGAGCCTGAGCTTGAAGAAGAACAAACTAAGCTTACCGCCTTTTTGACACATGCGGCGTTAGAGGCCGGCGAATCACAGGCCGATGAATATGAGCCGGCTGTACAATTGATGACAATGCATTCGGCAAAAGGGCTTGAATTTCCATTAGTCTTTATTGCAGGCTTGGAAGAAGGTATGTTTCCTTCACAACAATCGCAGGAAGATATTTCGCGATTAGAAGAAGAAAGACGGCTTTGTTATGTGGGTATGACCCGCGCCATGGAAAAATTATATTTATGTCATGCCGAAAGCCGCCGATTATATGGTCAAGAGAAATACCATAAGCCGAGTCGCTTCTTGCGAGAACTGCCTCAAGAGTGTGTAGAAGACATCAGATTACAAAGCCAAGTGGCAAGACCTGCGGCAAGTGGCCGATTTTCGTCTACATTTACTACAGAGGCGTTTGATAATTCAGGTTTTAGTCTTGGGCAACGCGTACTTCACCAAAAATTTGGCGAAGGTGTGGTGTTGAATTACGAAGGCGCGGGTGCGCAAAGCCGCATTCAAGTCAATTTTGAACAAGTAGGAATTAAGTGGTTGGTGGTCGCCTATGCGAATCTTACCGCACTTGATTAAGTAAAAGGTTAGGAGTGCAGATGGCGGAACGTCTATTAGTAGTTGAAGACAGCAAAGCAATAGCCAAGGTTATTGAACAGCTTGGTAAAGCTTTGGGGTTTGAAGTCACCGTTGCCTATAACCTAGCGGAAGTTGAGAGCCTTCTTCAAGGTGGGGCTTCATTCTTCGCGGCAACCATAGATTATGCATTGCCCGATGCGCCAAATGGTGAGGCGATCGAATGTGTATTGTCTCATGGTATTCCAGGTGTCGTTATGACGGGCAAGATGGACGAGAAAACTCGTCAGAAAATCTTATCGTTGCCGGTAGTCGATTATATTCCCAAAGAAAACAGCCAAGCGTTCCTTTATTTGAAGCGTATTCTTCATTGGCAGCTGATCAACAGCGACAATGGCGTGTTAGTGGTTGATGACAGCTCTGCGGCAAGAAACCATGTGGTTGAGTTGTTAAAACGACGCAACTTCAAAGTATTCAGCGCAAATGATGGTGTAAGAGCTTTGGAGGTGTTAGAGCAACACTCAAATATCAAGATGGTTATTACTGATATGGAAATGCCAAACATGGACGGCATAGAGTTGACTAACGAAATTCGCAAACGTTACAACCGTGATAAATTAGCGGTTATCGGTATTTCAGGTGCTGAAAACGGAGTCCATTCTGCACGCTTTATTAAAAATGGTGCCGATGATTTCTTACGTAAACCTTTCTGTCCTGAAGAGTTTTACTGTCGTGTAACGCAAAATATCGAAAACTTGAGTAACATTGCGCAAATCCAGCGTGCAGCAAATACCGACTACCTAACAGACCTGCCTAATCGCCGTGCGTTCATACAATTCGGGCAAAAGAAAATCCCAGAATACATCAATGCCGGAACGCCTTATTGCTTAGCGATGTTAGACATTGATTACTTTAAGAAAATTAATGATAACTATGGCCATGAAGCGGGCGACAATGTATTAAAAGTGGTTGCGCTTTACATGCGCAAACACTTCAGTGGCGCCATGCTGGCGCGACTCGGCGGTGAAGAGTTTGCTATTTTGATGACCGGTGTTGATGAAGACCAATTATACGGTCGGTTAGATGATTTGCGCCGTGATATTTCAGTCTCAGTTATTCCTTATGAAGGGGAGCAAATTTCGATGACTGTCAGTATCGGGGTTGTCTTTAATGGTAAAGGCGCCTTAGCTGCTCAAATGAATGAAGCAGATCAGGCATTGTATTCTGCAAAAGAAAACGGCCGTAACCAAGTGAGTGTCTCAGGCCAAGACGATTAAGTCTTGGCTGATTGATTAACCTGCCCTTTTCGCGCCTTTCTTGCGCGAATTGAGTCGACGCTAAAAATAACAAGCGCCGCCCAAATAAAGCCAAAGGTCGCCAGCTTAGCTGGCACCAGAGGTTCCATATAAACAAATGTAGCAATCAAAAACATTAAGCTTGGGCCGATATACTGGAAAAAGCCCAATGCGGCGAGTGTCAGGCGTTTAGCGGCAGCCGTAAAACAAAGTAATGGTGCTGTTGTGACAACCCCCGCCATCATTAACGTAATATTTAATGAAGCGCTATTTTCAAACATATTTCCTGTCGGGCTGGCGACAAAGAACTGCCAATAAATCAGTGCAATTGGTAGCATCATAAGTGACTCAACCAATAAGCCTACAAACGAGTCGACATGCAGCTTCTTTCTAAGCAAACCATAAACGCCAAAAGTGCCGGCAAGAGCAAGTGAAATTATTGGCAGGGTGCCCAATAGAATCACTTGAATCATGACACCCACAACGGCCAGTCCAACGGCAAAAGCCTGCCATTTGCGTAGTCGCTCTCCGAGAAAAATCATACCAAGCGCAACGTTGAGCAAGGGGTTTATGTAGTAGCCAAGGCTGGCGTCTAGTAAGTAATCATTGTTGACTGCCCAAATAAACATGTACCAGTTAACACCCAAAAAACCTGCTGTGATGGATAATCGCAACATGATTTTTGGCGACGTAATAATGTCGACAAACTGCGGCCATTTTTTAATAAGTACGACAATAACCAACAATAACAATGATGCCCAAACAACACGGTGGATCATGATCTCTGCTGCAGCGACATCACCTAACAGTTTGAAATAGATGGGCGCCAAACCCCACATAAAGTAGGCGGCAACGGCATTGAAAATACCGGCATTAGAGGTGTTCGATGATGATGTCGACATGGCAAGGTAAGGAAAGCCGATTAAAAGGACGCGAATTCTAACACGTCCGTAAGCGCAATAGCTATTAGCCTACCATGTAGGTGCCAGTGCCAAAGGCAATGTGATCGCCAAGTTCGTTATGTAACTCCATACGAGCGACCGCTACTTTACTACCGCTGCGAATAATGTGTGCTGAGGCAACAAAATGTTCGCCGCGTCCTGGTCGCAGAAAGTCAGTGCGCAGGTCTATCGTGCCTAGCTTAGAGATATTTTCTTGAATAGTTTTAGGGTTGACCTCGTCCATATTGGCTATGATGTTGGCCGCAGCTACCACACCTCCGGCAAGATCCAATGCTGATGCAGTAACGCCTCCGTGCAGGATTTTTTGCATTGGGTTACCGATTAATTTGTCCTGCCAAGAAAAACTGATTTCTGAGCGCTCGTCATCAAAGCGGCTAATCTCGAAACCGAGTAATTGATTAAAGGGCATATTTTGATTCCACAATTGGGCAACCAAAGCAAATCGTTGATGTTTATCCATATTTATCTCTATCTGGTCAGATGTCTTCTGTATGGCAATAGTAGACTATCAGTAAATGAAAAATATTTTAATAGGCCTACTAGGGAAATACGTAGGCTTGGGATAAAATACCAAACGAATAATACTAGTAGGTTTTCTTCTTTGTCCGCTCTTGCTGTGCCACCGTCGGCAGAATTACATTCCACGCTAAAACATGCGTTTGGTTACGATGCGTTTCGCTCTGGCCAAGAAGCGATCATTTCGGAAGCGTTGGCTGGCCGCGATTGCTTAGTGTTGATGCCAACAGGTGGTGGTAAGTCAATGTGCTACCAATTACCAGCCTTGATGCTGCAGGGCATCACTATTGTCGTATCTCCGCTTATTTCATTGATGAAAGATCAGGTTGATGCCTTAACACGACAAGGCATTTCAGCCGCATTTATCAATTCGAGTTTGACGCAAATTGAAGTTAACCAGATATTCCAACAACTGGCTGCGGGTCAAATTAAGCTGTTGTATGTTGCGCCAGAGCGATTGACACAACGCTACTTTTTAGAGGGCCTGCATGGCTTGCCCATTCGTTTATTCGCAATAGATGAAGCCCACTGTATCTCTCAATGGGGTCATGACTTTAGGCGGGCATATACACAGCTAAGTTGTTTAAAACGCCAGTTTCCACATATTCCAGTGATGGCATTAACAGCAACTGCTGATGTCACCACACGCAAAGATATTCTCACGCAGCTTGGACTGGTCAATCCATACGTGCATTTAGATAGCTTCGATAGACCGAATATTCGTTTCACGTTGGCTGAAAAATATAATGGGCAAAAGCAAATTCTGTCCTACATAAAGCAGCGGAAGGACGATTGTGGAATAGTGTATTGCAGTAGCCGTTGGCAAGTTGAAAAACTGAGTAAATACCTTGGTGAAGCGGGTATTAATTGTGCGGCCTATCATGCCGGTTTAGAGCCTGAGATTCGCGCTTATGTGCAAGACGGCTTTACTAAGGACAACATTCAAGTTGTTATTGCGACTGTAGCGTTTGGTTTGGGTATCAACAAGCTTAATGTGCGCTACGTTGTCCATTTTGAGCCGCCAAGAACAATCGAGTCTTATTATCAGGAAATTGGCCGAGCAGGTCGTGATGGTATGCCTGCCGAAGCATTGTTTTTGTGTGATGAAGACGATATCGAGCGTATTAAAAAACGCATCCAAGATCACGAGGATGAGCAACGCGCAGAAGTTGAACTACAGCGTTTTCAAGCATTAACAGGGTTTGTTGAGGCGCAGAATTGTCGTCGCCAAGTCGTCTTGAATTACTTTGCAGAGCATACCAAATCTCGCTGCGGTAATTGTGATATCTGTCTCGATCCACCGAGTGAATTCGACGCAACCTTAGTGGCGCAGCAAGTGCTGTCTTGTGTTTTCCGTATCAACCAGCAAGGTGATATTCAGTATTTGGTGGAAGTCTTGCTGGGACAGATAACACCTAATATTCAAAAGAATGGCCATGAAAAAGTCTCTACTTTTGGTATTGGCAAAGGAAAGTCCCCGAGTTACTGGTACGCTATCATTCGCCAATTGATTCATTTGGGCTTTCTTCAGCAAGACATTGAGCAAAAATCTAGCTTAAAGTTAACGGAAGCAGCACGTCCAGTGCTTAAAGGCGAAGAAGTCTTGATGTTGGCAACGCCACGACTACAGCAAGCAAGTTACTGGAAGCAAAAATCAGCATCAACGACGAAATACGATCGCCAATTATTCGCAAAATTACGGTCATTAAGAAAAGATATTGCGGATGCTGAGGATATTGCACCATTTATCGTGTTTAATGATGCGACACTCTCAGAGCTAGCGCGAATGCAACCAAAAACAGAGCGTGAGATGTTGAGAGTTAGCGGTGTTGGTGATACTAAATTGGCACGCTATGGCAAACCATTTTTGGCGCTCATTAAAGAGCACCAAAGTTAGATCGAACTTAGTTTATTCGTTCAGCGAACTATTCGAATTGATCGAAGGCTTTTAACAGCAACTCTTGGTAGCCTACTAAACCGAGAATCTCTTCTGAATCGATAACCGGTGCAGAGCTTAGCCCGAACTTGTCAAACAGTCTTGCGACATAGCGAACATCCATTTCAGGTGGCACGGAAACGACGGGTTTCGACATCACCTCATAAATGTTCACCCTATCCACTGAGCGGTCTTTAGCGAGTACTTGTTTGGCAATATCAGACAATAACAATATGCCGTACGCATCATGCTTATCGCGTTTATTGACAATCACCACTTGTGCGTCATTTGCACGCATCGCTTCTAGCGCCTCCCTAATGGTTTGCATACCATCAAGTTTGACGTAATTTGAGGTCATCACCTCACTCACTTTTACCGGCGTTTTTGCATTCACAGTTCGTTCTCCACACTTGCACTAAGTTCACTGATTTGATGTTTAACACCGACAGCATCTTCAACATCTATTTGGAAGGCAATCCCAGTGCCTGGTTCTTCGTCAAATTTGCCTACTCTGGCGATTTCTTCGAGGATATGACGACTTCGGTGTTGTTCAACGAGGAAAAGCAGCACGTCTCGTTGTGTTTCTAAAGTCAGCCCAAAGAAGGTCGTAGACTGCTTTAGGCCCTCTCCACGTGCATGATTGATAACTGTTGCGCCAGTTGCGCCTGCTTCGCGGGCTGCATCCATGAGCGCATCAGTCATCGCCTCCTCAGCAAATACGATAATCATTTTAAAACGCATACAATTTCCTTAGCGAACAATGCTGGTCGAGCCTTTCTTTTTGGCAAGCCATTCAGATAATTGAGCATATGCCATCACCGACATAATCGGGAACAAACTAGCAAATGCGATCAAACCAAAACCATCAATCAATGGGCTGCGTCCGGGGACCGTTTCCGCCAACCCTAAACCAAGTGCTGCAACAAGTGGCACCGTAACGGTTGATGTGGTTACACCGCCTGAATCATAGGCAAGTGGAATAATCAATTTGGGGGCAAACGTGGTTTGAATGACAACCACAATGTAGCCGGCGATGATATACCAATGAATGGGGTCGCCAACGACAATACGATAACAGCCGAGTGAAATACCGATGGCAACGCCAATAGCTACCGCTATTCGCAGTCCCCATATACCAATGGAACCACCAGACACGTCATTTGCTTTAATGGCGACGGCTATCAAAGAGGGTTCAGCAATTGTGGTACTAAAGCCAATAAGAAAAGCGAATAAATACACCCAACCATAGTCTAGCCAGTCGAGTTCGATGCTATCCGCAACCGCGCTTAACGCGTCCTTGCCAGCGATGAATGCTGGATCAGTTAATTGCTGAGCCATCAGTTTACCGAGCGGGAATAAGGCTAATTCAAGGCCAATCAAAAACAAGGATAGACCAATCAACACCCAGACAAACCCGGCAATGACTTTGCCAAAGTTAGGTACTGGTTTTCTGATAACCGCAAATTGAAAGCCGAAGATGATGGCAGCAATGGGCAATACATCTTTGACGGTAGTGGCAATGGTGCCAATGATTTGATCGAGTAATTCTGCAAGCATTACAACATTACCATCCCGTAAGCCATGACGAAAATCATCGGTGTGAGCGAGGCTAAAGCAATTAAACCAAACCCGTCTATCATCGGATTTCGTCCTTTTATCGAGGAAGCGAGGCCTACACCGAGTGCTGTAACAAGCGGAACTGTGATTGTTGACGTAGTCACCCCGCCGGAATCATAAGCAATACCAATGATTTCAACCGGCGCTAACATGGTCATGATGACGACAAGGATGTAACCACCAATAATCAGATATTGGATGGGCCAGCCTTTTAATATGCGAAAAACACCTAATACGATGGCTAAGCCCACAGAAAGCGCTACAGTAAAACGCAGGCCCGTTGCATACTCTTTCATACCAGCGGGTGTATTTTCAATCATGCCCCCAGAGGCGGCCACTTTAGCCGCTTCTGCGGACACAGCGATTAGAGCGGGCTCTGCTACCGTCGTTCCAAAGCCAAGTGCGAAAGCAAACACCAGTAACCAGAACACACTGCCTTTTTTGGCGAAGGCATGAGCCATCGACTCACCAATTGGAAATAAGCCCTGCTCTAAACCATGGATAAAAAAGGTTAAGCCCAGCACAACAAAAATGACGCCAACAAGCAGTTGTCCGACATTAGGTAGTGGCTGCTGAATAATGACGAGTTGAAAAAATAAAATAACGGCAACTATCGGGGCGAGGTCGCGAAGACTGCCAATCATAAAGCCAGCAAGTTTTTTAATAGTCTGCTGCAAGCCGTTCCACTCCTAACGATAATAGATGCGTTCAGTATACGATTTAACTGTAGAAATACTTTTGATTTAAAACAAGATTTTTCATTATCGCTGAGGCTAATTTATGGAAATGGACTGATCCATCCATGTCGTTGTTGCGAGCTTCTTCGGCTCCGAGAAGTGCACTGACTTTGATTAGCGAGGTAAGGTTTTATCGCTTGGACAGGTTGTTAAATAAACAGGTTGAGCGGTTAAGCATTTTGCCTTTTGCCGCATGTGGTTCCTAGTTCATGCGTACTTACTTTGATGGCAAGTCGCTAAAATAGAACAAAAAATAAGTAAAAAAGTGGTAAATGGCATTTCATTTTGTAGTTGGGTGTGCAATATTTGAACAGCTCGTTTTAGAGTAGTACAGCCAAAAAATCTGTAAAAAGAATAAGAAAAAGAGATTGTTAATGAAAGTCACTATTCGCCAGGCAACGAAGGCAGACGTTGACCAGGTTGTCCATTTAATGTTTTCCGCAGGTCCTGATGCTTATCGCTATGTGTTCTCCATAAACCATGCTGATGAAGCGCTTGATTTTTTGCGCTATGCCTATCTAAAAGGCTTGGGAGAGTTTGGTTATCAAGGTCATTCTGTGGCATGTATAAAGGATAACGTTGTTGGTGTTATTGGCTTGCGCACCTACCAAGACAATAATGCTTATGTCTTATCTGCACTGAAAAATATTATCGGCTTTTACGGCGTGCGACAGGGACTAAAAGTGATATGGCGTGGCTTGCGTTTCGAGCGTGTAGTGAAAGCACCTAAAGCAAACCGTTTGTATATTCATAACGTCGGGGTTTGCGAATACCATCAAGGCGAAGGTATCGGCCGTAAGCTTATCAGTTACGCTATTGCACAAGCCAAAGCACGTGATCTGGTCGCTGCTTGTTTAGATGTTGCTATTTTGAATAAGCGCGCCAAAGCGTTATACCTCAAGTATGGCTTTCGCACACGACACGTTACTGCTAGTGCATTAAAAAGTGAGTTTGGCCGTGGTTTAAGTCACGAATATATGGAATTAACGCTACTTTAACAGTGATTTCGATAAAATGGCTGCGATGGCTACGATAGCCAGTGCCGACCAAGGCTGCGCTAAATAAATCATTGAAAGTGTCGCTGCCACAAGTGCACCCGCGGACATGATCGCTAATACAATTGCTCTTGTAGAACGTTGTTGCTGGGCATGCAGCTCAGCCAGCAGTGCGGTTTGCTTTTGATTAGCATCTTTGGTGGTTTGCAGCACGTCGTAAACTAAATCAGGAATCTCTGGGATTTTTTCATTCCAAAACGGCAAATTGTCTTTCACTTTTGTAAAGACGGCTTTGAAGCCCATTTGCTCATGAACCCAGTTTTCCAAGAAAGGCTTGGCGGTTTGCCATAAGTCTAATTGCGGATATAACTGTCGCCCTAATCCCTCAATGTAAAGCAGCGTTTTTTGCAGTAACACCAACTGTGGCTGGACTTCCATATTGAATCGACGAGCGGTGTTGAACAAGTTCACTAACACCTGACCGAACGAAATTTCAGCTAGCGGCTTATTAAAGATAGGTTCGCAAACGGTACGAATGGCGAATTCGAATTCATCAACACTCGTTTCTGCGGGCACCCAGCCAGAATCGACATGTAGCTCGGCAACTTTTCGGTAGTCGCGATTAAAGAAAGCAACGAAGTTTTCCGCGAGATAGCGCTTATCTTCTTTATTAAGCGTACCGACGATACCACAGTCGATGGCAATCCATGTTGGATCTGCTGGATTGGTGGCATTAACAAATACATTGCCTGGATGCATATCCGCATGAAAAAAGCTGTCGCGAAACACCTGTGTGAAAAACACTTCCACACCGCGCTCTGCCAACAATTTCATGTCTACGCCCAGGCTTTGCAGTGTTTCTACTTCACCTACACCAATGCCATATATGCGCTCCATCACCAATACATTTTTATGGCTGTAACTACTGTAAACCTCTGGCACATATAAGTGATGGTCTTGCTCTCGGCCCTGTGTAAAATTACGTTTTAACTGAATAGCATTGGCTGCTTCACGGTTTAAATCCAACTCATCCAGTATGGTTTTACGGTATTCATTGACGACTTCTTTAGGGCGTAAGCGTTTACCGTCTGGCAACCACTTAGCGATAATGCCGGCGAACATCAGCATCACATTGATGTCAGCAACAATGGTTTTTTCTATACCCGGTCGCAGCACTTTGATGACAACTTCAGTGCTGCTTTGATCATCGTTTAGTGTTGCTGTGTGAACTTGCGCAATTGACGCGGATGCTAGGGGCTTTACATCGAAATCTGTAAAGCATTGTTCAAAGATGTCCTTCCCAATAGCAGCATGTATTTGTTTTATTGCTTGTTCACCGCCAAAAGGAGGCACTTGGTCTTGCAGCAGCGCAAGTTCTCGGGCAAATTCTTCTGGCAATAAGTCTCGACGTGTCGACAACATCTGTCCAAACTTGATAAACACTGGTCCTAGTGACTCAATCGCCAAACGAAAGCGTTGTGCCGGTGTTTTGTCTTTATGCTTGTTGTGTAGCCAAAAAATGCTGATACGCAACACTTTTACGTACCAAGGTACAGCTTTACTTGGCAGCAGTTCATCTAATCCATATTGAAGAAAGGTTTTTACAATCTTATAAATTCGTAAACTACGCAAAAGGTGCTTCCTTAGCTGGACTGAGAAAAGTGTTGATAGAGTTTGGCAATACGCTGGTCAAGCAAAGAAAGTTGTTTGTCACAGGCTGTTACGCCGTTAATAAAGTGGCGAAGTTCTGAATTAGTGACGACCAATTTCTTCTCATGGATGAGATATTCACTGGCATCAGACTCAATTTGGGTTTTGACAAATTGTGCTTTCGATTTGATTTTACTGCCTAAACTCATCAGACGATAGGTAGCGATATCACCAATATGTTTTTCGAGTTCGCTTGGCCAATCAATATCTATACTGTCAGCAATCGCAGCAAACTTTTGCGCAACTTTTAAATCGCCCTGAATATCCAGTTTATCCTGCTTAATTAAGTCGGTAAGTTGCATATCTCGCGAGAGCTCGCGTAACGTCGACAAACTTGATGTCAGTTTGCAGTCTGCATCGGGCTCATCTGCGGACAACGGTGTGGTGACCATCAGCTTGTTTTCGGTCACCATAATTTGGCAAGCAAACGATAAATCCGTCAACGAAATTAATAGCGTAGCGCCATCAGCATCTGCGATCGCTGCCCGAGAGGCGGGGCTCATTGAAAGAGCTTGATTAGCGATTGTTTCGATAACGCTAGCCAGCAGCTGACGGTGCATTAAGGTTGCCATGAATTAGAACTTGTAGCCTTTGTGCAATGCGACGATTCCACCGGTTAAATTGTGATAACTGGTTTGTTCAAAGCCCGCATCTTCCATCATGGTTTTCAGCGTTTCTTGATCTGGGTGCATACGAATGGATTCTGCCAAGTAGCGGTAGCTCTCGCCATCTTTCGCGACAAGTTCACCCATTTGTGGTAACACGTTAAAAGAGTAAAAATCGTATGCCTTGCTCAAGAATTCGTGCTCTGGTTTTGAAAATTCTAATACCAGTAAGCGGCCACCTGGCTTTAACACACGGAATATCGACTTTAACGCATTATCTTTATTGGTTACGTTTCGTAAGCCAAACGCAATGGTACATACGTCAAAGGTATTGTCATCAAATGGTAGGAACTCGGCATTTGCTTGTACATATTCGATATTTTGCACTAAACCTTTGTCACGCAACTTGTCGCGACCCACGTTTAGCATTGAGCTATTAATATCGGCAAGAATCACTTTACCGTCTTTTCCAACAAGCTGCGAAAACTTGGCGGTTAAGTCGCCAGTACCACCGGCTAAATCAAGTACCTTGTTTCCTGGGCGAACACCAGACGCATCGATAGTGAAACGCTTCCATAAACGATGGATACCAAACGACATCAAGTCATTCATGATGTCATATTGCTGAGCCACCGAGTGGAATACGCCAGCCACCATTGACTCTTTGTCATTTTTATCAACGGTTTGATAACCAAAATGGGTAGTTTCTTGCTCTGTTTGAGCCTTGTCTTGTTGATGCTCAGTCATCGTTCATTCACTTGTGACTTTTAGTTGTCGCTAGTGTACTGCAAGCACTAGCGAAAATCAGCCTTTGCAAAAAAAATTAGTTACGAATTACTGAGTTTGGCTGTGCTAAAATAATAGGATTATTTATGAATATTTTTAGGTAGTTATTATGAGCGATGTAGATTCGTGGGTGTTTTATGGTCGTCGGTTAGTGCAAACCGGCAATCTCAACCACAACAATACCTTGTTTGGTGGCACCATGATGTCTTGGATCGACGAAGAGTTATACATCTATGCCAAGTGCCAATTGGGTAACCAAGATGACATGACCATGGTTACCGCCCGTTTTGGTGAAATTAACTTCCGAAGTCCTGCGTTCAAAGGCAATATCATTGAGTTCGGTATGAAAACCACACATCTAGGGCGCACATCGATTACCGTGGATGTGTTGGTGCGCAATAAATCAACGCATTGCGTGATTTGTGAAGTACATGACGTCACATTTGTGTGTGTGGATCCTGAAACGATGAAACCAATACCGCATGGTGCACAGCCAGAAGAAATCTAGTTTTGCACAGATATTTCTCATTAAAACTAGGAACAAACTACTTTTTTTTTATATGATAAGAAAAACCAAGGACAGGTTTATCTCATTGTTCACCAGAAGGTAAGAGCAGTACTACGTTAGAAATGTAGTACTAATAAGTCCGTGAAACCATCACATTGTTTGCTTTATGACAACAGCCAACAGTGTGGGACTAACCAAGAGGTACTCGCTTGAGCAAGCGTTTGAAAGTTAAAAGGGATCTCGTAGCAACACGTCGCGTCATTGCCATGACGAGTCTCATTTTGCTTGCTCTCGTCTTGTGGAATGCCTACTCCGCGATTCGCCTTCACCTCAATTATCAAAGCACACTGATGGATTCCGTCACTAATTCTGTGCTGGCTGATTATCAAGAACATATCACCATGTTGCGCAGTGATATTGATCGCTTTCAGTTTAACCATGCCGACACTATTGCCAAGCTCAGCAACCAAGGTGAGCTTGCCAGTAAAGAAATGTATATGTCGCTGCTGCAAGACCTCAAAGAATCAATTGATGAAGTCAGGTTATTCGCTATCGTAGATAAGCAAGGCAATGGTGTTTTAAAGCATATTACCGGTGATTTCCTTGATGACTGTAAAGAAGAGATTCATTCAACGGTATCGCTTGGTACGCAAGAGCATTTATTTTTGCATCGCAGTAGTAAAAGTATACATTTTGATTTGTTAGAACCGCTTGCAGTACATGACAAGAGTGGCTGGTTTTTCTTTGTTGCCTTTAACACGGCGGTTTTTGAATCGCTGCTAACCAAGTATCAATTGCCACACCAGCAATTGTTTTTGCTGCGCAGTGATTCAGTTGGCAAAATTGAACTCAGCACCACAACAACGGTTGACCAGAGTTTGGCGGGTATAGTCATGAGCGCTGAAGAGGTGCAAACCTTCACCCATGTCAAAGAAATTCCGGGCACACGTTGGCAAATAGCGATTCGTTTAGCGCCTGAATACCAAACCTCTATTTATCTGGAGAATTTAACTAAGGCTTGGGTGATCTGGGTCTTCGTATCACTCATTATTTTTACATTCTACAGACTCCAGAAGACACGTATTCGTCAACAAAGAGCGGCAGAAAAAGCGCTGGCGCACAGCGAAGCCCATGATGCACTGACAGGGTTAATCAACAGGGCGCGCTTTGAACAGGAGCTCAATGACTTCGTCGCCTCTTCACTGACTGACGGCAAAGAGGGGGTTGTTGTATTAGTCGATATTGATCAATTCCAGCTGGTGAACAATAGCTATGGCTATTCTACGGGTGATAACCTGCTGCACCAGACATCAATGCATATTGCGGAACAGCTGCCTAGCGGAGCACAGTTTAGTCGGTTAGGTAATGATGAGTTTGCAGTGCTGTTACCTGAGCTATCACACAGTGAGGCTTATAACTTTGCCGAAAAGATGCGTAAAAGTATCGGCGCTATTAATTACGAGGCTGAACAGCAGACAATCAACATTACGGCCAGTATTGGTGTTTTACATATCGACGGTGTGCAACGCTCTAGTGAACATATTTTAAATTCGCTCGCTCAGGCAGTGCGTATTGCCAAGGAAAAAGGTCGAAACCGTATTCAAGTCTATCAAAGCGAAGACAAAGCTTTGGTCCAGCATGCCCAAGAAATGGCCGTGGTTAAAGACATAGACAAAGCGCTAAGTGAAAATAGGCTGATGCTCTATCGCCAACACATTAATGCGCTACAAGGTGATATTAATATTCCTAAGTATGAAGTGCTTGTGCGCTTGAAAAACAAAGATGGCGACATTATTCCGCCCAATTTGTTTATTCCTGCCTCAGAAAAGTTTGGTTTAATTACCAAAGTTGATCGGTGGGTTATAGAGGCAACTTGTAAGAGCATTGCTGATACGGGAGACAATGGTCATTACAGTATCAACCTTTCAGGCATGACATTGGCGGATAAAGATATTATTGAATTTGTGCATAACATTTTTGCCAAATACGATATTAATCCTGCTCGCATTGGTTTTGAAATTACAGAAACGTATGCCATTACACATCTCAAATCCGCGATTCGTTTTATCACGGAAATGACCAATATGGGCTGTGAGTTTTCTTTAGATGACTTTGGTAGCGGCTTGTCTTCGTTTAGTTATTTACAGCAGCTGCCTGTTCACCACATAAAAATAGACGGCAGCTTCATTAGAGACATATGTAACAATCGCCTTAACCAAGTGTTTGTTGAAACCATGCATAATGTCGCTAAAGAAATGGGTAAAGACTGTATTGCAGAGTTTGTTGAAGACGAACAAACACAATTGCATTTGCAAAGTATCGGTATCGAGTTTGCCCAAGGTTTTTATCATCACCGACCCGAGCACTGGTTCGAATATTAACCAGTTACAAAGCTGTTTCAAACCTCGTTAATCAGTTGTTAATTTCTCTGTACCCCTTATTTATACTGTGTTTTCCATAACATAAACCTAACACTTTTTGACCACATCCTGCGCTAGCTACATGTTAAAATAGTTCAAATTTTGAACGCTTTGTGAGGTCTGTGTTGACTGTACTACCTAGATTGCGATTAGCGACGCGCGATGTCAGTTTTATTTTCATGCTCTTCTTTTTGCTTTGGTATGTGATCATCAGTGTTGATCGTACTCGCATGGCAAAAGTCGGGTTTGACATATCGAAGCAGCTTGAACAATTGCACTCGGTGGTAGCGTTACGCTTTGCTAATAGCGGCAATATTCAGCTTGAAGCGCGTAAACGAGATTTGATACACGACCATCACGGTGAAAATAAACAGTTAGAAAACTTTGTTGAAATTCGCTTTTTCTCTTCTTGTAACATTTACCAAATAGAGGACAGTTTAAACGGCAACATTACTAAGCTGAACAAAAGTGTCTTCCGCGCTTTGCCTTTAAAAAGCCGTATTCAGTTAGCAGAATATTGTGATTCAATTTTTGAGTTACAAGATTACGCATCGCAAACAGCCCTTCGTGTTAACGCGCCAAAAGTGATGGCTCATATCGATACGCCTAGCTTTTTGTTTGAACAGGAAAATGCACAGTACAGTAAACCTTGGTTGATTAGTGAAAAGTCTCGTATTCAGGGGCGTTTTGACAATAACCCTGATAGTCGCTGGTTCGTTAAAAAATTGGATGAAGACACGATCGCTACGCCTATTCTGGTCAGTAGCCGCCCAAGCTATTCATTAATCAATAACATATTGGGAATTCCCTATGGCATCTTTTATCGGTTTGATCTGATACAGCGATTCGAAGATGAGTCTGGGCTTATTCATGCGTTAAGAAATATTTCTGAATTAGTAAAGGTGAATAGCCGATGCATTGTCCGTTATTCGCCTCTGGTATTGCTGCTTTCGGCATTACTATACTTACTTTGTAAACGCGCGATAATATGTGGCATTCGCTTTTACAAGTTCAATGTAGTCTTCAAGCTGAACAGTTATGCGCTTGTGAAGCTATACACTCATGATGGCAGCGTCAAAGTGATAGGCTCGAACTTGCGCCAGCGTGCAAAACTGTTGAAGTCAGCTGAGGCGCTGACCATGCTGAATGAGAAGCTAGAACCAACTAAATCATTTACGCAGGCCAAGTATATCAATGTTGAGCACTATAACGAGCAGATGCAGTTTTCGATTGTCTCCAGCAATTTCAACAATGACAACCAAGAGTCTGGCTTGATGTTGCTGGTCAACAATCCTGAAATTCAAGCAACCATTGCTGAATATCAATCTATCTACCGGATAGATACGCTTACTCAACTGCCAAATCGCTCTGTACTCAAAGATGTTACTGCATCACAGCGAACCAGCCCGGGTTACTTGATGGCAATCATGGATCTCGATCACTTCAAAAACATTAATGACACTTATGGTCACTTATTCGGTGACTTGGTCCTCAAACAATTTGCTGATTATTTGCGGCAGACCTTTGGTCTTGAACAGCACGATGTGATTCTTCGCCTTGGGGGAGAAGAGTTTATGTTGCTAATTGAAGTGGATGAAGAAGTCTATAAAACCAGTGCTGATGGCTTTGCAAATCGGATTCTCGCGTTTAATCAGGCGGCTTTTAGTGTCAGTGGCGGCATAACACATTGGCAAAAAGGCGAGGAAAACTTCGATGTGGCCTACAAACGTGCTGACAACTTATTATACAAAGCAAAACATGGCGGCCGTCGGCAGGTGCATTATGATCGCCTCGAAGATATTGGGTTTATTGATCATGTGGTTGGTTGCAGCCTTACTTCCGTGACAACCATCGAGAAAAGTACGGTGACTAACTCTATCAATATGCAGCGAGCTTAAGGAGTTGAGATGAACAATATACAATTCTTTGCGACAAGTGTTCGCTACGCAGTCACACTGGGTACGTTACTGGTTTTTTATGGTTGGTTAAGCCATAACGCTGTATATGTGCAGCTAGTGCCTGATTTTTCACCCACACAATTTAATGCGGGTTTGTGTTTCTTATTCAGTGTCATCGCTCTCAGCTTTAATGGCCCAACTGTTATTCAGCAAGCGTCTCAGCAAACTGCAACAGTATGCTTGATTGTCCTCAGTGGATTAACCCTGATGCAGGATATTCTTCAATTAAGTTTGGGAATTGATACCTTGTTTTTGGATAACCCATTCTTGGTGGATAAAACGCCTAACCCAGGACGTATGTCCCCACTTACAGCTATTTGTTTTTTGTTTATCGGTATGATTTGCATTATTCGTGGACGACCTAACTTAAAGACGGAACTGGGAATGAGGGTCTATCTTGGTGCGCTATTCGCTCTGACTTTAGTCGCGGGTTCAGTGCTATTGGGATATCTGCTCTCAATAAGTGACGTTCAGTTAGGGGCGAGCTATACCGAACAGGCAATAGTCTCAGCTCTTTTGTTTTTGGGCTTAGCATTTATTAATTTAGTTAACTTACTTCATGAACCTGAATTCCCCATGGTTGAGCGTTATTTCAATGCAAATAGTGCGTTTATCATGGTGTTTTTATGGAGTTGTTATCTCTCGATAGCAGTCTAGTGCATTGAATCAGAGCGAATATCGGCGTATCCTTAGCCAGTATTCGCTCGAGATTGTGCATGTTCAAACGTATCCAAGTGACAGTTATGATGTTGTTATTGCTGGTAACGCAAGTTACAGGGCAAGAGCTGCACGCCTGTCAGCAAATGGAGATGATGTCCAGTCATACGATGGACATGGACCACGGCATGGGTTCCATGAATCATGATATGTCAGCAATGAACGAGATGCCTTGCTGCCAAGAACAATGTAAGTGTGAGTTAGGCACTTGTGTTAACCCGCAAGTGGCGGGACTTGTTACTAAACTATCAGAGCAAATCACGCCTACCGAAGATGTGAATTTGCCACTACATAATCAATATTTGCCACCTTCTCTCTTAGCTTCTTTTAAACCGCCGATCATTAGCTAGTCCTAGGGTAGATCTACCCAAAATTTGACCTTTTACAGCCTATTGGCTGCCATTTTTCATTTTTAGGTAAAGCAATGTCATATTTTCAATCGCGCGGCGCGATCCGTATTAGCCATATTTTGCTGATTTGTGTTGGTATTGGTGTTGGATTTTTAGGAAACCAATACTGGAATAGTCATCAGCACGTAATGACGAGTAGTGACTCTGAATCATCAGAGCCTCAGCCTTTGTACTGGGTCGCTCCAATGGATCCAAACTATCGTCGTGATAAACCAGGCAAATCGCCTATGGGAATGGACTTAGTTCCCGTTTATGAAGAGAGCGCGCAAGATGACGATGCGATGGTGCGAATCGCATCGCACGTTGTGCAAAATCTTGGTGTTAAAACTCATACCATGGCAATGGGCACTCTTATGCCAAATATCAATACGCTCGGATACGTGCAGTATGACGAAGAAAAACTGCAACATGTTCATCCACGTTTGGCTGGTTGGATAGAAACCTTATATGTTAAGGCTCAGGGCGAGTATGTCGATAAAGATGCGCCTTTGTATGAACTTTATTCGCCTGAACTCGTGAATGCGCAAGAAGAGTACCTGTTGGCGCTGAATACGGGTGAACAACCGTTAATTAAAGGTGCAGAAGGCAAATTACTTGCCCTACATGTGCCACAAGAAGCGATTAAAAAGCTTAAACAAACACGTCAGGTTGAACAGTTTGTGCAGTTCACTGCGCCTCAGAGGGGGGTGATCGAGCATTTAAATATCCGTGAGGGATATTATGTAAAACCTGACATGACAATGTTCTCGATTGGTGATTTGTCTTCAGTTTGGGTTGAAGCTGAAGTATTAGAGCGCCAAGCGCCTTTCGTTAATGTTGGTGCTTCAGTCACTATGTCGTTGGACTATCTACCGGGTAAAACATGGCAGGGTAAGGTTGACTACATATACCCCAGTCTAAATATGACGAATCGAACGTTGCGTTTACGGGTTAGGTTCGACAATGCAAATGGCGAACTCAAGCCAAATATGCAGGCAGCACTTTCCATTGAGTCTGCACACAAAGCCCCCGTATTACTGCTCCCGAAGCAGGCGTTAATTCGTACCGGCAAGTTTAATCGTGCCATAGTTGCGTTAGATGAAGGGGCTTATGTCGCCGTACCTGTCACGGTTACGCAAAATGATGACGAATACTTTGCGGTAGCGTCTGGTCTTTCTGCTGGTGACGAGGTGGTGATTGCCGGCCAGTTTCTGCTCGACTCTGAAGCAAGTAAAACAGCTGCATTTGAACGACTATTACCCGGTGTAGATAAAAGTAATGCGGCACGTGTCAGTGGACAGGTTAATAACGTGGATATAAACACACGTATCGTTAACATTTCTCGTGGTGCTATAGAAAAGTGGGATAGACCGCCTGCCACCATGGATTTCATTGTGGCTAATCAAGTTGATATCAAGGCGTTTGAAGCAGGTAAATCGCTCGATTTTACCTTCGAAATTCAACAGGGCGAATTTGTGATTGTCGATACTCATCGCGGAGTTGCTCCATGATCGCCGCCATTATTCGTTGGTCTATTTACAACCGCTTTTTAGTGTTGATGCTGGCGGTCATTCTCGCAGGCGCGGGTGTTTTTGCACTATCAAAAACGCCAGTTGATGCAATCCCTGATTTGTCAGATGTACAGGTGATTGTCAAAACGAGCTACCCAGGTCAAGCGCCGCAAGTGGTTGAAGATCAGGTCACATATCCACTGACGACCGCCTTATTGTCTGTGCCTGGAGCCCAGACAGTTCGCGGTTTCTCATTCTTCGGTGACTCGTACATCTACATTATTTTTGATGACGATACTGACTTGTACTGGGCACGTTCACGTGTGCTTGAGTCTCTATCGCAGGTGACGCCTAGTTTGCCCGCTGCCGCCAAGCCTGAACTTGGGCCAGATGCGACAGGTGTTGGCTGGGTATATCTTTATGCGTTAACGGATAAAACGGGCAGCCATGACTTGTCTGAACTACGTAGCCTTCAAGATTGGTTCTTAAAATTTGAATTGCAAACGGTAGAAGGTGTGTCAGAGGTCGCCACGGTTGGTGGCATGGTTAAGCAATACCAAGTGCAAGTGAACCCGGAAAAACTCCGAGTGCATGGTATCCCAATGTCATTAGTGGAAATGGCCATTATGCAAGGTAATCAGCAAGTGGGGGCGTCTGTCGTGGAAATGGCTGAGGCTGAATACATGGTTACCGTATCAGGCTATGTGCAATCAGTTGATGATCTTGGTCAGGTGCCGCTGGGCAAACGGGTCAACGGTATTCCGTTGTTATTGAAAGATGTTGCAGATATTCAGCTAGGTCCACAAATGCGTCGCGGCATTGCTGAATTAAATGGTGAAGGCGAAGTCGTTGGCGGCATTGTGGTGATGCGCTTTGGTGAAAATGCTGCGCAAGTTATTGCGCGCGTAAAGCAAAAGCTCAATGAGCTGAAGAAAGGCCTGCCTGAAGGTGTTGACGTTGTGCCTGTGTATGACCGGTCAACACTCATCAATCGTGCGGTAGATAATCTCTGGCAAAAACTGCAAGAAGAACTGGCCATTGTTGCACTCATTTGTGTGATTTTCTTGTTCCATATTCGCTCGTCTATTGTTGCGGTAATTTCATTGCCTATGGGCATTTTGGTCGCCTTTATTGTGATGTACATGCAAGGAATAAATGCCAACATCATGTCGCTCGGCGGTATTGCTATCGCTATAGGCGCAATGACTGACGGCGCTATTGTTATGATAGAAAACATGCATAAGCACATGGAAAGGACACCGTTAACGAAAGAAAACCGTTGGCAGGTTGTCACGCAGTCCGCCGTTGAAGTAGGGCCAGCGCTTTTCTTCAGTTTATTGATCATTACCGTTAGCTTTTTACCTGTGTTTATTTTGGAAGCACAAGAAGGCAGGCTTTTTAGTCCACTGGCTTATACCAAAACGTATGCTATGGCTGCTTCGGCAGGACTTGCCATTACGCTGATCCCCGTTTTGATGGGATACTTTATCCGCGGTAAAGTGATTGCTGAGCATAAAAACCCCGTTAATCGTTTGCTTGTTGCCGTATATCGACCTGTGCTTAGTGCTTGCTTGCGATTCCCTATTTCGACACTGGCTGTGGTCGGCGTGGTTACGTGGTTTGACTTTGCCCCGATAAAAGATATCGGTAGTGAGTTTATGCCGCCATTAGATGAAGGCGATTTGATGTACATGCCGACTACTTATCCCGGCATATCTATTGGTAAGGCGCAAGAGTTACTGCAGCAAACCGACAAACTTATTCGAACAGTACCTGAAGTGGAAAATGTGTTCGGCAAAATCGGGCGGGCTGAAACCGCCACAGATCCAGCACCACTAAACATGATTGAAACCTTTATTCAGTTGAAGCCAAAGTCAGAGTGGCGTGAAGGGGTGACCACTGACACGTTGATCGCTGAATTCGATAAACTAGTGAAACTGCCTGGACTTACCAATGCTTGGGTGATGCCCATAAAAACACGCATTGATATGTTAGCAACCGGCGTAAAAACGCCTGTCGGTATTAAAATCGCAGGTAGTGATATTCAGCAAATAGAACGTATTGCAACAGACATTGAGCACGTGTTAAATCAGGTTACTGGCACTGCGTCAGTATATGCAGAACGAGTGGCTGGTGGACGCTATCTCGATTTAAAGATTGACCGTTATAAAGCAGCCAAACACGGTGTTAGTATTCAAGAGCTTCAACAAACGATCAGTTTAGCGGTTGGGGGCAGAAATGTTGCTCAAACGGTTGAGGGACTGGCTCGCTATCCGATAAACGTCCGTTATCCGCAGTCATACAGAGATTCACCAGAGTCTTTAGCTTCTCTACCTATTGTGACAGAGAGTGGCCACCATATTGCGTTAGGTGACGTTGTTGATATCAAGGTAATAGACGGCCCACCTGGCATTAAAAGCGAAAATGCGCGTATCAATGGTTGGGTGTTAGTCGATATTGAAAACATTGATATTGGTCGCTACGTGGCAAGTGCGCAACGTGCGGTTGCTGAGCAAGTGACATTGCCAGCGGGCTATTCCATTGCTTGGGCAGGGCAATACGAATACATGCTACGAGCGCAAGAAAAATTGAGCTACGTTCTGCCGCTCACCATTGCCATTATCGTAATATTGTTGTTCCTCAATTTTAGGTCAATGCCTGAAGTGCTGATGATATTGCTTACGTTACCGTTGGCGATGATCGGTGGGATATGGTTGATTCATGACATGGGCTTTAATTTTTCTGTGGCTGTTGGCGTTGGCTTTATTGCGCTGGCGGGTGTTGCTGTTGAAATTGGGGTAATCATGTTGGTTTACTTGAACCAAGCTTATCAGGCAGCGCTCGATAATGCAGATGGTCAGCCGATCACCATGGAAGTGTTGAAGCAAAGTGTACTTAATGGCGCAGGGTTGCGCGTGCGGCCAGTGATGATGACAGTGACAACGGTTATCGTCGGCTTATTGCCTGTCCTTTACGGGGACGGAACAGGATCTGAAGTGATGAGCCGTATTGCCGCGCCGATGGTTGGTGGTATGATAAGCGCATTAGTTTTGACTTTGTTGGTGTTGCCAGTTGTCTATCTGTTGTGGCGCCAAGTGATGCTAGGGATCAGTACACGGCGTGAAAATACAGAGCACAGCAGCGACACTGCATAAATGGTTAATGGCGGCTGTAGGCATACAGCTGCTTATTTGGTCGATTACAGGCCTATATATGGTTGCCATGGATATTCACTATATTCATGGCGATACACTTGTTAAGAATAATCATACTTACGTTGATACCACCAGCGTTAAACTGGATTTATCGGCTATTCTCAAGCGCTACCCCAAGGCGCAAAAAATACGCTTGAGCAACCTAAACCATATTCCTGTCTATCGTTTTCATAGCGAAGACAAACATGTCATTGTTGATGCGCGCAACGGCAAAGTGCTCTCACCGATCTCAGAACAGCTTGCGATTGAATTAGCTGTGGCAGAATTTACCGGTTCAGCAGAGGTGATTTCAGCGCAGCTAATCACAGAGCAGCCTCCCTATGAATTGAGTGCTCGTCATTTGCCTGTATGGCAAGTTGCCTTTGCTGATGATATTGGCAGTATCCTGTATGTTGGTGTCAACAACGGAGAGGTGGTGACTAAAAGGCACCAATACTGGCGACTATTTGATTGGATGTTCCGATTTCATATTATGGACTATCAAGACAGCGATATTGCCAATAACCTCTTACGAGTGGTGGCGTTCATTACCTTGCTTGCGTCACTGGCAGGAGCTCTTCTCGTCTACATGAGAGTCGTCAAACCCAGCCTGCAGCGAAGAGCCATGGTAGGAGGTGCAAAGTGAGCACAATAAAACGCTGGCACAAATGGCTGGCTGCAGCAGTAGGGCTGCAGTTGATAGTTTGGTTGAGCAGCGGTCTGTATCTAAGCTTAATGAATAAAGATCTTGCTAGCGGGCGACTTCATTACGACTACTCTGAACCTACTGTTATTGATTCGACATCACTGATTAATATTAAAAAGCTGTGGGCGAAGAATGCGCCTGTGGTTGAAGTGGAACTTGTTCATCGTTTAGGCGCTCCCTATTATTTGCTTACCTACGAAAAAGGGTTGTATCGCCATTTTTTACACAAGTATCAATTGGTAAATGCTAAAACCGGTGACTTCACTATCGTGAATCAAGCCTTGGCGGAAGCGATTGCCAAACACTCCTACACGGGAGAGGGTCAAATATCAGAAATCGAGCTGCTAGGCGGTAATGTGGCGGATTTCCCAAAAGAACGAAACCCGTTGTGGCGAGTTGAATTTGATGATGATGTGAATACCCGTGTCTACGTGGAAGCGGATTCTGGCAGGCTTATTGGTCATAGCAACAGCCATAAACGTTTGGCTGATTTGATGTTGATGCTTCACTTTATGGACTACACGCGCACTGGCAGTTTCAATAATTGGCAAATGCTAGTGTTTGCGCTGGCAACCTTACTGTTAATGGTGACGGGCTATAGTCGACTAAGACGTTAGTTTTTGGGCTGGTCTAGCAATTGTTGCAATAAAGTATTAACGGCATTCGCTTCCAAGCGTTGCCACATACCTTGTTCCTTCAACGTGTCAAATGCTCGTTCAAAGCGTTCAAACGTCGCTTGGTCTACACTGCTTTTGCTAAACGCAAAGTAGACAGGTTCGCTGTTGATGATAAGTGGGTTCGCCGATAATTGTTGATAACGTTGGTCATATTGCTGATGAAAACTGAGAAAGTCTGATTCAACAAAAAAACCATCGGCGCGTTTCCTTGCTACTAAATCTATCATCACCTCGTTGTCAGATTGGTAACTAATGGTACCTTTAAAATTACTCTGATCGCTCACCAGCTCTTCCATGTTTTCACCGTAGTAAGCGCCTGTCTGCCAAATAAAATGAGCGTCTGCTTGTTCAAGTTCCTGCCATGTTGAAATAGGTGGAAATCGCCACCTAGGTGTAGCGAGTAAAATTTTCTCTTCGCGATGAGGCCCAATAAATTGAAAGTATTGCTCTCTCTCAGGTGTTTTAGAGAAATTGAGGGTCATGTCAATTTGGCCGCGCTCTAATAAGTTGATACCGCGACCAAATGGCGCGTCAATAAGGGTGTAGTCACATTTGGCTTGCTTGAACAGGGCATCTAAATAACTAAAGTTGGTGCCTTGCCATTGGTTTGATTGATTAAATGCTGTGTTTGGTGGAATAGCGAGCGGCGGATAAGACACTATATGCACGGATAACTGACAAGCTGAAACCGCACTATTGATGGCAAGTAGTGAAAAAATAATAAGAAATTTAAAGAACGTCAAAATCACTTATGGCCTGTTTATAGTTATTTTTCAAAGGCATAAGCAGTATATGCAGGCTTGGAATCTAACGTCAAGGTTAGAAAAGCTATCTAAATTTCAATTATGTGAAATTTTATTACAGACATAAAAAAACCGGTGATAAATATATCACCGGCGTATTAGCTATGAGGAAAGCTAGAATTTACAATTATTACAACAAGCGTTCACGTTGAGGAACGAAAGGAATTATAGAGTATCGACTCTAGCTTTGTAAAGCATAAAATGTAATTTATTTTCATAAAGGTTGTAAAAATACAGAAATAACTTGTTTTGATTGAAAAAAAGGCCGCTTGTGCGACCTTTTTAATCAATAAAAGAAAGTTTATAACATTAGTTGTTTGGGCTTTATTAATGCGCCTGCTGCCAATTGTCACCGATACCGGCTTCTGCAATTAGTGGCACTTTTAACTCTGCCGCGTCGTTCATGATCTCAACTAACGTTGCTGTGACCTTTTCAACATGGGTTTCTTTGATTTCAAAAATTAATTCATCGTGAACTTGCATGGTCATTTTTACTATGTCATCGCTTTGCTCTTGCACCCAAGCATCAACCGCTAACATTGCTTTTTTGATGATATCAGCTGCCGTGCCTTGCATTGGTGCGTTAATCGCAGCGCGCTCTGCCGCTTTTTTACGTGCTTGATTACGAGCCTTAATGTCTGGCAAGTACAAACGGCGACCATATAAGGTTTCGACGTACCCTTTTTCACTTGCTTGCTGGCGCGTGTCTTCCATATATCGCATCACGTTAGGGTAACGCTCGAAATATTTATCCATATAGTCTTGTGCTTGATTTCGGCCAACACCAATTTGTTTAGCTAGGCCAAAGGCTGACATGCCATAAATCAAGCCAAAGTTTATCGCTTTGGCACTGCGTCGCATATCACTGGTCACACTCTCAACGTCAACACCGAAAATTTCAGCTGCTGTAGCGCTATGTACGTCTTTTCCTTCGCTAAAGGCTTTTACTAGCCCTGGATCGTCTGATAAATGTGCCATGATGCGAAGCTCTATTTGCGAGTAATCTATGGCAACAATTTTGTAGCCTTCTGGTGCGACAAACGCTTGTCGAATTTTTCGACCTTCTTCAGAGCGAATAGGAATATTCTGTAAGTTTGGATCAGTTGACGATAAACGCCCTGTTGCAGCAACCGCTTGATGATAAGACGTATGCACGCGACCCGTTTTGTTTTGCACGAGAAGTGGAAGTTTATCAGTGTAGGTCGACTTCAACTTGGCTAAGCCACGATGCTCTAAGATTAGCTTAGGCAAAGGGTAATCAAGTGCCAATTCTTGCAATACCTCTTCAGCGGTTGAGGGTGCACCTTTTGGTGTTTTCTTGATAACCGGAATCTTCAACTCTTCAAACAATATCTCTTGCAGCTGTTTAGGCGATGCTAGGTTAAAAGACTTACCTGCAATATTATGCGCTTCTATTTCAAGTTCTGATAAGCGAGTGGCGATGGTTTGGCTTTGCTCTGCTAATAAGTCGCTGTCGATTAATACACCATGCGCTTCCATTCGCTGCAACACCGCACTTAAAGGCAATTCGATATCAGAGAATACGGATAAAGGCCCAACGTCTTTTTTCAGTTTGCTGCTGAGAACTTGGTGTAATCGTAGCGTAATATCGGCATCTTCTGCGGCGTAGTGACCCGCTTTATCAATATCAACTTGATTAAACGTTAGCTGCTTGGCTCCTTTACCTGCGATATCTTCAAATTTCACCGTTTTATGGCCAAGATATTTGTCTGCAAGCGCATCCATATTGTGGCGTGTAGCAACACTGTTAAAACAGTATGACTCTAGCATGGTGTCAAATGCGACACCGTTAAGTTGGATGCCATAGTGTGCTAGTACATGCGCATCATATTTAAGGTTTTGACCTACTTTTTTGAAGCTATCATTTTCTAAAAGAGGTTTCAGTTGCTCCAACACCCAATCACGACTAAGTTGTTGTGGTGCATCGATGTAATCATGGGCTACTGGTACGTAAGCTGCTTTTCCTGGTTCGATAGCAAATGATAGACCGACCAGCTCTGCCTGCATGTAATCGATACTGGTGGTCTCCGTATCAAAGGCGAACAACTCTGCATTCTTTAACTTTTCCAACCACTCATTAAATGCCGCTTCGGTATAAATGATGTCATATTCTGCTTCAACATCTGGGACCTCTACTTCTTCAGCTTCAGCAGCGAGATCTGCTGTTTCAGCTGACGAATCACCTTTTTTCAAGTCAGCCAAGTGGCGACGTAATTCATATTGGGTGAAAAGTTCGGTCAGTTTATCAATATCTTTATCGACAGGCCCTAGTGTCGTGGCATCTTGTTCAAGTTCAACATCGCATTTAATCGTTGCTAGCTCATAAGAAAGTGGTAATTGTTCAAGAGCATCGCGCAGGTTCTCGCCTATTTTACCCTTTACACTGTCTGCATTCGCTATCACATTGTCGAGTGTGCCGTGCTCTGTTAACCATTTTACTGCGGTTTTAGGCCCGCATTTTGTAACGCCTGGAATGTTATCGACTTTATCTCCCATTAGCGCTAGGTAATCGATGATTTGATCTGGCTTGATACCAAATTTTTCTACGACGCCCGCTTCATCCATCTCGACGCCAGTCATTGTATTTATAAGACGTACATGCGGTGTAACGAGTTGGGCCATGTCTTTATCACCGGTTGAGATAACGGTCTCTATGCCAGCTTCCGACGCTTGCTTGGCAAGTGTGCCAATAACATCGTCAGCCTCAACACCTTCGATGACCAGTAATGGAAAGCCCATAGCAGCGATCATTTCATGTAAAGGCGCAATTTGGCAGCGTAAATCGTCCGGCATTGGAGGGCGGTTGGCTTTGTATTCAGGGTACAGGTCGTTACGGAAGGTTTTACCTTTAGCGTCGAAAACAACAACGATATTGCCATTGGGGTAGTCTTTTTGCAGGCTCTTAATCATATTTAATACGCCAGTAATCGCCCCTGTCGGGTGACCATCTGCCGTCGAAAGCGCTTGCAAATAAGGTACATGATAAGCACGAAATAAATAAGATGAGCCATCTACGAGAATAAGTGGTGACAATGTCGAATCAGCCATGAAAGAGTATCTGCTAACGAGAAAATTTGGCTAAGCATGCCATATCCGGCATTAAGTCTCTACCGACATCAAATATTGGCCAGACAATTTTGTTGAGAAATACAAACTGCTCTGTGGATAACTTTGTTGACAAACAGCAAAACTCTCCGAAATAAATATTAATTTATATCAGATAAAGTTAGTTAAGTGTTTGAAAATACAATAAAAGGAGAGGCAAAAATCCTTTTCAACACAACTGTTATTATTTTTATGTTTTGTGGATAAAGCTTTGCTAGCTTTATCACTTGGTCGCTGTATGTTATTTCATCAGTCGCCAAGTAAGTTGTAAGAGATTACCAGAATCGATTGCGAAAGCCAGACAATTATTAAAATTTTTTTAACGATTTCTTACAACGTTAAATAACCATTTTTTATAAGCCAATAAATTCAATATCTGGACAAATATTGGTATAAATCAAGTCTCATTTGTATAAAAAATATCAACGGTATGATGAAGACCTATATCGGTAGTTGCCATTGCCAAGCTGTTCAGTTTGAAGTGGATACACCAGACACGATTGAAGTGGAAAATTGTAACTGCTCGATGTGCAGTAAAGCAGGTTTTTTGCATTTGATTGTGCCTTTGACACACTTTCGTATCACTAAGGGCAACGAACATCTTTCAACATACACCTTCAATACCGGTGTTGCACAACATTACTTTTGCAGAACGTGCGGTGTTAAGCCGTTTTATGTGCCTCGTTCCAACCCAGACGGGATGGACATTAATGTTCGCTGTTTAGACACTAGGCCACCTAACATCAATATTGTCGACTTTGATGGCCAAAATTGGGAGCAAAATGCAGCTGCTCTGGCACATAAGAGCCAAGCGTAGAAAGTCCAAGAATTAAAGCTGTGGAATAAAAAAGTAGCGCCTTTGCCTGCTCTTGTCAGGGCATACAACTGCGGCGCTAATTTTAGGTAGGGTATTGATGACCGTTAAGTCATGGTGACAAATTCTTCCGCAGAAGTTGGATGAATAGCCACGGTGTTATCAAAATCTGCTTTCGTCGCGCCCATTTTCATTGCCACGGCAAAACCTTGCAGCAATTCGTCGCTGCCAAAGCCAATTGAGTGAATGCCAACAATTTTTTCTTCTTTACCTACACAAATTAATTTCATGCGCGTTGGATCGCGGAAGTCTTCAGTAATCGCCTGATAAAGTGCTGTGAACTGTGAGTTATATACTTTCACCTGTTCTTCACCAAATTCTGCAATAGCCTCTTTTTCAGTAAGGCCGACCGTTCCGATAACAGGGTGGCTAAAGACCACCGTCGCGACATTTTCGTAGTCTAGGTGTTCATATGGTTTGTTATTAAACAAACGCTCACACAGGCGACGTCCCGCAGCCACGGCAACAGGTGTGAGTTGCACACGACCCGTGTTGTCTCCTACGGCATATATACCTTCAACGTTCGTATTTTGGTATTTATCTGTTGGAATATAGCCCTGCTCATTGGTTTTAACCCCAGTGACTTCAAGATTGAGATTGTCTGTTGCAGGTTCTCGGCCAATCGCCCAAATAAGAGACTCAACAGGTCCAACAGTGGCGCCATTTTCCATGTGGATAGTAAGCAAGCCATTGGCATCTTTTTCTACATGCGCCGGTACACTATTGTTATGAAGTGTCGGCCCATGCTTTGCCATTTGCTCAACTAAGGTGTCACTCAGCATGTCATCAAAATTGCGCAGCGGCTTCTCTTTTCGGACAATAAGGTGTGATTCACTGCCTAGCGCATGTAAAACGCCTGCGAGTTCAACTGCTATGTAGCCTGCACCGATGACAGCGACGCTTTTCGGTTGCTCAGTAAGCGCAAAGAATCCGTCTGAATCAATGCCGTGTTCCGCGCCAGGTATATTGGGAATTGACGGTCGTCCACCTGTGGCAATAACAATATGATCCGCCGTGTATCGTTCGCCATTTACCTCTACGGTATTCTTGTTGACAAACTTGGCGAAGCCTTCAATAACCGTAACGCCATTTGCACTGAAGCCTCGACCGTATGCTGCGTGGATACGCTCTATGTATGCTTCACGATTTTTAACTAGCGTTGACCAGTCAAAAGATTGAAGCGGTGCATTAAAGCCATAGTCTGCAGAGTAGTGCAATGCGTCGGCAATTTGGCCTGCATACCACATGGCTTTTTTCGGCACGCAGCCGACATTTACGCATGTGCCACCAATCGCTTTTGCTTCAATAACGGCTGCTTTTTTACCATGCTTTGCAGCACGATTCGCTGATGCAATGCCACCGCTGCCGGCGCCAATGGCGAGAAAATCAAAATGTTGAGTCATGTTTAAACCTTAGCTGTAAGGTGCCTGTATCTGTACTATTAGATAAGGGCAAAGTGCTAATAAAGCAAGCACTTGTTAGGTTAAGACACTTTTGCCGTCGCTTTTATTTCAACTTTGTCTTCAATTAATTTGTCAGCTAGGTCTTCGGCTTTTAGTGGAGGGTAATACAAATAGCCTTGTATAAAGTGGCACTCGCGATCGACTAGATATTGCAGTTGCTCTTGTGTTTCAACACCTTCCGCAATACATGCCATATTTAAACTGTTCGCCAGTACAAGGGTGGCGTCAACAATCGCTTCGTCGGTGCTTTCAACGCCAATACCATCAACAAAACTTTTATCAATCTTAAGAATATCGAGGGGCAATTGCTTTAGATAAGTCAGTGATGAGAAGCCAGTACCAAAATCATCTAAGGCAAGTTTTACACCTAGTGCGTTCAGTGCTTGCATGCTTTTAATGGCTTTTTCCGGTTCTGAAATTAACGCACTCTCAGTGACTTCCAGCTTTAGCGCACTGGCAGGTAAGTCATATGCTTTCAGTTTAGTATCAATAAAATCAACAAGGCCTTCATCAATGAAATGAGGTGCAGATAAGTTGACCGACAGATAGAAGTCAGGGCGATGTTGGCGCCAGCGCTTGAGCTCAGCAAAGCCCTTATTCATCGCCACATCGGTCATTTGGGCAATTAACCCGAGTTCTTCCGCTAATGGAATAAACTCAGCAGGTGATACAAATCCGTCCGCACTTATCCAGCGCATCAGTAATTCTGCACCAACCGCTTTACCCGTATGGGCATCCACAAGAGGTTGATATACGTTACTGAATTCGTCATTCGTAACCGCCAGCTTCATATTCGATTCTTTAGCCAAGCGCTGTTTGGCATCTTCATTCATATGCTCAGTAAAGAACTGGAAGTTATTACGGCCCATTTGCTTGGCGTGATACATGGCCACGTCGGCATTTCGCAATAGCTGCTCTTGTGAGTTAGAGTCGTCTGGATACAGCGCAATACCAATGCTGGCACCTACACTAACAACATAGTTATTGAGCTTTACAGGCTGTTCGACAACATCAATAATCTTCTGCGCAATCCGACCAAGGTCGCGATTCGACTTGAAGTTTTCCAATAAAACAACAAACTCATCGCCACCGATACGGGCGACCGTGTCGTCTTCACGCAATGTGTCGGTTAGTCGCTTGGTAATTTCCTTCAACAGTAAATCACCGTAGTCATGACCAAGGGAATCATTGATTTGCTTGAACCTATCAAGATCAATAAAGAACACTGAAATGGCCGACTGGTATCGGTTTGCTTTTTCAATCGCGTGTTTAATACGCTCTAGCAGTAATGAGCGATTTGGTAGGCCTGTGAGATGATCGTAGTTTGCTAGCAAGCGTAGCTCATTTTCCGCCGTTTTTTGTGCACTGATATCGGTCATCACAAATATATAGTGATATGAATGGCTCGCTTGATTAAAGCTTGCGCTAATATTCATCATCACATGGTATTCTTCGCCAGACGGTGTGATAACAATTTCTTCGCCACTGTAATGGTTTTCTGCTTTTAATCGCGGCAACAAATCGCTGTAAAAAGAACGTCGGCTCGCTCTGATGCCCAGTAGGTTTGGATCAAAGTCAAACTCTTCATGCTCCCAGCCGAACACCTTACACAGTGACTGATTGGCTGTCACACGGGTTAGCTTTTCATCTAAAATAAATACCCAATCTTGTGTTTGTTTGAAGGCATCACCGAAATGTTGAGCACGTTCTTCCTCAGCTTTCGCTTGTGTGACGTTGGTGTATGAGCCTGTTACACGAATCGCGATACCATCAAGGTCAATGGCAACAATTTTGCCCAAGTCTTTAAACCATAGCCACTCGCCATTTCGGTGTTGTAACCTGTAGGTGCATTCGAAGCTGTGGTTTTTGTCGGCCTGCATTAAGAACATTTGCCATTTTGCAATAAAGTGTTCGCGATCTTCTGGGTGAATCAGGCCGATATGCTCTTCTAAGGTGACCGACTTGTCTTTGTCTTGATAATTTAGCTCCTCTTTGAAGCGTTTGCCGTAGATGCGATTCTCACTGGCTACCCAATCCCATACTTCACTGTTACTGCCGCGCAGTGCAAGCTGCAAACGCTCTTCTCTGACTTTTACTTGTCGATGGGCATCAATAAGCGCTTGTTGCTGCTGGTAGCGATTCCGCATCCAAAAAACAAACGCTGTTAGTAATACCGCTGAATAGAAAAACAAGGCAACAGGAGAGCGCCAAGGGGCATATGTAACCCTAAACTGTATCGTACCTGGCTCTGAAAATTCGCCAGAATATGGCGATTTCGCCCATACCTTGAGGGTGTAATTGCCTGAGCTTAATTTCGGAAAGGTTATGTAGTTTTGCTTCGTCAATGGCGAATTAATATTCACCGGACCACTTAACGAATATTTGAATAATATGCGCTCTGAGTCCAAGAAAGAAAACGTTGAAAAATCGACCCTTACACCTACGTCATCATAGTTAAGGTGGACGATATGATTGTTACCTATAAACATAGGTGTCATTAGGTCTCTATTCAATGCGTCGACATTAGCAAATCGTAGCGAAAAGTTATCAACAGTCGTTCTTTCTGCAAGTAGCACTGGATCAAACATGGTTGCACCAAGCATTGTGCCGTATATGAATTTCCCATCTGATAACGCGGCAAACGCATTTCCATTAAATTCATCCGAGGCCAACCCATCCGACGAGGTAAAGTTTCGGATATGCTGACTATCTGGGTTCATGGAAAATATGCCAGCGTGGGTAGAGAACCAAATATTGCCTGTTCTGTCTGTTGCTAATGAATATACATTTTCGTTAATAATGCTATTAGAATTATCGTAAAAATAGAGCTGCTCAAACGTTAGTGGATCTAAGCCGAATAAACCCAAGCCTGCGTACGCAACCCAAAGCACGTTGTTTTTATCTAGTTTTACAGAATCGATATAAAATGCTTCAGCGTCTGCTCGCTTCTCAAACTGATGCAGTTTCTCTAACTGACCACTTTTAGGATCTATTGTCCATAATGCATCGTTTGTTGAGGCGACAATTTTTCCCTCTTGATAAGGAAAATCTGAAAAAGTATTCCATATTGTATTGATGCCAAGCGTTTCAGCTATTTCGTCGAAAACTTGTAGCTCTCCAGATTCTACATTGAGCTTTGCTGCACCTTTTTCACCAAACAGCCATAATTCACCATTTAAATGTTCAAGCAGCACATACTCTTGTTGCAGCCATTGCAGTGTTTCAGGTTTGAAGTTATTTTGTTTTACCGCTTTAGTTCTCGTATCAAACTGAATGACGCCACCATGTGTCGTTAACCATAATGTGTCTTCGATTTGATGAATATCTAGGATATTGCCCTCGGTATAGGTTGTTTTGCTTTGATCTGATACAAGGAATCGCTCTACTTTTCCTGTAACTAAGTCTACTCGGTTGAGACCATTCTGCGAGCCTACCCAAACGATGTTACTTTCGTTTTGATCAGCCTGTAGCGCATATACACCGCCAGCACTTAATGAGGTTAAGTTGTCTAAATTGGTATCAGTACTGTCATAGCCAATATTCCAGATAAGCTCACTGTGCGGATTCCAGTAGTAAGCGCCAGTAGCAGGAGACCCAAGCCAGAACACACCGTTTTTGTCCTTCGTAATCGCACGAATATCATTACTGGCAATGTGTTGAAATGCATCAGAGAATTGCATCATCAATACGTTTTTATTTGTGGGCAAATGTAGCTTATAAAGCCCTTGTGTAGAGGCAGTGTAGAGATATTCCTGCTCTTGATAGAACATCCAAATACTTATGTTATTGGCAAGCTGGTCTATCTTTACGGGAACCGAATTTTGCGTGAATGACGCTTTCATAGCTTCAAAGCTAAACTCGTAAAGGCCGTCATTGGTACCAAAAATAATGCGGTCATCATAACGAACAATATCGTATGTCTTTCTGGCTTCTTCTTGTTTAAAAGAGTCAGGGTTCTGTTTGCTAAGCGCATCTAGCGAGATTTCTTCAACTTGCTTTGATTTTGTATGATAAACAAATAGCCCTGCACGAGTCGCTAGGAATAGGAAATCGTCGAATTGACGCATGCGATAGATAAAATTGTAACCCGAAAGCTGTTCTGATAAGTCGAGCACTAGCTCATGACTTTGGGTATTATGGTGATAGATCCCCAGTTTTTTTTCGGTAGCAATCCAGTCAGAGTTTCCGTTCTCGGTCTCAAGTGAACCAATAACATAATTGCTGTCCAATGCAGCGCCTTCGCCTGCTACTCGCGTAAAGGTATTGTTATTTATGTCGTAGAAATAGAGACCTTTTCCATAAACACTCAACCAAACGCGACCTTTTCTCCCTTCACGTATTTCATATACAGGATATTTGTCAAAGTCGCCGTCAGGCCCTTTCAGGTTTCTAACGGTATATCCATCGTAAACATTAATACCATTCTCAGTACCGATCCAAATGAAGCCATTACTGTCTTGGATTATTGAATGAACAGTACCTTGGTTGAGTCCATCAGCAACACTAAGGTGTTCTAACGTTAGATTTTTAACGGGCGCAGCAATACTTGTGCTTAACGCACAGCACAGCATCACTACTATAAGTGTTAACCGTAAAATCAACCTAATACCTACCGCTCTGAATGTATTAAAGAAAATCTGTTATTAAATGACCTTAAGTCAGCCCGCTATTATGCCATGAAATTTGTTAATTGGGTGTTAATTGAACAATTGTTGCACTTTAATAACAGTCTAGCCGTTTGAGACGATTAATTCCCCGTTCGTGGTTGATTTGTGTGGCTAGCGGCACTACATCTATAACTAATTAGAATTTCCGCCAAGGTAACTTTTGTTATGTCAAACCCGTTGTTAACTGCTGAGGGCTTACCTCAATTCTCTGCTATTAAGCCTGAACATGTAAAACCAGCTGTCGAGCATGCCATTGCTGAGTGTAAGCGTGTGATTGAGCAAGTGTTAGCTGAACAAACCGAATTTACTTGGCAGAACCTCATTGCGCCAATTGATGAGGCTGATGATGTGTTAGGCAAGCTATGGTCGCCGGTATCGCATATGAATTCTGTTGTCAGCAGTGACGCATTGCGTGAAGCATATGAAAGTTGTTTACCACTGCTGTCTGAATACGGCACTTTCGTCGGCCAACACCAAGGTTTGTATGAAGCCTATAAGCAACTTTCTGAAAGTGCTCATTTTGAGGCGTTAGATACAGCGCAGAAAAAAGTGATTACCAATGCGCTTCGCGATTTCAAATTATCAGGTATTGCATTGCCTGCAGATAAACAAGCGCGTTACGGTGAAATTGTCACAAAAATGTCTGAACTCGGTTCAACGTTTAACAATAACCTGATGGATGCGACACACGCTTTTACGGTACTTATCAACGACGAAGCTGAGTTGTCAGGCTTACCGCAAAGCGCTAAAGACGCTGCGGCAGAATTAGCTAAGTCACAAGAGAAAGAAGGCTGGTTATTCACGCTAGATTTCCCAAGTTACCTACCGGTGATGACTTACTGTGACAATGGTGAATTACGCGAAAAAATGTATCGTGCCTTCGTTACTCGTGCATCTGATCTTGGGCCAAATGCTGGCGAATTCGATAACTCACAAGTGATGGCGGATATTTTAGCGTTGCGTCACGAGATTTCGTTGCTGCTAGATTTTGACAACTATGCTGACCATTCATTGGCAACCAAAATGGCTGACGATAGTAATCAAGTGTTAGGTTTCTTGCGAGACTTAGCGAGTAAGTCAAAACCACAAGGTGAAAAAGAGCTTGCTGAAGTCCATGAATTTGCGGCTAAAGAGTTCAATGCAACCGATCTAAATGCTTGGGATTTACCTTATTACAGCGAAAAGCTAAAACAGGCGCGTTACGCCATTTCTGATGAAGAACTTCGCCCTTATTTCCCTGAGCAAAAAGTGGTTGCCGGTTTATTTGAAGTGGTTAATCGCCTATTCGGTTTAACCATTAAAGAACGCGAAGGCGTTGATGTTTGGCACAAAGACGTTAAGTTTTACGATGTGTTTGGAGAAGACCAAACCTTGCGTGGCAGTTTTTACTTAGACTTGTATGCGCGCGCTAAAAAGCGCGGCGGTGCCTGGATGGACGACTGCGTAGGCCGTCGTGATTTAACGGATGGACGCACTCAGCTGCCAGTGGCTTACCTCACTTGTAACTTCAATGGCCCTGTTGGTGATAAGCCTGCGTTGTTTACGCACGATGAAGTAGTGACTTTATTCCATGAGTTCGGCCATGGTATTCACCATATGCTTACGCAAGTAGGCGCGTCTGGCGTTGCAGGTATTAATGGTGTTGCCTGGGATGCCGTTGAATTACCTAGCCAATTCCTTGAGAACTGGTGTTGGCAGCCAGAAGCGCTGGCGTTTATTTCGGGTCACTTCGAAACGGGTGAAGCCCTTCCTCAAGAAATGCTCGACAAAATGCTGGCGGCGAAAAACTTCCAGTCAGCGATGCAAATGCTTCGTCAGCTGGAATTTGGTTTGTTCGATTTCTTAATGCATGCCGAATACGACCCTGCCAAGGGTGACGAAATTCAACAAGTGCTCGACCAAGTACGTGAGCAATATGCGGTTGTGACAGCTGCAGATTTCAACCGTTTTCAACATAGCTTTGGCCATATTTTTGGTGGCGGTTACGCAGCGGGTTATTACAGCTACAAATGGGCTGAAGTGCTTTCTGCCGATGCGTTTTCGCGTTTTGAAGAAGAAGGTGTGTTCAATGAGAAAACCGGTCGAGACTTCTTGCATAACATCTTAGAGATGGGGGGTTCAAAAGAACCGTCTGAATTATTTAAAGCATTCCGTGGTCGTGATCCTGAAATAGAGGCGCTGCTTCGCCATAGCGGCATTGCAGGCTAAGTCATGAAATTAGAATCGTTCGATAAACTTTATCAACGCGCCGCCGAGCGAAAAGGTGGTGTGAGGCAGCTTAATATGCTGTTGCCAGCCACAGAGAATGAAGGTGCCTTATTAGCACTTGGCGATGATAGATTTTTAGCGGCTTTTACTAAGAAAGTCTTTCAGTCGGGCTTTGTTTGGCGTGTGGTTGAACAAAAGTGGCCTGATTTTGAAGAGACTTTCTTCAAATTTGATATCGAAAAGATTTTGATGATGCCGGAAGACATGATGGAGCGAAAAGCGGCGGATCCGAAAATTATCCGCAACTTTAATAAAGTGAAAACCATCAAGGCCAATGCGCAAATGATTTTTGAAGAGCAGCAAAACGGTCATAGCTTCGCAGAGTTTATTCAACAGTGGCCAAATGAGGACATTATTGGCTTATGGGCATATCTTAAAAAGCATGGTGCTCGCCTTGGCGGTAATACGGGCCCATATGCGTTGCGAGCGCTTGGTAAAGATACCTTCTTAATTTCTCGTGATGTTGAAGCTTACTTCCGTGCTCACGATATTATTTCTGGCGGCATTCAAACCAAATCGAGTTTGTCGACGATTCAACGTGCCTTTAATCAATGGCAGCAAGAATCAGATTTGTCTTTGGCGCAGTTGAGCCGATTGGTTGCCTACGCAACGGGTGATAACTATGTACAGGTTGAGCAATAATGACGGATATTGCCGTTGCTTATCGTCACAGTAGTGATGCTGACTACGCCAAGAAAATTGCGTCGAAGTGGCAGTTTGACTACATCGGTGATATTGCCGCAGCTAACAAGCATCCTGATTTAGACTTTGTGCTTCAAGTGAATGACCAAGTACTGGAGTTGATCAAGCGAGACGAACCAAAGCTTACGCCTATTAAAGTTGATTTTGTCGAGGGCGCATCTGCACATCGGCGCAAGTTTGGTGGTGGACGAGGGCAAGATATCGCCAAAGCAGTTGGCTTAAAGCATGGCTTTTGCCCACATGTAGTGGATGCTACGGCGGGATTAGGGCGAGATGCCTTTGTGTTGGCATCGTTAGGGTGCCAAGTCACACTGATTGAACGTAACCCTGTCGTCGCTGCGCTATTAGAAGATGGTTTAGCAAGGGGCGCACTGAGTACAGAAGTTGCTGACATTGTTGAGCGTATGACACTTATGCATCATTCATCAATCGATGAAATGTCACGCCTACCTGAGGCCGATGTTGTTTATCTTGACCCTATGTATCCGCACAAAGAAAAGTCTGCTCAAATAAAGAAAGAAATGCGGGTATTTCAAACCTTGGTTGGCAAAGATGACGATGCCGATCAGCTATTAGCACCAGCAAGGTTATTAGCGAAATATCGCGTAGCGGTTAAACGGCCAACTTACGCTGAACCACTGGCCGACCAGAAGCCAAGTACTGTCATAAAAATGAAAAAAAATCGTTTTGACATCTATGTAAATCAGGGTATCCCAAAAGCCTGAAATCATTGATTTAATTATATAAAATAAGAATTATAGTATTTTAGAGTAAAAACTCAGTGTAACATAACTGTCATAAAGTCTTAGTAAACTCTGGCAATCTATACTGCTACAAGAGATATACTAAGTGCGCGTATCAACCTTTTCACGCTCTTCTGTAGTTGCAATTAGTTCATTTGCCTTGATTTTTTTGGTGGCAATGTACCAAGTGGCAACTACATTGGCAGCGAACCGACTCCATATTGCGGAATATCAAAACTTAAAATCCCTAACCACGGTTGAGTTTTATCGAACCATTTCACAATACTTGCAATCGGGCGATGCAAGCTTATTGAACCTAGCAGAAGAGCAATTAGATAAAATTGCTGCAAGCAGCGCGAAGCTGGCCATTCCTTCAATGGAACAGGCAATCAATGAAAAAACGGCGCAACTGAAAACCGACATCAATGAAAAATACCGTGCTTGGGGCAAACTAAGTGGTGACCCTATGGCATTGCTTCGCAACAGTGAGCAAGGTATCTCAGCGGTAACTGGCAGCCTTGCCAGTTATGCTCAGCAAAGTGATGCGTTGTCGGATAGGCAAGTAGTCGATTATTTAGCAACCACGGCGCAAGTGGCAACAACCGTCAATGACATCGTTATTATCCGAGAAAAGCTATTTGCGAGCGATTCACCTAATATTTCCTTAACTGACCAACCATTGCGTGAACTTAGCGCATTGACTGATCGCATTAAAGGCTTTCCACTACTCGGTATTATGGAAGAGTCTGATGACGAAGATGAATTCGGCGATGACGATGATTTACTGTTAGACGATGAAGAAGATGCCGTTGATTTAAGTGAAGAAGCCGTTGATGAACTAGCTTCATTGGTGAACCGCTACCAAAGCGAACTTCGCAATACATTAGAACAACAAAGCCAACGTCAACGTGGTTTAGCGGTGCTAAACAGAGATGTTAAGTCGATGGAAGATATTATTCTTCAGGGCGAAGACGTCATAATTAAAGAGCAAGAAGATCTAAATAACCGCATTACTTGGGTGGTTGTAGTATTGATGTCATTGTTGGTACTTTTCTTGGCAGCTAACTATTGGTTAACGCGCACCGTGGTATTGAACCCACTTCGCCAACTTCGCGATAGCTTTGTGACATTAGTGGAAGAAGGCCGTGTAGATTTAATTACCGGTATTCCTGAAAAAACCGAACTTGGTCAAATTTCGACAAGTTTCAATAAAATGGTGACGCAATTAGCTGAAGAAGATAAGCAAAAAGCGAAGCAGTTAGGCTTGGTATCAACAGCAATGCAAACGATGGAATCACAAGCACAAACTATCTTGAATTCATCATCTACGACAAGTGAACACCTAAGCGTAGCCAGTAATATAATGGCGGCCTTGTCACAAGTGACAGACAACGTAAATACATTGTCGCAACAAGTGGCCGACAACGCGCAAGCAACACAACAGGCGATGGGTGACAGCCAAACAAAAGTAGAAGAAGTACTGCATGCCAGTGATGAAACCAATGCAGCTGCACAATCTGGCAAAGAGGCTATAGAATCTCTGACCCACGCGGTTGAAAGTGTTGGCTCTATTGTTGATGTAATCAGCTCAATAGCAGATCAAACGAACCTGTTAGCTCTTAATGCAGCCATTGAGGCGGCACGTGCCGGTGAGCATGGGCGTGGCTTCTCAGTTGTTGCCGATGAAGTGCGCCAGCTAGCTGGTAAAACACAAGACTCACTTAAACAAGTGAGTGAGCGATTAGAACAGTTGAACACGTCTAGCCAAGCGCTAGAGTCAAATATTTATGGTATTGAACAGGCATCTGCGCGTCAGAAAGAGATTTCACAGTTACTTAAGGACAATGCAGAAAGTGTCGTTGAGCAAGCCATTACCTCTGCAACGGTAGCGTCAGATTCGCTTGAGCAAATTAACCAACAGCGACAACATTTTGCAGAGTTTGAACAGGCAATGGAAAGTGTGAATATGGAAGTGTCGCATTCTCGTGAATTGGCTGAGAACATTTCACAAGACGTAGCTGAACAAGTAAGTGATATCAGTGCGACGTTAAAATTAGTATCATAATTTTTCAAACGTGCATTCGCACAAGAAATTCAGCCTCTAATGCCCTAAAATAGGTATTAGAGGTTTTTTTATGGCTAAATCACTGTGCAAGTGGAAGAAAAAGGATATAGAGAAAAATATCCATGAATTGATCCACCTTGTCGACAAACCCCGTTTTATTTGTAAAGACTGCGCACGCTGTGCTCATGACAAAGGTCACGTGTGCAAACCTGTCAAAATGAAAACGCACTAGTTCAACAAATCAATTAACACAATTGGAAGAGATATGATCGCTATCAATAGCAAAATGCCTAGCGGCGAGTTACAACAGCGTAAAAATGGTGAAATGACCAACCACAACACAGACGAGCTGTTTGCGGGTAAAAAAGTCGTCATGTTTGCTGTACCAGGCGCGTTTACACCAACCTGCTCTGCTTCACATCTGCCGGGCTATGTCGTCGCTGCTGATGATTTTAAAGCAAAAGGTATCGACCTTATCATTTGCTTGTCGGTAAACGATGCCTTTGTGATGGAAGCATGGGGTAATTCGCAAAATGCCGAGCACATTGAAATGCTTGCTGATGGTGATGGTAGCTACACCAAGTTGCTGGGTTTAGAGATGGAAACGGGTGCATTTGGTGGCCTCCGCTCACAACGCTACGCCATGGTGATTGAGGATGGTGTAGTAACCACGTTAAACGTTGAAGCGCCAAAATCATTCGAAGTAAGTAAGGCAGAGACAATTTTAAACGCGTTATAAAACGTAAATGAAAACAATTTACGTTAATTATCCATTTGTTTTTATTGGGTTTTATTTGTTTTTGAGCTCAAATAAAGGCACAATGCGCGTAGACTGAATTAAAGAGGTATTCTGATGTTAAAAGCAGATATGGTTAGCCAGCTGAATGAGCAGATTAATTTAGAGTTTTACTCGTCAAACTTGTATCTGCAAATGAGTGCCTGGTGTGAAGAAAATGGTTTTGAAGGCGCAGCAGAATTCATGCGCAAACACGCGTTAGAAGAAATGGGTCACATGAACCGCTTATTCACTTATGTGAGTGAGACAGGCGCGTTACCTATTTTAGGGACGATTGAAGCGCCACCGCACGAATTTGAATCGTTAAGCTCAGTGTTTGAAGAAACATACAAGCACGAATGTTTAGTGACAGAGCGTATCAATTCGTTAGCGCATGCCGCGTTTACTAGCCAAGACTATTCAACGTTTAACTTCTTACAATGGTATGTTGCAGAGCAGCATGAAGAAGAGAAGTTGTTTAAAGGCATTTTAGACAAGATTGAGCTAGTGGGTAATGACGGTAAAGCACTATTCTTTATTGATAAAGACTTAGCTGATTTAGCGAAAAACGGCTCGCCAAGTATTATGACTGACCCAGTTGCTTAATGGCTGTGGTGTGAGTTGAAATAAAAAAGGCTTCCAGTAGGAAGCCTTTTTTTGTCATGCAAACTGCGTTTATAACAGTGGTTTAAAACCTCCATAAACCATGCGTGTTGCATCAAATATTGGTCTGTCAGTATCCTGAGTAAGTGGCGCCACGAGCGCCTCCACCCTTGGGTCATTTGCTACTTTTTTATTGGCTTCATCTCGTGCCTCTTTTGAGGCAAATGTTACCCAGCCGAAAATAACCACTTCATCTTCTTTCGCATCCACGGCTTTGGTAAAAGGGACAGTACCTTCCAAAGCAGGATCATCTGTAAGGTATTCTTGGTAGTTCATCGCGCCATGATTACGCCATATATCTGCAACCTTTGACGCTATACCTTTGTAGGTTTCAATATGATCGCGTTGAATGGGAAACGCAAAGCCATCTATATAATCTGCCATCACCTTTCCTTATTTTTACTTACCTTTACCTACTTTGGGGCGAATGTTTTTCATCGGCATCAATGTGTTTAATGACCTTAGCGGGATTACCCGCAATCACCACATTGTCACCAAAACTTTTTGTGACGACGGCGCCCGACGCCACAACAACGTTATCACCTAGTGTAACACCGGGGTTAATCACCGCCTGCCCGCCAATCCAACAGTTTTCACCGATAGAAATAGGTTTGGCAAACTCTAATCCGCTATTACGCGCATTCGGCTCAATAGGGTGCGTTGCTGTATAAATACCCACTTGCGGTGCAATCATGCAGTTGCTGCCAATGCGCACTTTGGCAACGTCTAAAATCACACAACCAAAATTCGCGTAAAAGTTATCGCCTACATGAATATTGCAGCCGTAATCACAGTTAAACGTCGACTCGATATAGATATTTTGACCTGTGGTGCCAAATAATTGTTTGATCAGCTGAGTGCGTTTGTCATTGTCCGCAACAGAGATTGTATTCAGCTTTTCAGTGAGCAGTCTGGCCTGTAATCGCATGTTCACTAGCTCAGAATCTTTAGGGTTGTAGAGTTCTCCGGCTAACATTTTTTCTTTTTCAGTCATTGAGGTTCACTCTCCATCAGGCACTCAGTTCGCTATTTTTTTACTATTCACCGCCACCACAGCCGCCATCGCCAGCGTCACCGCTAAAGAATGCTCCATCACCGCCTTGAGTAGCTCGCATTGCATAGTCAAGTAAGGTATCAAAATTAAAGCGTGGCCAACTGCCAAAACACGTTTTCGATACATGCTGCCTTAATTCATCATAGCTAGCTTCAAAGGCTAGTGTGTCAAATTCTTCTTGCGTGCAAAACATGGCATAACTGTATTCGATGTTGTGATCATGTGTTAACGCGTCACGAAACACCGATTCTACTTGCTCGGCAGTATATGTCTGTTGCTTGTCGTAGGCGTCTACCAATAGCGGTGGTAACGTTCGGGCAATTTTAGAAATAGTATTGCGTTTGAATAAAGCATCAAGCATGTAGCGAAATCCTTTTGGCTGATTTGAAGATAATAGTGTTTGAAGAGTATTCCGTTATAACTTGCTAACTTAAACGATCTTTATTGAATATGTCAGTTGGCAGTCAATGTACTTCAACATTTCGTTAACTACTCGTGGCACTTTTATTGTTGCTGCAGGTGTTGCAGCTGATACCAGTATGTCACAGTGGGCAACAGAGACTTGTTGGCGCACAAAAAAATCGTTGATGTCATGAATAGCGTGCTGTGATAGCTCGACAACACCGATAAAGCTCTTAGGGTCATCAGTTTCAAGGAATGATGCACCCATGACTTCGTGTTTTAGTGTGTATGCCTGCATTTTATCTAATCGTAAAAAGCGAAAGGCAATGTCTATGTCGGTATTTGTATTATTCACAGAGTTCTTCTTTAAGGTAATTTGCGATTATTCAGCACCATCGTTGTCCGGGATAACTTCCCATGGCGCTTTTGAGCAGGTGAAAATATGCTTTTTAACCGCGAGTGCTTCTGTATTGGTATCCAATAGGCTGGCGGGAATATAGGTGCTGTTGTCGTCATTTTTGCCGGGTAAAGGCGAGCCACAATAGGTGCAAAAGGTGGTTTCCCAGTCATGTCCCGGTTTGTACCACGTTTTTATATCATTCTGGCCAGTTAGCCATTCGAATTGGGTATTTGGGACAACACAAACCGCGATACCGCCGCTGCCAGTCGACTTTCGGCAAATAGAGCAATGGCAAATATAAACATCGTTGAGCACAGTGTGTATTTGAAAGGTAACGGTGCCGCAATTACATGACCCTCTGGTTTTTGCGTTCATAGTCGCCTCAATGTCAGTTAATTAGCGTTAATTTATCATTATTTTAGATAATTGATCAGTTTGCTTAGCACTAGGCCGCAAATGTGTATACATAGCGGCCATGAGAGGAAAGCCGAGTTAACTATGTTTCTTGAAGAACTCCAGCACTACACGGTTAAACAATTCCGGTTGTTCCCATTGCACAGCATGGCCAGCTTCGGGTACTACGAGGGTTTCACTGTTTGGTAGTTCTATTGCTGCTGCACGCATCATTGAGGGGGGCTGGTATAAATCCGCGCCGCCAGCAACAAAAAATGTAGGGATGTTTGCAGCACGCATTTTCTCCCAAGTAATCTTACTTTTGGCTGGTTGACCGTGTCTGACGCCATCACCCTGCGACTTTTTGTACATGTTGAGCCATTCTTCAACGCCTTCCGGGTAAGCCCAGCGGTAAGAAGGGCCAAGCTCTTTGAATTCTGGGCCAAGATCATGAAAACCTTTCGATAGAATAAACGAAGAACGCTCTTCGATATTCTGGTCCCAACGACCAAACAAGCTACAGGCGATAACCATACTGAGCAGCTTTTCAGGGTATGACACCGCAAAATCTGAAACCGCAAAACCGCCAGCAGCTAGCCCCAAGATATGAAACTTATCTACGTTCAAGTGGTTGGTCAGTGCCAAAATGTCATCGGCATAGTTGCCTCTATCTTCTTTGGAGCCTGCCGGAGAGCCAAAGTAACCGCGTCTAGAGTAAGCAATAGTGCGAAAACCAGCTGCTGCGAATACGGGTTGTTGATAAGGCCAGGTAAGAGCGCTGCCGCGACCAGGGTGTGAAAGTAATATAGCAGGGCCAGTTCCGCCGGTATCCCAGTAGTAAAGCCCTGCACCACCCGGTAGTTCTATCACTCCTTCCTTAGCGGGAACTTGTTTGGGTGGCTTTACGTAATTGGGTTCGACTTTGCCTGGAATACCACATTCATTTCGTGTTGCTGCTTGAACTTGGTTGAGCATACCGCCTGTTGCGACAACTGAAGCGGCAACAGACGCTTTTACTAATAAATCTCTTCGGCTTTTATTGACCTTGTCATTTGTTGCTGTCATTTAACCTTCCCTGCTTATAGTTATTATCAATGGCTGTGTATTGCTAGCGAGATTGTCGCTAAGTCATTGATACTATGGCAGGTAAATTAAACGCGACAAGCAAAAAAGTATTTCATAATGCTTCAAAGAATATCTTTTGTTTGGCGAGATTAGTCGTTGGGATCGCATCAGTGTAATAACTTTACAAAGTTTGACCACAAATCCCACCTTTTGATAGATGGTTTTGAGCTTCGATTACATGGTTTACTGCTCCGTATTCGTAGAGGTCACTTTCGTCATGCGCAAAAATTGAAGCGTCTAGTTGGGTTTTGTTCTCTATGGCTATGGGCAATAAAAGGCAGGCTATTTTTACAAAGTTTTCTGTTCTGCCTTTCTCGATCGACTCGAGTGCCTGGTTGTAAATTTTCAGCTCTACATTAGCGACAGATTGACCACCGTAAACAAAAAATTTGACGGCGATAAAGCCTGATAAAGCTAAACCTACTATGAAACTGATCAATGCTACTATCAATGTGTTCAAGTCACCCTCCTTGCGTAGTTATTGCGCAGTAACTTCTAGTTGAACAACTAAATTACTCGTTGGCTCAGTCAAAAGGCTATCAAGCAAGTAGCGTTGACACAATGCAAATAGCTATTGCTTAATAACCTTAATGGCGATTATCCGTTGTTAACTCCCAAACTGAATACGCAATCCTGCATTGACGATAAAGCCATCATTTCGAGACCAAATATCTGTGGTCCAGCGTCCGCTTGGTGCTCGCTCTGGCAATAACAAAGGGTCGTCTTTGGTTTGACGGATATCCAGCAAGTTTTCGGCATTGATAAACCAACTGATGCGACCGACGGTAATTTGCCCTAGTAGTCCAAGGTGCCAGTATGGGTCACTCTTCTCTCGGTACGGATTATTTTCAAGGTGCTGAGTACCAGTGTAATAGGCTTCAAAGCCGACAATATGGCTACCATGTTCTTCCCACATCACGACCAGTCCAGCTGAATGTTGCGGCGTAAGAGCGATTGGCGTTCGACCTATACCAAATTCCTTTTCTTTAGTCGCGTCGGTATAAAGATAGCTACCCGTAAACTTAATGTCGTTCCAACGATAGCGCATAAGAAGTTCAGCACCGCGAATTTCACTTTCGCCATCAGCATTAACGATTTCGACTTGCTTATCGTCCGTCGAATTTGCGCCGTCAATGGTGCGAAGTTCTGTGACGTTGTCGATATCAGAAGCAAATAAGGTCATGCTGGTTTCAAGGCTACCCGTGGTGTAGCTTATGTCTAGAGAGGCAGTCGTCGCTTGTTCCTCTTCAAGATTTTCAAGCGGTGTAAGTCGCGAAAGGCCCGCCTCGTCTATGTCTTCAATAAATGGGCTAGGGGCAAAGTAGCCTTGGCCGTAGGCACCACGTATGATCCAATTTTCAGGACTGTACAATACCTATACACGTGGACTTGTTTGAGTGCCGTATTCACTGTGCCAGTCGGTACGTGCGCTCAATGAAAGGGAAATATCGTCATTAGCGTCGTAATCTACTTGAGAGAATATGCCCGGAACATCATAGGTATAGTCAAACTCATCATACGTATCAGAGCTAAATTGCTCAGACTGAAATGCAGCACCTACAAGCCAAGCGGTTTGGTCGGTATAACCTGAAACGCTCGACTCAACTAAGTAGCTCTTGTGCGTATCATCTTCCTGAACCGTGCCAAATTCATGCTCGTGATCTTGTTTCATAGCAGAGCCACGCACGTTTAGGTTAGTTACCTCGCCTAGCGGTTGGTCGTAAACAAAGCCCACGTCTGTGCGCAAACTGTCTTGGTTTTGCGGGAATGGGTTGCCGTCTGGCGCAGTGGCATTGCCTTTTGTGCCACCTTCGCGGTGTTCGCTCATGACACCCGCAGTAAAATAAAGATTCTCACCGTCATCACCTTGCCAGTACAAGCGTGGACGTATGGTTTCTCGGTTGTAGTCTGCCATGTCTATCCAACCGTCATCGTCTAGATCTTGCTTGGCTTGATGGTGAATACCGGCAGTAACTGATGCACTAAACGCGTCATCAATGGGTGACGCAAGGTAAGAGGTAAAGTCTTGTCCGTCGCGCGATGTCACATTAAGTAACGCCTCACCCTCGAACTCATCAGATGGTGTACGCGAGATTAGGTTGATAACGCCCCCAAGAGCAGAACCGCCATACAGTGATGATGCAGACCCTTTGATGATTTCAACCGTCGCTAAATCTGTAGGTGGAATTTGTAATAAGCCTATCGATGCCGTTTGCCCGCCATAAAGCGGTAATCCATCGCTGAGTAATTGTGTATAGCGACCGTAGAGCCCTTGCAAACGTATATTGGCGCTGCCCAAGGCTGGCGATGTGTTTTGCACACGAACACCGCCCGTTTCCGCTACCAGCATTGAGATATTGCCGGGGCGCATAATGGCTTTCTCTTGGATTTCTTCACCATTAATGATTTCAGTGCGTGTAGCAGATTCGGTAACAATTCTGCCCAGGCGCGATGCGCTTACTTGAATGCGTTCGATATCGGTATCGTGGTGATGGTCATGGTCATGGTCATGGTCATGGTCATGGTCATGGCTTTCTTCTGAACCATGGCTTTCTTCATGCTCATGGCTGTCATGCGCATGGTGTTCGCCATGTTGTTCCTTTTCTTTTTCCTGATGTTGTATGTGTTGTGAGTGTTGGTGCTGATTTTCTGCGGTGAAACTTCCTTCCGCAAAATCTTCTTTAGCGAATACTTCACCTGAAAGAAAATACGCAGGCATCAACAGTATCAATACTGCCTTGTTAATTGGGTTGTTAAGCATGTTTACCTCAAAAATGCTTGATCGTAATTGGGTGCCAGTGACTCATTTGAGCTGGCGATTAATGGGGTCAAACGTGAAAGGCGAAGCGCCTTATGAGGTAAAGATAGGAGGGCGATATAACGCCGTTATCCGTGTAATAGGGTGTTCAGTAGAGACAATTGCCGACAAGCTTCGCGCAACATTTAATTGGGTCGATACTGGCGTTGTGCTGATATAGACAATAGACGCACAGCCGCTAGTGAAGCAAACACAGTCACGTTCACAACAATCGACGTCACAGCATTCGGCTTCATTGTCATAGATATTATCTAGCGAGTAATCGGTAATAATATGCTGCGATTTTACTGGTTGATTTGTACTGTCTGAGAGGTGTTGTGTGGCTGTATTGTCTGCAGGCGCACAAGTCATCGGGTTAGCACCAGCAAAGGCCTGGCTCAAAAAAGCCAGTAACATCAAGGTAATAACAATAAGTTGTGACAGTGTTTTGTGCATAACAACTCTCTAGATAGTAGGAGAATTATTCTAAAGATTTCATTGTGCTTTGTGAATATCAGAAGCAGGTTTGATACACAAAAAGTGGTAACAAAATAAAAAGCCACCCTCAGCTGGCAAGCTAGTAAGCCAACCGAGGGCAGCGTCTTGGGAAACACTTTTCGCGTAAAGTAAGTTAGTGGTTACGCAGCGACAAGCGCATAGCCACGGCCCCTGACTGACTTAATTTTGATTTGCTGAGTATGCACACCAAGCTTTACGCGCAAATTTGAAATGTGGCAGTTGATACTTAAGTTGCACACCACCAGTGGCTTGTTGAATATATGCTGAGCAATGTGCTCTCTACTCACCAATTCTGGTGACTGTGTCACCAGCAATTGAAGTAAGTTGTATTCAAGTCCCGTTAGCTCCAACTCATTGTCTGAGATAAATACGCGTCTCGATAATGTCGATAATTCTAGGGGAGCAAGATGCTCTGGCATTGAAAAGGCATCCATGTCTACTTCCCTTATTCGTCGTCTGTATCTGCTTCTGTTAGCCCTGGCTGATTGAGAATGGTGGCCTTATAACCGGTTGCAGAGCCTGTACTATTCTCAATAACCAAAAACTGGTCGACTGATTCTTCATCAAGTATGAGCTCGAAGGACGTCAGGATAATTTCACTACCGCTTTCTTCGGCTATCACGTAGACCTGATACGTGTTGTTATTCAAGGTAATATCGTCTTGACCTGGAAAGCCCACTGTCTTTTTGTATGTCGCTGTTTCAATGGTTTCATTGCTGCGAACAAAGTAGGTGGTGACACTGGTGAAGTCTTCGTTATCAACTAAGTTGATGATGTTCACGTCGTGACTGTAAATACTGCTGCTACCACTGTTCTCCGCAACGAGTGTGTAAACGTTAAGTTCGATTTCGTCGACAACGCCGTCTCCGTCTTCATCAACGTTACCGTCTCCATCTTCGTCGACATGCTGCTCATCACTGAAAATGAAAACCGTTTTGTTGCTGTTCGTTGGGAGTGAAAGTAAGTGGTTACTTAGTATGGTTGAGCCATTACTGCTGTCGTTCATGTCGACACTAAAGTCGCCGTGTTCAACTGTTAACGCATTGCTGAGCTCGCCAAAGTTAAGTGTTGAAAATTCAGGTGAGTCATCAACACCATTGAGGTATATATCTGCAGTGCCTGAATACTCCTCTAAGTAATCGGTAGTGGCAACAGCGTTATAAAAACTGACACTTGCTTGCGCATTAATATCGTCATAGTGGGTAATTGACGAGTTTGAAATACGATCAATCGAGTAAGGCGATGAACCTGCGCCATCATTTTCTCGAATAGCCATGATGTATTGCGAGGAATAACTGTAGTCGATGCTGTCAGACGTGAATATCACCTCATCGCTACCTTCGGCCGTTAAATAGAAAACATAACTGCCTTGGTCGAACTTGTGGTTATCAGACAGCTCGCGATAAACGTAGCTACCGATTAATTCAGCTTCGTTAAAGGTTTGATCGTCTTCTGAAATATAAATATCAACAGCGTCACCACTCGGGTACATATTGAGGACACGAACGTTAAAGAGGTCATAAACATCATCATCGTCGTCATCAATAATGGGGATTTCCAATACTTGGGTAAACGGTGTTTGAATATCGTCACTCAGTACCACTAGGCTCATGGTGTCTTTTTGAATGGTTAGGGCATCTTCATAAATCAACTCTAATTCACTGCGTTCAGTGCTGTCACCGTCTTGCCATGCCAGCTCAAAAAAATAGTTATCAGGTGAAATCTCGGCGATGTTTAATGCCTCACCGTATTCAATAGCGGTATAAGTAATTTCTAGTTCATCAGTTTCGCTTGTTTCCAAGTCTTCGTCGATGGTGAGGTGTATTGCAGGTGCAGTTTTAGATGCGTTATAAAACTTAAGGTAACCGATATCGTCACCATCGCTGCTGCTGGAGTCGCAGCCCGCTAAGAAGCTCAGCGCAATAGCAATTCCGCTATATGTCATCACCGTGCGGCGTGAACTTTGTTTAAACAATCCCATAAAGTTATCTCTTTTATCATTCATTCTTTGCAGTAAAAATTTGGCAGTGCGGCTGCCGAGTAGCGACATGATAGAGTGATAGCGGCGATGTTAGTTCGCACCTTTACGTAATCTTTGCATTTCTTTAGCTTTCTTGAACGAGCCTTTACCTTTCTTGAATGAAGCTTTACATAACTGCTTATTTCTCTTGCTTCCTAGATAAATGACAGCCAATAAAAAAAGGAGCATAAATGCTCCTTTTCTCAATAGTTTTTATCGAATGGAACTATCGAATTTGCCCATCACCCAAAACGATAAATTTCTCCGTTGTTAGTGATTCGAGTCCCATTGGACCGTAGGCATGCAGCTTACTAGTTGAAATACCAATCTCAGAGCCTAGTCCTAATTGCCCTCCGTCAGAGAAACGCGATGATGCATTTGCCATTACAACTGACGAATTGATTTGGCGAATAAATTGCTGACAACGTGAGATATCCTGACTGACAATAACTTCAGTATGGTCAGAGGTAAATGCATTGATGTGCTCAATTGCACTGTCATAACTATCAACCACTTTTATCGCAATTTCTTGCGCTAAATACTCGGCATGAAAGTCATCGTCAGTTGCTGCCTCTGCACCACTAAAATAAGGCAGACTAGTGGCACACGCATGCACTTTCACCTTGTATGGTTCAAGTGCTGAAGCGGCTAGTGGTAAATACTGCTCCGCAATGTCTTTGTGAACCAATAAGGTTTCGATTGAATTACAAGCACTTGGTCTATCGGTTTTACCGTTCACCAATAAGTTCACCGCTTTATCGAGGTCGGCAAATTTATCGATATATAAATGACAAACCCCTTTGAAATGCTGGATGACAGGGATTTGACTGTTTTCGGTTACATAACGAATAAGCCCTTCGCCACCACGAGGAATCACTAAGTCAATGTATTCTCTTTGCTTGAGTAAGTCTTCGATGACCGCGCGACTTGTATCTGGAATGACTGAAATCATATAAGGATTCAGGTCATGTTTTGCGAGCACTTGGTGCAAGCAATTGGCTAGTGCCAAATTACTGTGAATAGCTTCAGAACCACCTCTTAGCACGACAGCGTTACCTGCTTTTAAACATAGCGCTGCAGCTTCTGCTGTTACGTTGGGACGTGCCTCATATATCATTGAAATAACGCCTAGCGGGATACGCATTTTACCGACTTGCATACCATTAGGACGTAATTGCATGTTGCTGATGTGCCCAACTGGATCTGGCAGTTGAGTGATTTCTCGTATGGCGCTGGCAATATCTGCGATGCGCTCTGGCGTTAGCGCTAAGCGATCGACCATAGCTTCTGCTAGGCCTTTGTCTCGAGCAGCACTCAGGTCTTTGGCGTTTTCCGCAATAATGTCTGCGCTGGCAGCTTCAATGGCCGTTGCCATTTCATCTAATAGTGTGTTTTTTTCGGTTGTGTTTAATTGTGCTACCTGACGGCTGGCGATTTTTGCTTGTTGCGCCATAGTCGTCATTGAAAAATTTGAATGTGTCATATGTGTAATCCTGTTCATTTGCCCTAATTCGTCAATCTCAACTGGCACTGAGTACGACCATATCGTCTCTGTGCACGATAACTTTGCTGGGGCAATAACCAAGAATGTTATCTATTTGCTTACTGTTCTTACCTTTGATTTTGGCAAGATCGTGATGATTGTACTGGCAAATGCCTTTGGCAATGGTGTTGCCGTTACTTGCTGAAATGAGATCAACAGAATCACCGGCAGAAAATTCTCCCGCGACTTGGCTAATACCTGAAGGCAGCAATGAGGCGCCACCATTAACGACAGCTTTGCTCGCACCGTCATCCAGATGAATTTGCCCTGCACTTTTAAGGGTGTGTTTTAGCCAGTTTTTCTTGGCTTTCACTGGTGCTTGGCGCGCTTCGAACAGGGTGCCTGGGTTACTTCCTTGCAATAGCTGATCAAATACGGTCGCGTCTGAGCCATCAACGATATAGGTTGCTATGCCGTTTTCAGTTGCTTTATCAGCGGCCTGAATTTTGGTTTGCATACCACCTGTAGCGATAACGTTGCTCGTGCCGCTTGCCATGGCATAAATCTCAGGAGTAATGTCGCTGATCACACTTATTTTGTTGGCTTCAGGATTTGCACGCGGATCTTGATCGTACACGCCGTCTACATCACTCAATATCATCAGTGCATCGGCTTCACTCACTAATGCGACAAGTGCAGCCAAGTTATCATTGTCGCCCACTTTTAGTTCTTCAGTGGCTACCGTATCGTTTTCATTGACGATAGGAATCACACCGTTTTCTAATAAAATACGAATGGTATTTTTGATGTTGATGTAGCGACTGCGGTCTTTTAGATCACCGTGAGTAATCAGCAACTGGCTACAAGGCACGTCGAAAAAGCGTTGCCAATTGGCCATCATTTTCATTTGTCCCACTGCAGCCATCGCCTGTTTTGTGGGGATTGAGGGGTTGGGAGAGCCGTGTTGTATTAATGAGCGACCAGCAGCAACACTGCCAGACGACACTAAAATCACTTCTTTGCCAGCCTGTTGGCAAGCGGTAACGAAGCGGGCGATAGAAAGTAAGTATTTGCCGCTACAACCATTTTTATCTGGCGCGACCAAAGCACTACCTACTTTGATAACAACACGTTGAAAGTTCATTTCTCCTCCTTATTCACTCTCCTTTAGCATGCCGTTATTACTGGGCAAATAGCAATCAACTTTTGCAAGTTTGTTTAAACGAAATCGATCTTTTTAATAGGTTTAGCGAATATTTGCATGAATATCCTTGTTTTCGACGATTTGATGATCTTATTACGACATACGAAAAGATTAGTAAGGAAAAATGTGTCGATTATTGCACCAATTTTAAAATCAATGGTTTACGCCTTTGTTTATCTATATCGTTCGTTTTGTTGAATGCTAAAAGTTGAGTAAATCAGTCAACTTTTCACGCTTGTTCGTGATTTTTGCGCTAATTTGGTGCGAACGTGTTGTTTTTAATGGTTAACCAGATTGAAAGTTAATCAACTAGCCACTTCCAATTGACGCGGAAATGCTTACAATTTGTTAACTGTCGTTTCACTTTTGATTTTGTTGACTATGTTGAGTTTTTTGCCAGGCCCTATCCTTGGTTTCTTATCTATGCTTTGTTACACCATTAACACCTTGTTCTGGGTGATTCCTGTGGTGTTAAGTTCATTTTTGAAAGCGCTTATTCCGTTGAATGGTTGGCAGAAAGTAACGAGTTACTTGTTAGATCAAATGGCAAGCAATTGGGTGGCTTGTAATACCTTCATTCAAAACCTTTTCACGAAAGTGGATTACAAGGTTACTGGCCTCGACAAGTTAGCAAAGAAAGATTGGTATTTAGTGGTGAGTAACCACCAGAGCTGGGTCGATATTCTGGTACTACAGCGATTGCTGCATGGAAAAATTCCGTTCTTGAAGTTCTTTTTAAAGAAAGAGCTTATTTATGTACCGGTACTGGGTATTGCATGGTGGGCGCTAGATTTTCCATTTATGAAGCGTTATAGCCAAGCATTTCTGAAAAAGAACCCGCACTTAATTGGTAAAGATATTGAAACCACTCGCAAAGCTTGTGAAAAGTTTAAACATAAGCCGGTTAGCGTGATGAACTTTATTGAAGGCACTCGATATACGCAGCAAAAGCATGACAAGCAAAAAGCCCCTTTTAAGCGTTTACTGCGTCCCAAAGCTGGCGGCATTGCTTTCGTCTTAGACGCGATGGGAGAGCATCTCCAGAAAATAGTGAATGTCACGATATACTACCCAGAGGGTATTCCTACGTTCGCAGACTTTATCTCTGGTCGAGTAAAAGAAATTGACGTGAATATCGAGTTGCTGGATATTGATGAACGTATTAGTGGTGATTACTTTAATGACAAAGCGTTTAAACAGTCTTTCCAAGGTTGGATAAATGAACTGTGGCAGAGTAAAGATGCGACATTAGAGCAGATGGTGACAGAAAGGAAGAAATAGATGCATCGATGGATAACCTTGCAACTTCAGCAGCTAGGCGTACCTGATAGCCAATTGCTTTTAATGGCCAACGTGTCTGGCTTTTTGCTATTGCTGGTATTTGCATGGTTGGCTCAATATGTTGTGAAGCATCGCTTAGTGTCGATGCTTCAAAAGCTTGTTGAGAAGTCAAAAAACAAATGGGATGACTTGCTGGTGAGTCACCGAGTTTTCGAGAAGTTGGCGATGCTGGTGCCATTGTTTATTCTTTTCGTGCTTGCTCCCGCCTTTCTCGACGAAGAGTCCTCTTTAATTCCCGCGTTAGCAATTATTGTAAAAGTGGCATTAGTGTTCCAAGTGGCGAGATGTATTGCTGCAATATTGGACGTGATTCGCCATATTTATCAAGCGAAAGCGAAAACCCGATATATGCCGCTTAGTGCAGCGGTTCAAGTAATCAAATTAGCCATTTATCTCGTTGCGACTATATTGGCAGTGTCGGTTATTATTGATCGTTCACCGATATACCTACTGAGCGGTTTAGGTGCCCTTACTGCGGTCTTGTTATTGGTTTTCCAAGATACGATAAAAGGTTTAGTGGCTAGTATCCAAATTGCGGCAAACAAAATGGTCGCGCCAGGGGACTGGATAGAGTTACCAAAGTATGGCGCAGATGGCGATGTATTAGAGATTGGCCTAAACACAGTTAAAGTACAAAACTTCGATCGTACCGTTACAACAGTGCCGACTTATGCGTTGATTAGTGGCTCATTTAAAAACTGGCGCGATATGTTTAATTCAGGCGGACGCCGAATTAAGCGAGCGATTCCTGTTGATGTGCAGAGCATTCGTTTTTATCAGCCTGACGAAATAGAACGTTTAAAGCAGTTCAAGCTACTTGAACCTTATCTAAAGCAAAAACAACAAGAGTTATGCGATCATAGAAACCATGCAGGCATAGATGAACATGACAGGTTTAATCAGCGTCAACTGACTAACATCGGCACCTATCGCGCTTACATCGAAGCGTATTTAAAGCAACATGAGAAAGTGCACAAAGAGATGACGTGCATGGTAAGGCAACTTGCACCGCAGCCAGACGGGTTGCCGCTCGAGTTATACTTTTTCAGTAATGATCAGAACTGGGTAAATTATGAAGGTATTCAGGCTGATATTTTTGACCACCTGTATGCTGTAGCGCCTGAGTTTGACTTGCGGATTTTCCAGCACCCTACAGGTCATGACTGGCAACGAGCGATAACTAAGTAGTTATCGCTGTTCAACTCTCTGCTGTTTTTCCATTAGCCTTTATACAGACGAATCACGCCTTCCTGCATGGTTGATGCAACAAGTTCACCTTCACGGTTGAAAATTTGGCCGCGCACTAGACCACGCCCACTGGTTGCTGACGGACTATCGATGGCATATAGCAACCAGTCGTCAAAGCGGAATGGGCGATGGAACCACATCGCGTGATCTATAGTGGCGATCTGAAGATTGGGATTCCAGTGGGTTTGACCATGAGGAAACAGTGCCGTAGGCAGGAATTGGAAATCAGATGTATACGCTAGCATGTAGGTATGGACGCGAAGATCATCCGGCAGTGCACCATTCGTTTTAATCCACATATGCGTTTTAGCAGGCATTTTTTCGGGATTCACCCAGTTATATTGTTCAACCGGTTTAATCTCGATAGGCTTTTCTGCCAGGAATTTTCCACGCACGGCGTCGGGCAATACATGCTGATTCTCGAAAATAAAATCTTGGTAAGAGGCAACCTCTTCTGGTGGTGGCACTTGCGGCATGACGTCTTGGTGTGCCAAACCAGGCTCCGGCGCTTGGAAAGATGCGGTCATAAAGAAGATAGTTTGGCCATTTTGAATCGCTTGCACTCTTCGGGCGCTGAAGCTTTTGCCGTTGCGAAGTTCTTCCACTTCATAAACTACAGGTTTTGATGCATCACCGGCACGCAAAAAATAGGAGTGTAATGAATGCACTTGACGCTCTGGTGCGACTGTTTCTTGCGCGGCTGATAGGGCTTGTCCCAGTACTTGGCCGCCAAACAGCGCTTTAAAGCCTAGATCTTGGCTTTGACCGCGATAAATACCTTGCTCGATCGTCTCTAACGATAGCAATGATGACAAATCATCGAGTACTTGACTCATAACTCACCTATTTCCAGTTATTTAGATGAAATTATAGCGTTTCTACTAGCCTGAAAATAGCGCGTTGACGATAGAATGTATGTTTTATTGAACATTTTTGCCAGTTTGTTCGTTCTTCTATATATGAATTATTTATTGCGCATCACGTTTAATTGTTGAATTTATGTTCAATATTGGCTAGGGTGATGATGATGACATGTAATGTCAGCGTTAATTATAGTTAGAGGCAGCTATGCAAGCGGTATCAAAACGCGAAGTTTTACTTGAACGAAGAAGTGAAACAGAGCACGACAATTCGCTGTTATGGGACAAGCTTACTTTGGCGCAAAAATTTGCAGCCAGTAGCTTAATCCAGTTTGGTTATGATTTAGCATTTATTCGAGGTAGCAGTCTAGGCAACCTTGCAATACTTTTGTGCGACGGCAAAACAGCAACGATTTCAGGCGACGGTGAAATTAACACTGCGCCGCAGATAAAAATAAGAGTTTAGTTTTAATTTTTATCACCAAGAAAAAAGCGCTCATTACAGCGCTTTTTTTGTTTCTGTCGTTTATCTAAGTGCTATGGGATTACCAACTGCCTGTTTTTTGCTGCTTATTTTGTCCAGTTGTGGCGTCAATTTCTTTCTGAAAATTGGCAAGTAAAGCCTCGATCAAAGACATTAACCCGTTAACGTTGTTGCTCGACCAATGGCGCTTTACATGTTTCTCTTGACCTGAAATGAACTTTAAAAATCGCTGGTAACTGCCCGCTGCAACACCTTCAATAGATTTTTGACATACCGGCTGTAGCTTTTCTTTACCCACCATACAAGCATTAAATATATTGGCGTAATTACTGATAAGTGGTGATATCAAGGTCATATCGCTGGCAACTTGCGGCGCTAACTCTTCAGCTTGCTCTTTCAGTTGATTTAAACGAAATTTGAAAAACTCTTCTTGCTTAGCTGCGACAAAAGCAATGGCTTCAGAGAGTTGTTTGTTTTCTTTGCGTGTTTGTGCCGTATCACGCTTTAATTTAACAAGCTCGTATTGCAATCGTTCCGAACGAAAATAGAAGTATATGCTGACAACAACGAAAATGGCGGCAAATATAGCTACAAATAACATAAGGTATGTATCGTCCTTCTTAAATCAACACTAACGCTCACTTAATCGCGATAGGAATATATAGGGGTCTATATCTTGCGCGACTGGTGCATCAATAGAGTACTGCAGATTGACAGAAAACTCGCCTAAATTTGCAAAAAATCTCACTTTTATTGCTTCGATCATTTTTTCAAATTTTTCTTTAGCTTCCTGAGTTTGATGGTGTGGATACAACACTATGTATTCACCGTCATTAATTTGCCCTGTCTGATCAAATTCCCCCAAATGTTCATTGATCATGGTGGCAATGGTTTTATTCACTTCATTGATAACACGCTTGTTAAAACTGAAGGTTAAATCTTGCCAGTTAGTGATTGCCAAATAGCCTATCACCAAGGGGTATTCGTACTTGCGCGCCTTTTTAAACGCACGATGATAAATATACTTGGTTTGTGCGGGAGACGGCAAAATATAAGAGGGTCGTTCAAGTTGCTCATACACATAGTTCTGCTTGCGAGAGCGGTAGGAAAGCCACTGTAAGAAATTAACGACAAGCAATAGCAAACCAAATAGCACCAGCATTGACGTCAATTGCTTCTGTTCTTCGAGCTTATCCGAGAATTCAGTGTGCACTTCGTAGCTCTCTGCGAGCTCTAACGCTAACGCTTTGTTGCTCGCTGTAGGGGCCTCTACAAACACACTGTCTGTTTCATTGTTTTGAAATAGAGGGAAAAATTGCTGCTGATTTTTCACGTATCTATTTAAATATTTATAGGCTTTTTGTGTATCGCCTAATCGTTGATAGCGGCGAGCGAGTAAGACAAAAAGTTCAATTTGCTCGCTACTGACATCAGCAACCTCAGCCAATTCTTCCGCAGCGATTAACAATGTGTCCGCATAATCCAGTCTATTGGTGGCAGCACTTGCTTTTGACAACGCAATAAGTGTGCTCATGTATGGCTTGTTGAGGTTTTGCCCCTTAAAAGAATTTTCCGCCTCTATAAGTGCTAAATAAGCGTTTTGATAATCCTTTTGGTCGAGCAGAACTTGACCGAGACCAAGCTCAGCATAGGCTCGCTTGAGGGGCCAGTCATTTGCTTCTGCTATTTTCTTGGCTTCCCAAAAGGCGTTGTAGGCATCGTCGAGCCTATCCACTTTGTGATAGGCGCTAGCTAGGTTGTAATAGGTATTGTCTAAACCATTCATTTTATTCAACGCAAAACGAAGCTTTAGCACTCGTTCGTGAATACGCAATGCGGTAGAGAAATCCCCTAGGTAATGGTAAGAGCTGGCGATTATTTCAAGTAATTCAATGTGTTCCGCATACTCTTTGTTGTCATCGACCATAGCTTTGAGTGCAAGCAAGTCGTCCGTGGCTTTTTTATCATTACCGACAATTGCATTTGCCATGGCGCGATAACCTAATGCCAGTAGCTGGTATTTAACTAAATTATGCTCCTTTGCCAACGCATGCACTTGCTCTACAAAATAGAAAACGTTGTGGTATTTACTCTTGACGAAATAACCGGAGACAAGTTTGGTTTCCAAGTTTAACTGTAATTCTGCAGGCAATGGTTTGTAAGTGAGTCCATCTACAGCGAATTGAAACGCACGCGACGCATCACCTCGATTATTGGCAACCTCAGCCAGTAACACATATGCACGAGCAATGACTTCTTTGGTGTATTGTGAGCGGTTTCTGACAATATCGGTGGCTAACTGCAGAATTTTGTCGTGTGGTAACGACTCCTGACCAGCGTCATAAAAGCTGTTGACTTGATCTGTATTACTGAGAATGGTTTCTCTTGAATGTTGCGCTAATGCTGAGCTACAACAAAATAACCATCCGAATACAATAATAATTCTGGTCCACGACATGTGAGAAATGCAATTCCTTGGAAGCGCGTTTATGAGCGACATAGTGTGCCATTCTAGCCCTTCACTGTGTAGGTCTTCAAATAAAGGTTTACAAATAATATCGCTTGTCTATAATTCGTCTTGAGTTACTAAAACTCGTTAAAGGCAAATCTGGTGAAAACTAGAGACGCAAAGTTACCGGTCTAAGGGGAAACCTAAGATGGCGGGACTGCCGAATTTAGATATAGTGGGGGCTTGTCTATATGAGGATTCAACCTCTTTTGTGACCCACCGTTGGCTTTGCGTGCCCTTCCTTTTTCGTCTAAATGAATTCCCAAATTTCTAATTATTCTTTTCTATGCGTTGGTTCGCATTTTTGCTTAGCAAATACTTTCTAAGATGACAGCAGAAGCTGCCACCTTAGAATATTTTCTTAAGCTACTTATTTGATTTTAATTGCTCATTAGCAATATATGCTCTGATCGTTTTCTCTAACATCGACAGAGGCATGGAGCCATTTTCTAAGATTTTATCGTGAAATTCGCGGATATCGAATTCTTCACCTAAGGCTTGTTCGGCTTCATAGCGAAGACGTTTGATGGTAAGTTCCCCAATTTTGTAAGATAACGCCTGACCAGGCCAAGAGATATAGCGATCAATTTCGGTGGTAACGTTATGCATTGATAGCGCGGTGTTGCTTGCTAAAAAGTCTAACGCTTGATCGCGAGTCCACCCTTTGGCATGCATACCCGTATCAACCACTAGGCGAGCTGCTCGCCACATTTCATAAGTTAAGCGGCCAAAATCACTATATGGATCCTGGTAAAAACCTGCCTCAATGCCAAGGTACTCTGAATATAACCCCCAGCCTTCGCCAAAGGCCGAAATATACGTACGATTTCTAAATTCAGGTACATTCTCCATTTCTCTAGCGATAGAGCCTTGTAAATGATGGCCAGGCACAGCTTCATGCAAAGTTAATGCTTCTAGCACATACAACGGGCGGCGATCGAGTCGATATGTATTTACCCAATAGTTACCAGGTTGGTCATCGCGTGAGGGGCCAGAATATCGACCTGTCGTATATTTAGGGGCAATGCTCGCAGGTACCTCAATAACCCCATATGGCGTCCGCGGTAGGGTTTTGAATAGCCCAGGTAGCTTTGCATCCATCTTTTTTGCAATAAATGAGGCTTCTTTGAGCAGCTCTTGTGGTGTTTTGGCGTAAAACTGAGGATCGGTACGTAAAAACTCAACGAAATCGGCAAAACTGCCTTCAAAGTTTAGCTCGTCAATAATAGCCTGCATTTCAGCACGAATGCGCTTTACTTCTGCCAAACCAATTTCATGTACTTCGTCAGCAGTCATGTCCAATGTGGTAAAGTGTTTTACGCGATTGTCGTAAAATGCGTCTCCATTAGGCAGACTGGTTGCCGCAATATTTTGTCGTGCATTGGGCATGTATTCGTTTACCATGAAATCATAAAATTGCTGGTAACTCGGAAACACTTTCTCTTCAATAACTTTCAGTGCTTGTGCACGTAACTGAGCCTGTTTCTCTTCTGAAATATGCTTAGGCATCGTTTTGAACGGTTGGTAATAGCCGCTATCGGTAGGTGAGTCTTTGATAAATGCTTTAATCGACTCTTCAAACCCTGTTAGCACAACTTTAGGCTGTGAGTATCCCTGTTCTAGACCAAGTCGCATCCACGCTGTTTGCTGCGAAAAATAGATAGGAAACTGAGAAAGTCGACTAATGTAGTCTAGGTAGTCTTGTTCAGTTTTGAAGGCCACCATGCGGTTAATAAAACTGATATAAGCATGAAAGCCTGATTCCGCGGTTAACGGCATCAGATGTTCTTTGTAGGTATAACTATCAAGCTGGTTCTTTATGCGGTAATGCAACACGGAATGATTAATTTTATTCGCTTCGGTTAAGTCATCGACGTTAACCTGGTTTAATGACTCAAAAATAACCGTGAGCTTTTGATGATTTAGGGCTAAAGCTTGTGAGCTCACATTGGGCAGATTCGCATTGTTGCCACCCGGCTCGGGTTTGTTGAAAGGGCTGGATTGCTCTTCGTAAGTTTGATAAGTGGAAATAACTTTTGCTAGTGCCGTGTCAGCAGTATTTGCCTTGTTGTTGCTATTGCTATCTGTTTGGCTACATGCCGTTAATAACAAAACCAAAAACAGTGAAATATATTTCATAAGCGGGCCTGTTGTTTATTATTCGCCTTTGGGCGTGTATATAGGGTGAGGAAACTGCGTTATTTTTTCGCTTAATGTTTTAATTTTTCATGGCTTGGGTCCAGTACCAAGCTAGTGTGGGTATTCCAGACAAAACCAGCAATTTCAATAAAACCAAACAGGTGTCCTTGTGTGAGCTCTTTCACATACAATTCGTATTGTTCTGAGGCATAGATAAATTGGATGCGTTATAAGCTTTCAGAAGTCACTGTCATGGTTGCGCAATTTCAACGGTCAAGCGGTTATTCTACTCTCAGGAATCCAAGTTTCAACGGCGACGTTGCGCATTTTTGTTACAGCTTTTGCATCGAAAATAGCCATGACAGCAAACTTATTGGTTCAACCACTATAAAAATTGTATTCAATGCTAGAAGTTTTCAAGATTTTTAGACAGAATGGGAGGGTAGGTAGAAGTATAATAAGTGTGTATCCTTGAAGCACCACGATTCCATATCACAAGCAGAGCAAAAACTTGCTACTACGCTAAAACAATTAGCGCAGTGGAAGTTGCCTGCGACTCCGATCAATTATGCGCTTGCTTACGAGTATATCAGTGAAAAAAACACGCCACTGATAACCAAAATTGACCAACATATCTTTAATCAACAATACCTTGATAATTTTACTATTGAAGAGCTTTATCATGAGTTTGTGTTGGGACAGAGTGACTTTCGTTACAGTATTTTTGATGATGTTGCCGATATTACCAGTCAGGTCAAAGAATCTTGCTTAACCTCCACAGTGCAGAGTAAGCAATTTGTTGAGCAAGTAGACACAGCGATTACTGATATAGAACAAGGTGATGCACGAAAGCAGGAAGAGTCTATTCAGCGACTTAAAGCCGCATCACAGCAGTTCATGGCGAAGCAGAGGCAATTAACTGAACAGCTTCTTCAAAGCCAACAACAAGCGAAAGTGCTGCAAACAGAGTTGGCCGAAGCACGCAAAGAAATTTATCTTGACCCTATTACTCGCTTGTATAACAAAAAAGCTTTGCATAAACATTTTGAAGCATGGACTACGAATGACCCCAATAAGCAGCTTGCGGCGGTAGTGGTTAATGTTGATCACTTCAAAGAGTTTAATGAAAAATTTGGTTCACTGATTGGTGATGTGATTTTGTCGAAAATAGCCAATAAAGTCAGCAACTATGTGGGTGAAAGTGGCTTACCTGTGCGTCTTGGCAACGAAGAATTTCTGATTTTGATGCCCGATGTTGAAGCGTCTGTAGCGTCTGAAATTGCAGAAAAAATTCGACAAGGTGTGGAGAAGCTCAGGTTTATCAGTAGTAAGTCTGGTATTCGATTACCTAAAATGACCATTTCTCTCGGTGTGTCTGAATACCAGCGCCGTGACAGTTTATCTTCTTTCGTAAAACGTACTAAACAAGCATTACTAAGCGCGCAAGTCAGCGGTAGAAACCAAGTCGCGGTTGTTTAATCAGACGTCAGCTAGTGCTGCTGCTAATTGCTCAATTGTTTCTTCTGAGTACACACGAATTCCGTTTTCTGAGAGCAGTGATGCTGTAACACCTTGCCCATTGATTTTGGTATTGCTAAAACTCCCGTCGTAAACTTTCTGACTGCCACACGATGGACTGTATTCTTTTAACAATGCAAACCTAATGTTGTGGCGACGACACAAATGGAGCGCATGTTGAGCACCAGACGCAAAAGGTTGAGTAACGTCGCTACCAGACACGGTAATTACTCTGTCATGTACCTGTTCTGCTGGCTCTCGCGGTACCGACATACCACCAGCAACTTCAGGACAAACGGTAATCACGCGTTTTTCTTCAAGCCACCTTTCCAGTAGCTGGTGATGTAATGGCTTTGCTAAGCCGTTGTATCGTACTTTAGCTCCCAAAAAGCACGCACTGACAAGTATTTTTTCTCCTTTATCCATCGGCCTACTCCTACCGTATATGCTGTTGAAGCGTTGTCAGGATATGGTAAAAATCATTATTGAGCTCACTGCTTTCAATGTCTATCCAGCAGGATTGGCTGTATATTTCAAAATTGAGGACGAAGGTACTGCTGTTCAAAATAAATCGAGCGTTGAAACGGTCTGCTCCAGAAATATTTTCTATGGTGCGAGCATCAAGGTGTCTTTGAATCAAACTTTCAGCAATCGACTCAACGTCGTCTTCGTCAAACGATTGTGCTAATCGAATATCAATACAATGCTCTCGTTGCTTTACGTGAGTCATGGCTAATTGTTGCATTTCTTCTCCATTATCAGTTTGACGAGTGTTTTAGCGAATGGCTTTATTGATCAAGGTCACTTTTTCTCATACTTATCTTTGTTAGCATAGCGCGGCTTGCTATCCCAGTGTATTGTCCGTATTCGACGCTAGGGGGGCAAACGAACAGTTTATGGCAGGCTAACATTAAGAGTAAACGCTAATAGATTATGTATCGTATGTAATCTTGAGTTTTGAACAAGTATCTTGAGCAAGTACCGACGGAAGCCGCTATAATACTAAAAAAATCAAGGACAACTTAGGTCTTTTTCCATATAATCGGTAAAGGCTCAAAAAAATTCTAATCATCAAAGAGAGATGGACATTATGAAAAAAATGACTCTTGCTATTGCAACAGCTGCTCTGATGTCTGCCCCAGCATTTGCTGGTGACGTAGAGGCAGGTAAAGCGAAATCAGCAATGTGTGCGGCATGTCACGGCGCAGAAGGTGTTTCAGCAATTCCAATGTACCCTAACCTAGCTGGTCAAAAACAAGCGTATCTTGCTAAGCAATTAAAAGATTTCCGTTCTGGTGCTCGCAAAGACCCTGTAATGGCACCAATGGCAATGGGTTTATCTGACGCTGATATCGACAACCTATCGGCATTTTACGCAAGCTTAAAACCATAAGCTAACAGCGTTTAAAAATTTGAGAAAGCGCCTATATGGCGCTTTTTTTGATGATAATTTTGCTGTTTGCGCTCTAATGTCAAAGACGTTATTGCATGACAACCAGTGATGAGGCGATATAAAAATTATTGTCCCAAGTTAACACCTCTGGTGCCTTGTCTAATTCAACAGTCTGCCACTGCGTGTTTACATCAAACCATTGCTCTTTTCTATCGACATACCCTTTTATTGGCATACTAAAATCGGCGACGACATTGCTCCATCTAAGGGAGAGCGAATTGTTCTGGATTTTGTATTCGAGAATAGGCACACGGTGGTCGCGTAAGTATTGTTCAAAGACAGAGGCTAGTGGCTTTCCAGATTGGGCAATGAGGTAATTTTCGATTTCTTTTGTCGTCACTGTTTTGTGATAAAACGCCTTATTTAGCCCGCGTAGCATAAAACGCCACTTTTCATCGTCGTTAACAATTTGTCTAATCGTATGTAGCAGAGCTGCGCCTTTGGCATACATATCAAAAGAGCCCAAGGTATGCTGGTGATAAGGGCCGATAATGGGTTTGTCGTTCACTATCCGGCTTCTCAGTCCTTGTTGATATTCGTTTCCAGCTTCGATACCAAAATGATACTCAACGAATAGACCCTCAGCATACGATGTAAAGCCTTCTTGAACCCACAAGTCAGCGATATCTTTGGCAGTGATACTATTGGCGAACCACTCATGAGCAATTTCATGAACTATGATGTAATCAAATTTTAGCCCCCAACCTGTTTGGCTTAAGTCCTTTCCTTTGTAGCCATTTTGAAAGCCGTTTCCATAAGTGACTGAGCTTTGGTGCTCCATACCTAAATAAGGGGCTTCAACCAGCTTAAAACCGTCTTTATAAAATGGATAAGGGCCAAACCAATGTTCCATAGCCTCCAAGGTTCTTGGTGCGTCTTTAAATTGCTCTTTCGCGATTTCTTCGTTCTCACGCAACACGAAGTATTCAGTATCAAGTTTGCCCTGTTCGCCAATAAAGGAGTCTTGCCAAGATACATAGTCTGCGATATTGATATTAACGCCGTAATTATTGATCGGGCTTTTTACTTGCCAATGGAAAGTCTGAGCGCTGCCATCTATGCTCTCTTCAATATTTATGAGTCGGCCGTTGGATACATTGATTAAGGGCCTTGGCACTGTGATATACATATCAATGCCCCTATCCGGCTCATCATAGCCGTGATCTTTGTTTGGCCACCAGATGCTTGCCCCAATCCCTTGATTTGAGGATGCAATAAAGGGCATTCCTGCACTGTCTTCTGACCAAGTGATGCCACCATCCCAAGGCGCATTTTTTGCAATTTGTGGTTTACCTGAGAAAGTGACGGTAAGTGCGTATTCTTTACCTATTTGTTGCTGTTCCTCTAGCGACACAAAAAAGCTGTAACCTTGTTGATTAAACCTAAGTGCTTTACCTGCCTGTGTAATAGCGTCTACTTGCATTGGTGGTTGAAGTTCAAATTGAAGCGTTTTGGCGCCGGTGAGCACTTTATATGTAATGACATTTGTACCGTGAAAATACTGTTTAGCGATATCGATATCCACCGTCAGCGCATAGTGTTGTAGGTCCCACCAACTGCGTTCTGGAGTGATAGCGCCTCGAAAGTAGCGTTGTTGTTCTTCATCAATATCAACATTGCTTTGTGCTAAGCACATGCTCGTTATCACGAGGTAAAAAGTCGCTGCTAAGTATCTCAACATGATGAAATCCTATCGCTTATAACGTTATGTTTGGTCTCATATGTACTATTGAGCTTGCACTCATTTCCTTATTTTGTAAAATCTACTGCCAGTAGCTGAGTGAAAACTTGGCTTTGAACTTGTCGGAGTGCCATAAGGCTGAGATCGCTAATAAGCGGGATCCGTAGAACCTGATCAGCGTAATTGCTGCGAAGGGAACAAGCGCAACACTGCCATATCTCTAAAACCGTGAGGTTTGGTGTGTGTTGTTCTCGTGATACACCTTACCAAACTCCGCCTAATGTAATTTTAATCAAATAGGTGAGAGCTATGAGTTCACTAACGCGCCGCGAGCGTCGTCAACAGGCGGAAGCCTTTATCAACAATGTATCGGGTCAGAGCTATCCGAATTCTGAAAAAATTTATGTACCGGGTGAGCTACACGACATCCACGTAGCGATGCGTGAAATCACCGTTGGCGATACCTTTGTTGGTGGTACAGAAGAAAATCCAATTTTTGAACCAAACGAGCCGGTGCGCGTGTACGATACGTCGGGTGTTTACACTGATCCAAATGTGAATATTGATGTTCACGTGGGCTTACCCAAGCTGCGCAGCGAGTGGATTGCCAACCGAGAAGATACCGAAGTCTTAGAAGGTGCGACATCCGGTTATAGCCAGCAGCGTTTGGCTGATGAAGGCCTTGACCATATTCGCTTTGAAAACTTACCTAAGGTGCGCCGTGCCAAACCTGGCAAGAATGTCACGCAAATGCACTATGCGCGACAAGGTATTATTACGCCGGAAATGGAATACATCGCGATTCGTGAAAACACCAAGCGTGCTGAAATGAAAGATGAGATCTTGAAGCAGCAGCATAAAGGCCAGAGCTTTGGGGCAAATATTCCAGAAGAGATAACCGCTGAATTTGTGCGTAAAGAAGTCGCGGAAGGTCGCGCTATTATTCCTTCAAACATTAACCACCCTGAATCAGAACCAATGATTATTGGCCGTAACTTCCTGATCAAGGTGAACTCAAATATTGGTAATTCAGCGGTCACTTCCTCGATTGAAGAGGAGGTAGAAAAGCTGGTTTGGTCTACCAAGTGGGGTGCCGATACCGTCATGGATTTATCGACGGGTCGGTATATTCACGAAACGCGCGAGTGGATTGTACGTAACTCGCCTGTACCCATCGGTACCGTGCCAATTTACCAAGCGCTGGAAAAAGTAAACGGTGTGGCTGAAGATCTAACATGGGAAGTGTTCAGAGACACGTTAATTGAACAAGCTGAACAAGGGGTAGATTACTTTACTATCCATGCTGGCGTGCTATTGCGCTATGTGCCAATGACCGCTAAACGTGTTACTGGTATTGTGTCTCGCGGCGGCTCTATCATGGCCAAGTGGTGTTTATCGCATCACAAAGAAAACTTCTTATACACCCACTTTGAAGATATTTGTGAAATTTGTAAGCAATATGATGTGGCATTCTCATTGGGTGACGGCTTGCGTCCAGGCTCTATCGCAGATGCCAACGATGAAGCACAGTTCTCTGAGCTTCATACTCTAGGTGAATTAACAAAAATTGCCTGGGAGCACGATGTACAAGTAATGATTGAAGGCCCTGGTCACGTGCCATTGCACATGATTAAAGAAAACATGGAAGAGCAGCTTGAGCATTGCCATGAAGCGCCATTCTACACATTAGGCCCGTTAACAACTGATATTGCACCTGGCTACGACCATATAACATCGGGTATCGGTGCAGCGAACATTGGTTGGTACGGGTGTGCCATGCTGTGTTACGTGACACCGAAAGAGCATTTAGGTCTACCAAATAAAGAAGATGTAAAAGAAGGCTTAATCACGTATAAAATAGCTGCCCACGCAGGTGATCTGGCCAAAGGTCACCCAAGTGCCCAAATTCGTGACAATGCCCTTTCAAAAGCGCGCTTTGAGTTTAGATGGCATGACCAATTCAATTTGGGATTAGATCCCGAGCGTGCTCGTGAATATCATGATGAAACCTTACCGCAAGAATCTGGAAAAATTGCACATTTCTGTTCAATGTGTGGTCCTAAATTCTGTTCAATGAAAATTACACAAGATGTCCGCGACTATGCCGCTAAGCTTGAGCAAGAAGGCGCTCAGCCTATCGAAATCAAGCTTGTAGATGAAACTGTAGCGGTTGATCAAGCTGCGCTTGAAAAAGGTATGGCAGAAAAGTCGGCAGAATTTAAAGCGACTGGCTCTGAAATTTATCATCAAGCGAAGTAGCGGCGCATTATTATGGCTGCTATCGCGATAGTGGGAGCTGGTTTGCTAGGTCGTTTGACGGCTTGGCAGTTAGCACATAACCATTCTGTCACCTTGTTTGATAAAGACAGCAAACAAGGTGTAAACAGTGCTGCTTATACGGCTGCGGGTTTGTTAACGCCTTACGGTGAGTCACTGAGCTGTGAGCCTGACATCGTTGAAATGGGTATTGTTGCATTGACGCAATGGCCTACGCTCCTTTGCGAACTGCCCAGTGCAGTCGACTTTCAGGTGAAAGGGTCTTTATGTGTGAGCCATGCGCAAGATCAAGGTGATTATTTACGCTTTGTTCGTCATATTGAACAGTGCTATCCGCAAGCTGCACTTAAAAAGTTGGCGAGTGAAGAACTTAGTCAGGTTTCGGCGGCAATAGCCCAGCGATTCGGTACTGGTGCGTTTATTCCTGGTGAGGGTTGCATCGATAACCATCAGTTACTGGAAGCGCTTACGCATGCACTTGAGCTAGCTGAGGTGAAATGGCACCAACATACCCTCGTTAAAGCGATATCGCCGTATACGGTTAAATATGAAAATCATGCAGGGGAAGACAAGCTTAAACGCTTTGATCTGGTGATTGATTGTCGGGGTATCGGTGCCAGTGTTGGCGAATCTGAGTCGCAAGATGAAAGTGCACTGACTGAGCTTCGCCCAGTGCGCGGCGAGGTGTTGCGTGTTCGCGCTCCAGAAGTGGATTTCAAGCTCCCCGTTCGGCTAATGCATCCTAGATACAAACTCTATATTTCTCCGAAAGCCAACCACGAATATGTCATTGGCGCGACAGAGATTGAAAGTGGAGATACTAGCGGCGTTACCATCCGGTCATCTCTAGAGTTGCTGTCGGCACTCTACAGTTTGCATCCTGGATTTGCTGAAGCGGAGATTCTCGAGCAACTGAGTCATCGTCGCCCAGCATTTGCAGACAATAAGCCTAAAGTAATAAACCAATCTGGGTTGCTTCAACTCAATGGTTTATATCGACACGGCTATTTGTTGGCGCCAGTGATGTTAAGTGTTGGCGTATATTTGGCCAAGCAGCAATTGAACCCTACCGAAGCAATAGAAGCTCCGCCGTTTTTATCTAATTTAGTAACACACATATTGGGTGAGGAAATCGCAGGGTGCAATGCACAGGTTATAGGATAAGTAATGAATACATATTTTGTTAATGGCAGTGAATTTGTCGTAGAGGATGACCACCCAATTACCTTGGGTAGGCTTTTGCAGTGTTATTTTGACAAAAATAAAAAGCCTACCATGTTTGCCGTTGCGGTGAATAAAGGGTTTGTTGCACAGCCAAGTTATGATTCAACCTACGTTGAGCCAGGCGCAGTAGTGGATTTGTTTTCACCTATTCAGGGGGGGTAGTAGCATGAGTCTATCCATTTATGGCCAATCGTTAACTAGCCGATTACTTATTGGCACTGCGCTCTATCCAAGCCCAGAAATAATGAAACAGGCAATCATCGCCAGTGAGTCGCAAGTAATGACGCTCTCGTTGAAACGCCAAGCACCTGGACAACAAGGTGGGCAAGTTATATGGGACTATTTGCAATCGCTCGCTACTGGGCGTGGCATAAAACTGCTCCCCAATACTGCTGGTTGTAAGACCGCAGATGAAGCAATTACGCTGGCGCAGATGTCTCGTGAGATTTTTCAGACGAATTGGATAAAGCTAGAAGTTATCGGTGATGACTACAATTTGCAGCCAGATCCTTTCGAGCTGTTAAAAGCGACAAAGGCGTTGTTGGCCGATGGTTTTCAAGTACTGCCTTACTGCACAGATGACCTAGTGCTATGTCAGCGGCTCTATGATGCTGGCTGTGAGGTCATTATGCCATGGGCTTCTCCAATAGGCACAGGCAAGGGGCTTTTAACCCCCTATAACTTAGAAGCAATTCGCACCCGCCTTCCTAATGCTACCTTGATAGTGGATGCGGGTATTGGTAAACCTTCTGATGCGGTGCAAGCACTGGAAATAGGTTATGACGGGGTATTGCTCAATAGTGCCGTAGCGTTGGCGTCAAATCCGGTGCAAATGGCTCATGCATTTGCGTATGCCATGAAAGCGGGAGAGCTGGCAATGAGCGCAGGTATTATGCCTGAGCGCCAAACAGCGCATCCAAGTACACCGACACTCGATACACCATTTTGGCACCAATCATGATGTTAGTAAAAAACCAAGAAAGTAAGCAGACATCTAAACCTATTATTTGGACAATATCTGGTAGTGATTGCTCAGGTGGCGCTGGCGTTGCTGCAGATATCAAGACTATTCACGGTTTAGGTGGTGAGGTATGTACCCTGATCACTGCCAATACGAGTCAAAATAGCCATCAACTAGTGGCTGTAAACCCTGTTGATATAAATATTCTGTCTGAACAAGCTGAAACCTTGCTTGCAGATAAACCACCTACTGCAATCAAAATTGGTTTATTGGCAAATGATGACCAAGTAGTCTGGTTGACACACTTATTGTCTGAATTAAAAAAATTACGCCCTGAATTAATGGTGGTTTATGATCCTGTAGCAAGCGCCAGTGTTGGTGGTAAATTTAGCGAACTTTCTTTCGACAAATTGAACAGACTATTTCCGCTGATCAACGTGATTACACCCAATACATCAGAGCTAAAAGCGCTCTCTAATGTTGAAGATGAAGTACATGCAGTAGCACAACTACTGGATCAAAGTATTGAGTATGTAGTTGTCAAAGGTGGTCATAGTGTTAGTGACATATGCTGTGATAGTGTCTTTTTTCACAGAGAAAATAATGAGCTTGATTGGTATCAAGTGCAAAGTCAGCGAGTCAACACCAGCTATAGCCATGGTGGAGGTTGCGCATTCGCCTCTGCGATGACGACATTTTTATCGCTTGGCTATCTGATGCGTGATGCATTAACGCTTACAAAAGCATTTATCAATCAGGGGCTTAGTCAGCATCGAGATGAAGTTGAGTATTATGGAGCCTTTGCAGCAGATGGCTTTCCGACAAATGCAGAGTACTTTCCTGCGGTTTGCAGTCCGTTTGATAATCAACAATTATGCTTTCCTTCGTTAGATTTAAATGGGCAGAAGTTAGGGCTGTATCCGGTCATTGATTCTCTTGAATGGTTGCAGAAGCTTGTGCCTTTAGGGCTCAATATTATTCAGTTGCGCTTAAAAAACTTGTCGATGGAAGAGGTTGAACTTCAAATTGTCGAAGCAATTCAGATGACAAAAGGCACAAATACTCGACTATTCATTAATGATTACTGGCAGCTCGCAATCAAACATGGTGCATATGGTGTTCATTTAGGACAGGAAGACTTAGTCGACGCTGATCTCGACGCTATCGCAAATGCAGGTATTCGACTAGGTATTAGCACTCACGGTTGTTATGAGTTCATTTTGGCTAAACAACTTCAGCCTAGCTATCTGGCCATCGGTGCAATATTCCCAACAGTTACAAAAGATATGACAGGGCAAATTCAGGGGGTCGACAACTTGCGTCATATGTTGGCGCTAAAAGACGATGTTCCTGTCGTTGCTATTGGAGGAATTAACGAGGAACGTGCGAAAGTTGTTGCTGAAACGGGTGTGGATAGTATCGCTGTAGTAACGGCAATCACGCATGCAAAAAACTACAAAACAGCGGTTAATCGCTTGAATGAAATAACTTTATAGAGCATAAAACTGCTCTATAAAGTGTATGGGATGTTATGTAGAAGACCTATTAGTTGAGGTCGTCATCTTTCCAGTATTTCGTGCCTTGTAATGTCGCTTGCAGTGCTAAGCCATTTTCTGTCATTTGGAAAATCTCAACACCCTCAACAGCGGTTCCTGCAGCACTACCTTCTCCACCTTTTTCTCCGGTTTTTGCGGCGGCATCAGCTTGTCCTGAAAAATCCCAACCATCTTCGATGAATTTTTTCATAGCATCTTTGTCATGGAACACGAAGACAACATTAAAGTCTTTGACGCCCAATCCAACCCCAACACCCGCTGAAAACATCGACATGTATGTCTTTTGACCGCTAGCATTGTCTACCACCATGCCACTGCCATTTCCTGTGGAGAGTAGTAACAAGTTGACGCCAATATTTGAAAATGTCGCATAGCCTGCTGCATTTTTGATTTTGTCTTTGGCACTAGGCTCTTCCTTGTACAAACGTGTCAAAATCTTTTGCTCCATCTCGTGTATTTCCTGACGGTCTTCTTTGACGTCTGCCATTGCAGGTGTGCTTAGCAGTAGAGCTGATAGTAAAAGTGTGACGTAGTATTTCATCGTATGTACCCTTTGCTGACTGAACTGATTTGATGGAGCTCAGTATAGGGTTGTGACGTAGTTGTTACTAATGTCATTTTCTCATAGCAGATATGCGTTATGCGCATATCTCCAATCACCAGCGATACGTGTAACCTATAGCATAAGCGTCCGAATCGTTGCCGAAACGGGTGGTAACACCAGTATTCAATGAAAATTTTAATGACTGATTGTGAGATAGCGACATACTGTAGGTTACGCCGGCGCGAAAGTTTTCATCTTTAACACCCGTTTTCTCGCCATCAACAAAGGTATCGCCGCCGCCAAAATAATTGCTATTGAAGGCTATCCACTGGCCAGGTTTTATATCGTAAACGATATGCATTTGCAGGTTGAAAATGGGGTCTTGCTCAAATCTTTTGAAGCGCTGGTAGTCAGTATTATCAGTAAAAAACTTCATGCCAAAAGAAAAGTCGACTTCCCAATTTCCATGCGGAATGGAAACCCCTACCTCAGGTTTGAAAAACCATCTATTGGAACCCGGATTGAATATGAACTGCTTGTCGTATTTACCCGTAGGGGCACTCACTTGAAAACTTACACCAGCAACGATTTTCTTGGGGGCTTTTATGTATTCAGCAATTTCCATTGCTGGTGCATTATAAAAATTATAATTGAGGCGAAAGCGAGTGTCTGCCATGCCACAGTATTCGCGCTCGGCGGGTTCGCCATTAAGAAGCGCTTCGCCCTTACCACACATGTGCGCGGTAATAATGTCGAACTTAGCCGAATTACCATACATAGAAAATGTGCGTGCGTAGGCAATGGCTTGTGAATCTATCTCCAGTGTGAAGTCTTCCACAGGAATTGCTGCCGATGTATACACATCGCCATCAATATAGAGATACGCTGCGCCAAGAAAATTCTGGTCAATAGGTAAATTGGTGTATAGCCGAGGATCTAAATCTTCCGCGTTAACACTTGTTACTACAGCGCTCGTTGCTAGAAGTAGTGATGCGTAAACTACCTTTTTCATATACTACTTTTCTAATTCTATTTCAGGCGCCCATTCGTACCATTCACTGTCAAACTCTTGTTGCAGTGTGAAGCCATGTCCTTGGTCAACGGTAATCAAGGGTTCATCCTCTGTAGGCTCAGGTGTAGCGAAGGCGACACCGCCGGATAACATTGTTTCTACAGATTCTGAATCTATTTGAACGCCAGAAAAAATACCGGCATCAATAGAGAGGCCACTGGTGTTCCAGAACACACTACGCGTTTTAACCAAATTGGCATATCTGTCTTGGATATTAACGAAAATATTAACAGTATTTGCTGCATCCCCAAGATCTACACCAATGACCTGACCAACTTTGATTTGTCGGTATAACACAGGGTTTCCAATACGAACACTGCCCAAGCGGTCGGTGGTGAGTTTTACATTAAGCCCATAAGGCAATTGCTCTACAACCGGTGCAGAATCTTCCGCTTTAAATTCAGTTTTGGTTTGGCCCGAGCCAGGTAAGACACTGATGTATCCACCCCCTAAGATTGCACCGACATTACGAGAGCCTACCAGTCCTAGCTCTGGTTCAGTGAGCCAGAACTTGGTGCCTTCAACAGCAAAGCCTCGGCCAGTATCTTTAAGGTAGGCTATTGCTTGGGCGCCATATGTTTCTTCATTGAAGACGAGACGCTCTACAATACCGATTGGCTGATCTTTATATTTAATTTTCATGCTAGAGCGTAATCCCGCGACTTCATTGAAGTCTATAGTGATCGCAACGCCTGCATTACGTGCATGTTCAACGTTATCAAATAAGGTAAACAAGTCGCCCTCGTTTAGTGGGGTATCACCATTTGACTGTTCGGGTGTGAAGAAGCTGATGCCACCAGTAAGTACTGCATCAGCAGACTCTGTTTTCATGGTAAAGTTCGCGAATGAACCTGATACAGTCACACCACTTGCATTGTAAAAACGCGAGTAAGCGCTAACTAAATGACGGTATTTATCGTCAATAGTGATATTGATGAACACATCGCTGCCGTCACTATCTAATGAGACGTTGTCAACCTGACCGACGCTAATGCCACGGTAGCTAATTGGGCTGCCAGGGTTTACAACACTGCCAGACTGCGCTGATATTTTTAACTGAAGTCCATCAGCACTGTGATGTTTAGCAGGAGGGGTTAATGTAGCGGCAAATGAATTTGCTGGGTCTCCAGCGCCGGCATTTAGCGTGAAATAGTCACCCCCGAAAAGTGCCTCAGTATCAGTAAGGCCATTCAAAGAGACATTCGCCTGCACGAGCCAGAACTGCGTTTGGTCGCGCAAAACAAATTCGAACTGTGGAAGCAAACCTGCGGTCAGATACGCTCGCCCACCTTGATGCGTGATTGCATGGATTGAGCCAATTTCTTCACCACGATACATGATGCGTGTGCCTTTGCGCACATCTTTGGCTGTTGCCACAACTAACTCAAGTGGTAGTCGTTGTTCGGCAAACTCTTTTCGCTCAAATAGCGTGAAACGATCACCATTTTCAGGTGAACCTGCATTGGCTTTCTTGCCCTCATCGAATGCAATACCGCCTTTAAGAATTGATTGAATCGATTGCGCTTCCACATCGAATGCTTGCAAGCCTCCCGTTACTTTAAAGCCACTGGCATTCCAAAAACGACTGTCTTTTGTGACATAGCTTTGGTAGTCCTCTCGAACGTGAATATGGACCAGAAATTGGTTAGGACCAATATTTTCAATGGCTTGAACTGTGCCGACTTGTTGCTGCTTGTAAAATATTGCTGCCCCACGGCGAAGTGACTGAACATCGCTACTCTCTAAAACTAGGTGCAAGCCAGGCTCTGAGTAATGGTAAGGAGGTTTTTGACCGTATACCTTAAATTTTAGTTGTGGTGTACCTTCCTGAGATGGGCGGAAGCCTATGTGTGAGCCTGTTAACAGGCGGTGCATATTCGTCACACCACCTAAATCTAGGCTTGGGGTTTCAACGAAAAATTGTGAGTCGCTAGTAAGGTACGGCGATACGCGAGGATTGATTTTGGCTATTGCTCTAATCTTACGGGTTTCCGGGTCTATTTTGGCAAAATCATATATACGACCTAGCGTAATACCCTGATAGACAATAGGTGCACCAATATCAAGTTCGCTATTCCAACCTAGCATTAACTCGATTTTATGACCCATTTCCGCGTCTTCGAAATCATCAAACAGATCATACTTTTGGCCATTCTGTGCGATTGCCATTTCAGGCTCAAAAGTACTATTGTCAAACGCTATACCACCAGCAACAATTGACGCCAGTGATTCGGTCGTTAGTTTCACGCCTGACGTTAGCGAGCCGGTAATTTGAAAACCGCTGGCATTCCAGAAGCGACTGTTTTCTTTAACTAAATGTGCATATTCAGGCTCGATAAAAGCATGAATGTTCACCATCTCAGTATTTTCATCGTAGCTATGTCCATCAACATAACCTACTTTGATTTGCTTGTAGCTGATCGGGCTATTTTTACCAATCGAGCCGAGATTATCTGCTGAAAGTGTGATGTGAAGCCCAGGTGTTTCTTGAGAGAGTGAAGGTGGCTCTTTTAGCGCAACAAAATGACGCTGACGTTTACCTGTTCTATCGCTGTCTGGCTGCATGTTGATGTAGCTGCCAGATAATAATGTATCTAGGCCCGTTACCCCTTGAAAGGATACATCTGCGGTGACGAACCAGAATTGCGTTTCGTCTGTTAGTGAGTCTGCTGACTCGCTAATCATTTCAATCTCTACAATGACATTTTGTAAGTCATCAGACACTTCAACATCTTTTACGACACCAATAGTCAGGCCTTTGTATCGCACTTCTGTTTTACCGACAACAATACCGTTTGCGTTATCAAATTCTATGGTAATAAACTCACCGCGTTCAGAGACGGCTTTTATCAATAACCATGCACCGAACAGCAGAGCAATAAATGGGACGAGCCAAACAGCAGAGATACCCTCCCGCTTTACAACATCGACCATTGACGATTCATTATTATTTTGATTGTTCATCAGTTTGTGTATCCCATAGCAAACGTGGATCAAAGCTTTCAGCAGCGACCATGGTTAACACCACCATCAATGCGAAATAAACGATACCTGGTCCTGCTTGAATAGAGGTTAAAAAACCTAAATTAACGACGGCCGCCATAATCGCGACAACAAATACGTCAAGCATTGACCAAGGACCTAAAAACTCAACTAAATGATATAGTTTAGTGCGTTGAGCCGACTTTAAGCCCGGCCCCTTTTTAGCCCCGTACATTAAGATAAATAGCCCCAGAATCTTCCCTAGAGGCACAATAAAACTGGCAATAAAAACGATAATGGCAACAGGGTACATACCCAACTGTAGGAAGATAATAATACCGCCTAGAATGGTTGATGCATCATCAACACCGAGTGTGGTAAATACCATCATTGGCATCAGGTTCGCCGGAATAAACATCACTAGCGCGGCTATTGTCCATGCCATAGTGTGTTCTAAGCTCTTCGGCTTTCGCTGATAAAAGTGTGCATTACAGCGTGAGCACTGGTGACGGCCTTCTACGGCTGGATTTAATTTGTAGCACTTAGGGCAAAGACTGAAGCCCTTATCACGGGCGGTCTCAACCATTGTCAGCTTGCTCCAACTCTTCCCAAATAAGATGGTGATCTAAGGTTACTGATATCGCTGTTGAGCAAATAAGTAAAAAAACAAATGCGGTAAAACCAATACCCACATGCAATTCTGCTAGGTCGACCAACTTATACATCGACACCACCATACCCAGCAGGAAAACATGTAACATGGTCCAACTATCAAGCTGATGATAAGAACTGAAAAAGGTACGCATTGAAGGCGTGATGCGATTGAATTTGATGGATGCGCAGATATAAGCGGCACTAATTAATCGCACGAGTGGAATAGCAAAAGCGAACAGAAAAAGGCACAAAGCAATGCCTTGATAGTTGGTGTCAATCAAAAGCCCAATACTGTCGACAATTGATGCTTGATTAAAGATACCTACAGCGCTTACACCCATCACAGGTAAGGTCATCGCAGGATACGCTAATATCAATCCTGCCAGTGAAAGAGCAAGGGTTCTATCGATTGAGTTGGGTTTACACTCATAAAGCTTGGCACCACAGCGGTGACATACAAGCTTTTGGCCTTCATGCACGTCGGGCGCAGGTGATAAAGCATCACATTGATGACAAGCGACGTGAGTTTCAACGGAAGGTTTTTGTTGAGTCATTCCACAACTTTATTGATTGTTTTTAATTCAGTGTAATTTATGAAGTTATTGATTGCTATGTCATTAATCAAAATTTAACCAAAAAAAAAGCAGCCATTAGGCTGCTTTTTCGTAATTTGGATACTGACATTAAAGCGATTTAATGTACTCGGTTAAGTTGGCGATATCTTCATCAGTCAACTTAATAGCAATATCTTGCATCATACCGTTTGTATCATTTGCACGTGTACCTGAACGGAACTGTTCAAGTTGTGATTTGATGTAGTCGCTATTTTGGTTTGCAAGCACTGGGAACTTAGCGTGTTGCATACCTTCACCGCTTGGGCTGTGACATGCTGCACATGCTGTAATGCCGCGCTCAGCGTCGCCACCAAACCAAAGTTTGTAACCCGCTTGGTTAACTGTGTCAGGCTTAGCTACTTTACTTACTGTTTGGCTTGCGTAGTAAGCTGCTAAGTTTTTCATGTCTTCGTCAGAAAGCGCTGCAACCATACCAGCCATTACGCCGTTGTTACGTGCGCCCGACTTGAATTCAACCAGTTGCTTGTATAGGTAACCTTCATGTTGACCCGCAATCTTCGGGTACATAGCAATAACCGCGTTACCGTCTGCGCCGTGACATGCTACACAGGTTGCTGACTTCGCTTTACCTAGCTCAGCATCACCCATGACTTTCACAGCACCTTTCGCTTTCTTAGGCGCAACGTTGGCAACAGCCTCAGGATCTTTTAAGTATGCACCTAAGTCAGCAATTTCTTGCTCTGTTAGAGGCGCAGCAAATTCACCCATTGCGTAGTTGTTGGCGCGGTTACCTTCTTTGAATTGCTTCAACTGCTTTTCGATGTACTCAGGGTGTTGCTTTGCAAGATTAGGGTAGATAAGTACTTGGCTTTCACCCTTGTCGCCGTGACAGCCGATACATGCACCGATACCACGAGTTTCGTCACCGTTTTCGTATAAGTATTTACCTGCTGCAGCGTCACCCACAATCGCAACTGGTGCTGCAACAGCAGCCGTTGCTTCACCGCCCGCAGCAGCTGCGCCGCCACCTGCAGTAATTGGCTGACTTGCGAAGTATGCACCTAGGTCAAGCATGTCTTGTTCAGATAGACCTGCTGCCATTGGTGCCATTACCGCATCGCTACGTGTTGAACCATCTTTAAATGCTTTCAACTGCTTAACGATATATTCAGCGTGTTGACCTGCTAGGTTAGGATACATGTCTATTGCGCTATGACCCGTAGCGCCGTGACAAGCTGCACAAGTTGCTGCTTTTGCTTTACCCGCTTCTGCATCGCCTTGGGCATTGGCATTTGCCAACATACCTAAGCCTAAAACCAGTGATACGATAACTTTTTTCATCGAATGCTCTCTGCTTTATTCTTCTTGCTTGGGGGCGCTGTTCAAATAAACAACACCCATTAATTCGTCTCTTAATTAATCGCGCCATTTTACACGAATATTCGTTTCGTGTAACAGCATATGACATAAAAACCTATAAAAAATCAGGTTATTTATGCATCTAGTTGTCAGCCAGGCGAGAAAAAACGTTATAATGTGCGCATCTTAGCCTGTGGAATATACTTGTGACAGAGCAACAAACGATCAACTTAAACAAAGCGAAGTTTACAATTAGCGCGCCTGACATTCGTCGTTTACCTGAAGACTCAGGTATTGAAGTCGCGTTTGCTGGCCGATCAAATGCCGGTAAATCTAGCGCCTTAAATACGCTTACCAACCAAAAGAGCCTTGCTCGCACCAGTAAAACACCTGGCCGTACGCAATTAATTAATGTTTTTGAGATTGAAGAAAACAAACGTTTAATTGATTTGCCTGGCTACGGATTTGCAAAAGTGCCACTAGAAATGAAAAAGAAGTGGCAAAAATCATTAGGTGAATACCTAGAGAAGCGTGACTGTTTAAAAGGTCTTGTTGTATTAATGGATATTCGTCATCCACTCAAAGACCTGGATCGCGATTTAATTGAATGGGCGGTAGATAGTGACTTACCCGTACTTGCTCTGCTGACAAAGTCAGACAAGTTATCGCAGGGTAAAGCGTCAGCTGAAGTATTGAAAGTGAAAAAGATTTTGGCTGAACTCAATGGCGACATCAAAGTACAGTCTTTCTCTTCATTAAAGAAAACAGGCATGCCGCAAGCATTGCAAGTGATCAACAACTGGTTTACTGAAGAGTAAACCAGTCTCCCCAACATTTTCTCTAGACCAAAAAAAACCGCCGGTACAAGTACCAGCGGCGTATTAGCTATGGGGAAAGCTAGAATATACAAAATTATTACAACAGGCGTTCACAAGGAACGAGTTGAATTATAGAGTAACAGCTCTACAAAAGTAAAGTAGTTACTCTAAAATAATCGATATTCATGCGGTGAATACGTTTGCATGTGTGGATCGTCACAAATTATCAGAAGTGCGTCATGCCATCAGAAAATTTAATAATCTAAATGTCGAACACGTACAGTTTTATAAAACGAGTTCATACATAAATTTTTCACCAACACCAACAGATCTGCCTTTTGATTTATTAGGAAAATCATAAATGGCTCCAACGTACTTCTGTCTTGTATTATTCGGAGCATTGTTTACAAGAAATACGCAAGCAGCGATTGCTGCTGGCTTAGTGCCCATGGAAGCAATTACTACTTTTTGATAAGCATCATAAAACTTCTCTAATACTAAATTTAGCTCATATGGGTTTGTTGCTGGATAAGAATGCAACGAAGTTCTAATATTATCGAAATACTCTATATGCCTATGAATTGAACGGTTTTCCCAGCCGGGATTGAACGCAGGTATACCCACCATTGAGATTAGATTACTGAAAGATGCCCCATCATACTCTTCTAAAACCTGGCCAAGACGATTATTTTCAAATCCTAGCAACGCAATTAAATGGGACCTTTCATTGTCTTGGTTATTAACAGAAAACAAAGGTAAACCGATAAATTTTTGCTGTGACTCACTAAGCAGAAATTCTTCTTTTTCTTTTAAGTGGGTATTGGCATTACTATAGTCTTCTGGTTCAAGATAAGATAATACTAGTTCTATTTTTCCTTCTAAAACCTTTAGTCCGTGTAGTAGATATAAAATCTCACTAAAGTCTAAAGAAGTCGCTTCTATTAACACACGAATATTAGTTTCTGTTGTAACTTTACTTACAAAAAAGTCACTTAGATTTAATATCGGCAAAGCTTCATCATTAAAACATAAACTGTACCTTTCAATATCAATTTTTACTTTGTAGATACTCTCAGAGCGACAGTTTTTGTTTATTAGCTCGTTAATATGCGTGGTTCTATCATCAATCGATAAACCACAAAAAATGAGGTCATATGGCGAGTCAAAAATACAATCAGTACTTTTAAGCTGTCTGATTTTCTTAATTTTTACCATGTTAAACTATACTGCGAGTTAGTGTCTGAAATAGAGTTATCGTCGTCTACTCTTAACTTCTTGCGTAAACCATCTAAAAAGGAGTTGAAATCTTCATCTCTGCCTAAAAAAATCACTTCTAACTGTTCTGGCATGAATTTAATTTTCCTTTTTTTCCTAGGGCTTATTCCAAAGTGACATGATAAAACTGGGTGCAGTAAGTAATCAATTTGCTCGATATCACTTTCAGATTTGTTTTTTGTACTCCTGTAAGGGATTAAAACCGACCATACTAACGACTCGTTGAGTAATTGCTGAACTTTCTCATTAAGTAAAGATACATCTGATATATCTATCGAGAAATGATTAACTTCAGGTTCACTTTGTGATTTTCTTTTTTGATGCTGCGAGAAGATAATTCCCAGTCTGTAAGCAATTTTCTGCAAGTATTTACCATTAGCTCCAGAATTTATTATTTTACCGAGCTGGTTTGTGCTAGTCGTTAACGTAGCTTTTGACTGCGTTTCAATAGGCACGGAGCTGATAAATTTATCTTCAAGCAAATTAGACTCAGATTGAGCTTTTGACAAAGATTGAAAACAAAGCTCTAAAAAATGCCTCAGGTTTCCTTTTGACATAAGTATAAACTCAGAAAAACCAGCATATGTTGGGCTTACCCTTTGAGGAAGAGTGTTATATAGATACAGCAACGCCCCATATAGATTGTTTTGAATCCACTGTTTGTACTTTGCATTACTTCCTAACGCAATTAAAGAGTCAAATTCTTGCTTTATTTCTATAGGCTTCACTCTCGTTCTATGTAACAACACTCCATTAATAATAGAGGCTTCAGGATAGTCACTGTTAATAAAATCTAGCGATGTCAATTCAGTTTCGCCATTCTTTTTTAAAGCATCTTCAATCAATGTGCTTTTCAATTTATTTAACAGCGTACTATCTGATAAAAGCTGTCTAGATATTTCTGCTTGAGATTGGCTAGGGAAAATATGTTCGATGATTTTTTTTATTTGAGCTTGATATGTTGGCTGCTTTCTTAGTTCTATAGACTCAACTTCAGAATAAGCCTTAATTACTTTATCCATATCTGGCATGTCTAAATAGTCACTTAGTTTTAACAATAGAAGCTCTGCGGCTAATATCTCAAATGACTTTGGATTCTCAGAATTAAAATATATTTTTTCAACATCAATTAAGCGATAGTCATCCCTTTCCTCTAACTTTTCTTGAGTCTTTGTGTCACTAGTTACATTCGCATATTTTTTATATGCAATGCTAAATAAAAGAGGGTCATGTCCATGCTTCAACCAAGAGTTAATGATTTTTTGCTGTTCACTACTCAAATTCTCGAACTCATCAATAAAAATATGAAAGAGTGAATCATTCAGTTGAGGGCAATTAGACTTAAGCTTTTGAATTACCAACAAGGCTGTTTGTTTCAAATCAAGACTAAAAGGTGGTGTTTCTGAGGATGGCATTCTAATCCAGTTTGTTATTTCAAATAACGCATCTTGGAAATATTCCTCGGAGGAAATAAAATTAGTCTCTTCAATAGATAATGCTTTCTTAATAGGGGTTGGAATTAGGAAGTTTTGGAGATTAGCTTTTAGATTAGGATCATCAATATTGGACAAGTATATGTTATTTATGAGACGAGAAAATTCAATTAATATCGATACTGACATCAAACTATTGAAAACACTTTCCCAGTATTTACCCACCCAGTTCGGGTTAATATTAGGTGTAAATGCAGTATCGGGCCTCCAATGAATTCCCAAGAAACTTAAATCTTCGCGCGTTATTTCCCTTCTCTTGGGGCTTAATTGCGTAGCGTGACAATGATATTTAATAAACATTGTCTTCCCTGTTCCTCTGCCACCAACAATAACTGAGGCTTTTTTCTTTTCTTTTAACGCGATGCTTTCAAAGTCCAGAGGTAGAACAAATTGTCCCCATAAATCTTCAGGTAGCTCTTCCGCTCTGTTCTTAGCAAAAACTTCTAAAATTGATTTACTCACATTTTACCTCTTTACAAGCCTTTTCCAGTTTTTGTCTCCATACCAAAGGGCAGCGATATTATTATTTGGTGTTGAGTCATTAAATAGGTATGTTAACGCCAACTCACCTTTACCCAATAACTCATTGACGTCCATTTTAAAGTTTCTACTAGAGCACAAAGCTTTATAAAAGTGTTTAAAATCTTCTGCTTTACAAATATTGTCGTGATAAAAAAGTTTATTAGACTTTGCAAACAAGCCGTTTGCTTCACTAAGAATTTCAACTGGTAATACATCAATACTGGGGTACTTGCTTTTGATTTCCTTTAACCCCTCTGCATTAGCTGCAAAAGGGCAATAAAGTACGTTCAAGTTCAGCGAAAGCAGTCCAGTTTTTTTAATAAAAGTATCAAATTGTTCGCCCGTTCCCAATATATCGTCAAAAAGAATTAACGTATTGATTTTGTTGTTTTTTGATAGGTTTTCGAAGGACTGACATCCAATACCTAGACTATTGTCAAAAAACTCTTTTTTTAATGCTCTGAAAATTGCAGCTCCACTTTTTGCGGGCTTATTGTCAACCCCCTCTATAGTGGAGAACCTAAAGGGCAAGTTTGCTCTAGCGTTGGGGGTATTGATCTGCTCATGCCAAGAATCTAAACAGTCAATAGAATAAACTTTCTTTTCTTCAAGATAATTTGGGATTGTGACTTGGAAAAGCTGTGCACCAAATGTTCTGATTGCATTTTGATTACGGTAGATCAAAGTTAACAGAATTGAAGCGGCGAAATATTTTTCTTCTTTGGTTGTAAAATTGTTAATCCAAGAAACTAGCTCATACTCTTGAATAGCATCCCAATATTTATATTCGATTAGTTTTTTAGCACTTTCAAAAATCCGCTCTGAAATATTTTCAGCGTCTGCTGGTATAGGAAGGTTCATATAAATATTGGTAATTCACTTAAATCAGTTAAAGTAATATGTCTTGCGCCAACACCTTTTGAAATGGAGTTGAGCCAATTTTTTCCAGCACGTGATTTTAAAGTTCTCAGTATGAGTTCTCTGCTTTTCTCATCATCAGCTCTAATAGCTATAATACAATCTGAAATGTGAAAACATCCTTTTGAAACAAGCCCAACTTTACCAATAGCCCTAGTACCTACTCTAGCAATCACAATATCGCCATCTTTAACATGTTTTTCATTATCATTTTCAATGTTTTCATTAGAAAAAACCTTAAAATCACTGCTTCCAAAAGAAGTTGTGTGAATGAAATCAACAGACATATTCGATAATTGTTTATTGGGTAGTCGGCCTCGAATGAGTTGAGCATTTAGTGTTTTTAATTTACGTGCATTCAAATGGCTAGGCTTTGTATGATATGAATAGTCGGCTCTAGAAATGAATTCAGATTTGCTTATTGAGATCGAGCTATTAGGAAAGTCAATCGACTCTAACTTAACTTTATAAGGTGATTTTAGTTTTCTTTTTTTCAAAGTTAATATATGAGTGCAAGCTTCGGTACCTTCAAATCTTTTTTTCCCTAAATGAACGACGCTAATAACTCTGTAATTACTAATTAATACTTCTCTAAAATTCTCATATCGAGCGTTCGTTAAAAGCCCATCTGGTAATATATAGCTCAAGACCCCATCATGTTTTAGACAACGAATACCCAAAAGTACAAATAGCAACTCTAAAGAAACGTTTGCTGAGGAACAGTTACACCCGAATTCATTTAAAATATTAACAATAAAAGGGGTTTTCTCAATAAATCCAAATGGTGGATTACCCAGAACTAATTCGAAGCTATTGGTGCCGATTAGAACGTCTAAGGCTTTGGATGTGGAGTCAATATTGAAAACATTTACATTAAGGTTTTCTTGTTTAGAGACAAAATTAACGTTTTTACTATCGATGTCGCAGCCATATAAAGTTGCACGTGGGTAGATATTTTTTGCGCTTTGAAGAAGCGCACCTTCTCCCATACTTAAATCAATAATCTTACTCGGAGTGGGTAATTGTTCTAACCTTTCAACAAGTACGCTACTAATATCATTACAAGTATAATATTGGGCATATAGCTTTCGCGCATCCAAGCGCTCTATATTTTTATCAATACTCGTCAACATTTAGCGACTCTCAAAACAAAAAACCTAATGTTATCATATCAATTATTCACATACCTTAAAGGTTTTTAACCCCACAACCCAAGAGACGGTAAGTTTATATATATCAATAACATACCGTACAAAATATTACCTCGCATCACTATTGACTTTATTTCAAATCAAATGAATTTGATTTATTAATGCATAGGTACAGTGCTCTAATTACTTTGGCGCTTAGTTTCAGATAGGTTACTTTCATATGCTGACATCATCTTCTCAATGACTTGATCCATATAAGAATCAAGTTCAATAAACATATCTTTGTTTTCTAAGGTCAGACGGTTTTCCAGCACAATTTTGGTGTCTTTATGTGTTTTAGAACCGCAAGTTTTAGCAAGCGCTAAAATATCGTCTTCTAATTGAGCGATTGAGTCTTCTGTTGATTTTTCTGACATATCATTGGAAATTTCAACAACCAGATCATTCATCCACTCCATCCCTTTTGGTAACTCGATATTGTTAGGAACGGACTTACTATACTGACTCGCTTGGCTAATTAGCTTTGCCAGAGCTTCCTTGCCTTTGAGGCTGAATGATAAAACTGGATTAACGCCAGCAAGCTCCAAAAGTGATTCTTCATAGGGTTTTATTAAGTCAGCTTCTGCCTTAATTTTTACTGTCGAAACGATGCTTTCAAAATACCCACGAATTAAATCAACCAGCCCTTCGTCAAAGTCACTTTTTGATAGCTTAATGCCTTTTCCGGTAAGGTGTTTGGAGTAATGTTCAATGTATAATGCAGTTTCCTTATCCGGGTTAAACAGTGAAGTCAGAATAAAATACCTAATTTCTAGTAAGTAATAGAGTGACTTTCGAGCGCTCTTTTTTGCCTCAGCTCTCACTTTATAAAAATAAGCTCCGGCACTTAAAGCTGAAGCTAGCAAAACGCCAAACAGTGCGATTAATGCCGCAATAACTTTTACATCTACTCCAAACATCATTGTTGACTAGCTTCCTTTTGTTTTACCTTTTTCTTATCCCTAACCCATGTTGCTGAGCCATGAGTTTGCTTCATTTCAAACAAATCAATTGCAGCAAATAAATCACTAAGTTTTTTAAAGCCGTAATTTCGCTGGTCGAAGGACGCATGATTTGAAATATGTTTGCCGATAGGGCCTAACTGTGCCCAGCCATCCTCCTCTTCAGATGCTTCTATTGCCTGGCGAAGCATATTCATCAACCTTGTATCACTTTTAATACTTGGCTTTCGTTTTTGTATTGGCTTTTCTTCAGTCTCAATATCGTCAAGATACAGGAACTTTGAACAGCTATTTACGAATGCAGTTGGTGCTTTTCGTTCACCAAAACCAATGACAAACTTGCCATCTGCAAGTGCTCGCGTAACAAGTGGAGTAAAATCACAATCAGATGAAACTAAACAAATGGTGTCGACGTCTTTGGTATATAGGGTATCCATCGCGTCTATAACGAGTGCTATATCAGTAGCATTTTTGCCTTTGGTTAAATCAAATTGTTGAATGGGTTGGATAGCATATTCGTGTAAAACATCTTCCCAAGGTTTAATACATGGGCTTTTCCAGTTGCCGTAGGCTTTTCGAATATTTACTACACCATAGCGAGCAAGCTCTGAAAGTATGATGTCAATTTTAGTAGCAGGAGCATTATCAGCATCTATAAATAGCGCGATTTTTTCCTTGTCTTTCATGTCTAAAATCCTTTTTATTAGACAAAACCGTTTCATATTAATGACATAACCAACTGAGATATCAACTGATTTCGTCTCATTCATTGTTTCTAATCAAATGAACTAGACTTATTAATAGGGATGTTTGGGCGAAGCAAAAATGAAGAAATCAACCAATCGTCAGCTAGATTTTGCAAACCTAAATAGACACTGGGATTCAAATAGCAGCATCTATCGCAACATGACATTAGACGAGTTGTTGAAGCTTACAAGTCAATTTATTCAGTCGAGACGAAAAAGCCGCCATCACTCAAGGCCTGGTTGTTTGAAAGGTGAGAATCACGAGTCATAAGGTCAAAGACCTTGTCACGCTTATTGCCTATTTTTTTCATAAGCCTTGAATAACGCTTGCGATATAAATCCGGTACGCTCTTTTCTTTTGATGCGCTACTTTCTTGATATTCTTTTGCCATCTCGACGAAAGTCTGTCCGTCTAGCCTATCCCAAAAACAACGAATTTCTTTATCATTGAGGTGTAGCTTTTTTAGGTATTCCGTTGTGCTCTCAATGGCCTCATCACTAATATTAGCTACCCCAAACGACGTGCTTAATATAGCGATTTCTAGTTTGTCGTTACCGTCAACAGCCCGCGCAGCTTTACCACGTCTTTTCTCTGTTTGGATGACATTACCATCTGCGTCAACCACTTTTGAGCGGCCTTGATTACATTTGACTTGTTTGGCTGTGCAGTAGGTATGCGTCGCGGTAGTTAAGTACTCTTCAATGTAGTTAGGGTCTTTTTGAAACTTTTCTAACTTTTCTCGCTGGAATTTGAGTCTATTGGAATAGCCTTCTGCTTTTTCAAATTGCGCATAAACTACGTTTGAGATATGGCTCGTGCACTTCTCTGCTGTGCTCCACATACAAGTGTATTCAGGAAAACTACCTAGCCTTTTAGCCACAGTACGGCGAATCTTTGCTTGCCTTGAAGGGCTACGCAACTCTAATTCCAGAGCATCTCGAAATGCTTTTTTTAAATTCTCTGTCACAAACTTGTCCGGTATTCCCAAAACTTCACAGGTTAATCATTGAAAGGCTCAAAAGAAGTTGTGTGTAACAAGACAAAAAGTTGTCCGGTTACTCCCAAAACTCACACGTAGCTTTCATGAATACATAAAGATTTTTGCTGATAACCACCAAAAAGGGCCACAAAAGTTGTCCGGTCGCCTGCAAAAGTCCCAAGTATTTAAGCATAAGCCAGCCGGTTTTAAGAAGACTTATTTATTAACGCCCTGGCAAGAAAAATTGAAATGTCTGATTTTAGAACACTTTAACTGACAGCTAATTAATTATTGCTATATTAAGTTGTTGATATTTAAGGTTTTTGTATTTGAAAATTTTTGCAAAGTGTACCATACCTCAAAGATAAAAATTTTTGAGGGTGTGAAATGAAAAATCTGACTGAGCCAATAAAAAAATATCAATTGGGAAATGCTACTGATGACACAACGCGAATTATCAAAGTATCGCTCAGATAGACAAGTAACGCTATTTAAGTCGTACAAAAACGACCGAAGTGACTTCGTTTGGGCTGAAAGCCAGCTAGAGCGAGACACGCAGCGCTACTATGAATACCAACAAAACGTGATTTCTTTCAAAGAACAACCGGCTCGATATGAGTATATCGACGATAGAGGTGTTAAACGCGGTTATACACCAGACTTAGAAATCACCACAAAGGACGGCATTGATCTTCGCGAAACAAAGCCTGCTATTTTCACCCGTTCGAAACGTGCAGAAGAGCGTTTTAATCATCTAAGAGACCTTTTTGACGAAGTAAAAGGGCTAAAAATTGCCTACGCCACTGACGAGCAAGTCTACGCCGGACATACCACCAAAAATCTAAAAAAAATCCATCATTTTCGTCGTTTAAGCATCGCACAAATCGATTTGGAGGCGATGCACGAAGCGCTCGGAGAAGTTACTTCGTTTAGCAAGCTTACAACCTACATTCAGTCTCTTGGACTTCAAACCAAGCATGCATTAGCTCTACTTGGTCATCAAGTTTTTATCTTTGATTACGCGCTAGAGCTAAATGAAAACACCACGTTAACGGCAACAGGAGAATAACAATGAATCACGCATTAACACTAGCATCAGGCCAAGAAGTTAAGCTGTCAGGCCGCCACGGCACGATTAAGCACATCGACAACGACGTAGTCTTTATTAAATTCGGTGATAAAAGCTACCAGCATTTTGCCCCTCACGAGATTTATCAAGCAGCAAACGAAGGCCATTTCCATATGGTTGAAAAGCCCATTGATATTCGATGTATCGTGGAAATGACCGAGAAGCAAAAGCGTGAGTGCGAACGAAGAAGTGCATATTGCGACGCTTTTTTAGCCTTTAAGGACGAGCATCCCACAGAAGGATTATCTGAAGACTTAATTAATAGCGTCTACGAAGAAATTCAAGAGACACACGCTAGAAAGCCAGCAGTCAAAACAGTCTATGGCTGGTACAAGCTGTGGCTTAGCGACGGTCGAGATATGGCGCTACAAGTGGTACATGGCAACAGCCGAGATGAGCGAATGCCGCCTGAGGTAAAAGAGCTTATGGCTCAAACCTTAACACTTCATTACTTAAAGCCAAGTAGGCCGACAATTAATTTCGCTTATAGACAATTTAGCCTCGCTTTCGAGGCAAAAGGTCGGTCTTTTTCTGGTTTCACCATGCCAAGCAAGTCTACTTTTTCTCGGTTCATTAAACGTTTGCCTAAGTACGAAGTTGAACTTAAACGCTATGGCAAAAGACATGCAGATAGAGAAAATCGAATCGCAGCTAAAACGTTCAACGTGACCATGCCACTTGAAGTTGCTGAGTGTGACGCAGCTGAATTCAATATCGGTTTATTAAATGGTGACGGCACATACGCTGGCAAAGTTCTCATCCTCGCTATCGTTGATGTCGCCACTAGAGCATGTCTCGGATATACGGTACAGGTATCTGAAAAGCCAGCAGAATCGGCAGCACTTGTTATTCACTCGTTGACTCATTCAATGCGTGTAAAGCAAGACCCAATGAGATATCCGATGGCAGGTATTGCGGTGACATATATCTTCGACAACGGACCGGGATTTCGCGCAGAAATGACGCGAAAATTCATGAATAACATTGGCTCTGAACTTACTTACTGTCGCTCTCGTCGCCCAGAAGAAAAGCCGCATGCCGAGAGAATGTTTGGTACGTGGAGAACAAAGTTTTTCGGTAAGTTGCCAGGCTATCTTGGTAAACGTCAGAAAGAAATTATTCAAGAATCAACGCTAAGACAAGCAGCAAAACTCACTGTTACAGAGTTCATGGAACTCTTTGAAACTTATGTTCAAGATGAGTACCACCACACGCCTAACAAAGGGATCAACAATTACACTCCTTTTCAAAAGTGGCAAAAACTAGCTCGTATTGATGAGGTCATGACAATGAGTGATTTGGATGACCGCCTTAAGATTCGCGGCAATGCCAAAAGCCTCACTTGTACTTCATCTCATGGGATTTCTCATAGAGGCCAACGCTTTCAGAGTACTGAGTTGAAAAAAGCATTTGCCAATATTGTTCGCAATAGCGGGAAAAGCTCTTCAAAGGTGAGTGTAATGATTGATGATTATGATGCATCTGCCATCACAGTTGCCTTACCCGACGGACAACTCATTGAAGTACCAAACGTAAGCGGTATCGACCGTGACATTAGCTTTACACAGGCTAGCTCACACATGCGTAAAGTCACTGAAAAAGACTACCCAGAGAGCCAAACAGTGCAAAAAGCTAGAAACAAAATCAAACGAAAACGCGCCAATGGCACCTTAGTTCAAAGCGATTCTTTGGTGCGCGACGACGAATTATCACAAGACACACAAACTGAAATGGAGACTGACATTGAGCAGAGCACAACAATCACCGACGAAGAACGAGACACATCAACTGGCTTTGGTCTTGAATAACGAGGAGGAGACGAATATGGCAGAATTGCTACCCGATGACTCACCAGAGTTACTCGAAGAAACACATGCTTTCTTAGCACAAAAGATGAGAACGCCGGATATTGCCATTGTTAGGAAAGCATTCGATGCATGTCGCGCAACCCGTCACACTAATTGTGTGCAAGGTATGTATCTCATCGGTGATTCTGGGACAGGTAAGTCTTACATCGCAAGAAGCTATGCAGAGCAGTCACCGCCTTATCAAACAGACGTACAGAGAGTGGTACCGGTTCTGTATGTCAATTTGCAAGAGAAGTCGACGTCTAAAGCGCTTATTCAGCGTCTTTACAGGAAGCTGACTGGGGTGAAGCGAATCACAGGAAGTGAAGAAGAAATCCAAGCACGACTGGTTGCCCGACTGCGCAAATCTCAAACCGAATTAATCATTCTAGATGAAGCTCAACATCTCGTTAGAGAAACATCAAGCGTGAGTGCCCAGCACGCTGCTGACGCGATTAAAGCGCTAATGGATGATGAAGATGGTGCGGGCATTCCCGTTATTTGTGTTGGTATTGATTCGGCGGCTGAGTTACTGACCGGCAAAGCAAAGTTTAAAGCTGAAAAACAACTACAGCGCCGCAACAGAAAGCTGCATCGCATCGCGGGCTACTCCGTCGGTACTTCAAACTGGAAAAGCCTAATTGAAATGTATCAAAAAGCATTGGATTGCAAAGTTAATCTTTGCACTGAAGACATGCTTAAACGCTTGCATCTCGCCACTCACGGACTGTTCGGCAATTTAACACCGTTATTTAAAGAAGCCATTGAAATTGCGGGTTCAAGAGACGCGATTACTAAAGAATCTTTGGCAAAAGCATACAGAGTATTTCAGCCAAAGAATGAGCTTAGTTGCAATCCGTTTGATACCACTATGGCGACTATCGAAATGCACCTAACCACCAAGCTAGTTACTAACAATAGGGACGCTGCATAATGAAGTTAATGACCGCACTTTACCCAATCGAAAATGAGAGCATTCGAAGCTTTCTACTGCGATTATCGATTGCCAATGACTATGAGCTTACCAACAGGCTTTTCAGTGAGTTAAACGACTCGACTGCCGTCGGTATGGGAAGCACAGAAGAAAGACTCGTATCGTTTGTTTGCTCGCTTGTTGATACCTGTGACCACAGCTCTTTTTCACCTGTTCAAAAAAGTCCGAGGGAATGTGGCAAAAGACTAGGCTATCAGGCAATTACTCAACGCACACCGCACGTGTGCGCTGAGTGTATGATCACGCAAAACCATACTGATTCGCATTGGCAACTTACTCCGATCACACATTGCCACAAGCATCAAAAGCGCCTCATCTCGAATTGCCCTTGTTGTGAAAAGGTACTGCATTGGAATGAGGACTTGTTGCATTTTGGATGCAGCCAGTGTGACGCGGCTTGGCATGAAATCGCAGCAATGTTGCCAGAAGAACAGTTGCCGAACTATATCGAGCATTTTCACGCACAACCTGATGATGAACGAGCAGACTATTTAGAAGACTTGTTAACAGCAGCTATGCGAGCACTGCGTCCTTACGACTCAGTCCACCATGCAATCAAACAGCTCCCTCAATTGGAGCTAGATTGGACGAAGCTATTCACTCAAGCATACGACTTACTCACGAATAAGCATTTGATTGAACTGTGGTGTCAGTCAATGATCAATCAACGTCGTAAATACGCTGAAATTGGCTCTGGCGCAGTCTTTTATCCTTTAAAAACAATGTTGACCCGCCTTCATCAAAAGTGGCTTGTACATGCGTTTGCACCAACGTTAACGAATACGGCGATTTCGAGTGACTTAATGTGCTTTCATCACCATACTCCGTGCACTACTCGAAATGCCGCTATTGCTGTGCTGTCAGATGACGAAAGTAACCAGCAACTGATTCACCATATTGACCAGCACGCATTTGCTCAAATGCTTGGCTGTGACTTAGCGCTAGCTAGAAAGCTCTTTAAAGTGTCGTCCATTTCATCCGTAACACCGGTCGGTCGTGGTCGATACAGTTTCATCGATATTCGTGACTTTATTGAGCAAACCAAGCGCCAAAATACAGCGTGTGCTGCTAATACAATGAAACTCAACGAGCTATCTGAATTACTAGACATTTACACTATTGATACGGGCGACATTTTGGTCGAAATTTACAAGCATAATTTGCCAATTTACATAGATAGAGCTGCTAATACTCTTGTCGATGCAATCAAGATAAATGAGCAGCTTATCAGTGAGCATTTTGAGACAACTTACTTGGAAGGTGAGGCGTCCATATCGCTTACACGAGCCACTCATATATTGAGAATTTCACGTAACCGAGTGAAGCAACTTGGTGCACTAAAGCTCATCAAGGAATTACCAAGTAAACCATTTACACATAATTACTCAGGGACATCAATTGCAGAGTTTTTGAGTCGCTACGAATGCATTGAACGCTGGGCAAGTCACAACAATGTTTGCGCTGACAAAATTATCAAGACGCTAAGAGGTAGTAATATTCAGCCGGTTATAGCGCCATTTATTTATGCAAGAACCCCAAAGCTTGAACAAATATTGAATGACCATGTTAATGCCAGCTGGCAACAGCAAGAGCAACTAGAACTCTTTCCTTTAGCTGGTTAGCTAAGCCCCTAGAAACATTAACACCAATAACCTATATCAAACGAACTGGACAACGAAATGAAAACAGATGAACTAGCTTACTTGCTAAGAAGCCACCCAGAAATTCACAAAGCCGTCTTAGAGGTCTTTAAAAGAGATGACGTGGCTCTGAGGTGGCTAAGAGCCCCTAGGGTACAATTAGGCCACAAGACGCCTATAGAGGCTTTGGAAGGTGACGAATCAATGGTACTAGACCTTTTATTTCGTATTAAAACAGGCGATTTATCTTAGCCCATGTAATACAGATTCATTTGAGCGTGCTCACTATTTTTACGCACTAAGAATCAACTCTTTTTGAATCTCACTCGAATATCGTGCCTAGTTGCTGCAATATCTAACCATTCATTTATTTCTTTCTGTTTAGAATCTCGCTCATACTCAAGTCTAAACTCAAAATAAAATCCAAAAAACAATATGTAGCCAGACATAACAAAAACGAAAAACAAAGTGTAATTTAACGACTCTACTTCTTTTGAGTATTCACTGACACGACTCAACGCACTCTCTAGCTGAATATTTTGATACACCCCTAAATCACAATCTATGCTCTTAATTTTAGAGTCAAAGTTTTCGCACCCAATTTCCCGTAACATATAGTATATATCGTGAAAAATGGCTTCTTGCGCTACCTCTTTGTTCTGAGAAACCAATTCATTATTTCCATTTATTTGAAATTGAATAAACGGCACAGCAATAAGTGTTAACAAGAAACCCGCAAGCTGTATGACTCTGTGTGGATGGAGCGATATTTTCATCGTTTTTATGAAACTCAAAACTACTATTACTTTGAAAAGTATTGTAAGCAGAAGCTATCAGCTTTATCGAGAAAATAATGTTAACTATCTGATGTTTATATCAACTGGAAGCTGATAAATACAAAATTTCATATTCTGTAAGTAGGCTAATATCTATATCAAAGCTTGAGTTGACGGTAAAAATTGGTGTGCCTTTAGCGTCTAATTCCAAACCATCTATATAAACCACACCTCCTTCTTCTATACCTAGCTCATTGAATCTCTTAAGCATTGAGTTACATACAAAAACATATTTATCGTCGAGTACTTCCAAGCTACACACTTTAATGTTTGAGTAGTTTTTCTTTGCATGGATAGAAAGTGCTTGATAATTCATTAACGAACTCGATGTACAAACTAGGTCACTTAAGTTTAGCAGCCTCGATAAGTTCAACTATGGACAAAAACCTAAAATATGAAAATGCTTACATAAAAGCACTCATTCCTAGATTGTCGAGAGGCACAAAAATTGTAATCCCTCTCACCTAAGTGTATGTTATTTAAATATTTACTGTTATTTCAAATTAGTGAAAAAGCAATGCGTAGTCAATGAAACCATATTAGCTGCATGGTAGGTACAATAAAATATGAAGGAAAACTTACGTGAAAACTAACTCAATACGATTTGACTTATCTGATTGGCTAATTCACTTTTTTCGAGACATTGATTTCGAGAGTAATAATTCAATCGCCTATGTCGAGCATATGGGATGGGGAAACGTTGCTGAAGACAACAAATATTCAGCGTTATTCATGCTAAGGTGTGCAATAAGATCAGGGCGCTTATGGGCGACTTGGTCTTATCGTAACCATGTAAGAACAATTTATGGGCCTGATCCTGCGGTTTGTTTTACTGAAATGCCAATCGCGGCTTTCTTAGAATCAGGGGAATCACGGCATAGGCGAGGTGAGGCAATGAGCCCATTTGCTCTGATATTCCCTAAAAAAGCGATGTTTAAAGCAGGTGCCAATCCGGTTATATATGGTTTAGATAATCGAGACCGCTGGGCTCCTCGTGGAGAAGGAGGTGGTCCTAGAATTTTTGACTCTCATATACTTCCTGAACGTGAACAGTACCGATACGTTACTTATAATCCCGCTTCAACAAAACCAATTGACTGGAGCCATGAGAGAGAATGGAGGTGGCCGTATCGTGGTGATTACGGACACGTAGAAAAAGCTCTTGAAAAATTTGGAATGATAGACGAAATCAAGGATATTCCGGGGCTTAACTTCTATGAAGAGGTAACTACAGGTATAGGTGTCGTTGTAAAAAAGGCTTCGCATGGAAGGTGGGTGACTCACGATATCTTAGCTCTCGTTGATAGAGGGGTAATTCAAAAAAATACTTTTAGCTTTGTACTTGTTTCTGACGAACTGCCTGAAAGTGAAAATCTTATTAGCCCTCAAGAAATCAGCACGGCAATCAACGATTCTTTAATTGATCTTGCCCCCTTTTTCTCTCATAAAAAAGAAAAATTAGAGGTAGTAGCTCAAGAGTTTTCAGCTTTTGTTTCTGAAATAGAAAATGAGGCTGATGCGCCAAATTCTGGAGAAGTAGGAGGTTGTTGGCTCTGGATACTCGACAACACTAATACCTTAACTAGGGCTCTCATAGATGATGAACGTGTTACAGTTACCGAATCAGGAAAGTATCTAGTGCATTTGTATGAGTTCAATGATGCAAGAGGGCTTCGAGAACGTGAAGAAATGACGAAAAAGTTGGCAGCTAAGATTTCTAATCATTTTGGTGTTGAGTGTGGATATTTTTCTGTTTTGAATTCGGACGACCCGGATAGCGTTCCATTCTATAGTAGCGATTATTTGGATAATCATATGCACTATAATGTTTCCGGGGAATATTAACCCAGAAGAAATGTTCATTGCTCAATTCAGTGCCAGATGTGTCTAGAGCGGGCATTAAAACTGATAACTATAAAATATTATAGTTATCAGTAGGAAATTTATGCCAATATAGTACTAGTAGTGAATAGTCGGCTTGTTAATTTTCTTACTAAATTGGAATCTTTTTTTCAATTTCTGGCGACATGTGAATCAAAGTTTAATCTTATTTTCCTTGAAGTTCGCTACAGCCCATAAGATACCATTCAAGAATTCTCATTAATTATGACGATCCACAGATAAGTTATGTGAGATCTAGCGCCATTTGTGACCACGCATAATGCTTGAGATTATCAGTCAGCGTGTGAGATTTACGAAATATTAAGCAATTCTTAGTATTTTTTTTGAAGAGTACTGGCAACCCCTTTTTCAGTTAGAAACAGTGACAGATTCGAATAATCATTTAAATGATCTGCGCAATATGCTGGCAGTATATAAAGTCCAAGTTCAGAAACAAGCTTAAACATATCAAGGCACTGCTCTTGGTCTAAATATTTAAAATGGATAGTCCAATTATCTTCAAACCAAATCTCTACTCCTAGTTTTTCGAAAACAATATTTGGTGAGTACACTTCATCAAATTGTTCCGAAAAATATTCTGAAGCTTGCGCATCACCGATGTAATTCGAAAACTGCAATTTTTGATTAACGTTTCGACCTACATACTTATATTTTATCGGAACTTCTATCGCAGTTAGCTGAGACAGAAATGATTTAATAATCATGTCCCACTCTCTTTTTTGCGCTTCGGTAGCGCCCTCAATAATATTGAAGGAGGCCGTCTCGTATAACCAATGATCAAAGATAGTAACCGCAGCCCAAGAAAAGTCAGCATTGGTGCAGTCTTCATTATATTTTAAAAGAAATGAAAACTTTTCAGACAATACTTTGTTATCTGCTTTAGTTACGTTTTTAAACTTTCTCATCGCTACCTGACGAATGCTTTAAAATATAAGCTTCTAATAGTGCTCCAATATCATTCGGGTACTTGTAAAACTGATCATCTAAATCCTCTAGATAATCATCAAACTTCTCGTTAAGGGAAAAGAGTTTTTGAGTTCTCTTATGCCAGTCCCTATCAGGGCCATCAGAACCAAATATCAAATTCGCCTTTCTAGCTATTTTAGCCATTTCAAATGCTCCAATAGCCACTAGAGCAGTAGGGGCATAGAAAGCAATATCACCAGATGAATTAAAGAAAAATTGATCAAAGCCTCCATTGTTAACTTCAGCTTCTATCGCAAATGTTGTAGCAATTACTTTGTCTTGCTCACTCAAGGCATCAAAGCCATTTAATCCCAAATTCTCTAATGCTTTATCGTAGGCAGCATAAATTAGGTCATTCAAAATAGATATTCCCTATCATTTAATCCATTCCTCCAATTCTTCTTTGTCGATATAGCTAACATTTGAGACTTCACTCAAGCAGCTAAATATTATGAACAGTCGAGCGCACTAGGAAGTGTCGATGCCCACTATAGTCTGGGCCTTTTACTTTATAAAGGGCTAGGAGTAGAAGACAAAGAGAGCTATCGACTTAATCAAATACGCAGCAGATGAGAATTATCAAGACGCTATTCATTTTATGTCAAAAATTTTGAATGATGAGTGTTAGAAGACTTATTTATAGAGTACTGGTAATACACTTACTATATATCTTCTAGCATAAACCCACCAAATCGCACCTACGTCGTCAGTTAACAAATAAAAATTTAATCCGTCATCGACATAGTTAGACTCTATATATCTAGTGATTAAGTCGTTGCGCAATTCAATGGTAACAGGCGCTAATAAACTAAACGAAAGATTAACAGCTTCAACGTTTAAAAAGACTAATTCAATCTCTCCTTTGTCTTTAGTTCCAGTATCACCATTAAACTTAATAGTAATAGCTCCTGAAATAACAGTGATATCTTCAACCGATGCAGGTCCATGAAGCACATTAAGGTAGCTGTTCAACTCTTCAAGGTTCATATTGAGCATTCTTTTTTTCAGAAACGCATGGCTTGAACTCAACGGCTTTGAGTTCACCGATTAAATCGGACTTATCTATCTCTTTAATGACTTTTTTCATAAGCTTTTTTAGATGAGGCTTGAGATATTGATGAGCTGCGTCATCAGGTAGCTTTTTTAGTTTTATAAACAGAGCAAGCGCATATATATGCTCAGTTTCACTTAAATAACCACTACGGCTAGTCTTCCATCCTTGAGAGTCGGTATCAGTATACTGACTAAAATTGAATGCAGAGTTCGCCATAAATAGGCCAAAGCCCATGAAAGTAGCAGCGACATCAGTAGCAAATTCCCAATTTTCCCAACCACCCGGTGGTTCTTCTGGTGAAGTAGCCGTTAAATAATGCGCAAGCTCATGTGCAAGTGTGGCAACTAGCTGAATAGGCTGTCCTACCAAGGCAGGGTTATAGGTAATGATAACCTCATTGTTCTCAGTAGCCTGAAACGTCCCATTTGGGCTTGTTGGACTATTTTGAACAACCATTGTTGGAGCCACTAGAGGATTTGCGTCTTCCTCTTGCTCTTGTAACTTACAATCCCAAGAGTCCATATTTGCATGTTTTTTAACTGACTTAAAAGTTGCCGCAGCAGCCGCTTCAGGGCTATCTACTTCATCAGGAAAGTGTTGTTTGGTAGGTAAAACTAAGTTAGTTAATTTATAAAAGTCATCACCACCAAAGTTCCGCAGTAACCATTTAAAAGTGGCAATTAGAAATTCTTGATCTGCTGACGATAGCAAAGGTTTTGATTTGAAAAGGCTAAACATAAATCCATTTATTTTTTATTCGAATATTCAATGTACTAGCCTACTTTACTGCTAATTTAGCTGATAGACCACATCATTTTAGATTTCGCGCTAAACTTTTATAACACGTCACGAAAATACTCATACCTCTCCTTTCAGAGTAAATCAACCTCACTAATTGACTCATAAACATCAATAACTTAAGGTCTGTTTCAAATAAAAATTAAAAGGATTTTAGCTTGTCTGATGCATGGAAACCCAAAGGTTGGATAGCGATACTGCTAGGGTTAATACTGCAACCATTTGTTTTTTTATACGTCAATAAACTCAAAGTATTTTTCTTATATTTACTGGTTGTAATTTGCAGTGCTTTGTTAGATATGAATCTGCAAGCTACTGCGACTGAGTCAATTTGGTATAAAGACATCTATTTCTCCAGTTTTTTCATGTTAATTTGCCCCGCCCATGCTTACTGGATAACAAGAAATTATAACGCGAATGATCCCCGCGCATGGTTTGCGAGTTGGTGGGCAACATCTTTGACATTTATCAGCGTTTTTATATCTATTATTGGATTTAGAACATTCCTTATTGAGCCTTTTACTTTACCAGCTTCATCTATGGCTCCTACTTTAGACAAAGGAGTTCAAATACTAGTTAGTAAACTTGGTTATGGGAACTATCGATATCTAGGCATTCAAATTCACAAGACAAAGGTTAGTGCAGAGGTTAAAAGAGGAGACGTTGTAGTTTTCCAGTACCCTCAAAGCCCGGAGTCAGACTGGGTTAAAAGAATAATTGGTCTTGAAGGTGATCGTGTAATTTATCGAAACAAGACTGTATATATTAAAAAAGCATGTGATGCTCAATCTGAAGAATGCTCTGGTTTTGAACCGCTAAAATCTTCATCTGAATCGGTTTCACCCGAAGGTTTAATCGTGCGAAAAGAGGAGATTGATGGGCAAGAATACGAAGTTTTATTGAATGAAGCTCAAGGCGACCTTACACATCATTATTTTCGACAGGTCGGCAGTGGGACTGGTGAGTGGGTTGTCCCTGAGGGTCACTTTTTTGTCTTAGGTGACTCTAGAGATAATAGTTTAGATAGTAGGTTCTGGGGATTTGTACCCAAAGAAAACTTGATCGGTAAAGTTGTTTATTCTTGGTAAATGATGAAAAAGAATAGCGTTAAATTACTTATTTATATTGTGGTTGTTTGTTTAGTTGCCTACTTAGCAATAAATAACTCTGCTCATGACGAGCAAGATGTCTTTCTTTCGTTGGTTCAAACTATTAAAAAAAATGAAAGCTCTAAACAAGCTGCCTTTTACAGTTACCCCACTCACTGTATGCAAAATGTAGAGAATATTTATGAACTAGAAACTGGCTTATGGAATAGTTTTTTGAAAGCAAATGATTATAACAAAGGACCTGTACAACTCTTTTCTCTCAATGGGTTAGCAAACACTGTAAAGTGGGAGGATAACCTTCAAATTTATGACACAGAAGGTGGCTCTAAGCTATTTAGAAGTTCAAACAAAGATCTTATAAAATTATCTAGGGTTGGCTTTAATAGTAGTAAAGAGCAAGCTCTAGTTTGTTTAGAGTCTAGCTGGAGAGGTATATTATTTCACCTCCGAAAACAGGATGATAGTTGGGTAATTGTTGATGAGTTTCAAGCTTGGATAAGCTAGTAAACTAGGGCCAAAATTTGAAGAAGATCATAATATTCATACTAGCTGCCTTTTCTTTGAAAAGTATAGCTTGTATGGTTCCAATACACGGTGAACAGTATGACAAGCTAATTGTACTAACCCAGTTAAAAGCAATTAATAGCTACAACTTGTCAATCCCTAGTAGTGTGAATTCATCGAATGAACTACCTTCAGTCTTTGTTATTTATGACAAGAAAGAAAGCAGTAACACTCAGCCAGTTCAATTTGTTCAAGAAATAGAAGTGATGGGGTTTGCAGAGAGGGTCATTGATTTTTTTTGGTCAAGCGATGGAGATGTTCTCAATATAGTGTTTACGTCAAAAGAGAAAGAGGGCTATAACAGAACTTTAAAAGTTTCTTGGCCTAGTGAAGTGTGTAGTACTTCGGCTAGCAAGAAAATGTTTTAAGTTCCTTACGTTCATTTTGCCGCTTTAGAAACGAAGTTAACAATGGAAATATATACCCTTAACAATGGCAGAGCCGATACACTACTCTATGCTCTGAGCCAAAATCAGTTAAAAGAGCTTGATTCCGCTTTCAAGCATTTCAATAAAGCCACTGGTATACGAATTGATTTATACGGTGACACCAGGTTTTCATCTGGAAATGAAGTTCTTATAGAATCAATTGAAGAAAGCTTGGAAATTAAATCAAAGACAAGAAAAGATGTTGTTAACGTCCTTAAGGCCAATAAGAAGATTATTTTTGTAGGAGACTAACTGCTTTAAATTTGATTAGTTATAGGTACAAGCGTTGAAATGTTGTGACTGAATCCTAGATAATGTGACTGAAAAAATGAAAAGTCGAATTTTCAGCCACCCCATATGTCAGCTCTGGCAAAGTTCAACAGATGAGACTCTCTCAAGCATTATGACTGGTCACAACTCTAACCAAGGCTACAAACTAAACCTTTCTCGCAAGAACTTTGCTACCCCATCATCGTCATGATGGCCGATAATCTGGGTAGCTTTTTCCTTTATTTGCTCGTTGGCGTTTGCTGGTGCATAGCATTCGTCTGCAATATCAAACATGCTCAAGTCGTTGTAGCCGTCACCAAAGCAAATGACGCTATCAACCGCCAGTTGAGTTTTAAGCCTTTCAATGGCGGCGCCTTTGTTAGCGCCGTTATGATGAATATCTATCCAACGATAGTCCTCTCGTTCAGCAGCTTGGCCAGAATAGGATGCAATTTGTTTGAGTGAGGTTATGTTTTGCTCTGCGCTCAATACTTCTTCACTTGGTCCAATCATACTAATATTGGTAACACGCACATCGGGTGCCATTTGCTCGATTGGCATCAATAACGTGTCTTGATGATCACTTAAGCGTTCAAGCACACTCTGTTCTATCTGATTTTTGAATCTGCTGTGAAAAATGATGCGCTGTTTCTCGTCATTTATTGCGCTAATAAAAGGGGTAGCTGATAAAGATTCCATTGCAGTGAGTGCAGACAGGCTCTCGTCTTTTGTTAAACAATTGTCGAAACTAAACTGTTCTTGTTTAGGACACCATGTCACTACGCCATTTGTGTATATCTGCGGGAGTCCGAATGTGTGATCTTTGATGATTCGAGCCGCAGAAAGAAAGCTTCTGCCCGTAGCTATCGTGTAGTGAATACCTTGCGAATCCATATCTCTGAGCGTTTGCAGTGTTAATTCGGAAAGCTCTGATGCCTTGTTTAATAATGTTTGGTCAAGATCAAATACAACTAACTGCTTGAGTTCGCTCAAAATAATTACCTTTTAGTGTAAGTGTTTATATGTAGAGTATGGGTTTTTCCGCAATGGAACTTCGAGTCGGTTACTGCCCTGCTTTGGCGGTTGACCCACCATTTCATCGTATGCACTTTCATGCCGTAGAACAATCGCCTCTATGTCCATGTGTTCAAAATGTTCACGCATTTTGGTGAGATTTCTCGTGGTCAGTGTTTTCGTTTCAGACTCCCAAATAACATGCTCATCGCCGTTTATAACAGCTATCGCCTGATATAGTGCCTGCTCGAGTGAGTTGATGATTAGCTTATCTATCTTCCTCGAGGGTAAATCTTGATAAAGTAACTTCATGTGTATGCCTTTTTATTTGAGCATTAACCTGTGCCAACGATTAAATCGGAACCAAATACTTTAAAATTACGTCGTGAATGGTGCATTTGATCAAAGACGGCTTTTTTCGAGAACAGCTAAAATCAAAGCATCGGCTACTCATTCCATCTATACTGAGCGACAGTACGATAAAAATTAAAGGAAAACTCAATGAAAATTGCAGCAAAGCAATGGGTAAATAGAGCTTTTATTGTTTCATTACTTACCCTGATGTCGTTATTTAGCGTTGTGAAGTCTGCATATGCAGAAGACTCATCGTCGTTAACCAATATGCTGGTTAGCAACTTAGGTATTACAGAGCAACAAGCACAAGGTGGTATGGGTGCTTTACTTAATTTAGCGAAAACTAATTTGTCAGGTGGTGAATTCTCATCATTGCTGGGCGGTATTGCTGGTGGTAGCGATATGTTAAGTGCGACGCCTGAGGTGAAAGCGAAGGAAAACAGCACATCTTCAATGTTGGGCAGCTTAGGCGGTAATTCGCTTAAAGCCTTGGCTGATAGCGCCTTGGTGAAAGAGCAGTTTGAGGCACTGGGATTAAGCCCGAAAATGATCGGTTCATTTGTTGATACATCAATCAACTACTTACAATCTGAGCAAGGCCAACAAATGGTTGATTTATTTAAGAAGGGCGTGACTAAACTCCTCTAATAGTAAGCCACAAGCTCCTGTCAAAAAAAAGAGAACCTATTTCGGGTTCTCTTTTTTATTTGGTTTTAGCCGCGAATAGTTACTGCGTGCTTGCGGTGTGCATCGGCTGCTCTTTGATACTGACTAACACACGGTCTGCCAATTCCAAAGCCGTTGTGAGATTACTGGTATCTTTATAGATATCGCCATCTCTTCCTGAATGGTGGCCGTGACCAATCAATACCATTTGATTTAAGTTATCAGGCTGGCTGAAATCAATCACCGATTCATAAATGACAGAAGGCTGCGCACTGAACCCATCACCAGAGTATATTTCGTCATCTGGGAATCTATCTGACGAGTAGTATTCGTTATAATCAAACGAATGGTTTATCTCCATTCGCACGCGGTATTGCCCTGTTAACGCTTCAGGCATTGTGATTGTGTAGATAAAGTTTTCCGTCATGGTCGCACCGCTAAATCCATCCACTTCTAAGCTATTGTCGGTCGGTACAAAATAGCCATTGTCTGCTTTAGCAGCTAGTTGATGCAGAAAAACAGGTAGTGACTCAGGACGCATACGAGTGTCTTTGCTTTCAGGGTCTTCGCCTCCTTCCAGTGCGCTCGCCGCAATCGGATTAGGGCCTACCATTAAGTGGGAATTGAACACTTGATTGGGATCTTTCTTGCTGACTTTATTCGTGAAATTGTTGGTTGCAATAGCGCTAGTGACATAAAGCGGTTGTACAAATTCACCTGAAAGCGTTTCAAGCCATATAGCGTACTGCGGCCACAGAAAATAAGGTCCTTTTTTAAGTTCGATGGTGATTGACTGCCCTGTTGCTCCTTCAACATCCACTTGTCGTTCCACATACATGTGCTCAACATCGTCGTTTCCTTTGTCCGCTGCTTTGAGTGTTTGACCAAGGCGATAAATATCCATCGCCGGCGATAAACGCAGAAATGGCGATGCGATTAAGTAGCCAATAAATAGTAATGCTACTGGAAAAGCGAGGTTTATCTTCCCTTGGTGTTTCTTTAACGGGTTTAGGTATTGCACTAAAGGCTTGTAGTTTTTCACTAAATGCCAAATCAGTGTCAGTACCATGGCAAAGCCAATCATTGTGTGAATGAGTGCAATTAAATTACTGTGCTGCTGACTGAACAGCAAAAATGACGTGATAAGCATCACAATAAAGGCAAAAAATAATGCCGCGCCAATAAATGAGCGCGATTGCATAGCTGGCATAAAACTCTCCTCGTTTGTTTTGTGTTTTATGCCCGCTGAAGTCTATTAAGGTCTAATTAATCTTTTTGAAATTTTCTGAAATCGTTGATATCTATAAGGAATTTATAAGTGATTCTATTTCGTCTATTTTGATTGTTAAGTGACGTTTGGTCGCAATATCCATTGCTTTTTTAAGTGCTAGAGACTGCTTTTCTGTGTCATTTTGGCGCTTTGCTAACTCGCTCAAGAATATCCAGGACTGGGTTTCACCCAGTGGACACTTAAGCACTTGATGGTAGCCTTTTGCCTCTTCAATCAGTTTTTCTGCATTGAGAAAATCATCGGTATGCATCGCGATTGTCGCTTGTAATTCGGTGAGGTAGGCAAGGAATAACCAGTCTTTACTTTCCTGCGCTAAGCCCAACCCTTCAGCAATAGTCTGGGCTGCTAATTCAGGCGTGCCATTCATAATGCTATAGATACTTTGAAAGTACAGCAGTCTGGTAAGCTCTTGGTTGTCAGCTTGCTCTCGAGCAACGGGTAACGCTGCATTGAGCTGGTATTTGGCATCTTCAATGCTGCCGGTTTTTAGGTAGCTTTCAACCAGTAGCCGATGAGCGGTAAGATTGTTTGCATCACTGTCGACAATACTTTTCAACAGTGCAATGGCTTGTTGGTCTTTGTTTTCAAGTTTCAGGTCAATGGCAACGCCCAACATTTCATTATTGAAATCGGCGTGATACTGACTTGCACTATATGGTGAACTTGGTCCTATGCGCGTTGCAATTAGGTCGCCTAGTTCGTCGATGGCGCCCTGAATATCTCTATTAAAAATAGCACCCTTGTGCTGCGAATTAGGTCGATAGAATGTGTAGCTTAATTGGTAATCGTGTGGTGAACCTGACAGCCTAGTGGCCACAATAAAGTCTGCGCCAGAAACGGTAAAAATGTTAGGTATGTGATCAGGTTTAATGTCAGTTAAAGGTGCACTCGCTCTTTCTAGCACTTGCATAACGTAGTCGGTTTGTAACACGCCGACTTGGTCATTACTGGGTAGACGTTGAATGAGTTGGTCCATCAAGCCCAGCCTTATCCAGCTATGATCGTTGCCAGGGATACGATTTTCGGTAGGTAGAATCACTACAGAGCCTGAAACATTTAACTCAACACTGCTTGGGGAAGCGTGCTGAGCTGGCGTCCAATATTGCGTGTATACACCAGTTATTGCTGCAATAAAAATAATGCTGGCTACAAATGTTATAGTTAATCTATTGACCTTGTTATCACTCGACTGCTCATTAACAGTCTTTACTTCGGCTAGCCAAACATAGCCTTGCTTGGGTATGGTTTTAATGACAATGTCATCAGCAAATAATTTACGTAGCTCTTTTATCGACTGAAAGATGACTTGCTCATCAACCACCGAATCACGCCAAACTGAAGACAGTATGGTTTGTTTACTGACAGAACTGCCTGCATTCTCTAACAATAGAATCAACAATTGGCAGGTTTTAGGTCGAATATCGATAGGTTCGCCGTTAGGTGCTTTAACTGAAAGTGCTTGGCTATCTATTTCGTAATGTAAACAATGAAATCGTGGCAAGGTAGCGATGTTTGTTGCTCGTTAATAGGGGTTAACTTAAGGGAAAATAACAATCAGTCAATCAATAAAGTAAAACTAATTGTGTCTATTCATCAGTTATTGGTGAATTCAGGTTGACCACTTCACCTATCGTTAACCATACTAAACATATAACAATGATGTGATGTTGCTGATCAGGTAAGCATTTGTATCTCTGCATCAATAAAGTCATATAGTAGTAAGCAGGTGTTCATGCTCGATTCCCTTCTCAATAATGTAAACGCGTACATCTTCGTTAAGAATTGTCAGGGAAAGTACATCTATGTCAATCAAAAGGTTGCTGAGCTATTTGAAAAGCCTATCGATGAGATTTTAGGAAAAGATGACAGTGAGTTTTTTGATTTAACGCATTATCAAACCCTCAAAGAAAATGACCAAAAAGTGCTCTCAGAACGTGTCACCATTGAATCGGAAGAAGAGACATTTGTTAAAGCATTGAACTCTATCCGGGTCTACAAAACCACTAAATCACCACTGTTTGAAAATGGTGAGTTGATTGGTTTGTACGGTGTTTCCACCGACATAACCGAAATGAAATTGCTTCAAGACGACCTAAAACGAAAAGAAAACCTGTTGAATGTAGTGTTAAACAATGTCGATGCTCATATTTACATGAAAGACAGCAATAGAAATTTCTTGTATGTAAACAACAAGGTGGCTGATCTGTTTGGTTATGATGCTGACTTTATCGCCGGTAAGCGCGATTCTAGTGTGCTGCCACAAGAAACCGCAGATCATTTCTGGCAGTCAGATAAACAGGTTTTCGAACGTAATGAAAAAACCGTTGCCCATGAAGTCGTCGAAGATAATGGACAAAGGTTGCATTATCAAAGTGTCAAAATACCGTTTGAATATGAGAACGGCCAACAAGCGCTGATAGGCTTTTCAACAGACGTTACAGAGCTGTATAACCTGAAAGAATCATTTGAGCAGCTGGCGGTGCTTGACCATTTAACGGGATTAAATAACAGGCGCTATTTTGAAGAACAATCCATAAAAGAGTTCAATCGAGCCCAAAGGCATAACTCACCGCTGTCGATCATTTCAATTGATATCGATAACTTCAAAAATATTAATGATACCTATGGCCATCCGGTGGGTGATCAAGTCTTGATAGAGTTGTCGAAGAACCTCAAAACCATCGTTAGAGACCATGACATTGTGGCGCGAATGGGAGGAGAAGAATTTTCGATATTATTACCAAACACTTTTTTAAACGAAGCCAAGGTGATAGCAGAACGTATTCGAGTTCATCAGCTCAACCAAGGGATTACGGGTTGCTGGGGGCAAGAAATTTTTATTACCTTGAGTTTAGGTGTTGCTCAAAGAACGAATGAACATACGCGCTTTGAGGACATGTTTAGCATCGTCGACAAAGCGCTATATCAAGCTAAAAATGAAGGCCGTAACCGAATTAAAGTGTACGCATAGTTAGCTTTCTATTCTTTTCTACTTTATTGCCCTGTCTGCTTCTTTCGATTGAACCAGAATTCAACAACACTTAGGTTGATGACAATGGCAAGTAATCGTCCGTAGTTATGGTGTAGATCAACAAGCATATCGAAAACTCCATTAAATGAGCCAAACACAAGCAGTATTAATATGTCGACAAATAAGGGTGTTACCGCAGCCAATGTGACTGCAACAGCACGTGCCATCCATTTTTGGTGAGCACTCACACGTTTATTAATGATATGCCATAGAGCGATGGAAAAGGTTAGACACATGGCAATGCTCATGACAATCAAAGAAAAATACCTTCCTCCTTGTGATTCCGGTGTTAATACGTTGTGCATCCATACACCTGAAATAGCCATGACATATCCTGAAACAACGGCAATTCTGCCTGACATCTTGTGCCAGTTTAAGTGACTTGCTCTTAGCTTGGGGGAAAACTGAAATGGCATGCTCAGAAAAAACAGTACGCCAGATCCTCCATGCACAAAAAGAGCAGCGGGTTTTTCAAAGTGTGCGGCACTCACGTAAGCCGTTAACTCGCCAATAACCGATGGCCCCAATGCAACAGCAGTGATAAAAAACATGGCAGGAATAGCAGGAATGGCCATCAAGAAAAATAGTGAGCCTACCACCGTCCAATTGAATGAAATTGTTGGCTTTTCAGAGCTGAGTTTAGCGGTATTTGCTAGTGTCATTTGTTATATCCGTATCAAGTAGCTTAGGTGGAACTGATTATGTAGAATCGAACTAACATTGGCGTCCGATTATGCTAGCTCGAACCTGTAAAAAGGTTCATCCTGTAGGTTCGAACTTTTTTCTATTTTCTCGAGCCCAGTCAATACGGGGGTTACATGGTAGAATAGAGAATCAATAGTAATGGATAACCCTGTTCAGCTTTTTTTTAATATTGTTACCTTAACCATCATTGTTTTTGGTGCGCACTTGCTTTTTTTACGTGCGCTGAATAGACAAACTTATTTGCCATTGGCTATTTGTTTACTAGCAATCGGCGTGGTTATTTGTCAGCCAAGCATCGCATTTTTATTACCTGAATTACGTGATGAATTTTTAATATTTTCCTTACCTGCACTCCTATTAATAGCACCCATGTTTTGGTTTTACGTTGTTGGCTTAACCGCCGAATCAGCATGGCATGTTAGACAAGTTAACCCCGTTCATATCGTGCCAGCGGTGATTGGCTTATTGGTGTCACTAGTGGCTGTATTTATGCCCGCAGACATAAAATACGCGCTCTTAATGGAAGGTGATGACGCTATTTTGAAAACGCTGCTGCCAACGCTCCGCTATACCGTTGTGACGCTGTTAATCACCACCTTATTGTTGGTTATTTTTTGGGTACTGCAGTCTGGTTGGTATTTTGATCAGGTTGTTCGTCGTCTTGCGGCCTATCGCCGTCAATTGAAAGACCTTTTTGCAACCACAGATGCAAAGGAGATCCGATGGCTAAGTTGGTTATTGCTAGCGGTTGGTGTGGTTTGGTCAGCAACGGCAATTAACATATTGTTGGACAACTTATTTTATTCGACAGAAATAAGTGCAAACCTTGCTGCAATAGTGACGTTGCTGATGGTATGGTCAATTGCGTTATGGGGATTGCGCCAAAAACCGGGGCTGGAAGAGCTATACGACAGTAAAGAGGAAATTAATGATGTACTCGATACGGCGCAAACTGCGTCAGGAAAGTACCAAAAGTCGGCGCTCGATCAGGCACATGCAGAAAAAATTGCGGCAAAAATAGAGGCAGCAATGCAGCAAGACAAACTCTATCTTGATGCGTCATTATCACTACAGAAGTTGGCAAAGCATATCAGCACTTCACCGAATTATATTTCGCAAACGTTAAATGAATCACTTGGCATGAATTTCTTTGATTATGTGAATAAACATCGAGTTCAAGCAGCGCAGCAGTTGTTGAGAGAAACTGACGATACTGTGCTTGATATTGCAATGAATGTCGGCTTCAACGCTAAGTCCTCATTTTACACCGCATTCAAAAAAGAAGTGTTCCAAACGCCTAGCCAGTATCGAAAGAGTGCCGACTAACCTCAATTTCTCATTAAACTTATCTATACTTGGGTAAGAGTGCGTTGTTTCCGTATCTTGCTGTTGAATTAACGTGTGTAGTTTAGTTTTTGAATGAAGTGCCGGTTCGATGAAGTTATCGTGGTTGTTGGCAGTGTTAATGTTGTTTCACATAGAAACACAGGCACAGCAGTTAGAATTGAAAGTCGTTACTGAAAACTGGCCTCCCTATATTATTAAAGGTGATGAGCCCAGTGGTATCGTTACTGAAAAAATTAATCAGATTCTCTCCTATACTAATCTCAATTACTCCATCTCAGTGTATCCATGGGCACGAAGCTATTATATTGCGACTAATAAGCCCAACGTGCTGATTTACTCAATTTACCGCAATGCCAAACGTGAGCCGCTTTTTCATTGGTTTTGTCCAATACATCAAGCTACCCCCATTCGGATATATAAACTGGCAGGAAACCCTACCGATATTGATTCTATCGAGGGCTTAAAGAAGTCTGTCTTGGGCATAATGCGAGGTGACAATAGTCATAACTTCTTTCTTCAGAATGGTTTTGTGCCAGGAAAAAACATTGATATTTCTGCCAGTGAAGAGATTAACTTATTGAAGTTAGTGAATGGTAAAGTAGATGCTGTTGTGCAGTCGGAAGAATCATTGCGTCATCGGCTCAATGACATGGATGCAGAGCACCTTACCTTTATTGCTGGGTTGGTGCTCCATGACGGTGAAAAAGCACAACATTGCATGGCATTGAGTAAAGAAACGGAGCCTGAGATCATTCAAGCGGTGCAAACCGCATTTGATACTTGGCAATTAACGCAGGCGAATTAGTAAACTGACCACCCCAGGTATTCGGATAACATTTCCAAAGCCGCTAAACCTGCATATGAGTTGCCTGCTTCATTCAAGCTTGGTGACCAAACACAGATAGAAAGTTTGCCTGGAACAATGGCGATAATACCGCCTCCCACGCCACTTTTACCCGGCATACCCACTTTAAAGGCGAAACGGCCTGCTTCGTCATATAAGCCACTTGTTGCCATTAACGCATTCAGCTGTTTGGTTTGGTTTTTGGTGAGCACTTGTCTGTCTGTGCCTAAATGTACGCCATTATTGGCAAGGTAACTGACTGATTTAGCTAAATCGATACATGACATGGTAATCGCGCAGTTGGAAAAATAGCTGAGCAGCACTTTTTCAACATCGTTATCGAAGTTACCAAATGCTTTCATCAAGTAAGCCATTGCCGCATTGCGTGAACGATGTTCGTATTCCGATGCAGCGACTACTTCGTCTACTTTAATGGCTTCATTGCGTGCCAACCGTCTAACAAAGTGCTTCATCACCAAATTTGAAGCCGCGTAATGCGACTCTATCATGTCTGAGATAACCAGTGCGCCGGCGTTGATAAAAGGGTTACGAGGTATGCCATTCTCATATTCAAGTTGAACAAGTGAGTTAAAGGGAAGACCTGACGGCTCTCGGCCAACTCGCTGCCATATATCATCGCCTTTACGCTGCATGGCCAGGGTTAAACCAAAGACTTTTGAGATACTCTGAATAGAAAAAGGCGTTTTTGCATCGCCAGCAGAATATACTTTGCCTTCGTTTGTATAGATAGCTATCCCAAATTGGTTAGGGTTTACCTTCGCAAGCGCAGGAATATAATCCGCGACCTTGCCTTTGGTGGTCAGCGGTAAACACTGTTTGTAGATATCTTCCAGTAAGTCTTTCATTTAGCGACGTAATTAGAGCCGGATGTTCAAATAATAGAGAATCTCGATGCTAACAAAGTCTTTGATAAGGGAAAACCAGTTAAACAAAATACTGGTAGTAAACAGATAAAAATAAGCGATAAGTGAGCGCCATTTTAGGCGCCCACAAGTCGATAGTTTGGCCTACGTTGTTATTGCATAAGCCACATTCTTGCGCCACGTTCTGGTAAGTAGAACTTGTGCCATTGAGAGGTTATGTATTGCGTGTCGCCCGTTAAGGTATCGACGTAATTTCGGTACCACCACAAGTTGTCGGTTGCAGTATTCACCCAAACGTCGCGACCTGAACCACACTTATTAATACCAACAATACCAACATGATCTCGTTTAAATAAGATATGACAGTCGCTGTAACTAATGACTTGCATACCATGGCCATGCGCGCCGTTATGGAACTTCAATTGTGCAACCACATCACTACGCTTGTACATATCTTGCCAGCGGTTATCACCACTTTCGTTATGATCTGAATAAACCATGGGTACGCCGCCATCACGACCAAATATGTAGGCATTTGCTAAGAACTCGTCAGTAGGGTCTAAGATTTGGTATCTAAAACCCTCATTGAGCGGGATGTCATGTGTGACACTGAAGGTTATCGCACGGTTGCCATCAAGCGCTTGGCCATATGCGCCTGGATCAACTAGCTGGGCCATCGAGCCACCGAAGCCTAATGCGTTACGCATTGAGTTAAACAACGGAAAGTCGTAGGCATTGTGTCCAGTATCGTTTAAATACGGGGCTAGAAAGCTATCGTACTCTGTTGAACCTGCACCGCCTGCGGTGATCACTTCACCAAATACATTAACGCCATTTTTGATATCACCATCAAATACGGCGTTGATATGGTAGTTTGACATATGTTTTGCAGCATCAACTCTAAAGCCGGTCACACCGAATTCTTTTAACTTGTTTAAGTAAGTCTTTTGCTGCGCGACAACCCAATTGTTAGGGTCTAGATCCGGTAAACCAGTGTCACCATTACCACCACACAATCGCCAATACTGAACATGGCCTGGATTCCCCCAGTCAGTAATACAACCTGCTGGATGGAAATCATTGGCGCCTAAAAAGTTATCGGTTATGTCACCAAACAAGGTCTGATTAGCTGTATCAGGGTTACTGGCGTATTCAGCCAATACTGCACTGCCTGGATAGCTCAAATCAGAGCGAATTGATGCTTCGTTTGCCATGTGATTAAACACGATATCAGCATACACCTCCACACCGTGGCTTTTCAGTGTTGTGATCATCTCTTTAAAGTCAGTCGTGTTACCGAGCGGATTATCAATGACGCGATAGTCTTGTGGCTGATAACGTGCCCACCATTGACTACCGGTTGATTTATACGCAGGCGAAACTAGCACCTTCTTGTAACCAAGGTTAGCAATTTCTGATGCTTTCGCCGCCACGTCATCGTACGACCAGTTGAACGCATGTAGTATCGCCTCGGCGCTGGCTGAACCACTAAAGGCGATGCTTAACGCTAAAAGACTGGTTGTTATTTTACTTTTCATTTTCTACTCCCCCCTCTGTTAATATTTTGTTAACCAAGAATAGGTTTAGCATCGTTTTCGGTTGAAAAATATTCATCTATAGGATGAATACGTATGCAGTTAAAAGAGCAATAATGTTGAAAACTGAAAAGTTAAGGTGAAAAAAAACGCCACATTAGTGGCGTTTAATAAGTATGTAAGCGCTTACTGTTATCTATTTCAAATCAAAGCGATCTAGGCGCATGACTTTCACCCATGCTTTTACGAATTACCGAAATAAAACTCGTATTCTTTTAATACTTCTGCAAGTTGGTCATCTGTCGATATATCTGAGACAAACTTTTCAGTAGATTTTTTAAGCCATTCTTTCGTTTCTTTATTTAGTTCTCGATTTGGACCTGCCCAAATCGAGTTTGCGTCTGTCACATTGTGTGTGTAAATGTGCTCAGTAACTGTTGAATTGTTAAGCCTAATACGGAACGTAAGAACGATATCGTTATTGTTAACGATAGGGATTATGCCAAGTGTTGCAGCTGAAAAAAGTGCTGATGTTGCAACAGCGGCGCTACCACCGTTTGTTTCTTGAGTTTCCATGTATGCAACAAGAAGAAAAGGACTGCCATGAAGCTCCTTGTCTAAATTCTTCCACGCATTGTTTGACTTAAGCACATCGAAGCTATGTTCATCATCGACATTACTTACGTATTTCATTGCTGGTATCGGACTAGCAGCAGATTGCAAAGTAACGCTGAATATTAAGAGAGTTATTGCCCAGTTTATAAGTTTCATATCATATCCTTATTGATAGCAAACAACTTGCCCTGTAGATGCTAACGCTATGTCGTTCACATCTTGCAAGGCTAAATTTTTATTTGTTTCGTATTGTATCTGGTGAGCATCTAAAAATTTGGAAAGGTAGTGACTTTGAAGTGCAAAATTAATATTTTGCGGGACGATACCCTCCTCGATCAGCTCTTTCGCGTTGAGAGTGCTCGTGACAACACCAATTACTTCGCCACTTTCAGCAACTAAAGCTCCGCCACTTGAACCAGGCTGAATGGGTGCACTAAACTGAAATAAGCCAAGTGAGCCTTGAAGTGCTTTTTTAGAGGTTACATTTCCAAGCGTTAAATTTGCCGAAGAAGCTAGAACACCTTTGAGTGGATAGCTCACAGATACAACCTTCTCTCCTAAGTTAATTTTCTCAGATTTTCTAATTGGTAAAAAATCTTTATCAGATACCGCCGAGCTAAATACTGCCAAGTCCAACAATTTACTGTTTTCTTCGAGTTTTACGTCAAAAACACCGTCTTTGAATTTTACTTTTGTAACCATACAGCTTTTGACTACGTGGTTTGAAGTCATGAAATTTCCATGACTATTGAGAAGAAATGCAGTTCCACTGCTTACGGGCTTATCAGCATTTATTAGCAGATTTAAATCAAAAGCAGCCATGTTTCCTGCACTAGGAAATTTTTCTTGTGAAGGTAGTTGTTTGTTTAGTATCGAAATGGCTAAGCTTTGTAGTGCCTTGAAACTAGAATTAAAAAACGCTGCGTCGGTATGTCGATAATTTGCCGTAGCATTGTTTTTGAATGTTCCAGATCTTATATTTTCACCACTTGGTAAATAAATATTGTAATTGATGGTTGAATAGACTTTTCCATTTTCAAATTTCCATTCTGGATCAAGATCTAATAGCAACCCAAATTTATCGACATCATTTTTGTAGTCGAACAGTCTGTAGTTTTTAAAATAAGGTTTAAAAGCTTCAATAACGCTATCTTGTAAAGCTTTTCCTGGTCTGTGAAGTGTTCCTGAAAAAAACTCTAGTGTTCGCTTGCCTTCTGGCAGGTAAATAGCTAACTCTGTAGAGTTTGGAGTTTCTACGCTTGCGTTCACTTTTACTTTAGGTTTATTAGTAACTCGTGAAGTATTAGCGCAACCAGTGAGCGTCAGAGAGACGACAATGGCAGCCAATATGACGATGCCCTTCATGATCATTTCCTTTTGTCATTATTTTTGCGGGACAACTTTACATTTATCGGTGATATAGCACAACTTAAGTTGCATAATGCAGGAAAATTCATGTATTGATCAAAAAAGAGCGGCGATGTTGCCGCTCAAGTTAGGTTTGTTACTTTAAATCAAAGCGATCCAGGCGCATCACTTTCACCCATGCTTTTACGAAGTCGTCCACGAACTTTTGTTTAGCATCAGCAGAGGCATACACTTCAGCAATGGCTCTTAGCTCTGAATTCGAGCCATAAATTAGATCAACTGGCGTTGCGGTCCATTTCGTTTTGCCAGATTTTCTGTCTTTACCTTCATAAAGGCCTTCTTGCGCACCTTTGCTCCATACGGTGCTCATATCAAGCAGATTCACGAAAAAGTCATTACTCAAACTACCTGGCTTATTCGTTAAAATGCCGTGACTACTGCCGTCGTAGTTGATATTGATACTACGCAACCCACCAAGTAACACCGTCATTTCAGGTACGGTAAGGCCTAACATGTTGGCTTTGTCGACCATCATCTCTGTGGGCCCCATATAACTAGTGCCATCGAAGTAGTTTCTAAAGGCATCGGCTTTTGGCTCTAAGTAAGAAAACGACAGCACCTCTGTTTGCGCTTGTGTTGCATCAACGCGACCCGGTGCGAAAGGCACAACAAGTTTTCTGCCACCTGCTTTTGCTGCTTCCTCAATACCTGCTGCACCAGCAAGTACGATAACGTCAGCAAGTGATACTTTTCGACTGCTCGACTTTTTGTTGAAAGCTGTTTGAACTTTCTCTAGCTCTGCCAGTGTGCTGCTTAGATTTTTAGGGTCGTTTACCGCCCAATTTGCTTGTGGCTCCAGACGAATACGAGCACCATTGGCACCGCCACGCATATCAGTAACACGATGACTTGCTGCAGATGCCCACGCTGTTTTCACGAGTTCTGATGGTGCAATGCCTGTCGCAATGATTTGCTTCTTAATATCTGTTGCATCTTTCCGATTAATCGGCTTGCCTTTAGCCGCTGGCAATGGATCTTGCCATAGCAGTACTTCGGCTGGTACTTCAGCACCAACATAACGAGCACGTGGTCCCATATCGCGGTGTGTTAATTTAAACCATGCTTTCGCGAAGGCTAACTCAAATTCTGCAGGGTCTTTGCGAAAACGTTCGACGATTGCTCTAAATGCGGGATCTTCTTTCAATGCAATGTCAGTGGTTAACATCATTGGGGCGTTAAATTTTCCTTTAACATGTGCATCCGGCACAAGTTTGTCAGCACCGTCAAAGTCAGGCTTCCATTGTTTTGCACCCGCTGGGCTCTTTGTTAATACCCAATTGAAGTTCATCAAGTTATCGAGGAAGTTAGTTGACCACTGTGTTGGTGTCACTGTCCAAGCACCCTCTAGGCCACTGGTAATGGTATCTTCAGCATTCCCTTTTCCACATTTGTTCTTCCAACCAAAACCTTGCTCTTCAATTGCAGCTGCGGCTGGCTCTTTGCCAACACAACCTTTAGGGCTCTTTGCGCCATGTGCTTTACCGAAGGTGTGACCACCGGCAATAAGCGCTACAATCTCTTCATCGTTCATTGCCATACGCCCAAAAGACATACGGATATCTTGGGCCGCTAAAAGTGGATCAGGTTTACCATGTGGGCCTTCTGGATTCACATAAATGAGGCCCATTTCTACCGCTGCAAGAGGACCTTTTAATTTACCTTTTTTGTCACGTCGGTTGTCTTTCAACATCACCGTTTCTGGACCCCAATACACCAGATCTGGCTCCCAGTCATCTGCACGTCCACCCGCAAAACCAAAGGTTTTAAAGCCCATAGATTCAAGCGCAACATTACCTGCAAGTACCATTAAATCAGCCCAAGAAAGGCTGCGACCGTACTTTTGCTTCACCGGCCACAACAGGCGTCGTGCTTTGTCGAGGTTAGCATTATCTGGCCAGCTGTTGAGTGGGTCGAATCGTTGTTGACCGCCTGCTGCACCGCCACGGCCATCGTGCACGCGGTATACACCAGCGCTATGCCATGCCATACGAATCATCAATGGACCGTAGTGTCCCCAATCAGCCGGCCACCAATCTTTCGAATCTTTTAAGGTTTTCTCGATATCTGTTTTAACGGTTGCTAGGTCTAACTTGGCAAAGGCTTGGGCATAATTAAAATCTGCGCCGTAAGGATTAGATTCTGCGCCGTGTTGACGGAGTGGACTTAAGTTGAGTTGCTCTGGCCACCAGAATTGATTTGTTTTTGCTTCGCCGATTGACGCAGCTATCGATGTTGAACTTAACATCGCACTTGCTGCGACTATCGCAGACAGTACCTGTTTGATTTGCATGTGCTCCCCCTTGATGGAAGTGGATAGTTGTTTTCACGAATACCCTTACAAGCATAGAAGTGTTTCCTCATTCTCGAAATCGCATTAAACTGAAGTTAATGTTCAATTTTTTAGAACGTCATCATGATTTCTATAAAACAAATCAATTACGCATTGGCGGTAGAAAAAACCCTGCACTTTAAAAAAGCGTCTGAACTTTGCAATGTGTCGCAATCTGCTTTAAGTACAGCCATTAACGAAATGGAAAATCAGTTGGGCTTAAAGGTGTTCGAACGTAACAATAAACACGTTTTTGTCACCGATTGTGGTAAGAAAGTGCTGGCAAAAGCTCAGAAAATAAAACTTGAGTTGGACGAGTTGATGCAGCTATCACAACTTGAAAAAACACCACTGAGTACACCCATGACGCTTGGTGTGATTCCGACAATTGGACCTTACTTGCTGCCTAAGGTATTGCCCGATGTACGCAAGCAATACCCTGAATTCCGCCTGAAAATTGTTGAAGCGCAGTCACATGAATTGGTCGATGGAGTTAGAGATGGTCATCTTGATGCGGCGATACTGGCCTTGCCTTACCCTATCGACGGCCTCATGAGTTTTGAATTCTGGCAAGAAGATTTCTATATGGTGTGCCATCAAGATGAATGCCCGCAACAAGCCAAAGAAATTACCACCAAAGAAATGGAAATCGACAAGTTAATGTTGCTCAAAGAGGGACACTGTCTCAAAGATCATGCATTGGCGGCGTGTCAGCAAAAGAGTATGGAGCAAGATGCAACGTTCGACTCGACAAGTCTGCATACCATTATCCAAATGGTGGCAGGTAAGCTTGGCACTACATTAGTGCCCGAAATGGCGTTAAGCCAGTTATTGCACAATGAAACCGACCTTCGAGCAATTCATTTGAACGAGCCAGGACCACACCGCAGTATCGCATTTGTTATACGTCCTAACTACGTTAAAACCCCAGATATAGAAGTGCTGATAACGCTCTTTCAAAAGCAATTGAAAGTGTTATGCCCACAAGGTGGTTCGAAAAAATAGATTACAGCTATCGATTTAATCCATTTTTATAATCAAACAAGCTCTCGCATACTGAATTTGTCAACCCAACATCGCCTATAAAGCGACAGGATATGAGGAATTTAGTATGAAAGAAGTTATTCAACAACTCGTTAACCAATTCAATAGCGCAGCGCACGAAAGCGAAGAGACACAGGTTTGCAACTACGCTGACAACTACTACGGCGACCAGCTGTGTAAATCATCAGCAGCGGAAAACTAGGAGCAAGTTATGGCGAAAACTACCACGTTTGCAGTCACCCATTTCTCTGTGGCATTCGGCGTAACCTACGCCATAACAGGTGATTTTGTGCTTGGCGGACTGGTGGCCATTGTTGAGCCAGCCATTAATACCGTGGCGTACTTTTTCCATGAGAAATTGTGGGAAAAAGCGCGTAAACCACAAATAACGCCAAGCGAAAGTAACGAACTGCTGGCCACATAGATGACTAAAGCTTTTGATATCACAGCGCGGCAGAATTAAAAACTCACCGCTGTGCACCTGATAGCAAAGCGATGCGTAATGATAAAACGGCTTGACGGTTTCGGGCAGTTGTAGAGTTACCATCTATAGTTATATCAGTCGCAAAACAAGGGCAATGTGTAGTTCGCCTTAATAATCACGAATAATTGGAGAGCACCATGAGCAATGACAATGCGTCTGCGAGCGGCAAATGCCCGTTCGTACACGGAAGCAATACGAAATTAGGTGGTACAGGCACCAACAATAAGGATTGGTGGCCAGAGCAGCTTAACCTCAATATCCTCCGCCAACATGATACTAAATCAGATCCTATGGGTAGCGACTTCAGTTACGCAGAACACTTCAATCAACTCGACTTGGATGCACTTAAACAAGATCTCTATGCATTGATGACCGACTCACAAGACTGGTGGCCTGCCGACTATGGTCATTATGGGCCGTTGTTTATTCGAATGGCATGGCACAGTGCAGGTACATACCGTATCGGTGATGGTCGTGGTGGTGCATCAACCGGCAATCAACGTTTTGCACCGTTAAATAGCTGGCCAGATAACGGTAACCTGGATAAAGCACGCCGCTTGTTATGGCCAATAAAGCAGAAATACGGCGCCAATATTTCATGGGCGGATCTGATGATACTTGCGGGTAATTGCGCGCTGGAATCTATGGGCTTTAAAACCTTTGGCTTTGGCGGAGGACGTGAAGATATCTGGCACCCAGAAGAAGATATTTACTGGGGAGCAGAAACCACCTGGTTAACAGATAAGCGGTACACAGGAGAGCGCGATCTAGAAAACCCACTTGCTGCTGTTGAGATGGGCCTTATTTATGTAAACCCAGAAGGTCCTAATGGCGAGCCTTCTGCGTTAGCATCAGGTCAGGATATCCGTGAAACCTTTGCACGCATGGGGATGGACGACAAAGAAACTGTTGCATTGGTGGCAGGCGGCCACACGTTTGGTAAGTGTCATGGCGCAGGTGATGCCGCCCATGTCGGCCCAGAACCTGAAGCGGCGCCAGTTGAAGCCATGGGACTTGGCTGGTTGAGTACGCACGGGAGCGGCAGTGGCAATGATACCATTACTAGCGGTATTGAAGGTGCTTGGACTGCCAATCCAACGCAGTGGGACAATGGTTACTTCGATGTGTTATTTGGCTATGACTGGGATTTAGTCAAAAGCCCAGCGGGTGCTTGGCAGTGGGTACCGGTTTCGCCAGCTGATGAACACTTAGTGCCTACTGCGCAGGATCCATCGAAGAAAGTAAAAACCATCATGACGACGGCAGATATGGCAATGCGAATGGACCCGATTTATGGACCTATTTCAAAGCGTTTCCATGAAAATCCAGAAGAATTCGCTGACGCATTTGCACGTGCTTGGTTCAAACTAACACACCGAGATATGGGACCTAAGGCAAACTATTTGGGTAGTGAAGTACCGAGTGAAGATTTAATTTGGCAAGACCCAGTGCCAGCACATCAAGGTGAATATCTTGATGACAACGACATTGCGTCGTTGAAATCGGAAATTTTAGCATCAGGCCTATCGGCACAAGCACTGATATACACAGCTTGGTCATCAGCATCTACTTATCGTCATTCAGATAAACGTGGTGGTGCCAACGGTGCTCGTATTCGCTTAGCGCCACAAAACACGTGGCAAGTGAATGAACCAGAGCAACTTGCCAATGTGCTTGAACACCTTGGCGCTATTCAGCGTGCATTTAATGACGCAAATAGTGGTAAACAGGTATCAATGGCGGATTTGATTGTACTTGGTGGTAGCGGAGCCATAGAGCAGGCAGCAAAAGCTGCGGGTCATCATGTGACTGTGCCTTTCTGTCCTGGACGTACTGATGCGACCGAGTCACAGACAGATAAAGCTGCATTTGCGGTGCTCAAGCCAAAAAGTGATGGCTTTAGAAATTTTGGTACCAGTGCTCCTGGCGTTCGCCCAGAAGAAACCTTGCTGGATAAAGCACATTTACTCACGCTAACGCCACCAGAGCTTACCGTGCTTATTGGCGGATTTAGAGCGCTTAACATCAATCATGGGCAGTCAGATTATGGGGTGTTAACGGATAATCCTGGTCAACTGACCAATGACTTCTTTGTGAATTTACTCGACATGAGTACACAGTGGCAAAAGACAGACAATGAATTAGTGTTTGACGGCATCGATAGAGCGAGCGGCAACAAGAAATGGACAGCAACACGTATTGATTTATTGTTTGGCTCTAATTCTGAATTGCGAGCCATTGCAGAAGTGTATGCGACCAATGAAGCGAAATCGAAGTTTGTGCAAGACTTTGTGAATGCGTGGTCAAAGGTGATGCATTTAGATATGAAGCACTAGTCTTATGGCTAATTAGCATGTAATAAAAAGCATCAAAGTAAATAGTTTATAAAGGCACGGGAAACGTGCCTTTATTGTTTACCTACGATACTTTTTCTGACGTGTGTTAACGCTATTTAGCCTTGGCGGTCATGCCTATTTTTTCGGCGTCACTCACTAGTTTTGCCATTAAACGTTTTATTGTTGGTGCGCCTGCTGCTGGGGCTGTGCCCGTGTGATTTGCTTCAAACGTATAGCCCTGGACAGTATTGTTATTGTCGTCGATGCCTTGCGCTGGAATAGCACTTACCGTTATCGCGTCAGTATCTATTCCCCAATCCACAGACGACGAATAGCCGATATCAGATGACAGTTTCAGTATCGATTTTTCTTCAAATTCCGTTTTCATCGCAGCGTAGATAAGCCTATCTGCTATGCGTTCATTAATGACGTAGATATGATTTTTTGCGTTGCCTGAAATGTCAGAGGATTTGATAGTGCCTGAACATGCGGTACACACAATAATGCACACGATCAGTAAAAAATATTTCATGATGGTTCCCTTTTGTCGCTTTTGTCTGCCCTGTAACGCTTCATGTGTTTATTGTTCGCAGAGAGCGCGTACTTTGATTAACGCATTGTCGGTTTCTTTGTCTGTTGTTGCTGCCAGTAATGCCTTTCTTGCCGCGACACATGCGTTGGCTTGTTGCGTTTGCATATCGGTAACATCCTGTTCAGATAAGGCGGGATGACTAGGGTGTAAACAAAAGCTGTTAGAGACAGGCCTGACGTTTACATGCCTTTCAATGGTCTCAATTACGACACAATCGCCGACATTAAACTTGCCATTATCGAGAGCAACTTGTTTGAGTTGTGTGCCTTGTTCTATTTTATAAATAAAGATGCGGCGATCGCCCTCTAGCGCAGAGGTGATCGCAAAGCCACCCGCGGCACCAGACAATACGCTTTGTGTTGAATCGCCAATGAGTAGCCCCAACATGCCGCCCAAAAGGGTGCCCTCGGGTACATTCGTTTCAGGAGCTATTACTTTTACGTTGATAACATTGCCATAGAATTGCTCAGGCTTTTCTGTGGCGAACGCCCCCGGAATCAAGCACAAGGAACAAAGTGTCATTGCTAATTTTTTAAACAACGCTGATTTCTCCTATACTCAAGGCTGTTAACCATCTGATTGGCATAAAAAATGACGCTTCTACGCCATGTTGTGGCTCTATTCTCGTTCAACGGCCACATTGAACGATTGCAATTTTGGCTAATTATTATTCTGACCAATATCGTGCTAACCCCTATTCATATTCACTATGGTGAAAGCGTAAGCCAAGGCACAGTGACAGTGATCCATAGCCTTATCTATATCATAGTAACGTTAGTCGCATTTTGGCTAATTATTGCGGCATGTAAGAAACGATTAAACAGCAGAGGGCGACCGACTTACTGGTTGTTCCTTCTGTTAATACCTATGCTAGGACACATTTGGCTGATGGTTGAATGCGGTATCCTTGGCAATAAACAGGCGGCAAAATCAGACTGATTTTACGAGCAATAACAATAAAAAGGATAAGCGAGATGCAAGATAAAAATGAGATACCACAAGAAGCGTTTGATTGGTACGACGATTATGCCCATGGCGGTATGGATCGACGCACTTTCATGAAAAAACTGAGTGGTTTGGTTGCGCTTGGTTATTCGATGACGGTGCTTACCGGTGCACTTTTGCCAAATTACGCGCTTGCAGAGCAAGTGTCGTTTAATGACCCAGAAATTAAAGCCTCATTTGCAGAATTTGATTCACCTAAAGGGCATGGCAAAGGTCGCGGTTACTTGGTTGTGCCAACGACAGAGAAAGCAAATTATCCTGTGGTGCTGGTGATACACGAGAATCGTGGTTTAAACCCTTATGTAAAAGATGTTGCCAGACGCTTGGCGAAAGCGGGGTTTGTGGCATTTGCACCAGATGCCTTATTTCCTGTTGGTGGTTACCCAGGAAATGACGATGAAGGACGAGCCATGCAACGTCAACTGGAACGCAGCAAGATAGAACAAGACTTTTTAGCCGCAGCGAAGTTTTTGAAATCTCATTCACTCAGCAATGGCAAGCTAGGCGCTGTAGGATTCTGCTTTGGTGGCTATATGGTCAATTATCTGGCCGCTGTTGAAAGCGATTTGTTGTCAGCAGGTGTTCCGTTTTATGGCACGCCAGCGGCGAAGGCGCTACGTGCAAACATCAAAGCACCGTTGATGATTCAGCTGGGCGAGTTAGACGAGCGAGTGAATAAGTCTTGGCCTGAATATGAGCAAGATTTAAAAGCAGCGGGCGTTGATTATCAAATGCATATGTATAAAAACGCTAAACACGGTTTCCATAATGACTCGACGGGTCGTTTTGACAAGGAAAACGCAGAGCTTGCATGGCAAAGAACACTGTCATTCTTCACGGAGAAGCTGAGCTAAATGCTCAGCTTTTGTGTTTCAAAAAAGTGGTAAAGAATTGATCTGACGCGTACTGATTACCAGAAAAATTCTGTACGCGTTTAATCTTCCCATTTTCTATTTGATAGAGCAGCACCCAGTTGATATCGATGTTGTCTCCGCCTGTGTTACTCCAACCTCGATGAGCATCAATCACATAAGTATCATTTGCGGCGAGTATCATTACTTCCGCTTTAAAACCTGCGCTTGCAAGTGATGAAAAGAATGCAAGAAACTCATCGATTCCTCGCTTTGTGCCAGCAAGAGGGTGCTTTCCTGGGATATGCCATTCCACGTCTTCTGCCACAAATTGTCTGAGTTTAGCGGTATCGTCTTCAGCATAAGCTTCGAAAAATTGTTGAACGACTTTGAGCGCTTCACTACTTTCTGAACCCAATGCAACGGGGGCTGCTGGTTTCGGCCATAGTGCAGGGTCGTTAATGTCTTTTGCCAATGTAGTAGGTGTTTGTAGCGAAGCGAAAAACAATGTTGCGCTAAGCAGTTTAGTCATCACGTTATACATAGCGAACTCCTCCTTTTGATGTTTGATAAGTTAAATCGCGGTCACTTGATAGTCATGAATGATTAAGCCTTTGTCAGTTTGCTCAGTCATTTGCCACGTTTCATTGACCAACATGTTGATGTCATCTCCACAGAGGGATTGCGCAATTAGGCGTATGCGCAAGTTTACTTCGAAGCCTTCGTTGGTTTTCTCAACATCAATTTGCTCTACTTGATGATCACATCCTGGCTGAAAGGTTTGTTTTGCGATGGCGTACCAGTCCTTGAACCCTGCATGGCCTTTGAAGGCGCCATCGGGCATTACCCAGTTGATGTCTTCGGCAAGTTTGGCTAGGAAAAACGAATCGCTGTCTGGCAGCTGATCGAACTCTGCAAACCAATCGGCAACGAACTTTTTAATGCGTGTTTCTGCTGAATTAGCTAATACATTTAGGGTATCAATTAACCGGCTTGCATGGTTTAGAGCGCGCTTTTCAACATCTTCTTGGGTGTTGTACACACCAGGAATAAACACCATGCGATGGGTATATATTGAAGGCAGCATATTCAGTCCAGCTAAATAGGCGGTTTGCTTCAGTGGTTTAATCAGTTCTTCGATAGGGTAATGGTTATATCCCAACGGATCGTATGACTCTTCGGGGCCACCAATGGTGAAAGACAGAATAAGATTTTTGCCTTTTAGCTTGTCGCCCTTTGAGCCGTATGCAAAATCGTAGGCGAATACATCGTCTAACCACTTTTTCAGTAGTGCAGGTACTGAGTACCAGTAAAAAGGAAACTGGAAAACGATAGTATCGGCAGATAGCAAAGCCGCCTGTTCAGCTGCAACATCGATTTGGTAGTCGGGATACAGCTGATCGAGATGACGAATTTCTATATCTGAAACCTCTGCTGATAGGGCAGTTAAAATACTAGAATTTGTGTAAGAAGACGCTAAATTTGGGTGTCCTGAAATGACTAGTACCTTGCTCATATCTAACCTCGTAAATCATGTGACTTATTCAATACGGATATAGTAGTCACTATTACTGTTAATTTTTAGATGAGGTTTTTCTAAAAAATTATTAGGATAAACCTAATAATGTGCTGATAAGGCAAAAATACATGAAAGGCGCAACGTACAATCAACTGGCAACATTTCACTGTATTGTGAGTGAAGGGTCAATTTCAGGTGCTGCTAGGCAACTTGAAATAGCCCCCGCATCAGTTAGCCAGTCACTAAAATTGCTTGAGTCACACTTGGGTTTACCGTTGTTTACGCGTACAACCCGTCGTATCGAGTTGACTGAAGCTGGTCACCAATTGTTTGCTCAAACACAGTCTGCGATGTTTGATATTGATAGTGCATTGGAAAATGTGGGTGATCTCAGTCAGGTACCGTCGGGGCATGTTCGTATAACAACCCCACGTTTTGCCTACCAGTTTTTTCTGGCACCTATTTACGCAGAATTTTGTCAGCGTTACCCAGAAATCACCTTGGAAATTTCAATTTCCGATAAAGCCGAAGACATCATCAAAGAAGGGTTTGATGTAGGCATCCGCTTTGGCGACAGGATTGCTGAAGGAATGGTTGCTAGACAACTTACACCCGCGATGCGTGATGCCATGTTTGTTTCTCAAGGATACGCTGAAAAGCATTGCCTGCCAGAAACACCTAATGACCTCCATAACCATAAAATGGTGCAATATCGATTTATTGCCTCCAACCAAATTGCGCCTTTGCGACTAAATAATGATGGCGAAGAACTGCTGGTAGATATGGAGTCAGCGCTGATTTCGAATGACACGGATGTGATGGTAGATGCCGCAGCCAAAGGGCTGGGTATTGGCCGACTTATTGAGCCCATGGTTAAGCATCAGCTTACATCAGGTAAATTAATCCCTGTGTTAGAGGATTACTGGTTTACGTATCCGGGCCTCTACGTGTATTTTGTTCAACACGCACAACGTGCAAAGCGAGTGCGTGTACTGATCGACTTTCTTCAAGAAAAAGCGATGAAACAGTGGTCTTGATTAACTTGGCAATAATTGCCAGGCAGACGTGGTGGCAGGAAATAGTCCTTTCAGGCCACCAGGCACTTTTTCGTGTGCAAGTTGCGTGATTTGATATGCATTTCGATAGTGAGCATAAATTTCTTGCTCACTAATAGAGAAAGGTGGTCCAGGATAATCTGGCTGGTCATATTCATACGTGACGATAAGTTGTGGCGCGTGTTTCGTTAGCGTTATAAGATGTTGGCTATACGCGATACGCATTTCTGCTGGCAGGGCTACGATAGCTGCTCGGTCGTAAATAGCGTCAACATAATCCAATTGCTCAGCGGTTAATGTAAAGATATCACCCACCCATATGACTAACTTTTCCGCGGCGTAGCGTTTTAATTGACCGTGTTCTGATATTTCAGGTGTTAGCGCTAGTTCTTCAAATAATTGTCTAATAGCAAGTTCACTTAGCTCTGCGCCAACAACGGCATAGCCTAGTGATAACAGCCAGCCTATATCCCCCGTTTTGCCACATAGAGGCAGAAATATTCGAGAATGTGGTGATTGGGCAATCGTTGATAAATGTGACTGCAAAAGTGCATTTGGGTTTGTTTCGTGAAAGCCAATCTCATTGGTTGCCCAGATATTGTGCCAAAACGCATGTTCCATCTTTGTCGTCCTCTATAAATATGTGTGAAAGTTGCGCTAACAATCTTGTTTGCCAACATATGAGCTACTACCATACAACTTGAAGTCGACTTCAAGTCAACATCCTTTTTAAGGAATGTGAGGATTGATTATGGATATTGCTGAAGTAGCAAAGGTCTCAGGTATTGCGGCTCATACACTGCGTTTTTATGAAAAAAAAGGATTGATTAGTTCGATTGGCCGGCAGGGTATTCGTCGCCAGTTTCATCAAAATGTGATTGAGCGCTTATCGCTCATTTCATTGGGTATTGCTGCTGGTTTTTCGCTTGATGAAATTCATGAGATGTTCACTGACAGTGGCCCCAACATAGACCGTGAATTACTGTCTTCCAAGGCTAACGAATTGGATAAAAAAATTAAGCAGCTGACCGCTATGCGAGATGGACTAAGACATGCCGCGCAATGTCAGGCACCCAGTCATCTCGAATGTCCTAATTTTCTGCGTATTCTTAAAATTGCCAGTAACAAACGATTCAAACCACAGTCAAAGTTTTAGGTCCTTATCATGTTTCTGAATCTCGTTAGAATTTACATTAACAAAACGTTTACATTTTGTTAGGCTAAGTTTTAGCACAGGGTAAGAGCTTCTCACGAAGTGGTGCGGAGTTTTTACTCACACATAAAAAACTATAAACAAGGATGCGTCATGAATTTATTCAAGTCACTTGCTGCTACAGCATTACTTTCTAGCTCTCTATTTGCACAGGCAACGTCGGTTGACGAAATTATCTCTACATACCACGAAAATATTGGTGGTGTAGAAGCGCTTAAGCAATTGAAGGGCGTAAAAATGACCGGAAATTTCCAACAAGGTCAAATGCAATTCCCAATTGAAATCGTCAATCTTGATTCTGGCAAAACGTACACAAAATTTTCGGTACAAGGTAAAGACTTCAAGCAAGCGGTTTACGACGGTGAAACGTTATGGTCAATCAACATGATGACGTTAAAGCCTGAAAAAAGCACAGCAGAAGACACATACAACTTCAGCTTAAACTCAAATGATTTCCCTGACGCGTTAATGGACTACAAAGCAAAAGGTTACACTGCTGAGCTAGTGGGTACCGAAACTGTTGAAGGTGCTGACGCATACAAAATTAAATTAACTCAAGAGCCAATAAAGTTAGAAGGTAAAGAAGTACCTAATGTGTCTTACCACTACTTTGATGCCGACTCTATGGTGTTAGTGATGACAGAAACTGAGCTTCACTCTGGCCCAATGAAAGGCGCAACGCAAATTATGAAGTTTAGCGATTACCAAGAAGTTGATTCTTTATATTTCCCATTTGCGATCATGAGTGAAATTAAAGGTCAACCGGGTGGTTCGCCAATTACTATTAAGTCTGTAGAGCTAAATCCTTCAGTTGATAATGCGGTATTTGACTTCCCTACAGCACCAGCTGCTGAATAATTCACATTTCAGGTAAATTGAACATGAATCTAAAATTGATTTGTGCTGCAGTGCTAGGTTTGAGCGCTGCAGCTTTACCTGTTGACGCTAAAAAACTGACAGGTAAAAGCGTATTTGGTGATTTAGAAGCCCGCCATGTTGGTCCGGCACTGATGAGTGGCCGCATTGGTGATTTGGAAATGCATCCGACCAATAGCCGTATTATTTATGCCGGCGCTGCGGGTGGTGGTGTATGGAAAAGTATTAATGGTGGTGCCACGTTTAAGCCGATTTTCGATGAGCATCCACAATCGATAGGTGCCATTGAGCTAGACCCTAATGACCCAGATAACACCGTTTGGGTTGGTACCGGTGAAATCTGGACACGTAATAGTGTTTCTGTTGGTGATGGCTTATTCGTCAGTAAAGATGGCGGCGCAAACTGGACACAGAAAGGCTTTGAAGGTTCAGAGCGTATCAGTAGTGTTGTGGTAAACCCAAAAAACAGTAAAGAAATTTACGTCGGTGTGCTTGGCGCCCTATGGGGAGACAGCAAACAGCGTGGCGTTTATAAGTCTGTTGACGGCGGTGATACGTGGGAACAGCTGCTATATATCGACGAAACAACAGGTTGTTCAGACGTGGTGATGGATCCGAGCGACCCGAATGTGCTTTACGCGTCAATGTGGGAGTTTCGTCGCACGGCATGGTCATTTAACTCGGGCGGCGAGAGCAGCGCATTATATAAATCGACAGATGCCGGTAAAACGTGGAATAAAATCCACAACGGCTTCCCTGAAGGTAAATTAGGCCGTATCGCGGTGGCTGTCGCGCCATCAGATCCTAATCGACTTTATTCTGTACTTGAGACGGAAAAAGACGAAGATAAAGGTTTATATCGCTCTGACGATGGCGGTAAAAGTTGGCAGCACTTAAACGGCGACTTTGGCCTAGTGGTTCGCCCTTTCTACTTTTCACGCATTGTTGTTGACCCGCAGAATCCTGATATTTTAGTTAAAGGTGGCTTGTTTGGTTCTATCAGCCGTGACGGTGGTGCAACGTTCAAAGACTTAGGCCGTATGCATGCCGATATCCATGACGCTGTGTTTGACCCCAAAGATTCAGAGCGCATGTATGTGGCGACTGATGGCGGTGTTTACCGTACTTGGGACGGTGGTTCGACAATGGAAATTGTTGAAAACATACCTGTATCGCAGTTCTATCACATCAGTGTTGATAATGCTGAACCGTATAACATTTACGGTGGCTTGCAAGACAACGGCTCATGGTATGGCCCATCTTCTTCACCTGGCGGTGTTGAAGCGAGAGACTGGAATAGCGTTGGCTATGGTGATGGCTTCCGTGTGTTAAAACATGCCACTAAGCCCATTGTTTACTCAGAAATGCAAGGCGCACAAAATGTTTGGCGTTTGAATACTGAGTTAAATCAAGTGAAAACGATTCAGCCGCTACCAGAGAAAGGCGACCCTAAATTACGTTTCAACTGGAATGCGCCGATTGAATTGAGTCCAAATGAGCCAGATCGCTTGTACATGGGGAGTCAGTTTGTCCACGTCTCTGAAGACATGGGTAGCACATGGAAAAAAATCTCTCCTGATTTGACGACAAACGACCCGGCGAAGCAAAACCAGCTAGAGTCAGGTGGATTGTCGGTAGACAATTCTGGTGCAGAAAATCATTCAACGATATTTACCATTGCTGAATCTAGTCTTGACGAAGATATTATCTGGGTAGGTACAGATGATGGCAACGTACAAGTGACCAAGAACGGCGGTAAAAAATGGCAAAATGTTATTGAAAATGTGCCTAACTTACCTAAACACACTTGGGTAAGCCACATTGAAGCGAGTGTTCACGACAAAGGAACAGCCTATGCCGTGTTTGATGGACATACCGCTAATGACAGCAATACGTATGTCTACAAAACCACTGACTTTGGTAAAACTTGGACGTCGCTTGCCAAAGACAATATCAAAGGTTTTGCACGTAATATTCAAGAAGATTACGAAAACCCTAACTTACTGTTTTTAGGCACAGAGTTTGGTTTGTACATTACCTTGAATGGCGGTCAGGACTGGTTACGCTTTACCAATAATATGCCTGCCACTGCCGTGCATTACATTGAGTTGCAAAAGCAGACAAATGACTTAGTGCTTGGTACACATGGACGCGGAATCATTATTCTAGATGACATTAGCCCACTACGTGAGCTAAGTGATGATGTACTTAACAAGAAGTTTCACTTCTTTGCATCTGAACCGACGATCATCAACGAAGAAAATGGTTTTGGCGGCGGTAGTACTGAAACACAATTTGTTGGTCAAAACGCTTCAACTAGCGCCCAAATTAAATACTTTATGAAGAAACGCCATATCTTTGGCAAAGTTAAATTGGAAGTATTTGATGAAGAGGGTAACAAGGTTGCTGATCTACCTGCAGGTAAAGCGAAAGGCATCAATGTTGTTGATTGGAACTATCACTTAAAGCCGCCGAAAATTGCTAAAGGCAAAACGTGGACGTTTGGTGGGTTCACTGCGCCTCGTGTAAGCCCTGGTGTTTACAATGTTGTCATGACAAAAGGTAAAGAAGTCTACGAGACAAAAGTTGAGCTTATTGCCGACCCAGACTCGCCATTGTCGAAACGTGACCGTAAAAAGTTACATAAAACGACGATGAAACTTTACGATATGACGCAAGAGTTAGCGTACTTGGTTTATCAAATAGATGAGCATATTGCGCTTGCTGAAAAGCAAGAAGGGGAGCAAGCCATCGCGTTAACAAAGGCGTTAAACACGTTAAAAGAAACGTTGGTGATTACTACTGGTGATAACTACGTTGGCAGCGCAGAGCCGCAATTACGTGAAAAATTGGCTGACTTATACAGTAAGGTCACACAAGGCTTTGAAGTGCCATCTAAATCAGAAATGGCTAATTTAGCATTGCTAACGACCCGTTTTGATGATGCTAAAAAGCAATACGGTGATATTTTGGCTGGTCAAGCTGACACAATTAATGGTTTGAAAGGTAGTGACACTGAAGGTCAACCATTTGAAGTGAAAACGTACGATGAGTTTGTTGCTGAATAGCAAATAGTCCATTTAAAGAAAAGGCCTGTATAAACAGGCCTTTTTTATTGGTGTGATGCCAATAAATGGCACCGTCAAAACAAAGCCGGGCTTTAGGTAAACGTTATCGCTTTGTTAAGGGGTAACTCCCTTATACGCTGGCCAGTTGCTGCATAAATGGCGTTTGCTAATGCTGGTGCAGCTGGCGGTACACCAGGTTCACCAGCTCCCTTGATGGCGTCACCATTTTCAAGTACGTGGACCGTTATGTCAGGTGCTTGATTGATTCTCATAGCTTGATATTGATGGTAGTTGGTTTGTACTGGTGCATAGTTTTCATACGTCAATTCACAGTTCATTGCATGCCCGAGTCCGAATATGGCACCACCTGAGAGTTGCGCCTCGATATTGATCGGGTCTAATACTGCGCCAACATCGGCAACAATATACACATGATCAATTCGAATACGGCTTGCTTCATAACTGACATCGACCACAAAACCGACCGGTACGCCAAATGATTTTGTCATAGCGATACCTCTGCCCTTGTTTTCAGCAGGCTTAGGTCCTTGCCATTGACTTATTTCACCAAGCTTTTCCAGCACCTTAGTGGCAATGTCATCGTTGCACAATCTGAGCCGCTCTTTTAGTGGATCAGCACCAGCTTCAGTAATGAGTTCATCAAGGAAAGACTCGTGGTAGAAGCCGTTTTGGGAAGCACCCACCGAACGCCAAGAACTGATTGGCACCATTTCAGGCGCTTTGTAACCCGTTACTCGATAGTGGGGAATACCGTAGGGTTGGTCATCAGCACCCGTTGTAATCGTGGCATCGGGTCCAGGCGGTGCAGAGTCAATTCGTCCCATCCAGGAGGCAACCAACGATGCCGATACGATTTGAAGCTGCATTGCTGAAACTTGGCCGTTTTCGACAGAACCTTGCGCTTTTGCCAGGGTCATTGGACGCGGGTAATCATGCTGCATGTCCTCTTCGCGAGACCATGTCATTTTTATCGGGGTTCCTTTCATGGCCTGCGCAATTTCAAGGGCTTGCAAAACGTAGGTATCCTCCAGCCGGCGGCCAAAGCTACCTCCCATAGGTTGTGCATAAAGGTGGATTTGGGATTTCAATAGTCCAGTTAACTCCGCAACATGATTGACGACAAAGCGTGGTATTTGTGTACCTGTCCAAATTTCGACTTTGTTGTCAGTCACTAGCACTGTTGCATTCATGGGCTCTAATGGAGCATGTGCTAAATAGGGTGTGCGGTAACTGTGTGAAATGACGTTACTGTTGCCAACAGAAAGTGCTTTGGCGATATCCCCTTCGTTTTTTCGCTCCACATTTTCAAATTCAGGCGTTAGATGTTGCTCCAATACCTGCCACATTTGCGCTGAATTTTCAGGGTAAGGCCCCGGTGACCAGGTGATGTCAATTGCGTTGACCGCTTTTATCGCACGCCACGTATTATCAGCAATTACCGCTACACCATTGGTTATCGGTAATATTTTTTTAACCCCGCGCAATGCCTTAGCTTTAGTGTCGTCAAAAGACGCTGCACCTGCTCCTATGCCCGGATTTGCTCGCACGGACGCATACAACATGTTGTCAAAGGTTACATCGATACCATAGTCCTGTGTGCCAGTAGATTTAGCCAAAATATCGGTGCGTTGATGTGGCTTACCTAAATACTTCCATGAAGAGGGTGGACGAAGGCTAACGTCGTTAACAGGCGCGATATTCGCGGCAGCAGTTGCTAATTCACTGTAGTTTATCGCTCTACCATCGGGTAAATGTACCTGACCATTTTTAGTCGTAAGCTTTGCCATATCAACGGAATACAGAGTTGCCGCAGCTTGCTTTAAGGTTTCCCTTGCGACAGCACCGGCGAGACGCATACGTTCATACATATCGGGTACTGTTGAGCTACCACCAGTAATTTGCATACCTAACAATTTACCCAGTACATCCCCAAATCCGGGAGCCGCCTCATCCAATACGGCACCGTTATAATAGGCCGCACTGGGTTTTCCGGGTGAAGTGCGCACTTGATAAGGGTCGATATCCAGCTCTTCTGCAAGCAGCATTGCTTGAATTGAGTAGGCGCCTTGGCCTTTATCAGCACGCGGTGTGATGAGAGTTACACCATGTTGGTCAATCTTCACAAAGGGTGTGATCGCTGCTTCATCAGCTTTCAAGTCATCAAGTAGCGGGTTGTCTTCCGGTGTTAAGTACTTGTAGGTGCCAAAAGCCACACCACCAGCAATAGCGGTAGTACCAATGAGAAAGGCGCGGCGGGTAAAGGTTCGTAGCTTGCTCATTTACTTACCCTCTCTTAGTCGTTTTCCAGCCGCTTGAATGGCCGCTTTGATACGTGGGTAAGTGCCACATCGACATAGGTTGCCCGCCATCGCGTTGTTGATGTCTTGTTCGCTTGGGTTACTGTTGGTGGCTAACAGAGACGCTGCTTGCATCATTTGGCCCGATTGACAGTAGCCACATTGGGCAACTTGGTGTTCTACCCAAGCCTGTTGAATAGCACCAAGCGCTTCTGGCGTGCCTAATCCTTCAATAGTCGTAATTTTTTGGCCATTGACGGCAACAGCTGGTAGCTGACATGAGCGCATTGCTACGCCGTTCATGTGAACTGTGCATGCACCGCACTGAGCGAAACCACAACCGAACTTGGTGCCTTTACTATTAAGCTCGTCTCGCAATACCCAAAGCAATGGCATGTCATCTTCGACATCAACGCTAACTTGCTGACCATTTAATTCGAAATTCATTGTACCTGCCCCCAAAATGCAACAAATGACATCAATCATTCGTGATCTAGATGATTAATTAAAGCATAGAATACATTGTTGAACTTTAGTGTAATAAAGCACTTTGCTATCAGCAACTTGTTGTTAGGTCGTGTTTTTTGTACTTTTAATGTACGCATCTATGGTTCTTACTGTGAAGAACGATGCAAACAAGGATTTACGTTTATGTTGCTGCGCCCTTTATTTTTACTTTGCTTGTTTTTGTTCGGATCGCTTTCTCATTATGGCGTGTCTGCACAAGAGCCTGAGTCTCCTGCTCCGTCTTCCCAATTACAAATAGATATTGATGCTATTAACGAAGAAATAAGGGCGCTGTCAGAGTCCTTGCAGCATTCAAAAGGGGATGACTTTGGTGCTATTCAGCTGCAGCTCTTTTATAAAAACGAAGAGCTACGACACGACATTACCAAAGCCATTAGCAGCCAAGGTGTGGCGTCTGCAACATTAAAGACCTTAGTGTCTGACCAACAAAAGTACACATCGCAAGCAATCGATCATTTGAATAGCCGCTCTGATGAGTTGACCGAAGAAATTAGCGCGGCTAAGTTGGAAGACAAATTGAGCTTGTTAAATCGGTATCGCGAGCTTCAACACTTCTTAGACTTGATGTTCAAATGGAGTCATCAAAATATTGATTGGATGACAGCTTTAGCGATCAAAGCTGATAACACGACTGAGGCTTTAGAGCGAAAACTGCGTTCGCGATTGCGCTTACTCTCTGCCTCAATTAAATACTATGGTCAGCAAAATAAGTTCTTGAACCAGCAGTTAGCTGAAAGCCCTGAATCTGAAAAAGCAAATTTGCAGGTGAATCAGCTGGTGATTAAACAACGCCTAGAAATCAGCACAACTAGCATGCGCTCGCTCGTCGATATTGCAGCAGATTTCGATATTGAAACATCAGAATATAAGCAACTGATATTCGAAACGACGGGTGATATCACCTATGACTTATTGAATTGGAAAGTGATGCTCACCATTGTGACCAGTTGGTCTGAAAGGTTATGGGCATGGTTAGTTGATAATGCGCCTGGGCATGTTTTCCAAGTATTAATTTTCGTCATCATCATTCTGGTGGCTAAAGTTATCGCTAAAGCGTTTAGCCGCGTTGTTAGTAAAGCGGTGCGCACCAAGAACTTAAACATGTCGCAATTGATGCAAGACTTTTTCGTGTCGATTTCGGGTAAAACCATCATGGTGATAGGCTTTCTAATCGCACTGTCGCAAATTGGGCTCGATTTGACGCCTGTGCTTGCCGGTTTTGGTATTGCCGGCGTGATAATAGGTTTTGCACTTCAAGACACATTATCGAACTTAGCAGCGGGCATGATGTTACTGATTTACCGTCCATTTGATGTCGGCGATTTTGTCTATGCTGGTGGCGTTAATGGCAAAGTGAACAAGATGAGTCTAGTGAACACCACTATTCGCACCTTTGACAACCAAGTGATTATTGTACCCAATAGCAAAATATGGGGAGACGTTATCAAAAACGTGACTCACGAACGTATACGCCGTGTCGATATGGTGTTTGGCATTGGATATCAAGATGATGTGAATCAAGCGGAAGAGGTGTTAAGAGACATTATTGAGTCACATGAGTCTATTCTTCGTTCGCCAGAGCCGATGATTAAAGTACATACGCTCAACACGAGCTCAGTCGACTTCATCGTCCGTCCTTGGGTAAAAACGGACGATTATTGGGATGTCTACTGGGATGTCACAAAGGCGGTAAAACTGCGCTTCGACGAGGAAGGCATTACCATACCGTTTCCTCAACAAGATGTGCACCTGCACATGGTGAAAAACGAATTACCTAGCGAATAAGCCGTGATAATTGGGCTAACTTAAAGAATACGCTGCTGCTTGTTGGCGACTGTATTTTACTTGGTTCTTACCATTGTGTTTTGCACGATAAAGCGCATTGTCCGCCTCTGTTATCATGCGCTCAAAGAAACTGTCTTGAAGCGGAAGTTGATGCAGTTTTCCATGGTTAGTGCCGGCTACACCAAAACTTGCTGTTAAGCGGATAGCAGAATCTAACCATTGTACTTCTAATGCTGCAATGGCGGTACGCAGCCTTTCTGCTTGCACCATAGCTAGCTCGGCGGATGTTTCAGGTAAAAACAGGATGAATTCTTCACCGCCCCAACGACCAATTACATCACATTTTCGAGCAGTATTTTTAATACAGCGGGAGATGGTTTGTAACACTTTGTCCCCTGCTTGATGGCCATAGGTGTCGTTGATTGACTTGAAGGCATCAATATCTAATAAAACGATGGAAGCATCTCGCTGTTCACGAATACATTTTTGCCAAAGAGGATGTGATATATCTTGAAAGCCATGGCGATTGTTCACTTGGGTGAGAGGATCGGTTCGCGCATAGCGTTCAGCAATCATTTTATCCACTTTAGCCATGCGAAACTGTTGTGCAAGTATGACGGCAAGCAGTATTGCTTCGAATGCCATGCCTGCCTCAATGGCTTTAAAGGTAACATCGTTATAGGGCACAAGAACCCCTGCGACAGCGAGAGTTGATATGGTAATGCAAATTGCTGCTGTTACAGATGAGAATAGGAAAATCACTGCAAATGGTCTATTCGCTTTTAGTGCGTAGATACCCATTGCAATAAACAAGGTGACGAACCCGCAATTCAATATAAAGGCGAGGCTAGTGGCAAATACCAGTTGGTCAAAGACAAAGCCTATAACCATACCGGCAGGAATCAACACAGTAATTCGTACGACAAATTGATCGAGCTTGGGCGCATGTGCTTTGGTGTGCAATAACGTTCGCGCAAAGTGAAGTCCTGCAACGCTATAAGTAATCATTAAGAAGATATCGACCCAATCTTGAAAATAGGGGCCGTAGTCAACGGTGATAATGGTGTGAAGTTGTCCAGTATATGACAAGCTGTTTATGACAAAACCCAACAAATACAGACTATACAATCCATATTCGCGTTGGCGAATAAAGATATAGAGAACCAGATTATATAGCGCTAGTGCGACCATAATGCCGTATAACACACCATACTGATATGCCGCACTAATATCGCGTTCTATTGCCTCTGGCACTGTACTTAATCGAACCGGAATAGCCATAGGGCCTAGTGACTCGACTCGAATATAAACATCCGTTAAGCCAGGGGAAAAAGTATGCTCAAAAGCGTAATACTTATACTGCATTGGACGTTGTTCAAATGGAACAGCATCACCACCTATAACGTGCTTTTCAACAATACCTTGGTGATAAACCCAGGTATCGATATGGTCAAGCCACGGCGTTTCTATCGCTAAACGATATGCTTGGCTAAGTTGAGTTTGCTGATGCACCGTGAATTTTAACCACACTGGCGCAACGCCTATGCCGAGTGAAATGGAGTCGCTCGTTGCGCCTTTTCCAAAACCGAGATCAAACGTTTCTTTTGCTTGCTCTAGAGTGAGCCTTTGCTGTTTTTCTTGAAAATACGTGATGGACGGACCGATGGTGTCTTGCGTAAATGTCGACAGTTCTATGGCGGATTTTTGTTCCTGCGCAGCAGCCATCATACTGACAATAAGTGTCAGAAAAAATGAGAGAAATACACGCTGCATCATCCTGACACTGAGACGCGGTTGTTCAAGAGGTAACGTGTTTATCGGCGACATTTACGACAAAAAATAATCCAATTAAAGAGTGTATACAATTATTGTAACACCCTTGTAACTTGGGCTCTACGTTGACGTTATACGTATCACTTTTTATCTATACTTATTATCCATTGTTACATAATCAACGCTGTGCAAATTTCTAATATTTGATAATGTTATGAATGTGTTATCACTACTTTTATTTTTTCATGTCAACATCGCTTAAAGATATTTTAGCGACGTGGTATCCACGTCGAGATGAAACCGAGTGGGTTTTGTGTACGCTTTTCCAAACAGAAGGTTCGAGTTATCGAAAACCTGGCGCGATGATGATGTTCTCAGGCGATGGTGCTCAACTGGGGATTCTGTCGGGTGGCTGTTTAGAGGGGGACATTCAGCGCCATGCGCAAACGGTAATGGCCAGTCAAAAAGCAAAAACCATCACTTATGACGCAACAGATGAAGATGATGTTACGTTTCAACTAGGTATCGGCTGTGGTGGGGTAGTACACATCTTGATGCAGCCAGTTTGCGCAGAAAACAATTATCTCGCCTTGGAGAACGTCTTTCATGCCTGCGAGCAAAGTGAAACTGGTTTGTATAAGCAAGTGATCCCAAATAGCCCTGACACTGCTAAAGCAAGCTTTTCTCGCACTGATGTTCAGCATCAATGGTCTTTAAATCGTCGTTCGCAACTAGAAAGCATAGAAGGAGTCACGTACTTAGTCACCCATATCTTTCCAGAACCTCATTTATTGGTCATTGGTGGAGGCTTTGATGCTCGTCCAGTTACGCAAATGGCAAAATTACTCGGCTGGCGCGTTTCACTTTGGGATCAAAGGCCGGCCAATGCACGACAAGCCTATTTTAAAGAGGTTGATAACATTTGTGAGGGTGACCTTGAAAGTGTTGCACAATATGCCACAACACAAAACATTACGGGCGTGATTTTAATGAGCCACAGTGTCTCTATTGATGCAAAGGCTCTCGCTGTATTACACAGTTTACCCTGTGCCTATATTGGATTACTTGGGCCGATTCATCGTAAGCAGCAAGTTATTGAACAAAGTGGTATCCATCCAAGCACCATGCAAACCAAGCTTTCTGGGCCAATAGGTTTGGATTTAGGGGGCGAAACACCAGAGAGCATTGCACTGTGTATGTTATCTGAAATGCACGCGGTGATTTGTCAGCGCAATGGTAAATCGATTAGCCAAGTCACTATTGATTGATTCAATCCGTTATTACATTTTAAGTTGTTTGCGTCGTGCCGCTTCAATACACTTGATAAATTGCAGTGAATTGAGCCGATAAACATGCCAGCTGATAGATTTATTCCCTTTAGAAAGCAAGATGTTGTGACGATGTGTCGAGATACTGTTGTGTCTGATACTGACTCGGTCTCCTTTCAGCAGTTTTGTGATTTGTTGGCCAGCGTTATTCATTTTAAGTATCACGATTTACTTGAACAGCTTAAAAATGACTATGCGCCTTTCGACCCGAACATTGATACGCGCGTCATTCAACGTTTAAACCATGCAGAGCGCCAATCAGCGCAGAAAATGTTTGCCTCAAATTTTGCTAAGGTGCTTGATGCCGCCAATTTCGAAAAAATTACCGAGCAAGATCTGCAGGACGCGTTGACAGAAGAGTCGCTATTTAAAGTGCGCCTTGAAGTAGAGTTTGAGGACTTTGAGCAAGTCGTTTTTTATCGTCGTGGTGAATCGCAAAAAACAGAAACACTCACCACGTGGTGGGGGTTGCGTAAACAAACAATACATTTTACCAACTACGATCGAGTCGCGGTTTTTATTACCTTTAAAGACCAAGCCTATTTCGAACAAAAACAAAAAACACCACTTGGCTATGAACCAGGTGCCACGATTATCAAGCTATTTCAAAACGTGCCTAAAGCTGATCTGGAGATGTTGTTTCCCAACAGTGAAGTGAGAATGCGTCCTATTGATAAAGTGATTATCGGTGCATCCGCTGTTGTTGGTGGAGCTGTGGTGCTTGTCACTAAACTGGGGGCGTCGTTTTTGTTGCTCGCGGCACTGATCGCCTTTTGGTTAGGCTGGCGTGCAGATGATGTAGAAATGACGCGACAGCACTTTATCTCACTTGGCATAGGATTAGGTGTTTTTGGTAGCTTTGTGTTTAAAGAGTGGAGTAAGTTTAAAAATCGAAAAATTAAATTTATGAAAGCGTTGGCTGACAATCTCTATTTTAAAAATTTAGATAATAATGCTGGTGTTTTTCATACCTTAGTCGATGCTGCAGAAGATGAAGACTTTAAAGAAGCACTGCTAGCGTATGCATTTTTACTCAATCAGCCACAAGGGTTAAGCGCGCAAGCACTTGATGAGAAGGTTGAGCAATGGTTTGCGCATCAACATGACTGTGTACTCGATTTTGAAATATCTGACGCTTTGCAAAAACTGGAGACGTTACGCCTGGTTACCTTGCAAGGCGATATCTTTCACGCGTTGCCATTGGAGCAAGCTAAACAAGTGCTCGACCATTATTGGGACAACGTATTTAATTACAATCAATAGTGCTTTTATCTGGACTTTATTTCTTGGCATTACAGTAACTCGCGTAAATTTGACCTGATTTTTCACAGGTTTAGATTACACTTAGGTCTGTTGCACATTGATTAGTGGCGACGTACTGAAAAATAATAAAGTAGCATCTCAGGGTGGCCAATGCAGCGCTCAAACCAACTCTCAACTCACTCAGGGTTAACCCGTATTACCCTGCTTCCCCTACTCATCCTGCTGGTAGGTGGGGCGATATTGTGGTTGGTTAATGGCTATGTTGCCGAGCAAGCAACCGAAGTACGTAATCAAGAGCTTGGCTTTCAAGCAGACACAATACACAGGGAAGTGCAGTCGAATATTAATCGTCGGATGTTTCAAGTCGCTTCTGTTGCTAATCTTTTCAGTAGTTCGAATTGGGTAAGCGCGCGTGAATTTGAACAAATGATTGAGCTTGTTTACGGTGATGAAGCTAATGAGCAACGCTTAACATTTCTGGTGAACACAGTGCCGGATCAAGTATCGGCTATCGAGCAACAAGTACGAGATAGCGATGATCCTGTGTTTCGACAATTTTCGATTTTTGATTTTGATTACATTGCGCAGGAACCCCGGCCTTTAGCGAAAGATCAAAAGCATGTCGTCGCTATTATGTATGACTATCCGAGGCGCGCTCATCCTCATTTTATCGGGCGTAATTTAGGTAAACAAAGGCCCGTGTATGAGCACGCCATGGCGGCAAAGCTAACGATGCAGCCGTTTATTGGTCCACTTTCAATGCCGATTCCAGCCGTCAATCAATTGCATTTTTTTATTGTGTATCCGGTATTGGATTTTAGCCAGCAAACACACAGCGTTTCTGGCTTTATGGTGTCTGCTAATATTTTAACTAGTGTTTTTGATTCGTTAAAAAATGGCCCTTTGCTGGCAAAGCATGAAGTAATTCTGGCCGACAGCAACGGTGTCTTCTATCACTTGAATGACAATATATTTACCAGTGAGCCGGTTTCAAGCGACCAGCGCCAGTGGCTGACAAGACCACTGACGATTGCCGATCAAACTTGGCAACTTTATGTGGCCCCAAAAAATGTTGTCAGCACGACATCGAGTCAATTGATGATCATTGTTAATGCGTTTGCCACCTTGTTTCTGCTCACCTTGGCCTTGCTATTTAGGAATGCTTTCAAGCAACAAAAGACTTTAGCCCATGCGGTTGAACAGAAAACCAAAGAGCTCGTAGAGCAAAACGCGCAGCTTGAAGAAGCCAATAGAGAAGCTGAAAATGCGGTACGCATTAAGTCTCAGTTTCTTGCCAATATGAGTCATGAGATTCGTACACCAATGAACGGCGTACTCGGGATGACAACGCTGCTTAAAGATACGTTACTTGATGACACGCAAGCTGACTATGCAGACAAAATAGAGCTATCTGCGAAACACTTGCTGACCATTATTAACGACATTCTTGATTTCTCTAAGCTTGAGTCAGGCAAACTCGATATTAATGCACAACCTTTTAGCTTGCACAGCGTGGCAACGTTGCTTAAAGATACGTTTGTATTTGATGCCAAAGAGCAAGGTATAGAATTTCTGCTGGAACTTGATGATGACATTAGTACCGATTTGGTTGGCGATGTGGTGCGCATTAATCAAGTACTCCTTAACTTATGCTCAAATGCAACAAAGTTTACCCATCACGGTAAGGTCTCTGTGTTTATCGACGGCAGGTCAATAGCACCAGCCGGAAATCAAAATTATCAACTCAGATTTACTGTTATTGATACGGGTATTGGTATTACGCGTGATAAACAAGCAAATTTGTTCGGCGCCTTTATTCAAGCTGATTCTTCCATATCAAAACAATATGGTGGCACAGGACTGGGCCTTTCCATCAGCAAAAAATTGTGTGAACAAATGGGCGGTGATATCACCTTTAACAGTCAGCCAGGAAAAGGCAGTGAGTTTATAGCAACACTCAATGTGAGAACTAATGAACGTGTCATTAATACTACGGAGCAATCACTGCAGTTTGCCAACAAAGTAAAATTAATGGTGGTTGATGACAATGCACTGGCAAGGGAGGCACTTTATGGTTGCCTGACAAAAATGAATGCTGATGTCGTCCTATGCAAAAGTGGTAAAGCGGCATTAGGAAAACTTCGCGATGAAGCGTCTAATATTGACGCTATTATCATGGATTGGATATTGCCCGATATGAAGGGTAGTAAGTTGATGCGCGTTTTTAAACAGCAATATGACATTTTGGCGCCGATCATCATATTGTCGGCCTATTGCAAAGATGAACTCGGCAAGGAGTCCTTCGCATTACCTGTATTTGATGTGCTGGAGAAACCGTGTGAAGACAAATGTTTGTTTGATACCATTCAAGCGGCTATTAACAAGGAAGAAAACCGAATTCCAGAGAATACTGGTCGTGATCTGTCATCTTTAAAAATACTCGTCGCTGAAGACAATAAGATTAATCAGGTCATTATTCAAAAATTACTTGCGAGTGAAAATGGTCGTGCCGATATTGCGGCTGATGGTGTTATCGCGCTAGATATGCTTGATAACGCGAAATATGATTTGGTGTTGATGGATATCAGTATGCCTAACATGGATGGGTTGACGGCAACTAAACGAATAAGGAGTAGCGGCGAGCTTTATCAAGATATTCCTATAATCGCATTGACTGCCAATGTACTCGCTTCTGAAGTGAAAACCTATATGGAGTCAGGTATGAATGCTCATGTGCCAAAACCTATCGATAAAGAAAAGCTGATGAGTAAAATTATTGAAGTGATGAGTAATCACTAGGATTTGCTCTCTAACATTTGCTGGCAATAAAGTCATGCAAAGTTCATTAACATACCATATGATGACAACATGGTTGGCTATATTCACCTTCTAAGATGTTGAAAAACAGAAAGTTCCCTCTCTTTACATTAGTCTTTCTTATACTGCTTGGCCTGCTATGGGCAAACTTAGCCCGTATAGCAAATTATTATACGAATAAATCGCTTGCTGAACTTGGCCTTGAAGTTGATATTGGTGGGCTGTCGGTCAATTTACTTCACCTGAACATCGAGGTCAGCAATCTCGATATTAACCATACGAGTGGCAAGCTATTTTCCGCTGGCTACCTTAGGATTGATGCTGAATACACTAAATGGTGGCAGGGGAATATCCAGGTTGCAGATGTTGAAATAGATAAACTCTCATTGAGTGTACCGGTTCTTAATACTTTTCTTGCTGAGCAGTCAACCGCTAGCGACTCTGATAACAATGTCGCGAATAATGCGAATTCAGATATCAATCAAGCGCAACAGGAGAGCGCAGCAGAGTCTATAGCTGCTAGCGCAGATACTGTACCCCAAAATCCGTTAGCTATTGCTGTTGGTAGCGTAGTGGTGACTGACAGTGAAGTGCTATTAGTTGCAGAGCAAGCACCAGTTAAAGTGACTGATTTAGCGCTTGAGAATTTTAGACTAACTGACGGTAATATCTTAAGCGACGTTGAGATGGGCTTAACCTGGCTGAATAATACCATTGCGGTTGAGGGCAGTTACCAACAAAAATCTGAGCAACAGAGTGTAACATTACGTCAACTGAACGTAGATATTGATATGGTAGAGCTGGATCAGTTGTTGTCTGTTGGTCTGCCTGTAGAACAAGGACAATTGTCTTTTGATGGCAACCTTCGTGTTAATTTGGTGCCCGGTATTATTCAAGTGGCCAGTGATACGTTGTCGACCAAGGTCTCTTCACTCAAATCATCATTACCGTTTAAAGGTGATCATCAATTAACTATTGAGTCTGCCGAATTGAAGGCAAATAGCTTGTCAGTATCGATGGACGCTGCGCAAGGTGTTTTTGTCGATACTGCGCAGAGTAGTTTGCGCGTAAATGGGATCGATTGGCTGGCTGACAATAGTCAGTCAACAATTGCGAAGATAGCTGAACTTTCGTCACAGTTTACGCTTAACCACTCTTCAAAAGATTCTTCACTAAACATTGAGGAGTTGAACGTTACACAAGGTACTTTGGTTAAGCCGAGCCAGCTTAAAACCATTGTACTTGAAGAGGGTGAAGTGCCAGAGCCTCTGTTAGTTTTTCAACAGCTTATAGTGAAGTCTGCAAACATCACGTCGAAACAGTTTATGGCAGAGCAAATTGTGTTAGACGCAGACCGCATCGTGGTTTACAAAAGTGCCGATCAACTCTTGGACAACCTAATAGAAATAGAACCTGTAGCTGCTGAATCATCAGACACCGCGGCTTCGACAGATGAAGTGTTTGGGTTGAGCATCAAGCGGCTCAGCTTAGTTGATGAACCCGTTATTGCTTTGTTCGATCATTCAGTTTCACCCGCAGTTGAACAAGAAGTGAAAGTGACAAAGTTTGAGCTCAATGGCATTAGCAATTTAAGCGGTAGTGCGATAACTGATTTTGATGTAGCAGCCAATATCGGTAAGCGGGGAAGTTTCAACGCAAGTGGTACCATTGATTTGTTTGCTAACCAGCGGGACATGTCTGCGCAAGGGTCAATAAACGCGTTGAATCTGGTGCCTTACTCGCCTTATATTTCTGAAGCTATGGGATACGCTATCAAAAGAGGTACCTTATACTCAGACTTTGATTTTAGTGTTGAGCAACAACAAATTTCCGGCAAGGTAAAAACAAATATCAGAGCGATTGCCTTAGGAGACTATCAACTCGATCACCAAAAAGAAGAAGAATCAACGGTTTTACCACTCAACACAGTGATCAATCAACTAACTGACGATAAAGGGAATTTTGAACTTGAAGTGCCATTGTCCGGCGCTGTTGATGACCCCAACTTTGGTTTGACTGGCCTAGTTTCGTTAGTGACGACTAAGGCCATTAAGCAAGGTGCAACAACCTATTTGTTGCAGTCATTAGTGCCGTACGCAACGGTAGTGAATATCGCGATGATGGCGACAGACAACTTGTTTGAGCTTACGGTTAATGATCTTGAGTATGCTATCGGACAAGAAGAATTGTCTGAAGCGCAATTATCTTATGTTGGCAAGCTTGCCCAGCTGCTAAAAGATAAACCTGAGCTGCAACTTACCGTATGTCCAACGGTGTTGATTGAACCAGAACTTAACGTGGCAAAAAAATCAGAACTTACTGACAAGCAGCGCAAAGCGCTGCGTAAACGTGGTCAAGATCGGATGCACGCGTTTATTGACGTGATGGCTGATCAATATAGTGTTTCTACTGACCGCATGATTGAGTGCCAAACCAGCATTGCAAACGGCGGAAAAATTAAACCACACCTAGCGTTTACTGTGAAATAGCAGATCTTGTTGGGAAACCGTAGATGACCAAAAGCGTTCATTATTTGGTCATCAAACCGTCAGCAAGCTTTTAAAAAAGTGTCACAGATCTGACATATCTGCTTCTTAGCATGTGCTCATGAGTAAAAGGCTGACGAGCGCCTGTCATGAAGCAACATCATCGCACGGTTTGGTTATCTGATATTCACCTCGGCTGTAAAGATTGTAAAGCCGAACTTCTTCTCGACTTTCTTGAACACAATACCATGGATACCCTCTATTTAGTTGGCGATATCGTCGACTTTTGGGCGCTTAAACGGCGCTTTATGTGGCCAGAAAGTCACAATACGTTGCTTCACGCCTTGTATCAGAAATCAGTAGATGGCACCCGTGTAGTGTATCTTCCGGGTAATCACGATGAAATTATTAAACCTTATGCAAATATGCTGTTTGGCAACATTGAAATAGAGCGTCGTATTGTCCATACCACAGCAACGGGTAAACGTTTGCTGGTTTTACACGGTGATGATTTTGATGGCGAAGTTTGCCTGGCCAAATGGCAAGCGTGGTTAGGCGACAAACTGTATGACTTTTTGTTGTTTCTTAATCGTCATTACAATCATTTTCGACGTATGCGAGGTGGGCATTATTGGTCACTTGCTGCTTACATCAAAAAGCGTTTTCACAAAGCGAACGAAGCCATTGCCCGTTATCGAGAAGCGACTCTTAAAGAGGTGGCTCGCCATGGTTTAGATGGCGTCGTATGTGGCCATATTCATCATCCAGAGATTGTGGAACAGAATGGCTTAACTTATTGCAATGACGGTGATTGGATAGAAAGTTGCAGCGCTTTAACCGAGAGCACCAGCGGTGATTTGTCGCTGACTTACTGGACCGTTATGCAAGAGAATTTGGACGTGATTCAACTGGCCAGTTGATGGTCATAAAAGCATCACATCGTTGTCACCGAAGTTTCATTTATTCGCTCTAAGGTTGCTCACATTGACGTGTAGTAAACGCGTTTATGGTGTATTTGAGTTAAACGGAGAGCGAAAATGTTTCGTGTCGACGATGTCGTAGCAAAAAACCTACCTGCTATTTCAGGCAAACCTTGGCTGGAGAAGCCAGTAAAAGCAGCCCTGCGAGGCCTACTTCATGAGAAAGAATTCCAGGCATTTGAACAGCAATACCCGCATTTAACGGGGTTCGATTTTGTTGAACAAGTGTTGAACATGTTTGATGTCAGTTATTCGGTGCGAGACTCGGAGCGCGAAAATATTCCTTGTTCTGGTCGCGCAGTCATTATTGCTAATCATCCCATTGGCTCCATTGACGGTCTGGCGTTGATTAAAATGGTTGCAGACATAAGGCGGGACGTAAAAGTGGTTGTGAATAGTCTTTTAATGACGCTCGACCCACTCAGTCCATTATTACTGCCAGTAAATAATATGACGGGCGGTAAAACACCAAAGGAAAACTTAAAAGCTATTCAAGAACACTTAGACATGGATGCTGCCATTATTGTATTTCCTGCGGGCGAAGTCTCTCGAATTAGACCTAACGGAGTTAGAGACACTAAGTGGCATTCTGGCTTCTTAAGGTTCGCGCAATCGGCAAAAGCGCCTGTCATTCCTGTGTATATTCAAGCTAAGAACTCGGCAGCGTTTTACGGTGTTTCGATGATGTATAAGCCGGCATCAACCTTGATGTTGGTGAACGAAATGTTCAAACAGCAGCAAAAAGATATTCCTATGCGCATTGGTCGCCAAATACCGTATGACAGTTACAGCAGTATGCAGTTGGACTTAAAAACTAAGACTAAGCTATTTAAAAAGCACTTATACCGTTTAAAAAATGGCAAGGCGGATGTGTTTCAAACACAAAGTCCAATAGCGCCCGCTGAAGACCGTAAGGTGTTGAAAAAAGCTATCAAACAATGCGAATACTTGGGAGATACACAAGACGGTAAGGCCATTTACTTGCACCGTGCAAAAGAAAATGACCCTATCATGCGAGAAGTTGGTGTGCTTCGGGAAATTGCATTTCGTATGGTCGGTGAAGGTAGTAACTTGCGACGTGATATCGACAAATACGACAGCCATTATTTACACCTCATTTTATGGGATCACGATGAGTTAGAAATCGTTGGTGCTTATCGCTTGGCTGATACTAAAGATGTTATCGCAAAAATTGGTATGGAAGGGTTATACACTCACACTTTATTTGAGCTGACAGAGGGTATGTCTCCCTATCTGGAGCAGGGCTTGGAGCTCGGTAGAAGTTTTGTACAGCCTAAATGTTGGGGCAAGCGCAGCCTGGATTATCTATGGTATGGCATTGGCGCTTTTTTACAGAAGTATCCGCAATATCGCTACCTATTTGGCCCGGTCACTATCAGTAATGCTTTACCTCAATCAGCGAAAGAGTTGCTGGTGTATTTTTACCAGATGTATTTTGGTGCGGATCGCGAGATAGCGCCTTCTCGTTCGCCATTTACGATTAATAAGCCAGCGATGGAGCAACTCAAAAGCCAGTTTACTGGTGATGACTATAAAGCAGACTTTGCTCAGTTGAAGCATCTCCTCGCAAACATGGGCACTAGCGTGCCAACGCTCTACAAACAGTACAGTGAATTGACGGAAGAAGGCGGTGTTCAGTTTATCGACTTCGGCGTTGATAAAGATTTTAATGACTGTATCGATGGTTTGGTACTGCTCGATATCGAAAAGTTAAAACCGAAAAAACGTCAGCGTTATTTGTCGCAAGAACTCACTAAATCTGCATAGAAAACCCGAACATAGCCACTAGTGGCGAAGCTTGTCGCCGTTAGTGGTTGTCCTCTTAGATTAACGTTAAAGTATTGACGACTAACTAGCCATGAGTTTGGTGAGGAGTGCTTGATAGATATCTTGCAATGTTTGAAGGTCTGTGAGTTTTACGCGTTCGTTAATTTGATGAATGGTGTTATTTGGCACGCCGACTTCAACGACTTGGCAACCTGTTTCTGCAATAAATCGGCCGTCGGATGTTCCGCCAGATGTTGATAAACGTGGAAAACGTTTGCACACCGAGTAAATTGCTTGTTCAACTTCAGACACGAGGTTGACACCGTATTCGGGTGCATTCGTGAAATAGGGAATACAAGGGCGCTGCCAATCAATAGCGATGTCTTGTTGTATTTGCATCAAACCATCTTCGATGCGTTGGCGAATGCCCAGTTCGTTATATACGTGGCTGTATCGGATATTAAAGCACAGCGTACTATCACCTGGAATGATATTATCGGTCCACGGTCCTGTATCTATGCTGGTGATTTGCAAACTGGTCCCAGGGAAGTCATCACTCCCACTATCCCAGCTTAAGTGATTGAGCCAAGAGGCAATATCGGAAGCAATATGCGCAGCATTGTTGGCATATTGGGGATAGGCAGCATGGCCTTGTTTACCCTGTATTTTAAGCTCACCAGATATTGCGCCTCTGCGACCTATTTTAATCACGTCACCTGTTTGCTTGCTGGCACTAGGCTCGCCAACAATACACAATTCAGGCAGCAAATGGTGTTCTCGTAAATATTGCACAATCGATTTGGTGCCAAACTCTGCCTCACCTTCTTCGTCACTGGTAATTAATAACATGAAGGTATACTCGTTCAAATCCCAGCTGCTGACGCTTTTCTCAATGGCAGCCATCATTGCTGCAATACCGCCTTTCATATCGGCAATACCACGTCCGACGATTTCATCATCGACAAAAGTAGGTTGAAAAGGATGACTTTTCCAGAGCGCAATATCTCCTGTTGGTACCACATCTGTGTGACCAGCAAACGCAATTCTGGTATCACCTTCACCAATTGTCGCAATTAAGTTGCTGACCCCATAGTGATTAAATTGATGAACGCTGAACCCGAGCGCTTGTAATTGCTCGGTAATGTATGCCTGACAACCCTCATCATGAGGGGTAATTGACGCTTTGCTGACCAAACACTCAATATGGTTTAGTAAATTTATGTACTGCGAAGCCGTCTTTTTTTGGTTTGAAACGTGCTGAGCTAACTGCATAGCTGACAACTTTTTAGCTTGCTTAATCGTCGATGATATGGTCATTTATTGACAGGGCCGTGACAGTAACGTGGCAAATTGATGACAGGTTTACACGCATCATGCGTATCAATTTGTAACAACACTTTCAATGGTTGTACCAGATCAGTAAAATAGCGCACCAGTCGAAGTGAGCAGTGATGTGGAGGTAGAAATGAAATACGCAGAAATTACAGGTTGGGGTAAATGTATACCGCCAGCAACCTTAACAAATGAAGATTTAGCGACTTTCGTTGATACAAGTGATGAGTGGATAACCAGCAGAACAGGTATTAAGGCTCGCCGTATTTCTCATGTCAACACAGCTGAGCTAGCAGCACTAGCAGCCAAGCGCGCACTGGCAACTGCCGGTATCGACCCGGAAGAGGTTGATTTAATCGCTGTCGCCACATCCTGCCCAGATACGTTAATCCCTAATACGTCTTCAAAAGTACAGCAAATTTTAGGTGCGCATAATGCAGCAGCATTTGATCTAAACTCTGCATGTACGGGCTTTTTATACGCGCTTCAAAACGCAACCGCACAAGTACGCATGGGTGCAATTAAGAAAGCGATTGTTATTGGTGCAGAGCGAATGAGTTGGTTTGTGAACTGGTCTCGTCGTGAAACTTGCGTACTTTTTGGTGATGGCGCAGGTGCGGTGGTTATTGAAGCGACCGACAAACCTGTAGGTTTGCTAGAAGCCAAATTAGGTTGTGACAGCCAGGCGCGCGACATATTAGAAGTGCGCGGATTTGGTACTGACATGGATCGCTATGAAAACCCACCAACAGCGTTGGATATCAACTTTATAGGTCAGGACATCTTTAAGCGTGCAGTTAAGGCGATGGGAGCAGGCGCTACTCATGTCACTGAGAAAGCGAATCTGTCGATTGATGACATTGATTTGCTTGTGCCGCACCAAGCGAATCTTCGTATTATTGCGGCATTACAGAAACAGTTTAAGCTGGCCGATGAAAATGTCATGGTGAATATCGACAAATACGGTAACACCTCAGCGGCGACTATTCCTATTGCATTATGTGAGGCCGTTGAGCAAGGCCGTGTTAAACCAGACGCAAATATTATGACAGCAGCTTTCGGTGCAGGGCTGACATGGGGCGCGGGATATATCAAATGGGGTGAGAGAGTCACGCCGATTGCTAAATGTGATGATGAATTGCCTGCAAATGACAAAACCGCAAAAGAGTTATTGTCGACGGCAATTGACTATTGTTTGTCAAAACAAAATAGCGAACAATAGCGCCTATTAATTGTCTGTGTTTTAATAGAAAAGCCGCATTGTGCGGCTTTTTTTGTATGAGAAGATTTTATGAAAGCGATAGATGCTAACCATCAAATTTGCGATGTGACAATTCTGGGTAATTTGGTTGCTAAACCTGATATTCGTTATTTGGCAAACCCAGTGATGGCTATTACAGATGTGGTTGTGGCAACCACTCATCGCTGGAAAGACAAAGCCGGTAATAACAAGGAGTGGACCAGCTATCACCATATAAAAGTGGTTGGGAAATTGGTTGAAGATAGTCTTATTCATGCAAATAAAGGCGATATAGTGTTAGTAAAAGGCTATATCGTGAATAATAAGTCAGAGCCGAAAGAGGTGATTCATGCGACAAGCATGCAGCATTTTCCAAAAGGCTTTACACAAAGTATCAATCACATCACATGCAGCGCATCTATTGATTCACCAATTCGATTACTCAATGCTGACAGTGGTGCACCGCTTGCTGCATTTGATGTATCGATTCACCACTTTGCATATGCAGAACACAAGCAAACAATGGTGGCGCACCAAGTATCGAGACCGGTACAAGTATGGGGGCAGCAAGCGAAGTACTTAGCTGAGCATGGCAAAGAAGGTGCTACTGTGATTATTGAAGGGCGAATAAGCTACGCGAATAATCAGCAAAAAAGTCAGCAAATAGATGCGTCGAATGTCCACGTGCTACCAAAATAGATAAATTATTGAAAAGAGTGGCTAAATGGCACCTATAGGCACTATTTTCGTCACATTGGTATGATAATATTAGGTGTAATGGTACAAGGATGAAGAAAACTTAAGCACATGATGAAAAATGTATTGGCCAATCTTTTGGTCTTAATATTTGTTGGCATATCGACGGTGAGCCAAGCGTTTCAATTAACGGTCGACACCATAGCTGAGCTACCCAAGGAAATTAATACACTCAGTGACTTATTGCCAATAACTAATCAGAAGGACAAATTTTTTGCGGTCAGTGACAGTGGCGAGATCTACGTTGTCGACTTGAAGCAACGTAATGATGCGCCGCTGGTTAAAGTTTTCGATATTAATTATTTAGTCCCCGATGCCATTCTCACGGCGATGACGATTCATCCTAATTTTGCCATTCGAGACCAGGACGGCTATCGCAAAGTCTACATTGCCTATGTGACTAAACAACCGTCTCAGAAACGGTTGCTTCCACCAAAGAGTAATGGGAGTGATTACCCCAATACGGCGGTTATTTCCGAATGGCTCCTAGACGAACAATTCATTGTGCAGCCAAACAGTCAGCGTGTGGTGATGAATATTGGATTACCCAATGATGTTGAGGGAGTTACGTTACTCTCGTTCAATCCCTATTCACGTGTTTGGAATGATGACTTTGGACAACTATTTTTTACCTTGTCTGCATCTAAGAATGCCGAATTCGCAAAAGAGCATCCGCTATATTCTGGTGCCGTACTGAGAATTGAACCAAGCACATTTGGACTAAAAAATTACACGGTACCTAACGATAACCCTTTCGTTGCAGACCTTGCTATTCCCTCAGAGCTGTGGGCTTATGGCCTAGGTGAATTGACGGGGTTATTCTGGTTGCCTGGCATAAAAGACACGTTAATTGTTGATCATACTATCGATAATTCTCATCAAATTGATGAGGTCAAAGAAGGAACGAAAAACAAAGAAGCGATTGTACGCTCTCAAACGATTAACTCGCTTGCTGGTGTGCATCATATGTTGAGATATACCGGAAATCAGCACACTTACCTTCGAAATAAATTAGTTTTTGCTGATAAGGATGACAGTGGTTGGAGTATATATCAGCTTAGCGATCTAAATGATGAACCGAGTCTGGTTTGGTCTTTTCAGCAAAATGAACCAATCAAGCTATTTACCGACCATGACAACGAAGTTTTGATCTATCAACCGAGCAACGGCCACGTTCAACGATTAATGAAAGTGATGCTAGCAGGGGAAGCTCAAGCTTCATCTCCGTCAGCAATCGGGCAGAGCAGTCGTTGGTGGCAGTACATGTTGGTTGTCGTGGCGATAATACTGTTGGCGCTGCTTTGTGCGATAGTCGCGCGCAGGTATTATGTGAAAAAGCATTCAGCCAAGCATTTTATTGCCAAAAAATACGTGAAAGCAGAATTTGATGCTGCCAACCAAGTCATTGGGTTCTACAAAGCAAGGCAGGAAGAGCCTGAAAGCACGCTTCGTTATCATGAACTATCTTCCTTAGCCATATATATCAACGGTGCTCAAGTGGGTGTTGTTGATGTTAATGCGTCCTTTTCAAATGATGCGGAAGATAAATTACGAGAAGCATTCGCCAAAGAGCGCACGAAAAAGCTTTCTGATGACAGCTGGCGTACTGTTTCATTAACGTTTGTGGATAAGCATAGTGAACAAACAGAGCTGTTTTGTTACTTCCGTAAGGGCAGTAACCGTATGACACGATTTAATTACGACAAAGCGCAAGAATTTGTTGTCGACTGTTGTTGGGACAGTGCGGCGATAATTGCGCCGGAAACTCTCGAGAAACGCAGTTCTGTCAAAAAAGAAGAACAACACAGATCGATAAAGAAATTTGTCCAGCCACCTAAGCAAGCATTAGAAACACAGGTAACGGTTCAAACATCGGCATCTAAAACGAGAACTCGTAACACCGTTGATGTAGAAGGCGCTTCGAAGTCTACAGGTAGTGCTGACTCGATGAAGCGAGACACAGAAGTTGTCTTTGCGCTAAACCAATTGGTTGAAATGCGAAAAGAAGGCTTTTTGTCAGAAGAAGAGTTTGAGCAAGCAAAAGCTAAATTGCTAAAAGGGTTACAGTAATATCGAATCGTTAAATCAAGCCATTGTTGGACTGGATTGGTTTGGTCAATCAATAGAGGGCATGTTAGCCCTTTATTTATTTCTGTCTGTTGCAACCGCGCTGGCATTGCCACGGCAAGTGGCGGCACTGAGTGCAGGGGTTATTTTGGGGTTTAGCCAAGGCTTAGCTATCGCTTTATTGGCAACCATTACTGGATGTTTTACCACATACCTTGTTGCAAAACTTTTGCTCGCAAATTGGGTTAAGCGGCGCTTTCCTGATAAAACCAAGGTTGTTCATGAATTTTTATCAAACGACACCTTTGTAAAAGCCTTAATTATTCGCATTCTACCTCTTGGCAGTAATTGGCTAACCAACGTTGTTGCGGGTGCTACACGTATTCCAACGCTGCCATTTATTTTGGGCTCGAGTATCGGTTTTGTTCCTCAGATGGTGATTTTTTCACTGGCCGGCGCGGGCCTTAAATTGTCAGCAGGCAATGAGCAAATTATCACTTACGGATTAGTAGCAATCGCCATAGCTTTGGTTGTATTTCTTTGGTGTAAAAAGACAAAAAAAAAGCCTAGCGAATGCTAGGCTTTTACATATTTCCTCTACTTAACTTGCACTGTCTAGCGCAACCAAGTAGTTAACAAGATTAATGTAGTCTTGTTCGAAGTTGTTGCGATCTAGCTTATCGACATTAATGCGGTATTTACCGTTTACAACAACAGTAGGAACACCTGTTAATGCGCGCTTTTGCACTAATTCGGTTTGCTTCTTCTTCATTAACTTCGCTTTGCTGTTTACCGCGAAGCTCTTAAATGCTTTGTCAAATGCTTCACCGTCTACACCATTCAGCACGAAAAGGTTACGAACGTCTTTCTCTTCGGTAATGGCTGCACGTTGAACTTGAATGTAGTTGAAAATAGCGGCAACCACTTTTTCTTCAACGTTTAGCTGTTGCGCAGTGACAAGTGCTTTAGTCACTAAGAATTGTATTTCTGGCGACGCTGCACGTAGGAAGTCGACATGGTTACGTTCAAAAGCTACATTTTCAGGTAACTTTTTCTTCAATGTTGCAAAGAACGGCTCAAAACGCAGACAATGCGGGCAGTAGAAAGAAAAGTACTCGCGTACCTCTGGTTTTTTAGATAAGTTCTCACTGACTTTAGTGTACTGCTTACCTTCTTCATAGTTAGCGGCAACGGCTGCGAAAGGTAGTAAAACAGCTACCAACAAACTCGCAAATACTTTTTTCATAGTTGATCCTTTAAGGTAGTAAACTTAACGGTGGCTGCTCCAATGCAGCGTGCTGCTCTTTGAGCATCAACACCTGTTGTTCCCAATATTTTTCTGTATTAAACCACGGGAAATTGCGCGGAAACGCGGGGTCGCCCCATCGCTTACATAGCCAAGCAATATAATTGACTACCCGCATTGTACGTAAAGATTCTATCAGCGCAAGTTCACTTGATTCAAATGAATAGAACTCTTCATAGCCACAAAGCATGGTATCCATTTGTAACATTTGTTGTGACCTGTCGCCTGACAACATCATCCATAAGTCTTGAATCGCTGGTCCTTGTCTCGCGTCATCTAAATCAACGAAGTGTGGGCCATGTTCATCGCGCCATAAAATGTTGCCCGCGTGGCAATCTCCATGTAATCGTATTGTAGATGTTGGCTTATATTGGCTGACTGCTAGCTGAACGACTTGATCTAATACCGTAAAAAATGCGGTTTCTAGCGTTCGCGGAACGAAGCCGCTGGCGACGATTGTTTCCCGTGCCTGAGTGAGTAATTCGTCGGTAGTGATACTTGGTCTATGAGCAAATGGTTTACTTGCGCCAATCGCGTGGATGCGGCCAATAAAGCGACCCATCCATTCAAGTTGGTCGAGATTATCCACTTCAAATATGCGCCCGCCGCGGCATGGATACAGTGCGAAATGGTAACCTTGGTGCTCAAATAGGGTTTCTCCGTCACGCACCATCGGAGCGATCATAGGGACTTCATGTCCCTCGAGCTCAAGCGCAAATTCATGTTCTTCTCGAATTTGCGCTAGTGACCACCGTTGTGGTCGATAAAACTTAGTCACCAATCGTTCACCGGTGTCGGTTTGGAATTGGTAAACACGGTTTTCATAGCTGTTTAGCGCCAACAAGCCGCTATCAGCATAACATCCCACTGACTCTAGCCCATCGAGAATAAGGTCAGGCGTCAGCGAGGAAAAATCAAATACTGCCATTAACGTTTTTTAAAGAATCTACTTTCGTGCGTTAGCTTAACATCTGCATTACCAACTTGCTCGATAACAAATTCAATATCAGTCATATAGCTCTCTAATTCATAAGGGTCTACAGCAATGCTTATCGGCAACGTGAACACTGCAGCAGCATCAACGGTTACTTCACTGTCACCAATCCAGCTCGCGTTTTCGATACCCGTGACAGACAACTTATATGTCTGTTGCTGTTGTGACTTGTTGAGAATCTTTAAGGTATATACATTCTCTACTTCACCTTTGAAGTTTTCACGAGCTAGCGAATTTCGATCACGAATGATATCTAGCGCGACAGGCTCCCGATTCATGATCTCAAAGCCGAGTAATGATGTCATAATGATCATTAAGGTAGCGTAGCCAACAAGTTTGCCACGCATAATATGCACTTTCTTGCCCTGTAATTCATGTTCGGTGGTATAGCGAATTAAGCCTTTTTCATAATTCATTTTTTCCATTACGCCATCACATGCATCAACACATGCACCGCAGTTAATGCATTCATACTGCAGGCCGTTACGGATATCAATGCCTGTTGGGCATACTTGCACACATAAGCTACAGTCAATACAGTCGCCTAAACCCAGCGCCTTTGGATCCTGTTTTCTTCCGCGAGGGCCTCGGCTTTCTCCGCGGTTGTAATCATAAGAAACCGTTAAGGTGTCTTTGTCGAACATGGCTGATTGGAAACGTGCATATGGACACATATGGAGACACATAATTTCACGCATCCAGCCGGCATTACCGTATGTACAAAAGGCGAAAAACCAAACGACTGCTGCTGCCGCAAATGAGGCGTCAAAAATGAAAAAGTCGACGAATAAGTCGCGAATTGGGGTGAAATAGCCAGCAAAAGTGAGTGCGGTCAGTAACGAGAAAAATAGCCAACAAAAGTGTTTCAGTGCTTTTTTCCAAAACTTCGAAGCATCCATTTTTTGCGCATCGAGCTTCTTGCGTTGATTCGCGGTACCTTCAATTTTCTCTTCAAACCATATAAAGATAAATGTCCACACCGTTTGAGGACACATATATCCACACCACACCCTCCCCAAGAAGGTTGTGACAAAGAAAAGGAGAAACGCTGACAAAATAAAAAGCCAAGCTAATAGCGTTAAGTCTTGTGGCCAAAGGGTCATGCCCCAAATGTTGAATCGTTGCTCTTGAATATCAAAAAGGACGGCTTGTTGTCCGTTAAAGTTTATCCATGGAATGGCTGCGAACATGAACAAAAAGACAAAATTCATTTTCTGTCGCAAACGCTGGAAGACACCTTCTACCTTACGAACATAAATTTGATCCCTCGGTTTATATTGCTCTTGCGAGGTACCTTTAGGTTGATGAATTTTTACGTTCTTAACAGGGATATTTTTTATTTCTGCTGACTGCTTAGTTTTATCGTCCACGCTGCGCCTTTGCTCTCAAAAAATACAGGAGTTGATATCATCGAAATACGAAAAATGTGGTTCGGTTGACCCGTTTAACTTTTCACTTTTTTTTATTATCCTATAACCACTTAACTATTATATGCCAAGCTATGAAAAATTTATTGATCTTAATCGTGTTTGCCGCGGTGTTTTTACACTTCTACCCTCAACCAGAGCTTACAGAGTGGTATGAAGAGCAAAAAGACAATGTATTGGAGGCGTTTTCAGATGCGACTGACACGAAAGTCAGGCTAAAGTCGGACAGGATCTATAAGGATTTGGAACCTAAGTTTAATCAATTTCGTCCAAGTGAACAGAAACACCTGCAAGACATCACAGCATCACGTCCCGCTGTAAAGAAGTATTACCGAGAATATTGTGAGACGAAAAAACGTGATCAAAAACTTGCTCGCGTTAATCAAGAGTTGGTTTGTAAAACCATCAGTAAGTATACAAATCTGTTTTAATCAGTGTTTTTTGCGCCGTTTTATTTAACACAATAGCGATGGATTTGGACGTGGGTGTGAAGCTGCCATCACCTACACTATCGAGGGGAACAAGCGGGTTAGCTTCAGGAAAATAAGCGGCAGCGTTCCCCATTGGAATATCATACGGTACCAGCGTAAAGCCCGTCACCTCACGTTTTTTGCCATCAAGCCATAAAGATGCAATATCGACTAGTTCTCCAGCACTAAAACCGAGCTTGGTAATGTCTTTTTCATTCAGTAGCAATACCTTACGCTCACCAGAAATGCCTCGGTACCTGTCCTCGAAACCATAAATGGTGGTGTTGTACTGGTCATGAGAGCGGAGTGTTTGGAGGACCAATATTGGATTTTGTGATTGTGAACGTATTTTCTCTGAGATAATTGCCTCGGGAAGAGGGTGAGAAGTGAACTCGGCCCGTTGTGAGTGTGTCAGCCATTTGCGTTCAGCAGCACTGTTCCCAAGATAAAAGCCGCCGGGTTGATCAAGCTTTATGTTCATATCTGAAAAGCCTGGAATGACGGCTTCAATGTGATTGCGAATCAAGTCGTAATTCCCTACTAATGTAAGCCAATCAACAGGTTGATTGCCTAGCGTTGCGTCCGCTATCCCCGCAATAATTGCAGGCTCAGAGAGCATCTCACCAATATCACTTTCAACAACGCCTGATGAAGCGTGTACCATGGAAAAGGAATCTTCTACGGTAACACGTTGTGGTCCTGTCGCTTGAATATCGATGTCAGTGCGGCCCAGGCAAGGGAGGATATATGCATTTTTCCCAGGATTTACGTGTGTTCGATTAAGCTTGGTTGCAATATGTACGGTAAGTTCGCACTGTGACAACGCTTGTGCAGTGACCGTTGAATCTGGTGTAGCCGCTGCAAAGTTGCCGCCTAAGCCAATAAATACTTTACTGTCGCCGGTAAGCATAGCTTTTATAGCTTGTACGGTATTGTGACCTAGTGTTGATGGTGGTCTAAAATCAAAGTGCTTGCCAAGGTTGTTAAGAAAAGTTTTATCAGGCTTCTCATTAATGCCCATGGTGCGGTCACCTTGCACATTGGAATGCCCTCTTACTGGGCACAGCCCTGCGCCTTTTTTACCTATTTGGCCAAAGAGCAACTGTAAGTTAGTGATTTCTTGGATAGTTGCGACCGAGTGCTTGTGCTGAGTGATACCCATGGCCCAAGTGATGATGACATTTTCTGCTTTTGCATAGAGCTTCGCTGCTTGCTCTATGTCGTCCTGCGATAAGCCTGATTGCTCTTCTATCCGTTGCCAAGACGTATTGGCGACCATAGTGAGGTAGTCATCCAAATGCTGCGTGTGTTGCTCTATAAATTCGAGGTCGAACAACGAGCTGCCTTGTTCGATTTTTTGCTGATGCTGCGCTGTTAGGTATTTCACCATGCCTCGGACAACAGCCATATCGCCACCTAGATTCGGTGTAAAATAACGGCTTGAAATAGTTGTTGCTTGGTTGGTTAGCATGTCCTTGGGTGACTGGGGGTTCGTAAAGCGTTCCAATCCTCGTTCTTTGAGAGGGTTGAAAGTAACGATTGTCGCACCACGCCGAGAGGCATGGCTCAAGGAATCTAACATTCGCGGGTGATTTGTTCCTGGGTTCTGCCCAAAAATAAAAATAGCATCAGCGTGTTCAAAATCCTCGAGAGTCACAGTACCTTTACCGACACCAATAGATTGTTTTAGGGCAACGCCGCTAGCCTCATGGCACATGTTTGAGCAATCTGGAAAATTGTTTGTACCAAAAGCTCTAACGAACAACTGATACAGAAATGCTGCTTCGTTACTTGCTCTACCAGAGGTATAAAACTCAGCTTGATTTGGGTCTTTTAACGCGTTGAGTTGGCTTGCGATATCGGTAAAAGCATGCTGCCAAGACGTTGGCAGGTATTTATCAGTTGCAGCATCATAACGCAGCGGTTGGTGCAGCCGGCCTTGATCCTCAAGGAAGTAGTCACTTTGTTTGTTTAGCCAAGTGACACTATGCCGCTTAAAAAAATCGGCTGGAATGCGCTTGCGTGTTGCTTCCCAGTTCACTGCTTTTGCACCGTTTTCACAGAATCGAAAGCGACCTGGTTCATCTTTTTCTCCCCAAGCACAACCAGGGCAGTCAAATCCTTGATCCTGATTAGTTTTTAGCAAGTTCTTGATGTTTTTGGCGACGTTTTCGCTTTTTAACAGGTGTTTTGCAGTGCTTGTAAGTGCACCCCACCCGCCAGCTGCACCTTGATACTTTTTGAAACTCATAATGACCCTAGCTAGGAAGAATTAGCTGCTCATATCCATAATATACGTTAGCTTGAGTAGGCTTCACAAAGCCTATTAACGGTAGGTTGAATTGTTGAGCGGTTGCGATGGCAAGATCTGATGGTGCACCGACGGCAATGATCGCACCAATATTGGCGACAACTGCTTTTTGGACAAGCTCAAAACTGATTCGGCCACTGAGCACTAACACTGATTTTTCTGCGTTTAAGTGAAGATCTGATTCTTCACTCAGCTCACCGGCTAGTTTGTGCTGATGTAATTGGCCGATAACTTTGTCTACGGCATTGTGCCGTCCGACATCTTCGGCGATGAGTTGAATGTTGCCCTCAAATGCTAAACCAGCACCGTGCATGCCACCTGTTTGCACGAAAGCTGCTTGTGCTGACTGCAGTTTAGCCGGCAGGGTCAGTATCTCGTCCATGCTCAGCCATGGCGTATTGGATGTTCGTGCATCAAACTGCGTCGCTAGTTGTTTGAGTTGACTCTGCCCGCATACCCCGCATCCAGAATGACTCACAAAAATACGCGCTAATGCTTGCCAGTCAGGTTCGAACGACTCGACTAGTGTGATGTCGGCAACATTTTCATCAGAAAACGTGATGTGCTTAATATCATCAACACATGCGATAACTTGTTGAGTGAGCAAGAAGCCAATGACTAAGGCTTTATCATCACCTGGCGAGCGCATAACAATCGCCAGCTGTTTGGATTGCCATTGTTGTGATGCTTGCCCAAACCAGTTGAGCATCAATTGCAGCGGCTGCTCAGAGGCGACGACGTCTTTTTTCCACTTACCAAGTGACACTTTGCCGTTGTCGATAGTGACAACAGCACGAGAAGATTCGGTAATGAGTGCGTGTTTAGTCATCGAAGACCCTAGATCTCAGCCACTGGTCGCTACGTTACGCTGACAGGCTTGCTAACAGTTTACTGAAGCGTTGTTTAGTGTCCACTTCAAGCGGGTGTTTACCGTTTTCAATCACCCATTGGCCATTAACCATCACATCTTGGACGCAATTGTCATTGGTCGCAAATATTAGGCTATCAAGCCAGTGGGCAGGGCTATTCGCGTAACAAGCTAATGTGTTGTCATCTAACACAAGTAAATCAGCTTGTTTGCCAACCGCGATTTCCCCCGTATTCGTACTGGTACTTTGCGCGCCACCTTGGGCAGATTGCTGCCACAAATATTGACCAACAGATGGTGTTGCATTATCTGCCAGTAACGCACGTTGTTGCTTGTCTAAACGCTGTGCGTACTCTAACCAGCGTAACTCTTCTACCGGATCTACACTGATATGGCTATCAGAGCCAATGGCCAGCACTCCTTGCTCTCCAAAATATTCTGTCGTTGGGAAAATACCATCACCTAAATTTGCTTCGGTGGTTGGACAAATGCCAGCTACCGCACCGCTGTCAGCCATAGTTTTGCGTTCTTTTTCAGTGATGTGCGTTGCGTGTATTAGGCACCAGTGTTTATCAACATCAATGTTGTTATAAAGCCATTCTACTGGTCGCTCTCCATAATGCGCTAAGCAATCGTTCACTTCTTGTTGCTGCTCGGCAATGTGGATATGAATGGGGGCGTTTGCATCTTTACTTCGCACATGTGCAACCGCTTGTTCAATATCAGATTTGTTGGTTGCACGTAATGAATGAGGTGCGATACCTACGTTGGTGTTCTCGTATTGTTCACTTAATGAAAAACACTCGTCAATTAGCTGATTAAACTGCTCTATAGAATTAATAAAGCGGCGCTGCCCGTCATTAGGTTGTTGTTCACCAAAACCGGCATAGCGATATAACACGGGGAGCAATGTCAGACCTATGCCTGAATTTTTAGCGGCATCAAAAATTGCTTTCGCCATGGTGGACAATTCGCGGTATGGCTGACCGTTTTCTGCATGATGTAAATAGTGAAATTCAGCCACACGGGTATAGCCGCGTTTGAGCATTTCAATATATAGCTGCTGAGCGATCAGTTGCGCGTCATCATTCGTTAGCTTTGAAAGAAATTGGTACATGATTTTGCGCCAGGTCCAAAAACTGTCATTTCCTTCACTACCTTGCTCACTGAAGCCAGCAAAAGCGCGTTGGAATGCATGAGAATGACAGTTAACCATACCAGGTATCACTATCTGTTTTGAGGTATCCGCTTGTTCAATGCTGCCTGATGTAATCGCTTCAATTGCGCCATTTTCAATGGTGATAATTTGGTTTTGTGTCCAACCTGTAGGTAATAACACGTGATGTGCAAATAATTTCATTGTTATGTTTTTGCCTGTTGTGCGAACGAGATAAGTGCCTCAACCATAGCCTTTAACTTAGGCTTTACTTTTTTTGCCAATTCTTCATTGTAAGTGAGTGCTTGCTCATCCATGTATGTGATTTGTGAAAGTTCAAGCTGTAGAGCGTGAATGTTGTTCTCTGGGTCGCCATATTCACGTGTGATAAAACCACCTTTGAATCGGCCGTTGGTCGTACGTGAATAAGGCATTAAGTCTAGGTTCTCAACCGCTTGTAACATAGCTGGTGAACAACTTGCACCATCGGCTGTGCCGAAGTTGAAATCAGGTAAACGTCCTTCAAAAAAGCGAGGAACATGTGACTGAATTGAATGCGCTTCAAGTAACACTGCTACCCCAAATTTAGCTTTCATCTCTGTCAGTGTGGCCGCTAATGCTTGGTGATAGGGTTGCCAGTAAAGGGCGATTCGTCTGTCAACTTCTTCAGCATTTGGCTGTTTGCCATCTTGATATAGCGGGGCTAAGTCAAATGCTGTTGTTGGACAAAGCTCTGTACTGTTTGCGCCCGGATAAAGGTTCGTTCCGGCAGTATCGCGATTCAGGTCAATCACAAATCGGCTGTAGGTAGGTGATATGGTGTATGCTCCGAGCGCTTGAGCAAAATCATAGAGTTTGTCTTTGAACCAATCGGTGTCACGACTAGAGCGGCCATCGTCTGTCATGGTTGCAGCAATATCATCGGGGATAGCATGGCCATTGTGGGGCATACTAATAAGAAGAGGCACGTTGCCAGACGTTAGCGTAAAGCTATCTGTCATAAATCACCAAATTGTATATACAAGTTGTGTGCTAATTTATCATGCCTGTTGGTTTACTGGCAATGTGTCAGATGAATTATAGCTAAGGCAATAAAAAAGCCAGCAAAATGCTGGCTCTCTTCAAAGGTTTACACTGCTTTTGTGATCAGTCACGAATAAACTCAGCTACCGTATTGCCATCTTCATTCAATAAAAATAACTTGGCGTAATCAATTTTGTAGCTTTTTACTTCCGCCATTGTTTTTGCAAACGACGCTTCCAGCTCCATACCAGATTGACAAAACTTTCGTGTCATTGCCAATTGGCTAAATGACACGTTGTTTTCGTCCGCTGTATATGACGCAAAGTAATTATTGCACCCGGCAAAGCCATTGATTTTTTTTGTCGCTTTATCGAAAGTTAAGTAGGGCGTTTTTCCACCTGCGCCTTTGACTTCGTTACTGCCGTTTAGTGACTGCAATTTCCATTTTAAAAAAACTAGCACATCAAGTGAACTTGGCTTTGTTTCCATGGCTTTTTCTTGTGCAACCTCTTCCACTGTCCGTGTTGTTTTACAAGCGCTTATTGCAAGCGCGGTACACACCAAAACAACACTGGCGATTAATTTCATCGTATTTTGCCCCGTCGTCCATCATAGAATAACTTCATAGTAACGCTTTTTGCGCGGAAATCGATGAAGAATTCGCTTCAACTTATTTCACAAGTTTTGCAGCAAGTAACAACAAGTCTTCGTGTAAGCGTACACGGAAATTAGGGTTAACATAGCTAAATTGCACTAACGCATTTTCATCAACTACATAAATTGCAGGCACAGGCAGCACTAAGCGTGGCTCTCCTGCTGCATTCTTTTGAAGTGGATTGCCCAGTTTCATTGCAGCTAGGTAACGATCAGTCACTTTTTGTGATGTGAAGAAAGCAAGACCGAATGCCTGACTAACGTTAGAGTTGTAGTCTGACAGCAGATCGTACTCTAATGACATGTCTTTGATGCTCTTTTGCAAATCAGCTGGTGCATCAGTTGAAATACCAATGAGTTGAAAGCCCATTGCTTTAAGTTGTGGTTCGATTTGTTTTAGCTGTCCCATTTGCGTGTTACAAAATGGACACCAACCGCCGCGGTAGAAAAACAAAATAGATTTTTTACCCGTTAACGTTTCTTTTAAATCAACGTCTTTGCCATCAATGGTTTGTGCAATCACAGACGGGATGGTTTGGCCATTGAGCAGTGGCGCTACTTGTTCTTGTGTTTCAGCAATTGGCTTATTCGCTGCCATTGCGCTTGAAAAAGACAGACTAACTAGAGTGGTAAGAAGGTAAATATACTTTTTCATGGTTTTCCCATTACAGATTGTTGTGCTGGTATTGACCTGACGGATCTCAAAATAATTTCGATGTTCTAAAATTAGTTGCAATATCAGCGGTTTTATCTAGATTATATCTTTGTAATACAAGGAAAATTGTTATGGTTCGAGCGATAACGAGAAGTCTGCTAACACGCTGTCGTGTACTTTGCGTCATCTTCCTCGTATTGTCTTGTTTTAGCGCTCAAGCCTTTAGTCAAAGCTCGCTACCACCTAGACCCAATAATAAACCTGTACAACCCATCAAAATTGCTCTGCCTCATATTGATGACAGTCAAATCAGTCACACAGAGCGCTTTAAAGATCTCGTCCGCTTTTTACAGGAGTATTGGCAGATATGGGCAATAGACTACGGTTACAAAGTTGAGTTTGTTGAGATTGCATCAGAGGCGGCTCGACAAGCACTGGTCAATGGCGAAATTGATGTGGTCTCGGTTGGCATTTATAGCGAAGATATGACAGAAAAGTACCTGTTTAGTTTGCCATATGCCAAATATAAACAACGATTGTTTCGTCGTGTCGACGCTGACCCTAGCAAAGGGGTTCAAATAGGTATTCATTCTAGTCAGCCAACCACCTTAGATTTTTTAAGCAATCAGATTGAACGTGAATACTTCACTGACCTAGCGACATTGATGGCTCAATATCAGCGTTTTGATGCTCTATATTCGAGCACGCCATGGGCGCTTCAAGATTATCTTGTTGAAAATAACCTGATTAATCGCTTTTACGTGAGCAAGAGTGAGGCGCCAAGCATCTTTTTTCATGCAATGACCCGCAAAGTCGATCGGCAGTTGATGTACGACATTAATGAAGGGCTGCGCAACATCAATCAAATTCAAGCGAAACTCTGGCGTGAAAAATACCCATTCAAGACAACGAGTAATATCGAGCTGACTTTAGGCAACTACTTGCGAGATATCACAGAATCAGAAAAACAGTTTCTTTTAGACCATAATCAGTTGACCTATCCCTTGCCGGAACGGGGCTTTCCGCCTTTTTTGATCACCAAAAGTTATACCAATATAGCCGAAAGAGGCTTTGTCATTGATCTATTTAAGCGCGTAACTGAGCGAACAGGCCTTATTTTTAAGCCGCTATATATTCCAAATGAACAATTTTATTTGGAGAGTGTACGCAGTGGCAAAGCGGACCTGCTCGCTATCACTAATGAGCAGAACTTTCTCGTTGATTACGTTGATTTAACAATCCCTTTTCTTAAAGCGCGTTTCAGCTTAGTTACCCGCATAGACTCAACACTCACCAATGATATGGATGATCTTAAACAAGAAAGGTTTGCGTTGCTGCGCGAATCAACAAACTCTGTGTTATTGAAGCAACAATTACCCGGTGCAACGTTTACTTTGTATGACACTCAGGAAGAAGCACTTCGCGCGGTCGCGAATGGCGACGCCAATGTTTACATAGGTAATACACTGCTCACAGCATATGAAATTAAGCGCTTGCTGCTTGCAAATTTAACGTCTCAGCCTATGCCTGATTTCAGACCAACGAGCCACTACAGCTTCGCCATGTTGAAGGGTAAACAAGCGCAACTAACCTTGCTAAATCGTACATTGAGTAGCATCTCTGCGGATGAATATGAGCAACTATATGACCGCTGGAGTAGCGCCGCCTTTCAAGAGAAAGATGTGCAAGAACATGTCGAAGGGGCATATCGACAGGCTGGGTTTGTTATTGCCATTTTATTAGTTGTTGTCGGCTTAATTGGCTGGATTTACTACCGCCATGTACAAGCGATGAAAGCGGCTAACGCAAAAGTAGAACATGCTTTGGCTATTGCGGAAGCCGCAAGGGCTGATGCGGAAAAATCAGCGCAAGCCAAAATCACATTTTTAGCGCGTATGAGTCATGAAATACGGACGCCGATGAATGGGGTACTTGGCATGGCAGAAGAGCTGTCATATACGACATTAAGTGATAATCAGGAAGAATTGCTCGATACGTTGCAAAGCTCGGCACGAAACCTTTTATCGTTACTTAACGACATTCTCGACTTCTCTAAGATCGATGCAGGCAAGCTCGTACTTGAATCAGTGCCTGTGGATATCCGAGAGCTATCACATGTCGCTGTGGCTGGTTTTAAACATCATGAAAATGAGAAACCGATAAAGCTAGTGCTGGTTGTAGATGATGAGCTTGCCTCAACGTATATCAGCGATCCAACAAGGTTAATGCAGGTTTTTAATAACCTGTTAAGTAACGCGGTTAAGTTCACCCATCAGGGCAGCATTACGCTATCTATAGGTTTGGTGAACAAAAAGTCCAAGCAAGATAGTGAATACCACACCTTAAAAATTGCGGTGAAAGACACAGGTATAGGTATTGCGAAAGAAAACCAAACACAGCTTTTCACGCCATTTATTCAGGCCGACAGTGCGGTGAGTCGCAAATTTGGTGGGACTGGTCTTGGCCTAAGTATTTGCCAAGAGATTGTGAATGCTATGGGCAGTAAAATTACAATTAATTCTGAGGAAGGCGAAGGGAGTGAGTTTTCGTTTGCATTAACGTTTAAGCAAGCGACACAGTTGAGCACTAAGGTTGAAAGACGGCAGCAAGATCGAACCAGTTTACCTGCGCAAGACGACCGTTTTGATGGCGTTCGATTTCTTATTGCCGAAGACAACTTGGTCAACGTGAAAGTACTCACGGCTCAACTTGCACGACTGAATATCTACCCTGATGTCGCAGAGAATGGCCAACAGGCACTCGATATGCACAATGCGCAGCCATATGACATCATAATTTCTGATTGTCATATGCCTGAGCTCGATGGCTTTGAATTAGCCAAAATACTAACCAGTCGCGAGACCTCCGCTCCGCTTTGGATGATTGCTGTTACAGCCGATGCATTGTCTGGTAGTGCAGAAAAATGTCTGGCAGCAGGCTTCGATGATTATATGGCTAAACCCAGCTCACAAGAAACGGTAGCGGATAAAATGCATCATGCTTATCGTCAATTTATGCGCCGCAAAAAAGCTTCCGCTATCGCTTTGCCAGATAAAACACAATATCGTTTGTTTAATCCTAAAATTTTACTCAAAGACAATGGCCACGACCTAGTGTTGTCAACCAGTGTGGCGGCAATGTTTGTTGATGCCTGGCCACAAAATAGAAAAAGTCTCGAAGATGCCTTGGCTATGCAAGACTTAGAAAACCTTGTTGCCATAAGCCACAAAATAAAAGGTGGCGTTCACTACCTTGTGGGCTCTGCCTTAAATGCTGCAGTGGCAGAGGTAAGCGATAGCGCTTCAGATAAAGAATTAGACAATGCTAAGGAAGCAACGTTTGCGCTCGTTTCACAATTAGATGAATTGTCTAGTGAAGTGTCTACTTGGTTGAAAAACCAGGCAAGTGCATTAGCCACGGAAGAGTAATTGGCAGAGGAAAATTACCGGAGAATTGAGCTTATTAAAAAAGGCGAGCAAGCTCGCCTTTCTGGGGTACATAACCAATACATTTACACTCTGAACTTACTCACTAACGCGTTAAGATCATCAAATGCGACTTGCAAATCATCACATGCTGCTTGCGTTTGCTGTAAATTGTCGACACCTTCTTGGTTGAGGTGCATTAGCTGCATCACTTCTTCATCAATTGACTGAATGACATTCACTTGCTGCTGTGTTGCCTCTGCAACGGCATGGTTTTCAACATCAACTGCACGCAATGCTTCAATAATATGCTGCATGGTTTCGCCAGCCGCATTAGCCATTGCAACGCTGGCTTCACTCGTGCGTTTACTCTCAGTCATTGAATCGACAACAGTGGCAGAGCCGGACTGAAGATTATCAATCATTTGCTCAATTTCTTCTGTAGCGTCTTGCGTACGTTGTGCTAATTGACGAACTTCATCGGCAACAACAGCGAAGCCTCGGCCCGCTTCACCTGCGCGTGCTGCCTCAATAGCAGCATTTAGTGCAAGTAGATTAGTTTGTGCACTGACGCCTTTTATTACGTCAAGTATGTTGCCAATATTTTGTGTTTCTTCACTTAACTTGGCTATTTCAACACTAGATTCTTCCATCACGTGCGACAGTTTTTCCATCGATGACAAGTTACTTTTTAACGTACCTACGCCTTCGCTCGATTCTGTTTGCATGTTGCTGGTCAATTCTGATGCTGAACTCGCATTAGAGGAAATTTCTTGTGCCGAGCTATTCAGTTCCGTAACCGCTGTTGAAACGTTGGTACCGCGGCTTAGCTGCTCTTCAACCATGGAAATACCCGATGCCGCACTCTGGCGAACCTGGGTAATTTGGCATCTTAAGGTTTCAGCAACCTTGAGCACTTGCGACATTGATTGGTGTATGGTGTCGATAAAACCATTGAAATGCTCAGATAACTCACCAATTTCATCATGGCTACTGACCTGTAAACGTTTGGTTAAATCGCCTTCACCTTCTGAAATATCTTTAATGGCCTCTGACAGTTGATTTACCGGTTGCAGTAAACGTGTTAGCACTAAGTTCAAGAGAATCATGGTGACGATAACGCTAATACCACCAAATATAATTGATTGATTTCGTGCCGATGCTAATGGCGCATATGCTTTGTCTTGGTCAAGCACTACGCCGACGTACCAGCTGACCGACTCTATGCCTTTAACTGGAATAAAAGAGATAATTTGGTTGCTATCATCAACATCAGTGAGTTGGTTGTTAAAAGCCGGTTTAAAACCCAATAAGTCGGTAATGTTCTTATCGATATATTTAGCATCTGGGTGACTTAATATCTTGCCTTTGTCTGTAACGAGATAAGCGTAGCCTAGGCCCAAAAATTCGATGTCATTAATTATGCGTGCAATTTCATCGAGTAAAATGTCACCACCTGCAACACCGATAAATTGACCTTGTTTCTCGATAGGCGCGACAGCAGATATCAGCAATTGGTTAATGGTCACATCGATATAGGGTTCTGTAAATGAACTGGCACGTTCCTGTTTTACTTGTGTGTACCAAGGACGTTGGCGAGCATCGAAATCAGCGGGTAACTGAACGGTCGGATCATCAAGAATAAATTCGCCTGTGCTCTCTACACCTACGTAGGCATTTTTAAAATCACCTGATATATCCGCTTGTACAACGATATCGCTGATACGTGCAGAGCTACTATCTGCGTCGGTTGCTTGCGCAATAGCATTGACGATGGCTAATTTTCCATTAAGCCAGTTGGCGATATTCCCCGACACAGATGAGGTAATTTCTGATATCCCTTGTGCCAGGTTGTCTTGAATTTGTGTTTTTACGGCGCTGTAGTTTCTGATGGTTAAAACGGTCAACGCAAACACTAATAAAATTGCTGCTACTAAATTGATTTTGTGAGCAAATTTTAGTTTTGCAAACATCGTGTTCTCTTTTACTGCTGATTCGATGAAGTGAACTTGTTATATCACGTTATGGCAAAAATGCCCAAGTTAGAGCACTTTAATCTATGTGAATAATCAGACAAACGAAATAAATTCATTTATTTCATCAATTTATTTTTGTCGCTGGTTTACCAGCCGGACAAGATTAGATTTTGTCTACAGCACTTTTCGTTGTTTATTGTTCGGAATAATCTTTATCTGTTTATAAAACTAGTGGAAGTATTCAGCGTTTATAGGGGCTGTAGGCTTGTGTAGGGCTAGTAATTGTCTGCTAATTCACTCAGTATAGAGTTTTTACTCTCGGAAAATAAACATGCAGTCTTTTAATCACTATGTACTCACTTGGCAGTGTCCTGACTCGTCTGGTGTTTTGGCCAAAATCACACAAAACCTATATGAGCATGGTGCCTTTATTACTGAGACTGCACAGTATAGTGACCCTTATACCGATACGTTCTTTTCGCGCATAGCTTTTGACGATAGAGCGATGACAGTGCCTATCGAAGAGTTTAAAGAAGGCATCGAAACGTTAGCGAAACCACTAGATATCGATTATCAACTGCGTAGTCGCGACTTATTGCCCAAAATTGTAATCGCTGTTTCTAAAGATGATCACTGCTTAGTGTCGTTGCTAACCAAATGGAAAGCAGGTGCACTACCAGTGGATATCGTTGCTGTAGTATCAAATCATGAGGATTGTCGGGCGCTTGCAGAGTGGCATGGGATAAAGTTCCATTACCTACCTATTTCAAAAGACACCAAATCTCAGCAAGAATCACAAATGCTGGCCATTTTTAATGATTATCAAGCCGATTTGCTAGTACTGGCGCGTTACATGCAAATATTGTCAGATGACTTGTGTGGTAAGCTTAAAGGCAGAGCCATTAATATTCATCATTCTTTCTTACCAAGCTTTAAAGGTGCGAGGCCTTACCACCAAGCGCATGCTCGAGGTGTTAAAGTCATTGGTGCTACAGCCCATTATGTCACCGCAGATCTCGATGAAGGGCCAATTATTGTGCAAGAAGTTAAACCTATCAATCACACATTCACCATAGAGCAGATGGTGCACATGGGACATGACTTGGAGGCAACGGCCCTATCTCATGCGGTAAAAATGCACGCTGAACAACGTATTTGTTTAAATGGTGATAAAACCGTTATTTTGGTGTGATTGGTACTGAGTTGAGCCAAAACAAGTTGAGATTTACTTGTATGTAATTGTTTACAGGTGTAGTCAATCACTTACGTTTACGTGCGTAATAATTTAGCGGCTAGTTTTAGTAGCTAGATCCGGTTTGTGATAAAACTAGCCCCAACATTACCGATTGAGCAAGTAACAATGATAAACATCAAGCGTTTCCACCACGTTGCTTACCGTTGTAAGGACGCGAAGCAAACTGTTGACTGGTACAAAGATATGTTGAACATGGAGTTGACGGTTGCGATAGCCGAAGATGAAGTGCCTTCAACAAAGGAACCAGACCCCTACATGCACATCTTTTTAGATGCGGGTATGGGTAATGTATTGGCGTTTTTTGAAATACCTAACTCACCTGACATGGGGCGAGATGAAAACACACCAGTGTGGGTGCAACACATTGCGCTAGAGGTCGAAAATTTCGACGCATTAGTTGCAGCTAAAGAAACGCTTCAGTCTAAAGGTGTTGAGGTACTAGGTCCGGTGAACCATGGCGTATTCAAATCAATATATTTCTTCGATCCTAATGGTCATCGTCTAGAGTTGGCTGCCAATACGGGCACTGAAGAACAATATAAAGAATTAAAGCGTGTAGCACCTGATATGGTAGAAGAGTGGAGCCAAACGAAAAAGGCACCGCGTCATGCTGCCTGGTTACACGAGCAAGACTAATTTGAATATGTCTAGGCAGTAGTTCACCACTTCTGCCTCTTTACTCTCTCCATTACCTCTCCATTACTTTTTAACCTTTTTTATTTGTATTCCGCCAACTGTCGAAAATTTCTATTATTTTTGTATAAAAACCTGACATTATGAATGTTTATTCATCATAACGAATGATTTCGTACAAAAAACAGTCGATGCATTTGTGAGATATCGGATTTTATGTTTGTAAGACATTTGCCATAAAAGTGGGTTTATTTTGCGCTTATTTTATTTGGTTACATTTAATTACATTTGAAATACAGCGACTTAGCCATTTAACCGAAAAGATATAAAAAAAATATAGCAATATCCCCTTGTCGTTAAGGACAAGATAGGTAGAGTAGTTGCCAGCTATTCATTTAGCGATAAAAACAAGGACGCTAGTAAAGCTAGCCTTGCACAGGAAGCAAGTCGTCAATCACGAAAGTATTGACCCTTTAAAGACACGGATGGTTCAATCAAATTATCAGGATGATAAGTTTATACGGTCCAGGAGGGCTCGTAGGGACAGCTAAGAAAGTGTTAGGAAGACCGAGAAAAAGAAAATTAAGTACGGAAACATTAGAAATACAAGAGGAACGTGTCAGATTTACAGGGACTGTGCTAATTAGGTAGGATACCTATTAAGAATCGGAACTATTAGTTGCTGGCGTGAGCCACAATGACTATCCCAAAGCGGTGCTACGGCATCGCTTTTTTCTTTTCAGCTATTTTTGGCAACTAGACGTAAATTTACGTAAAATAGCCTACATTCAACTTTACTGCCCCAACAGACTATGACTCGTAAGAAAAAATCACGTAAGCCAGGCCGAGGTTCCATTGGCCTTATCAAAGCGGATAACACCCTTAAGGAAACGGCTAAAGACAAAAAGCCAAGAAAGAAAACCGGTAAACCTGCCGGCTCTCGTCAAACCGAGGCAGTAAAGAAAAAGCGTGTTGTCCAAAGTGGCGGAGGCACAAAGGACGAACGTATCGGTAGTAAAACGCCTATTGTACTCGTCAAAAGTGACCAAAAGCCTGCATCACATGCTCCAACCAAAGTTAAAAAACCATCAGCGATTCCTGGTGTTCGGGTTATTGACCGTGGGCCAAGTATTGCTGAGCAGATTGAGCAAATAGAACAAGATGAACGTTTGTTAACGATCTTGGCGAAACAAGAAGAGGGTGAACTTTTGTCTAGTGAAGAAGTTGATTATTACAACGACTTAATGGACAAGCATGAACAACTCTCTGAACAATTAGAAGACACGACACGTACTCCTGATGTCGAAGAACCGATGGATGAAGATGCGCTATGGGATAAGTTAGACGGCAGCGATTTGTCCGATTACGAGTAGTATGTACTTATGTGGATTATGTTGATAGCGCTTGGCGCCTTGGTCATTTTTGGACTCGCTGTATACGCGGGAAAACTGTTGATGCAATTAAAGCAACAGCGCTTGCGTCAAGAACAGGCAGAAAAAGAGCATGCAAAAAACTTGGCAAAGCACGATGCCAAAGTCTACGACAGTGTAATTATCATTGTGAGAGCAATGAAAGAGAAACAGTGTGAGCTAGGTGAGGGGTCTTGGCGACTATCGGTGTTATTAGAGTCACTTAAACTGCCGTCTGAGGCTAAATCTGAGTTTCCTGCTATATTTGATCTATACGATGCAATTAAACACCACGCGATTTTGGATGCGCGTAAACAACTACCAAAACAGCAGCGAATGAAACAGGATGTTGAACGTATGAGTGCCGAAGCTAAGTTTACTGAGCAGATTTCAGCTGAGCTTGACCGCCTCTACGATCACGCTGTCGCCCAAAAGTCAGCACTAAGCGGATAACCCTATTCGGTGGTTCGCTTTGTCCTAGGAGCGAACCATGCATGAACAATTAAAGCAGCAATTTACAGAGCGTATCGTTGCGCTTCAGCAACGTATTGACAGTATTCATCAGGATTTTGCAGATGGCCGTCATGCCGATTGGTCAGAGCAAGCTGGTGAACGCGAAAACGACGAAGTGCTCAATGCCCTAGAATCTGAAGCGAAAGTCGAAATACAACAACTATCCAATGCGATCATGCGTATTAATAATGGTTATTACGGCTACTGCCAAACGTGCGGCGAAGAAATTGCTGAAAGGCGTTTGGAGGTGCAGCCTGCCGCCATCAAATGTATTAAATGCGCAGATTAGAGCGAAAGCTTGCTTGAGATCAATATCCCCATCTCGCAATTTGCATAGAATATGCGCTTCATCATAGGGAGCCCATATGCAAGTTGCGCAATTTTTCGACCCAACCTTACTCGCTAAATACAATACCAGCGGACCACGATATACTTCTTACCCGACAGCGTTAGAGTTTAACAGTGACTTTTCTGTTGCGGACTTTGAGCATGCTATTGAGTCTTCTGCGAACCGCGCATTATCCTTGTATATCCATATTCCGTTTTGTCACAGCCTCTGTTACTACTGTGGTTGCAATAAAATCGTAACGCGTCATCGACACAAAGCTGATGACTATCTTGTCTACTTGGCTAAAGAAATTTCAAAAAAGGCCCCGTTGTTCAGTGATTACAAGGTCAGTCAGTTGCACCTTGGTGGTGGCACCCCTAGCTTTTTGACCTCAATGCAGCTGGGTCAGTTGGTCAATTTACTTAAACAGTCGTTTCATTTTGCTGATGATGTTGAGATGGGCATCGAAATGGACCCGCGAGAGATAGCGATAGACTATGCTAATGACTTGGCTACTCTTGGTTTTAACCGCATGAGTATCGGTGTACAGGATGTCGACGAGCGCGTTCAAGAAGCCATTAACCGCAGGCAGTCTACTGAGTTCATCAGCGACTTAGTTGCTCGTGCGAAACATGTTGGCTTCAAATCGGTGAATGTTGATTTAATTTATGGCCTGCCGTTCCAAACGGCGGAAACCTTCGGCAATACGCTAAAGAGTGTCAAGGCGATGGATGTCGATCGCATTTCGCTATTTTCTTATGCGCATTTGCCTGCACGATTTGCGGCACAAAGAAAACTAAAGGACGAGTGGCTACCTTCAGTTGATGAAAAGCTCGCGCTCATGCGTCAAGCGGTAGAATACTTAACGAACCATGGTTACGACTTTATTGGAATGGACCACTTTGCAAAAGTTGATGATGAGCTGGCAATAGCGCAACGCGCAGGAAAGCTGCATCGCAACTTTCAAGGTTATACCACTAATGGTCATTGTGACTTGCTCGGTCTCGGGGTTTCTTCTATCAGTGCGGTAGGTAATTGTTACAGTCAAAATCAAAAGGAATTGAACGCCTATTATCAAGGTATTGATGCGTGTGGCTCTGCCGTTGAGAAAGGACTGACAATGAGCCCTGATGACGCAGTGCGACATGACGTAATTAAAGCATTGATGTGCAATATGCGCGTTGACAAAGCAGATATCGAAAGCAAGCACCAAATTAACTTTGACGAGTACTTTTCTGAGGAACTGTCCGACTTAGCAACATTCATAGCGGACGGGCTAGTCATTTTGCGTGACGCAGAAGTGGTGGTGACGGCTAAAGCGCGTTTGCTCATTCGCAATATTTGCATGACATTCGATACGTACATGAAAAAGCACATTAACAAGCAACGTTTTTCTAGGGTCATTTAACTAACCTGGATATGCAGCTCTACAGTTAGCTATGAATTATCGCGTTAGCAATAACCGATAACAATCGAGTTACCTGCGCTCTCAAAGTACACCTCTGTCCCTTGCTCTGCAGTATCACGCTGAAGTGCTTGTTCTATCCACTGGTAATAGACATTTCGGTGTACTTTAGCGCGTAAGTTGCGTCTGACGGTAACATAAAGAGTGCCATCTTCAGAGATGCTCAGCGGGTGTTCTTCTGACAAGGGAAATTCGTCACCTAAATTGGTTGCGAGTATCATAGTCGAGTGCGCTTTGTCGTCCTGCCATTGCCATCGAGTAATGATGAAGGGCACATCCTCTACTTGAATTTTGACTTTCTCTACTGGCGTGACCAGAAAATACTCTTCACTATCTTTTCGCAGAACAGACGCAAAAAGTTTCACTAGTGACAACCGCTTAAAGGGCGTACCCATATAAAACCAATCACCATTTTGCTTAATGACTAAATCAATTTCACCACAGTATTCGGGCGCCCATTTATCAACAGGCGGCATACCTTTTTCTTCGCCCGTTAAATGATTGTCGAGCTGTGCAAATAGATTATCTAAAGCCATTAATTTTCAATTCAGAGGAGTTCTCATTTTATTTTATGGCCGATCGCGTGAAAAGTCGAAAATCTCGCTTGTCAAAAATAAATAAACGATATAGAATCCGCGCACTAATTCGCTGTCACGCCCGCTTGGGTCTATGATTGACGGATAAAGTACTTCTTAGTGGTGGCATTAGCTCAGTTGGTAGAGCCCTGGATTGTGATTCCAGTTGTCGTGGGTTCAAGTCCCATATGCCACCCCACTCTTTCTCGTGTCGCTTAACCCCTTTAAAAATAAAGACCTTTTTTCCATTCGGAGACCCTTGGACCGTTATGGTGTCCGAAGTATTTCAATTCAAGAAAACGAAAAACTATTTCGAAATGATGCAGATGCTAATTTTGCTAACGAGGTACTTTGAGGGTGGCGCACCCAGCAGGAGTCGAACCTGCGGCCTCTGCCTCCGGAGGGCAGCGCTCTATCCAGCTGAGCTATGGGTGCAGCGCGGGCAATAGTATAAGCTATCTATGTGGTTGTCTAGAGCTCTGCTTCTGTTTTTTGGCTTTCTCTTTCTTCCAGTTTATCGGTCACACTGCGAATCGATTTTTTTATCAAATGAGGAATGAGAAGTCGAAGGGGCATTCTCAGTAAATGGGCTCTAAGATACAAGGTCATTGAAGCAATGTAGTATTGCTTAGTTCGACAGCTAGAATGGAAGGGTTGTAGTACCTGACAATAACAACGGTCGAGAATACTCAACCTCACCTTGGTGGGTTTGAATGCCTCAACGGTTTCAAGCATCGTTTTAGAGAAGCCAATGTTAAACAGTTTATGACTGTATCGTATAGCTAAATACAAAGGTAATATCAGGTTGGTCTGTTCAGCCAAACGAATAACGTTTTTGAGTGAATCATGGTTTTTTAGGTATTGCTCAAAGAGACTGGCTATGTCTGATAAGTCTCGAAAACCCTTCTCAAATTCCCCTTCATGAAATAGGTGTGTTGCGCAATGCAATATCAGCGCTTCTTCACTTAACGTGTTGATGTGAGAAAAATGCTCGAATTGCGACTGTCCTTCCAGTAAAGGAGGTAAATTCACTTCTGTCTTACCTGAAACGGGCAGAATATTGTGGTGAATATCTAACACCGTCTTGCGCTTTATGTGTTGAAGCGGTTCTATTTCATGCATCCATTGGCGATAGTAGCGTTTATCGTAATCATCTTCTTTCGCTGCTATATAGCCGCTAAACCACAGCTCTTTTTCAACGGTCTCTATGTGAGACCGAGGAAAAAGTAAATCGATGTCAGAAAATACTCGCCCTTTACTCACTGGTAGGTTCAACTCTGAGTAGGCTGCTCCTTTAAGTAAGGTAGCTGTCACGGAAATTCTTGAAAAAGTACCGTTTAGACGCATTAATTCATGGTGAGTATCGAGCTTTTGTTTGTCCGCTACGATGATGGCATTTGCCATGTGTCGCCATACGCGTTCAGGAATATTGCCATTTTTGTATTGTGAATGCAGCTTGTGTCCGAGGCTAGCGAGCACGTAACTTGAACGAGCTTGGCCAACAAGTAACTGCCATTGTTTATTGGTTAAATTGCCAGCGACATCAGGCGCCCGCCATACTTGGAGTAAAAGGTTCATTAGTCTGAATTTACCTTGGCATTGATAAATGCAATGGCGTCATCCAAGTTGTCATATTCTATGGTGTAACCATCGACGTTAGAAATAAATGCCGACATGGCGTCAAATCCCTCGCTCCCTAAATGATTGTAATTGAAAGAATCTTCTACACATTTCAAGAAGCACTCAGCCTTGGAAAGTTCACTCTGGCTAAAGGGAGCACCGCTTTTATATTTGGGAAACACGACAAACCGAGGTTGGCAGAGTTTGCCAATATTGACGTCGGTAGGAAAGTGCGCGACATAGCCCTTGTTTTCAGTTCTTACATTGCTAGCAGGTGATAGAGACGGGTAACGTTCAGTGATGACGTCAATTGATTTATTTTTTAAGCTAATAGGTCGACAAACGGGATCTATAAGACCTGTTTCGCGATCAAAAAGCGCGAGTTCATCAGAAAGCACTTGATAACCTTCAGCCATCAGTGCGGCGCAAAGTGTACTTTTTCCAGAGCCTGGCGCGCCAGGAAGAATAACGATAGCGTCATTCTTTTTTAATACCGCGGAGTGAATGATTAAATATTGATGGGCATGAGCGCCAATACACCAGTTCATGCTCCATTCTAAAAGGGGGAATGCTTCTCTTAAACTTAATGGTTTAAAGGGGCATTGGTCATCGAAGAAAAACTCTATTTGGGGCTTGAACCAACGACGTATACCTGTGCTCTTTTTAAGATATATATTAAAGTCAACAAAGTCGTCTTTAGAGAGCAGCTTATGATTGCCATACAATACCCTAAAAGGTTTAACGATGGCTGTATGGTTTGACGATAACAGAAAATTAAAGGGACCTATTTTGATGGGTAGCCCCTGACTCGTTAATAACTCAGTAAGCTCAGATTCCGGCAATTCCTTTACATATTGGAGCATTTAATTAAATTACTTGATGCTAACGCGTCTAAATAAGGTTTGATGTCATTTAAAGAAATATTTTCTCCATCGCACTGTTTATTTAATGAAGCCAGTATCGATTCCGGAGAGTTTATATTTTGAGACAATAGCTCGATGATTTCAAAAGAAATTTCATCTAGTGCTATTGTCTCATTTGTCGTCAGTTGGTAAATGACAATCGAATCGTCAAATACCACTGATTTGTATGGGCTGGACAGGTAGTAATGACAACTCACAACGTAAACGAACTGCTCTGTTGACGTTACGAGAAAAACTCAATTTGCGCCTTAACTTCGTCGCTATCGACAGTGAAGCTTGGCGGAAGGTTTTTGTATATCTGACCGTTTGTATGTGATGTAAAGATTGAATCGAATATTTCGATAATATCATTCGCTCGAGTCGAGCCCGGTTGTCGTGCTACAATCTGGAACGCATCAATAACTTGTTGTGCTGTATAAGGAACGTCTGCTGACATCATAGGGTGTCTTGCAGATAAATACGCTGCAACAACATGTCTATCGAAGCTATTGGACGCTCCGCCGAGTTCCATAACGTGTCCAAGAGAATCATTTACGCCAGCGCCAGGTGTCGCACCAAAGATGTTTGAAAACGAATATGAAGGCCACGCACCAGCCTCTCTCCAGTTATATAAAACTTTAAGACCTAACTGATGATGAGCACTGTTACTAGACGTAACTTTCCACCATTTGCTCCAAAAGCCAGGAGAACGGCCTGTCGGCCCATCACAGCTGTATTGCGTGCCATGATTTGACATGTTGCCAGACAACGAACCAGAAAGCGCACAAATACCTGCACCCCAAACTGGTTTGCTTGCAATCGACGAAATGATTGGAGCACCTAATGCTGCGCCTTTTAGAAACTTTCGTCTTAATTCTGTGTTATCTTTTTCTAATCTCGAATTAGGTTCGTGATTTGACATCTTTTAAATCCTTTCGGTGTTACGTTCGACCTACTGTCGATAACCTTTACACTAGTCGGTGTAAATGCGTACAATTGATAGTGTGTAAGCAAGAATCAAGCCCATAATTTTTTATCAAAGAAAACAACAAATTCTTAGGGCTGCTTATTTTTTTTACGTATCCGTGTAAATATATAAAACGATAAATATGAAACTATGATAACAAAAGTGCGCATTGGCTGCATTTTTTTCATCAATCTTTACGAAAAAGAAGGCACTAAATGGAAGTAATTGGTATTGCTGGGTTTGGATTAGCAAGTGTTGCGTATCTAGTATTTTCACTGCTGCTTTTAGTCATACGACAGAAGTCTTTTATTGCTAAACAGATTGTGTTTATTTCTGTCATGGTGCTTGCTACGTCGATAATGTCGCTCGTACAGATTCAGTTATCCCTGTCGCTTAAATATGTGCTTTTACTCGAAAACGTGAAGTTATCGCTTTACTTGCTGCTATTGGTTTTTTTGCGCCATGGCGTGAATTCACTGTCTCAGGCATTTAGAAGTAAAGATGTGCGCTTGGCTATATTCTACATGGCGATTGCGTCAACAGCCTGCTGGAGTTTTTCTCTGGTATCCGAAGATGGACATCATTTCTTATTCTTACTCTTTTTAGTGCTCAACCTCGGCATCATGGTTTACCTAGAGCAAATATACCGAAATGCAGATGCTAAAATGAAGTGGGCTTTGTGGCCACTTGTTATCGCGCTCGGTACCTTAAGCACATTTGATTTCATTATATTTGCTCAAGCGACAATGCTGGATCAATTGGACTTCTCTTTCTGGTATGCACGAGGATTTATAATTGCGTTAGGAATGCCTTTTATTCTTATCAGTGCGCGCAGAATTAAGAATTGGGAAGTTGAAGTTTTTGTCTCCCGCGAGGTTGTTTTTTACAGCACTATGCTGATGATTGCAGGCGTTTATTTGCTAGTTCTCGCGTCGGCTGGTTATTTATTGCGTCTAATCGGCGGGCAATGGGGTGACGTACTTAGTATTGTTTTCGCTTTGCTGGGTTTATCCGTACTCGCTACCCTTCTGCTCACAGAGCGCTTGAGACGCGAAGTTAAAGTATTTATTACTAAGCATTTTTATGCCAATAAATATGACTATAGAATAGAGTGGCTGAAGTCTATTGAGCAGTTGGCCCAGAGCGAAAATAAAGATTTTTATGCTAACGCACTGGATATCATTTGCTCATCAATGCATTTCAAAAAAGGGGCGTTAATTCGAGCCGAAAAAGGAAACCGTTTTAAAGTTGTTCATGATAATCAGCTCGGTATTTTAGAGCTTCCATCTGAAGAGATGCAAATTCTCTCAGAATTTTGCTTAACGCACAGTTGGATAATCGATGTCAAAGAATATGTCTACGTAGAGGATGTGTACAAAGGACTCAACTTAGATCTCGAGTTTTACCGTTTATATAATATTGATGTTATCGTACCTGTTATAAATGCTGACAAGCTCTATGGACTGTTCCTTTTGTCAAGAGGGGAAGCGTCGAGCACGTATTTGAATTGGGAAGATAGGGATCTTCTTTTTGCTGTTACCAAACAGCTGAGTAATTATTTATCTCTTAACGAGGCAAGGATAGAGTTATCCGAATCAAAACAATTTGAAGCCTTTCATAGAATGTCTGCGTTTTTGGTGCACGATCTTAAAAATGTTCAAGCACAGTTGTCTCTCATTAGCAGTAATGCTGAAAAACATAAAAATAACCCTGCATTTATCGAAGATGTATTTGAAACGGTTGAATCGGCGACAGAGCGGCTAGAAAAAGTGCTCAATCAACTGAGAAATAAGCAGCTTCCAGAGCGTCACTCGAAGGCAACTACGGTTGAATCTGCAATACACAAGGTTGTAGAGCAGCGCAATTTAAATAAACCTAGTGTTGACGCTGAAATTGATGGACAATTGGATGTAACGATAAGCGATGAGTTGGTCTCGGTGTTAAACCATCTCGTCCAAAATGCACAGGAAGCGACGCCAGCTGATGGCTGGGTATCCGTTAAAGCATCTTTAGCTGAAAGTGATGTACTCGTAGCGGTCATCGATAATGGTTCCGGGATGAATGAGGCTTTTATAAAAAACCGCTTGTTTAAACCGTTTGATACCACTAAAGGTAATGCAGGTATGGGTATTGGCGCCTATGAAGCCAAACAATTTGTCGAAAGCCTGGGCGGTAGCATCAGCGTTACGAGCATTGAAGGTGAAGGCAGTATATTTACGCTGCGAATCCCAAGTAAACAATAAAAAATAAAAGGTATATAAAGTAGTTATGGAAAAATTACTTATCGTCGATGATGATTTGGGTGTGCAAAAACAGCTCAAATGGAGCTTGTCTGATTACGACGTAGTGCTGGCCGAAAATCGAGAGTCTGCAATTGCCGCCGTTCGTCGGTTTGAACCGAGTGTTGTTACATTAGATTTAGGTTTGCCCCCTGATACCGCAAACGCTTCTGAAGGATTAGCTGCACTAAAGGAAATCCTGGCAATCGCACCACATACCAAGGTGATCGTTATCACGGGCAATGATAACCATGAGGTGGCGTTGCAGGCAATTGAAATGGGAGCATATGACTTCTATCAAAAGCCAGTCGATGCAGACGTCATCAATGTTATTGTGAATCGTGCTTTTGCTGTTGCTGGGTTAGAAAGTGATAACCGAGCAATGAAATCGTTTGTTGGCGCTGATACGGGGATTATAGGGAATAGCGCGAGCATAGACAGAATGCGCCAAATGATTCAACGCATTGCACCAACGGAGATTACGGCATTGCTTCTTGGTGAATCGGGCACCGGTAAGGAAGTGACAGCCAAAGCGGTACACAATGTCAGTAACCGCGTGAAAAAGCCTTTTATCGCAATAAACTGTGCCTCTATCCCAGAGACGCTGTTAGAAAGTGAATTGTTTGGTTTTGAGAAAGGCGCATTCACTGGTGCACACAAAACGACAAAAGGGAAAATCGAGTGCGCACAGGGCGGCACTTTATTTCTCGATGAAATCGGTGATATGCCCTTTAACCTCCAAGCAAAGCTTCTTCGGTTCCTGCAAGAGAAAGTCATCGAACGTATTGGTGGCAGACAAGAAATACCTGTTGATGTCAGGGTGGTTTGTGCAACTAACCAAAACTTGCAAGAAATGGTTGCCAACAAAGAGTTTCGTGAAGATCTGTATTATCGCATCAGTGAAATTACGCTCGATATTCCGCCACTACGAGACCGAGAGGAAGATGTGCTCATTCTTGCGCAATTCTTCCTTCAGCAGTACGCAAAAGAATACAAACGTAACGTAAAATCGTTTGCAGAAGATGCTATTCAAGCCCTTAAGCAACACAAGTGGCCGGGTAATATTCGAGAACTACAGAACAAAGTGAAATCATCGGTCATTATGGCGATGGGTAGCCAGGTAACAGCGCTAGATTTAGGCTTGGTTGTTTCTCAAGATGAAGGGTTTGAACTGTCTCTGAACTTACGTACGGTGCGCGAAGAAGCGGAAACTGTGGCGATTCAAAAAGCATATGCGCTGGCCGATGGTAATATGTCAAAAACAGCTCAACTCTTGGGAATAACCAGACCTACATTGTATAGCTTGATTGAAAAATACGGATTAAATTTAAACAACTAGCCAGAGCGGCTGGTTAAAGGAAAAATGATGACATTTGCGAATTTGTACCCTGCAATAATGTGTGGCGGCAGTGGAACAAGATTATGGCCATTATCGAGAAAGTTATTCCCAAAACAGTTTATTTCGTTGGTTAATGATACATCTATGCTACAAGACACGATAAATCGTTTACCTAATGGTTGTGAAAAGCCACTCTTTATTTGCAATGAAGAACATCGGTTCAGTGTTGCGGAACAAGTGTTAGCGCTGGGTGCCAAAGGCGATATTCTACTCGAACCAGAGGGAAGGAATACTGCGCCTGCAGTTGCGTTAGCTGCTTTTCAGGCGCTTTCGAAGGACCCTGAGGCCATCTTGCTGGTGTTGGCAGCTGATCATGTCATAAGCAATACTTCAGCTTTTCATCAAGCGATCGAAACGGCATATAAAGCGACATTGACGGATAAGTTGGTGACATTTGGCATTGTGCCGGATAAACCTGAAACGGGTTATGGGTATATTAAGTTTGGTGATACCGACAACAGCGGTGTTGCACCAGTAGAAAAATTTGTCGAAAAACCTAATTTAACAACAGCTGAAACCTACTTGGCGTCTGGTAATTACCTGTGGAACAGTGGCATGTTTATGTTCAAAGCCAGTGTTTACCTTGAAGAGCTCAAAACGTTCAATCCAAACATTTATTCGGCATGCGAACAGTCGATGTCGGATAGCCAAACAGACCTTGATTTTATCCGTCCGAACAAAGACGCGTTTCTTACTAGCCCGGATGACTCTATTGACTATGCCGTCATGGAAAAAACCGCTTCTGCTGTTGTTGTGCCATTAGATGCTGGTTGGAGTGACGTAGGCTCATACAGTGCGCTTTGGGAAGCTTCAAAACAAGATGATAACGGTAACGTACAACGAGGTGATGTGCTTACCCATAACACGAACAATAGCTACCTTCATTCGGAAGATAAATTAATTGCAACTGTTGGTGTGAATAATATTGTGGTTATTGATACGCCGGATGCGGTGATGGTTGCTGATAAAAATCAAGTGCAAGATGTCAAAGCGATAGTAAATCAACTCAAAAAAGATAAACGCAGTGAAGTTGAGCATCACCGACAAGTCTATCGCCCTTGGGGAAGCTATGACTCTATCGACATGGGTGAGCGCTTTCAGGTAAAACGGATTGTCGTTAAGTCAGGCGCGAAACTTTCAGTGCAAATGCATCATCACCGCGCTGAACACTGGATTGTCGTTTCTGGAACAGCAAAAGTTACCATTAATGATGATACCTTCCTAATGACGGAAAATGAATCCACGTATATCCCTATCGGTGCAGTTCATGCGTTGGAAAATCCTGGCAAACTGCCGCTTGAGATGATTGAAGTGCAGTCAGGTAGTTACTTAGGTGAAGATGACATTGTCCGTTTTGAAGATAGATACGGACGTGTAGAAAAATAATGACGACGCTAACATGTTTTAAAGCCTATGATATACGTGGCGAATTGGGCAGTGAGTTGAATGACGAAATTGCCTACCGTATTGGCCGAGCTTACGCCCAACATCTTGAACCCAAAGTAGTTGTTGTAGGTGGAGATATCAGACTGACCAGTGCGTCGTTAAAAGCCTCATTAGCACAAGGTTTAATGGATGGCGGTAGCGATGTTATTGATATTGGCCTTTGTGGTACTGAGCACATTTATTTTGCGACCAGTTATCTTCAATGTGATGGTGGCATTTGTGTGACGGCAAGCCATAACCCGATCAATTACAACGGTATGAAATTGATCAGAGAGGATAGTAAGCCGATAAGTGGTGATACCGGCCTTCGCGATATTCAGCGCCTAGCAGAAGAAAACCAATTCGCTGATATAACGTCTGTTGGCAATATTACGCAGAGAGATATCGCTGAGCCCTATACTGAGCATCTGCTTACTTATATTGAGCCAGCAAATATTAAGCCTTTAAAGCTTGTTGTCAACGCAGGTAATGGTGCAGCAGGTCCTGCGCTAGACGCCATTGAAGAGGCCTTTCATCGGAAAAGTATTCCTGTTGAGTTTGTTAAAGTGCATCATGAACCGGATGGTTCATTCCCGCATGGCATTCCAAACCCATTGTTGCCTGAAAACAGAGCGAGTACATGTGATGCTGTGATAGCGCATAATGCTGATATGGGGATAGCGTGGGATGGTGACTTTGACCGCTGTTTTCTATTTGATGAACGTGGTGAGTTTATTGAAGGCTATTATATTGTTGGATTACTGGCAGAGAATTTTCTTGCTAAGTCATCTAATGAAAAAATTATTCACGACCCCCGCTTAACCTGGAATACTGTCGACATTGTTGAGCAGTCTGGTGGCACCCCTGTTCAGAGTAAAACGGGCCACGCTTTTATAAAAGAGCGCATGCGACTTGAAAATGCGGTTTATGGTGGTGAAATGAGTGCGCATCATTATTTCCGAGATTTCTTTTATTGTGATAGCGGCATGATTCCGTGGTTGTTAGTGGCTGAACTTATTTGTTTGAAAGAACAGCCACTATCAGCTTTAGTGAAAGAGAGAATCGCGAAGTTTCCGTCCTCCGGTGAAATAAATAATAAGCTACGCAATCCAGCAGAATCGATTGCGCGTGTTAAAGCCCATTATGCTCAACAAGCGTTAGCTATCGACGAGACGGATGGTATCAGTATGTCTTTCGCTGATTGGCGATTTAATTTACGTTCAAGTAATACAGAGCCGGTTGTTAGACTCAATGTCGAGTCAAGATCAGACCCTTCGCTGATGAAAGCAAAAACACGAGAAGTGTTAAACTTATTAATTCAGGCGTAGAATACGCCTGCTAGTCAAACAAAATTTTTGGTATTAAAGCAATGCAAGCAAAAATGAAGATAGGGATAATCGTTGGCACTCGTCCTGAGATCATAAAGATGGCCCCAGTCATTAGAGAGTGTCAAAAGCGTGGGCTTCCTTACTTTATTATTCACTCAAATCAGCACTACTCTGAAGAAATGGACAGTATCTTTTTCAAAGAGTTGAATTTACCTGAGCCTCACTATAATTTGGGCGTTGGTTCTGGATTACACAGTAACCAAACCGGAAATATTCTTATCAAGATGGAGCCCATCTTGGTAGATGAGCAACCTGATGTTGTTTTGGTGCAAGGGGACACAAATACTGTGTTAGCAGGTGCGCTTGCCGCATCTAAGTTGAACATTAAGGTGGGGCATATCGAGGCAGGTTTGCGGAGTTATGACCGCACAATGCCGGAAGAAACCAACCGTATTCTAACTGACCACCTGAGTGAGTTTCTATTTGCTGTAGGTCCAAATCAAGAAAAGATCTTGAAGCATGAAAGTATTGACGAGGAAAAAATATACACGGTTGGTAATACTGTCTCTGATTCACTCTTCCAACATCTAGAAATTGCCTCAGATAAAAGCACTATTTTAGAAGAATTAGCGGTTGAGGCTGGTAAATTTTTCCTGGTGACGGCTCACAGAGCTTCAAATGTTGATATCCCTGCCCACCTTAAAGAGCTGCTTTCGCTATTTGACCGCTTACATGAAAAGTATAGCCAACCTATCGTTTGGCCTATTCACCCACGTACTAAAGCAAAACTTGAAGAGTTTAGCATAGCCGTCCCAAGTTACTTGAAGCTGAGCCCGCCAATTGGTTATTTAGATTTTATTCAACTTCAAAAGAATGCACAGCTTATCCTGACTGACTCTGGTGGTATCCAAGAAGAGGCCTGTTTGCTGGGCGTACCATGTATCACGTTAAGAGAAAACACTGAACGACCAGAGTCTATTGAAGTGGGTGCGAATGTCTTGGTTGGTCGCGATGCAGATAAAGCGTTAGAAGCGGCCGATAAATGGCTGACTGCAGAGAGTTTTTCATGGGAAAACCCGTTTGGTGATGGCCACGTAGCAGAGCGAATTATTGATATTTGCTTAGGTGAGGACAAAAACGAAGAAATTGTATCTATTACACCTAAGCATCAAGATATTGCGGTTGTTGGAATGGGCTATATGGGGTTACCTATCGCTTGTTTACTTGCTGATGCTGGTTACAGTGTGACAGGAATTGATTTAAATGCAGACAAAGTCGCTTCCATCAATAAGGCTGAGTGTCCATTTGATGAAGTAGGAATGCCAGAGCTCTTGTCTCGGGTAGTCGGTCAAGGATACTTGAAAGCATCGACAGAAATTCCTAGTAGTGATACATATCTTGTCGCAGTACCTACCCCCCACAAAAATAATAGCTGCGATCGCTCTTACGTGTTTAGCGCAGTTGATGCTATTGCGAAAGTGGCCAAAGAGGGACAGACCGTCATTATTGAGTCGACGATCTCCCCACAGACAAGTTTGGAAGCGGCTAAACGATTTGAAAGTGTGGGTGTTAACGTTGACGTAGTTCACTGCCCTGAGCGAGCAATTCCAGGTCAAACACTCCACGAGCTTGTGAATAATGACCGTATTATTGGTGCAAATAATGAAGTGGCACAGAACAAAGTTAAAACCATTTACCAAAGCTTTGTGAAAGGCCAAGTATTCTTGACTGATTTGACTACGGCAGAGTGCGTAAAGCTTGTTGAAAACACGTCTCGTGATGTCGGTATTGCGTTTGCTAATGAGCTGGCGCAAGTATGTGAAGAGCTAGATGTTAATGTATATGAAGTTATCAAATTAGCGAACAGACACCCGCGAGTTAATGTATTAACGCCGGGCCCTGGAGTTGGTGGCCATTGTATTCCTATTGACCCTTGGTTCCTTGTTGAAAATACTAAGTCTGGCGATTTTATTCGTATGGCGCGTCATGTGAATGATAAACGACCAGAAATAGTGGCTGAAAAGGTAAAAGCGTTGTTAAGTCAGGGGCAAAATAAAGTTGGTATATTAGGCGTTGCCTACAAAGCCAATGTTGATGACTGCCGTGAAACACCTGCTGATCCAATCTATGATTATTTAGTGAATGCTGGTGTTGAAGTGCGTTACCACGACCCTTACGTACCTCATTGGCAATGTCAGCGCATCGATTCAATAGACGCTATCGATGACTGGGCTGACGTTTTGGTCTTAGTGACCGACCATAAGTGTTACCAAAAACTAACTGTTAAATCCTTGCTACTAAATACGCGAGGTTAATAAAAAGCTCACGATTCGTGAGCTTTTTCGTAAGTAAATTCATGGAAAGATAGTAATGAAAAATATGCTAAAAAAAACCGTAGTAGCCATCAGTATTTTATCTCTTCTATATGGCTGTGGAGAAGCTGAAACCGCTGACAAATATATCACACAAGCTAAAACGCAACTGGCACAGAATGATATAAACACATCGATCATTTCATTGAAAAATGCAATTCAAATAGATAACAAAAATGCAGAGGCACGATATTTACTTGGTAAAATCTATTTGGAATCAGGCAATATTTTAAATGCGATTAAAGAATTAGAAAAAGCTGATTCATTAGTGTTTGACGATAACTTAGTTTTACCTCTATTGGCTAATGCTTACTATCTAAACGATGACTTTCAAGCGATAACAGCTCTTAAATCTGACGGTGTTCAAGATCAAGCGAAAAATGAACTCCTGACATTTCAAGCACTGTCTTCAGTGCAATTAGACAATATTCCAAAAGCGAGAAACTTAATTGGCCGATTGAGCAATGCTTCTGGTGAGACTGGTCATGAGTTGCTCGTTTCAAGCTACATTGCATTTTCTCAACAGGAACTCGAAGTGGCTAAAACGAAAGCGGAAGAAGCGTTGAGCAAGCTCCCAGGGCAACCTCAGGCTTTGTTGCTACTCGGTCACATTGGTATGGCTAGCCAAGACTTTGCTCTCGCTAGTGAAAATTACCGAAAATATATGCAAGGTATTCCGAATCAACACAGCGTTGAATTAATGCTAAGTAACGCACTAATGAAGAAAGGTGATTTGGATGAAGCGGAAAAGCATGCGGACAATATATTACGGCTTTTACCGAATCAGCCCTTTGCTAACTACATTAAAGCGATGGCTCGTGCTGCAGCACAAGATTATGAAGCTGCAAACAAGCATGCTGAAACGGCAATAGCCAATAAATTTAACCAACGTGATATTAAACTCGTTGCAGGTGTCAGTGCGTTTTATCTGAAAAAGTTTGAACTTGCGCTCTATCATTTAAAGCCGCTTCAACAGTATTTGCCAGCTGACCATTTTGCGCGAAAGCTGGTTATTGTTAGTCAGATGGAGCTTGGTTTAATCGTTGATGCAGCTGATACTCTTGATGATTTGTCAATCAATACCGAAGACAATCCTTCATTTTATTCCGCATTGAGTTACAAGCTGTTGCAAGCTGGTGCAACCGAAGAAGCACGTGAACTCATTGCCAAATACGGTGATAGCCAATCGAATGACCCTGAAAAGCTTTTACAAGAAGGCTTCCTACAAATGATGGTTGGCGACCAAGCAGCCCTGAAGTCTCTTGAAAAGGCAGTAGAGTTGGATCCTCAGCTAGTAAAAGCTGAATTGGCATTAGCCTATTTAGCTGTAAAGTCAGGTGATATTAACAAAGCGCAATTAATAGCAGAAAAATGGAAACAGAACTTACCAGATAAAGCAGACGGTCTAAATTTAGAGTCAGCAATTGCGGTTCATCGAAATGATCTAGATTTGGCAAAGCGCTTGTTAATGAAGGGCTTGGAAGTAGAGCCCAATAATTCATATGGCTTAGTTCAGTTGGCTATTATCAATCACAGTCAAAAAAATGAAGAAGATGCTAAACAATTTATAGCTAAGGCGCTTGAGCAGACACCGAATAATATAAAAGTCTTACGTGTTTATGACAGTATATTTAATGATAGCCAGTCGTTGGAAAATATTGCGAAAAAATATAAAGCTGAACAGCAGGAACTATTGGGTATAGTTTATGCGGAAGCATTAGTAAAAAGGCAAAAAATTGACGAAGCAACAAATGTATTAAATGGTATCGAGCCATCGTTAACAACACCGAAGTTGTACTTTACGTTGAAGGTTTATGTAGCAAAAGAGAAGAATAACAAAACGTTATTGAAATCGACGTTAGATACTTGGCGCAAACTCAACCCATACCACGTAGAACATTACATTTATCTTGCAGAATATTACTCAGTAGATAGAAAACCTGATTCGGCACTGAAAGCCGTTGAAGAGGGCCTTATTCACCATCCTGATAACCTACCTTTGTCGTTAGTGAAAGCGCACTTACTCATAGATCTAAAAGATGTTAGGGCCGCCAAACAGTTTTATTCAAGCATGAAAGGCAAACTTAGTGGTTTGCCGGCGCAGAATGCTATCGAGGGGCGATTAGCGCTATTGGAAAACGATTATGAACTTGCTCAAGACAGACTGCTTGCTTTCTATACCACGATGCCCTCTCCTAAGAATGCATTGTTCGTCACTTCAGCATTGGTGAACGGTGACAAAAAGAAAGAAGCGATTTTATTTATAGAAGATCACATAAATACTAGAGGTTTCAACCAACAACTCGCATCATTGCTTGGTAGCCTACTGTTGGAGCAGGGCCAAAACGCTGATGCGCTTAATGTATTTGAGTCAATGGTTAAACAGCAGCCTAATAATGTTATTGCTATGAACAATGCTGCTTGGCTGTTGATGGAACAAGGTAAGTTAGAGGAAGCTGAGCGCTTAGCAGCAGATGCCGTCAAATTAGCACCCAATGTATCGAATATTGCAGATACATATAGTCAAATCTTATTAAAAGCTGGAAAGGCGAGAGAGGCCTTAACGTTCTCTCGGAAGGCATATGAGATATCGAAAGGCAAGGACGTTGATATTGCTTTGAACTATGTCGAAGCACTACTCAAGAGTGCACGTAAAAATGAGGCACGTAAAATTCTGACGCCACTAGCAGTGAATACGCCGGAACAAGAAGAAAAGAAAACTACTTTGTTGAATGAACTAAAAAGCTCATAGGAAGAATCATGAATATTAAGAGTTTTGTCGTTGCAGGCGCTATTGGAATACTTGCGGCGTGCACGCCTAGTCAAACTGTTGAAGAGCTTAAAGTATCTGCAAACTCCTTTATTCAGCAAGGAGATTTTCAGAGCGCCATCATTGATCTCAAAAATGCAGTGCAGCAGTCTCCCCGAGATCCAAGTTTAAGGCTTACATTGGGGCAATCATACACCAAGCTAGGTTTTTACTTGGAAGCTGAGAAAGAGTTTGAGAAAGCGCTTGATCTTGGTGGAGACTACAATGTTCTCTTAACTGAGATTGCTTATATTAAAATGAAGCTGTTAAAAGCGGAAGACGTTACAGACATTGTGAATAGTGCTGGAGAGCTGTCAAATGAGGAATATGCAAAGATATTGCTTTACGCAGGAATTGTCAGTTATAGCCAACTTACAGTGCAAGAAGCACAAGATTTCTTTGGCCAGGTACTTGCTGTTGCGCCATCTAGTGAAACGGCAGTCCTTTCACGAGCATATTTAGCCTATATTGATAACGACTATACCGCCGTATTAGACCAGCTTGATTCCGTTGAAATGCTCGATAGCAAGCCACTTTTTCTGCTAATAAAGGCGTCTGCGCTAGCTAAAATAGGTCAACACAGCTTATCTGCCGATGCATATGTGATTTACCAAGAACTTGTGCCTTTTGAAGAAAATATTCGTTTGGTGGAAGTTGAACAACTCATTCAGGCTGAAGAAATTGAAAGAGCAGATCAGCGACTTAAAGCAAAATTTGGCATTTTTGAAGAAGAGCCGAAAGCCCATGAACTTAATGCCCAAATATCATTTGTTCGCGAAAATTATGAAGCTGCTTTGCAGCAAGCAGACAAAGCGTTGCAGTTAAATAAAAACTACTTCCTCTCTAATGTTATTGCAGGTCTGAGTGCATACAAATTAGGCAATTTAGAGCAGTCATATTCTTACCTGAAAGCGGTTGATAGGTTTGTTCCTTTTGATCACCCAGTTAAAAGGGTGTATGCAAGTGTCAAATTACAACTGGGCTACAGTGAAGGTGCTGCTGATCTTATTGGTGAGATAGACCAGTTAGCGGGTGCAGATACCGAGCTTTTATTTAAAGCTGGCCATGAATTATTAAAAATAGGCGAAATAGACAAAGTTCGCGACATCTTGGAGATGGAACTGCCAGAGGGTGAAGACTCTCCAGAAGCACTGCTGACAAGAGGTTATTTGAAAGTTGCTTCTAACGACTTTAATGGCGTAAAAGACATCGAAAAAGCTATTGAGTCAGGAGCTGACCAAGATCAGTCCAAAATTTTACTAGCAACAGCATATTTGTCACAGGGTGATATTGCCTCAGCCCTCGGTATTGCAAAAGAGTGGCAAAGAGAAGCGCCTGATAACATAAATGCCAACGTTTTACTTGCAAAGATACACGATCTTAAAGGCGAAAAAGCGGAGTTAGCTAAACTGATCACCAAGATTGAAACATTGAACCCAAACAATCTTGTGGTTTTGCGATATCGAGCACTTCAAGCACTTGAAAATAAAGAAATGGATAAAGCTGAAGCGCTATTGGCTAATTATTTAGAGCAAGATAACACAGCGGTAGATGCGCATAGCTTGTATTACTCACTGCTGAAAGGTAAACAAAAGCAGCATGTAGCCATCGAAAAAGTTAACGCCGCATGGTTAGAACAACCCGATAATGTGCAATTACGTTACACACTTGCCAAAATGTTTTTTGCAGAAGAACGGTATCAAGAAGCGTATGAACTATTAATGAGTAATAGTGACATGACACAACTACCTGCTAATTATTGGTTGATAGCGGCAAACAGTGCGCTTAAGTTTTCTGATTATGGATACGATGTAGCGCTTGAGGTCTACGATAAATGGATTTCTGTATCTCCGGAGCATAACCGTGCATGGTATGGCAAACTAGAGCTCTTAGAAAAAGGACAGAAGTGGCCAGAAGTCATTGAAACGGCGAAGAAATTTTCTCAACGATATCCCGCAAATGAAAATATTGCACTACTGTTACCATATTACTTAGTAGTCACCAAAGACTACCAAGAAGCTGAAAAAGTACTTAGCCAGCTAAGTGATGCGACATTATCACAACCATTTGCAGCAGGTTTAGTAGGGCAGGTTGCGTTCTCTAAAGGCAATTACCAAAAGGCACTGCCTGACCTACTATCACTTTACCGTCAAAAGCAAAGCCCCAAGCATGCAGGGCTTGTTTACACCAGCTACTACAAACTGGGCCAAATACAACAGGCTGTAAGTTTTATTGAGGAGCACCTTACGCAATCACCGAATGATGTGATAACAAAATCTTTCTACGGCCAATTGCTACTTGACCACGATCACAATAAAGCTGAACGAGTCTATCAAGAGTTACTGGCACTAGATGAAAGCAATATGGTGTTCTTAAACAATAGTGCTTGGGTAAAGTCGAAACTGGGTAAGCAGTCAGAAGCTAAAGCTATTATCGAGCGTGCTGTTGAAGTGGCCCCCGAGAACCCAATCGTTCTCGATACTTATGGAATGATACTAATAGCGTTGAATCAATATGAAGATGCGCAAAGAGTGCTAGAAAAAGCGATATCAATAAACCCAGATAATGCAAGTGTTAAACGTCGACTCTCAACACTAAAGGAACAGTTGTAGCTGTCGATATTTTTTACGCAAGCCAAATTGCGAGCAAGGTAATTATCTTTAAGTGTATGTTATACAATGATTAAATATTCTTGGCATTGAAAGTGCTTTATACAGAACAGATAAACTACACTGCGTATATCTTAAAGGATTTGAGTATGAAAAAATTAATTCTAGGTGGCTTGTTAGCTGCGCTTTCTGTAACTGCTCAGGCAGATACGTTTATGTTTGACCCAGAGCAAGACGGCAGCTTTGTAAATGTTGATATTTTCAATGCTGGCATCGCACCAAACTTCCCTGTGGAAGTGCGTCAGTACTTAGGCGCTGACCTTGTGTTAAACGATGGCGATCTTTTCGAAGAAGAATTCGCTTACAACATGGTATTTAGCACTGACTTAGGTGGCGGTACAGCAGAATTCTACACGCCAGGTGACTTAAACTTCAGCTTTGACCTGTCAGGCTACATTAGCGACGTTGCATATGGCGCTGGTATTCCAGATCTAGCGAATAACACTGCTCCTGAGTTTGCTGCGAACATGGCTGCATCGTCTTTCAAAGTTAACTTCGATAATTCAGAAGCTGCTTTGACTATCGACTACCAAGGTACAGTCATTGGTGTATTTGATATTTTCGCATCAAGCACAACTGACCGTATTGAACTTGACGGTTCTAACCAAAACGTTGGCTTCCTATTCGGTTTCGAGTTCAACGAAGCGTGGGCTGCATTAAACATGGCAACGATTAATGATGTATGGCGCAAATTCAACGGCGACATCATTGATATTAAAACATTCCGCATCGGTGCTGCTGGTTCAGCAGGCCCTGACGGTACATCAACAGGTGTATCTGCTGACGGAAATGGTTTTTATGTAGGTGTTAACACTAAAGACAATGGTTCTACGTTTATCGCTCGTATTCCTGAGCCAGCATCTATCGCTATCCTAGGTCTAGGCCTATTAGGTATGGCGGGTATGCGTCGCAAAGCATAAGTAATCTTATTACTTGAGAGAAGGCTAGCGCAATTGCTAGCCTTTTTTATGCCTGCAATTTAACCTCGATAGACCCTTAATTAATGTTATATCAGTGTTCAATGTAAAGTTTCCAATTGGTTAGATTGGATTCGATCTGCAACAGCGGATTAGATGTACAAAGTGGTTGGCTAAGTGCTAAGTGCATACAGAAGATGTGAAAAAAACCAGCAATAGCTGGCTTTTTGGTTATCAATACGACTTTATTGTTATTCGCTAACGATTAAGTCTTTTAAATCCATTCGTGTTGAACGAGAGGTCGGTAGTGGCCCTCTGCCAAGTCGCCCTAAGAAGTGGACGTTTTGTTGTGTGCCGACTAGCGTTTCAAACATTTGCTTTCCTTTCTTGGCGTTTTTCACCACGTCATCTTGTTCTGTAAATGACAGTCCGTTCTCAAGAAAGCGTGCGAATATAACTGGCGTTTGCTCCGGCTGAAAGCCAAGACCAAGTTTTGCGGCTGTTAGCCAAAAGCGTTGCACAGCTCGGCCAGCATTAAAATAATCTTCAATGGTCTCAGGCTTCTTATCGGCCTTAATCGCGAAGTGCGCGCAACTTTTGATACTAGGTAGAAAATCGAGCATTATTCTCGGCATGTACGTACCCGCAAAATACTTATTTGCTACCTCTATCCGAGACCAACTCTTGAACAACCATTGCATTAAGCGTGCTGTCATCCAATCTACGCCAAGCGCCTTTTCGGGAATTTTAGTCTTACTGTACTGTTCACCCCACTCGATGATTTCTTTATGAACGAAGTACGCTTCCTTCATCGTCAACCGTGTTTTTGCGTTGCAAAAATTCAATTTTGCTAAGGCAAGTCTCTCATCGAAAGATTCGAACCATTGAATTGAGTAATGGTCTGGTAAGCACTCTTCAAGCTCTTGTTTTTCAACTACCGTCAAAGAGCGCGTGCCCATTGGTTTTCGTTGAACAGTTCGGGTTTTAATGTAAGGGAAAAGGCTATCCGTTTTGACTTCTTCCTCTTTAACCAGTTCTACCCGTATTCTTAGCTCTTCTATGTTAGTGAAGTCGTAGTGATAAATTGTTTTGTAACCATACTCTGACGAAGCAATATCAATTGTTTCAGCTAAAATACCGAGCGCTAGATGGCTGGAGTGTCTGTCCAAATCATATACAACGTGGTCGCTTGTGTCGAAACCTAATATCGTAAAGCTGGTGTCACTGTCTATTTTAAAGCGCCAATTTTGCTTGTTGTCTCCACTTGCTGCCCAGCGTGCTTGCTCTAATACTTTCAATGCAATGGTATTAAGCTCAATATCTGAAGACGCAATATTTTGAGGAACAAGTAACGTCTTTTTGGCCATATTAAAGATTAGCTTTTGCAAAACATTATTGTTTCCACCAGGACGCCAGTTCTTTTTAAATTTATTCGTGTAGGCATCATAGTGCAGGCTCCATGGGACCGATATAACCGATCCCCGGTTGAGCAGTATCTTAGATACATTTGCTGCAACAACGCCGGCTGCCAGCTTACATCCGATAATTGTAGATGGGCCTTTCTTATTGGCTAGATCCAATTTGCTTGGGTCGACAAGGTACTCTTTCTGAAGCGCAGCAGGTGTAAGCCCGATAAAAAATTTCAGGTATTGTTCGTTTTCAGTACAGCCTTCTAATCTAAAATACTCTTCAAATGTCATTTCGCCCGGCATAAAGTTGAGGTAGGCAGTTCCCATGCCTATAGGAGCGGCTGTTGTTGAGGGAATTCCTTTTTCTGCGCATAGTCTAAAGACTCTTTTTCTTGCTTCTAACGCAAAAAAATCAAGCGAATCTACATAGCAATCAACCCCTTCCAGAAATTCGTCGGTATTGTCTTCATCAATACCGTCTGGAAAAAGTTTAATGTCTAGAGCTGGGTTTATTGCGAGTGCCATTTCAACCATGACGTCCAGCTTTTTCCGGTCGTAAGTATTGACGTTGGCACCCGCTTGTCGGTTTGTGTTCTCGCAGCCAAATTCGTCGAAATCAGAAAGGTTAAATTTTGTAATACCCAATCGGACAAGTGTTAGGATGTGCTCTCCGCCTACGCCACCGCATCCAGCAATCGCAATGCGTTTGCTCTTTAATACTTGTTGCTCGGCCTCAGTCACCCAGCCAATGTTTCTGGAGTATGCCAAGTCATAATCAAAATCTTGATTCATAATACTATTCCGATTTATTTGTCACGGGGGTTAGTAAATGGCACGAGGTAAAGCTGTTCAACCAAATCGTTATATATCAGCTTGTAGAACTCTAACAACTCTGGAGAAAGATCTGAGTTAAACCCCGCTCTTTTTAGATAAAACATGGCTCGCATACCATGATAATCCATTTCATCACCGCATTGTACGAACGGTAGCCCGAATCGGGTCAATCGGCGATTAAGGCGGGGCTCCATCATGACAAACATACCTTGATGATTGCATATATCTGCTAATGCTACAGCTGCTAGATACAACCCCATAGCAATATTGGGAAAGTTTCGTCTCTCTTCTTCAGAGTAAACGTTTTGAGGATTCACTTCATTCAGAACAAAAGGCTTGTTCTTTTCTTTCTCCCTTCGTCTGAAGGTTTCAAGAACGGCAAGCCTTGATATCTCACCAAAGCTTCCTCTTGGCAGTATGGTCGAGTCGATAACGTCTTTACGTGCGCTCTGTAGGCAGTTTGCTTCGAACGGTAATTTTAGGCCGGGATTATCGGGGGAGGGAATAACTAACCTCACACAGCCAGCAAATACCCCCGTCCTTTTATGCTCGAGTAAACAATGATAAGCGTAGTCATCACACTCATCAGTTTCCATCTTGTGTTCATTCTCTGGCTCCCAGCCTAGCTCCGCAGCATAAACACCGTAGCGTATTTTAAACGCTTCTTGTCTTAGCTCTTTTGTATTTGCAAACCGAATTTTGAAATACTGCGCAAAATTACTAGCGATGGAATATTCACTCATGAGTTATCCGAGATACCTTTGCTTAGTAAATGGCACTATTACCATTTTAGTGCGTAATCTGTATTAACTATAACAAGTTATCGCGAGAATTCATTAAAATAAGCAAAATTGTCTTAAAATTTTACAACACCTATCTTTATGAATTTAGAGTAAAATTTCTTTTAGCTCTGGTTGGCTGAGGAAATTTTGCGGGCTTGCAGATGCACCGTAGGCACCTGATTGAAAAACAGCAATAAGATCGCCAATTTCAATCGTTGGTAACATCATTTTATCCGCAATAATATCCAGCGGTGTACACAGTGGGCCGACAACATTGGTCTTGGTGAGATGTTCCTCTTCCACTTCTAACTTGTTGGCAACAGCAACAGGGTAGTTTTTACGAATAACTTGGCCAAAATTTCCGGAGTTTGACAGGTGATGATGTAATCCTCCATCACAAACAGCGTACTGTGTGCCTCGAGATTCTTTAATATCAACTACTTCACAAATGTATACGCCAGCTTCACCAACAAAGTAGCGACCTAGTTCCATAATGAGTTCGATTCCTGCCAGCCCCTTATGTCGCGCAATTAATTGAGCAAGGTTATCGCTAATTTCTTCCAGTTGAATGCGTTTCTCACCCGGGAAATACGGAATACCGAGTCCGCCACCTATGTTAACGTAGTCAATGTTTACTGGCGTCATTGCCACCAACTCTTCTGCCAGTGCAAAAGTTTTTTGGTGCATTTCAATAATGGCGTCAATATTTAGATTTTGTGAGCCTGCGAATATGTGGAAGCCACGAAACTTAACCGAATCAAAATCCATTTGGCCGATAATGTCGGGCAACAACTCTTGATCGATACCAAACGGTTTAGCGCCGCCAGCCATTTTCATGCCCGATGCTTTTAGTTCAAAAGCAGGGTTCACGCGAATAGCAATATTTGGCTTTATCCCCAATGATTTTCCTAGTTTCGTTGCGCGCGAAATTTCTGTAGCCGATTCTGCATGTAAGGTAATGCCAGCAATAATTGACGCTGAAATGTCGTCTTCAGTTTTACCTGGTCCGGCAAAACTGATCTCTTCCGGCGGCATACCGCTTTGAATAGCCAGCAGCATTTCCTTTTTTGACGCAACATCAAAACCGTCAACAAGTGGCTTCATAAAATTGACGAGCGGTGGGTAGGGGTTAGCTTTAACCGCGTAATGTAGAGAAATTGATTCAGGCAATGCCGACTTTAGCTGAGTAACTTTGTCACTCAGCAGTTTTCTATCGTATGCGTAAAAAGGTGTACTACCTAGCATTTGCTTTATTTGCGTCGTTGTTAGGCCACCGACGACAAGTTCGTTATTTCTTTGTTCAAATGGCGGTATTACATCGTGTTTTGCTTTCATCGCTAGCTCGTAAATAGGTGTTGGTATTCGCGGTTTAAATTTGCGCGGTCAATTTTTCCGTTCGCATTGTGAGGCATATCTTTGAGCACAATGATGCGTTTAGGTACCATAAAGTTTGCTAGCTCTCGCATACAATGCTTGTTGATTGATTTTACCAGCTCATCTTTTTCTAGTTCACCATTGCCTTGAACAATCGCTACAATGGCTTGTCCTAGTTCTGGGTGCTTAGCACCAATAATTGCGCCTTCAGCGATATTGGGGTGTTGATATAACACCTCTTCTACTTCCATTGGGCTAATGCGATACCCAGATGATTTTATCATTTCATCTGCTCGGGCAACAAAGTACAAGTAGCCATCTGCATCCCGTTTGACTGTATCACCAGACCAAACTGCCATCTCTGTTAGCATGATACCGCTGGGTTTACTTGTTACTGGCTTAAAGCGTTCAGCCGTTTTTTCTGGGGCATTCCAGTAACCTAAGCTAACCAAAGGGCCGATGTGAACTAATTCACCCGGCTCATCAACATCACATTCTGTGCCATCAGGTCTCATCACGATGACTTCTGCATTCGGAATGGCTTTTCCCATTGAACCAAGACGATTGTCTACTTCACTAGGCGGTAAATATGTAGAGCGGAAAGCTTCTGTTAGTCCGTACATTAAGTAAGGGCTTGCTGAGGGCATTCTGTCACGAAGCGTACTCAGGTTTGCAAGCGTTAACGCACCGCCACTATTAGTGAAATAACGGATAGATTGGCCTGAGCCTTCTGGCCAATTTAGGCTGCACAGTTGTGAGTACAGTGGTGGAACAGCGGCCAAACCAGTGATTTGATACTTATCTATAGTTGTGAGTACATCTTTAGGCAATAGATAGTCAAGAAGTACGCAAGAAGCACCAACGTAAAAGCTTGTTGTTAATTGGCTTAATCCATAGTCAAAGCTAAGTGGTAACACTGCCAAAATAACGTCTTCAGACGTGTTTTCTAAATAAGTCGCTACTGAAATTGCACCTTCAACCATGTTTTGGTGGGACAGCACAACTCCTTTAGGTTTCCCTGTACTGCCCGATGTATAGAGTATGGCGGCCATATCTGTACCGGTTTTAGGTGACAGGCTTGGAGCGTTTTTACCGGATGTGTTGAGGAATGTCTGCCACGAAATAATGTGGCACTGCTCGACTTGGCGGTCTTCTTCCTGTTTGCCGTCTACAACAACAATATGCTGCAGGCTTGGCAAGCTTGAAATAACACCTTCTAAAGACTTTAATCTGCCCTTGTTTGTGACAAGTACTTTAATATCGCAGTCATTTGCAATGTGCTGAACTTGTGCAGCTTTAAGCACCGGATTAATGGGGACAAAAACACCGCCAACTTTGCTTGCTGCAAAAAGGCTTGTAATGGTTTCAAAGCTTTTCGCTAGATATACGCCGATACGATCAAATCGTTGCAATCCCAATGCCTGATAGCAAGCCGCTACTTTGGATGTTTGCTCAGACAGCGCATGATAAGACAGCGTGTCTTGCTTAAAATGGATAGCTACAGCATCCGGCGTTCGTTGAGCGCTTGTCTCAATGAAGTCGTGTAAAAACGTGGCCATTCTTCGTCCTGAAAGTGGTAAAGCAGAAAGTACCGCTAAAAACGCGTAATTTGGCCTTATTATGACAATTCTTGTGGGGTGTTCACAAGTCTAACTATGCACAACGCGTTTGTTAACCGAACTTACTGGTTGTGCCTTGATTTTGGTTTTCACAGGGATAATATCCATCGCTGTGTTGTAGCCGGTTTCGAATAACTTCAGCTTCTTATCAGGTGTCATGTTGAAGTCTACCGCTGAACAGTCACCCGTATTGATGATAATGGTGTTATGCCAGAACGCTTCATTGATGTATTCCCGCGATATTGTAGTCATAAACGTTCTAATCAGTAGGGTAACGTAGTTAAAAATGGGGAATATGCCGCCCACGTTTAAATCGTCATATTCTTGTTCTCCGCGCAAGCGAAAACATAAGACTGGCGTCTTCTTCCCATCCCAGTCCCTGTGTAAAGCATCTTCTGACAGAATGCTACCATCTACCATGATGCGTTTGCCAAAAGGCTTAAAGCTGAAAACAAGCGGAATTGACATTGAAAAACGCACCGCTAGGGATACTTTGGTGTTTGGGGTATGCTCTGCATCGAAGATAACCGGTCTACCGCTTTTGACATCAGTGGCGACAATATGAAGATGCTTATCCATTTCTTCAAATGTTTTACCATCAAGTAAGTTATCGACCCAAGCTTCAAAAGCATCTCCAGAGCTTAAGCCACCATTACGGATTAACTTAAACAACGAAAATTCTCTGAATTGATTGTAATTGGTTTCTAAGGCTATTTTTTTGATATCCGGTAAAGACAAGCCGGATGCATACAAACTAGACACTATACTACCGCCAGATACACCCACAATATCGTCAAATTCGACACCGAGCTGTTCAAGTGCGGATAAAATACCAATATGCGCAGGTAGTCTGGTACCCCCACCCGCCATGATAGGAATAATTTTATCTGTCATTTTGAATATCTCTCCTGAACGTAAAATAATTATGGTTCAGATCTGTGATCTTTGCCTAAAATTGGCATACTAATAGTCAGTCGATGGCGGCCTGAACGGAAATTCTAAAAAGGGACATCATGAAAAAGATAATCACTATTCTCGTCTGTATTGCGTTAAGTTTCTCTGCATATAGCCATGATATGGTCAATATCATTAAACAAATTAAACCGTCGGTTGTTGGTATCGGCGTTCATACCCCGTTAGGACAACCTAAAAATGAGTTGCGAGGAACGGGGTTTGTGATCGGTAATGGACAATATGTTGCGACTAATCACCATGTGTTACCTGAGCTATTGAACAGCGAACGTTTGCAAGAAATGGTGGTTTTTATTGGCGCAGGAAAGAAAGCAACAGCGAGAAAAGCAGAGATAATAGCGTCTTCTCAGTATTACGATTTGGCGATACTGAAAATTGAGGGAGAGCCGCTGCCTGCTATGAAGCTTGCGTCTGATAACTTTTATCCTGAGGGCAAAGTGGTTGGCTTTACCGGCTTTCCTATCGGTGCCATTTTAGGTTTGTACCCTGTGACTCATACAGGGATGATTGCAAGCATTACGCCTGTTGTTATACCCGTAAAAGATACACGCCAAATGACCATAACGATGCTTAAGCGCTTACGAGATCCCTATATGGTGTATCAATTGGATGGCACCGCGTACCCAGGCAATAGTGGAAGTGCTATGTATGATGTTGACAGTGGTGAGGTGGTAGCCGTGATTAATAAGGTGTTTGTGCAACAAACGAAAGAAGCCGTTATCTCAAATCCAAGTGGTATTACTTATGCTATTCCGGTGCGTCATTTACGCAGGCTAATGAAAGATAACAAAATCGCTGAATAGTTGACTATTCAGCGCTGATACTTGGTGCCAGGTTCGTATGCTCTCGTAAATAAAGCGAAGATAAAGGGACTAATTCAATATTGTTTTGTTTAAGTTGTGGAATTAGTCGACTCAAAGACTCTACTGTTTGAGGATGAGGGTGGGCAATAGCAATGGCGACCTGGTTCTTCTTAGCTTTGCGTATCAGTTGTTTAAATTGCCCTGCAATATAATCATGATTTAAGTGGTTATCTAAAAATACATGTCGACTCATCACCGGTACGCCTAATTGGTTTGCAATCGCTTTGCCTAGTGAGTTAGGGCTAGTCACACTATCTAAAAACAACATGTTGTTATCCTTTAGAAATTGCATCGTCCAAATCATGGGCTCTGTTAGTGTCGTTAGGTGGCTGCCCATATGATTATTGATACCAACCGCAAACGGCACTTCTTCAAGAGACTTAGTTAAGCTTTGGCGTAGCGCTTTTTCGTCCATATCGCTTGTTAAGGCACCTGGTCCTAGTTTTTTGCCAAGCGTTGACTCCATCGGGATATGTAAAATAACTTCTTGATTACGTGCGTTAGCAACTTTTGCTATGCGCTCGCCAAACGGCGTATGGGGTAAAACTGCAAAGGTGACTTTCCCTGGGATATTCAACACGTTTTTGTCTGTCATGCGATATCCAATATCGTCAATAACAATAGCAACTTGCGCTGGTTGAGCGAAACTGAAAGTGGAAATTAGGAGTAGTAGAAAAAAAGAAAAGCGCGCCACAAGCGAATAAATCATAATATATTATTGTTATTTCAAATTAGCGTAGCAGCTTTGGTAGGCAAAATCGATGCTTTATTTACACCAAATCTTAGGGTTCATTGCCTTACCACGGTGACGAATTTCAAAGTAAAGCCCCGATTCACTTTGACCACCACTTTGCCCGACTAAAGCAATAGGTTCGCCCGCTTCGACCGTTTCGCCAACATCTTTGAGTAACGCCTGATTGTGGCCGTATAGGCTCATGTAACCCTTACCGTGATCAATAACGGTGACTAAACCATATCCTTTTAGCCAGTCAGCAAACAAAACTTTACCAGCTTGAATACTTGATACTTGCTGTCCAACAGGTGCTGATAACAATACCCCTTTCCATCGCAGGTAGCCTTGTTTGCGTGTGCCAAAAGAGTGCTTTATTTTACCTTTGACAGGCCACTTTAATCTTCGTTTGTATTTGTTTAGCCCATTTAAGTTTGCGGCAAGTGAGCTTTGACGTGCTAGTCGCTCAAGCGCTTGCATTAACGCGGTTTCTTCTTCTTCCAGCTTGGCGAGCTGTTGTTGGTTAGTAAGCAGTTCCTTACGTAGGGCTTTAAGTGTTTTTTTACGTTTTTCTTTTGTTTTCTCTAGAGCGAGTTTTTGTTGCTGTTGAGTAACTTGAAGTATTTTGAGCTTCTCTTCCTTCTCTTCTAGCTCTGCTGCAACAGCGTCCAACTCAGCGATGGTTTTTTGAAAGGTTTCAATTTCTTCGATGCGCGCCTTGTTAAGATACTGGTAGTAAGTGACAGAACGCTGCACCTGTGACGACTGTTGCTGATTTAATAGCATCTTCAGATAGTCATGTTGTCCAGTGGTGTATGCGGTACGAAGCTGGTGAGCGAGCGCTTTTTCTTGTTGTTGCTTTGCTAGAGTGAGTTTCGTTTTTTGTTTATTGAGGAGTGCGATACGGCTGCGGGTAGATTTTAGTGTTTTATCCGTTTTGTTGATGGCCTTTGCCACCTTAGCGATGGCGAAGTCATCTTTTTTTAGCTGCATATCCAGCTTTCGGCGTTGTTGGCTAACTTTTACTATTGCTGTTTTTTGCTTAGCAATCTCTTTTTTAACTTTGGATAGCTCTTTGTCTGACGACTGTTGCGCCAATGCCAAAGAGCTAGTTAAACAAAATATGACCGCTAAGCAGCGTTGTAAAAAGCTAAAATCCATTACTACCGACAAATTACTGGTTAGCTAAGTTGCATGAGTACCTTGCCAGTCATCTCTTCTGGCTGCTCCATGCCCATTAAATGCAATATTGTTGGCGAGATGTCTCTAAGTGAGCCGTCCGCCGCAGGCGTTGCTTGGCGACCAACATAAATTAAAGGAACCGGCTCACACGTATGCGCTGTGTGTGCTTGCCCTGTTGTTGGGTTTACCATTTGTTCAGCATTACCGTGGTCTGCGGTGATTAAGCACTCACCACCTACTTTTTCTAGCGCTTCCACAACGCGGCCTATTGACGCATCTACGGCTTCACATGCTTTGACAGCGGCATCGAATTTACCCGTATGTCCAACCATATCACCATTTGGGTAGTTACAAACAATGAAATCAAAATCGCCGCTTTCGATAGCGCCAACAAGCTTGTCTGTTAACAGTGCTGAGTTCATTTCTGGTTGTAAATCGTAGGTTGCAACTTGAGGTGAAGGAACCAAAATACGCTGCTCTCCGTCGAATTCGTCTTCACGTCCACCGCTAAAGAAGAATGTCACGTGTGCATATTTCTCCGTTTCAGAAATGCGTAACTGTGTTTTGTTATGCTTAGCTAACCATTCGCCCATCACATTGTTCAGTTCTTCTGGTGGGAAAGCGCAGCTCGTTTTGATATCGGCAGCGTATTCGGTCAACATGACAAAATCTGAAATTGCCGGTACTTTTTTGCGAACAAAGCCAACAAAATCTTGCTCGGTAAATGTTCGGGTGAATTGACGGGCTCGGTCGGCACGGAAGTTCATGAATACCATTGCGTCGCCATCTTCGACCTCAACGGCATTGCCATCAGGTTTTGTGATGACACTTGCTGTTACAAACTCATCATTTTCGTCACGCTCATATGCAGCAGCGAGTGCCTCTGTAGCCGATGAATATTGGTATTCTGCTTCACCGCTAACGATAAGGTTGTACGCTGCTTCAACACGATCCCAGCGTTGATCTCTGTCCATTGCAAAGTAACGTCCGACTATCGACGCTACTTGACCATTGCCTAATTCCGCAAACTTATCTTGTGCTTTTTGCAATGACTCATGTGCGCAACGTGGCGGTGTGTCTCGGCCATCTAAAAATGCGTGTAAGTACACTTTCTCTGCGCCTCGTGCTTTTGCTAACTCCATCATGGCAAAAATATGATCTTCGTGGCTATGTACACCACCTGGCGACATCAGTCCGAATAAATGTACGGCTTTACCTGCTGTTACTGCTTTATCAACCGCTTGGGTGAGTGCAGGGTTGTCATTAAATTCACCGTCTTCAATGGCTTTCGTAATACGAGTGAAATCTTGGTAAACAATGCGGCCTGCACCTAAATTCACGTGGCCTACTTCTGAATTACCCATTTGCCCGTCTGGTAAGCCGACAGCCATACCAGATGTACCAATTAACATATTTGGATAGTTTGCTTTTAAGCCGTCTAGTACTGGGGTGTTAGCGTGAAAAATAGCGTTAGAGTCTTCTTTTTCGCTATATCCCCAACCATCGAGGATAAGTAGCACCACGGGCTTTTTACTTGGCATGTGTTTTTCCTAAATATGTTCTTATTACAGCGAGAAGATTATTGTACACAGAAGAAGATGAATAGCACTAGCCGACACCTGAAAAATATTGACTTATTTCTGCGCTAAAGTTGGGTTTGCGATATGAACTCTGTATACTGTGCCGGTTTTTTAACAAGTTCGTACACGGTAGATTTTTATGGAACAACTTATGGCGTTTGCCGCGAACCATCCTATGCTTAGCACGCTTTGGGTTGGCTTGTTTATCGGGGTCATCGTATTAACTGTGATGATTCAAATGTCACCTATTAAACAACTGTCACCTCAAGAGATGACGTTAATGGTCAATAAGCAAGATGGCGTCATTGTTGATATTCGCCCTGACAAAGAATTTAAAAAGAGTCGTATTATTGATTCGGTGCATTTACCGCTAGAAAAAGCGAATAAAAATGACTTTGCTGCCCTTGAAAAGCACAAAGATAAACCCATTATCGTGGTATGTACTGCTGGTTTAACAGCATCAAAAGTCGCCAGCCAAATGGCTAAAGCAGGTTTTGCGCAAGTAAACTTGTTAAAAGGTGGTTTAAACGCATGGGTAAACGCAGGTTTGCCAGTAGCGAAAAAGTAAGAGGTTCTAGTGGCATCTAAAGTAGAAATTTATACGAAAGCATTTTGTCCGTTTTGTGTCAGAGCAAAAGCATTGTTAGAGCATAAACAAGCTGCATTTACTGAATTTAAAATTGACGAAAATCCATCACTTCGCCCAGAAATGATTGAGCGCGCAAATGGCGGGTCAACCGTGCCGCAAATATTTATTGGCGAAAAGCATGTTGGTGGCTGTGACGATTTATTTGCTTTGGAAGCAGCTAGTAAGCTCGACGAATTACTTGCAGGCTAGTCTTGCATCGATAACTAATTAATGAGTGCCTGAACTGATTCGGGCCAATATATAGGAATTATTCACATGGCTGACGAAAACCAAGTTCAAGACCAAAACGCACAACCACAGTTCGCAATTCAGCGTGTTTATACAAAAGACATCTCTTTTGAAACGCCAAATTCTCCAGCGATTTTCCAGAAAGAATGGAAGCCTGAAGTAAAGTTAGATATCGACACTCGCTCAAACCAAATTGCTGAAAACACGTACGAAGTCATTCTAGCGGTTACAGCAACAGCAACTGTTGAAGGCCAAACAGCGTTTTTAGCGGAAGTACAACAAGCCGGTATTTTCAACATTGGTAATGTAGGCGAAGCACAATTAGCACACATGATCGGTGCTTTCTGCCCTAACACGTTATTCCCATATGCACGTGAAACGGTAGCTAACTTAGTAAACCGTGGTTCTTTCCCACAACTTAACCTAGCACCGGTTAACTTTGACGCATTATTTGCTCAGTACCTTCAGAAGCGTCAAGAGCAAGAACAAGCGCAAGCGGCTAGTACAGAAACTCACTAATTTTATGGCTGCGCAATCAGCAAAAATCACTGTTTTAGGGGCAGGGTCTTATGGCTCTGCCCTTGCTATTTGTTTTGCCCGAAATGGTCATAAAACTGTCCTTTGGGGGCGAAGTCGTGAGCATATTGCTGAAATGGCGGTAAGCCGAAGCAATGATAAATATCTACCTGGCAGTAAATTTCCTGAAAGTTTAGTGCTGGAAAGTGATTTAGAAACGGCGGTTACCGCAAGTGACATTATTTTAGTTGTCGTGCCAAGCCATGTGTTTGGCGACATGCTTGACCAAATTAAGCCACTTATTTCTGAAAATGCAAAAATCGCATGGGCAACCAAAGGGTTAGACCCTGATACAGGGCACTTGCTTCAACATGTCGCGCGTGAAAAACTTGGTAACGAAATTACCTTAGGTGTGTTGTCGGGACCAACGTTTGCCAAAGAAATGGCTGCTGGCTTGCCGACAGCAATTTCACTTTCATCGACTGATCAACGTTTTGTTGATGAATTATCTGAGTTACTGCATTGCGAGAAAACGTTCCGCGTATACAGTAACAATGACTTTATCGGCGTGCAGTTAGGCGGTGCCGTTAAAAACGTAATTGCAATTGGCGCGGGCATGGCAGACGGTATTGGCTTTGGTGCAAACGCTCGTACGGCTTTGATAACGCGAGGCCTTGCTGAAATGACACGTTTAGGCATTGCATTAAACGCAGAGCCGAGTACCTTTATGGGGATGGCAGGGTTAGGCGACCTTGTATTGACCTGTACAGACAATCAATCTCGTAACCGACGCTTTGGTCTAGCGTTGGGGAAAGGGAAAGATGTTGATACCGCTATGGCTGATATTGGCCAAGTCGTTGAAGGTTTCCGCAACACCAAAGAAGTGTATATGTTAGCTCAGCGACAGGGTGTAGAAATGCCAATTGTAGAGCAAGTGTATCAAGTGCTCTATGAGGGTAAGCCTGCACTGAAAGCGGCCTCTGATTTGTTATCTCGAGAAAAGAAATTTGAATAGCGCCATAGGCGCTATTTTTATATGGGGTTTAGAAGTTCGTAACACTACAATCCATTCTTAAAGCCAAGCTGTCGCCATGCTTCATAAATAATGACTGCAGCTGAATTCGATAAGTTCATACTACGGCTACCTTCGACCATCGGAATACGAATTTTGTGTTCATCAGGAATTTGATCGCGCACTACATCTGGCAGTCCACTCGTCTCTGAACCAAACATGACATAATCATCAGTATTAAACGTGACTTGATGATGGTAGCGTGTCGCTTTAGTAGTGATAGCATAGAGTGCTTTAGGTTGCTCTGATGCAATAAAGGCATCAAAGCTCGCATGGCGCTTTAGGTCTGCAAATTCGTGGTAATCAAGACCTGCTCGTTTCAAACGTTTATCTTCAATTGAAAACCCAAGTGGCTCAATTAAATGTAACTTGAAGCCAGAATTAGCGCACAAGCGAATAATATTGCCGGTATTAGGTGGAATTTCTGGTTGGAACAAAACAACGTTTAACATGCGAATCAATACTATATTAATGTTGGCCGTATTATAACGAATGGCTTCATAAGACTCATCAGAAATATGGTGATTAGGTCTATACTTACCAAAGTATCAGTGAGGTAAATGCTATTTCATCAACTTCTTATCAGTTTTGGGTCAAAGCCGCAGCTTGGGCGTCTACGCTCGTAGCTGTTCTCCTTATAACTATCAAAATTTATGCGTGGCTTGTTTCCGGTGCGAGCTCAATTTTAGCGTCAGCCACTGACTCTTTACTGGATTTATTTGCCTCGCTGCTTAATTTGGTTGTCCTTAAATTTGCATTGGCACCACCTGATAACGAACATAAATTTGGTCACGGTAAAGCAGAGAGTTTGGCAGGCATTGCCCAGGCGGCGTTTATTAGTGCGTCAGCAATACTGTTGTTTGTTCACGGCCTAGAGCGTTTGTTCAATCCGCAGGCAATCAACCAGAGTGAGGTGGCGATTGTAATCACTATTATTTCGCTTGCTCTGACACTTGGGCTTGTATGGTTTCAACGTTGGGTCGTGTTAAAAACCCAATCAATAGTGATTAGCGCGGACGCACTGCATTATCAATCCGATATTTTACTGAATATTGGTGTGCTGGTTGCGGTTATTTTGTCAGAGAGTATGTGGCCGCAAGCTGATGGGGTATTTACAGTATTGGTTGCGTTTTATTTACTGTATGGCGTAAAAGCGATACTCGGGCAAAGCCTAAACCAATTGCTAGATCACGAACTAAGTGCTTCGGATATCAGCACTATTGAAGCAATCATTAAGTCGCAGTCTAAAGTACTTGGGCATCACCAGTTAAAGACACGACAAGCTGGACCGTTGAAGTTTGTACAGGTACATATTGAACTACCAGCGGAGATGGCGCTTAGAGAAGCTCATGAAGTCGCTGATTCGATAAGTATGGCGATAGAAAAAGCGCTATCGCCATGTGAGGTGATAATTCACCAAGATCCTATTGCGTCATCGACGCGCCATGCTCAGTGAACCAACGCATAACTTCTTCAATACCTTGTTGCCTTAGCGCGTCGGTTTCAAAGAAAATTTCATGGCGAGCTTCGGCAACCACAAAGGGCTTTCCGCCAGGGCAGGACGCTTCATGTGACTGGTTTAGCGCGGCACAAAAGTCAAATTGTGCTTGGTTATCTACGACAGTGTCATCGCCTGCTTGTAATACCTGAACAGGTGTATTTAGCTTGTTAATATCTGCAAAAAGATTCTCGTTGACGGCCAGTGCTTCGTTAAGCCAGCGATAGGTGACACCGCCTAGCTGTAAATCAGTTTGTTGCTGGTATAAATCAGTAAAAATTTTGTAGCGCGCTTTTGATTGCATTAATTGGTTTTCTTCAAACGGCGTTTGCTCAAACTCGCCTTGACCCAAGAAATACCAGGAGTCTTGACCGAATAAAGTCGCTAAGCCATCCCCGGTATTAATGATAGCGCTGGCTAACCAAGTAGGAATGCCGCCACTGTTAATTGCAATCATAGGAGATGCGAGTACTGCAGCTTTTATCTTGCCCGGATAAAGCTGAAGATAACGCGCGCTGATAGCGCCTCCCATAGAGTGGGCGAGTAGAAAAACATCTTTTTTACAATCCTTTGAAACTACGTCATTAACAAAGGTGTTTAAGTCTTCGCTATAGTCATCGAAATGATTTACGTAGCCTTTGTGTTTATTAGCAAGCATTCGCTCTGACAAGCCTTGACCACGATGATCAATAATATAAATATCAAAACCCAATCGTGAAATGTCGTATGCTAACTCCTGATACTTGAGGTAGCCTTCAGAGCGTCCAGGTACTATGACTAAACACTGCGGGTTATTCGCTTGGCTAAATTGGGCATAGCGAATTTTTACATCATCAACGCCTGTAAAACTGCTGAATTGTCCCTGTTGCCAAAATGCCCTTATTTCATTGTTATAACGACTTTCGAGCTGCTCTTCGGTCGTTAAACTTAGCGGGTTCGCTGTGGCAATTGTCGTTGTCATAAGCAGTGCTAGGCATCCATGTATTATTGATTTCATCTGGTTATAAAATTGATTGAAGGCGTAGTTATATTACGTCATTTAAGTCATAAATAAAGCGCAGATTAACCGACAGGAAATACGATCCGTACTAACAAACCGCCATTGGCAATGTTTTCTGCCACAATTGAGCCTTGATGGGCAAGAATCGATTGCTTGGCAATCGCCAAACCGAGGCCTGTACCACCACTTGCTCTGTCTCTTGCGTCAGCTACTCGATAAAAGGGTTCGAAAAGCCTAGGTATGCTTGCAGCAGGAACACCGTCTCCCTGGTCGCTGATGGTAATGCAGATATTTGTCTCTTTTTGCTCTAAACAAACGGACACAACAGAGCGCTCAGGGCTGTATTTGACGGCATTGTTTATGATGTTGCTAATTGCACTAGCGATTAACTGGCTATCAATCTTCACCATCAAATCAGCGTTAATACGTCTTTTCAATGAAACATCTACCTGCTTGTCCTGACCTAAAAATGCAGCGTCATCTACAATCGAGTCGATTAAGGGTGAAATAGCGCAAGGCGCGATATTGATTGGTTGAGTACTATTTTCGAGTCTAGATAGCACTAAAACGTGATCAATCATTGAATCGAGCTTATCTATCTCTTGTTCGCAGCGGCCAAGGTAAGTCTCTAATTCAGCCGCGTTGTCTTGGTTTTTCTGTGATAGCGCGATAGCCATTTGTAATCTGGTTAGCGGTGAACGAAGCTCATGAGAAACGTCAGCCATTAAACGCTGATGAGCGGAAACATTTACCGACAATTGCTCGGCCATGTCGTTGAAGTTTTTGGCTAATTCACCTAATTCGTCATTACGGTTGCCATGTCCCTGAACACGAGCCTTTAAGTCACCTTGTCCAAATCTGTGCGCAACATTAGCCATGTCACTCAGTGGTTTACTTAAAGAACGCGCCAAAAACCAGCACAAGATAAAGCTGACCAGTAGCGGTGTACCAAATCGAGCCCATGGTGGTAGCTGCATTAATATTGCGCCAACGGAATTAGGGTGCTTGAATTTTCGTTGATAGAAAACTCGAAACTCTTGATCGTTAAGCGAAAACTCCAGTGGCCCTGTTAAACGAGTGCGAGGTATTAGCCAGGTACTAGGTTCATTAATTAATGTGTTGTCTAAAAAATTTTCAATATCTTGTTGGTGGCGTTTATCACCCAGTAGCAACTCGCCTGTATTTATATTTTGCACAACAATATGGCGCACAAACATCTTTACCCGAGCTCGCTTGGATAAGGCTTTGATGAAGGTTTTAAGATCGGCAGGTTGAAAACGATTTACGCCGTCAACAAACATATGCAAGCGGCTCAAGTCTTCTTCATCTAACGTAACTTGAATATGCTGCTGGCTTAACTGAACAGAGACAAACCTTGTTGCAGCGATGGCACAAATCGTCACAAGCCAAAACCAAAGAAACAGCTTTATCTTTATCGAACTTAACTGCTTAACAACATGATTAGCCACTAAGCTTCACCCGTAAGGAAAATATAGCCAGCACCTCGAACGGTCTTAATTTTGTCACTGGCTTCATGTGCAAGAAATTTACGTCGAATATTGCTAACGTGCATGTCTATACTGCGATCAAAGGGGCTCAATTTCCGCCCCAATACCTGCTCAGATAAATCATCCTTACTGACGATTTCGCCGTGATGACTGACAAGTAAATGCAGCATTTCATATTCGGTGCCTGTTAAAACAACTTCGTGGCCGTGGCAGGTCACTTCGCGTGTTGCATTGTCTAATAAGACCTGATTTACACTCAGTTGGGTCGCTTTGCCTTTTTGTTGCTTCACAATCTCAATGCGTCTGAAAATCGCATTGATGCGTGCAATCAATTCTTTGTGGTGAAATGGTTTTGCAAGGTAATCGTCAGCTCCCAGCTCTAACCCTTGAATTCGATCTTCGTTGTCGCCCTTTGCTGTCAGCATCAGTATAGGTGTTGGGTGTGAACCACCGAGCGCCTTCAGTACTTCAAAGCCATTCAGTTTTGGCATCATCACATCTAATAAAATTAAATCTACACTGTCGTCAAAGGTTTTTGCTAACCCGCTTGCGCCGTCATTGCATACACTGGTTCGAAAGCCTTCTGAAGCTAAGTACTCAGAGAGTAATTCAGTTAGTTCTTTGTCGTCATCAATAATTAAGATATGTTTTGCCACAATTGCCACCTTAGTGTGTTCGATATCAGCATTCTACCAAGCAACATTTAGGGGCAAGGTAATCTTTACATAGCTTTACACACTGCTTGCGTTTCTTTGCATTGCAATTTCTATAATGCATTTGAACTTGTTAGAGAGGACAATGCAAATGAATCTATCATCAACAATGAAGCATACGTTAATCGCGTTAACTACAGCTGGCATTTTAGCTGCTCCGCTGAGTATGGCATACGCCGATAGCGATGGCGTTCGCCACGATAAACATCATAGCGCCAAAAAAATGCGCTTTATGGCACGTTACTTAGATCTCAGTGAAGAGCAAAAAACGCAAATCAAAGCAATAAAGGAAGACAGTAAAGCGGAAGGTGAAGCGGTTCGTGAACAAGTTAAAAATTTCCGCGAACAAGTGCAGGCCCTAAAAGATAGCCCAGTGTTTGACGAAGCGGCATTTACAGCGCTCTATAGTCAGTACCAAGATACATTCGCACAAGCAGCGCTTATTAAGGCAAAAACTCGCCATGCTATGTATTACGTATTGACCGAAGAACAGCAACAAAAATGGGATGAATTTCAGGAGTCTCGAAAAGGGAAGCGTGCTGAGGCGGCAGCAGAATAACCGTTCTAGTGGTTAGGCGAGCGAATTATCGCTCGCAATCTATTGCTGTTTTGAATGTCACTAACTTAGATTAAAAGAGAAAATCTTCGACATCTTACTCTGAACCGCTTCCCCGTTGATACGTGCCGGTTCAAATTTCCACTGTTTCATCGCTGCAGTAATGGACGTCCTAAAATATGATAGTCTGCTTTGCTGCTCAAACTGAATATCGATAACATTGCCAGCTTCATCAATTGTGAAGTTGACGAATACTTCAAGCTCGATTCCTTTGCGTTTAGCAACAGAAGGGTATTTGGGGTCAATCGCTTCTAATAGCTTAGCTTCTTCGCGGGTGCTTATTTGTTCAAGCAATTGGCGCTGCTCGCTTTGGTAGCGCTGCTCAAGCAAACTAAACTCAGATTTATCTTCAAACAGTGGCTGATCAAGTTGCGTGAAGGTTTGACTCTCATCAGCTAAAGCAATGGGTGAAGGAGCCGAGATGCTACTTGATGTTCGTATGGCATCAAGCGCTTTTGGTTCATTTACCACTCGATCTGCTTTAATTGTTCTAGCTTCAATATTTGCCAGGGTGAGCTCAACTTCTTCATCAATGATCGTAGCTGCTATTTTATCTTCTTGAACCTGAGCAATAGGTGGTTTATTGACCACTTTTTTTAAGGCTGGTTTACCGATGACTTGTTCATTACTCGCTAATATTTCAACAAGCTTTTCGGGCTTTTCAACAGGTGGCGGCGTATCAGCAATAACCTCTTTCACCGTAGGTGCGATAGCTTCTAATTCGCTTGTTCTAACTATCGTGTTAACCGGTGTTTCTACAATGCCTGGTTTCGTTAGCGTTTCTGCGGGTTTAACGATTTTACGCTCAGATTTTTCAGGCGCGAGTAATTGTTGTGCAATGCTTGTGACGGGTAACGGGTTAAAATTCTCTTCTGAATTGAGAGAAAGAGATGGAACGGCACCAGCGTGAATATCGAGAGTAGGTAAGCTCACGACTTGCTTGGCGGCAATCAAAAATAAGGCAAACGCTATGGTTAGTCCCGCCAGCCACTTTCCAGGGTCGTTGCTATCAGTACAGCTATGATTGACCAAGCGCACGACGCGCTCTTTTAGGTCGCCACCCGACGCTGCCATTGCCATTGTCGGAATCGTGGCATGATGATGGCCTTTGCAAATAGCAGCAGTGTCGGTCAATGTATGCGCATATGCGACTGGGTTACCACAATGGCTTACGGCAATATCGTCACTGCAATACTCACGTTCTTGACGCATGTGTTTGGCAATCCAGTGCACCGCAGGGTGGAAGAAAAGTAATATTTCTACCAAGGTCTGCAAAAAATTCACAAGATAATCATGACGACGAATATGAGCGAGTTCGTGTAAAAGCAGCATTTCTAACTGCTCTTGTGTTAACCCCATTACCATTTTAGCTGGCATCAAAACAGCCGGTTTTAGCCAACCTATGGCCATTGGTACTTCTGCTTTGAGGGAAATCACTAACTTGGGAACGCGATTGAGCCCTATCTGTTTTGCTAACTGTGCAAACTTTGCCAGCATTTCTGGTTCTGGCGCAAGGTGCGAATGATAAGGTAATCGTTGTACGCCAGCGACATCCAGCAACAACCTTACGGTTAAGAAGGCTACCCAAATTAGCCAAGCTACTGATAAAAACGGCAGGTAATCTACTGTCTTTTGATACCAGTCACTGGCTGCAACGGGCGCAAAACTTTGTTGCAAGTTATCGATGGGAAGGATACCAATGTGGGAAATCGATTGATTAGCAACAGGTTCGAAGTAGTAACCAAATGTAGCAACGGGTAAAATTAAACAAGCTAGCATGGCTGCACATGCCAATGCGTAACGTAACTGAGGGTGCTTGTCAGAAATAAACGAGATCAACACCTTGAATACCGCAGCCACAAGCACCCCTTGCCACAAAAAGTGGATAATGGTGATTGCTAGCGTTTGCAATATAGGATGATTAATCAGTGTCTCTGGCATTTATCGTTTTGCTTTTTTATTTCTCTAAGCTGTCTAACAGTTGACGAATATCGTCAATTTCTTCTTTAGACGTTGTTTCGTCTATTGCGCGTAATACAAGTTTAGACGTTGAACCACCAAATGCACGGCTGATCAGGTCTTTGATTAATGAAGACTGTGTTTGCATCTCACTATTTGCAGCAGCATAAACGTGAGCACGATTACTTTCGTCGCGAATCACTAATGATTTCTCATGCATGATTTGCAGTATTTTTAGAACGGTAGTGTAACCCGTTTTTTGGCTTTCACTTACCGCTTCGTGAATTTGTCTAACTGTTGCAGGGCCTATTTCCCAGAGGACATTAAGGAGCGACAATTCTGCTTCAGTTGGCTTAATGCTTGAGTTATCTCTAGCCATTTAAACTTCCTTCCATCTTTATATTTTTGCCCAAGGCAAATGCTTTTTTACGAACCTAATCGTATCCTGTGATGATTAATTGAGCAAATGAAAAAAAATGTTACAAGGTTAAGCTATTGAATAAACGTGAACTTTACTGGTTCTCATGGTCATGAATCAAGGCTTTACTACGCTGTGGAAAGTTAGAAAAAATGGCATCTACACCAAGTTCCATACACCAACGAACATCCTCGGGTCTGTCAACGGTATACACCCAAAGCTCTATATTTTGTTGGTGAGCATGATCAACCAGCACTTTGTTTAGACTATTGAGGTCGATATTAAGTGAAGAAGCCTTTAGCTCAGCAGCACAATCACTCAGATTGGTTGGGATATTTGCAATTAACGCACCTGTTTTTACTTGAGGTAACTTGGCCTTACAAGCATGGAGTATCGAGTGGTTAAAGCTGGATAGTATGAAACTAGACCACGAATATTGTGAGGTTGAAGCAGCAACAGCTAAACGACGACGCAAGTCTTCAACCAACAACTCAATGTAGCTTTGTTCAACCTCTCGCTCTTTAATTTCGATATTGACGGGGCATCGACCTGCAATAGCACTCAGCGCTTGTTCCAACGTCGGTAAAGGCAATTCGTCTTTACCACGCAAGCAAGCAAGCTCAGCAGGTAGCATGGCTTTCAATAGGCCGCTACCTGAAGTGGTGGTATCAACATAGAAATCGTGGATAACGTACCACTTGTCAGCGCCTGAGTGATATTGCACATCAAGCTCTATACCATCAGCCTGCTGTGCAATCGCTTGCTCAAATGCAACAAGTGTATTTTCTGGAAAGTCACCACTAGCACCGCGATGAGCGAAGACTTTCATCAAGTTAGCTTTCTTCAGCGTCGATTTCAGGTTGGCTAGCAACAACGTCCGCGTAGTGCTTGCCTAAACGCGTCACTGTGCCTGGTCCAGCAGTTTCGTTGAATTCAATCATACCCGGACCAAATGTGCTCACGACGGTTGAGCCTAATTTGAATCGACCCATTTCATCGCCTTTTTTCAGATGAATGCTACCAGGGCCTGAAGCAGGGTAGTGCCAGCGGAACACGTCTTTACCTGCAGGGGGGGTAATTGTACCCGCCCAGACTGTTTCAATGCTCGCGACAATGGTCGCGCCGACAAGAACCATAGCCATTGGCCCAGCTGCTGTATCGAACACAGTGACAACGCGTTCATTTCTGGCAAATAAATTAGGTACATTATTGGCTGTTAGTGGGTTTACAGAGAATAAATCGCCTGGCACGTAAATCATTTCACGCAGCGTAGCGTCCATTGGCATATGGATACGGTGATAGTCCGTTGGGGCTAAATAGATACAACTGAACTTGCCGTCCTGGAAAGGCGCAGCGGTTGTTTCATCACCGCCTAGTAGTGTTTGCAAACTGTATTTAAAGCCTTTTGCTTGAATAAGTTGACCTTGAGAAATATCGCCTTGCTGGCTTATTTTGCCATCTACCGGATAGCACAGTGTTGAGGCATTATCGTCAATCGTTCGTACGCCATCTTCCAGTTCACGTGTAAAGAAGTCGTTAAATGTGGCGAAATCTTGCGGGCGTTTAAGCTTCGCTTCGTCCATATTGATGTCATATGCTTTGATAAAGTATTTGATTGCTTGGGTGGTAAACCAGCCAGCTTCTGCAGCGGCGAACTTCCCAACTAATCGTGACAATGCATGTTTCGGCATCGCATACTGAAGACCGATTTTAATCTTGTCTAATACCACTCAAATATCCTCGTAAATTAATGTTTAAATCTTGATGTTAAATTATTTGTGTCTAAGCTATCGACTATGCGCTGGTAACTTTCCAACCTTTCAGGGTAAATTTCGCCTGCTTCTACAGCGGCGACCAAGGCGCAACCGGGGTCATCCTTGTGTTTGCAGTCTCTGAACTTACACGTGCCCAAGTAGTCGTCAAACTCAATAAAACCGTCTGCAACCTGTTCGGCCGTTAAATGCCACAGGCCAAATTCTCTAATTCCGGGAGAATCGATAAGGTCACCGCCATCGGCAAAATGGTAAAGTCTAGCAACAGTGGTCGTGTGTTGCCCAAGGCCAGAGTTTTCAGAGACTTCCTGTGTATCTAATGACAGTTCTGGCATTAGTGAATTTACCAGTGTCGATTTGCCGACACCGGATTGACCTACGAATATACTGGTTTCGTTATTCAGCTGCGTTTTTAATTCGTCAATACCATCGCCTGAGGCACTACTGGCGTAAAGCACTTGATAGCCAATATCGCGATAGATATCGAGCTGTTGTTCTACGATTTCAGCGAGCTCTTCATCCATTAAATCTACTTTATTAAGCAAAATGACAGGCTTGATGCCGGTTTGCACACACGCAACGATATAGCGATCTATGATGTCAGGGTTAAAAGCGGGCAGAACCGTGGTGACAATAATGATTTGGCTGATATTTGCGGCGATAGGCTTTAGGCCATCATAAACATCAGGTCGACTTAATTCAGAGCTGCGATCATGAACTGCTTCTACAACACCAGAAATACTGTGTTCATTAGACTTACCTTCTCTAAAAAGTACTTTGTCGCCACAAACTAATGAGGCTACGCCTCGCCGCAAGTTGCAGCGAAATGTATCACCTTGTCCATTTTCGATATCGGCGTGTTGACCAAAGCGACTTATAACGGTGCCTTCTTGCGGAGCACCTAGTTCATTATCCTGCCACTCAACGGCATCGCTTTTTTGGCGTAGTTTTTTGGCTTGATTCGCGCGAATTCGGCGCGCTTGGCCTTTGGTCAGTTTTTTTGCTTTTGCCACGTTGACTCGATAGGGCTGCAGCCAACAATTAACATTGGCTTTTCAATATTGATAAATGTCACGTATTATACTGACTTATTAGCTGCTCGGCTAATGGTTAGCCAAGCGGCATCTAATATAGTCAGTATAAAGAGACCTTCATGAGTGTAAGTGATACAAATTTAGTGTGGTTAGATCTAGAAATGACCGGGTTAGAACCTGAAGAGGACGTAATTCTAGAAATCGCCACAATCGTAACGGACAGCCAACTAAATATCCTTGCTGAAGGACCTGTGTTCGCTATTCATCAGCCAGATGACGTGTTGGACAATATGAGCCCTTGGTGTATTGAACATCATGGAAAATCAGGCTTAACTGAACGCTGCCGAAATAGCAGGACAGACTTGGCTACGGCACAAGAAAAAACGATTGAATTTATTGCACAGTATGTGCCTAAAGGTAAGTCACCGATGTGTGGCAATAGTATTGGCCAAGATCGTCGTTTCATTAACAAATACATGGTAGATTTCGAAGATTGGTTTCACTACCGCAACCTTGATGTCAGCACTGTTAAAGAGTTAGCTCGACGCTGGAAGCCTGAAGTACTCGATAAAGTGCAAAAAGCTGGTGCACATTTAGCGTTAGATGATATTCGAGAATCTATCGAAGAATTAAAAGTATATCAAACACACTTTTTTAAATTATAAAAGTTTGGGCCATTTAAAGCCTAATGCTGGAGTAATGTGAAGCGAAAACGAGTATTTTCGCTTCTTACTTTTCATAAATTATCTGCCATCTTTTGCCAGAGTGATTTACCCAGTTGTTGATGACTGTCTTTGGCTCCTTGTGCAACCCACTCAGCTATCGACTTTGCCACGTTTGGGAGCGGACGAGCTTGCGGTACATTCATCTTTTCTAACCATTGCGAAACGATGGGTAAGCTAATCTCGGAGGTAACCTTGGCATAGTTTAATTGCTCTAATGCCAACGCATTCGAATGTTGTTCCATTTGTCCGTTAAGTGGTTTTGTAAGAATAGGAAGCCCTAGGTGCAAGCACTCACTTATCAGCTCAAAGCCACTATTACAGATAACACCTCTAGCACTGACCAAATCATTTTTAAACGCTTGATATGACGTTTTACGCAACGCAACATTCCCTTGGTGACCGTCAATTAACTCAGGTGAATACTGAATAAAGTTAACGTTGGGAAGTTGATTTAATACCTGGGTCACCAATTTTTGATTTTCAAAAGGTAAATAAATCAAAATATGTTCGCCCAAATCACCTGGGCTTAAGTTGGTATCAATAATCGGGGGGAGCACATTGTCACTGTATGGGTGCCAGTGCAGGCCAATCGATTTATTTGCAGGTGCAAAATTCTGCATTATCCATTTTGCCATCATAGACTCGCCGGCAAGCGGTGTATTTTCGCCGAAGGCGTATTGATGGCCAACGCCAAGCACAGGCACTTTGGCTAACTTACCTGCCCAGGCACTGACAGGCTCAAAGTCGGTGATAACCAAATCGTAGTCTCTAACCGGTAAAGCACGAATATCACGAATAAATTCCAGCACTGAGTTTTGTTTAAAGGTCTCAAGATAGTTAATCTTGCCGTCATTGGTCGCAAATGTAAGGCCTTTTCGATGCCAAAAATCACCAAAAATTTCCATATCAAAGAGTTTCGCTTTTTCGCGCCCTGAGATGAGGTATGTAACGTCTATCTGATGTTCCGCTAAATACTTGGCGAGAATTCTTGCTCTAGAGATATGCCCGTTACCTGTTCCTTGAATGCCGAACAGTATTTTCATACAGCTTATACAACTCCAATTAAAATGAGAGAACCGAGGGTGGCGCCCGCTAATATGTCTGAGGGGAAGTGCACACCTAATATCACGCGTGAGGCGCCAACGGCTGTAGCCCATAAGTACATAGGTATGGCAATAGCGCCAAATTCAACAACAACCAGCCCTGTTAATAAGAACGCAGCCATAGTGTGCCCTGAAGGAAAACTGAATTGATCAGACGGTGTTACTAGGCATTTAAAGTTTGGCACTATGTCTGGTGGGCGGCGGCGTTTCAGCGTGTTTTTCAACACGAAATAAATGGGGCGCTCTAAAGCGAAAGCGATTAGCGCAAGCATAAAAAAAGCTATGCTTTGTGAATACATCGCTACTAGGGTAGGTACGATAACCTGCATGTAGCCATCGCCAGTGCGAGAAATGCCCCTAACGCAGTTGATAAACTTGCGATGATAATGGGATTTAACACACCACCGAAGTAGGCGTAAATCGTATTGATACATATCGTGCAATACAGTCATAAGCGAACGATAAATAGAGTTTGTGACCATTCGTTGACAATAATATGTCTATTTAATGAACAGTGAGTGCGAAGAGGAAAATAAATTAAACTTGCAGGTCTGACCAGTAGGCTAAATAATGGAGTAAAAATCGATGGAGAGATCACGTGGCCAATAAATTCAGCAAATTAGTAAAAACGGTTTATAAACTCCCCAAATTTAGTCATGAGTACTTGTTAACTAAACTATTTTGTTCCCAGGTAAAGTACGCCAATACTTCGCGCGTAAAAATACATCGTATTTCAAATACTGACGCGGAATTGTCGCTTGCTAATAGTAAACGTGTGCAAAATCATATTGGTGGTGTCCATGCGGTTGCGGCGTCGCTTTTGGCAGAGTCGGCAACAGGCATTGTGTTTGGCATGAATGTTCCTGACAGTCATCTACCGTTGCTAAAATCAATGACGGTAAACTATAACCGTCGAATGCAAGGTGATTTGAAAGCAATTGCTACCTTAACGACAGAGCAAATTCAAACTATCGAAAGTGCAGAAAAGGGCGATCTTGTGGTTGCGGTTACTATTACAGATGAGTCAGGTCAAGAACCGATCGAATGTTTGATGAATTGGGCATGGGTGCCTAAAAAACGGAAATAAAACCGCTTCGTCGCGTTTGAATCCTGTTGATAATGATTTAAACTATAAATGCATAATTAACCATCATTTTGTCGATACAAGCTGGTGGTTTTTTTAATGGATTTTGGTTTTAACGTTATAACAAGGAAAGCCGGTAAGGGATTATTGGTTTAATCACATGACAGATTCACGCGCTACAAAAACAATTGCCCGCCAATTAACGCCGTTATTTCTCTCCATATTTGTCTTTCTTGTATTGGCAATCGGCCTGTTTACTGTTTCCCAGTTAACACTTAGCCAGGCTTTTATGTCTTCTGGCAATCAAGCGTTACCAAGCGCTGAAAAACAACTCAGTAAAATCATCGCCATTGATAAAGCGCTCAAAACTGTTGAAGCTATTCAAAAAAAGTTAGGTCATGAAGATGTAGCTGCTTTGCATGGAGAGTTACTGTTGCAACTCAATTCTATCGATTTGAGCCAAACTGATCTCACTGCTATTCGCAGCTATGATGAAACAGAATTGGCAAGGTTGGCGACAAATATCGAACGTAATATCTCAATAGGAGAGCGCGCTGACATTGCCTTAACGGGGTCACTACAACAAATACAACTATTACTCACTGAGTTAAACCGTGACACCGTTGCAGATACTGAGCAACAGTTGAACCTGCTAAAAACTGTTGAACAACTAAGTAGCTTACAAAAACGATTAAACCAGCTGCAGTTCCAAGTCAGTCAAATAGCGACCTTTGGCATTGAAACCTATCAAGAAGATAGTAAAGCAGCCATGGCTGAAGCAGAGAGTTTATCTGCGCAAATAGCAACATCTATGATAAATCCTGAGCAACAATCTCAGTTATCAGGCTCGCTAAATGAACTGCTAAATATATTTCTCCGACGTGATGCTTTGATTGGTAAGTGGCAAGGCACTAAACGACTCTACAACGAATATCAACAGTTAGTGACTGTATTACACACGCAGTTGTCGGCTAACCGAGAAACAGCGTTAAGCCAAGCGGAATTAATAGCCGAGCAATCTAATCAAAAACTTGCACTGCCTATGCTGGGTCAGCAGGTCACGCAAGAGCAGCTACGTTCGAGCCTTTTAATCGGCGCATCGATTCTTTTTGGTATAGCCGCCCTGCTAATTGCTCGCTTATATCACCTATTCTCTAACAAAATAAAGCAAACGATAACAGACATCGATACCCGTCTTGCAGGGCGAAAAGGTGCAAACGTTGAACAAAGCCTTGAATTTTCTGTCGTAGAAAATGCTATTAGTTCAGCCTTTACAAATGCCTATGCAGAACAAGATGTCAGAGCACTAGAAGCTGCTCACCAAGCTCAGCTGGACATGATCGGGGAAGTTGAGAATACATTTGCATGGCGAATTGCTGATGGGAACTTGGAAATATCTTCCCCCAATCAGGTAAAAGCGTTTCTACGAGCTGGTGAGTATGAACTCCCTCAGCCAAAACATAGTGATTTTGTCCGTGTTTTTGGCAAAGAAACCGTAAAAGCACTGTTGCAATACGCGCGTTCCGCCAAGGTAGATAGGGTATTACAAAAGTGTGTGGTAAAACTTGCTGATGGCCAATTCCTCAATGTCGCCATTCGTTATGAAAGCAATCAATGGTTAGGTACCTTTTCTAGTCATTCGGAAATTGCTGAGAAAGATGGTGAGATCGCAACACTCACTCAGCAGCTTAACGACCAGCAACAAAGTGCATTAGTGAGCATTGAACACGACCATGAAACACTCAGCCAAATGTTGGTTCAAGCCATGCTGCAAAGTCAAAATGCCGCGATGGTGTCTGGTGTTAGTTCACAGCCAGTATACCGCCAACTTGAGCGTGTCTTTGATTGGTTGCGCCAGCAACAGATTATTGCGCAATTAGGCCAAGCTAAGCGACAGCGTGAGCTTGGTGACGTTGATATTAGACAGACGATATACGCAGCAGTTTATAACCTTACGGTCGAGGCGCAGTTACGTCATAACAAAGTGCGTTTAGCAATAGATGACCGCATGGCAGACTATGTGAATACGGATATTCGTTTATTCAGTCGTTTATTTACTGCATTCTCTAGGCTTTTGCTAAAAGAACAATTCAAGCATGAACTGGTGTTGAGTGTTGGTGTCGTTGACCAAAATCCCGGGCAACAAACATTAGTGGTATCAGGTGAGGTATTTACCAATAGTGATCGCAAGCCGCTACCCAAACATCTATCGCGCATAGCGTCAGGTAAGTCATCATCATACCAGTCGCGGACGGAAATTTATTTCCAAGCACTGTTGAATGCATTGCACGGTAAGGGGTTAGCAATTAGCCAAACAGGGCAAGGTTTTGAAGCACATTTTCAATTGCCAGTGTCTGTTACTTCATTGGCTAGCCCGCACGACAGGTCAAATGAACTGATGCATAAACATGTATTGGTTATCTCGGGTGATGATAACAATCGTAAAATATTGGCGCGCTATATTTCGCAAGCTAAAGCAGATTGCGAAACGTTATCCAAAGCCGATTACTTTGCTAAAGACTATAGCCTTGCGTCGATTTCTCGCAGAAAACTTGATTGTGTTGTTTTAGGTAGCGATATGTTGAGTCAGATAGAGACTGTTCAACAGCACATTGATACGCTTCCCGCTGCCAAGCAGCCCGCATTGGTTGCATTGCAGCCTGCACTAGGCGCAAGTATAGAAAAAGATGGGCTATTCAGCATGACTGACACGCCTGTTTGCGGTAAACAATTGATCGACGAAATAGTAACGACTGTGAATAATCGCTACCAAGGGAAAACGGCCGTTGAAGCGGCACAGTTTAGTGATTATAACCATATCGCTACGCATGTAGAGTTGCTGTTAGCGGTTAAAAATGTTGCTGAACAACAGGTCTTATGGCGACTACTCAATTGGCTAGGATTCAGAGTGACTGTTGTGGCTAACCCTCAAAGTATGTTGAAGCATTGGCAAACCGGTCGTTATTTAGTGTTGATGAATGCCTTTGATACGTCGCCATTTGTTCCAATGTTGGCGGGCAAGTCGATCAGTCGTGGCGTATTCCATTTTGCCGAAGACGACGTATTTGAGCTTAATGAAGAGCAAATTGAATTGGGCAAACACTGGCACTTTGGCCGAGTACCACACGCTAACGATGTGCAAGCCTTAATCAAGTTGCTTTCACCTTGGCTGAAAGAGAAACGTGACGTAGAGACCACTTTTGCGAATACGTCACATAAAGCAGAGCCACAAGTGGTACCATCACTTCCTAGCGATAGCTTTAAAGACAGTCTTTCGTTTGAACAAATGGCTGACGCATTGCCTGCGGCCTTTGATATGAACGAATATGTTAAAAACCAAGGGTCGCCTGAGCTTGCGGTGTTTATGTTGGAAGAATACATTGACACGTTAAAAGAAAAGGCAGGTATTCTTATTGAGCTAATTGAAGCGCAGGCGCATGAAGATGTGCAGTTGGCTATTAATGAAATTAACTTAGTTGCCAACATTCTGTCTGCACCGGGGTTAATTCAATTAGGCTCTCAATTAGAGCAAGCATTGCTGAATAACTCTTATGATCACATGATGCGTTTAGTTGAACAGGTGAAAACCGAAATTAGCGTAGTGAAGACGTTCGCTGATGCCATCTGATGTTAATCCTACTGGCACGGAAGAGTTGGCTAGCCCGTGTGTTCGAAACTGTTGCCTCGATCGGGATGATATCTGCTTGGGCTGCTTTCGCCATATTGATGAGATTGTGGGCTGGCAGTCGTTTTCTGCTGACAAGAAACGTTTGATTTTGACAAATTGTGCTGATAGAGCCGTTAAGCGTCGCGAGGCAGCCCCTTTTCAATCGAACGAATGAGTCGCTCGTTAAGTCGCAACCCTTCTATTCTATGAGCAGCACTGCGTTTGCTTTCTTGCTGGCCTATAGCCCAAAGAATATGTTCGCTCACAACCTTATCAGACTCAGGTAACGTCGCCCTTAACGTTTCTACAATTTCCTCACTAAAAGGTGCATTGCCCAATCCTATGGCAATATTGCGCTGCCAATTTTGATAACCAATGCGTCTAATTGGTGAACCTTCCGTTTTCGATAAAAACTCGTTTTCACTCCAACTAAATAAGTCGAGTAGGTTGCGATTGTCCAGTTGCTGGCGTGGATGGAAGTCTTGCTCTTTGGTTACTTGTCCAAATTTATTCCAAGGACAAATCAATTGGCAATCGTCACAACCATAAATTCGATTTCCCATAGCTTGGCGGAATTCCTCAGGAATGACTCCCTTGTGCTCAATGGTCAGGTACGAAATGCAGCGCTTTGCATCAACTACATAAGGCGCGACAATAGCCTGTGTTGGGCAAATTTTCATACAGGCGACGCACGAACCGCAATCATTCTGCGGCGCACTATCGACAGGCAGTGGAATGTTAACCAGTAGCTCCCCTAAAAAGAACCAGGAGCCAGCAGACTTGTTAATCAATAAGCTGTGTTTCCCAACCCAGCCTAACCCAGCCTTTTCAGCTAACGGACGTTCCAAAACCGGTGCGGAATCAACAAAGGGCCTGAACGCGAATGTCTCGCAATGTTGTTGAATTTTTTGCCCAAGCTTTTGCAGTCGTTTGCGCATAAGCTTGTGATAATCACGGCCCACAGCATAGCGGCTTACATAGCCTTTGGTTTTGTTTTTTAATGTGTGTGCAAATTTAGCTTCAGGCGGCAGATAGTTCATGCGAACGCTGATAACTCTTACTGAGCCTGGCGCTAGTTCCGTTGGTCTGGCTCGCATCATGCCGTGTCTAGCCATGTAATCCATTGAGCCGTGATATTGGTTGTCTAACCAAGTTTGCAAGTGAACTTCATGTTCAGACAAATCAACATCCGTGATGCCCACTTGAGCAAAACCAAGTTCTTGACCCCACTGCTTGATTTTTTCAGCGAGATCCTGATAGTTGATAGTTGACGACATAAACAGTGAAGCGACCATGGAAGTAATGCAATTGCCGGCTAGTTTACCACAGCCAATTTACAGCGCGAATCAGGTACTACAGCACGAGATGAAAGCGGCTCAAAGCGCGGGGATAACTCTATTTGAATTGATGCAAAGAGCAGGGGCTAGTGCCTATAACGAGTTAGCGTCGCTTAGCCACAACAAAATGTCAGTACTGGTTGTAGCTGGCAAAGGCAATAATGGTGGTGATGGCTTTGTTGTGGCTCGGCATTGCTTAGCACATGGCTTTGAAGTCAGTGTTTTGGTGCTATGCGAAGAAGGCGTGGTCAGTGGAGAGGCCAAACTGGCGCTAGAGCAGTTTCAGTCGCAACAGGGTGAATGCAACTTTATATCAGACTTGGCTGTAGCATCACAATACATCGCCGATGCAGAAGCGGATATTATTGTTGATGCTATCTTTGGTATTGGATTTAGGGGGAAGCTGTCAGAACCTTGGCAACAGGTCATCTCCGAAATCAATCAACACTGCGGCCAAGTGCTGAGTGTGGATATCCCCTCTGGACTTTGTGCAACTACAGGCGCTGTAGACACAATAGCTGTCGCCGCGGATATTACAGTCACATTTATTGTTATCAAACAGGGACTAGTGACAGGTAAAGCTGCAAACGTTGTCGGTAGTTTACGGTTAGCAACGTTAGATGTGCAATCTGAGTTTGTTCAACTACTCCCCACAAATGCCTTTGCACAAGGTCGTAAAGGTTTACCTAATATTCAACCCCGTCGTCCAACTATCCACAAAGGGAGTATTGGGCTAGTACTTTCGATGGGTGGCAATATTGGCATGCCGGGGGCTATTCGAATGGCGAGTGAGGCTGCTTTGCGCGCGGGCGCTGCGCTAGTTGCAGTTGCTTGCCAAGAAGCTAATCAAGCGATCGTATCGCAAGGGCGTCCGGAGTTAATGTTAGCACCGTCAGAGCCAGAACGGTTAAAAGGCTCAAATTTCATTCAAAAGGCTAAAGTGTTATTGATAGGACCTGGGCTGGGGCAAGACACATGGGCGCAACAACTGGTTAAAGTGGCTAGCGAACAAGAGGTATCTCTAGTCGTTGATGCTGACGCGTTAGCTTTGGTTAAACAATTAAAGCTATACAGGCAAGATTGGGTGTTGACCCCACACCCAGGTGAAGCCGCTTACTTGCTAGGTACGGATATTGCGACAATTGAAGCCGACCGTTATAAAGCAGCGAGAACATTAGCGGTTAGGTATGGCGGTATCTGTGTTTTAAAAGGCTCTGGCACTATTATTTCCGACGGTGAACAGGTTATCGTTAACACAACCGGTAACTCAGGTATGGCGTCGGGTGGCATGGGAGATGTATTATCAGGCATAATAGCTGCATTGATACTACAAACTGGCTCGTTAATGGATGCCACGCGACTTGCGGTCAGTATTCATGGTCAGGCGGCAGAAGCAATAACTCAGCAACATGGTATGCGTGGGCTGCTCGCCAGTGATTTGTATGAGCCAATTAGACAACTAGTGAATTTATATTAACTATGCATAAGTATTTCTTAGCTGATGAGCAAGCCACTGTTGATTTAGGTGGTGCGTTAGCTGATTTAATCAAAAATGATGTAAAAAAAGGTTTCGTTGCTTTCCTCAATGGTAATTTAGGGGCGGGTAAGACCACGCTAACTCGTGGGTTTGTTAATGGTATGGGGCATTCAGGTGCAGTTAAGAGTCCTACTTATACGCTAGTTGAACCTTATGAATTAGCCGACTGGCGTATCTATCATTTTGATTTATATCGTTTAGCCGATCCCGAAGAACTTGAGTTTATGGGAATTAGAGATTACTTTACCGGTAACAGTTGTAGCTTTATAGAATGGCCAGAGAAGGGAGAAGGTTTGCTTCCCGCACCAGATTTGGTGATTGACTTAGCCTATGAAAATGAAAGCCGCATTGTCACTTTTACGCCAAACAGTGCGACAGGAAATGACCTGTTAGCGCAGCTTGCGTCAAAGTACAGTGGCACAAAAGTATAAATGAAATCTATTGGTATAAAGTTTGTTCATTGGTTTGCCGCACTGACGTTTTTTGTCAGTGTGAGTGCGTTTGCGAGCAACACCATAAAAGGTGTAAGGGTTTGGCCTGCGCCGGAAAACACTCGTGTCGTTTTCGATTTGGCGAAGACACCTGATTACAGCTACTTCTCATTATCAAGACCTGATCGGTTGGTGATTGATTTTGCCGACAGTAAAAATGCTGTTCAACTGGCAAATCTCGCCAAAAATGACAAGCGCATTGAGCGTGTTCGCACCAGTAAACCCAAGAAAAAGGGTGGCACGCGAATCGTGCTAGAGCTTGCCGACTCGTATCAACTTACCATATTCCCTCTTGCTCCTGCCGGTCAGTACGGTAACCGCTTGGTTGTTGACTTGTATGACAAAGAGAAGATTAACAATGTTGAGAAGGTGGCGAAGCGAACACCAAAAAGTGATCGTGATATTGTCATCGGTATTGTCGCCGGCCATGGTGGTGAAGACCCCGGCTCTATAGGCCCTAAAGGCACCTATGAAAAACATGTTACGCTTGCCATTGCAAAAAGATTAGAAGCGTTAATTAAAAAACAAAAAGGCATGAAAGCGGTGATGATTCGTACGGGGGACTATTACGTGCCTGTTGGGCGTCGTAGTGAAATTGCCCGTCAAAAGAAAGTAGATTTTCTCGTCTCGATTCATGCAGATGCGTTTTATACGCCAAAACCTAGTGGAGCATCTGTATGGGTGGTAACGAATAAACGCGTTGAATCAGAATTGTCTAAATGGTTACGTAACCGTTCTAAGAACTCTGAGCTGCTTGGCGGCGGTGGCGGAGTTATTAAAAATACCAAAGATGACAATCTGGCTATTACGTTGGCTGATATGAACAAAGAGCATTCATTGTCGGTAGGTATGAGTGTCGCACATGATGTTCAAAGCCACTTAGCACGTGTCACTAAAATGCATAAAAAACGCCCGCAGCACGGCAATTTTGGTGTACTTAAATCTTCAGATTTTCCGTCTATTTTGGTTGAAACGGGCTTTATTTCTAATCCTAAAGAAGAACGTAACCTAAATAGTGGTAAGCATCAGCAAAAACTGGCTAATGCAGTCTTTAACGGTATCAAGAAACATTTCCTAGAAAACCCACCGATGGGGACGTATTTTGCGAAAATGGGTTATCGCAAACACAAGGTCTCTCGCGGTGAATCTTTGTCATTATTAGCGCAGCGTTACAACGTGTCTGTTGGTGAGTTGAAGTCTGCCAATAACTTGAAATCGAGCACTGTGCGCATCGGTCAAACGTTGCGTATTCCTAGAGCAGAATAATTCATGTCCATTCAAATTTTGCCAGCGCGACTGGCAAACCAAATAGCTGCCGGAGAAGTGGTTGAGCGTCCTGCGTCTGTTGTTAAAGAGTTAGTTGAAAATAGCTTAGATGCTGGCGCAACCAAAATTGTAGTCGAGATTGATAAAGGTGGTGCCAAACGCATTCGTATCTCTGACAACGGCAAAGGAATTATTAAGGACGAGCTCACGTTAGCGTTAAGCCGTCATGCGACAAGCAAAATTAAAGATTTAAGCGACCTCGAGGCGATTAGCAGTTTGGGCTTTCGTGGTGAAGCCTTGGCAAGTATCAGCTCCGTCGCAAGGCTTACACTAACCTCCAAGCCTGCAGAGCAAGAGACGGCATGGCAAGCTTTTGCCCAAGGGCGAGATATGGATGTAACCATTCAGCCTGCAGCGCATCCAGACGGTACAACTATCGAAGTAACTGATCTCTTTTTTAATACGCCTGCGCGGCGCAAGTTTCTGCGCACAGAAAAAACTGAGTTCACTCATATAGATGAAGTTATACGTCGTATTGCGCTTGCTTGTTTCGATGTTAGTTTTACGCTCATTCACAACGGGAAAACAATTCGCCAATATCGTGCTGCTCGCTCTCTGGAACACTATAGTAAGCGTGTGGCAGCTGTATGTGGTCAAAAATTTATTGATAGTGCTGTAACCGTTGATTGTCACCACGATGGCATGCATTTATGGGGATGGTTGGCCAGTCCTGAGTATTTTCGCGTGCAGAATGATTTGTGCTACAGCTATGTCAACGGCCGTATGATGCGAGACAAGTTGATCAATCATGGCATTAGACAAGCTTTTGCTGAATTATTGCCAAACGACGCTTATCCTGCATTTGTACTTTACCTCGATCTCGATCATCGTGAAGTCGACGTAAACGTTCACCCAGCTAAACATGAAGTACGTTTTCATCAAGGCCGATATGTGCATGACTTTATCTATTCTGTTTGTCACAAAGCCATTGTATCCGGCCTAACGCCTGAATTATCAGAATCGCATCATGCTGCAGAAGAGAGGGGGGTAGAGTATGCAATGTCGCATCATCAACCTCAAAGCCAGTCCACAGCCTATTCACAACCACAATCAAAATCAGAGGTGCGTGAGTACGTAACCCCATTGCGTCAATCGAGTGCAAGCGGTTATTCTTCAGGCTACCAGCCACCATCCCAGAGCAATATTCCTGCTGCATCAGCTGCATATAGCGAGCTTCTGCGCACGGTAGAGCCTGCTGCGTCAGCATCAACGGCAACGAAACCAAATGATGGTGCTTGTCAGCAGGTACATTGCTTGTACATCGAAAACGGTATGTTTGCAGCAACAGCCTATAACGACAAGCTAATGCTTACCTCACTCAATAAACTGGCTACAACAGTAAATCAGAAATTAGTTGAGCAGCGCTGGCCAGAGAAGTTCGTGAGTCAGCCGCTACTACTGCCTGTTTTGCTCAAAGCTTCAAAAGAACAGTGTCGATGGGTAAATGCTAACATTGATGTGTTAGAGCATATTGGCGTTGTACTGCAAGTGAACGCAAACCATCAGATACAAGTACGTCAATTTCCGGCGCTATTGCGAGCACAAGATGTTAATAGGTGCATGGAACAAATATTGTTGTTAGCGGAAACCGCGCATGAAGCAACATCGGTCAGTGAGCAATTGAAGTCAACACTTGCGTGTTTACTAACCCCTGCTACATTTGATTTAACGAGCGCTCAACAATTATTTGTTCAAGGACAAACCATTTTAGGTGAAAAATTTATTGCTGAGTACCTCTTGAATTCAACCGCGGTTGACCTTACATCGGAAATATCGCAATTGCAGTAGGTTGCTATGACATTGCCGCAAAAACTTCCACCTGTCATTTGTTTGATGGGGCCCACAGCGTCCGGTAAGACCGCACTGGCTATGGCGCTTTATGACGCGCTTCCATGTGAAATTGTTAGTGTAGATTCTGCCCTAGTGTATAAAGGGATGGATATTGGCACGGCAAAGCCAACCGCTGATGAGCTTGAAAAATATCCGCATCGATTGATTGACTTAATTGATCCTGCAGACAGTTATTCAGCAGCAGACTTTTGCAAAGATGCACTGCGGGAGATTGCTGAAATTCGTGCTGCGGGGAAAATTCCTCTATTGGTCGGTGGTACTATGATGTACTTCAAAAGTTTGATCGAAGGTATTTCGCCACTCCCAGAAGCATCGCCAGAAGTGCGCAAAGTCATTGAAAAAGAAGCCAACGAATATGGCTGGCAGCATATGCACAATGAATTGGCCAAAGTGGATGCAGTTTCAGCTGAGCGAATTCATCCGAATGACCCACAGCGGTTGACTAGAGCGTTGGAAGTGTACCGACTAACGGGAAACACTTTGACACAATTAACCGCAATAAAAGGTGATACCGTTGATGGAGATGTTTTACAATTCGCCATCGCACCGAGAGATCGGTCTACGCTGCATCAACGTATTGAACTTAGATATAACATGATGATAGAGCAGGGCTTTGAACAAGAAGTTCAGGCTCTGAAAGCGCGCGGTGATTTGCACGAAAACCTTCCATCAATTCGCTGCGTGGGTTATCGTCAAATGTGGCAATACCTTGACGGAGAATTTGATCATAAAGAAATGATTTTTCGTGGGGTATGCGCGACTAGACAGTTGGCTAAAAGACAGCTAACTTGGTTAAGAAGCTGGCCAAATTTACAATGGTTGGACATGGAAGATGAGTCTAACTTGCAACAAGTATTGTCAGCAATAAGCAAACTATAAACTTTGATGTATAATTAGTTTGTACTGAGTAATTGATTAATAATAATTTTTTTACTGTACTTTTCTAACAATAACAAAAGGGGCCAAAGAATGGCAAAGGGGCAATCTTTACAAGACCCATTTTTGAATGCACTTCGTCGTGATCGCATTCCTGTAGCAATTTATCTCGTTAACGGCATCAAACTCCAAGGTCAGGTGGAGTCGTTTGATCAGTTCGTTATTCTGCTGAAAAACACGGTTAGCCAAATGGTTTATAAGCATGCAATTTCAACAGTTGTACCGGCTCGCGCGGTATCAACTATGCCTGCTCAAGGCCAAGACTTTAACCAACAACAAGTGGAATCTTAATTTTCATGAAGCCTAGAAGTATTGTTCGGAGTTGCTCATTTGTTTGATCGCTATCAGGCAGGTGAGCAGGCAATACTTGTTCATGTAGATTTTCCAGACGACAGCAGCAAAGAAGACTTACAAGAATTTAAAATGTTAGTCTCGTCTGCTGGTGTCAATTCGCTCGCAGTAGTCACTGGCAAGCGCAATTCGCCTCATCCGAAATATTTCGTTGGTAGCGGTAAAGCTGAAGAGGTAGCTGACGCTGTCAATTTATACGATGCCAATGTAGTACTGTTTAATCATGCCCTTTCTCCTTCTCAAGAGAAAAATATTGAAGCTTTATGTCAATGTAGAGTTATTGATAGAACCACACTGATACTCGATATTTTCGCACAGCGTGCCCGCACGCATGAAGGTAAGCTGCAAGTTGAATTGGCACAGCTGCGACATATTAGCACGCGCTTGATACGGGGTTGGACTCACCTAGAGAGACAAAAAGGTGGTATTGGTCTTAGAGGGCCAGGCGAAACACAATTAGAAACAGATAGACGATTGCTTCGTGAGCGAATGAATAACATTATGAAGCGATTGGAAAAGGTCGAGAAGCAACGTCAACAAGGGCGTCGTTCGCGTGTTCGAGCTGAAATTCCGACAATTTCTTTGGTGGGGTATACCAATGCCGGTAAATCATCTTTATTCAATTTGATAACCAAGGCGGATGTATATGCGGCCGATCAATTGTTTGCCACGCTCGATCCAACATTACGCAAAATTGACATTGAAGATGTAGGCCGTGCGATTTTAGCCGATACTGTAGGGTTTATTCGACATCTACCGCATGACCTTGTCGCAGCGTTCAAAGCAACGTTGACTGAAACCCGCGAAGCTGAGCTGCTATTACATGTGGTTGACATTGCGGACGATAGACGCAGTGAAAATATCCAAGAAGTGCATAACGTTTTAGCAGAGATTGAGGCGAATGAAGTTCCTCAACTCATGGTATGCAATAAAATAGATAAACTTGATGATTGTGAGCCTCGTATAGATCGAGATGAAAACGGTATCCCAGTAAGAGTGTGGGTATCAGCACATGCCAATCTAGGTATCGAACTGCTATTTGAAGCGCTTGCCGAGCGGTTAGGGCGACAAGTAGTGAAACACAAATTACGAATTCCACCAACGGCAGGCAGGTTTCTCGGCGCTTTATATCAACTCAACTGTATCGCTGATGAGGCTTATGATGAGCTGGGTAATTGCCTTGTTGATATCAAATTGCCGGTTAGAGAGTGGAATAGACTGATTAAACAAGAAAAAGCGGAAGTTGAACGCTTTATCGAAAGTTAGTGGGCTGATATATTATTGGCCTTATTTCTGTTGTAAGCAATGTAGCGGAGTGCGTCATGGCGTGGAACGAGCCGGGGAATAACGATAAAGATCCCTGGAAGAACAAAGGTGGCAATAATCAAGGGCCGCCAGATTTAGATGATTTATTCAAAGATTTAGGTAATAAAGTAAGTGGCATTTTCGGCGGTAAGTCCGGCGGTGGTGGTGCAAGCTCAGGTAACGGTGGCGGCAGTTTTTCTGGCGTAGCTGTGACTTTAGCGTTGTTTATTGCGCTCATTGCTTATTTGTTTACCTGTGTATATACCATCAAAGAAGCAGAACGTGGTGTTAAATTGCGTTTCGGTGAATACGTTGGTGTTGTAGAACCGGGCTTAAGCTGGAAGTGGACTTTTATTGAGAACATTATTCCGGTTGACGTACAAACCACGCGTGACATAAGAGCTGAAGGCTTTATGCTCACACAGGATGAAAACGTCGTTCGCGTTGAAATGGAAGTTCAGTATCGCGTTGTGGACGCAAGAGACTATATCTTCAGCGTGACAAATGCCGATAACAGCTTGAGTGATGCGTTAGACAGTGCACTTCGATATGTTGTTGGTCATTCAAATATGGATGATGTGTTAACCAGTGGTCGTGAGGAAGTGCGTCAGAAGGTTCGTGCAGAACTAGACGGTATCATTGAGTCTTACAACTTGGGCTTGTTGGTTGTCGACGTCAACTTTAAAGATGCAAGACCACCTGAAGAAGTTAAAGAAGCTTTCGATGATGCTATCGCAGCACAAGCTGACGAAGAGAGATTCATTCAAGAAGCGGAAGCATATGCAAGAAGTATTGAGCCGAGAGCACGTGGTCGTGTAAATCGTATGGAACAAGAAGCGCTCGCATACAAGCAACAAACTGTGCTTGAAGCAGAAGGTGCAGTAGCGCGCTTTGATAAGCTTTTACCTGAATACCAAGCGGCACCAGAAGTCACGCGTCAGCGCATGTACTTATCAACCATGGAAAAGGTATACGGTAACACCAGTAAAGTCATGGTAGACGTTGAAGGCGGTAACAACATGATGTACTTGCCTTTGGACAAAATAATGCAACAACAAAACAGTCAAACACGTATGTTGCCAGCATCATCAGTATCTAATGTGCCTGCTGTAACTGGCAAGAATTCTTCGCCAACGAGCAGCTCTACTCGAACTGACAGATTCAGTAGTGGGAGAAACTAAACCATGAAAAACTTTTTAGTCTCTGGCTTAGCCCTACTCTTTATTCTTGTTGTATCTTCGGTATTTGTGGTGCCAGAAGGGCAACGTGGCATTGTGTTTCAATTTTCAAAAATTAAACGTGATGCAGATACCGGTGAAATGCGCATCTATGAACCAGGACTGCATTTCAAAATACCGATGATTGAAAACGTTAAACGCTTAGATGCGCGAATTCAAACGTTGGATGAAGCACCTGACCGTTTCGTCACTGCAGAGAAAAAAGATTTGATGGTCGATTCGTACGTTAAATGGCGTATTGTGGACTTTTCAAGGTTCTATCTGCGTACTTCAGGTAGCTTTGATCAAGCATCAATTCTTTTAAAGCAGAAAGTAAATAATGGCTTACGTACTGAGTTTGGTACACGTACCATCCAAGAAATCGTTTCAGGTGACCGAGACGGTTTGATGGCGAAAGCATTAGAAAGTGCGGAAAGTAGTCGTGACGATCTAGGTATCGAGGTGATCGACGTACGAGTGAAAGCGATTAACTTGCCAAATGAAGTGAGCAATTCAATTTACGAGCGAATGCGTGCTGAACGAAATGCGGTAGCAAAAGAACACCGTTCTAAAGGTCAGGAGCAATCAGAAATCATTCGTGCCACTATTGATGCGAAAGTAACGGTTATGCTTGCTGATGCTCAAAAGAAAGCGTTTGAAATTCGTGGTGAAGGTGATGCATTAGCGGCAAAAGTTTATGCTGACGTGTATGGTAAAGACCCTGAGTTCTTCAAGTTCTTCCGTAGCCTACAAGCATACGAGAATAGCTTTAACAGCAAAAACGATATCATGGTTGTCAAACCAGACAGTGATTTCTTTAATTACCTGAAAGATGGTGATAAAACGAAGTAACTGACATATCCAATTAAAAAAAGGCCATTTTTATAGTGGCCTTTTTTCTATCAACAGAAAAACGTTTATGACTTTAGATACATTACTAATCGCTATCGGCTTAGCGTTTATTTTAGAAGGTTTTTTTCCCGCTCTATTCCCAAATAAGTGGCGTGCCTATGTCGCGAAACTTGCGGAAGAACCAAGCGCTAGCATTCGCAATATAGGCCTTGTTATTATGGCACTTGGCGCGATTATCCTATACGCCGTCGCAAAGTAAATTACACCGCCCGAATGGTGTAAAATTAGCCAATTTATACTTGGACTCGATCTTGATATTTGATAGAATCGCCGCCTAATTTTCTTACCAACATGTAATCATGGGCAAAAACGTAGTAGTTCTGGGCACTCAATGGGGTGACGAGGGTAAGGGTAAAGTTGTTGACTTACTCACAGACAAGGCAAAGTACGTAGTACGTTATCAAGGCGGTCACAACGCCGGTCACACACTAGTTATCAACGGTGAAAAAACTGTTCTTCACTTAATTCCATCAGGTGTTTTACGTGACAACGTAAAGTGCTTAATTGGTAACGGTGTTGTATTGTGTCCAAAAGCATTAATGAAAGAAATCACGATGCTTGAAGAGCGTGGTGTTCCTGTTCGTGAACGTCTACTCATCAGTGATATGTGTCCGCTTATCCTTCCGTACCATAACGCATTAGATGCAGCACGCGAGAAAGCGCGTGGTAGCAAAGCAATCGGTACAACCGGTCGTGGTATCGGTCCAGCTTACGAAGATAAAGTAGCGCGCCGTGGTTTACGTGTTGGCGATTTATTCTGTGCTGACTCATTCGCAGCTAAGCTTAAAGAAATTGTTGAATACCATAACTTCGCACTTGTTAACTACTACAAAGCTGAGCCTGTAAGCTATGAAGAAGTACTAGCAGACGCTATGGCTGTAGCTGAAGTGATTAAGGGTATGGTAGCAGATATTGCTGAGCTACTAGACCAAGCACGTAAGAACGGTGAGTCGATTATGTTTGAAGGTGCACAAGGCACACTTCTAGATATTGACCATGGTACATACCCATACGTGACATCTTCAAATACTACGGTTGGTGGTGTAGCAACTGGCTGTGGTTTTGGTCCACGCTATTTAGACTACGTTCTAGGTATTACAAAAGCGTATACAACACGTGTTGGTTCTGGCCCATTCCCGACGGAATTGAATGATGAAATCGGCAACCACTTAGGCACAGTTGGTCACGAGTTTGGTGCGACTACAGGTCGTGAACGTCGCTGTGGATGGTTTGATGCGGTTGCAATGCATCGTGCTGTTCAAATCAATAGCATCAGTGGTTTCTGCTTAACAAAACTAGACGTATTAGATGGCTTGGAAGAGTTAAAAATCTGTACTGGCTACAAAACTGAAAACGGTGATGTTATTACTGTTCCGCCGACAGCTGCGGAAGGCTATGAAAAAATCACGCCGGTATACGAATCTATGCCAGGTTGGTCAGAGTCTACTGTGGGTGCAACGTCGTTTGACGAATTACCTGCGAATGCAGTGGCTTACATCAAGCGTTTAGAGGAAGTAACCGGTGTACCAATTGACATCGTTTCAACGGGCCCAGATCGTAACGAGACCATGATTCTTGTTAACCCGTTTGATGAATAATTAGTTACTTTTATTCTTGAAAAACCAGCCCAAGGGCTGGTTTTTTTATATCTAAACCCTGTCAAAATAAATTTATCTTCGCATAAAATGCGCAAAATACTGCATAAAATTTAAAAACCTAAATGGTACGACCTCTTGTTTTATATGGCCTGTAGCGCTTTTTTATGCAAAAACGAGCTTGTCATCGCTCCATCGAATCCAATACCATATAAACCATAATAATAATAAGTATAAGACCACTGTGATTTACAAACGAAGTCACATCTATAAAGCTAGCGACAAGGGCTCACATTAGGAACCACAATGACAGATATTAGACAACAGGCACTTGATTACCACGCACTGCCTACGCCCGGTAAAATAAGTATAGAATTAACCACCCCTGCTGAAACCAGCAAAGATCTCGCTCTAGCATATAGCCCAGGTGTAGCAGAACCTGTGCGCGAAATAGCGGATGATCCGGACAACGTATACAAATATACAGCAAAAGGTAATACCGTTGCTGTTATCTCAAATGGCACCGCGATTCTTGGATTAGGTAATTTAGGCCCTATGGCTTCTAAGCCAGTAATGGAAGGTAAAGCGTTACTGTTCAAGCGATTTGCAAACATCGACTCGTTCGACATCGAAGTAAAGCATAAGACGGTTGAAGAGTTTGTCACGACAGTGGCCAACATCGCTGATTCGTTCGGTGGTATCAATTTGGAAGATATCAAAGCGCCTGAATGTTTCGAAATTGAGCGAGCATTGATTGAACGCTGTAAAGTGCCGGTTTTCCATGATGACCAACACGGTACAGCGATTGTTACAGCTGCAGGTATGCTTAATGCACTCGATATTCAAGGTAAGGATATTAAGCAAGCAAATATTGTTTGTATGGGGGCTGGCGCCGCTGCTATCGCTTGTATGGAACTTCTGATAACGTGTGGCGCGCAGCGTGAAAAGATTTACATGCTCGATCGTAAAGGTGTTATTCATACGCGTCGCGACGATCTGAATGAGTATAAAAAGCTGTTTGCCAATAACACCGATAAGCGTACCTTAGAAGACGTAATTGATGGCGCGGATGTATTTGTTGGTGTTTCTGGCCCTGACTTATTATCAGCTGAAAACTTGGCCCTTATGGCGCCTAATCCGGTGGTATTTGCTTGTTCAAATCCTGACCCAGAGATTAAACCTGAAGTTGCATTGGCCACACGTGATGACGTTATCATCGCTACTGGTCGCAGTGACTATCCGAACCAAGTAAATAATGTATTGTGCTTCCCGTTTATCTTCCGTGGTGCATTGGACGTGCGTGCACGTGCTATCAACGCAGACATGAAAGTAGCAGCAGTGCATGCGATTCGTGAGCTAGCGAAAGAGCCGGTGCCGGACGAAGTACTAAAAGCAAGTGGTGAAAAGTCGCTTACTTTTGGTCGTGACTATATTATTCCTAAACCGATGGATACTCGTTTGTGCGAGCGTGTCGCAAAAGCGGTGGCTACAGCCGCTATTGATTCAGGTGTTGCTGCATTAGAGTTACCTGCAAAGTACCAGTAACTGCTCTTTAGAAACACGAAAAAATAGAATGAAAAAAGGCGCACAAAGCGCCTTTTTTATTTTTGGAAAATTAGGGATTAGTAACCAATCGCCATGCCGTCTTTACGCATCTCACTGGCACCATAATAAACGCCTGTGTCTGGATCCCGCCAAATTGCTTGATATCCGCCAAATGGACCTGACGTAATATCAACCTTGTGTCCACGTTTTTGAAGTTCTCGAACGACGTCAGCAGAAATGCCACTTTCCAACTCCAGTGTGCCACCGTCTTGCATACGGCCTTTCCATGTTGGTTCTGTTGAACCCTTATGGTGGTATCTTGCTGCATCACCTGATTGTTGAACACCCATACCAAAATCAATAATGTTGGCAACCATTTGCACATGCCCTTGGGGTTGCATAGCGCCGCCCATTAAACCAAAGCTCATTAGTGGCTTACCATCTTTAGTCATGAACGCGGGAATAATGGTGTGGAAAGGGCGCTTATTCGGTGCATATACATTGGGATGCCCTTCGGTTAATGAGTATTGTGCGCCACGATTTTGGAAAATAAATCCAAGACCGTCAGCAACAAGACCAGAGCCCATACCACGGTAATTACTCTGGATAAGTGAAACCATCATCCCATCTTTATCTGCTACCGTCAGGTAAATGGTGTCGCCATCGATGAGCTTTGGATTTCCATGGTCGACTTGGTTGGCAGCTTTTGTCATATCTATTAAACCGCGCCTATCGCTGGCGTATTGTTTCGATAATAAGCCATCAAGCGGAATATCGTAGTAGTCAGGATCGGCATAAAATCTAGCTCTGTCTTCAAACGCGAGTTTTTTCGCCTCTGCCATCACATGAAGATAATCCGCACTATTATGACCCATCGACTTAAGGTCGTAGCCTTCTAGGATGTTTAGCATTTGAAGGGCAGCGATACCTTGGCCATTCGGTGGCAATTCCCAAACATCATAACCGCGGTAGTTCACGGAAACCGGTTCTATCCATGTACTGGTATGTGAGGCGAAGTCGTCTTTTCGTAACGGGCCGTCAATGCGTTTGAAATATGCATCGATGGTGTCGGCAATTTCCCCTTTGTAAAAAGCATCTCGGCCGCCCTCAGCTATTTTGGCATAGGTGTTGGCTAAATCAGGGTTTTTAAAAATTTGCCCTTCTTTAATGAACTCACCGTTTTCAAGGAATGTTGCTTGATAGTTTGCAATTTCCTCAATTTCGCCTGCTTTATGTAAGCGCTCATATCGTTCCTGATAAATGCCCATATAGTAGGAAATGACTTCTGTGACAGGGAAGCCTTCATTAGCATAATCAATTGCAGGCTGTAAGTTGTCTGTCATTGATAACGTGCCAAATTTTCCGTGCAATTCATACCATGCATCGACGGTACCGGGCACAGTCACAGGCGCGCTGCCCCAGTTAGGTATTTCGCTGACATCCCCAATTTTTGCTTTTAGCTGTGCAAGTGTTTGCCCTTTGGGTGAGCGACCTGAACCGTTCAAACCGTACAATTTTTGTGTTTTTGGATCCCAAACAATCGCAAATAAGTCACCGCCGATACCATTTCCGGTTGGCTCCATCAAGCCTATTGCCGCATTTGCAGCGATAGCAGCGTCAACAGCGCTACCCCCCTTTTTGAGAATATCGATCGCCACTTGGCTTGCTAGCGGATGTGAAGTTGCTGCCATGCCATTCTTGCCTAACACTGCAGAGCGCGTTGCCCATGGGGCACTGACCACACGGTCTCCTCTATTGTCTTCTCGCATGGTTACTGCACGGTTATCTTTACCGACATAAACAATACGTGAATCAGTCACTGTGTTTGGCTGAGTGTTATTTGAATGGGTTGTACTTGTACAAGCTGCGAGCAGAGTGACTGCACTGGCTGACAAGGCTAAAGAAAGGCTTTTCATGGCTGTACCTATTGCTTTTATATGTTTTAGACTGTTACAGAAAATGAAAATACGGTCAAAACCGTTTTGACGTTTAATCGACCAATGGTAAGGAATTTACGGTTAACTGTGTGAGTTTATTGAGGGAGTGAAAAATTCTGCAGATAAAAAGTAAAAAGGCCGCATAGTGCGACCTTTTCTGATAATGACAGTTGCTTATTCTTCGTCGTCAGACTCGAATACAGAGAAATCAGTGATACCCCGAGCTTCGAGTGCTTCTCGCACTGCTGCCGGTAATTTGTGCTCATTCTCTTTTGATAGGTCTCCATCATCCGGAAGTGGCTGGCCTGTAAAGGCATGTAAAAATGCTTCACATAACAACTCACTGTTTGTCGCATGCCGTAAATTATTGACTTGGCGACGTGTACGCTCATCGGTAAGTACTTTTAATACACGTAGCGGTATCGATACCGTGATCTTCTTTACTTGTTCACTTTTTTTACCGTGTTCCGCATACGGATTAATGTATTCGCCGTTCCACTCAGCCATGTAATACCTCTGCTTGTTCTTCACTTTGGGCGTTGGTAAGCGATGTTCAAGTCACAACATTGAAACACCCGTTTGCATATAGTGAATTGTACTGGTTGGCATTTTTCAGTCAACCTATATGTGTAGAAGTTTAGACGTCTAAAAGTTCTTGACCCTATAAAACAAAACGTTTAGATTTATAGACGTCTAAACATCCATTTTTCAAGGTGAATAGTATGCCTAACCAAAAACTAGCCACAACAGCGGTACGAGCGGGTATTAATACCGACGAACATCACGGCGCTGTTGTTGCCCCTATTCACCTATCAAGTACCTATTCATTGAAGGGCTTCAATCAAAAGCGAGACTTTGACTATTCCCGCACCGGTAACCCAACACGCGCGACGTTTGGACAAGCTATAGCCGATTTAGAGGGTGGTGAAGTAGGCATTGTGACCAGTACTGGCATGGCGGCAGTGCATTTGATTTGTCAGCTATTGTCAGTGGGAGACAAAGTGGTTATCCCCCATGATTGTTATGGTGGTAGTTATCGCTTATTTGTGCATTTAGCGAAACGTGGTCAGTTTGACGTGATTGTTGTTGATCAAAGTGATGAACAAGCGCTCGCCGATGCATTAGCACAACAACCTAAATTGGTACTTATTGAAACGCCTAGTAACCCTTTGCTTCGCCTTGTTGATATTGAAAAAATTGCTACGGCAAGTAAGGCTGCTGGTGCCGTTGTCGCTGTAGACAACACCTTCTTATCGCCATTGTTACAGCAACCCTTAGCTTTGGGCGCAGATATTGTTTTTCATTCCACTACGAAATTTATCAATGGTCACTCTGACGTGGTTGGCGGAGTGTTGGTCACGAAAGACAAAACACTCGGTGAAGAACTTGCGTGGTGGGCAAACTGTATAGGTATTACCGGCTCTGCATTTGATAGCTATTTAGCGTTACGTGGATTAAAAACACTGCCGCTGCGCATGCAAGGTCATCAAGCAAATGCTGACGCTGTCGCAGAATTTCTAGCATCACACCCAGCGATTGAAAATGTTTATTACCCGGGTCTTAGCACTCATCCCCAGCACGAACTGGCCAAAAGCCAGCAAAAAAATTTCGGCTCAATGTTGAGCTTCGAAGTGAAGGGCGGCGTTGAAGCTGTAAAAGCCTTATTCGACAATTTATCGCTATTAACCTTAGCCCAATCGCTCGGTGGCGTAGAGAGCTTGATTAGCCACCCTTCAACCATGACGCATGCCGGTATGGATATTGAAGCACAGAAAGAAGCGGGCATAACGCAGAGCTTAGTGCGTATTTCTGTGGGTTTAGAGGACATAGACGACATACTTGCTGATTTGGCAACAGGCCTGGAGGCGAGTCAACAACGTTTGTCAGTTGTGAGCAATGAAAAACAACCAAGTTTTAGAATAAGCTCAGCGCAAGCTGCAGTGTGGTAGACGTAAGCGGTATAGGTAGGAAAATGACAGCCCAAGCATCGACAAATAAATTAGCCAAACATGCGGTACAAGTACATAAGTTTGGTGGTAGCTCGCTTGCATCTATCGAATGTATTAATCGAGTCGTTGATATTATCCAGCACAATTGCCAGTTGCACGATGTTGTTGTGGTGTCAGCAAATGGTGATACCACGGACGATTTGATCAACGTCTATGAACTAGCACAGGAAAATAGCGACCAAGTACACCAGGCAATTGAAGCCTTAAAGCTTAAACAAGAGGCTTTAATAAATGGCTTGTTAACTGGCGAACATACTGATCCGTTGTTAACCCAGGTCGCTGCGGATATTGCTCTAATAAACAAGTGGCTACAGCTGGATATTAGCGTTCATGAAAGTGAGTTATTAGCCTTGGGAGAGTGCTGGTCGGCGCGTTTGCTTGCTGCTATCTTGACCGAGCGTGTCTGTCCTAGTGCGGCAATTGATTCACGTGACTTTCTTGTCATTGATAATGCAACAAATTGCCAAGTTGATTACCAAACAAGCCAAGAAAACCTCACCCATGTGTTGACGCGTGGTCACCTTAATGTGATCACTGGCTACATTGCTCGAAATGCGCAAGGGCAACCTTGTACACTCGGACGAAATGGCAGTGATTATTCTGCCACTATTGTTGCAGCGTTAACTAACGCACAAAATGTAACACTGTGGACTGATGTTGACGGTATTTATAGTGCTGACCCGCGTGTCGTTCCGCTAGCTCGTAAGTTGCACCGTGTTCCACGCTCTGTGGCAAAAGAACTGGGACGACTAGGTAACCCGGTACTTCATGCAAAAACGTTACAGCCTTTAAATGATGTTGGCAGCCATTTACATGTTGCCAGCAGCTTTGACCCAGACACAACAGGTACAGAAGTTGGTGATTTCGGCCAAATTGCACAACAAGAATTGTCCGTAACTTACCTTAATGATTTGTTGCTTGTTCAGTCGGAAAGCTTCATTGGTGATGCTGGCCAACAGGCTTATGATAAATTTAACGCCATTAGTGGCGATGTGAACAAAGGACAACTCGTTATTCCATTAAGCGCGCAAAAAGCAGTAAGCGAATGGTTGGCGAGTGACGATACAGAGGTCAAGTTTACGCCCATCTCTATCATGGCGATTGTTGGTCATCAGGTTGCAGCAAGAGGTAATGTAAAAGCGCGATTTAAACGCGCTCTAAAGCATCATCAGCCCCTAGCGTTTTTCAATAGCTTGCATCAAGACAGTTTGATTGCGGCCTTGCCGCAGCCTTGCACGGGCGAATTACTCAATAATGTTCATCATGATGTAACAAAAGATGCTCGCCATATCGGTTTAGTGGTTGCAGGTTTGGGAAATATCGGTCAGCGGTTTATAGAGTTATTGCCAGACCAGCTATCTAAAGTAAGTGCGTTAGAAAACGTACATTTAGTTGGCCTAGTGTCATCTAAAAAAATGCTTATTCAATCAGATGGTATTGATGCAGAGCAAGCCTTGAAAGATTTTCAACACTCGGCACAAGCCTATGAAGAGCAAGGGTTACTCACTTGGCTTGAAAACCACCCTTACGATGAATTAATTGTTGCCGATATCACGCCGAGCGAGGAATTTAGCCAACTTTATAGCCACTTCTTTGAGCACGGTATTCATGTCATTGGCGCGAATAAGTGGGCAGCATCAGCACCCTTGTCACAATACAAGCAAGCGCAAGCGTTAGCAGAGAAAAGCCAAGCCTTGTGGTTAGGTAATACTACGGTTGGCGCTGGTTTGCCGATAAATTATGCCATTAACGATTTATTGAAAAGTGGTGACCACATAGTAGAAATTTCAGGTATTTTCTCGGGCACTTTGTCTTGGTTATTTGAGAAGTTTGATGGCACGGTTCCGTTTGGTGAACTCACCCAAATGGCTCTTGCTGACGGCATTACTGAGCCAGACCCTCGTGAAGATCTGTCGGGTAGAGATGTCCAGCGTAAGTTGCTAATTCTCGCCCGTTTAGCGGGGTTTGACATCTCATTGGAAGACATAGCATGTGAAAACTTGGTACCTGATCATCTAGTTGACCTTTCTATTGAAGAATTTTTATCACGTATAGATGAGCTAGATGATACGTTTGCGAACAAGTTGTTAGATGCGAAGTCAAAACAAGCATGCATACGCTATGTCGCTCGATTTGTTTCAGATGGAGGCAGTATTAAAGCAAAAGTTAGCCTTGAAACTTTGCCACTAGACGACCCGTTTGCCAGCCTTACCCCCTGTGACAATATCTTTAAAATCGTCAGTGAGTGGTATCAAGCTAACCCATTAATCATCCGTGGGCCTGGAGCTGGTCGCGATGTAACGGCTGGCGGCTTGCACTCAGATCTTGCGTCTGCTTGTCGTTTATTGGTGAACAAGCAGCATCAAGTGAAACTGAAGGGTATAAACGAATAATTTAGCGGATGACTTCAGGTTAAAGCTGTGTTCGTTTTCTCGACCTATCAAGACATATCGATGTTACCGCCTAACATAGCCGAGGAAGCCTCATCGGCTATGTTAACTTTACAAATTACCACATCAAGAAGTTTGAGTTTTTTCTAGTTTTCACTTATGTTTACGTGAAATTAGCGTGCCTCAATAACCATTAACGTTGGTATGAAAAAGAAAACCCATCAGTCACTTATTACTACCCAAGTTGTTGGCATCATTGATCGCATGTTCAAACCAAGTCCGATCAAAGATGCAACGATTGATGGTGCACTTGAATACTTTGCTGCGCAATCAGACATAGAAAAAGCCAATAATGATTTTGCTCAACGCGCACACCAATATGCTGAGGAGTCTGATAAAGATGATGGCAGCAAAGCGTCGAAGATAGAACGTAAAGTAGCTACCCTCGACAATGAACGAGCTGAATTCGAACAGCTTCAAAAATTTGATCGCTCTGAGCGCAGTGAGCGCTTAAATTTACTGTGTTACGACATCCTAGAGCTCACTGAGGGTGAAACGTTTGCTGAAACCAATCGAAAATCCGCACAAGTGCTAGGTACCATTCAGCTGCTAAGTCACACTGAAGGAAGTCAAATAGCGCAAACCAACGAGCTTCATAAAGCACTCTATAAAGGCGTGCTAACATTACGCTTGCTCGACAAGCTCATTATTGATGGCGGCACTAACCACGCATATATCAAGCACTTCCTAGGCGAGTATACGTTAGACAACTACAAAGACTTTAAGCGCATGGATGAAGCTGCTTATGCAACCTTTGTTCATGAAGTAAAAGTGCCTGTTTTGAAAGCGGCTATTTTACAGGACATCGGTAATTATCACCCGAATGCCCAAGACATATTGTATGGCAAAGATAAATCACTTGACCCTTATCGCACGCTTGAAATAGACGAGCGAAAATCATTACTGCAAATCAATTATCGCGAAACGGTCAAATATCTTGTTGAGGGGATAGGGCAAGGGCGCTATTTAGGAAACTCAAAGAAAGACCGTGAAGTGTTTGAAAAGCAGGAAGTTCGCAAGCTTAAGTTTATGAAAGAACTGCTGCGTAGCGCTATCACGCCGAAAGAAGGCTTAGGGAATTTACTGAAAGTCCCACAAATTTATGTGTCTATCGTTTTATCGACCAAGCCAAGTTATAAATACAAGCTGATTCCTAAGGTTTATCAAGTGCTTCGACAAAACGCTGAACGCGGCCAATGCAGTGAAAAGGTAGTCGAGAGCCTTTATCAAATTACGGGTATGTTCCCGCAAGGCTATGGGGTTACCTACTTAGCTGTAGACGCCGCTGGTCATTCGTTAGAGCGATACGAATATGCAATAGTTAACCATCTCTATCCTGAAAACCCAGAAGAGCCAGAATGTAGAATTGCTACTAGGCAATTAACCTTTATCAGTTACGGCTCAGATATCCGTATTCACAAATCAGAAAACCTGTACTTTCCAGAGTCAGCTAAACGATTGGCTTCAATCAGCCGTGCGCGGTTAGAAGAAATTTTGGAAAAGTTGGTTTCGAATTATCAAGAGCGTATAGAGCTTGACCTTATTCCACGTTGCTGGCACCCGCGAGAGTTTTTTTCTATTAAAGAAAATCAGAAATTATGGAATAAAAGCAGTAAGTAAATACTTACAATCTATTTCGGAGGGAAAGTAGTTTCTCTGCCGTTACCCTCGATTTTCTGAAGCTCTTAAACACACCTTCTCATTAGTCATGTATCTGTGGCTAATGTCTCAAAGTATTAATGGATTTTTTTGTGCATTCACTTGATAGATGAAATGTAACTTCATCAACAGCTAATCTGTGCCGTCTATGAATCGTCACAATATATCCTGAATAATATTTATGTTAAATAGTTGCATAAAAATTCATTGAGTGGTACCTTGCACCCATCGATGTAATTAACCTTCTATAAGGGCACAACGGAAATACAATGAAGTATTCAATTATTCGACGATGTTAAGTCATTTTTAATCGCGAAACAGGTAACAAAACCCCTGTTTCAGTTAACTAAATCGAACAATAAGTGTTCGGGTTGAAAGTTATATTTTGAATACAATTGCAATTTTTGGTGTTTTTTATGAATGTCGCAGTTATAGGCGCAAGTGGTTATGTAGGAGCAGAGCTAATTGGCTTGCTAGCTCAACACGATAAAGTTTCGATATCGCATCTAGTGGTGTCGGAAAACAGTACTTCCAATGGATCATTATTTTCTGAGTTATTTGCTCGCTGGCAGGGGATCTGTGATGTACCCCTTCAGTCTTTTTCGAAAGACTGGTTTAACACTGTTTCCGAAACCTTAGATGCGGTTTTTTTTGCTACTCCGCATGAATTCAGCGCTCAATGGGCACAAGCGTTTGTCGACAAAGGCGTAAACGTTTACGACCTTTCTGGTGGTTTTCGTCTTAAAAATACCGCTGACTATCCCACGTATTATGGGTTCGAGCACCAGTACCCGCAGGCTGTAGCAAATGCTAAATATGGTTTAGCGGAATGGTTCCCTGCTGATTTTACGTCAACCAAACTTGTTGCCGTTCCCGGCTGTTACCCAACAGCTAGCTTGTTGTCTTTGAAGCCGATTACTGCGGCGGGCTTACATCAAAACAATGGTCTAATTGTTGTTAATGGTGTCAGCGGTGTAAGTGGCGCAGGTAGAAAAGCATCATTAGCAACGAGCTTTAATGAAGTCAGTTTACGTCCATACAATATTTTACAGCATCGTCACCAACCAGAAATTTCACAAGAAGCGGGTACGCAGGTGATATTCAATCCGCATCTTGCTCCTTACAAAAGGGGTCTGTTGACCACCGTTACTCTGAATTTGAAAAAAGGCGTAACGACAGAGCAGGTTAATGAAGCTTTTGTAAACGCGTATCAAGAACAGCCGCTCGTCAGAATTAAAGCTACTTGGCCCCAAATTGACGATGTGGCACACACACCTTTTGCGGATATTCATTGGCAATATGACGAGAAAAAGCAGGTGCTAGTGGTCACCACAGCTATAGATAACTTACTTAAAGGTGCTGCATCACAAGCGGTGCAATGTATGAATGCCACATTAGGGTTACCGACACACTATGGATTAGTGCCTCAATTACAAGGAGCCATTGCATGAAACCTTTAGTCATCAAAATAGGCGGCGCGATTTTAGAAACTGAAGGTGCATTGGATAGTCTTTTATCCGTTATTGGTCAGTTAAAAAATCAACCTGTTGTTATTGTTCATGGCGGTGGTTGTGTTGTAGATGACATGCTCAGCCAAGCCGGCTTTACGACGGAAAAGAAAAACGGTTTGAGAATTACCCCTCAAGAACAAATGCCGATTATTAGTGGCGCACTGGCTGGTAATGTTAACAAAGCTATTGTTGCTAAAGCCAATGCCTCACATATAACCGCTGTTGGTTTGTCTTTAACGGACGGCAATATGGTGTCCTGCACGTTAAATGCTAATGACTTAGGTGCAGTGGGTGAGCCTGTAGCGAACAGCAGTAAGCTGCTCGACAGCTTATTAAAAGCAAAGTTTTTACCTGTCATATCATCAATTGGGGCGTTGGCTAACGGTCAACTGGTTAATGTGAATGCCGATGATGCTGCGGTTGCGATTTGTCAGCTATTAAACGCTGAACTATTACTACTGACCGATGTTGACGGGGTGATGGATGGTAAAGGTAAGTATCTGTCTGATCTCACTGAGAAAGATGCTAATAATTTAATCGCTGAAGGGGTTATCTCTGGGGGGATGACAGCCAAGGTAAACGCTGCATTTCATGCGGCAAATCAATTACGACGAAGTATCGCGGTTGCCAGCTGGCAAGCGCCTGAACAAATTCTGAATTTGTTAGCTGGCGCAAGCATAGGCACCCGCATTATTCCACGAAGAGCTGCTTAATCAGCAACACGTAGTCTTGAGCAATAGGCTCATGCCTACAACAAAACACTTTTACGAATTAACGAGATACTTTTAGGAAAATTGATGACTTTTTCACATTTTTTAGCCGATGATTTGCAGTCTAAACAACAAATTTTAGATCTGATTTCACTCGCAAAAACAATCAAAAATTCACCGGCTGACTTTGCTAGCGCGCTAGCAGGAAAATCAGTCGCTATGATTTTTGAAAAACCTTCGTTGAGAACGCATGTAAGCTTTGATATCGGCATTGCTAAGCTCGGTGGACATGCACTTTATTTAGGTCAACAAAATGGCAAACTGGGTGAACGTGAGCGGGTTAGCGACTACGCAAAAAACCTCTCTTGCTACGCAGACGCCATTGTTGCCCGGGTGTTTGACCATCAGTCAATTGTTGGCTTAGCAGAACATGCGTCTGTACCTGTGATAAACGCATTATGCGACCTGTATCACCCATGCCAAGCGCTAGCTGACTTTGTCACTATTTCTGAGAAATTTGACGACTTATCCGAGGTTAAGGTTGCGTACATTGGCGATGCAAACAATGTAAGCAATTCGCTGATGTTAATGGCTGCCACGTTAGGCGTAGCTTTCACGCTAGTCACACCGACAGGTTGCGGTCCCTCTGCTGCCATGATCGATAAAGTGAAAACCATTGCGTCTCATTCAGGAGCAATATTTACACACACTACTGATATGGATGCCTTGGGTTCTCAGGACGTTATTTACACTGATACTTGGGTTTCGATGGGTAATGAAGACGACCAAGATAAAGACAATGTGCTTGCCACCTTTATGCCCTATCAAGTTAATCATCAGTTAATGGCAAACACTGGCGCCAGTGTTGTTATGCACTGCCAGCCAGCCCACTTGGAAGAAGAAATCACGACAGCATTGTTCGACGATGAAAAATACTCAGTGGTTTTCCAGCAGGCAGAAAACAGAATGTGGGCCCAAAATGCCGTCTTGGTAACGTTGCTGGGCGCCTAGTAGAAGATTGCATCTAACGATTTTGAACAGAATTTAAGATTTAAAGGTAAAAGAAAATGGCTTTAGCAAAGAAAAAACAAATCAAAAAAGTGGTACTCGCATACTCAGGTGGTCTTGATACATCAGCAATTATTCCATGGTTAAAAGAAAATTATGATGGTTGTGAAGTTGTCGCGTTCTGTGCTGATGTGGGGCAGGGTGATGAAGAGCTCGAAGGCATCAAAGAAAAGGCGATAGCGTCAGGTGCATCTGAATGTCATGTTGTCGATCTCAAAGAAGAGTTCGTCAAAGATTACATCTACCCTATTTTAAAAACGGGTTCAGTTTACGAAGGCCAATATTTATTGGGGACATCGATGGCGCGTCCTGTCATTGCCAAAGCACATGTTGAAGTTGCACTAAAAGTCGGTGCTGATGCGGTATGTCATGGCTGCACAGGTAAGGGTAATGACCAAGTGCGTTTTGAATCTTGTTTTGCTGCGCTTGCGCCGCACCTTACAGTGATTGCGCCGTGGCGTGAGTGGGACATGGTGTCGCGTGAGGATTTATTAGACTACTTAGCAGAGCGTGATATTCCTTGTTCAGCATCACTTACGAAAATCTACAGCCGTGATGCCAATGCTTGGCATATTTCTCATGAAGGTGGTGAGTTGGAAGACCCATGGTGTGAACCATCTAAAGAAGTATGGACTATGACCGTTGATCCAATGGACGCGCCAGATACACCAGAAACAGTTGAGCTAAGTTTTGACAAAGGTGAGCTAGTTGCGGTTGATGGACAGCAGTTATCTGCGTATGACTCTTTGGTTTACTTGAACGATAAAGCTGGCGCACATGGCGTAGGCAGAATTGATATTGTTGAAAATCGCCTTGTTGGTATGAAGTCTCGTGGATGTTATGAAACACCTGGCGGCACAGTGCTAATGGCTGCCTACAAAGGCTTAGAATCACTTATCCTTGATAAGGAGTCGCTGAAATTTAGAGAGTCAGTTGCCCTTGAGTTTTCACATGTGATTTATGACGGTCGTTGGTTTACACCGCTCGCAAAAGCACAATTAGCGGCAGCGGCGTCATTTGCAGAAAACATGACGGGTGATGTTGTCGTTAAGCTATACAAAGGAACTGCTACTGTCACGCAGCGCCGTTCGCCAAACAGCCTATACTCTGAAGAGTTTGCAACCTTTGGTGCTGATGACGTGTACGACCAACAACATGCGGAAGGCTTTATTCGTTTGTTCAGCTTGTCGAGCAGAATTACTGCAATGAATCAGCAAACACAGAAATAGCGCATAGGTTAGGAGAAGCGACATGGCATTATGGGGTGGCCGGTTTAAAGAAAAGGCGAGCATTCAGTTCAAAAAGTTTAATGACTCACTACCGGTAGATTACCGTATGGCGGTGCAAGATATTGTGGGTTCTATTGCTTGGGCAGGTGCACTAAATGGCGTTGGCGTGTTGTCTGATGATGAGCTTGCAAGTTTGGAGTCAGCACTGCTGGAGCTAAAAGCGTCGGTGGAAGAAAATCCGAGACAAATTTTAGCGTCAGACGCTGAAGATATTCACAGCTGGGTGGAAATTCAGCTGATTGAAAAAACCGGTGATTTAGGGAAAAAACTACACACTGGTCGTAGCCGTAATGACCAAGTCGCGACGGACTTAAAACTATGGTGCAAAGAAAAAGGCGGTGACTTGCTATTTGCATTAGTGACCTTGCAAGAAGCGCTGATGAAACTGGCTGAACGCGAAGCAGGTACGGTATTGCCGGGGTATACCCATTTACAGCGTGCGCAACCTGTGACTTTTGCACACTGGTGCCTTGCCTATGTTGAAATGTTTAACCGTGATATCGGTCGTCTAAAAGATGCACTTTATAGGGCAGACACTTCACCATTAGGCTCAGGTGCATTAGCTGGCACGGCTTACCCAATCGATCGTGAGCAGCTAGCGCAAAATTTAGGTTTTAGAAAGGCTACCCTCAATAGCCTAGATGCTGTGTCAGACAGAGACCATGTGATAGAGCTTCTTTCTGCTGCCAGCGTTAGCATGATGCATTTGTCGCGTTTTGCAGAAGACCTTATTTTCTATAATTCCGGTGAAGCGGGTTTTGTAGAAATGTCTGATTTAGTGAGCTCTGGTTCGTCATTGATGCCACAGAAAAAGAACCCGGATGCCTGTGAATTGATTCGTGGTAAAGCGGGCCGTGTTTTTGGTTCGTTAACTGGCATGCTCACTACCATGAAAGCGTTAGCGCTTGCATACAACAAAGACATGCAAGAAGACAAAGAGGGCCTTTTTGATGCGCTTGATACGTGGCAGGAATGTATGGAAATGGCGACTTTGGTTGTTGATGGTCTCAAAGTAAATAGCGCAAGAACCTTGGCGGCTGCGCAACAGGGGTACGCTAATGCGACGGAACTTGCAGATTATTTAGTGAGTAAAGATATTCCGTTTCGTGAAGCCCATCATATAGTTGGTGAGGTGGTGTTGGCCGCGATTGATAAAGGCTGTCCGCTCGAAGATTTAACCCTGACTCAACTGCAAGCATTTAGCGACAAAATTGAGCAAGATGTTTATCAACATTTGTCGATTGAATCGACGCTAGACAAACGTGAAGCGCTTGGCGGTACGTCGAGAAGTCAAGTGCAAAAAGCACTGGCGCAAATTCAAGAGGGCCAAGCTGACATCTTGAATGAGCAGGTTGTTGGTGCACCAGGGAAACAACAAGTCAAAACAGCACTTAAGCAAGTGCAACAGCGTTTAAATGCGCAAAAAGCAGCGGCCATGTCAGTGCGTCGTGCGCGTATGTCAGATGTTGATAAAATCCATCAACTTGTCGACTTTTGGGCTGATAAAGGTGAAATCTTGCCGAGAACGCGCCAAAACATTATTCACGACGTGCAAAACTTTGTTGTCGCAGAAATGGATGGTGTGGTCGTGGGATGTGCGTCACTTTATATCTACGAACCTGGGTTGGCAGAAATTCGTTCCGTGGTTATCGACGAGCAATATCACAGCCAAGGTCAAGGGCAGGCGTTGACGCAATACTTGTTGGAATTCGCCCATGGGATGGAACTAGAGACGATCATCGTACTCACTTATATTCCTCAGTACTTTGAGAAGTTGGGCTTTATCACCATCGAAAAGTCGTCGTTAGCAGACAATATCATTGAAGACAGTGAGCCTAGTCCACACAAAAATCCAGTAGACGAAGTCGCGATGGCTTACCAAGTCAATCGTAGTAGTAAGTAGCGAATAAGAAGTAAGGTTGAAAGCAGTCGTGGTAAACAAGGATACAGACTACGTTAAATGGTTTCGCAATGCAGCGCCCTATATCAATGCGCACCGCGGCAAAACCTTTGTCTTGATGTTTGGTGGAGAAGCGGTAACGCATGCTAATTTTGCCAATATTATTCATGATATCGCTTTGCTTCGCAGTTTAGGCGTAAAGCTGGTTATCGTGCATGGCGCGCGTCCACAGATCGCCGAGCGTGCTGAGTTGCTGGGTGTAGATCAGCAGTTTGAAAAAAACTTACGTATTACTGACCCACAGACACTAATGGCGGTGAAAGATGCGACTGGCTCGTTGCGTGTTCACATTGAAGCACTATTGACCATGGGGCTAGCGAATTCACCCATGCATGGCTCACAAATTCGCGTCAGTACCGGAAACTTTGTTATTGCTCGACCTATTGGTGTAAAAGACGGTATCGATTTTAAGAATACTGGGTTAGTGCGTCGTATTGATACAGAAGGGATTAATACCCAACTTGATTTTGGCTCGATTGTGCTGCTTTCTCCCGTAGGGTACTCAACAACGGGGGAGGTATTTAACCTAGCGTTGGAAGATGTCGCGACCCAAACAGCAATATCATTGGGTGCTGATAAGCTTATCACGTTCACAGAAGATGACGGCCTGATTGACACTGATGGCAGCCTAATTCGCAGTTGTAGTGTACGTAAAGTCAAAGAATTGTTAGACGATTACGGTGAAGAGGAAACCGATCATGTCCGTCAATTGTTACTACGCGCCATAATTCAAAGCGGTGAAAACGGCGTAGAGCGTTGTCATTGTGTTTCATATCGCAGTGACACCGCTTTACTGCAAGAGCTATTTACCCGAGACGGCGCGGGAACGCTAATTGCGAAAGATCACAAAGAGCACATCTCAACGGCATCGATTGATGATGTTGGTGGTATTCTAGAACTCATTCAACCGCTAGAAGAAGAGGGCGTTTTAGTTCGCCGATCACGCAAGTTACTCGAGACGGAAATCGACCGTTTTATCGTGTTGAAAAAAGAAGACATTATTATCGCCTGCGCTGCCTTGTATCCTTATCCAGATTCAAATACGGGCGAACTTGCTTGTGTCGTCATTCACCCTGATTATCGCAAAGGTAATCGTGGTGAACGATTAATTGCGGCGGTGGAAGCATTTGCAAAACGTCAAAAACTCGAGCAGTTGTTTGTGTTGACTACAGTGAGTGGCCATTGGTTTAGAGAGCAAGGGTTTGTTGAAACCTCAGTTGATGATCTGCCTGAGGAAAAGAAGCAGATGTATAACTATCAACGGAAGTCTAAGGTGTTGGTTAAGGCCATATAGTTGTCACGGTGGCGATAGCACCCAAGGGGACGCTTGCGCCGCTCTCCCTATGGAACCCTATGGCGCTGCTGCAAAATGTGTAACTTCATTCATCAATCAATATTCGGGCTTACGATCAGATAGCGCTTCCTTGTGCTATTTCACTTTGCTGGCGCCCTGCCAACAATAGCTGATATTAATAATTCATTCAGACATTTTGTTAAGCAGAACTTATGCTGCGTTTAAGTTGGATGCTGAGGGGGTTGAAAGAGGGAAACAAGCATTTTTTCCCTCTTTCGTGCTGTCGGCACCGCGACAAGAGAACGCTATTAAGCCTCCAATTTTGAAAGTATTTCTCCGTTAAGTAGCGTCAACTAAAACAATATATGGAAGTTGCGTTGATTTGTCTTATCGAAAAACGTAGATTGAATTTAAGAATAACATTTAACCAATACTCATTTATTAAAGACAAAGGATAGGTGCGTTGTAATGGAAAAATCGACGGTATTAGTAGTTGACGATGTCGCGAGTAACCTCGACTTATTGGTCGATATACTGGGTGGTGACTACCAAGTAAAAGTAGCCACTAATGGTGTTGATGCACTGAAAATTGCGCGTGCAAAGGAGCAGCCTGATTTAATCTTACTTGATATCATGATGCCGGAAGTTGATGGTTATGAAGTGATAACCGATCTCAAAGCTCATCCTGAGACATCGCATATCCCCGTGATCTTTATTACGGCAAAATCATCTGTCGAAGATGAAGAAAAAGGCTTTGAACTCGGGGCTGTGGATTACATTACCAAACCCGTTAGTCCACCTATTGTAAGAGCGCGCGTTAAAACGCATATAGAGCTCAGCCAGCTTGTGCATATGCTAAGCTCTCAAGTGTCGTAAGTTTTTTAACGGTATAGCAAAAAACTAGTTTTCTGGGGCCGAGTCGTGGTCGTCTAATTTTTCTTTGAGGGTGTCTAAATCTTCTTTGATATCAGTGATCTGTTGGTATACATAACTGAAATAGAAAACAGCACCAATGGCGATGAAGTACAGTGTGGCGATAATCATAGTATTGGAGAGAATGTGAATCGTTGAGGTTGATAATAAAGAGCCGATAACAAGTACTAATATGGTGATAGCGCCAGTCACAAGGCCAATTTTTAAGCCCGATTTTGCGCGATTATACTCTTGCTCAAATTGCTGTAGCTCAACAGCAAGCAAATTATTCATGTGAGTACTCATGTATTCATCCTTGTCTACGTTAGAGTGTTGTCTGAAAAGCTAAGCCGCGGGATTGTATACCAAGTAGAACCGAATTTGCATGTATTTTTTGTCTGGTTAGAACGCCCAGGCGATTTGATTTCTGAGTTGTTCTACATCTTCTACATTACGACCAGCAACAGCGAGATAAACAAAAGCCTTGTTTTCTAATGCCACACATTTTATTGCGGCTCGATTGCCACTTAAGTTGCCATATACATAGTTATCATTCTGAACGACTTGAGTGAATTTCATGTTACTTAGTGTCGTTTTTCCCTTGTTTGAACATTCGGCTGCATTCATGTTTAAGATTTTATGGTGTGACCATAATTGCGGAATAGCTTTACTGCCCGCAATATCACTTGGTTGATGATGCTCATCGGGCCCAGTTTCAGCGTATATGTAATCGAGAATAAGTGTGGTGAGTAGGGTAATGATAACCCCTATAACAACCGCTGAGATGATGGTTTTACTGTGGTTAACTATGGATTGAAACAAGCCTACCTCCTGTTAGCTTTGCTCAAGACAAGAGCGCTGCTAGTCTAGCAACTCAAGATGAGGTTTCAATGCCTTTTTAAGCATACTGTCTTTTACTTCTGTAATAGCAACTCTGGCCATTAAGAGTCCTAAAAGGGTACCTACCACAATCGACCAAATTGCCATGTCAAAGAAAAAATAGCTTGCGCAGAGCATAGAGACTAAAAACATTAACCTAAACATGGTTGGGATAATACTGAAGAGTGGGACTTTATGGCTGGCGAGAACATCTCGATATGCTTTTTCTAACAACTCAAATTGTTTGTCTCTATCGAGATGAGAGATTTCGTCGAAGTAATCAATGTAGAGTTTGATATCCATATTCGTAGTATATTGTTGTTTTATATTAGTTGAGTCGCTAAAGCAGAATCCAGAGTTAAATGATGCTAATACTCGGGAATAAGGTTTAGCTTGCCAATGGCTTCTTGAATATCATCCGGCCAAATCCACAATCTATATGGCTCCGGCACATTAAAATAGGCCTCTGGCTGATACAGTTCACGAGAGCGTATATCAGCGCAATACCTTGATCGCCAAGCAGTTTTTCTAGCATACGATATTGACTCTCCGTTGACGAGTTTTTTAGTAATATCGTATAGCTTTTCACACATTCTGTACTCGTAACCCGGCATTGATAGGGAGTCGGCGAACTGACCTTTCTTATCGTTTATAGCTTCGGTCACGACCTCGATAAATAATGGAAGATCAGCCTCATTGGGAATCGTGGGATACAAAATAAAGGGTGCCGCCCAACCACTGGCTAACATGTCTAAATTAAACGTAGCGCGCTCACGTCGAGTCATGCTTGAAATTTCACGGGTACTATAGGATGGCGACACATACGCAAGTAATCGTCCATAACTATCGAACGGCTGTTTAGGGCTGCGGATAAATAATTTGCGTTTGGTACCGTTTGGCTTGGTTAGCCGTTTACTCACTATCGCCTTGTGAAAGGCGCTAGCTTCCTTACCTTGTGTAAATTGCAAGGTACCTGCGGCCGTTTCGTCTAATTTAGGCACAATATATTTTGCGAACGTTTTGGTAACAGGGGCGTCTCCGTTTTTAATCCATAAGGCGAGTTGTTTAAACTCAGCGTCGACACGTGCTGCACCTTTTTCTGATTTTGCTGTGACTTCCGGAGTGTCGATAGACAACATGCGGATCGGCATGCGGATATTGGGCGTATCACCATCAGACGTATCAGTTAAGGCACGAGCGCCTAACGACGGCAGTGTAGTGCCACTGGGCGACCACAAAATTTGGGGCTTATCCATGTTATATGTCTCTATATTTCCTTTTCAATAAATATAGGCGACACGTAGGTTTTTGCTGATGAATTTTAAGTTAATAGAAAAGCAGAGCAATTTAGGCTCTGCTTGAGATAATCGCTTATGGATTGATAATGATGTAATTGATTTCTCTGTAGTGAGGAATCTCGTCACAGGTATTTACATCTGAACCTTCTACGTAGACTTCAACGATTTTATCATTCGTTAATGCTGTTACAGCCATTTCACCAGCAGCGTGAGACTTAGTGCACAACCATTTTCCAGCTTTGCCACCGGTGGCTTCAGTTTTGAAAGCCATATACTCACCACAGCTGGGATGATCTGCCATGACCCAAGACACTTTGCCACGGCAATTGATATCCGCAGCATTCGCTACTTGAGACAAACACAACATACCTAAGCCTAGTACTACTTTTTTCATTGTATACTCCATATTTTTGTTTTTTATTGTTCCAGCCAATAAGGTGAGTTTTATTTCGCAATCACCAATAGCTGTCATTAACATAGTGTTAATTAACTGAAAAATATAGTTAATTTTTTATTTTGTCTGCATCACGGCTTTTGGATCGCAGTGGCAATTGCAAAGGTGTGGCGTTTGAGGACAAAATAAAGATGAAGAATCTTAGGATAAAAAGAAATGACGGATTATTTAGCGATTAATAAAACTGCGTGGAATACACGTACAGATATACATTTCAGTTCAACCTTTTATGATGTTGATGGTTTTCTCAATGGGAAATCGACATTACATGCTATTGAACTAGGGCAAGTAGGGGATGTCAGCGGAAAATCATTGCTACATCTGCAGTGTCACTTTGGCTTAGATACACTTTCATGGGCGCGATTGGGCGCAAAGGTAACAGGCGTTGATTTATCGTCAACTGCGGTAGAAAAAGCACAAAACTTGGCAGAACAAACTGGTTTAGACGCTCACTTTATTTGCTCTGATGTATATCACTTTGGAACACAATGTCAGCAACATTACGATATTGTGTACACTTCGTATGGGGTGCTTTGTTGGTTGCCTAGCATGGATAATTGGGCTGAAACGGTAGCGAAGTGCTTAAAACCTGGCGGTAAAATTCATCTTGTTGAGTTTCACCCTTATTTAGATATTAAATTTGGTTATGATTACTTTCATAAAGCGCAACCAGATATTGAAGAAGAATCTACATATTCTGAAAACGCTGGTGACGACAAACAAACCATAGCCGTATGGGCGCATCCGATAGCGAATGTGATAACCGCATTAATCAAAGCAGGCATAGAGATTGAAGAAGTCTGTGAATACCCGTATAGCCCTTATGCATGCTTTGACGGTATGAAAGCGATAGCTGAAAACCAATTTGTGTTTGATGAGGATGGTCCTGAATTCCCTCTGCTTTACAGTATTAAGGGACGCAAGAAAGCTTAATTTTACAGGTTACACTGTCCTTGGTTAGTTCAGTATGGCGATAGCTTACTACTTAGTGGGCTATCGCCTTGTCTAGAGTTTTATTGGTGCATCCAAAAAATCTTGTTATGCAACACATGCGGAGCTTTACCAATAAAATCAACAGTTAATCAGCTTTGAGTGACGCGGTTTGATGCTGCGTAACAAATCTGTCGGCGTGCGCGGTTAAGTCAGCAAAAAGTGTATCCAGTTCATCTTTTTTATTGGCTTTCGCTGATTTTTCAAGTATCGCTGCGCAGCCTTCAATACCATGGGCGGTAATCATACTGGCACCGCCTTTGATTCGATGAGCAACGAGTCCTACTTCTTCTATGTTCTCTGCTTCAATTGCGAGACCAATGTCTTTTATCGATTCTCTTGTTGTGTCGATAAATTGCTGAATGAGTTCAAATACCATCTCTTGGTCGCCGAACATGTCGACAAGTGTTTGCATGTTGACATAGTCACCTTTAACACTGTCGACATTGATGTTTTCTCGCACGTCGCTGGGGAACTGGACAATATCTTGAGCGTCAATGACTTCATCCGCTTCAGCTTGAACATTCTTCAGTCCATCATCATTCGTGGTGATATGGTCAAAGTCGAAAATAGCTAAATCGTCAAAGTTATTTGCTTCAACGCTGACAAATGAGTTGTCAATGTCACTATTTAAGTACTTTTCAACCGTTGTTTGTAACACATCCATTGACGTTGGCTTAGTGAGGTAATCGTTCATGCCCATTTCTAGACAATGATCGGCCTCACCAGTCAATGCATTCGCAGTTAGTGCCACGATAGGGATTGGATTGCCCTGTGCACGAAGTGTTTTGGTTAAGTCATAGCCATCCATGTTTGGCATGTGGCAATCGGTAATCAGTAACCCGTAACTTTGCTGATAAATTGCATCGAGTGCTTGTTTACCATCGTCGACGATATCAGCATGGTAGTTAAGCTTTTCTAGCTGACGCTTAATCACCATTTGGTTGGTTGGATGATCTTCAGCAACCAAAATAAGGCGTCCAGAGGCAATGGCCTCTTCCCGAGTCATTTTACCACTAGCTTGTTTTTCATCTTTGTCGATGAGCATCATCAAGTCTGTATCTCGGTCTTGCTGTGCTTTGTTTACGCCACTAATGAGTGATGTGATTAACAGCGGGTTAATCGATATAAAATGTTGCCCAGGTTCAGGAGAGAAACTACGTTTGCTTAGGTTTATCCATGACGATACAGTGTTAATTTGCGCGAGTTGATAATGACTGATGAGCTCCTCAGGGCAAATAAATACGCACTTCCCGCTAGGTAACAATGACTTTAAATGATCAGTGTCACCGCCAAATGGGAGTACCACCAGTGGTACGCCCCATGCGTTAAAGTAGCGTTTTATTTTGCTACACGCAAAGCTCATATCATCAATCAATACGATGGGGAGTTTTCGCTTAATTTCAGGTACAAACGGTTGTTCATCTGTTTCAAGGGTGAGGCTAAAACTAAATGTTGTGCCTTGGCCTAGTGTACTGTCTACATCAATACTGCCACCGAGTCTTTCAACAAGCATTTTACAGATGGTTAAACCAAGCCCTGTGCCACCGTATTTGCGTGATGTCGAGTCCTCTGCTTGCGCAAACGGTGAGAACAGTTTGCGCAAATTCGTTGGCGATATACCAATGCCTGTATCAGTAATAGCAAAGCGTAGTGTTTGTTGCTTACTGTTTGCTTGAGTTCGTTCAACCATCAGTTTTACTTCACCCTTTTCAGTGAATTTAATGGCATTACTCAATAGATTTGAGAGCACTTGCTGTAAGCGAATAGGGTCGGTTTTGATGCCATGATAAATGGTCGGGTCAAATTCTAATTTGAGCCCTATGCCTTTATTATGTGCATTGTTCGCATGAGTCAGCATCGCAGATTCAACAAGATCGGGAAGATTGGCATCGATGTTTTCAACCGTCAATTGACCTGCTTCCAGTTTGGAGTGATCAAGTACGTCATTGAGAATGTGCAGTAAGTTATTCGCCGAGCTCGCGATAGTTTTTAAGTCGTGGTGTTGCGATTCAGTGAGGGACGATTGCTCTAATAGCTCTAACATGCCAATAATGCCACCAATAGGCGTGCGAATTTCATGGCTCATCATCGCTAAGAAACGTGATTTTGCAATAGCAGCTTGCTCTGCTGCTACTTTGGCTTTAGACAGTGCAAACTCCTGTTCCTTTCTTTCATTCACTTTGAGAAGTACGCCATTCCAAAGTGTTTCATCTCCCAACTTTTCAGGAAATGCGGCAAAATGTAGCCAGTTTACAGCGCCTTGGTCAACAATTACTCTGAACTCTATGTCGACAGGTCCTAATGTATTGATGGTTTCTTCACGCAAGACTTTTAGGCGCTCAAGGTCCTCTTTTGGAATAGCGGCAAAAAAGTTACGCGCGTCTTTAAGTAGTGCATTTTGAGAGAGTGGTCCTAAGTCTTCAATACCTTGGCTAACATAGGTAAATTCGAGGTGTTGCTTAGTATTAAGTTTAAACTGTAATACTGCACCGGGAATGGCGTCGGCGAGTGAATTTAACTCAAACTCCGCCTGTTTTGCGCGTTGCTCGGCTGCTGTTCGGCTTTTTATTTCTGCTTGAAGTTTGCGGTTCCAAAATAAAATACCACAAAGAATTACTATACCTATCATCACAGGAATCACAGCAAAAGTTATTATCTTTGATATATCAATGCCTTGCTGAATATTGAGCTGCGACCAATGATTATTGATACGGCGAATCTCTTTGCTGCCTAGCTCTGCCAATCCTTTATTGATGAGAGAATGGAGCGTTGCGTTATCGCTTCCAATACCGAAACTGACATGGATATTTTTCTCCGCGCTAGGGCTAGTCAGTATGTGGTATCGGCCAAGGTTTTCATCTTGAAGTAATGGAGCAACAGAAGACAATAAAATAAAAAAGGCGTCTGCTTCACCTTCATCTAGCATCTGTAGGGCGTGCTCCATATCGCGAAGCACCACAATGTCGGCAACGGGGAATTGTTCACCAATGGTAACTCTCACCCCTTCAATATTGGGGATTGCAATTCGCGCTGTTTTGGCGTCTTGCGACGTTTTCACTCGACTATTCGATCTTGCGATAAGTACCCATGGTGACATGTGATAGCTGCGAGAAAGCAAAATGTCGTCATCAAGAAATTGAGTGTTTACCATGCCAGGTAGAAGGTCGACCTTATCGTTAGCGAGAAATTGTTCGCCTTGACGCCAGTTTTCTACATATACGGGCTCAAGATCTAGGCCTAACCGTTCTGCAATGGCCTCTAATATTTCAACGGCAATACCAATGGGTTTACCGTCTAGATTAACTTGTGTAAATGGTCGCCATTTTTCACTGTAGGCATAACGGATAGTGTCGTTTCTTGCCAGCCAGTCACTTTCAGTTGGCGTCAAAATCAGCGGGACGCGACTGTTGTTTTGAATAGCATTACTGCTATTCCAGCGAGCAGCGATGAACGCTTTTGTAGTCGGTGCTATATTTTGAATCACTTTATTAATTGCTGATTTTAACAAGGGCTGATCGGGCTGCACCGCAAATTGAGAACGGTCTTCAGGTACATCGTTCAGCGCGACTAAATTAAGGTCTGAGTTTTTCGCTTTGTCATAGATGTAATTGTTCGTGATCCAATCACCATAATACGCTTGGGCGAGACCAAACTTGATGGCTGACATTGCCTCAGGCGTGCCATTGACGTCGAAGAATTGAATGTCAGGTAAGTGCTGTTTGAGCTCTGTTCTGCTGGCAAACCCCTCTTCGATGGCGAAAACATAGTTGTTAAATGCTTGGATAGAATCAATCGAGTTACTGTTAATGTGTTTGGGCACTAATATAGATCGCGGTACCGAAATAAACGGGTCAGTAAAGCTCATAAAGGCTTTACGGCGTTCTAAGTCAGCAAAGCCAACAATAATGTCTATTTCTTTTCGAGCGAAGGCTTCTTCCATTTCCTTGCTAGTTGAATAGATACGATATTCGATACTAAGCCCTAGCTCACTACTTACCAATTTTAAATAATCGTTAAAAATACCGAGAATTTTCCCGTCTGAGCTTTGAATGATGTAGGGCAAGTATTCAAAGCTTGGATAGGCGGTGACTAAGGTTTTTTTGTTCGATAACCAGTTTTGTTCTTCCGCTGTTAAATCAGTTTCAGCAAAGCTAGGTTGTGTCACTATCAATAAACAGATGAGCGTGACTAATCGCATAAACGTTGACATTAACATTGCTCCATAGCTAAGGCATTAAAAGACTTTTCGACACCGTTACTTGTGCCGTTGAACCACTGCGGTATGTCGTCTTCTGATATTTTGAGCTCAATGGTTTTCTTTGCTTGCTCAAACATAAAACGCACGTTGGCTAAGGGCATATTCATAGGAATGGAGTGCGACAAGCTTCGAATCAAATGAAATGCAGTATCAGGTTCAAAAGGCTTGATTTGCCAAATTTTTATCCATTGCAACACCGCTTTCATGGTTTCATTGGCTTGCTGTAGCTCGATGGCTTGCTTGGTTAGGCGTTTGAGTGAGGCTTGATTTTGTCGATGAAGAACGGCAAGTTGCTCAGTTAAGATTTCTTGCGAAATTTCAATATCTTCACCAAGGTCATCTGTCATCATTTCAGCGACGCCACCTAGTCTATTACCAAGGTGCATTGCATCTAATGAGCAATAGAAGGATATTTGCTGCGCTTCATCATCTTGCTGATAGGCGAACCAAATTTCTTCAGCAAGCATTAAGTCACCCGTTAACATGGCATAGCGCGCTTTCAACATATCTCGTTGCCACTGGTATTGAGAAAGTTTCAATGACTGTTCAACCGCTTTAATCCGCTTTTTAAATTCCCCTAGGTGGACTTCTCTTGCTGCAGGGTTTTGTTCGCGCTCGGCAAGCTCTAAATAAGTGCGTGCACCGATAAGAATATGGTCAGCGGTAAACCAGCGAGAGTTTGTAATCCGTGAACTAATTTTGTTCGTCAGGTTAAGCAGTAATTGCGAGTCATCAGCAGCTAGCGCTAGATTGTACATGACAAGCAGACGCTCTACGCTAGTAGAAGACATGCTATTCAGTTGTTGGCATACCTCTAAACATTTAGTGGTGTTGCGCGTTTTTAAGAAGCAACGCGCTTGAACTTGCAGGGCTTTGAATCGCAGTTTTTTCTCTTCAATAACGGGGTTGACAACCTTCAGTGCGAGCTCGTACTTTTCTTGCTCAACTAACATTTTTCCGAGGTGAATCCGAGCGATATCTTCGCCACTATTGATCAAACTGATATAAGCCTGCTGAGCTTGTTCAAATGCTTCCTCTTGTTGCAGAATATTGGCGCGGACTAGTTGAATGTTGGTAGAGCTCTCGTATCGCGCACACTTTTTAAACGCGGCTTCTGCACCTTCGTTACGATAGGTTTGATAAATCGAGCGAATCACTTGTTTTTGGCGGTAAGCGTTGACTAGCCTATTGGTGACGGCATTAATATTTATTGGCTTAAGCAAATAGCCGTCTGGCTCTAGTTCAGAGAAACCAAAGAATACGTCTTTACTCACTTCCCCTGTGACCACAAAAACAACCGTTTTCTCGGCTAAGCCGTTATTGATTCTGAGTTGTTCAAGTAGTTGCAGACCGTCTGTACCGTGCCCTAGATTGTAATCGCAAAGTATGAAATCGTATTTTGTTGCTGTACAAGCTGTGATTGCTTGACGTGCGTCTTTCGCCGTATTGATATTGTCAGGATTGGAGCCATTTTTTATCAACATCGCGCGAGTCGCGTTAAGAATCATTGGGCAGTCATCAATGACTAATACGGTTTTATCTTTGAAAAACTTAATAATCTGAAAATTTGACATAAATTCCCCCTAAACTTTAATGAACACTTGGCAAAAACTCGGTTAAGACGCTTTTGCTGGTTCAGAGGAAATTGATGCAATATTGGTGTGGTATTCCTTCAACCAACGTTGCATGGTTGGAATAAGCTGATGTAACTCAATTGGCTTAGATATCAGGTAGCCTTGGCACTGATCGCAACCCAGTTTCTGAAGTACATGCCATTGTTGATAGGTTTCTACACCTTCTGCAATAACTTGCATGCCAAGAGTCCGACCCAAACGGACGCAAGACTCGACAATAGCGTAGGCGCTATGGTCGACCAACATTTTGCCGACAAATGAGCGATCTATTTTGAGCTCATTAAACGGATATTGCCCGATTTGCTCCATGGTAGAGTAGCCTGTGCCAAAATCATCTAGGGATAGTTGAAAACCATTCATCCGCAAACGCGTCAGAATCTCTAGCGCCATCATAGGATCGGAAATACAGGCTTGTTCGGTAAGCTCCAACGTAACCTTACGACTTTTTTGATTGTTAATTTGATTGAGGTTCAGCAGCAAATATTGAATAACATTGTCACGTAGGCTCTTCGAGGAAATGTTGATAGATAAACGCAGCTTTTCAAATGCCGCTGGTAATTTAGCCATTTCCTGCAGACTATGCATAAACATTTGCTCGGTTAGCTCGGCAATAAGATCGTCCTTTTCTTCGGCAAGCGGAATAAAAGTGTCAGGACCAATAACGCCATGAGTGGGATGGTTCCACCGGGCAAGTGCTTCAACGCCTATCAATTTTCCTGTTTTCATGCAGGTTTGTGGCTGAAAATAGGGCACTATCTCTCGGTTTGCGATAGCGTGTTCAACATCTGCGACGGTGAATTCAAACGTTTTGGGTTTATGTATTACGCTGTTGTGGTGAGGCACAAAATGGCGAGCAAGTGCATCAGTTAGTGATTTTGGCTGCAATGGTTTTGCGATAGCGCCAAGCATGTTTAACCCTAAGCTTTTCGCTAATGCTTTGGCACTACGGATAAGACTGGCGTCAAGTGCACTCGAAACAAGAATGCTGCCTGCAAAGGAAGATTTTGACAGTTGGCGAATTAATGCAAGGCCATCCATATTCGGCATAGATAAATCGCAAATAATGACGTCAAATGAGCGTAAGTCTAAAAACTCTAATGCTTTCTCACCGTCACCTGCGCTAAATACATCCTTAAGACCAAGCTTCTTCACCATCTGCACTAACGCTAAGCGCTGAAACTTATCGTCTTCAACGACTAATAGTGATAATGCTGAAATTTCACTGCTGACTACTTCCATTGGCACCTCTCTCATCAATCGCGCAAGTATAAAAAATGTTCACTTGTAGAGGTGTAATGTTTTGTTATTGTTTTGCTGTCACTATGTAACAGTGCTTTGGTTTGGTTGCGAAGCTGTTACATAGTTATTACTGATTAGTTGCTACTACGATGGTTTTACGTTGGTAATCCATACACTTTGGTAGGGCGACAATAATAGCGCTTGTGTTAAATCGGTGATTTCGATACCAATGATAAGGTCATACCAAGATTCGGTAATAATCAAGTTCAATTCGCTAATAGGCAACTCGATTTCTTGGTCAGTAATATTCGATACACAGAAAATACTTTGTCTTCTGTCTTGGCTTTGACGCCAAAACCCGAATAAATTTAATCCCAAATGCAAAGTGAACTGAGTCGCATTAGGGTGAAATGCTTTTTGCGCTGTGCGTTTGTCTATCAGGGCCAGCATTTGCTCAAGCACTATCGCATGAGGGTTTGATGCGTCTGCCAATTTTTCTTGTAACGCAGTATAGTCCCAGCGGTGTCGGTTAATGGCACGATTGTGATGTGTATTTTTTAGTTTTTCATAGTCGTTACGTGTACCCAATAGACTGTGTATATAAATGCCCGGTATTCCTTCAAGCGCCAACATAATGGTGTGTGCACAAATAAAGCGCGGCATACCCCATTTATCTGGCCCATTTGTTGTCCCCTGCAAAGCATCAAATAGCGAAATATTCATTTCATACGCTTTTTGTTCACCTGTTTCACTAGTGCGCCACGAAATGGCACCGCCAAATGACTTCATTGTGTTAATGAGCGTGCTGATTTCCTGATCGCTGAGTAGGCCTTCAGCAGGCCTTAAGCCAATGCCGTCATGGGATGCGATAAAGTTAAAATACGTCGTGCCATCTTGCGCTGGTGGCATACTCATTAACCAACGTTTTAAATACAAACAATTACCAGTGATTAAGGTATTAATAAGTAGTGGAGGTAATGAGAAGTTATAGATGCAGTGTGCTTCGTTAGCGTTGCCAAAATACGTTAGGTTTTGCGTGTTAGGAATGTTAGTTTCTGTGATGATCACAGCATCTGGTTGCGCATGTTCTATTAGGGTACGCAACAACCTAACGACTTCATGCGTTTGTGGTAAATTGATAGAAGAAGAGCCCACTATTTTCCATAAAAAGGCCACGGCATCCATTCTGAAAATACGTACGCCATTGTCTAAGTACTGGCGTAAAATTTTGACAAACTGACTGAGTACTTCAGGATTACGAAAGTCCAGATCAACTTGGTCATGGCTGAAGGTGCACCAGACATATTTCTCGCCATCAGCAGTACCTGTTTTTCTAAGCAACGGTGATGTGCGTGGTCGCACGACCTGTGATAAATCGTCTTCAGGTTCGGCAGTGAAGAAATAGTCATGTCCTTGACCCTCGCCCTTGATAAAATTCTCAAACCAAAGGCTTCGACTAGAGCAATGATTGATGACCAAGTCAGCCATTAATTTTTTAGCATCGGCAATACGATTAATATCTTGCCAGTCGCCTAGGGATTCATTAACTGAGGAATAGTCAATCACTGAAAATCCATCGTCTGAGCTATACGGGAAAAACGGCAGTATATGAATGCTATTGATGTGGTCTTGTAAGTAGTTCTCAGAGAAATGGTGCAGCGTTTGTAGCGGCTTTTCATTTTGCTTAAGTAAAGAGTCACCATAGGTGATCATGATGACATCTTGTTCTGACCAATGATTGCTGAACGGCGCTGGCGGAGTGTCCGAAGGGCCTATCCGCATTTCGCTGATAAGCCTTTCGGCGAGATCATCGTACGTGCAATGTAAATCCACGTCGTCATATATGACCGCAAGTTGCTGCGATACTTTTTGAGCTAACGCTTGCATACCATCAATTGTCATTGGTTACTCCTTACTAACCACCAAATTCTATGTTGTCTTGTTCTACGGCGTCTTTCAGCTCTTCCAGAATATTTGGCTCAGCACTGATCACGCGGTTCCATGTTGGAATAAACGGGGTTTCCATAGGATTTTCTAAGAACGTTTGGCCAGCACGCATGATGTTTTTGGCGAACATCTCAACAGCGGCTTCTTCATTGTGAATATCAAGAGATAAGCCATTCATCAGCGCATCGTGCCGGTAGGTTTCAACATAGTCGAGTGCGATTCGGAAGTAAGTCGCCTTGATTGAGCGGAACGTTTCTGTGCTAAAGGTTTGGCCTTGCGTTGCTAGTTTTCTGAAAAACGCCTTGGTGATATCTATCGACATTTTTGACAGTCCAGCTTCTGCGTTATCCAGTGATAGATCTTGATGCTTATGGTCATATACGTCTGCAATATCGACTTGGCAAATGCGATTAGTCGCATAATTACGATGCATTTCACTGAGTACGCCAATTTCAAGCCCCCAGTCGCTGGGAATACGGAGGTCGTTAAGTACATCGCGTCGGAAAGAAAACTCGCCGGCAAGTGGGTAGCGGAAGCAATCCATATAGTCTAGGTATTCGTTCGGGCCAACAACTCGCTTTAATGCGCGAATGAGTGGTGTCACCAATAAGCGTGATACTCGACCATTAATTTTTCCATCAGCGACTCGGGCATAAAAGCCTTTGCTAAACTCGTAGTTGAATTGAGGGTGGGCGACTGGGTAGAGCAGACGAGCCAGTAAGTCTTTTTCATAGGTCAAAATGTCACAGTCATGCAATGCGACAGATTCCGCTCTATTTGAGGCAAGAATATAACCCATGCAATACCATACGTTACGTCCTTTTCCCATTTCAGTAGGCGCTAAGCCTAGTGCTTGTAGCTTCGCATCAAGTGCTTTTAACCTTGGTCCGTCATTCCAAAGTACGCGATGATGCTGTGGTAGCTTGTTGAAAAAAGAAAGGGCATAACGATACTGGTCTTCATCTGCTCTATCCAGTCCAATTACAATTTCAGACAGGTATGGCACCTCAGAAATTTTGTCGATAATCTTGGCGAGTGCTGGACCTTCCAATTCAGAAAACAGCGATGGTAATAACAAACCCAATGGACGTTTTTTGTTAAACGTGATGAGTTCTTCTTCCATATCCTGATAAGAGCGCTGCCCAAGATTATGTAAAGTGGTAACGCTGCCATTTTGATAAAAATCAGCCATGGGAATGCCCTCCAAGTAATGGGAAATTTAAAATGAAATTCAGAGATTCAGCCCAACCCACAGGCCCATATCCTTTGGTCTGAAATATGAATCTTGTGCGATCAGTGTCGAGTCGTGGAAATGAGTGTGTTGGCGATTTAATTTGTACCGCGATATCAGCGGCTTCAAGCATGGCTATGTCATTGCCACTGTCGCCCAAGGCTATCGCTGTCACATACGGCAGCTTGAGTAGGTGTTGATATTCACCAGCCAGCCAATTGAGCGCTTTCCCTTTATCACAAGCATCGCAGATATGGATAAAACGCCCACCCAATAACACATTAGCGCCAAGCGCTTTAGCCGACGCTACAAATTGATGCTTTTCTTTGTCTGTGCCCAACCATAAAACAGGCTCGCCAAATTGGCGCTGGCTGGCAAGTTTTGCCTGTGGAACCGTTAGCCCCGTAACTTCAGCAATATCAGCGGATGTCATTTGATAGAAGCTTCGGAACTTTTCGCCAAAGGAATTGCTAAGTTGTTCAACAACGTTGATGAACGTCTCTCTGGAGCGACTAAATGATTTGACCCAAAAGTGAGGCTGCTCGGTCGTATCTTGAGGTTGTTTGTTAAAAAGTTGTTTCGGCAAGTATACCGCTGCACCGTTCTCGACAATGAATGGGCCGTTGATACCTATTGCTTCATAGATGTTAATGACTTCTTGCACCGTTTTGCTTGTAGTAGCGACCACCGGGATGTCGTTTACTTTTAATTGAGCAATGACTGGTAAAGCCGCTTCAAAGCTATACGTGTAGTGATCGAGTAGTGTGCCATCTAAATCTGTGAAGATGATAGGGTGTTGAATCATGTTAAAGGCTCCCTACTTGCTTGGTAATACTTCTATCGATGGCTAGCTCGAACGTGATGTCCATATCTTGAGGCAATGTTGCTAGCGCATGCTCTGTAAGACGCTGGAAATAGGCGATAAAGGTATTGACCTGAGCTTTTGTCATTGTCTTGTTGTTTACTTGCCCAACCTTTTCGATGAGTTTTTGCTCTTGTTGCCAACGCCAATCAGCAACTTGCTCAAAGCTGGGCGCTTTTAGCATGAGCCATGTATCAACCATGTCGTATAAGGGCAGATACTCTGAATTGAGCGCATGATTAATATATTTGCGCCATTCAAGCGTTTTGTCGTGCTCTTGCTCTAGCTTGTTGATAGGCATTGTTAGAGAAGCTTCAGATTGAGGTTTCACACCCCAACACCATCCTTCAATGATGACGATGTCTACTTCGTTATCTATTGTTGGCCAATCGGACGTTGGTTTAGGGTTGTCTGTCGCTTTGTCGAATCTTGGTAACGTTGTAGAAGCCCCTTCTTGTAAGCATTTTAAGGTGTTGCAAAGCAATTCAGTATTATGAGTGCCTGGTACACCGCGTGTGCGAAACAATGGGTGAGTGGACTTTGCTAGCGATTCTCTCTCTTCACGTGATAAATAAAAATCATCAAGGGATAGATTGGCAACACGCAACTTATATTGTTGAGTCAACGTGAATTCTAAGTACGCTGCTAAGGTTGATTTTCCAGAGCCTTGGCTGCCGTTGATGCCAATAAACCACGGTGCCTTTGTTTTGGCTAATGTATTGATTTTAGTCACAAGTGACGCAAACCATTGATTTGCAGTAGCCTGATAACTATCTGGTAGTTGTTGCTGCTCTAAAAACGGAGATAACATGCACTGCCTGCGATTAAACCTTTTATTTAGGTATAACAAGGTTTATGCCGCTTTTCATATACAGCGGTGCTTCAATCAACAATGCTGATGAAATATAGGCTAGAGAGCAATAAGCAAACGGAAAGTAAAGCGGAATTTTTCTTGTAGGTAGTGGCCTCTGCACCAAAATGGTGCGCACCATTTTGGTGATGCGCGATATTTTTAAGTGGACATATTGGCAATCAGACAGTGATTTTATTCAAAAATATCTTCTTCAGGCTCTTCAACACCATCGAGGATTATACTGCTTTCATCACTTTTGACGTAGTCGCTAGGCGCTGTGCCTAATTGAAAATATTCAAACATACTCGATCTATCTGTCAAAGTCGTCAGCTTGCCTGACGTCTTATCAATACGAACCGAGACAATATCTTCTGGCGGCATAAACGGTTCTACTGGCAAGTCACTGAGGGCTACCTTCATGAAATCAATCCACGCTGGTTGTGCTGATTTTGCGCCGAATTCCTTACCGGTAATTTGATTTTTAGGGAGGTTATTGTTGTATCGCGTTTGTCCAAGCTTGCGTGTGTGGTCGTCAAACCCTATCCAAGACGTAGCAACCATACGTCTGCTATAACCCGAGAACCATGCGTCCTTAGCTTCGTTCGTTGTGCCGGTTTTACCCGCGATATCTCTACGTTTTAGAGAACGGCCCCTAAAGCCTGTTCCCTGCCAACCCGGAGAAACAGACCAGTCAGCACCCCAAATAGCGGAGTTTAGTGCTTCAGAGATTAAAAATGCATTTTGTGCTGATATAACACGTTCTGCGGTTTGAATCTCTGGCGTACTGGATTGCGACACGAGAGTAGCGATAGCCGCTTGTTTTTCCGACGCGTCTGATGCCTGTTCTAAAGTTTCGCCTTCGGTTGCGGATTGATTTAAATCAGCAATATTTTCTGCGCTTTCAGCTGCACTTTCTCTTTTTGTTAGCAGCTCAGTACAAGGCAGCGCACATGCTAGTTTCGGATTTGCTTGATAAATGGTGTTGCCAAAAGAATCTTCTATTCTATCGATGAAATAAGGCTCTACAAGAAATCCACCATTGGCGAATGTGGCGAAGCCAGTTGCCACTTCCAACGGTGTTAATGACGCAGACCCAAGTGCAATTGACTCGTCTCGTGGTAGCTCATCTGGCGCAAAACCAAAGCTGCTTAAATGGTTTATGACGTTATCCAATCCAACTGCGCGAAGAAGGCGAACCGCGACAACATTTTTTGATTCTGCTAATGCACGCCTAACGCGAATAGGACCGTTATAGGTTGGTGGCGAGTTTTTTGGACGCCATACCACACCAGAGCGTTTGTCCCATTGATTGATTGGTGCGTCATTAACGAGTGTTGCTAATGTGTAGTCACTATCTAGTGCGGCAGAGTAAACAAATGGCTTAATATTTGAGCCAACTTGTCGCTTTGCTTGGGTGACGCGATTGAACTGACTTTGTTTAAAGCTAAACCCACCAACGACAGCTTGTATAGCGCCATCGTCAGGATTGAGCGCGACTAAAGCTGCACTAGCCTGCGGTAATTGGCTCAAGGTGTATTTTTCGCCTTGCTGTGTGACATAAATAACATCACCAATTTTCAGTATATCTGACGCAACTTTGGGTTCTTGACCTTGTTTTAAATCGTTAATATAAGGCCTTGCCCATGCCATTGCTTGCCAATCTAGCGTTGATTCTTCAAGCGATGCGAACTTTATTGTGGCGCTTTGTTCACTAACGTCGGTAACAACAGCAGGTTCCAATTGTTGAAAGTCTGGAACGCCAATCAACGCGTTTTCAATTTCTGTATCGGTTAGTGCAATACTTAAATTTTCAACAGTCGGCTCTTGCGTTACAGGACGAAGTTCAAGCACAGGTCCCCGGTAGCCATGGCGTTGGTCGTAGTTGTGTAAATTTTTTACGACGGCTGACTCTGCTGCTTTTTGAATTTTGGCGTTTACCGTCAAGTAAACCTTATAACCGCCCGTGTAGGCTTCGTCACTACCAAATCGCGTCAGCATTTCTTGGTGTGCCATTTCAGCAATGTATGGTGCGTTTAAGCTAATTTCTGCCCCATGCTTTTTTGCCGTTATTGGAGACAAAGTCGCACTATCGTGTTGCTTCTGTGTAATGTAATTGCTCACTAACATGCGATGAAGTACAACATTGCGTCGTGCTTTTGCACGCTCTGGGCGACTTATTGGGTTTAACGTGGACGGTGCCTTTGGAAGCCCAGCAAGCACAGCGATTTGTGGAAGAGATAAATCTTTAACATCTTTACCGTAATAAACTTGTGCTGCGGCACCAAAACCAAATGCGCGATGACCTAACTCAATTTTATTCAGATAAAGCTCTAGAATTTCGTCTTTTGTCAGCAGACTTTCGATATGAAAAGACAAGAACACTTCACGGATTTTACGCGTGTAGGTGACCTCTCGAGTCAAAAAGAAGTTACGTGCAACCTGCATGGTGATAGTGCTTGCACCACCTTTATTTTGCCCCATGAGCTTGGCGACAACAGCTCGACCAACGCCTATAGGGTCGACACCAAAATGTGAATAAAAACGATCATCCTCTGTCGCTAATATTGCATCAATAAGTTGCTGGGGGAATTCATTGAGCGACAAAGGAATACGCTTTTTCTCTCCGAATTGAGAAATCAGTTCACCGTCGTGACTGAAGATCTGCATCGGTGTTTGCCACTTCATGTCTTTTAACGACTCCACACTGGGTAAGTCGTCTTTCATAGAAAAATAGAGGCCAAATAAGGAGAGAATACCCAAAAAGCTTAGCGCTAAGACTAATTTCGCTAAATTTTTTACTGAAAACACGGAAATTGCTCTAATTTTGAAAAAAATTTGTATGATAAGACTAGTATATCGTCTAAAACCATGTAATAAATGTATTTATGCGTTTATTATAACGAAAATAATTACAACTATAAGATTTAGTAGGAAGTTATGCTAAGCAAGTTATGGAAAAAGAAAGCATCCATGATGGTTGGAATCGATATCGGTTCTCATGCTGTCAAAGCTGTTTTGTTAAGCCAGGGAGATGATGGGTACGTTTTAGAAGACTTCGCTATAGAACCAATGCCTCGTGGTGCTATCGTTGACCGTGAAATACAAGACATTGAAGCTGTAGGTAAAATTATCGCCAAGGTGCGTAAAAAAATAGCTTCTTCTATTAAACTTGCTGCAGTGGCTGTTTCAGGCCAAACCGTAATCACCAAAGTTATTTATATGGATGTTGTTTTAAGTGATGAAGAGCTAGCAGGCCAGATAGAGGTTGAAGCTGACAGCTTAATTCCATATCCACTTGATGAAGTTAGCTTGGATTTTGAAAAGCTGGCGGTCAATGAGTCTGACCCGAGTAAGATTAACGTTTTGTTGAGTGCTGCTCGAACGGAATCTGTAGAAGCTCGCGTGGCTGCGTTAGAAGCTGGCGGATTTACGACGAAAGTTGTTGATGTTGAATCTTATGCGATAAGTCGCACGCATGACTTGTGTATTTCTCAGTTACCAGAAGATGCAAGCAATAAAATGGTTGCGATGGTCGATATCGGCGCAACCATGACGCTTTTTTCTGCAACGAATGAAGGTGAGCACGTATACAGTCGTGACCAGTTATTCGGTGGTGAACAATATACACGTTCCATCGTATCGTACTACAACCAGTCTTTCGAAGAGGCAGAGTCTGCTAAAGTCAGTGATAATTTACCTCCCAACTATCGTTTTGAGGTCCTAGCGCCATTCCACACCATTTTGGTACAACAAATTCGCCGTGCGATACAAATGTTCTTAACATCAAGTGGTTACGAAAAAGTCGATTACTTGGTAATATCTGGCGGTACTGCGTTGGTTGAAGGTGTTCAAGAGTTGTTAACCGAAGAATTAGGGATTTTTACGGTTGTTGCAAACCCGTTTGATGGCGTTGAAATCTCAGACAATATCGACCGTGCTGAAGTAAGCAAGGTTGCACCACAATTGATGGTGGCTGCCGGATTAGCGTTAAGGAGTTTTACGCCATGGCATATATAAACCTCCTGCCTTGGCGGGAAGAAGCGCAAAAAGCAAGGCAAAAAGAATTTATAACTATACTCGCCTTTGTTGCATTGATTACATTACTGATCGTGTTTTCTATTAGTGCGTTTTACCAAGCGCAAATCGATGGTCAAAACACACGAAACCAATTCTTGAAGAATGAAATTCAAATTCTGGATGTTCGTATTGCAGAAATTAAGACGCTGAACGAGAAAAAAGATGCACTTCAAAAGCGTATTAGTGTAATCGAACAGTTACAGCGTAGTCGTAATGTTGGTACGCAAGTACTGGATGAAATAGCTAAGATTATCCCTAACGGCATATACATCACTAAGCTCGAGAAAAAAGGTAACATTATTCACCTGACTGGTAAGAGTGAGTCGAATAACCATCTGGCGAACATGATTCGTGAGATTGAGTTATCAGACTTGTTCACTGACGCAACGCCTGAATCTATTATTACTGATGAAGAAGCAACTAAGTTGCTAAGTGATTTTAAAATGCGAGTCAAAATCAAAGGTCTTGTTGATGACTTAGATGCTGCCGTAGACCAAGCGTTCCAAGGAGGTAACTAATGGATTTAGATTTATCCAAATATACGGAACAGTTTGATGGCCTTGAATTAGATAATCTTGGTGAGTGGCCAATACTCGCCAAAATCGTATTCACTATTTTCATGGCTGTTGTCGTGGCGGGCGTTTCGTATATCGGACTTGTCAGTGATAAAATCACTACGCTGGAAAGCGTTAAAGCAAACGAAGTAACGCTAAAGCAAGAATACGAATCAAAATATCACGTGGCAGCCAACTTAGAGCTTTTCCAACAGCAAATGGCAGAAGCGGAAAACATTTTCGCAAACCAATTACGAAGCTTACCGGAAAGTCATGAGACACCGGGCCTACTAGATGATATAACGTTTGTAGGGACAACCAGTGGCTTAGACTTTGTTAAGTTGAATTGGCAGCCAGAAATTGTAAAAGAAATTTATATTGAATTACCGATTGATATTGAAGTTATTGGTGCGTATCACGAGTTTGGTAGTTTCGTAAGTAAAATAGCGGGACTTCCAAGGATTGTTACCTTGCATGACTTCACTATTGATATTGCACAAGTATCTAGCGAAACACTAAATCTTAAACTTCAGGCCAAGACCTACCGTTACCAGGAGGCTAGCCAATAATGAAAAAGTTAATCGTACTAGCACCTTTATTACTGCTGGCGGGTTGCTTTGATGATACAAGTGATCTCAAAATACACATTGCTAAAGTAAAAGCTAACACGCGTAGTTATATTGAGCCGATGCCAGAAGTGCCAACGTTTAATCATTTTGATTACGCAGCGGCAGACTTGAGAAGCCCTTTCGTAGCCCCACGTCCAGAAGCGATTCAGGAAAAGCTACAACAAATGTCAGGATGCTTGAGCCCAGATCCTAGGCGACGTAAGCAACCACTTGAAAAGTTTGCCTTGGGTGACTTGGTTATGCGCGGCACACTAGGCGAAGGTGGCGTTACTTGGGCACTAGTTGAAGCATCCGATAATACGCTTCATCGTGTGTCAATCGGTAACTATGTTGGCCTGTACAATGGCCGCATTACAGAAGTGAATAATAATAGCGTTAGTGTTATTGAATTAACGCCAGACGGCGCAGGCTGTTGGGTAGAACGTGAAACAGAAATCGAAATGGTAGAATTGGATAGTAAAAGGTAAAGGAAGTAGTGATGCTATTTAATAAAATAATAAACAATAAAATTTTTGCCTTGAAGCAACAGGTGAAAATTGCCATTGCTACGTGTTTATATCTTGTCTACTCGTCAGCAGCATTAGCCTCTGACTTGATAGGTATCGCGTACAATACTATCCATAATGATCAAATCGAGCTTGTATTCTCGTTTTCAGAAGAGATTTATGGCCAACCATCTGTCAAAACATCCGTTAATCCGGCAACAATTGAGGTTAACTTTGGGCGTGTAGCGTTTGAAGAAGATTACGCGGAAACCTTTGTTGACCACGCTGGTGTAGAGACCATCTTGGTGACAGAAGTCGATGGTAATATGGTTGCAACCATCAACATGGACAAGCTTAATGTCTTTGATGTTGCAATTGAGGGTGACCAATACGCTATTACCTTAACATACGGTAAAGCTGCGGAAGTTGTTGAGCAGGTAGCTCCAGCAGGTGAAGAGTTCATCAACAACATTCAGTCTATCGATTTCCGTCGTGGTGAAGCTGAAGGCGAAGGTCAAGTTATTATCAACTTGGGTGATAGCGTCGTAGCTGCTGATGTAAGCGATCAATTAGGTAAAGTGGTTGTAGAGTTCTACAACACACAAATCCTTGAAGATATGCTTTACAAACTTGATGTTACTGACTTCAACACAATTGTGTCTGGCATGGAAACATTCCGCGATGGCCGAAACGCCAAGATTGTTATCGATGTAGACAGCAACTTTACGTTTGAACATGATCAACAAGAAAATGTGTTCCTTGTGAATATTCGTAAAGAAGAGAAGAAAGTCGGTTACTTAGGTGCCGAAGAAGACTTCAGTGGCCGCACGATTTCACTTAACTTCCAAGATATCTCAGTGCGTACAGTTCTTCAGATTATTGCGGATTACAACGAGTTTAACTTAATCACTAGTGATACAGTAACAGGCAACATTACGCTACGTTTGGACGGTGTGCCGTGGGATCAGGCGTTGGACATCATCCTGAAGGTGAAAGGCCTTGATAAGCGTATGCAAGGCAACATCCTTATGGTTGCGCCAAGTGATGAGTTAGCGGCGCGCGAAGCGAAAAATCTACAAGCTCAGCAACAAGTAGAAGAACTTGCGCCTTTATATTCTGAGTATGTGCAGATTAACTACGCGAAAGCGACTGAGCTAGCTTCTCTAATCAAAAATGAAGATACCAGTATTTTATCAACGCGCGGTTCAGTTTCCGTTGATGAGCGTACGAATACATTACTTATCCGTGATACGGCTAAGAGCATTGAAGATATCAAGCGTATGGTTGATATCCTAGATATCCCTGTGCGTCAGGTTGTAATCGAAGCACGTATGGTAACCGTTAAAGACGATATCAATGAAGAAATGGGTATTCGTTGGGGAGTTACTGACACAGATGGTGAATATGCTACCTCAGGTACCTTAGAGGGTGCAGATTCTGCAGCGGCAGGCATTGTTCCAGACCTTGCGGATCGCCTAAACGTAAACCTACCCGTTGCTAACCCAGCAGGCAGTATTGCTTTCCAAGTCGCACGTTTAGCGGACGGCACTATCCTTGATTTAGAGCTAAGTGCACTAGAGCAAGAAAACAAGGGTGAAATTATAGCAAGCCCACGCATCACAACGGCTAACCAAAAAGAAGCCTTTATCGAGCAGGGTGTTGAAATCCCTTACCAAGAAGCAGCGTCTAGTGGTGCAACGGCTACGCAATTCAAGAAAGCAGTACTAAGTTTAACCGTTACACCGCATATTACGCCGGATAACAAAATCATCTTGGATTTAAGTGTTACACAAGATACTGTTTCTGACATCACTAGTGGTCAAGCACCAGCTATTGATACTCAGCGAATTGGTACTCAAGTACTCGTTAGTAACGGTGAAACCATTGTATTGGGTGGTATTTACCAGCAATCTATCATTAGTGCGGTATCAAAAATTCCAGTATTAGGTGATATTCCTTACTTTGGTTGGATGTTCCGTAACACAAATAATTTCAACGAAAAGAAAGAGTTATTAATTTTTGTGACACCTAGAATCGTCACCGAACACTTCTAATAACCCCTTAATTGCAAGTAGGTGGCGTAATTTTTGGACACTTACTTGCAATCTGCTCCCAACAATTGCGATAATTACGCCCTTGAAATTTTTGAGGGGAGTCTCCTCTTACCTGTTAACACTTTTTGTACGAGAATTAAGTAAGTCTAATGGCAGAAAAACGTAATATTTTCCTAGTTGGTCCGATGGGCGCAGGCAAAAGCACAATTGGTAGAGAATTAGCAGATAAACTTCACTTAGAGTTTTATGACTCAGACCAGGAAATCGAACGCCGCACCGGAGCTGATATCTCGTGGGTTTTTGATTTAGAAGGTGAAGAAGGCTTTCGCAAAAGAGAAGAAGGTGTCATTGACGACTTGACCGAAATGCAAGGTATTGTGCTTGCAACCGGTGGTGGCTCAGTAATTAGCTCACAAGTCCGTAATCGTCTATCTGCGCGCGGTATTGTTGTTTATCTAGAAACAACTATCGATAAGCAAGTTGCTCGAACTCAACGTGATCGTCGTCGTCCACTTTTACAAACGTCTGAAGAGCCACGTTCAGTGCTAGAAAAACTAGCCGTCGAACGTAACCCGTTGTATGAAGAAATTGCTGACGTTATCGTTCAAACTGATGACCAAAGTGCGAAAGTTGTTGCTCATAAAATCGTAGATAGACTAGATTTCTAATGACAACACTTCATGTTGATCTGGATGATCGCAGCTATCCAATCTACATCGAGCAAGGGCTACTTTCACAAAGTAGCCTGATCGCTCAACACATCAAAAACAAACGCGTTTGTATTATTTCTAATGAAGTCGTATTTCCTCTTTACGGCGAGTCTTTAATAAATTCTTTGCAAAACTTCGATATTGATAGCGTCATTCTTCGTGATGGAGAGCAAGAAAAAAGCTTAGCTAATTTTGACGGTATTATGACCCACCTTCTAGAGAAAGGGCATGGTCGAGATACTACCATCATAGCGCTAGGTGGCGGCGTAATAGGCGATATCAGTGGCTTTGCAGCTGCGTGTTATCAACGTGGTATTGATTTTATTCAAGTGCCGACAACACTGCTTTCTCAAGTTGACTCTTCAGTTGGTGGTAAAACGGCTATTAATCACCCGTTGGGTAAGAATATGGTTGGTGCTTTCTATCAGCCTAATGCCGTCATTGTCGACCTCAATACGCTAATTACATTACCTCCAAGAGAATTCGCAGCAGGAATGGCAGAAGTCATAAAATATGGCATTTTAGGTGATGCTGAGTTCTTTGAGTGGCTTGAACAGAACAAAGAAAGTATCAAAGCCAAAGACTTTGATACGCTGGCATACGTCATAGCCCGCTGTTGTCAGTGTAAAGCAGACATAGTGTCAGAAGATGAAAAAGAAGCAGGGAAACGTGCTTTGCTCAATCTTGGACATACATTTGGTCATGCGATTGAAGCTGAAATGGGGTACGGCAAATGGTTACATGGAGAGGCGGTCGCTACTGGTATGGTGCTTGCTTCTACACTGTCAAAGTACCGTGAATTGCTATCAGCGTCAGAACTTCGTCGTATTATTGACCTTATCACTTACTTTGACTTACCTACCTCGTCACCTGAGAGTATGGCTTGCACGGAATATGTTAAGCATATGAAACGTGACAAAAAGAACCTAGGTGGCTTGATGCGTTTTGTATTACCCGAGGGGATTGGTCAAAGTCACGTCGTGAGTGATGTAACCGAGGAGGAGCTGAAGCAACTTCTAGGCTAGATTAATAGAAGAGGTCTATATGACTGCTTTGGCGACTCAAGTGCAAACGAATCACACTACACAAGAATCTGAAAACATCACTGCAATTAGCGTAAATGCGCGTGTAGATTACATTTTAAAGTTTTCTAAGCATCTCGTCGCTGTTATTGATGATGTTGGGCTAGGCTATGGCTCTACTTCTGGCAGCTACCTTGATTCATTACCTGAAGACGCTAATGCTGCTCTAGTCAATGTATCAGCCCGTCTCAATGATGTGCAGGTAAGAGCGCGTATCAACGAGCAACTATTCCCGAATGAGCCTTTTGATCCTGAGGTGTCTCTAACAAAAAGTGTCGCAGAGCAGTATGAGAGAAACGTAGGCACTATTGCTATTGTCATTGAGCAGGCTCAGCACCTGTCGCTGCAAGTGATGCATGAGCTTACATTGCTCGTCGAATTAGCAAAAAAACTTCAACGTGATATTCAAGTGGTCCTTCTGGGAAATGTCGAGCTAGGCAAAGTTATTTCACAGAATTACACGTTATTCAGTAAAAAGTTGTCTATGATTTCGATGAGCAAAGGTCAGTTGCTCCACGCAAATGCATCACTGTTCAAAGCACCTAAAAAAGCGTTTAGTTTTACCCCTTTTAATATCGCTATTTTAGTCTTGCTTGGCCTTTTAGTCGTGACCTTTGTCAGCCTGTATAGCCTGTATCAGCGAGATAGCTTTGGTTTTGCAAAGCTACCTGGTGAGCCTGTGAGTATCGAACAAGAAATTGACTCAGCGAAACAACCAGATGAATTAATCACAGAACTAGACCAAACGAATGCGGGTTCACAGGACATTTTAAGCGCGTTAAGTGCTGTACCAATTGAGCCAACCCGTAATGCATCGGTAGAAGATATTCTAGCGGCAATCACTGTTGCTCATGCGCCAACGGAAGTCACTGTAGCATCTTCTCGTGATCAGAGCGCTAATAACCTGCCGATAGAGGAAGCCAACCTACCTAAAATCGATAGTGTTGAGCCAGCAAAGTTAACTGAGGCTGTTCAAGTTGAGCAAGCACCTATATTAGAAACGAATCAATTAGATAACGTTAATCGGTATACCTTTGACGGCATCTATGAAGGTGTTGTAATTCAATACACTGCATTAAAACAAGAGTCTGGTGTCAGCGATTTAAGTATCGCTGTGAAATTTGCTGAACGATATCTAATCACCGACTTTAAATACTACACGAGGAGCATTAATGGCGAGCCTTTTGTGGTAATCACATCTCTTGTATTTAATGATAGAAATCAGGCCAAAGAGGCTATGTCACTACTACCAGAGCCACTGAGAAATTCAGGGATATGGTTAAAGTCTGTACAAACAGTGCAAACGGAAATACAGGCTAGCCTGTAAAGCTGAAAAAACATTGGTCTGCTAGGCGATTCAAGCTACAATCGCAGTCGAATTTTGTGGTAGTGGAACAGTTGGCCGAATGACCAATAAAAACAGGGCATTTTTGAAATGGGCGGGTGGTAAATATACGCTCTGTGATGTCATTAATAAAATGCTTCCCAAAGGTGACTGTTTAATTGAACCTTTCGTTGGTGCAGGCTCAGTATTTCTTAACAGCAATTACAAACGCTACATACTGAACGATATTAATCGCGATTTGATTAACGTATACAAGTTATTGCAAACGCAGCCTGAACGTTACATTCAGGAAGCGCAAAAGTTATTCTCTGAACAACACAATCAAGCAGACGCCTATTACGAATATCGTAAAGTATTTAATGCCTCCACTGATGTTTTTGAGCGTTCGATTCTCTTTCTCTATTTAAATCGCCATGGTTATAACGGCTTGTGTCGATATAATAAGTCTGGTGGCTACAACGTGCCTTTTGGCAAGTATAAAAAGCCTTATTTCCCGCAAAAAGAGCTACAAATATTCGCAGAGAAGTCACAACGTGCGGAATTCCACTGCGAGAATTACCGCGACACATTCGCAAGAGCGACTGATGGTGATGTCATTTACTGTGACCCGCCTTATGTTCCTTTGAGCAAAACGGCAAGCTTTACGAGCTATGCCGGTAATGGTTTTGGCTTAGATGAACAAGCCGACTTGGCCAATGCTGCGGAAGAAACAATCGTTGATGTACCCAAAGCGACAGTTTTAATCAGTAATCACGATACTATTTGGACACGCAAAATATATGAACATGCAAAGCGTATTCGAAAGTTAAATGTAGCGCGTACTATCAGTCAAAAAGGAAATGGACGTAAGAAGGTTGGTGAACTTATGGCTTTGTATAAAGCGTAAATAGAATTTTTACCGTCAACGGCATGTGCTTGTTGATCAGTATAAATATATGACACTTACCTTCAATTGTTAGGCATCACCAAGCTGACAGCGATAACTAAACTCATAATAAACAAAAACACGGCAAGTAAGCCGACGATAATAAATTGAATGGGTTTCCCTTTATTGAAGTCTTGTTGGTGATTATTGGTACTTTGCACACCAAAAAATGCAGCGCCAACACTTTTTACTGTTTGCCACCAAGAAAGTCGGTCTTTGTTTTTATTGCCTTTGCTTGTCATCAATACCTCTTGCGTCTTATGAGTTCAATTTTAGCTTAGCAAATAAGCACAAAAAAGCCCGGTGAAAACCGGGCTTTCTCAGTGTGATAAACCTTAAAGGTCAATATCGATAGCGTAAGATACAACGAATTTCACATCATCGTTGTCTAAATCTGTATCTGAAAGAGCAAAAGTGAAACCGTCTTTACTTAAACTAATGCCATAGTCTGTGTAGTCTGCATCATCATAGTCATCATCAAAGCTATAGTTACCTACGTGAAATGCTAGCTCTAAACCTTCAGCTACTTCAAATGCAGCATCAGCACTGATGTATAATGCGTCCTCAAAGATTTCGCCAGCGTCATCGCTATTGGTTCCGTAATTAGCTGTTACTCTAAAAACACCGTACGATAAGCTACCGTAAACTTCACCGAAGTCGTATTCATTGTCACTATCTGTTTCTGCTGAATCAGGGTAAGCGTAGTAGATGTAACCAACATCGTAGCCAAAACCAGAGTCGCCGATGTCACCGCCAAAGCCAAAGTAGAAATCCAACTCATAACTTGCGTCATCACCAAAATCTACATTTGAAGCCCACGTACCAGCGTAGAAACCTGAACCGTGCTCGTAATCGATACCACCAGAAATCGCAGCCGCATCGTCAGTTTGCGATACCCCGCGCCATAAATAATTACTTGTAAGGCCAACATTTGCTGACAAACCTTCTACTGCATGCGTTTCTGTAGAGACAACTGAGGCTGCTAAACCTGAAGCAATTGCTAATCCCATTAGTGCGTTTTTCATGATTATTCTCTCTGTTTTTTTATTGTTGATTCTGTTTTTGCAAAGAGAGTGCCCAAATCAGAGTAATTATTCAAAAACGCCTTTAGGCCTTAGTAAATAAAGGAGAGAGGACAATATTATCTTTGCTTATAAGATATGTTTTTTAGGTGACGTCCCATTGTGGTGCGTTGTTTAAATCTTATTCACCATAAATGTGCACAAAAAAGCACCGTAAAACTCTGCTTTTACTTCAATAATGCTCGCGCTTTAGGTAAAGTAGCGCAGATTTTGCTGGGGGTAATACTATGTCTTCTTATTTGATAGCACCATCTATTCTTTCTGCTGACCTTGCTAGGCTTGGCGATGATGTTGATAAAGTCCTGTCAGCTGGTGCTGACGTCGTCCACTTTGACGTGATGGATAATCACTATGTGCCAAATCTGACATTTGGTCCAATGGTGTGCAAAGCCTTAAGAGACTATGGTATTACGGCGCCTATTGATGTGCATTTAATGGTGAAACCTGTTGATCGCATCATTCCAGACTTTGCCAAAGCAGGTGCTGACATCATCACTTTCCACCCTGAAGCAAGTGAACATATCGACCGAACGTTACAGCTTATTAAAGATAACGGATGTAAAGCTGGTTTAGTGTTAAACCCTGCGACACCGTTGCATGTGCTTGACCATGTTATGGACCGACTTGATGTTATTTTATTAATGTCAGTCAATCCTGGCTTTGGTGGTCAATCATTTATACCATCTACATTAGATAAGCTTCGCTTAGTAAAACAGCGTATCGTCGAAAGTGGTCGCGATATTCGCTTAGAAATAGACGGCGGTGTTAAAGTTGATAACATTGCTGAGATTGCCGAAGCAGGAGCGGATATGTTTGTTGCTGGTTCAGCGATATTTTCACAACCAGATTACCAAGCTGTAATTGAGCAAATGCGTGCTCAATTGGCGTCAGTGACTAAAGATTAACAAGTAAAGAGAATACAATGACTAAACCGATCGTTTTAAGCGGCTGCCAGCCATCAGGTGAACTAACCATAGGTAATTACCTTGGTGCAATTAAGCAGTGGGTTAACATGCAAGATGATCACAACTGTTATTATATGCTTGTTGATCAGCACGCTATTACTGTCCGTCCAGAACCAGAAGCACTCAGAAAAGCAACGTTAGATGGTTTAGCGCTTTATCTAGCGTGTGGTGTAGACCCTCAAAAAAGCACTATTTTTATTCAATCACACGTGCCAGAGCATGCTCAGTTGAGTTGGGTATTGAACTGTTACACCCAAATGGGTGAGCTTAATCGTATGACGCAATACAAAGACAAGTCTCAAAAGTCTGAAGCAAACATGAACTCAGGTTTGTTTACTTATCCAGTGCTTATGGCTGCAGATATTCTGTTATACAGTGCTAATAGAGTGCCAGTGGGGGATGACCAAAAGCAGCATCTAGAGTTAGCGCGTGATGTCGCTACTCGTTTTAACAATCTCTATGGCGACATATTTGCAGTCCCAGAACCTCATATTCCAGAGTTTGGTGCTCGTATTATGAGCCTGCAAGATCCTAACAAAAAGATGTCAAAGTCAGATGAGAATACGAACAACTTTATTGGGCTGCTAGAAGACACGAAGAAAATCACGAAAAAGATAAAACGAGCGGTGACTGACTCTGATGAGCAAGCGCGTATTTATTTCGACGTGGAAGAGAAGCCTGGTGTTTCAAACTTATTGTCGCTACTTTCTTGTGCTACAGGCAAGTCAGTGGAAAGCCTTGTACCTGATTATGAAGACAAAATGTATGGTCATTTGAAAGGTGACGTAGCAGATGCTGTTGTTTCGTTATTAGAGCCTATTCAGGCGCGTTACAACGAATACCGACAAGACCAAGCCTTTCTAAATAAAGTGATGCTAGAAGGCGCAGAGAAAGCGTCAGCGCGTGCTTCAGTGCTGGTTGATAAAGTATATGATGCTATTGGTTTTGTTGCTAAGCCAAAATAACACGTTAACGTTTTAAAAAGGCGAGCATGCTCGCCTTTTTTGTCGCTATTTATCAACCTTTTTCTTTATTACTCTTTTCGGCAAGCTCTCTTGTTTTTTCAAACAACTTTTCGCTATCAGAAATGAATGTATCCACATCGGAAGCCCCTGAAAGCTGATAAGCTGGAGGTAGCAATGTCGCATCATACTGCGGTCTAGGATTGAAGTCAGGCTGCTTGCTAATTTGCACTAGCGCCGTACCACCAAAGAATAATCCTGTCAGCAATACCGCTGTTATTCCTCTACGTAAACTGCTCATGTGAAAGCCGACATAGCAATTTAGCCAGAATAAGCAAAACGCGACCATAATTGGCAGTACGTTACTCATTGCACCAATAGGTAAATTGCTTGAAGTATTAAACTTTAATAAGGCTTGGACTGCATCGGTACTCATCAGCACTAAGTAAAAAACGAAACTTAGCCCAATTTGATGCATGATGCGCGCATCATTTTTTGTGAGGTGCGAAACCAACGAGACCATTGCTGGCCATATACCAAACAGTAATGTCATCCCAATGGCGGGCACCAACAGTTGGATGAAGCTTACTTCTTTACCGCTATCTAGATAAGTTAACCATGCTGAGATTAAGGTAAATAGCAATACACTACTACCGATAATCAAAGGGTTTCTTGCTAGATTAATCAACGTTTCGAATGGGCTGAATGGCACACTTGAAGGTACAGGGTGATTAGGGAACAAAATACGTATTTGGCTGTTGCCAATATTAATCACATCGCCTGAATGAATGATATGCCCATCAGCGCTTTGTTTACCATTGTCGAGAAACGAACCATTGAGACTCCCTAAATCGTGTACACGCCACTGGCCGTCAATTTCTTCTATTTTTAGGTGCTCAGGGCAAATATGTGGGTCTGTGAGTATAACGTCATTTGAATACGCCCGACCGACATTAACGGAAGATTGGTGGTACTTATGTCGGCCAATTAATTTGTGGCCTTTGCTGATTTCTTCAATGATTATTTCCATGCAACAGACTCCATAAACTTCTTGGTAAAGGCTGTTGCAACACTTTGTTCAACACCAGCAATGGTAAAATGACTGATCAGTGCCTGCTTCTTTTTGTCGACCGATAGCCCTAAATAAAGGACATCAAATAGCTCAGGAAACTTTTTATAGTTACGGGTACAAAGAATACTTTTATTGGTGATCGACATATTCATTGGTGCTACTAAATCGTGGTGGCACGCAAATTCTGTAACGTCCTCTTTTGTTGCTTTGTTGCCCGCTGTCGCTCGACTGATCTGGCGCTGATACAAGTGGTAAAACTTTAAATCGTCTATTTTATCGGTTTCCATATACTGAAACTGCATTTCTACACTGCTTGTAAAAAATGTCGCATCAATGAATGTATTCTCGTCAAGCGCACAATTAGCCATTGCCGACAATATCAGCGCATCTTTTTTGTCGGCGTTACTTTCACCCCAGCATCGAATAAAAGGGACATCAATAGTCGGTACTACAGCAGCACCCAGCGCCTTACCTTCCCATGTGCTGTTCATTAGAGTTGTAAACAACGCTTTTTGATTGTCTTTGAGTTGCGCAGCCATTTGTTCTTCAATAGAGCTAGGCTTTGCAGTTTTATATCCATCAAACAGCGTCACTAGCTTGTCATGCGGCACTAAAAAACCAATTTGGTTGCCGGAAGTAGCGACATTTATGCCAACCACTTCACTGTCTTTATTTACGACAGGCCCACCGCTCATACCTGAGTTAACAGAGCCGGTAAAATGAATTTTGTCGTTAAAGGATTCCGTTTTCAGGCCATTATATGTGCCTGGTACAACAATCATTCCCAGATCATGTGGGTTGCCCAATGAAAATAGCTTCTCGCCTTTTATCGGCGCTTGTTCGGCAATGGCAAAGAAAGACATCGGCTTTGACACACTGCGTTTTACCAATGCCAAGTCGTTGATAACATCAACGCTTTCAAGTGACAGTTCACCTTTATTACCTTGGTCATCTAAATATTGAATTTGATACTTTTGCGGTGCTTGCGCGTAACCTGAGATGACATGATAGTTTGTCGCTATCAGGCCGTTATCCGTAATTTGAAAACCTGAGCCAATCGTTGATTTTTCGCCACTGACTTTGTCTATCAAACGAATTTGGTAAAGGGATGGGGCAAGCTGCTTGAAAATGGTGCCTGCCTGTTCGGCAGCATAAGAAGCCGTACTCACTACACAAAGTAGTAAGGCAATAACTCTCTTCATCGATATTCCTATTGTTCTTTTCTCACTCTATTGTGCCAAGTAATTTGGGTATTAACAGCCCTATATACGAAAAAAGGCGCGTATTGCGCCTTATTTTGAAAAGATAATTGTTGATATTTATTTCCAGCCTAATTGCTCTTCAAAATCGTTATCAAGTTTTTTAGCAAAGTCTTTGGCGTGTATGGCTACTTTTTCTAGCTGTTTATCTTCGTCTGATTGTGGCTCAAATTTGGGAACTTTTATAGGATACCCCGCTTCATCTTTGGCCATAAACGTAATAAAGCAGCGGTTGGTAACCGTTTGCTTATTGGCTTTTGGGTCGCCCGCCCTGACTACTACGTATATGTGCATACTGGACTTTCCTGTATGCACTATTCTTGCTTCGACACTGATCATTTGGCCGACGAGTATTGGACGGATAAACCGTATTGCGTTAGCAGATACGGTAACACAGTAATGTTTGCTCCACTGTGCAGCGCATGCATAGGACGCTTGATCTATCCATTTCATCACCATTCCACCGTGTACTTTCCCGCCAAAATTGACGTCGGTTGGCTCTGCTAAGAACCTAAACTCTACGATATTACTTGCTGCCATAGTGAGACTATATGTTGATAGTATTTCTTAAACTATAGCTAATAATCAGTGACTTAGTGTAAAAAAGGCAGCGAATGCTGCCTTTGACTATTTCTGTCGACGAAGTAAACCCAATCCAGTTAACAGGGTTAACCAAAACAGGCTGCCGCCGCCACCGCTGCTATTGTTATTGTCAGTATCACCATCGGTTGGTTGGTTTATCAACGTGTTAGGTGTTTTTGGTAAGTCGGTATCAGTCACTTCAGTTGCGTCAATGATATCGATGCGTGAAATAGTGACAAAGTTGTCGTAGGTTGGTGTTTCGCCACTCGAGCATTGATCATTCGTGAAATCGACCATAGGTGTTGCGCCAAAACTGTTGACACAGCGACTCAACGCTTCAATTTCTTCTAAGATAGCCATATCTTCTTCAATGACTTGGCCAAATACAGTGAATCCGCCATTTTGTATATCAAGGTTGGCGCTATTGTCGTTTATATTGAAAAACCATTGACTGGTTGCACTATTGGGGTTTCCCGCTATCTTCGCCATTGCGATAGTGCCTTTGACATTTGACAGTTTAGGTTCATTTTCTACAGCGTCTTCAGTATCTATCGCATCGTGATCAAAGCCATCTTTGTATTTAAAACCGCCACCTTGGACAACAAAGTTAGGCTCAACTCGATGTATCACGGTGTCTTGATAATCACCGTCTTCAACGTAGCTTAAAAAATTTTCTACCGTTTTAGGGGTAGTTTGGTCGTGCAAATTGACACGAATATTGCCAACGGAGGTGACAAACTCAACAATTGTTGCTTGAGCATTTGTCGATAAAAGAGTTGCACCAAGAACAATGCTTGTTGCTAGTTTAGACATGTTTTTCATCGTTAACTTTTGTTACGGCTATTGCGGTGTGAAAGCATACTAACGACACTTAAACGTAAAGGCTAGTAACTAAAATGTTATCAATTGTAGTCGGCGCTTAAGTGATAACGGAAAAACATTGGTGAAAGGTCCTTCAAAGGCACAGGTATAATTGAGGATTAATCATTATGCTTATATAGTGGTTGGAAGAATCGACTTAGATTAAGTGAAGGTAAAGGCTTTGCGTGGTTTTTTGCTCCTGCTGATGGGAGTATTGTTGTCACAAAGTGTTGTTGCTCAAGAGCATGAAATTAGCTGGTATAGTTATGATCATGCTCCCGCGGCATTCTTGCGTGGAGAACACAAAGGGGAAGGGTTTGTAGAATTGACCCGTAAGCTCATTACAAAACAGTTACCGCAGTATCAACATGTGATAAAAGAAGCAAATTTTGGCCGAATCATGTTTGATATGAAACGCGGCAAGCCCGGTTGCTTCCCTGCCATGATAAAAACCGCCGAAAGAGAGCAGTTCGTAACATTTTCAAAGCCCTCTATATTGCAGTATAACGTGCAGGTACTCATCAAAAAGTCGTTGGCTGAAGAATTAAAACTTGGTGAGGACGTTGATCTTAAAGCCTTATTTGAACAACATGATTTAACCCTGGCCAAAATCATAAGCCGTTCGTATACCGAGCAAATTGATACGCTACTATCCGCCTACCCTCAAAATATAGTTGATCGGTCGACCAATTCTATTTATCAGCTTTTTCAATCACTTGTGCGCGATAGAGTTGATTTTTTGTTGGTTTACCCCAGCGTTAGCCATTACAACTTGAAGCAATTAGGCCACTTAGATGACTATGTCTCATTACCGATCAAAGGCACGAAACGCTTTTTAACGAGTCATGTGGGTTGTACGAAAGGAAAGTGGGGGAGTACAGTAATAGCTGATATTGATCAGGCATTAACGAAAGCAAAACAGTCCGATGCATATTTTCATGCTCTGACTTCCTGGTTAAACCCTGAACATATAACGCCTGACTTTAGACGTTGGTACCAGCAACGGCTAGTTGAACAATGACCTTGATGTTATTATCCGCATCAGTTGAAATCATACCATTTGTCCAAAATAGGCGCATGATGCACGTCAAATTATTTACTCTTGTTTTTCTCACTTCAATTTCATTTGTATCCTCAGCTACTTTTCGCTTTGAGAAAGAGAGCACACCTAACTTTGGTCAATTAGCGCATTTTAAGGGTAGCGAGCTGTGTATTGTCGCTGACAATGTTGCTACTTTTATGGATAAGAATGCTCAAGATGATTATGCGGTTCACGCGGGCACAGTATTTCCGGCTGAAATAACAGTAGAACGTGTAAAAAAAACGCTGAACTTTCTCTGTGAAACTTACCGAGATGATGTTCGCGCGAAGCGAAATAGCCGACTGCATAACAGAGAGTTTTTGACCCAGCATTTTCACTTTTATCGCTGGTATCCCGACAAAACGAAAGCAGACAGTATTGCTAAAAAGAGTAGTAACGCTGTAAAGCAGCGAATGCTGAATAATATTCCCAACAACCAGCTTTTTCTGACTAAGTATTACACCAAACTATTGGATGCAAGTGAGCAACAAACCAAGCAATACACCCAAGCTTTATATGAGCTGCCTTATGATGAGCAAGGGTTAACCTATGAGCAAGCAGAACAGCTGAAAGCGTCGTTAACTCGCTACAAATATACACGTCAGCAAGTCATTGCAGGCGCGCTTCTAGATAAAAAGCTGGCCAACCCCTTAGTATGGATAACAGAAGAGGCACTTCATGATGTGCTACTGCAAGGGACTGGTGTATTGCTTGTGGACGATAATGTCCGTTATTTCAATGTTCATCGCAATAATCATATCGCGTATGACTATCACCTCGGTAAGCGAGAGCAAGCGAGATACTGGTATTTTGCTGAAGTTGATGGTGTTATGGGGTATGGACAAGAAATTGGCAATAAAGTGGCGCTCAAGGCGCATGTAAGCTTAGCAGGTAATGTTAAACAGTTAGGGTTAGGCAAGTTACTTTTATTGAATATGCAATATGGTAGCGAGAATAAAGCTCGCATGGCGATTTTAGCTGACGAAGGTGGCGCGTTCACCGATAATTTGTTCCAACTGGATTTACTCGTTGATAGCTACCGTGGTTGGGATGATTACCACGCAGCAAACAAAAATATTGGCGACTACGCAGACGTTTGGCTAATGGTATTAAAAAACTAGTATGGCAAGGCTAAAGCAAACTTACCCGGAACAAGGCTTTTTTGGCATTGGTATTATGAACAATGTTGATGAGCTTAACATCGGCACACTGTGGCGCTCTGCATACATCCTTGGTGCTTCGTTTATTTTTACTGTTGATAAGCGTTATAAAAAACAAACATCAGATGTGACGAATGCTTGGCAACGTATTCCTCTTTATCATTACGATACCGTGGATGACTTGTTAAAAAACTTGCCCTATGACACTCCGCTTGTTGGTGTCGAGCTTGATGATAATGCAGTAGAAATTGAGAGCTTCTCTCACCCACATCGTTGCGTGTATTTGTTAGGTAATGAGCAGTCAGGCTTAACCAAAGAAGCGATAACAAAATGCCATCGCTTAATTCAATTACCGGGCAGTTACAGTCTCAATGTGTCAGTAGCAGGCAGTATTGTGATGTATGACAGGGCCGCAAAGCTAAAACGTTAGTTTTGCGGTACCTCAGAAAGGCGAGCTAGCTGCTCTTTTTTGTCATTTAGGTGCTTGGCTGGTTCAAGTCCAAGTGGCGCATAACCTAAAGGCGCATCAATTAGGATTTGACGAATTTCTGCAATATTTTCATCTTTCATTGCAGTAATGACTTTATCAAGCAATTGATTTACTTCAGGCCAAGGGAGTGAAATTTCATTTGCCGTCATAATACGCTTATGCGCCGTAACTTCCGCGTTGTCTTCGATCAATAACTCTTCATAAAGCTTCTCACCAGGACGTAAGCCGCTGAATCGTATTTCGATGTCGCCGTTAGGGTTTTCCTCATCTTTCACGGTTAAACCCATTAAGTGAGTCATTTTTATCGCTAAATCGACAATTTTTACTGGAGCGCCCATGTCCAATACAAATACATCGCCGCCTTTACCCATGGCACCTGCTTGAATAACGAGCTGTGCAGCTTCTGGGATGGTCATAAAGTAACGTATGATGTCTGGGTGGGTGACGGTAATTGGGCCACCTTTCTTAATTTGCTTTTTAAACAATGGCACTACTGAGCCTGAGGAACCTAATACATTACCAAAACGCACCATAACAAAACGTGTTTGGTGATCTCGTTTAGCAAGGCCTTGCAGCACTAATTCGGCCATACGCTTGGTTGCACCCATCACATTGGTAGGGCGAACGGCTTTATCAGTAGAAATCAACACAAAGGTTTCAACTTCACAGAAAACAGCTGCTTGCGCGATTTCGTATGTGCCCAAAACGTTATTGGTAATACCCGCGATGACATTATTTTCCACCATAGGCACATGCTTGTACGCAGCGGCATGGTAAATGGTTTGTACTTTGTGGTTATCGAAAATTCGCGTCATTAACATACCGTTTTGGACGTTACCTATTAGCGGAATGACGGGCGTTTCTAATTCATGCTCTTTTTTGTATTCAATCAATTCTTGGTTTATTTCATACAAAAACGCTTCGCTCACTTCGATCAAAATAAGCTTTTCTGGTCGTTGGCGGATGATTTGACGACATAGCTCTTTACCTATCGAACCACCTGCGCCAGATACGGCAACAACTTTGCCTTCTACGTTTGCGTTGAGCAATTCTGGAATAGGTTCTACGGGTTCGCGGCCAAGTAATTCGTCAACGGATACTTCACGTAATTCATCAATTTTACGTTTACCCGATACAATGTCGTACATTGACGGAACAGTAAGTAGTTCAAGTGCGTACGGTTCGAAAACGTTAACAATTTCTTTCATACGTTCTGGGTTTACTTCTGAAACCGCGATCAGGACTTTAAATTGGCCATATTTCTTAATGAGTTGCTCAATGTTGTTTAGGCCATAAACTTTTACGCCAAATAAGGAGCGGCCAACATATACCGTCTTTTGGTCGATAATAGCTAAAACTTGATATTTGCTGCCTAAACTTAGCGTACTAATAAGCTCGCGGCCTGTGGTACCCGCGCCAAAAATTACGACAGGCTCACGCTGTTCAAACCATTGTTTGCCGACAATAAAGCCAACAAGCGCTCTTGCACCAGCGATAAAGAGGGCAGCTAACACTAAGAACGAAAAAGGGATAGAACGCGGTAAAAATGCTTCGTATATTTGCGCAGATACGTAACAAACTACAGTTGAAAGGGCGACTATGGCAGTAATTTTTACAAACGACTTTGCATTAAAAAATCGAGTGACCGAGGAGTAGACATCAGTAAGGTAAAAACACGCAATGGTAAATACGGCAGTGGTAACGAATACCAGCAACTCAGGCACACCGAATGAGTCAATATCACCGCCTAGCCTCAATAAATAGGAAAGGAAAAAAGCAATACTTAATGAAATTAAGTCATAGCTTACGGTAATGAGAAATTTTAGTTTACTCGGTATTAGATCTATACGCCTGATCATAAATTCTACACCTTATTCTTTTACTAACGTCCATGTCGGGTGCATCCTTGCTGAATATTTTGGCAATTCTTTACGGCAAAGTCATCAAAATGTTACATTTTGTTAACGGTTCCCTGACATTTTTTTATCTACTTGCTCAATTGCTCGGCAGGTTTGGTTTATTTCTTCCTGCGTAAGTGTTGGATGTACAAGGAACATTAGACTAGTTTCGCCCAATTGCTTAGCATTTGGCAAGGGAGTTTTTGGTCGTAATGTTGTGTTATCAAACGCTTTTTCCTTGTATACCTCTGAACAGCTACCCGAATAGCAAGGGACTCCCTGCGCAACTATCTCTTCGATAATGCGGTCTCGATTCCAATCCGCGGGTAATTTATTCGCATTAACCTGAATGTAGCACTTGTAATAAGCATGTTGCACATCTGACGGGACATCTTCTGTTTGCAGCCAATCAATTTGATTAGCAATATCCAATAGTTGTGTCGCATACTCGTGCCTTTTCGCTGTCCAACCGGGCATGCGCGCTGTTTGAATACGACCAATAGCCGATTGCATTTCGGTTAAGCGCCAATTGGTACCGAATGAATCATGTAGCCAGCGATAGCCAGGGGGGTGTTCACGCTCATAAACCGCTTCATAGGATTTACCGTGATCTTTAAATGCCCACGCTTTTCGCCATAAAGTTTCGTCATTAGTGGTTAACATGCCACCTTCGCCGCCAGTGGTCATAATTTTATCTTGGCAGAATGACCAGCAACCGATATGGCCAATACTTCCAACAGATTTACCTTTATATTTGGCGCCATGTGCCTGAGCACAATCTTCAATAACGAATAAATCATGCTCTTGGGCAAGTGCCATTATGTCGTCCATCTCACACGGGAAACCGGCAAGGTGGACACAAATAATTGCCTTTGTATTTTGAGTGAGTACCGGTTTGACTGTCTCAACGCATATATTCTGAGAATTTAGATCGACATCTGCAAAAATAGGCGTCGCACCTGCATTAATGATGCAACTTATTGAAGCAATAAATGTACGTGGCGTGACAATAACTTCATCACCTTCACCAATGTTCAATGCATGAAGCGCTAAATCTAATGCCAGTGTACCGTTAGCGACAGCTACGGCATATGTGCTATCGGTATATTCGGCAAATTCCTTTTCGAAAGCTCGTCCTTCTTGGCCCGTCCAATAGTTAACTTTATTGGATAGCAATACTCTTGAAACTGCATCAGATTCTTCTTGGGTAAATGAAGGCCAAGGAGAAAATTTAGTATTAAGCACGTGACTTCCTTTATTTAATTCGTTTAGCGGGTACACCCACGTAGGTGCCCGATTGTTTTAAATCATTGACGATAACTGCGCCTGCACCAATATATACATCATCGGTGAGCGAAAGGTTTTGAATAATTGTACTGCCAACACCTACCCATACACGATTGCCTAACGTTGTCGTCCCAGAAATATTGACGCCTGGGGCAATGTGGCAACCATTGCCAATGGTGCAATCATGGTCAATTGTGGCTCCCGTATTTACAATGGTAGCAACACCTAACTGGCAGTTCACGTTAATCGCGGCATTAGCAAACACAACTGAACCTGCGCCAATGTTGGCGTATTTGCTTATTGTCGCCTGAGGATGAATTAACGTGGCTAATTTGCCACCTAGTTGCTCAATTTTTTCACTGAGCGCTAACCTTGCCTGATTGTTGCCAATTGAGACGATAAACTCGTAATGTTCGATGTAGTGTGACCAATAGCTGTCATCACCAATAATTCGCCAGTGGCTATTGTGTGTGTTATTGGGGTAGCTCGCATCAGCAAAGGATATTTCGCTAAAACATCCCATCGCTTCGGCACAATCTGCTGCAACTCTGCCATGTCCGCCAGCACCTATAAGCAATAATTTCCGCACTTATTTGTTTCCTGTGAACTTGGTCATTGTCGCTTCACCTTCAGCAGATATATCACTGCGTTTTACCACTTTATATGCGGTCATAAACAGGATTTTTATATCTAACCAAAAGGAGCGATTATCAACATACCAAACATCGAGCTCAAACTTTTCTTGCCATGACAATGCGTTTCGCCCATTCACTTGTGCCCAGCCTGTAATACCTGGGCGCACGTTATGTCGACGAGCCTGTTCTTCTGAATAAAGTGGTAAATATTCGACAAGTAATGGTCTTGGACCTACCAAGCTCATATTGCCAACCAATACATTCCATAAACCAGGCAGCTCATCCATACTCGATGAGCGAAGAAACTTGCCAAATGATGTGAGCCGCTGCGCGTCTGGCAGTAATTCGCCGTGCTCATCGGTCTCACCAGTCATGCTGCGAAATTTCATCATTTTGAATATTTTCCCATTCAAACCAGGGCGTGCTTGCGAAAAGAGAATAGGAGAGCCCAGCTTAAAGCGGACCAAAATAGCCACCACGATGAATATAGGGGACAGCATCAGCATCAGGGTCAATGCTACAAAAAAATCAAATAATCGTTTCACTGTCATGACTCCCGTTGACGAAACTTTATGTTGTAATAATCAAGTAAGGCATTGACCAATACTTGCTCGTCAAATTCAGATTCTGCACGTGACTTTGCTTGGTTTTTTAACTGCTCATAAAGGGTTGGGTCATCCAAGAGCATTTGCATGCATTTACGTAAATCATCAGCATTTTTTACTTCATGCAACAACCCACTGTAATTGTCGGCTACGGCGTCTGATAATCCGTAAATATTAGAAGCGATGGAAGGAATTCCGCAGGCTGCTGCTTCAATAATAACATTGCCAAACCCTTCTCGGTGACTGGGTAGCACTAATGTATCAGCAAAGCTGCAGTACTCCGGTACATTTGATTTAAAACCAAGATAATGGATGTTGTCATTATCTGCAGCCAGCGAGGCCAACGCTTCTTCATCGCTGCCTATGACGAACAGTGAAAACTTTCTGTCGCTGGAAAGTTGGTTAAATGCTTGAAAGAGCTCAGGTATCCCTTTTTCTCTGTTTAAGCGGCCAACAAAAAGGAATACAAACTCGTCGTCACCAATACCATGTTCAGCCCGTAAGGTTTGTCTTGCTTGCGGGTCATGTTGAAAGCGACTCAAATTGATTCCAGATATCGAACCATTGGCTAATACCGTGCATTTGCTATCTTTTACGACGCCCTCGCCAACAATAAATGCCTTCTGAGAGCCACTGTCGGCTAGACATGCTGTACACAGGGTTGCGGTTACTTTATCGAGTGTTTTTAGAAGTGTTCTGCCCGCACCTTGTTTGGTGGCCCAGACTTGCCCTGTAAAGGTGTGAAAACGGTATTTAACCCCAGCAAAAAAACTGGCAAGTTGGGTGATTAAGCCCGCTTTTGGGGTAAATGAGTGAACCATGTCAAAATTGTGCTTTCGTAAAAATCGATATAATGCGAAAAGTGATTTAAGGTCTTTAGCCACACTAGGTTTTCTCGCAATATCAATATTATGCACTGTTATTGTGTCAGCCAAATTATTGAGCTGTTTCTCGCTATGACTCGTCAATACATGCACGTCGTAATGTTTATTTAACGCGTTTAAATACGACGTTAAGAAAGCGTTCACGGTTTCCGGTACTGCGGTAACGTATAAAATTTTCTTCAAAGTTAACTCCGGATAGAGTCGAGCTGTTGTTGCAACTCGCTCAGCTTTTCGGTTTCCTGCTCTGTACTTTTGTTGCGAACAGCAAGTAAATAGTTCGACAAATTAACGAGATTCAGCACATAAACAAAGGCCATTTTTGCACGCATGAGCAGTGTAAAGTGTAAGTTATCTTTTGTACTTAAATAGCGACTGTATTGCTGTTTCACTATCGCTATTTGATTCCTGTAGGCATTAATTGCTTTTTGCGGCGATACGCTGCTTTCTTCACGATAGAAATAGAGAGGCGTGCTGATAAAGCCAGCATTTAAATCGTTTTTAACTGCAGCATCTATCCATAGTTGGTAGTCTTCCATAAGTTTAGCTTTTTCGTTGTAGCGGTTGCGCTCAAACCATGCCTTACGCGCCATAATTGTAGCGTGTGCAATATCTGATTGGCCAAATATCGCCTGTTTAACCGTTATTTCAGGGTTGGTACGCTCAGCTGGCGTTCTGTAACCGATAACTTTGCAATCATTAGTAATTGAACATAACCCCGTTGACACTAAATCAATATCGGCGTGCTCATCAAGATAAGCCACTTGTTTTGCAAGGCGCTCTGGACTGATTAAGTCGTCTGCATCCATACGAGCTATATACTCACCGTTTGATAATGCTATCAATTCATTAAGACGCGCAGGTAACCCTTTGTTTGTGCCATCATTAACAACGCGTACGCGAGAGTCTTCAAAAGAATTTGCTATCTCGACAGACTCATCTTTAGAACCATCATTAAGAAGAATAAGCTCAAAATCAGTAAACGTTTGCGCCAGCACTGACTCTATCGTGCTTTTGAACACGTGACCGGGGTTGTAAAACGGTATTCCGATACTAACTTTCATTTATATACCTAACGCTGGGTTAAATCGGTAAGGTGTTAAGTGACTAAAGGTCGACATCGTTAAATAGAAATACGCCATCATTAGCAACACTGCAGCCAAGGTTATCATCCACCGCATTTGTATATCTCTAAAACTGCCAATGCTAAGTGGTACTAAAAAAGTACTTAACTGCACGAAATATAAGCTTAAACGTAAAAAGCCCGAAGGGTCTACCCTTAGAATTATCGACATTAAGCTAATTAGTGCGCCGAGTAAATAAAGCGATAACAATACATCGTAGGTTCTAGTCGCCAAAATGTGTTTATTAACGATGCGCGCAAGTAAAAACCAAACGAATAAGATGATATTGAATAATGATACAACAATACCGCCCCCTTCAGCTTTTTGGTCACCATATGTGGAATAGCGAGAATCTATGCTTGAAGCCACACTAATAAACATTTGGAAGAAAATAATGAACAATAAGAAGCCAAATAATATCAACGCAATTTTTCGGGGTTTAATCTCGCCTTTAAAAACAAAATAGAGAGGCAAACATAAAATCATCGACTTATGAAACATAAAGCCTATTAACACCGTTGCCAAAAAGCGTATCGGTTGTTCTTTAATAATAAAAATCACAGAGATAGAGAATAATGCAATAGTTATTGCTTGCCGGTTACCATTTAGCTGGAAAAAGTAGGGGCCGATGAACAGCAATGTAAACAGTGACAGCGTTTTTAGGTTGAACACTTTCAAAGAGTACATGTAACAGCAGGTGACGATAACAGCTGTGAAGGTAAACAAAATAAAATAATTATCGGTAAATTGATGACCGAGAGCGTTCATTAGCCAATAGCCCGCCTCACCGTGATGGCTGGCCATCTCCATCGCATCTTCAAAGGTTTGTAAATTGTTGAAAAAGTAGATGTAAGAGCCTGTATCTGTCCCCACCTTTTTAAATTTAAAGCCACAGATTAATATCAGAGGCAGGCTAGAAAGCATCATACAAGCGGCTAGCGCTACAGAGTTAAACTTAAAGCGATAGGCGATAAAAAAAGGAATAAGTGCAGTAAAGGTGGCGATGAAGTAGGGCAACATGTGCGTGACGCCTTATTTTGCCTTCGCAAAAACCTGTAAATAGCGCGCTGTCATTTGCGTATCAGATAAGTTTTGCAAAAAGTTCTGCTCCAATGCGTTTCTATCAATATTAACCATACCATCATCATCGGCAAGTTGCGCTAAGCCTTGAGCAAAGGATTCGGTATTGAAATCAAAAATAGCGATTCCATCATTACTGCAACGTTTCAATTCTTTATGCGGCTCAATAGCAGACAATAAACAGGGAACACCAGCGGCCATCACTTCGATCACCGCCATGGGTAAGCCCTCAGCCAATGAAGGATTTACAAAAATACTATTGTCAGACAAGGTACTGAGAAAATCATCATGAAAGCCCATGACTTTAATGCGATCTGTTTCTTGTTTTTTGACCTCGTCAAATTGTTCACCATCACCAAAAATAACCAATTCAACATTAGGCCAGCGTGATTTGTCTAACGCATTGAAACAGTCTATCGCTAATTGCACATTCTTTCGCTGAATTAAGCGGCCAGCAAAGACGAGAGATAACGTACTACTGGCAGGAAAGTCTATGGGGCGGTGTTGCACACCATTGCGCACAACGTCACTGTCATGCGCTAAAACGCTTTGTACAGCGGCAGAAACAGATACACGTTGTTGTATAAATCGTAAAAAGAGGTTGTGAATAAAAAGGTAGCTTTTTGCTTTGAGCGGCGGATATTCCATTGTGTAATCTGCTGCTAAATCACAATGTATTGTGCTTACCGTTCTGGCGCTAATAAACGGAGAAATCAGGCCGATAGCGACATCCGGGATTAAGCCATGACTATGCACAACATCAATGTCTTGTTCATTAACGAGGCGTTTAAGCTTGCTAAGCCCTTTTAATCCAGGTCCGGGTAAAGCTTCATAGCGGACACCGAATGGTGCAAGTCTATCGAGATATTCTTGTTCAAAGCCCAAGAAGCTGGCGATAACAATGTCATGATCACGCATCATCGGGTGAGAAATAATAGACGCTACTACATTTGACGGTCCTGAATTTGTCAGCTTTGGAAGTAAAAACAAAATTTTCACGTTTATGCGTCTTCTATCAGTTGATGAATATAGGGAATCAGCGAATCAAAATCTTCTCGGTTTACTTTGCGAGCAAAACAACAGCTTAGTGATTTTGCGGTATCAATGTGCTCTGCTTTAAAGGCTTGCAAGCCTCCTGTGCCGTCAGCAATTCCCCAGTTAATATAATGGAGCCCTTGTTTTAGGGAAGACTGCTCAAAGCTCCAATCGATCTTCGTATTAAAAGGAGAGTTGCAAGCCAACGTATGAAACGTTTTTTCATCGGGTGCATGCATATTGGCAAACTGACGAGCAACTTTTGGGTCTTCGAGTTGTTCAATAAAGAACTTAGCCAGATCCGCAGTAATTACCCACCACTGTGAGCCTTTGATGTAATGATCAAAAGTGAACGTTGCCATCAATGGGATAAAACTCAGCAATTTATTGATCAGCAACATACGATATATTTTAAAGCGACTTTTCGAGGCGTATGCTTCACCTGGGTTTGCCCAACCAATATGGTAATTATGACGTTTAAAAAATTCTCTACTGCCTTTTTGCTGAGGGTAATCGAGTAGCCGCCATTGGGCAAAATAGCTCACATCAGCAGTTAACCGTTTTTTTAAGGCAGATTTAGTTAACAGTGGCATATCAGCACCACTGACGAGTACAAAACGGTCAAAATCACCTGCGTTTAATGCTGCTTTTAATAACGAAATAGTTGCTTTTACTATATCATACGTGCCCCAGCGAGTACGGAAGCGCTCACTTCTAGGCAGTAATCGTATGTCTGGGTGTGTGAGTTTTATGTTTTGATCTGGCACGCCAGAATCTACATGTAAGAAAAATGCATCGTTGTCAGAACAATAATATCTAGCGACTTCGTCTAAGTAATCAAAGTTATTATGAGCAAGACATAAAAACGCGATTCTTGCCATTTACTTAAGTGCCTCAATCAGTGGCGTATATTTGCCTGCTAAATCAGGCAGTGCGACTTCTTCTTCAGGCACTGCACGAACTTTGCGAATAGCGTTGATGACAGTATCAACACTAAAGTCCTCGATTAAGGCGATATGGGGTAATGCTGTGAGCCAGTTTTCATGAGTTTGCTGTACTTTATGATTGTTGTTTAACAGCACTACACATGGCGTCTTGGTGATGACTGAAAAAATCATCCCGTGCAAACGGTCGGTAACAACAACTTCTGATGTTCTAAACTGTTGCCATATTTTTTCAAGCTCTGCGGTGCGCTCGTCCCAACTCAGCTCGCCACGGCCTATATGCGTGTCTGACTCAGTCACTTGGTTTTCAAATTCTTGATGGATGGCTTTTAGCAACCCTTGGCGCTCGTCAAAAGACAGCTTTGATTCTTCGTCATTGCGAATACAGGTTGTGATACCAACCCGTTGGCTATCATCCTTTGTTTCATCGAGCGACAGCACAATGTCAGGGCAAAGCTTGGCGCGATCGCCAAGCAGATCTTGTAATTGGGCGTAAGAAATTTTCTCTCTGGCAAAAAACGTTAAGTCTTTATGATTTTTGTATACGTCAAATGACTCAGCTAAAGACTTTTGACCTTCGTTATCGCTAGAGAAGTCTATTGTTTGTGGAAATGAAACATAACGATTATTAGGAAAGCTCTTCAACCACGCTAGCCTAAAATTTTCAATATCTTGATATTTGTTGGTGAGATTACCACCACCCACAGTGGTGATGATGTCATCGGGTTTTATGTATTTCTTGATTACCCGAATGTTTTTGTATGTTTGACTAATCGGTACATCGATAATTTCATAGTCTGGAAAGTGCTTTTTAAAAAACTGATATTCCGCGTAGCTCAACGCAACATCACCTAAGTTGCCATAGTCAGCAGCCAGACCAATGAAAACTTTTCTTTTTGACGACGTTAAATCGCCATTAATATTGGCATCTGAAAAATAGCTTTTTATCAGTTGTTTCGTTTTAAGCGGAATCAAAGCTTTTAACATGTTATCAAGCACTTGTTTTTGTTATTAGGGATCTAAGATACCCTATTTCTTGTGTCGATGGTACGAAGTTCGGTAAAGACTCACCTAACGACCTTTTATACATCACTAATGTCACGGCAATACGCAGTACCGCTGATGCAAGCATGGCAATACTTAGTGCGATTATTGGGCTGAATCCTGTCAGTATAAACGGTAGCGTAAATAAAGGGATTAATGACAGCAGTTGTCTTAGTAACACAAGCCCAGGTTTACCAATGGCATTAAAGCGTTGTGCCAATAACCAGCTGGTTGATGACAAAATGCACTCAAAAAGTAGTAACACAAACGGAATGACTGCCAACGAGTAGTCGTTGCCAAACACAAAAGGAATTAGCCAGGGTGCGAAACTGGCTACAACAGCTGCAACCAAGAGCAATGGTAAAAATAACGCCGTAAATGCTCGGTTGGTAAACGCCCGAAGTTCCTCACTGTCTTTTCCTGCAAATCGTGAATAGGTCACTGTCGCAATGGTATCAGGCACGATACCGGCAAGTCGGCTAATACCATAGGCGACAACATACAAGCCAAAGTCTGTCATCGACCCTAATATCAATAAAATCACTTTGTCGAAACTATTAATGCAAATGCCCGTTAACGACGTGCCATACACTTTTATGCTATATGGCACTGTTTCTCTGAGCGGAAGCTTTGATAGATCGGAATAGGCTATCTCATGCGAAAAGGTTTTAAAGGCTTGCAGCAGGCAGGCAATGGCAAGCGCGATGGTACCGATAATGATGACATTTTCAACAGAAACCTGGCCAGTGCCAAGCATTACAAGGGCGCCCAATCCCAGAATATTTGATGTTGGGGTGAGAAATTTCGCTAAGTTATATGTATTTAATGACTTATCAATTTGAACGCTATTTTGGAAAAATAATTGTAACGCCGTGACAAACGCTAATGTAAACCATATATGGCGATATGGGATGAGCTCTTCTGGCAACAAGAACAGGTCAGTAAACAGCACCAAACACGCTGTGATAGCAGTTACTATAAAAGACGCCTTGATAAGTAGTGGTATGGAAAAACGTTCAGTGTGCCGGCGGTGATAGATAAAACCTTGCGCTAACCCCATTTGAGCAAAGCCTGCGATTAACACCGTTGTCATCAGTGCTGTGCCGACAATACCTCGCCCTTCAGGGCCCAATGCTCTGGCGATAATGACACTGTATATAAAGCCTAATAATACGGTCAGTAAAGACGTACCCACAGACTTAAAAACTACTTTTAGCATAGGTAGTTAGCAAACCACTCATCTCTCCAATCAGAGTATGCTAACTGAGTTATCAGTAAAACGCGAAGAATTTCCCGTGAATAGGCTAAACAGTTGGCCTGTACAATATTCCATCCAACTTTAATATCAATGTAACTATAATTGAGATTGATTCTTATTTAGTTTATTGCTTATAATGCTCCACATTATTTACAAAGCTTTACGATTGGTTAGCGAAAGTTAACAAACCAAAATACTAATAAGGTCATTCAGATGAACTCGCGTAAGTCTCTATTAACATCAGCTATTTTAGCTTCTTTAACATTATCAGCATGTGGCGGTGGTGGTGGCAGTAGCTCAACACCAACGGTTGAGCCAACGCCAACGAATACTGCACCAACTGATATTACATTAAGCAACATGTCTGTTGATGAAAACACTATGGGGGCAGCAGTAGGTACTCTTTCAGCAACTGATGCTGAAGGCGGTGCGATGACATTTACCACTGATAGTGAAATGTTCTCTATTGATGGTGACCAACTTTCACTGGCTGCTGACTACACAGCTAACTATGAAGAAGCGACGTCGATGACCGTTAACGTGACGGTTGCTGATGCAGACGGTGCGACATACTCAAAAGAATTAACTATCGACGTTACTGATTTACTTGATACATATGCTTTCAGCAGCAAGTTTGTTGACGGTGAATCAAGTGTTTCATACACAGGTCAAGTTGCACGTCATGCACTTATCGCTGAATTAAACCACTACATTGGTAATGTGCTTAAATCTGAGCTAGATGATGGCACATTGACAAGCCGTCAAGACGTTATCGACCGTCTTAATAAGTACTTCCGTACAACAGAAGAACAATACGACAACTTCCCAATCACCTTTACAGAAGCTAAGCAAGGCTTCATGACTGATATATCAAGCAGTCACAAAAACCTTGTTGGTAAACTTGCTGGTAACGATGCTACAGGTCAGCATAAATTATGGAATGATGGTGACTTTGAAGGTTGGGGCGCTAAAGGCTCAACAACTCCGGAAGGCCTAATTGATATTTTCTTTGGTCAGTTGGCTGACAACGCTGAAGCGCACCTAAACGGTGTTATTCGTCAATCAGTAACCGGTGAAGACTTAACAGCTATCTACCTAAATACTGATGGCACAGATCTTAAGCAACTTATTCAAAAGTTCTTGTTAATGGGTATTACATACTCACAATCAGCTGATGATTACCTTGGCCATGAAACAGAAGGTAAAGGTTTAACAACAGATAACACGGGTGCGGTATCAGGTAAGTCATATTCAAACTTAGAACACCAATTCGATGAAGGCTTCGGTTACTTCGGTGCAGCGGTTGACTACCTTGAGTACAACGACAACGAAATTTCAAGCAAAGTATCTTCAGAAGAAGATGGTCGTGCAGATTGGAATGGTAAGCATGACAGCGATGGTGATGGTGAAATTGATTTAACGTCAGAGTACAACTTTGGCCAATCAGTTAATGCTGCAAAACGTGACCGTGGTACAGCTAGCAACACTAACCCAACAGATTTAACCAAACAAGCGATGGAAGCTTTTATTGCGGGTCGTGAAATCATCAACACTAATGCGGGTGCAGCGTTAACTGATGAGCAAATGGAAGCATTAAAAGGTCACCGTGACTTAGCACTTGATGCGTGGGAGCGTGCTATTGCTGCAACAGTTGTTCACTACATCAACGATACGATTGCAGACCTAGATAACCTAGGCACTGCTGATTTTAACTACAGTGATTTAGCGAAGCACTACTCAGAAATGAAGGGTTTTGCGTTGGGTCTACAGTTTAACCCGTACTCGCTAATTTCAGATGAAGACTACGCACAATTACACGTACTAATGAAAGATGCACCGGTATTAGATGCAGCTGAAGTAGACGCATATAAAACGGATCTATTAGCAGCACGTGACATTATCCAAACAGCACTGAGCTTTGATGCAGAAAACGTTGCTGGTTGGTAATTTATTAACTAAATACAAATAGTTAATCTATTTAAAAGCTTGGCTGATCTACAGCCAAGCTTTTGCCGTTTATAAACACTTAAAAATAACGTAGGGGTTTCAATGTTTCGAGCAATTAACGCTAATGTCAGTATGCTAGCGTTGAGCGTTGCAGGCGCACTTACACTGGCAGGTTGTGGGGAAGACACCAGTGCTACTGCAGGACCTGATTTCGGTGGCGGTTCAACACCACCACCCGTTGATACGGAATTTAACGAACAGGCACTTATCACGAATTTAGCAGACAACGTCATTACGCCTGTCTATCAGCAATTCAACTTGAACGCACAATCACAAGCATCGCTGGTTGATGCGTATTGCCAGGCCGAAGTAGCATTAGGCGAACTGACGGGCTCAGAGCAAGCAGTAACAGATACGAAAGTGGCGGCTCAGCAGGGTTGGTCTGCAGCAATGGCAACATGGCAGCAAGCTGAATTGATGCTGTTGGGTCCTTTGCTAGAAAATGATTCTTTACTACGTAATAGCATTTACTCGTGGCCAATCGTAAACACGTGTGCCGTTGATTATGATGTGGTGTTTTTCCAAGAAGGTACCGTAAATGGTCAGCCTTACGACATTACATTGCGTACCCCTACTCGCAAGGGGATGGCAGCATTAGAGTACTTGTTGTTTAACAATAACCTTGAAGACAGCTGTGATACTGCTCCACCTGAAGGCTGGCGTAATCAAACAGACACTGAGCGTAAAATTGCACGCTGTGCATTTGCCACTGAAGTAGCAAACGACATTGTCAATTCAAGCAATGAATTGCTGACGCGATGGAGCGGTGATAACGGTTATGCTAACCAGCTAAAAACGGCGGGAACAGCGACAAGTGATATTCCTTCAGAGCACGATGCCGTGAATCGTATCAGTGATGCTATGTTCTACATCGATAGTTCTACTAAAGACGGTAAGTTAGCAACACCATTAGGCATTTTTGCGAATACCTGTGGTAGCCAGGCATGTCCTGAAGATGTTGAGTCAAACTTTGCTATGCAATCGATTTCGCATATCGCCAACAATTTAAAAGCTTTTGAAGATTTACTGACGGGTAAAGACGGTGTTGGTTTTATTGAATATTTAATTGATGTTGGCGATCAAGATACTGCTGATACGATGAGCGCAGATGTTGAAGCTGCCATTGCAGACACAGAAGCTTATCAATCGACACTGGCTGAAGCCTTGCTTAACAACGAAGCGCAAGTAACAGAGACACATACCAAAGTAAAAGCGGTAACGGACAAACTTAAAGTGGACTTCATTAATAGTTTGGCGCTTGAACTACCACAAACGTCAGCGGGAGATAACGACTAATGGCCCAAGTTAAACAAATTGCAAAGCAGTTCCCCAAGCATTTGTTGGCGTTGTCTGTTGCGGCTGTTGTAAACCCTGTATGGGCAGATACCCCAGCAGATGACGAACCAGCGCAGTACTATGAACGCATCCAAATATTGGGACAAGACGACAAGCTGCGCACAGAAGCGGGTTCAGCAACCATTATTGGTGAAACGGAATTAGAAAAGTTTAAATTTGATGACATTAACCGTGTGTTGTACAGCGTGCCTGGCGTGAATATTCGTGAAGAAGATGGCTATGGCTTGCGTCCTAACATCGGGTTCCGTGGTGCAACTCCTGAGCGTAGTAAAAAAATTACGGTGATGGAAGATGGTGTGCTTATCGGTCCTGCGCCTTACTCTGCTCCTGCGGCTTATTATTTCCCGATGATGGGTAAAATGACATCGCTAGAAGTATTTAAAGGTCCTGCTGCAACTAAATATGGCCCAAATACTGTTGCTGGCGCACTTAATATGACAACGCGCCATATCCCGACGGCGAAAGAGGGGCAAATTGATCTTGCTGCGGGTACCGATGGCTTTGCTAAAGCGGAAGGTTATTTTGGCAGCACCAATGGTAAGTTTGGCTACTTAATTGAAGGTATTCATATTGAGTCAGATGGCTACAAAGAGCTTGATGGCGGTGGCGATACCGGCTTTGATAAAAACGATATCATGGTTAAGTTCAACTATGACTTGTCTAATGATAAGTTTGATCAAATCGTAGAGTTCAAATATTCATACGCAGATGAACTGTCAGATGAGACTTACCTGGGCTTAACAGATGCAGATTTCTCTGCCAATGAAAACCGTCGTTATGCAGCAAGCCAGAAAGACCGTATGGATTGGGAGCATACAACAGCGATGTTCACCCACTTTATTGGAAACGATACCTTCGATGTGACAACCCGTGTATATCGCAATGATTTCGAACGTTCATGGTTCAAAATCAACGGTTTCAAAGGTGGTCTAGTGAACCGAGATTTACAAGAAATTTTGGCAAATCCTGAAGATGAGGTGAATGCGCGTTTCTTGAGTATTCTTAAAGGCGACCAAGATACGGTGCAAGAATACGAGAAAATTATCTTGGGTGATAATTACCGAGAATACTATTCACAAGGTATACAGTCAGAGCTTTATTACAAGCTAAAATTTGCTGGTTATGAGCATCAGTTTAATGCCGGTTTTAGATACCACGAAGACGAAATTAAACGTCGTCACACTGAAGATGCGTTTTTCATGCAAGGTGGTGATCTCGTGTCTGACGGCTCTGCACAAGTGGCCACTACTACTAACCGTGAAGAAACTGACGCATTAGCTGTGTTCTTCAAAGATACTGTTTATATCAACGACTTTGAAGTAACCGCTGGTATCCGTGGTGAATTTATAGACGGTACTTACCAAAATGAAGCGCCGGGTAAAGAAGGCGATTACTTGAAGAAAGAGACCGATATTTGGTTGCCGAGTTTAAGTGTGTTTTACAAGTACTCAGATAATTTAGGCTTCTTTGGTGGGGTGCACGAAGGCTTTATCCCAACCAGTCCAGCAGAAAGTCCAGATGTTGAGATAGAAAATAGCATCAATTATGAGCTAGGTGGTCGTTACAATCATCAAGGTACTAACGTCGAGTTAGTGGCCTTTTTCAATGATGTTGAAAACTTGAAAGAAAGTTGTTCGTTCTCTGCATCAGGTGGTGAAGGATGTCGCCTTGATGAAGAGTTCAACAGTGGTGAAGCAAGTGTCTATGGTCTTGAGTTTACCGCTAACCATACTTTTTCGACAGAGATGGGTTTGGATGTGCCGGTATCTGCAACATATACCTATACCAAAGGTGAATTTGATAGCAGCTTCGAATCAGATTTTCCGATGTGGGGTATCGTAGAAAAAGGCGATGAACTTCCTTATCTACCTGAGAATCAATTGACGTTAAGTGTTGGTCTTGCCAGTGATTTATGGGAAGTGAACATGATAGCGCGATATATTGATGAAATGTTAGAAGCGTCTGGTGATGGCGTGACGTTGGAAGGCGTAACAACTGAAGCATTAACCGTTGTCGATTTATCAGCAAGCTATGATCTTGGTGAATGGGGTAGCGTATACCTTAAAGTTGACAATGTACTTGATGAACAAGAAATTGTTAGTCGCCGTCCGTACGGTGCACGTCCAATCAAGCCACAGCAAGCGATGGTGGGTTACCAGTATAGCTTCTAGCGGCTAGCGTTTATGCAGGACGCGCGGTAAAATGGCGTCCTGCATCTTAAGGTAGCAATTGTGATTGAATTTTTAACCAGTAATTTTTCTGAACTTGCGTCATATTTGTGGGACGCTAATAAGCGAATTTACTGGGGGTATGTCGCTAGTGCTATTTTGCTAGCAATTCCGGTTTTTATTGCGGTTTACCGACGACAAGGTAGTTCACCTCTAGCAGTCAGTCATATTCCCGAGCCCATTGATGGCGAAAAGCTTTCAGTTGGCAAATTTATTCGATTTCTTTTACCTGCATCGATATATTTCAGTCAGTCAGCAAAAAACGACTACTGGCTTTTTATTTTCAATAAGTTACTCAAAGCTGCACTGTTTCCTGCCATTGTCATTACCATGGTGCCAATTGCGCTTGGTACCTCTAACGCTATTGAATATGTTTTCGGTGCTTTAGAGCCTGTATCCTCATCCATGCAAACAACCATGATAGTTTTTACTTTGCTGTTGTTTGTATTCGACGATTTAACCCGATTCTTATTGCACTTAGCGTTACATAAAATTCCTTTTTTATGGGAATTTCACAAAGTACACCATTCGGCTAAAGTACTTACACCCATGACCATTTATCGGTCACATCCTGTTGAGAGTTACTTGTATGCGTGTCGCATGGCTTTAACCCAGGGCTTTGTGGTTGGTGTTTGTTATTACCTCTTTGGGCCAACACTCAAAATGATCGATGTGGTAGGTGCGAACTTGTTTGTCTTCTTGTTTAACATCATGGGTAGTAACTTACGTCATAGTCATATTTGGCTAAGTTGGGGAGATAAAGTCGAAAATTGGTTTATTTCGCCGGCCCAGCATCAGGTCCACCATAGTGATAGCCCCAAGTATTTCGATGTTAATCTAGGGTCAGCGTTGGCCATTTGGGATCGTATGGCAGGTACTTTAGTGCGTGCCTCTAGCGTGAAATCGTTATCTATTGGGATTGGTGATGAATACGCGCAGCATCAAACTCTACGCGGTATTTACTTGGAACCGTTTAAACGTGCTGCCCTATTACTGCTTCCTAAATCTGGTCGTTCAATAAAAAAATCGAAATGATTTTTTACACTTGAACCGTTTCCCATCTACAATTTAGTTATTCATTTTAAAAAGTTAATGAATAAACAATTAGTTAGACAGGGAAATGATCATGGCACAACAAGAAGAAAACGCCGTAGAAGAAACGGTTGAGGAAGTCATCGATAGCACGGCTGAAGTCATGCAAATTGATGTCGATAAAGTCGAGCATTATGTGCAGTTGCTTGGCGAAATGAGTATCACTTTTGGCTCGCGCCTGTTATTAGCGATTATCGTCTGGATAATAGGTTCTTGGATTATTAAACGTGTTGTCGGTTTGCTCGATGCTGCCATGACACGTAAAAAAGTCGAAGTCACCCTTCATAATTTTTTAGTCAGTATTTTCAACATCACCTTTAAAGCCGTGCTGGTGATTATATTCGCCTCTATGATAGGTGTTGAAACAGCATCATTGATCGCGATGTTAGGTGCTGCCGGCCTCGCTATAGGCTTGGCATTGCAAGGCAGCTTGGCGAACTTTGCGGGCGGTATATTAATTTTATTCTTCCGCCCATTCAAAGCGGGCGATGTTATCGAGGCACAGGGGTTTGTTGGTACTGTACAAGAAATTCAAATCTTCAATACCATTATGCTAACGCTCGATAATCAGCGGGTGATCATCCCTAATGGTTTATTGTCCAATGGTTGTGTGAAAAACTTATTTGCTGAATCTACACGCCGTGTCGATATGACATTTGGTATCAGTTACGGTGATGACATCAGAAAAGCTAAAGCGGTATTGCAAGAAGTCATGGATGCAGATAGCAGAGTATTGAAAACACCTGGAGCTGACATTTTTGTATCTGCACACGCTGACAGTTCAATTAACTTTGTTGTCCGCCCTTGGGTAAATTCAGATGACTACTGGCCAGTATTTTTTGATACCCATGAAGCTGTTAAACTTGCTTTTGATGAAGCGGGCATTACTATTCCGTTCCCACAACGCGATGTGCATTTGATACAACAAAATGCGTAACGCAAAATTTGTGTGTTAAAAAGCGGCTTTTGGCCGCTTTTTTTATGTCGACACTGACTACTTGATAATCAATTTAACGCCCTCACTTTATTATTAATCTGACTATGGCAAAGGATGGCAATGCAACACTCTCGTTCGTATTTATTATTGCTTGGCATGAAAGACTGCGCGCCCCTAATTTTGGCGGCGATTCCTTTCGGATTTATCTACGGTGCTCTTGGCCACACTACCTCGCTTTCGTTTGCCGCGGTAATGGCGATGTCACTAGTTGTCTTTGCGGGGTCGGCGCAGTTTATTGCTATTGGGTTACTCGCCGCTGGTACAAGTTGGCCTGTTATTGTTTTAACAACATTTTTTGTAAATTTCAGGCATTTACTCTATGCCGCTAATTTACTGCCTCATGTGAAAGAATACGGGCAAGGTGTGCGAGCACCCATGGCGTTCCTGCTCACTGATGAAAGTTTCGCGGTAGCGAGCAACTATCTTCAGCAACACAAAGAGCAGCCATTTTTTAGTTGGTACTATTTTGGCGCTGCTGGTTTTATGTACCTTAACTGGCAATTGTGTACTTTCCTTGGTTATTACGTTGGGCAAAGCATCCCAGACATGGCAAATTGGGGACTTGATATGGCCATGGTTGTCGCGTTTATTGGTATAGTGGTGCCATGTCTGCATAATCGAGCGACAGTTGCCTGCGCGATAGTGGCGGGCGTTTTGTCGCTTATTACATTAGATTGGCCCCATAAAACAGGTTTGTTGTTTTCTGCGCTTTCGGCAATTGCCGTTGCTATGTATCTAGAGCAAAAGACTCCTCAGTCTTCTCAGGCGTTGAAAGAGGAGGCTGGCCATGGGTGAAGTATGGTTAATCATAGGTATGTTCATAGTGACGTTTGGGGTTAGGTACGTGCTATTTGCCTTTGCTGACAATATCCACTTTCCTGAGTCTCTAAAACGAGCGTTAAATTATGTCCCCATTGCGGTGTTAACCGCGATAATCTTTCCTGCGGTATTTATGCCCAAAGGAGAGCTGCATTTTGGGTTAGATAATGCCTATATTTATGGTGCAATCGCTGCAGTGATAGTCAGTGCATGGAAAAAGAATATGCTATTAACAGTGGTATTCGGCCTTGTTGTGTTTGCTTGCGCGAAGTTCGTATTAGGAAGTTAATCATGTGGAACTTTGAAGAGAATTGGCACCATTTTGCACCGAGTTGTGAGCGAAACAAGCAGGTAATTTATGAAGCGTTGTCTTCTACCTTTCAAGAAAAAACAAAGGTGTTAGAAATTGGCAGCTACTCTGGTCAGCATGCTGTACATTTTGTTCAGAAATTACCACAGCTTTCTTGGCAATGTAGTGATATTGCGCAAATGTTGCCGGGTCTTCATGAAAATCTTGTCTTACATGGAAGAGGTGTGTTTAAAACGCCAATCGAAATTGACGTTTCAGACTCACGTATGTGGCCAGATAATACATTTGAATTGATATATACCGCTAACACCTTTCACATCATGAGCCAAAAGCATGTGGAACAGTGTTTCAAAAACTTACCTAAAGTTTGTGAGTCAGGAACAGTGTTGGCAGTTTATGGCCCCTTCAATTATGACGGTGAATACACCAGTGAAAGCAATGCTGATTTTGATATTTGGTTGAAGGAGCGAGACAGCCAGAGTGCTATTCGAGACTTTGAGCAGGTAAATAATTATGCAGAGAGCGCTGGATTTAGGCTCCAATCAGACTTAAAAATGCCTGCTAACAATCAACTTATCCTGTGGCAATTTACATAATGTAAAACAATTATTGTGTCCGATCCGTTATACTTTCAATGACGTACTTTATTTCACGGAGCAAGCGCCAATGACTGGCAAGCATATTTCATTCATTCTTTCTGTAGCACTTTGCTTTGCACCGCTTGCAAGCGGTCAAGAAACCATGACAGAAGAGCACAAAAGATGGTTGAAAGAAAAGTTTGCGGCTAAACACCAAGCGCTGATCCCAAAAGTCGCGGTAGCGGACATGTTTTATGGATGTAATACAGTGCGTAAAACAGACCCAGTGCCTTATCAAGTACCTGACATTATCCGAAAAATGGATAAAAACTTACTCGCTGAAAAGCTAAAATTGTGTTTAGGTGAAGAAACCCCGCAATCGGACAATGCGCTAAACTTTGGGTTAGTAGGCTGTTTCAATGATCAGCTATCTGAGTTATCTGACAAAGAGCGCATGGAAAAGATGGAATTGGTTGAAAGCGCGATATTGCGCCTATCTCGTGAACAGCGCCAACAAAGCTTTACTAAATGCGTAACCGAGCAAGCTATTCGTTACCTTCAGTGAAACATAGACGGTACTACACTAGTTATTAATTGCATAGTTTTGGGGTGATAACACAGGTGTACCTAACATATAGGGATATTCAACATGTATAACAAAAAAATGTTCATGTCGGTGTTATGTGTATGGCTGCTGCTTATTGCCCATGTTGCTGGTGCAGTTAGTGTCACTAAAGGCTCTCTCCATACCGTAAAGCAGTTTTCTGCTAAACAAATACCCGCACGTGATATTCATGTTTGGTTGCCCCCTAATTTTGATGAAAGCCAGCGCTATCCTGTTCTCTACATGCATGATGGACAAATGTTGTTTGATGAAAAAGCCACTTGGAATGGTCAAGAGTGGGGAGTTGATGAAGTCGCCGGTCGTTTAATTGAAAGAGGGGTGGTGAAGCCCTTTATTGTTGTCGGTATTAACAATGCGGATAGTGCTCGGCACAGTGAGTACTTCCCACAGCAAGCGTTTATTAAAATGACTAGGCAGCAACAAATTCATGCCTATAAGATGGATAGAGAGCCTGGCGTTAAATTGTTTTCCCGTCATGTGTATTCTGACAAGTATCTACAATTTATTGTCAATGAGCTCAAACCCTATATTGATCAACACTATCCAACCATCGCGAGTAAACACGGTACTTTTGTGATGGGCTCTAGCATGGGCGGCCTTATCTCTTTGTATGCGATATCCAAGTACCCTGAAATTTTTGGCGGTGCTGCATGTTTATCGACACATTGGTTAGGGCTTATGCCGCATAAAGATAACCCTGCCCCTGACGCTTTAATCGCATATTTCAAGGATAGTCTGCCTGCCCCAGGTCACCACAAGCTGTATTTTGACTACGGTGACAAGACTCTTGATAAATATTACCCACCATTACAGCGCACGTTTGACCAACATTTGGATGACAAGGGTTTCAAACCTCCACTGTTAAAAGTGAAGTATTATCCTGGCCATGCCCATACTGAAAATGCATGGAGAAGCCGTCTTGATATACCTTTGATGTTCCTCTTTGCTGAGGACAAGTCATAGCGTTGCGCGCTAAAATGTTTCCTATTGATGCCTTTTTGTTATATGAATCCTGTTTAGATATATTAATATCTTAACGCTTTGTAACATTTTCGATTGTTCACCGTGATTTTTATTGCTTATAGTGAAAACATACTCTTTGAGGATAAGGCTAAAATTATGGGACAGGAAACACAGAAAGTTTTAGTTGTAGATGATGATATGCGTCTGCGCGCACTGCTAGAACGTTATCTAGTAGAGCAGGGTTTTGCTGTGCGTTCAGCAGCGAACTCTGAGCAAATGGATCGCTTATTGGAGCGAGAAAATTTCCACTTGATTGTATTAGACCTTATGCTTCCGGGCGAAGATGGGTTATCAATTTGTCGTCGACTTCGCCAATCTGGCAATAATATTCCAATCGTGATGTTAACGGCCAAAGGTGATGAGGTTGATCGCATTATCGGCTTAGAACTCGGTGCTGATGACTATATGCCTAAGCCATTTAATCCGCGTGAATTATTGGCGCGCATTAAAGCCGTATTGCGTCGTCGCGTGCAGGAAGCACCAGGTGCGCCTTCGTTAGAAGAAAACGTTGTCGTATTTGGCGATTATTCACTGAACTTGGCGACACGAGAGATGGTTAAAGGTGATGTCAATATGCCATTAACCAGTGGAGAATTTGCGGTATTGAAGGCGTTAGTGACACACCCTAGAGAGCCATTATCTCGAGATAAATTGATGAACTTAGCTCGTGGTCGAGATTATTCAGCATTGGAGCGAAGCATTGATGTGCAAGTGAGCCGATTGCGTCGTATGCTAGAGGTCGACCCTGCAAAACCTCGCTATATTCAGACCGTGTGGGGTCTTGGTTATGTTTTTGTTCCTGATGGGCAAGAGGCCGCATAGTACTTTATATTTATGAAAATATTGCCACGTAGTGCTTTTGGGCAAACCGTTTTATTGATTGGCTTTCTGTTGTTGATAAATCAGGTGGTGTCGTACGTTTCAATCGCGTTATACATCATACAGCCAAACTTTAAACAAATTAACGAGCTACTTGCCAAGCAAGTACGCGTGGTCTTTATTGATATTAAGGATGCAGAGCTCAGCCCTGCGATGGCTGAAGCGTTTCATCGAGAAACCGGTATTGGTGTCTACCGAGAACAAGATGCTATGCGATTAGGGCTTGCCGAGGCAGTATATGTCGAGTTTCGTTCTGCGCAAATGTCAGATTTGCTCGATGGTCCTGCTGAAGTCCGCATTTCCCAAGGAGACGAATATTTGTTTTGGATTCGTCCCCCTCAAGCCCCGAATCTATGGGTCAAAATTCCTCTAACAGGCATCGAAGAATCTGATTTTTCGCCTCTCATTTTTTTCCTTGTCATTTTAGGGGTGCTATCTGTAGCTGGTGGCTGGCTGTTCGTACGTAATTTGAATAGACCCCTCAGAGCATTGCAGTTCGCTGCAGAAGACGTTGGTCGAGGTGAGTTTCCTGAGCCACTCAAAGAACAGGGTACCACTGAAATCATGGCGGTTACGCAAGCCTTTAATCATATGTCAAAGGGGATTAAACAGCTTGAGGATGACCGAAATCTACTCATGGCAGGTATCTCTCATGATTTGAGAACACCACTTACAAGAATCCGATTAAGCGCTGAAATGATGTCTCAAGAAGACGACTTCCTAAAGGAGGGTATAGAAAGCGATATCGACGATATGAATGCGATTATTGACCAATTTATTGATTACATTCGGCATGACAGTAAAGACAAAGCAGAAATGGTCGATTTAAACGTGCTTGTTGATGATGTGGTGCAGGCAGAGACACCGACTGACAGGGTTGTGAAATTCAAAGCGGGTGAAATTCCACAAATACCGTTACGTTATGTAGCAATGAAGCGGGTTATAGCGAACTTAATTCAAAATGCCATTCGTTATACCGATGATGAAATAAGTGTTGAAACATTTTTAGAAAACAAACGTTTCGCTTGTGTCACAGTGAGTGACAAAGGAACAGGTATTCCCGAAGCGGAAATGGAGCGTTTATTTCAACCATTCACTCAAGGCGACAAGGCGCGAGGCACTGAAGGCAGTGGTTTGGGTTTAGCTATCATTAAACGCATTGTTGACACCCATGGTGGCAAGGTGAAGTTGTCTAACCTTGAAACCGGTGGCTTACAAGCCAAAGTATTGCTGCCACTAGCTCACTAGTGGCGCACTATTTCTTCTATCTGCTCTGCGATTAGTGTCGTCGCGTAATTATTCCCAACATAGCGGGCTTTGCGTAATTTACGTTCCAGTTTCTGAAGCAAAGTTGCTTTGTTTTCACGGTTCAATGTCATGGTGCGGACACGGTCGTATCGAAACCTGTGCTGTGTTTCTTCTTTAATTTGTTTTACACGCTCTTCAGCGTTAACTATCCGAAAATAAGGAAAGCCATCCTCTTTTGAACGGCACATGTGCTGATATTTGGGTAAGCTGTTTATGAGTTGCTCGTCACTCCATAACTTGATGGATAAGTTGTTGTGTCTTGTCAACCACAGGCATAACCCCAGAAACAACGCGAATTTGAATAAGAATAGATACAGCATATTTACTCCGTTAAATGATGCGTATGTACTTTAAGTTTAGTCGTTTTTATTATATTTGCCATGTGGTTGATATGACGAGTTGGCATAAAAAAAGCCGCGATTATCGCGGCTTTTTTAGGTTAAGTTTCTCGATTTACAGCTGAGGTCCAGCTGCAACCAATGACTTACCATGTTCATTGTCAGTAAACTTCTCAAAGTTTGTGACGAAGCGATCTGCCAAGTCTCTTGCTTTACCTTCCCAGTCTGTCGCACTTTCATAGGTGTTGCGAGGATCAAGGATATTGCTGTCACAATCATGTAAGGCCGTTGGCACGCTTAGGTTAAACATTGGTAATTCAACCATCTCAGCATTTTCAATCGAACCGTCTAAGATAGCATCGATAATTGCGCGAGTATCTTTAATTGAAATACGTTTACCTGTGCCATTCCAACCGGTGTTAACTAGATAAGCCTCTGCACCAACTGCTTCCATACGTTTACGTAATACGTCGGCGTATTGTGTTGGATGCAAGCTTAAGAACGCCGCGCCAAAACAGCTAGAGAAGGTAGGCGTTGGTTCTGTAATACCACGCTCTGTACCTGCTAATTTCGCCGTGAAACCTGAAAGGAAGTAATACTCTGTTTGTTCAGGTGTTAATTTAGCAACGGGTGGTAATACACCAAATGCATCAGCGGTTAAGAAGATAACTTTCTTTGCGTGGCCTGCACGAGATACTGGCTTAACGATATTGTCAATGTGGTGAATTGGGTAAGAAACACGTGTATTTTCGGTTTTTGAATTATCGTCGTAGTCAATCTTACCATTCTCATCAACAGATACGTTTTCTAACAATGCGTCACGGCGAATGGCATTGAAGATATCTGGCTCGTTTTCTTTTGATAGGTTGATTGTTTTTGCGTAACAACCGCCTTCAAAGTTAAACACGCCATTGTCGTCCCAACCATGCTCGTCATCACCGATTAGCTCACGCTTAGGATCTGTTGAAAGTGTGGTTTTACCTGTACCTGATAAACCAAAGAATACTGCTACGTCACCGTCTTTACCTACATTGGCACTACAGTGCATTGATGCAATACCTTTAAGCGGAAGCAAGTAGTTCATCATAGAGAACATACCTTTCTTCATTTCACCACCGTACCAAGTACCACCGATCAACTGCATTTTTTCAGTTAAGTTGAAAGCAACAAAGTTTTCTGAGTTAAGCCCTTGCTCTTTCCAATTCGGGTTTGTGGTTTTCGCGCCATTCATGACGATGAAATCAGGCTCGTAATCTTTTAGTTGTTCTTCTGTAGGGCGAATGAACATGTTTTTTACAAAATGTGCTTGCCATGCCACTTCAGTGATAAAGCGCACTTTCAAACGCGTATCTTCGTTTGCACCACAGAAAGTGTCCACAACAAAAAGGCGCTTGCCTGATAGCTGTGTAGTAACCAAATCTTTTAACGACGACCATGTTTCTGTGCTCATTGGCTTGTTATCGTTTTTGCCCTGATCAGCCCACCACACGGTATCTTTGGTTGTTTCGTCTCGAACGATATATTTATCTTTAGGAGAGCGGCCTGTAAATATCCCAGTGTCAACGGCGACTGCCCCAGACTCCGTTACTACACCTTTGTCATAACCATCGAGCTCTGCTTTTGTTTCTTCTTCAAAAAGTGTGTCGTAAGAAGGATTGTAAACAATCTCTGCAACGTTGGTGATGCCGTATTGAGATAAATCAATCGTGTTTTCCAAAGCAGCCATGGCTTTATGTCTCCAGTATTTTTCAAATGGGTATTTAAAGGTTGCTCAGATTCTCTCTGAGGCCGCTAATTCTATGTGATCGTTTTATAAAACAAAAGTAAAAAATTATTGTGACTGAAAGTTTTCATCTTTTATTACAGTGAGCGCCCAAAATGATAATTTTTTTATGTAATAAAACGACAAAATGACTATTTGTCTTATAAATTTGATGCTCGTCAGGCGTTTGTTTTACTAGCGTTGCACTAGTTTTTTGAAAGTTTATGAAGGTTTGGGAAGTTTTATCAATTTTAGTTGTAAATATGACAGATATATCGCGATATTCACTTGCTAATTGGCAAATATAATTTGGATCTATGTACAAAATGGTGACACTACAGAATTCTCTCGGTTACAAATTAGTGTTAACAAAAAATTTACAAATGTGTAACGCAATGGTAAAACGTCTGCTCCCCCGCTGAATTCGACGTATCGATTTTCAGCTTTTCAACGATAAAAAATATAAACACTCGCGGTTTTTCGTGAACCTTGGAGGAAGTATGAAAACTAAGGTAGCAATAGCTATTTCAGCCATTTTAGCGACAGTTCCTGCGCTATCACAAGCTGGTGTAACAGTCGGTAAATCAAGCAATGCGCTTGAGTACATTAAACCGGCAACAGAAAAGAAAACCCAAAGTGCAGGTGTTTCTAATACAGTGTTCACGCCAGAACGTGACCTAGATTCTGGCACTTACCGATACTTTGTACGTTTAAGCGACAGCCCTGTTGCTTTATACGAAGGTGGTCTAGCAGGCATGCCAGCTACAAACCCTGTTATTGCGAAAAGTGCGGGCGCTAAGCTTAGCGTTAATGATAAAAACGTAAAGACTTACCGCAAATACTTAACAGAGAGACAAACTGATGTACTAGCCAAAGCTAAATCAGTTGTTGGTAAGTTAAATGTCAAACAACAGACAACACTAGCATTCAACGGTTTTGTTGTTGAAATGACACAAGCAGATGCTATCAAGCTTGCTACAGTTCCTGGTATTGCCAATATCCATCGCGAGAAAATGCGTTACACAACAACTGATGTTGGCCCGCAGTTCATTCAAGCAGATAAAGTGTGGGAAGGTGCGTCAACGGGCGTAGCAACAAAAGGTGAAGGTGTTGTAGTTGGTATCATTGATACAGGTATTAACACTGACAACCCGTCATTCGCAGACGTTGGTGGTGACGGCTATGACCATACTAACCCTTGGGGTGAAGGTGTATATTCAGGTGATTGTGCTACGGAAGAGTGGGCAGATCTTTGTAATGACAAATTAATTGGTGTCCATAGCTGGGACACATTGACTGACTTGTATGCTGACTACGATCCAGAAATGGCGCAAAATGGTCAAGACTACAATGGTCACGGCTCTCATGTAGCGGGTACGACGGCTGGTAACGTATTGTCTGATGTAGATGCAGAATCTCAAGGCGTTACTTTTGATCGCATTTCAGGTGTGGCACCGCATGCGAACATTGTTTCTTACCAGGTGTGTTTACCGGGTGAAGATGATGCTATTGGCTTCAACGGTTGTTTCCCTTCACTAACCGTTCTTGCAGTTGAGCATGCAATCGAAGCGGGTGTAGATGTACTTAACTACTCAGTAGGTGGTGGTTCAACTGACCCATGGAATGATGCTGATGCACTTGCATTCTTGGCTGCGCGTGAAGCGGGTATTCATGTAGCGACTTCAGCGGGCAACTCTGGCCCGGAAGCGGGCACTGTTGGTTCTCCTGGTGATGCACCTTGGATTTCTACAGTGGCTGCAGCAACGCACAACCGTGATATTGTAAAGTATGTATCACTTGGCGGTGAAAACTATGAATACGCTTCAGGCACAGGTCCGTCGTTTGACGCAATCATTGAAGGCCCATTAACAAATGCAGCGGTAGTTGATGCTGCTAATTTTGAAGGCTGTGAAGAGTTTTCTGCAGGTGCATTTGACGGTGCAATTGCACTTATCAGCCGAGGCACTTGTACATTTGAAACAAAGGTTGTCAATGCCACAGCAGCTGGCGCTCAAGCGGTAATTATTCATAATAACCGTGACGGTGATGCGACTATAACTATGTCAGGTCTAGAAGGAACAACTGTTCCGTCAATTATGGTATCTGAGAATAACGGTGCCGCTATGGCAGCAGCGTTAGAGGGTGATGCATCATTAACGGTATCTATTGACCCTGCTGCGTCAGTCGTCGAAGTTGCTGGTGGTGAGATCGCAGACTTTAGTTCTCGCGGTGCTAACACGTCTGTGCCTGATGTACTTGTACCGTCAATTGCTGCGCCAGGTGTTAGCATTTTCGCACCGTATGCTGATGAACAGTCTGCAGGTTTCAAAGAAAATCCAGATCCGTCAGATTATGCTTTCCTATCAGGTACATCGATGGCGAGCCCACACATGGCTGGTGCACTAGCACTAATTGCCGATCTACAACCAACTTGGTCGCCGGCGGCAGTTCAATCTGCATTAATGCTAACTGCGAACCAAAGTGTATTAAGTCATGATGGTACCGACGCGACATTCTTTGATATGGGCGCGGGCATGGCTGACGTGAACTTAGCCGCACAAACGGGCTTGGTTGTTGATGAAGACTTTAACGGCTACATGAGCGGTAATCCGAGCACGGGTGGTCAACCTTCTCAAATGAACCTAGCAAGTATGGCAAATGCAAGTTGTGTTGACACGTGTACATGGACGCGTACTGTTACTGCAACTAAAGACGGCGACTGGACGGCGACTATTGAGTCTGTGTCTGGTGACGCAACGTACACCGTATCACCTGAATCATTCTCTTTGTCAGCTGGTCAAACGCAAGAATTGACAGTGACGGCTGATGTAACAGATGCATCGGAAGGTTGGCAGTTCGCTAACTTAACTATGACAGCAGAAGGTAGCCCTGATGCGAGAATGCCAATTGTTGTAAAAGCAGGTGGAGATAACTTACCAGAAAGCATTAATATCGACGCAGGTCGTGATACTGGTAGCGTGTTGTTGTCAGGCTTTAAGTCAAATGAAATGACAAACATTACAGCTGCTGTGTATGACAAAGTTAGCCCAATCATCGACCCTGTTGAGCTTAACGTTCCTGATGATGGCTTAGACTTCTTCGATGTAACTTTTGACGAGGCACTACCAAACGTTATCTTCTCTACTACTGCTTCTCCTGCTCCAGATGTAGATCTTCGCATTCTAGATGCTGAGTTCAACAATATTGGTTCAAGTGCAGGTGCAACGCAGTTTGAATCGGTTGCGTTTACTAACCTAGCAGCTGGTACCTACTACGTTGTTGTCGACGGTTACACAGGTTCTTCGCCTGGTGCAACTGACCCAGTAACGGTTGAAATTACGGCAGTTCAATTCGACGAAGCATCACTAAGTGAAACAGTTTCTGTTGATGTCATTGAAAATGGTGAAGAGTTCGACCTGAATGTTTCATGGGAAGGCTTAGAGCAGTCTACAGGCTACATCGCACTTTCGTCTGATGAAGGCCTGACTCGTCAACTTCAATACTCTGTAGTAAGAGGTGAAGATGATGTACAAACTAATGTAACAGGTGATGTTCAAGCTGAAGACGTATTAACGCCGGGTGTTGCTCAGAGCTTAAGCTTTGATATTGCACCTAACTTTGAAAACGCGGATAAAGTTTACACATTGACTGCGTCAGCGTCTTCGCATGAGTTTACAAATATTGCGAACGGCGGTGAAGTTTCAGCTGACGGCGTTACTTGGACTGTTGAACGTAAAGCTGGTGAGTCTAGCGACACGATGACGGTTGCGTTTGACTTCATTCCTCGCAAGTCTGGTGTTAACTACACATTAACGTTAGCGAATGGTCTTAACGGTGATACACAAGAATTGAACTATCAATTCAGTGTGCCGGAAGTTGCACCGACAGCTGTTGTTTCAGCGGCTAGCCGTTACGAGAAAGGTGACCTAGTTCAGCTAGATGCAAGTGGTTCATTCGATGCTAACGGTGACGATATTAGCTTCGCATGGACACAGCGCAGTGGTAAGCCGGTAACGTTTGATGGCTCTAGCCCTGTACCTTCATTCTTAGCACCAAGCGGTGGTAAAGATGGTGAAGTTATGACATTTGACCTAGTGGTTACTGATGCAAACGGTAATACGGATGAAGCGGCTGTTTCATTCACGATTACTAGTAAGAGCAGCAGTGGTGGCTCAATGGGCTACTGGCTACTAGCGCTATTACCATTATTGGGTTTACGTCGTCGTTCAAACTAATCGATAGAACGACATGAATCAAAAAAGGCGCTAATACTAGCGCCTTTTTTATGTCTGTTTGTTGATGAAATGGGGCGAATATGCCCCTACATCATCGAAATTTTCTAGTGTTTGGCTTGGTTAATGAAGCTGCCTAATTGCTGTTCATCAAACGAATACGTCGTTAAGCAATAGTCACAGGTCATACTGACGGCGCCTTGCTCAGCAATAATGCTTTTAAGTTCATCAGGGCCGAGCTGAGAAATTGCGCTCAAACACTTTTCCTCTGAGCAACTGCAGCGATAGGTCACTTGCTGTGGGTCAAAGACACGCACTTCTTCTTCGTGATACAGTCGATGCAGCAAATCTTCAGCAGGTAAATCAAAAATTTCTTCTGCTTTAATTGTTGCCGTTAAATGGCGAAGGTGATCATAATCGCTGAGCTGTTGTGCTTTATCGTCACTGTCCGGCAACAATTGCACTAAAGCGCCTGCCGTTTGATTATTTGCAGCATCAGTAAATAACCAAATTGATGTCGGAATTTGATCCGATGTTTCAAAGTAATTTGCAAGACACTCTGCCAATGTTGGTTTTTCAAGAGCGACAACGCCTTGATAAGGTTCGCCTTTATTTGGGCGAATTGTGATTACCATAATGCCGTTGCCAATTAGCGCTTTTAAACCTTTGGCATCGGTCGATTCGTGTAGCTTGGCGACACCACGCATGTTTTGTTGATGGTCACCATTGATCGCCATATAGTTGAGTGGGGCGTCAGTGCCGCCCTGAAGCTGAACTGCTATTTCACCTTCAAACTTCAACGTAGCCGTTAATAGACAGGTAGCCGACAGCAACTCACCAAGTAGCGTTTTTACGCCTTCAGGGTAGTCGTGATTGGCAGTAATTTCTTGGTACGCTTGTTGGATCTGAACTAATTCTCCACGCGCGTGTTTGCCATCAAAAAGGTAGCGATTGAGTACGTCTTGAGTAGACACGAGATTATATCCTTTCTTTAAGTTGACGAATTTGTCGACGTTGTTTTTTATCGGGTTTGGTATCGGTAGCCGGACTGAAATACGCACCTTGCTTACGCGCAAGTGTATTTCGCTCTCTTGTTTCAATACTGGCGTCCGTTTCTTGATATAAGGTTTGCGCAAAGGTCGCGTCACGACGCTTATCTGCAAGTGCAATAACAATCACTTCCTTCTCATCAAATCCTTGGCGCACGCGAATACGGTCGCCTAGGGTGACAGCTTTACCTGACTTAGTGCGCTGACCGTTATAAAACACTTTGCCACCATCAATCATTTGTTTAGCTATAGCGCGCGTTTTATAAAAACGTGCCGCCCAAAGCCACTTATCGAGGCGGGTCGCACCAGATTCAGAAGATGTTTGTTGTTTGCCCAAATGTTGTCCTTTTTTTACCCGGTTGAAAAAGTGCGCGAAAGGTACCACAAACCGCGTCTTTTAGCCATATTGCGACACCCTTTTCGTGTTATTGCGACTTTGTTATGTAAATAATAGTTAAATTTAATGTCATCGGGTTGTTGCTTGCTGTTTGGTCAAGTATCATCGGCTATCAACAAGGAAATTAAACTCTAATAACATCGCATGCAGTTGCCTGAAAATATGGCCGCGCTAAATGAAAAGTTAGCGACACTCCCGCAAGTAAAAATTGCCAAGGCCATCAGTTTTATCATCGTTATCTATATTGCTTATTTGCTCGCGCAAATAACCTGGCAGTTTGTGCCGTCGACGCATCAACCTGACCACACCATAAAGGCAATTGCTACCGCTAGTCCTAGCCAACAGACAGCCAAGTTTAATATTGAAGATTTTTTACAACTCAACGTGTTTGGCATTTTTGACCAAACTCAGAAAGTAGAACAGTTACCAGAAGTGCAAGATGCACCTGAAACTAAATTGAACTTAACCCTGTCTGGTGTAGTCGCATCTAGTGTGCCTAAAACGGCCGCTGCAATTATCGAGCACAGCGGTAGCCAAGAAACGTATGGTATTGGCGACAAAATTAAAGGAACACGCGCAAGTTTAGAGCAGGTGTATGCGGACAGAGTGATTATTAAACAGTCGGGCCGATTAGAAACCCTTATGTTGGATGGCTTTGATTACAATAAAAAGACAAATGTCATCAATTCGTCACCTAAAAATGATAAAAATCGCGCCCGCTCACCCGCGGTGAAAAAGGCGCAACAAGCAGGTGCAGGTCGCGGTGAAACTGTCGACTTACGTCAAAATAAGCAGCTGACTAAAGCCGTTCAAGCATTGAAAACTGATATCGCTGAGAACCCGGGGAAAATCAGTGATTACTTGAAAATATCGCCTAAGCGAGAACAAGGCAAGGTGGTAGGTTATCGCCTTATGCCAGGTAAAAATGCTGAGTTTTTCAAAAATTCAGGCCTCAAGTCGGGCGATGTCGCAGTGCAGATGAATGGCTTAGATTTGTCATTGCCTGCTGAGTCGGCACAAGCGTTAAGATTACTACGAGAAGCCAGTGATATTGCGTTACTGGTTGATCGCAACGGAGAGTTAACAGAGATTCTGTTTAGCATTGCACAATGATAAAGAAAAAAGTATTTAATCGCCGCGCTATGTGGCAGAAAGTTCCTGGTGTAAAAAGTGTACTTTCACCATTGGTATTGGCGATGGCGTTAAGCACTGCAGTAGTGCCAATGTCACCTGATGTGTTTGCTGCACAGTTTTCACCGAATTTTAAGAACACTGAGATTAACGAGTTCGTTAACATTGTGGGTCGAAATCTGCAAAAGACCATGATTGTAGACCCTAACGTGCGAGGTAAGATCAATGTTCGCAGTTACGATTTATTAACGGAAGAACAATATTATCAGTTTTTCCTAAATGTTCTTGAAGTGTACGGCTTTGCTGCTGTCAAAATGGATAACAACATTATAAAAGTTATCCGAAATAAAGACGCAAAAACATCCTCTATCCCTGTTGTTGGAAATGGCAGTGGCCTAACGGGTGATGAAATGGTGACGCGCGTTGTAGAAGTCAAGAACGTAACCGTGCGTGAGCTTGTTCCATTGTTGCGTCAGCTCTCTGATCAGGCGGGTTCTGGCAACGTCGTTAACTATGACCCTGCCAACGTTATTATGATCACTGGTAGCGCAGCTGTTGTTAACCGCTTAGTTAAAATTATCGAGCGCGTTGATAAGGCGGGTGACCAAGACGTTCAAATCATTAAATTAAAGTATGCATCTGCTGGTGAAATGGTGCGTATCATCGAAAAGATGAACAAACCACAAACAGGCGCTAAAGCTGGCACGCCAACGTTTCTTATCCCTAAAATTGTGGCTGATGATCGTACCAACAGTGTCATCGTCAGTGGTGAAAGACAAGCGCGTGAGCGTATTACTAAATTGGTTGAGCGCTTAGATAGTGAACTTGAGAGTAACGGTAATACACGTGTTTATTACCTAAAGTATTCGAAAGCAGAAGATCTCGTCAAAGTACTTGAAGGGGTCAGTAAATCTATTGAAGCAGAAGAGAATGCTGGTAAGGCAACAGCGCAAAAAACTAAGAAACGTAATGTCAGCATTGATGCGCATGAAGATACCAATACCCTTGTTATTACAGCGCAACCAGATATGTTGCGCTCACTTGAAGCGGTTATTCGTCAGTTGGATGTGCGTCGTGCTCAGGTACTTGTTGAAGCTATCATCGTTGAAGTGTTTGAAAGTGATGGTGTGAACCTCGGCGTTCAGTGGTATCACGAAGACGGTGGTTTTACACAGTTTAACAATGGCCCTGTACCTATCAGTAGTTTAGCAGCGGCTGCGCAAGCTGCTGAGGGCGAAGAGGGTACAACGGTTACAACTATCGACGGCAACGGTAACCCTGTAACCACAACTAACCCTGATACTGATGGTGATTACACGTTACTTGCACAGCTGCTTGGCTCAGTGAATGGTATGATGTTCGGCTTAATCGAAGATGATTGGGGCGCCATTGTGCAGGCGGTAAGTTCAGATACCAATTCGAATATACTTGCAACGCCAAGTATTACGACACTTGATAACGAAGAAGCTTATTTCATCGTAGGTCAAGAAGTCCCTATTATTACCGGGTCTACCACCGGTTCAAATAACAATAACCCATTCCAAACGGTTGATCGTCAAGAAGTGGGTATTAAGCTGAAAGTGACGCCACAAGTTAATGAAGGCACAGGTGTTCAGCTAACGATTGAGCAAGAGGTGTCGTCAGTAAGCGGTGCGACGGGTGTTGATATTTCAATTAACAAACGTGAGATTAAGACCACTGTCATGGCTGATAATGGTGCAACGGTTATTTTGGGTGGTTTGATTGATGAAGATGTGCAAGAAAGCCAACAAAAAGTACCTTTATTAGGCGATATCCCAATCTTGGGTCACTTATTCAAGTCAACCAGCAATGCCGTGCGCAAGCGTAACCTCATGGTATTCCTACGTCCTACGATAATTCGTGATGGACAGTTAATGAATGAAGTGACGAAAGCCAAATATAACTATATCCGTGCTGATGAAATTTTGCGTCAAGAGCAAGGTTTAAGCTTGATGGAAGATGCGCGTTTGCCTATTTTGCCGGAATGGAACGAAGAGCTTGTGCTACCTCCATCGTATGAAGAATACATGGAGCAGCGAGAGCAAGATAAAAATGGCAAAGACAATGGTGAACAGTAACCATGACGACGGCTGAGCAAACAGTAGATAGTCAGTTATTGCCCGACGAAGGTAACGTTGAATTAGTTGCACCGCACAGCTTAGTAAAGCAGTTACCGTTTAATTTCGCTAAACGGCACAACGCTTTGCTTATTCGTGAGGATGAGCATTACACATTGCATTGCATTGCAACAACTGAACCTGACGTGTTAGTTGAAGTACGTCGCTTTTTGGGAGAAGCCTATCAAGTGACAGTGCAGTCGCCAGAACAATTCGAGCAGCTACTGACCCAAGCTTATCAGCGAGACTCATCTGAAGCGAAACAGATGATGGAAGACATCGGAAATGAAGTTGATCTTTATTCGTTAGCAGATGAAATTACTGAAACAGAAGACTTGCTAGAGAATGAAGATGATGCACCGATCATCAAAATGATTAACGCAATGCTTGGTGAAGCAATTAAAGAGAATGCGTCAGATATTCATATCGAAACCTTTGAACAAATGCTTCAAATTCGATTTCGTGTTGACGGTGTGTTGCGTGAAGTTCTCAAGCCAAACAGAAAGCTTGCCTCTTTGCTGGTTTCACGTATCAAAGTAATGGCAAAACTTGATATTGCCGAGAAGCGTATTCCGCAAGACGGCCGTATTTCGTTGCGTATTGCAGGCCGTGCGGTTGATGTGCGTGTTTCTACTATGCCAACGGGGCATGGCGAGCGTGTTGTACTTCGTTTACTTGATAAGAACGCTGCTCGCCTTGATTTGCAAGATTTAGGTATGACAGATGCAAACCGAGAACGTTTTGCAGAACTTATCGATAAACCTCACGGTATTATTCTTGTCACCGGCCCAACAGGTTCAGGTAAATCAACAACGCTTTATGCAGGCCTAACACAAATTGATAGCCGAGAGCGCAATGTGCTCACCGTTGAAGACCCTATTGAATATGCGATTGAAGGCATTGGTCAAACGCAAGTGAATACAAAAGTGGATATGACCTTTGCTCGTGGACTACGCGCAATATTGCGTCAGGATCCAGATGTTGTCATGGTAGGTGAGATTCGTGACCTTGAGACGGCGCAAATTGGTGTCCAAGCCAGTTTGACGGGTCACTTAGTATTGTCGACGCTGCATACCAATACAGCCGCTGGCGCTATTACGCGAATGGAAGACATGGGGGTAGAGCCTTTCTTGCTGTCTTCTAGCCTTTTGGGGGTGTTGGCACAGCGACTCGTTAGGACCTTATGTCCTCACTGTAAAGAAGCGCACCTGCCGGATGAAGAGGAGCGTAAAATTATTGGTTTAGCAGACGACCATAGCACGCCAATATACCGTGCTGTTGGTTGTCCAGAATGTAGCTTTAAAGGCTACAAAGGGCGAACTGGTATTCATGAACTATTATTCGTGGATGATAAGGTAAGAGAGCTTATCCACAATGGTAAAGGCGAGCAAACCATTGAGAAATACATCCGAAAATCAACACCCAGTATTCGCCGAGATGGTTTCGACAAAGTACTTGCCGGTATGACAACATTGGAAGAAGTGCTGCGCGTGACACGCGAAGATTAGTGGTGAAGCATGGCAGCATTTGATTACCAAGCGGTTAACGCAAAGGGCAAAACAATAAAAGGGGTTATTGAAGGCGATACCCCGCGTCATGCACGTTCACTTTTGCGTGAACAGGGCTTAATGCCAACCGAAGTCACCGCCAGCTTGAAAAAACAAAAAGCAGCAGGTGCAGGTAAAGCAAGCCGTCGAGATAAAATATCCGCAACTGATTTAGCACTACTGACTCGCCAATTGGCAACGCTGGTCGAATCAGGCTTACCGCTTGAAGAAGCGTTGATGGCGGTAGCTGAACAAAGTGAAAAAAACCGCCAGAAAAGTATGATCATGGCTGTTCGTACAAAAGTCACTGAAGGTTACGGGTTGGCCGAAAGTATGGCGGAATTCCCGCATGTATTTTCACACCTTTATCGCGCCATGGTGGCGGCCGGTGAAAAATCGGGCCATCTGGATAACGTATTAAACCGATTGGCAGATTACACTGAACAGCGTCAGCAGCTTCGCTCACAAATGATTCAGGCTTTGGTCTACCCAGTCATTATGACAGTAGTTGCGGTTGCCGTAATTGTCGTCTTGTTAACTGCTGTTGTGCCAAAAATAGTGAGTCAGTTTGAACACATGGGCCAAAGCTTGCCGGGCACGACTCAGTTCCTTATCTCCAGTAGTGATTTTCTCGGCAATTATGGCTTGTTCATTTTGCTTGCATTTTCGTTGAGTATGGTGGCGTTTAACCAGTTAATGCGCAAACCTGCTTTTCGTTTTGGCGTCCATCAAAAACTGATTGGCATGCCGATGATTGGAAAAGTGTCGCGTGGCCTGAACACTGCTCGATTTGCGCGCACGCTCAGTATTTTGACAGCCAGTGCAGTGCCATTGCTAGAAAGTATGCGTATTGCTGGCGAAGTACTTGATAATCTTTATATTAAACAAAAAATAAAAGAGTCAGGCGACATGGTTAGAGAAGGTTCAAGTCTTCGGGTATCGCTTGAGCAAACGAAATTATTTCCGCCGATGATGCTTCATATGATAGCAAGCGGCGAAAAAAGTGGTGAGCTTGAACAAATGCTAGGACGTGCGGCAGATAATCAAGACCGCGAGTTTGAAGCATTGATGAATATCTCAATTAAAGCATTTGAACCTGCGCTAATGGTTACCATGGCAGGAGTTGTGCTTTTCATCGTTATGGCCATTTTACAGCCAATTTTACAGTTAAATACGTTAGTAGGAAGTTAATTATGCGAACTCGTCAGTCAGGTTTTACCTTACTAGAAGTCATGGTTGTTATTGTTATTCTAGGTATCTTAGCCAGTATGGTTGTGCCTAACCTTATGGGCAGCCAAGAACGCGCGAATGTACAAAAAGCCGTATCAGATGTAACGGCGTTAGAAACTTCATTGAGCATGTATAAAATGGATAACTACAACTATCCAACCACAGAGCAAGGCTTAGAAGCGCTCGTGAATGAGACGGATATCGAACCATTACCTCGCCGATTCCCTGAAGAGGGGTACATTAAACGTTTACCAAACGATCCTTGGGGCAATGAATACCAGTTATTGAACCCAGGTGAGAACGGAAAAATTGATATTTTCTCAATGGGTCCAGACGGTGAAGCAGGTACTGATGATGACATCGGTAACTGGAACTTAACCGACTATCAGTAAATTGATTTGAGCGTCGCAAAGCGGCGCTTTCTCTATTTTTCTCGCCTTAATTATTTATCTTACTCATGCCAAAGTTACTCAAAACAAAGCACTATAATGGCTTCACTTTATTAGAAGTTATGATGGTCATTGTTGTTGTTGGCGTGTTAATGAGCGCAGTGCAATTCACTTTTTTTGGTAACCAAAGCCAAAAACAATTGCAACAAGTGAGTGAAAGGTTTGCCGGAGCCTTCGAACTTGCTAGTGAATATGGTTTATTAAATAACATTGAACTCGGTGTCTATTTTGACGAGCAAAGTTATGAGTTTGTTGGTTACGATGGCACGAAGTGGACGGCATTACCTGAAGCTGAATTTTTAGCAAAAGAAGAAATGCCTGAAGGTATTTCATTTGAGTTGGTGTTAGATGATTTGCCGATAGACCAGCCGGTCATGTTTGATGCAGAGACATTCAGACCGGAAGAAGAAAATTTCACTGAAAAAGAACAACCTATCTTTCCGCAAATCGTCATCCTCTCTGGTGGAGATATAAGCCCTTTTAGCGTCACTTTTCGTATTAGTGACGAATTTGAAGCACCCTTGGCATACAAAGTGACGGGGCTATACAGTACGCCACTTGTCATTGAAGGTCCTCTTGATGATGAATAAGTTAAGAGGATTTACGCTAATAGAAGTCATGCTTGCTATGGCGGTATTCGCTATTGCTGGCGTCGCGTTAATGGGGGCCGCACAAAACAACTTTGATAACCTTTCACGCCTTGAGCAAAAGACAGTAGCCAATTGGGTGGCGTCGAATCAGCTTACCGCTGCGGTGTTAGATACGAAACAATGGCCGCCCAAGAATAACCGAAAAGGTGAAGTCGAAATGGCGGGCAGTAAATGGTATTGGCAGCAAAAAGTAGAGCGAACACAAGACTCTGCCTTACGTTCTGTGACTATTGAAGTGCGTGCAACTGTAGACCAAGAAAAACCTATTACCGAAATGACAACGTTTATTGCGAGGCCTAATCTCTAATGGCCTCGCGTTTAGTGAAAGGTTTCACCTTATTAGAAGTGCTAATCGCTATGGCGATTTTTGCTGTCATCAGCCTATCCAGTTTCACTATTTTTGATACGGTTTTTGTCAGTGATGAACAGTCGAAGATCAAGACCGAGCGATTAAATGAACTCAATCGTGCTTTCATTGTGATGGAGAGAGATTTTTTACAAATTGCTCGCCGTACGATGCGTGTCAATGGCGAAGCGCCGCTTTCGGGTTACATGCATTTAGATGACCAAGGGTACTTTTCAGAAACCACAGGTTTAGCTTTTGTTCGTAGTGGCTGGACTAACCCTGGCATGTTGCTGCCGCGCAGTGATCTTCAAACCGTTGCATACAACATGCAAGACGGTGTACTCAATCGCCTTCATTACAATTTTGTTGATGCCGTAGTGGGGCAGGAGCCAATGGTTCGACCGCTATTAACGGGCATTGAAGATGTGAAATTCGAATTTTATATGGCCGGTAAATGGCTAAAAGAAATTGAAGGCACTGACCTACCTCAGGCGGTTGCGGTCATTTTACAGACGGAAGATTTTGGGGAGCTACGTCGTCAATTCCTCGTGGCGAGTGAACCAGAAAAAGAGGCTGATGATGACGAACAAACATAATCATCAGCGTGGCGTAGCCCTCATAACGGTTATGCTAATCGTTGCGTTGGCTGCCATTTTAGCAACAGAAATGACCGCGCGACTTCAACATCAATTGCAACGATCAAGTAATATCCAGTTTAATCAGCAAGCGTATTGGTATGCGATGGGCGCTGAGGCTTTTGCTAAGCGGGTGCTGGTGATGGATAACGAAAAAGAAGACGAAGTGACTAATCTCCAGCAACAGTGGGCGCAAGGCTATAATAACTTCCCAGTGCCGCAAGGTGAAATATCTGGTGGTTTGTTCGATTTACATGCCTGTTTGAACTTGAACGCACTTAGAGCGATACCAGAAAACGCCAATAATAACCCAAACCAAGAAGTGCCGGCACGCGCTGCTCTTGAACGCTTAATTGTCAATCTAGGTGTCGAAGGAGTGTCCGAGTTTGAAGCAGAATATATGGCGGACGCGTTGACAGATTGGCTTGATGAAAATGATCAAATAGCCAGTGCAGGCGGTGCAGAAGACAATGATTATGCCAGTAAAGAGTTCCCTTATTTAGCGGCCAATAGCTTTCTTGCAAGTGTGCAAGAGTTGCGAGTGGTAGAGCACTTTACGCCAGCCGTAATCAATGAATTGAAAGCATATACGTGTATTATTCCTGGTAGTGATGCACATAAAATTAATATCAATACGTTAACGGAAGAGCAGCTGCCACTACTACAAGCGTTACTTGATATCACCGTTGATGAAGCCAAGTCGATTATAGATGCGCGCGATCCCGAGGGATTTGATAACATCGATGACTTTAAAAATATGCCTGAGTTGACTGAACTCAATTTAACCGATGAACAAAAACAACAGTTTGTTGTTGATAGTGAATACTTTACACTAAAGGCCAACGCGCAATTTAATAACAGTTATTTTAACTTGGTATCGACACTACAGGTCGTTGATAACAGCCAAGTCAGCGTAATAGGTCGCACGATAGGACGCTTTTAATGCAGGAAGTTTTATACATCCGCTTAGCCAGTCAAGCTACGGAAACAATGCCGTGGTTGATATGGTCTCCAGGTCAGCAAGAAATAATAGCCAGTGGTGAGATTACTGGCGCAGAGGCACTAAGCGAATTAGCTGAAAAAGCTCAAACACGCCAGACTATTGCATTGGCACCAGGTAGTGATGTGTTGCTTAAAGCGTTAAGTGTGCCCGCTAAAAATCAACGAGCGATGAGTAAAGCTGTCCCTTACATGCTTGAGGAAGAGCTATCTGAAGACGTTGAAGAGTTGTTTTTTGCCTTTGCTAAAGTCAAAGCCAGTGGTGAAGAAAGTAATTGTCATGTTGCTGTCGTAAAGCGTGAACTCATGTCTGTTTGGCAGAGCTGGTTAAAAGACGCAGGCATCAAATGCCAAACCCTTATTCCCGAGCAGCTACTGTTACCGGAGCAGGAACAGGGCTGGAGTGCCATTGCACTGGGGGAGCAAATTGTTATTCGCCAAGGCAGTTGGCAAGGCACTGCGTTAGATAGTGCGCAATGGCCGTTTATGGCCGATAGCTGGCAGCAAGAGGAAACGCCGGTCGTTATTCACCGGTACTCACCGTTGCCTGAATTACCTGTCACTATAGAGCAAGTGGCTGAACCCGAAGAGTTGCCATTAGCTTTGTTTGCGCAGCATAAATCCGTGCCAATCAATTTGCTACAAGGTGATTTTACGGTCAAAACTGAACGCTCTCCGTCGCTTAAATATTGGGCGATAGCCGCGTCACTTGCATTGGTTGCTCTGTTGCTAAATATAGGCGTAAAAGGCGCTGCGCTATATCAGTTAAACAGCCAACAAGCGATGGTTGAACAACAAATTATTGATACGTATAAAGAAGCGTTTCCACAGACTAAGCGTGTGCGTGTCTCAACGATTCGATCGCAGCTAAAGCGCAAATTGTCTGAAGCGGGCAGCGGTGATTCAGGGGCTGGTTTTTTGGCCATGCTTGCCAAAGTGCGTGGTGCTTTTCAGCAAGTACCCGAGTTACAACCGACATCGTTGAAATTCGACCGTAAACGCCAAGAACTACGTATTCAAGCGGAAGCAAAAGATTATCAAGCCTTCGACAAGTTTAAAACGGTGTTAGAACAAGCACGTATGGAAGTTAAACAAGGCGCACAGAATAACCAAGGTGAGCGTGTGACAGGCTCATTGAGTATTAAGGGCTAATCATGAAGCAGTGGTGGCAACAACTTCAACAGCGAGAACGCATTTTAGTGATTGCTATGGCAGCGGTTATCGGCGTTTTCATTCTTTATCAGGGCATTTGGAGTCCTATCAATAATGGTTTAACCAAAGCGGATCAAAAACTTGAACGCACTGAGCAGTTACTGTCTTATGTGCAACAAACCACATCTCAGTTAAAAAACACTCAGGGTGTAAAGCGTACATCAAGTGGTAGCTTATCAAGTGTGGTTAATCGTGTTGCACGCCAGCACAATATCACCATCGACCGTGTTCAACCGAATGGTGATGACCTGCAAGTTTGGATAGATGAAGTCGCCTTCAATCAATTGCTACGCATGTTGACGCAGCTGTCTGAGCAGCATGGTTTGAGTGTCAGCAATATAGACATCAGTAAAGGTAATAATGAAGGCATCGTAAAAGTGCGTCGTCTTCAAGTCAGCCGCGGTTAACACAATAACGTTATGAAATTAAAAATTCTTTTTGCCGTGGCTTTTATTGCTGCTTACTTAGTTTTCATTGTAGCTAAGATACCAGCTAGTATTGCAACGGCTTGGTTTTCAGCACCAAAACATATGTCGATAGGTAATGTCTATGGAACCGTTTGGGGTGCAAATATTGATGCCATTAAGTATCAAAATTTTCTAATCCATGACGTTAAAAGTGAACTCAGTGCATTGTCACTGTTGATGATTGCACCGTCGACCTCACTGACCTTTGGTGATGCGTTGCTAGGTGGTCCACAAGGTCATGCGGATATTACGTTGTCGTCGTCAGGTATTTCTCTGGAAAATACACAAGTCACTATTGCAGCGAGTGAAATAGTTCCTTATTTGCCTTTGCCAATTCCAGTTGAAGCCTTTGGGCAAGTGACACTGGAACTGACGGAGCTAGCTATTGTTGATAATCAGTGTCAAGCCGCGAAAGGTGTGTTGACGTGGAATCGCGCCGCTGTAACCAGTTTAGAGCAGACTGTTGAATTAGGCGGCTTTACAGCAGACATTCGCTGCCAAGACAGTAAACTGGCGTTAGCCGTTAGTCCTGACAATAAGCTAGGGCTTGAGTACGTTGCATTGATAGGCATTGACGGCAAAACATCTGGCCAGGGTTATTTGACGCCAGGGGCTGACTTTCCAGCTCAATGGCGTCAAGGCTTATCGTTTATTGGAAACCCTGATTCGCAAGGGCGCTACGCGCTTAACTTCTAGTTCGGCGTAAATGGAGTAAACAGCTGTTGACTAGGCGCTAGCAAAAGGCGTCGACAACAGCTCTGCAGTAATTGAACGGTAATCGGTAATCGCAGGAAATTCTTCAATTGTTCTGACGGCTTGCTGACTGTCAGGGTTTGCAATGGCTAACAAGTGCTTTATACCAAATTGTTGCGCTGACTTTAGAATGTTAATGCTGTCATCAACGAACAGAGTGTTTTTTACATTAAACCCTTCATCTGCTTGTAGGCGTTGCCATAGCAATTGAGACTCTTTTGTTGCCCCAAATTCATGCGTTGAATAAAGCTTGTCAAAATAAGTATCCAACTGCGTGCGCTCTATTTTCAGAGATAAGCTGTCAGGATGAGCATTAGTCACAAGCACTATGCGACGGCCACTGTCGCGCAACGCAACCAAAAAGTCATGAGCGTCAGCACGAAGCGCAATTAAGTGCTGTAATTCACGCTTGAGCTCAGTGATAGGTAGTTGAGTTTGTTCAGCCCAATAGTCCAAACAATACCAAGCAATGGTCCCTTCAACTTGTTGATAATGCGAAACAAGCTTCTCTCTTGCTTCCTGTTCAGATATCCCCTGACTTTCACTGTATCGTTTAGGTAGGTGATGGAGCCAAAATTGATTGTCGAAGTGCAAATCAAGAATTGTCCCATCCATATCGAGCAAAACCGTTGAAATTTCTGACCAATCAAGCATAGATTTATTCCATGTAAACATATGTTAAAAAACTGCACTTGATTTTACTTTCTAAAAAAGCGTTGTAAATCAAAGTGTGATGTATCAACAAAACCCTTTAAACATATAGAGTTATATAACTATATAACTATTTTTTACTCGTGTTTTTATGGGTTTTTAACGGGTGTTTTGTGATTTAGATCTCTGATACGATCTCTCACGAAAACTACAAAAACCTATAGTTAGCGCTATAGGTCGGAAGCAAAGGGGAGTTACCGCTCCCCTCGTTTCCTAAGCACAACTAAAGTAAAGGTGAAAAAAGTCATGCCTAAAAAAGATGTTAGCAAATCATTTGGTACGCCAAAACAGTTACGTGATTGTTTGGCACTAGATTTCCGCAATACCGCACTTACACACGAATCATTTCCGGGCTTTCGTGTTGAGATTTCCAAACAGGGAACAGCGACGTTTACCTACAGGTACAGCCAACCGCTGACCAAGAAGCTTAAACAAATCAAGATAGGCGCTGCTAATGGTCTAGTTGCTATGACGTTGAATGATGCGACAGAGAAATATCTGGAGTATGTGAAACTGCGCGACAGTGGTATTTGTCCTGTTGAGTTTAGAAAAGCACAGGAGTCTATGGCTAAAGCTGAAGCCGCTAGAGAAGCAAAAGAGAAGTTCAGCGTTAAGCAAATGATGGAGTTCTACATTGAGAAACGACTAGATGGCAGACGTACAATGCGTGGTGTTCAAACGGTGGTTAACCTTAATAAGCAACACATCTTGCCAGCGTTTGGCCGTCGCTCTGCGCTTAATGTTACCTCTGACGAGATAGAAGATAGATTTGATGCTATCAGCGCTAAAACCCCATATATGGGTAATATCTTTGTCAAAGAACTACGCTATGCGTACGAATTCGCTATCCGCAAAGGTAAGTTACCTAATACGTTTCGTAATCCCACTACAGGCATAGATTTAAACAAAGGCTCACGCCGTAGCCGGATATTAAATGATGCTGAATTAAAAACGCTTAATGTGGCGATCCATAGCGAAGTATTCACAGAGAACGTGGGCAATGTATTAAAGCTTGCGATGTGGACGCTATGTCGTACTGGTGAACTGGTTAATTTGATGTGGAACCAAGTGAATTTTGAAGACGGTTACATTCATTTGTACAAAACCAAGAATGGTGGAGACAGGATAGTCGCGCTATCTTCGCAAGCACTGCAATTCCTACGTGAATTAAAAATGAAATCAACTTCACACCTGTTATTTCCGACACGCCTGAACCCGAATAAACCCATTAATCAGCAAGCGCTAGTGCAGAACCTATATGACGTTCGTCATCTGCTGCCTTTAGATCACTGGACTGGGCATGATTTACGCCGTACGGGGCGTACACGCGTCAGTGGTTATACAGATATCCAGAAATATAAAGAGCTACTTTTGGGCCATAAACAACCCGATTTAGATTTGACGTATGACTTGTACGCATACACCGAAGAACAACGCGAATTACTTCAATTACTTGCCGACGAATACGACGGTATTTTCAATAATGACAATGTGAAAGTATTGGAAAAGCAGTTAACAACTGTGTAAATAATATACAGATAGAGAGACATAATATGACAAATAGACACGTACCAATTCGCCCAATCGACACCAGCATGAGCTACTTCATGACCGTAAAAGAAGTGGCTGCTTATCTAAGCGTAAGCGTCCAAATGGTAACGGCATTAATCAAAGATGGTGTGTTAACAGAATACAAAATACGCGGTGCAAAGCGTGTTAGAGCAGATGAATTAGAGGCATATGTTCAAACATGTGCAGTAACCCAAGATTACGAGGATTTTTATGGAGAAGATAACAATGCGGCATAAGTCGCGAACAATAAAAAAGCCAGCTCACTTTGGCGGGTCAACTGGCTTTTTTAATACCTCTACTAAAACTAGCTCCCTATGGAAGCTGGCTTTTGTACATCCAACAATTACCAAGAAGGAACTGTATGGACTATGACATTCTATAACATCAGATCTCGCATTTCACGCTTTGAAATTTTGGCGGCTGAAATTTCGCGCTTTTTCCATATACGGATTAATAAAGAGTCTTGTTTCGATATACGTCGGAGGGGGCTCGCAAATATACGCATCCGGGAATCAAAAAACGTACAGATTTTGTTGTCCTTTTTATCGCAGGCAGCAGTTCCATACCAACCAACAACAATCAATGCAGCGCCACTGCTTACGATAAAAGGATAATCATTATGCAACAACAAACATCATATATCGATGAAGAACTAGAGATACAGCTTATTGGTGGTTTGCTTAATGACAACGAACAGTACCAGAGCGTTAAGGAAGTAATACAGCCAGAGTTCTTTTATTCAAAGCTGCATCAACAGATATACAGGGCTATTCAGGAGCGTTTAGACAGGGGTGAACCTGTTGATGCTGTGTTGCTATCAGATGACCTTAAAAATACTGATACAGGCAGTTCTAACGTCGATTTGTTATCGCATTTAGCTAGTTTACAAAAAAATAATACGACTTCAGCTAATGCCAAGTCATATGCAAGTAAGCTCGCGCAGCATTATTGGTTGAACCGCAAAAAAACTGCTCACCTCAATGCAGCCAACGGCGATATTGATGCGGAAAACAAAATACTAAATGGCTTCTATGACTCTAAATTAAGGGCTATCAGTGGTGGTGCAGCGCCAACACCATTAGTAATTGAAGATACGCTGCCAGAGCCTTATCCAGTTGAATCGCTGGGCGTACTATCTAAGTATGCATCCAAAATAGCCTCAACAGTGCAAGCACCTGTAGAAATGGTTGCTAATAGCTTGTTATCAGCTGCGAGCCTTTCGGTTCAGCACATTGCCAACGTAGATAGAGACGGTGAACTAATTCCACTAAGTTTATGGTTTTTTACTATTGCTGATTCTGGTGATCGTAAATCGGCAGTGGATAAGCATTGTAGTAGGGCTGTAAAAGAGCGTGACAAGCAATTAAGGACGGAATATCAGGTAGCGCTAACTAGTTATAAAAATGAGTCGGATGTCATACAGCGAGCCAGACAACACATATTAAACGCGAGCAAAAAGGGCGAGGCTTTTAATGTTACTGAGCTAGCAGAGAAGTTAAACGAATTAGAAGAACCTAAGCCACCGAAAAAACCAAATGTTTTAACTAGCGATTTTACTATCGAAGGTTTGGCAAAGTCGTTCTACTTTGGGCAACCAAGCCAAGGACTGTTTAACAATGATGCTGGTGGTGTTTTTGGTAGTTATGCCATGAACAAGGAAAACAGCCTTAAAACTATTTCACAACTAAGCACAATTTGGGATGGGCAATCATTAGAGCGCACTAGAGGCGATGAGGCCGAAAGTATGACCATTGAGAACCCAAGGTTAGCTTGTCACCTAATGCTTCAGCCTGTTGTCGCTAAAACGCTTCTGAGTGATGAAATATTAATGAAGCAAGGCTATTTAGCACGTTTTCTAATGGCAGAGCCTAAACATATCAGAGGAACGCGTTTTTATACTGACGGTACTGAATTAAACAAAGTTTCCTCTAAAGAACTGACCGAGTTACTAGGCAAACCCCTTAAAGAGCCATATCCACTAGACGATCGCGGTGTGTTAACGCCTAGAGAGTTACCAATGAGTAAAGCCGCCAAAATTAAATGGATTGGTGCGTATAACGCTATTGAGTCAGAACTATCAGATGATGGTGAGTTATCACACGTATCACCGATAGCATCTAAGCAGCCTGAGCAGATATTGAGGATAGCTGGGGTACTTACCTTAATTGAAGATCCGAAAGCCAAATCTATTAACGAAGCCACTATGGATAATGCTATCAGGCTTGGCGAATGGTACTTGCAAGAAGCTGTGCGAATAGATGCAGTGAGTGAACAAAGCAAGATAGATAGCCACTGTAAGCGGTTGTTAGATTGGTTAGTCGCTAATGAATACCGTGAATTTGTTGATAGAGATTTATCGAATAGCGGCCCAAGTGAATTACGTAAAGACCAGAGTTTACGACAACGGTTGTTAACTGAATTAGTTGAACTTGGTTATCTCGATTTGTTGCCAAAAGGCTCAATTGTTAATGGTAGAACGATCAGAAAAACTGGATGGAAATTAATCAATAATTAGTGGTTAAAAATGAAAAGCGACAGAAAAAGTCTTAGCGACATTTGCGACATTGCGACAAAAGTCCTTTTTTACTATGTAAAACATATGGTTAGCTATTTTGAGTGCTGCGACATAGCTGCGACACAGCTGCGACATAGGATTTTTTACAGTTGCGACATAGCTGCGACATTGCGACATAGCTGCGACATAGGAAATTGCCTGTAGCCCTTTAAATATAAGGGTTCTTTGTTCTATGTCGCAATGTCGCAAATGTCGCTAGGGTATTTTTTTATTGTTTTTTTTATCACGGTATTTTTTGTAGGTGTTCGTCTGTAGCCCTTTAAATATAAGGGTTTTGTGGTTTGCGACATAACTTGCGACATAGGCTGCGACATAGAGTTGCGACATAACTTGCGACATAGGATTGCGACATAGGCATGTTAGAACGATTAAAACGTAAAATTAAAGAAACGTTGGAGGCTGGAAAGTCAGACAATACAAGGGGTGAGGGCTTTTTAGATACCCAAGTTGATGGTTGCGACATAACTTGCGACATAGAAAATACATCTTGCGACACAACTTGCGACATAGAAAAAAATATTGCTTGCGACATAGAAAATACTATTTGCGACATAGACGATTTTGAAAGCGTACACGTTACGTTTGAAGATGGTTTTCCAATGCCGTCGAACTATTACTGTGATGGTGTATTTAATGATCGTAGTTTTATAAAACAATGCTTGGCATCAGCACCATATAACCGTGACCATTTAGCAAAAGAATATTCGATGCTGTATGAACGAGTTAAAAACAGTGAACCTGTACAACATAAAAAAGAGAATGCAGCGAGGCGAGCCGCTAATATCTGGCTACGTAAAGAAGTCAAAAAACAGCACTAAACACTAGGATATATTTCTGGGTAATAAATAACAGTTCTTTATTTTTAAAGGGCTGTAGCTATACAGCGGTAATTAGCTACAGTGGGACTTATACCTCTGTCTGGTACACCAGTTAAAAAGTAGGTTTATGCAAAAAACGTCTTTCTAAACTTATTCTCATTATCCACTCGAAAGAACGTCAACTCATCAGCATTTGCCAATAACACTAAGTCACCAGTTCTAAAGTTTTGTTGCTGTGCGTCTAGTCCATCAAAGATATTTTCATCAAAGCTAATCCAGAACGCACCAGAGCCACCATGCGCGACTTTTAATGTGTTCGATAAGGCATTAGCTCTCGATTTGTTGATAAAGCTAAACGGGGCTTTGTGCAGTTGCTCACTCATTTAAGCCACCTCTAGTTTTGATTTGGGCATAGGAGGTACTTGAACATGTAACGCAGCTTTTAAACCGTGAAACTTCACACCGACCTCACTGATAGCACCACGGGCCATATTGTCGGACATGTCGGTTAAGTCCAAAGGGGTAACACCTGTTTCACTGGCTAGACACATCATGTGGCAAAGCTGAATGTTACTTAGTCGGCCTATAGATTTACCCGATACCCGGTTTAATTGCTTACCAATGGAGTGCAGCTCGCTAATAAGCACAGCCGATTGTTTACGGTTAGCGGCTAACTTCTCGATAGTCTTGTTGAAGTCATCAACTAAGCCATCAATACACGCGTTTTTATCCACTGCTAACGTGTGAGCCGTCATTGCATCGTCTTCAGCTTGCTGCTTCTCTGCGGCCTTTATCGCGCTCTCTAATCGACGCAATTGTTTATTGCTGGTGTCGATTTGTTTTTCCAATGTGCTTACGTCGGTTTTTTTACCGTTGATATAAGCTGCACCTACGGCTTGGTGCATGGTGTCTATGTCGGCTTGTAGTTGGGCCTTTTCGTCCAGTAGTTCTTTTACTTTCACGGTTATTCCTCAATGATGTGATCAGGTGTTTGGCTGGGGTAGTCTTCTGTATAGGCTTCAAGTTCCTCACGATATGCCGCTTCTAGTGTTGCGTCGTGTCGGTTATGCAATACATGCTCTCGAAGGTTTAGCAGTTCTTGGTATCTGGCTGCTTTTGTGAACTCTGGGCCGAATCCGAGTTCGGTGTCTTGCCCGCGCTTAAAATTCATAACCACCTCTGGCTCGGCAGGGAATTCAGCAGCAAAGGCTTTTAACTCGCCTTGATACTGCGATTTAATACCAGAATCATCAGGAAACATTTGTTGTTGCTGATAGAGCTTTAACAAGCTGTTTTCCCATGCTTTGCGACTGCTTCTATCAACAATCACGGTTTGATCGTCACCTTCTTCGGGTATTACTTGCCCGTTAAGTCCAATCCTCATAGTTGTTCCCTTATGGCTTTGATGTGTATTTGTTGATTACCACCAAATTTAGCGCTGGTGTGTAATATCGTGGATTGCACCGCATCAACCGTCCACGGTGCGAGATTAGGGTTTAGGCCAAGTGCTTTATAGAATTTTTCCGGTATGGCTAAGCCCTGAAGTTTTACAGGTTCAAACAGTACCAGGCGCTCAAATTCACTTAACATTTTTGCCTCTCAAAATTTTGGTTGTTGGTCATATTCCGTATATATAAAAACTAGTCATCGGCCGCTTTAGAAGGGGGCTCGGCATATACGCGCCTACGCGCGTGGGTTTTCTGTGTAAATTCGATGTTTAATCTTCTCACCCACCTTTGATACGCCTCACGTCTAACGATGCGTCGCTTCAATCGTTTCATTACTTATGTCGTATCCATCCTTAATCTGCGGTGGCTCGCATTCCTCGATAGGCTCTATGCCTAGTGCCTTTAGTTCGTCTTCACTATCAACGCCCAATTGCCATATTCGACGCCACTTGTTTTTACCTGTAGGCAGCTTCTCTAAGACAGTTGCTACTTCGTAATAACCAAAGCCACCAATGCGGATAATCTTCAGTGGCATTTCATCGGTTGATGCTTCTAGTAAGTGACGTTTACCGCGTAATCGGTGAGGTAATGCCATTAGATAAGCCCTTGTTCTTTGCGCTCTAAGAGGATTTTGTCGATGGTGCGTTCTAAGTCTTCCAATTCAACAATCGTGCATGTATCCCGGCATACAGCGAGTGCAGCTTGCGCAACATCAGGGCTGATTATTCCGTCATTCATGGCTTGTGTGATGGTTTGTGCGTCTGTCTTAATGTCACCGCTTGAAGTGATGGTGTATGTGGGCATGGTGGAGCGTTGTGTGGGCATCACTTTAGCGACTATGCCTGCCCAATGAAGCTGCTGTTCGTGGTTGGGATTCATTGCATTTAAGAACGCCATTTCCACAAAGGTATGACGATATTTGTCGATTACCAATGAGAGTTTATTGCGTGAACCTCGTGGCCTACCACGCTTTTTAGGCTGCTTATCTGCTGTAAATTGCCCGTTATCCGCCATTTTCCAACCGTTTATTTAATCAATTTTATTGATTAAATTATAACTATTGAATTGAATAATTGTTTAAAAAATGTACAGGGAAAAGTTTAGGGTTGATAAGAGGCTGATAAGTATCTGACAATAAATAGGAAACAATCAATTGAGGGACTGAGATGAAGAAAAGAGAATTAACTGAAGTACTGTTACACATTCTCGACAAAGGGAAGTTGCATATTCCGGATATAACCAATGCTGGAACTCTCAAGTGGATCATTGAAGGTGAAATCGAAATACCTAAAGACGCGATTGAGCTAGTTACTACGATCGACGCAGACTATCCAGCACAAGTGAGAGAGCAATCGGAATATAGCAAGGCTTTGCACTTACTTTCTGAGGCAGAAAAGTATGGTTTAATAAACGTCATTTCCGAAGATATATACACACATAAAAAGCCAGACGAAAATCGGATATTTCGGTTGGCAGGTAAGTTGGCAACACTAAACGAGTCGGGGTTTTCCGCAGCACTAAAGTTTCAAGAGTTCAATGACAACGAAAGAAGATTTCAACAACAGAAGGATTTTACTGAAGAGCAAATAAATATTAGTGAATCTCAAGCAAATATTAGTGCAGCACTAAAGACTAATAGCGATAAATCTATTCAAACTGCTCGTATCGCACTAGGTATCACGGCATTTGCGTTAATTTTGAGTGGCTTTCGTGTTTATCAGTTGGAGCAAAAAATAATATCTAATCAAGAAATGGACAGACGCATTAAACTACTAGAAATAGATAATCGCGTTCTTAAGAATGAGCTTTCAAATATAAAGAAGCAGAAGTCAGGCGTACCTGCTAATCAACTGTAACTAGAACTTTGTCACGTCAGATAATGGAAGGTTACCCCCCAATAAAAAAGAAAAGCTCCCAAGGGAGCTTAAAGTTTTAATATGGATGTTGGCGGATTAGACCAACGTCATAGAGTTTGGTACATGTATGACAATTAAGCAAATTTTAAATTTATCCTATTTGCTTTTCTACAATTGCCAATTCAACTTTATCTAAGTGACTACCTATACCAGCTAAATTCTCGTCGCTACGCTCAAGTGCTTCATGCGCAATCATACGTCTTTGAGTTTCTTCCGCTAAACGAAGCAATTCAATTGCTTCACTAATCTTGATACCAAGTTCCTTGGAAAGATCTCTAGCATCCGAAAATAGGTTCTTCGCTAGCGTGACCGTATCTGGTAGTTCAAACCTCGATTGCTTTCCTAATACTCCCATTTCACCTCCTTAAAGTTTTATGTCGATGATACTTTAACAGAGTAGGAATGAAGCTGTCTGAATTTGTCACTTGAAAATCGCACCTTATTTCTTCTTGAATTATGGTGCGTTAATTTGATAGTCTAAAAAAGTAATTTGGAGAACCGAACTGATATGACAAAAGAAAGAGATCCTAATTGGGGTGGGGCAAGGCCGAGAGCTGGACGCAAACCCAGAGGATATAAATCAGTACAGAAACGAATTCCGGAACCATTGCTACCAATATTCGATGTAGTGAACGTCGATAACATTGACGAAGCGATGTTGGTATTGAAATCACACTTCAGTGAAAGCGATAAATAGGAGAAAGATAATATAGTAACTTGATTGGTGATTCGCTTTTCAAGTGGTATGGCTTACAGTGTAGGAAAAAAGTGTAGTTCAACTACAGCCCTTGATAGACGGGAACCCCTTTATTTCTTCCATGAAAACATCTTATTATGGCATTATAACGAGAGACGAAAGGCTCTACACCTTAAACTTTTTTTAAACGTACAAGCCGAGAAATAATGACTAAAACGAATCGCTTACCAGAAATTACCGACCGAAAAACTGTCGCGAAAAGTCGGTTGTTCGCTATAGAGCAAATCGACTTAACTTTTAGTAATGGTGAGCAGCGAGAGTATGAACGTATGCAAGGTGCCGGTCGAGGCGCCGTGATGGTCGTACCAATTACCGAAAAAGGTGAGTTATTATTGGTACGTGAATATTGTGCAGGTACTCACAGTTATGAGCTCGGCTTTCCAAAAGGCTTGATAGACCCAGGCGAAACAGGTGCTGAAGCGGCGAACAGAGAATTACAAGAAGAAATAGGTTTTGCTGCTAAATCCCTCACGCATTTGCATGACGTTGCGCTAGCACCCGCTTTTTTTAACGCGAGTATGCAAATATTCGTTGCTAAACAGTTAACGCCGTCTGTATTACCTGGCGATGAACCTGAGCCATTAGAGGTCGTGCCATGGCCGATAGATAATTATAGTGAGTTGCTTCAACAACCTGATTTTAAAGAAGCACGTTCGATTGCTGCCCTGATGCTAGTGCGTGATAAGGAAGGTGTACATGACAGATGACCAATTGCTAACCATTGCACTTGATACAGCAAAATTAGCGGGCAAAGATGTAATGAATTTTTATCGACAGCGTAATTTTACGTCAGAGATAAAAGAAGATGATAGCCCGGTGACTAGTGCGGATTTGGCAGCAAATCAGGTCATTATGGATCAACTCAAAAGGCTAACCCCAGACATTCCTATTATTTCAGAAGAGGTGGGCCCTCTGCCTCTAGAAAAACGCGGAAAGTGGGAACGTTATTGGTTACTTGATCCGATTGACGGAACAGGTGAATTTATCATTGGTAGCGGTGACTTTGCGGTCAATATCGCGTTAGTGGAAAACGGCTGGCCAACAATTGGGGTAATTCATGCGCCCGATCATTGTCTGACCTACTATGGTCAAAAAGGGTTAGGCTCTTTTAAAGATAACGGGCAATCTAGCAAACAAATACATGTCGCACCGTTTGAGGAGTCCCGTCACGTAAAAGTGGCGATTAGCCGTCGTCAAGAATTGAGCTTGATGGGCCAATATTTAAATGAAGACTTCGAATTTGATTACATAGCCTTAGGCAGTTGCTCATTGAAAAACTGCCTAATAGCTGAAGGTGGTGCCGATTGCTATCTTCGCATAGGGCCAACAGGTGAGTGGGATACTGGTGCTAGTCAATGCATTTTAGAGCAAGCTGGCGGCACCATTCTTGACAGTGAATTTAATGGGCTGAGCTATAATGAGCGAAGTACGTTAATGAACCCAGATTTTATCAGTCTTGGTGATCAAGCATTTCCGTGGCGAGACATCATAAAACCGCATCGCGCTAATCGCGACTTTTAACAAGGAAGAAACTTATGCGTATACCAGCGTTACTTTTATCTAGCCTACTTGCATTTCCTGCGTTGAGTGCGTGGCAGCTTGATAATAATCAGTCAACGATTAACTTTGTCAGCACGAAAAAAGGGGATATTGCCGAAATTCACAAATTTGACAATATTTCAGGTGCAATTAATGAAGACGGCAAGGTGACGTTTACTATTGACCTAGCCAGTGTTAACACCGGCATTGGTATTCGTGATGAGCGCATGGCGGAATTCTTGTTCGAAACATCTAAATTCACATCGGCAACATTCACGACGACAATTGATTTAGCGTTTATTAAAGGCATGCCGAAAGGTGTACAGAAGCAAGTACCTATTGAAGGGGAAATTAGCCTTCACGGTAAAACACAAACAGTGAAAACGCTTGTGCAAGTGGTTAAGCTAACAAGAGACCGTTTACTGGTTAATTCTACCAAACCGCTGATATTGAACGCGGCGCAATTTGATTTAACGGCGGGCGTGACTAAGTTAAAAGAACTTGCTGGCTTACCAAGCATCAGCAACGCAGTTCCCGTGACATTCAACTTGACCTTCGCTGATAAATAAACAGAAAGCTTAGCGAGAATGCAGACAATATAATTGAAAGAGCCAGCCTAGTGCTGGCTTTATTTTATGATGACTATAGCTATCCAGACCCCGATGACCAATGGCGAAATATTTCGCCGCCTTCTTTTTCGAAAGCGCTCAGCTGTGGCGGACTTTTATCCACATGGCTTGCGGATAGATGGACTGACCGAAAGTGCAGAAAAAATAGCTGCATTTAAATTAATGTTTAGTTGTCAGCGCTTACCCATGAGTTACCTATTTAATGTCGGTTATCGCTACTTAGGGCAACTCTTGGTACAGGGACCGTTCCCTAGTGGTCTAATGGGCTTAATACATTTATCAAGTGATTATGAGCAACATCAACAAGTCGACTGGTCTCAACCGTTTGACTTGATTGTACGCATAGACAAACTGAAAAATAGTAAAAAAGGTATTACCTACCATTTGGTTACAGAGCTACTGCAATCGAATGACGTTTGCCTGACTAATTTTAATAAAATTTTAGACAAAGCCAAAGGCTATCGTAGCGCTAAAACCAGAACAATAGAGCCGCCACACGGCCAATCATTAAGTGAACGTGTGTTAACCGCAAGGTTGGCGCGTGACTATGCCAAGCTCTCTGGTGATTATAACCCCATTCACCTTCATCCTCTGTTCGCTAAAGGACTGGGTCTAAAGTCGAGTATTATGCATGGCATGTATAATGTGCATTGGTTGCTCACGCAGTTACCGCCTGAGCAACACCAAAAGTCTGTAAATGCGCGATTTAATCAACCTTGCTATTTACCCAATAACATTGAACTGGTGCCGTTATCGGAAGACAGCTACGGCCTTTATTCTCACGAGCGTGCGCAGCGGCACTTGCATGTGGTTTGTCGCTAGCAGTCTGGACTTTCCTCTTCTGCCATTTGTTCAAAGGTGTCTTTGGGTAAAATATTGATGGTTTCGTGAAGCTCTGAAAATACGATAACGGCGCTTCCCTCTTTGAGTTGACGCTTTACTTGCGCAACTTTCTCCTCTATCGAAACGTCTTGGGCGCCATAGTCCGTGCCTTCTCTAAGTACAAATTCATGCAATAGGTTGTCTAGTGTGTCTGGATTTATATCTTTGTAAGGGATGATCATAAATGTTGCTCAAAAAATTCGGGAACGCGTTGCTCTAGCCAGTATTCTGGCTTGAAAGGATTTTTGCCTGAAACAAATCCGACATGACCACCTTTAGTACTGACCTCAAACGTAAGGTGCTTTGGTAACGGCTCGCTAGGGACAATATGCTGATGGTCAAGAAACGGGTCATCAGCTGCATGAATGAACAAACAAGGTTGTTTGATTTCTTTCATAACAGGTTTTCCGCTCGCTTGTTGGTAGTAATGTGCAGCACTATCAAAGCCGTTGATAGGAGCTGTTACCATGTGGTCAAAATCCCATAGTTTTGTCACATCTGCGAGCTTTTGTGGGCATATGTCGGGCAGTAGCGATTGTTCTATTTTTTCAAAGGTTGCTTCTTTGAGCATGTCTACCAGATACTTTTGGTAAATTTTGGAACTACCCTTGCCAATACGGTGGCTGCAGCTGGTTAAGTCTAAAGGAGCACAAATAACCGCTCCTGCCTTGTAGCCACTGTCAGGTGCTTCTGCCAGATACTTTGTCAGGACATTGCCACCGAGCGAAAAACCCATAGCGGCTCTCGGCGCGTTGGGATATTGAGCAGCTAACCACTCTGAAAAAAAGCGGATATCTCTGGTGTCGCCAGAATGATATGACTGCGCCATACGATTTGGTCTACCGCTACAACCCCGAAAGTGCATCAAGGCACCAATCCAGCCTTTTCGCTTTATTTGATCAAGCATTCCCTTGGCGTAATGACTGTCAGCAGAGCCTGCTAAACCATGCAAAATAACCACTATTGGCTTGGTACTTTTACTGTTGGGAATTTCAGTCCAAGCAATATCAATAAAGTCACCATCTGGCGTATCCAATGTTTGTGTCAACAAACTCACGTGTTGAGACTTTTTGAGATATTTAGCCAATATGGTTTGTAAATGGGCGCTTGGTAACCACCAAGCAGGTTTAAAAGAACTTTCTGTGATCATAAAAAATAAAAGCCCACATCTGTGAGCTTTGTATTATATAGGCTGTAGATTTATCTGCTAGCGGCTTTACACTAATTGGTTTACCAATAAGCCTTTGCGCTCTTCTTCATCTTTTTGGTTGATGACAGAGGCCTGCAACAAAACATTCAACTGTTGCTGTTGTGAGCTTGATGCTGCGTAATCTGTATCTTCAATACGAGAACGTGATTCACTGGCATTTACATAAGAGGTTTGGTAGGTGCTCACCTGGCTCGATAATGCATTACTGTCAGCCCCAAGTTGTGAGGCTGCATCCGAAATTGTCCCAAATGCTGACTCAAGCGCTTGTTGCGTTGCCTCAGGATCTGAAGCGTCGAGACCAGAAAGAAAATTTGGCACGCCAAACACTTCTTCTGCAACCGTATTAATTTGCTCAGTGAGTTCGTCAAATTCTGCTTGGATGGCATCATCATCAGCAAGTGGGCTACCAGACTGAACGGCAAGCTCATTGGCACGCTGTAAGCCTGAACCAATAGCACCTAGTGCGCCTTCTTGCACTTGGTTTACATTGATTTGGTCTTGTGCGTTGTAGCTTAGTTGCTGATAACCATTAATTTCTGAGGTGAGGCGGCTAGCAATTTGAAGACCTGCAGGGTCATCAGCAGCACTATTAATGCGTTTTGACGAAGCGAGTTTTTCTTCCTCTTCCTGCTTTTTCTCGTTGACTTGATTAATGTAACTTAGAGTAGACGAACTGCTATTGACTGAAATCATCGTAAAACCCTCACCGTAGTAATGCCTAGATTATAGCAAAGTTGTTACGAAAAAAGGTTATTAATTGTACTAAATTGTGCATTTATACCGATAGCGCGAGCCATTCGTTTGCTCGCGCAAAGGTAAGGTTTTGAAAATCAAAAGATAAGCGGAAATTTGATTTTTAGTGCTGCTCAGCATCGCTTTCGCTAATGTTCTTCAAAAAGAAGTACACATAGTAGCTGCAAATAGCCAATACGATGAATAGGCCACCAAAAGAGAACCAAAAGATAGGATCGTTAAAAAATGATTTGAGAATGTCCATAACAGGCTCCTTATTTACTTACTGGTAACTATTGTAAATAAGGCGCCGATTAAGATAGTGATATGGATCAATATTTGCGCGTGTTTTCGCGCGAAAATTAATTACCTAACTTGGCTCGTAATTCACTTTGAGCGACAAGGTTGTTGTAGATGCTTTCTGCTTTCTCTCGCCCTTCTTGAATATCTTTAACGCCTAACTGGCGCTCATCGATAATACGGCTGGTTTCTGCATCCTTGTAGCCATTGAAAGAGGCGATAGTGTTCCATATGTACGAGTTCATTAAACTCTTTTCTGTACCTTTACCGTCAAAATACATCCGCGCCAGATTATATTGTGCCAATGGATAGTTTTGATTGGCGGCTTTTTCATAACTGCGAAATGCTTTCGTGTTGTCTTTGTAGGTACCGGTGCCATTTGCGTACATAACCCCGAGATTAAACTGTGCGCTTGCTAACCCCTCTTCGGCGGCTCTTTTAGTCAGTTCAAAGGCCTTTTTTAAATCTTTCTTGATAGGTTCACCGTCGGAGTACATGACCGACAATTCGAACAATGCGTCAGGGTAGTTTTGCTCAGCAGCAAGCGTGAATAGTTCGTACGCTTTGTTTAGGTTTTTACGCATGCCCCAACCATTTTTGTGCATTAATGCCACTTGGTATTGTGCTGGTGCATAGCCTTCAGCAAGTAAAGGTTCGAACTCTGCCATGGCGGCTTTAAACTGGCCTCTATTGAGTTCAAAAATGCCTGTTTTTAAATCCGCACTGGTTGCGGAGAACGTGGCAGCAGAGAGTATTACAGCAACACTGATTGAGACGATTTTGTTCATAATGGTTTTCTCTTATTCGATGAACGAGCTGATTCTAAGTGTAGCAAAGTTATAAAGAATTTAAGCGATTAGCTACTTATTTTTGTTAGTAAAATTGCAACAAGTTGTTGGAATGTATGTAGAAACTTGGGCTGTGTTACCTGTTAACGCAGCCAACAGGTCTTAGATAGTCATGCTTATAATTGAGCGAATGCAACTAAAGTGAGTCGTCTTCACTATTCGTCGGTTTGCTGCATAATCTCGTCAATTTGCTCTTCAAGCGTTAACCATTCCATTTCGGCTTCTGCAATCTGATCTGACAGCTTAGCTTGCTGTTTTAACATGTTTTCTAGCTTCACGTTATCGCCAGATTGATAAATACTGCCTTCTGCGAGTTCAGCTTCAATAGCATCCAGCGCTTCTTGCCACTTGGCCATTTGGGTATTGAGTTTATCGACTTGCTTTTTATAAGGCGCTGCTTTTTTACGTAATTCAGCCTGTTGCTGGCGCTGTGCCTTCTTATCGATTGTCACGGCTTTAACAGGGGCTTTTTCGGCAGCTGTTTGTTTTTTATCGTCGTTTAGCCATTGTTGGTAATCGTCGATGTCACCAGAAAAATCAGTCACTTTTCCCTGACCGACAAGCAAAAATTCATCTACGCATGATTCAAGTAAATATCTATCATGGGCAATAAGAATAATAGCGCCTTCAAAGTCTTGCAGTGCCATTACTAACGCTTGTCGCATCTCTAAATCTAAATGGTTAGTTGGTTCGTCAAGCAGCAACAATTGTGGCTTTTCCAAAACAATGAGAGCTAATACCAGTCGCGCCTTTTCGCCTCCTGACATATTGTCGACTTGTGAAAGCGCTTGATCACCACTAAAACCAAAACGTCCCAAGTAATTCCTTGCTTCAAGATCTGTCATACTCGGTTTATAGCGCAAAATATGTTCTACAGCACTTGTACCGGCGTGTAATTGCTCAAGTTGATGCTGAGAGAAATACCCGATGTTCAGTTCTTGTGCACAAAAACGCTCACCTTTCTGAAGAGCCAGTTCGCCAGCCAATGATTTAATCAGCGTTGATTTACCTGCGCCATTCCTGCCTAGTAGCCCTAATCGAGTGCCTGGTACCAGTGTCAGGTTTACACCAGACAAAATATTGATGTCACCATATCCGCAGTCGGTAGCAGTTAACGATAATAGCGGGTATGGCAAATGTTCTGGCTTTTCAAAAGAAAAGGTAAACTGACTATCAACATGCGCTGGCGCTAAGTCCGGTAATTTCTGTAGGCGCTTTAAGCGACTCTGCGCTTGTTTTGCTTTACTTGCTTTGGCACGGAAACGGTCAACAAATTTGGTCAAATGTGCGACCTCTCGCTGTTGTTTTTGGAAAGCTGCGTCTTGCTGTGCCAAATGCTCTGCGCGTTGGCGCTCAAACGATGAGTAATTGCCAGAATACAACTTCGCTTGTTGGCGTTCTATATGCAGAATCTGGCCAATAACGTCATCTAAGAAGTCTCTGTCATGCGAAATGAGGACTAATGTACCGTCATATCGTTTTAGCCAACGTTGAAGCCATATAACCGCATCTAAATCTAAGTGGTTGGTTGGCTCATCCAGTAACATCAAATCAGCACGCGATATCAATGCCTGTGCAAGGTTTAAACGCATGCGCCAACCACCAGAAAAGCTCTTAACGGGTTCAGTTAACTGCTCTTGCAAAAAGCCAAGGCCATGAAGCAATTCACCGGCACGTGCAGGCAAACTGTATCCATTTATCGCATCCATATGGTTAAGCAGAGTCGCCTCTAATGTGCCATTATCGTTCGCTCTGGCTTGCTCTAGCTGGGTCTCAATATCGCGATATTCGGTATCACCGTCCATCACGTAATCAAGTGCAGAGCAATCTAGTGCGGGGGTTTCTTGTTTTACGGTTGCTATTTTCCAGCCATTGGGCATTTTTAACTCGCCGGAATCTGGCGATAGCCCACCAAGAAAGACAGAAAACAGTGATGATTTGCCACAACCGTTCGCGCCAACTAATCCCACTTTATGTTTTGCATGTATGGTAAAGGTAGCTTGTTTTATTAGTGGCTTGGCACCGCGATATACGCTTAACTCTTGTGCGGTAATCAACTGTTTGTCCTCATGGCATAAAATCGCGGTATTGTCGCTTTTCCAAGGCATAGTATTCAAGTTAAAATACACAAGTACCACAAATAAAGAGAACGCATGTGAAAAAACGATTTATTGCCGGCGCAGTATGCCCAAGTTGTAAAGCAATGGACACTATGGCACTGACGAAAGAAGATGGTGTTGAGAAAGTGACTTGCGTCAGCTGTGGTGAGCAAATGACACAACCTGAAGCCCACGTTGAAAAAGATGTGAGAGCCAACGAACAAGTCATTGGCATTTTTAATCCTGAATAAGCAAGGGTAACTTATCGTCTGTGACTAGTAGTGAGGTGGGGGCGGCTCGTCTTCTTGCTTCATCAAACTGCCGGGCGCCGAATCTTTGATGCGGCTAGCGATAAGTTCAATGTGTTCTTGTAATTGCGCAAGTTGTGCTTGATGTACAGCGATTTCTTGGTTTAATTGCTCAATTACATCTTCCTGAAAAGCGCTTTTTGCTTCGAGCGTTTCAACACGCTCTTCTAACGCTTTTACATGGTCTATTGAGGTAGTGGCCATAATTCGGCAAATCCTGATGAGCTCTCGGTAATAAAGTGGTTATTATCTCTAAAAGCCGCGCTGTAAACAACGGCCCCTGCAGGGCGGATATCTTCACGTGGTGTAACACGCCAGCTATGCAATCGCTGACCTGTACCAATATTCCACAAACTGACTTTTCGCGTAGGAGCACCGGTTAATAACTGACTGCCGTCTGGCGAGAAGCGCACAGAGCTGAACACTTCCTGACGATTTGTGTACTGAAGGCTTTGAACTAATTGACCTGTTTTCAAGTTCCAAATATGGGCATCTTTCTTTGAATCTGCGGTAAAGGCGTAACGTCCTTCCGGATCCAAGGCGACTTTAGTTACTCTGCTAGGGTGATTAAATTGATAAATTACTTGTCCAGACTGGGTATCCCAAACATAGGCAATGAAGTCGTTGCCACCAGAAATGGCAACACGCCCATTAGGAAGCATATCAACGGTATTCACTTTTTCGCTGTGGCCGAGAAATTCAATTCTTCTGCCATTGGCCATAGTGACATGAACGACAGTGCCATTTGATTTACCGATAAGTACGTGACGCCCTTCACTTGATAGTGCAATATCACGGATGTTGGACTCTCTTACTTGCCAATAGCCAATAGACTCGCCAGACACGGCATCCCAAAGTGCAAATGTGTCTCGGTTGGCGGTTAGCACTTGTGAGTTGTCATCAGCGATATCAATCGCCAGCACTAAGTTGTCGGCATTGTCTTGCTGTTGTGACCAAGTAAATTTCAAGGCGTTGTTGTCTAAATCCCAGACACTGATACCGTGGTGAATAGAGGAAACAACACTTAATGTACCATCATTGGAAATGTCGGCGGCACGGGCGCCTTCTGCAGCATGACGCCACCGCTCTAATGGCTCCGAGTCGGACGGGCTACAGCCTGATATCAAGGCCGTCGCTAGGCCTAAAAAACAAACGTAAACAAGACGATAACAATCTGTCAAAATATTAGTACTTTTTTCCGTAACCATTTGTCGTTAGTATAAGTCTTTTTTTACGCTATTGAACAAGAATAATAAAGATCGCGTCCCTTTCTGAAATATTCTTAATGTGTTCATTTTTGGAGATTTAAATGAAATTGTTTAAGCCAACCTTGGTTGCAATTGCACTCGTATCTGTATTTGGCTGTCAAGAAGGCAAGAAAGAAGAAGTCGCTGCAGAAAAGCCAGTAGCTGTGCTAGAAACTGAAGCTCAAAAGCAAGCATACGGCTTAGGTGCATCAATTGGTATGTACATGGAACGTAACCTACAAGAGCACAACAAGTTAGGTTTAACGCTTGATAAAGAGTTGATCGTAAAAGGCTTTATTGAAAGTTTAGAAGGTAAAGCACAGTTGTCTGAAGACGAAGTGAAAAACGTGTTGATGGCACTTGATCAAGAAATGAAAACTAAGCAACAAGAAAAGATTGCACAAGAAGCTGAAGCAGCAAAAGCTGAAGGCGTAAACTACATGGCTGAAAACGCGAAGCGTGAAGGCGTCATGACAACTGAATCGGGTATTCAGTACGAAGTGATTACTGCAGCGGAAGGTGAAAAGCCAAAAGCAACTGATACGGTTAAAGTACATTACACAGGTACATTCATTAATGGTGACGTGTTTGATAGCTCAGTAGAGCGTGGTCAGCCAGCTGTATTCCCATTGAATCGTGTAATCAGTGGTTGGACTGAAGGTGTTCAGCTGATGTCTGTAGGTTCAAAATACAAGTTCACTATCCCTTCAGATCTAGCGTATGGCCCAATGGGTAATCCACCGCGCATTCCTGGTAACTCAGTGCTTAACTTTGAAATTGAATTACTCGAAATTCAAAAGCCAGAGCCAGCACCAGAAGTGGGTCAAAAGCCAGAAGCAAAAGCCGCTGAAGCAGCCGCCAACTAATAAGGCTGTTATTGCGATTGGAAAAAGCGAGCTTTAGCTCGCTTTTTTTGTTGCGACAGTTTGGTAAAATTACCCCCCAATACATAACGTCTGAGCTTTCTTTTGAGTAAGTCGCCTATCACTAAATCTTTGCTAATCATTGGTTGGGTATGGCCTGAGCCCAATTCCTCGGCTGCAGGCAGCCGCATGGTACAACTGATCGAGCTATTTCAAACATTTGGCTATGATGTGACGTTTGCGAGTCCCGCACAGCGGACTGAGCACATGATGGATTTGGCTGATTTACAGGTTGAAATGCAAGACATATTGCTAAATTGCGATAGCTTTGACGCGTTTGTTCAGGCGTTAAATCCAGACGCAGTGATGTATGACCGCTATATGATGGAAGAACAGTTTGGCTGGCGAGTGGCGAAACATTGCCCCAATGCGGTGCGTATTCTAGACACTGAAGATTTGCAAAGTCTGCGCAATGCAAGGCACCAGGCATATAAAAAAAACGGCAGTATCGACACCATAGATTGGCATACAGATCTTGCAATTAGAGAAGTCGCTGCAATTTATCGGTGCGATTTAACGATTATGATTTCACCGGCTGAAATAGATGTTTTAATGCAGCATTACGGTGTGCCCGCGCAGTTGCTGAGTTATTTGCCTTTCGTGTATCCAGATGATCTATTGCAAGCACAAGGGCGCTCTTTCGACAATCGCCAACATTTCATTTCGATCGGTAATTTTAGACATGCGCCTAACTGGGATTCTGTGCTTTGGCTCAAACAACTATGGCCACATATTCGAAAGCAGTTACCGCAGGCTGAGCTCCATGTCTACGGGGCTTACCCTCCCAAGAAAGCTACTGATTTGCATTGTGAGCGTTCAGGCTTTTTAGTAAAAGGTTGGGTGGATAACGCCCTCAACGTGATGGAACAGGCAAAAGTATGCCTAGCGCCGTTGCGATTTGGTGCAGGCATTAAAGGCAAGTTGGCGGACGCAATGCTATGTGGCACACCTTCTGTTACCACATCAATTGGTGAAGAGGGCATGGCAAGTGACCAACCATGGGCTGGAGCTGTCGTGAACGGCGAAGATGAGTTCATTAGAGAAGCAGTTGCCTTGTACCAGAATGCATCAAGATGGCAGGAAGCAAGTAAACAGGCAAAATATAACCGTCAGTTCTTGTTCTCATCAGACAAGTTTGTCAGCCATTTTCAACGCCAATTAGACGAGATTGCTGATCAATTTACATCACATCGTCAACAAAACTTTGTCGGCCTGATGCTAAATCATCACTCTCATCGAAGCACTCAGTTTATGTCGCAGTGGATAGCAGCAAAAAATAAGCTTGCTGAAGCAAATGATGTCTAAAGATGCTGCTCTAATAGCCAAGCAAGTCTAGTGGCAGCTTGTTGAATACGGATGTTTAATTGCTGGCTGCCCCAATCCAGTTGCGCTTTATTTAATGGAACGGGGAGTTTTCGTTCTGCGCACACATCACCTTTTTCGACCGAACAATATCCGGTGTTTGGGTGACGAGCGATAATGAGTGATTCTGTAGCCCAATCTGTCACACTGCCCTGTTGCCACTGTTGTATTTGAGTGTCTTTGACAGTCGAAAGCTTCATCCATAGCGGTAAGTACTGCGTTTTCAATGAACCGCCTGTTACTTGTCTCGTAAGTAAACACACATCCCACAGCCCGTGCATGCTGTCGCACGAAATACCGTCAACTTTTATATCTGTTTTATTACCGCCCCAGTCGCTACTAAAGCTCACATGCATAGGCGTATGGAGATCACCTAGCCAATGACCCAAAAATAGTAATGCTTGTAGCTTATCTTTCGTGTTGTCGGCGTTTAATTGTTCGGTATGGAAGGGGATTGCTTCCGTGATACAGTCTTTCTTACAGGCCTTTTCTTTTGCCTTAGTGGTGTCGCGATCAAAGTTCACGTAGTGCCATTTTTTATAGGCTTTGTAAGGCTTATCATTTTTTACAACGTCTGGCCAAGTGCAGGCTTTACCATAGGTCATTGGTGTTTTCACATTGGCATGGTTAAAGTTATTCACTCTTTTTTTGTCATTCTTAGGTAGCTGGCTCAGAAGGGCATCAATCTCACCTTGTTTTGAAGGCGACAGTTGTTGATAGGCGATATCACACACTAATTGATGGCCAAGTTTTCCGAGAGCCCAACTAGTTGTGGTAAATAGGGTTAGCGCAAAGAACAAAGCAAATGTTGAGAAAACGTGCATAATGTTGACCTATCGAATTTCTAGTTAGAACCGTAAAGTTGCTGAGCCGGCTTGAACATCACCCAACTGGCTAAAACATATTTGTCTTTTTCGATCGGTGTTACGCCGCGGTGCGTGTGGGTAAATCCACAGGGAGATAATACTAGGCTGCCGGTAGCAGGTTTGATACGTGCTTGCTGATATAAAAACTCGGTTTCACCACCTTGGTCAATATCATTGAGGTATACCAACCATAACAATACACGACGCAGACTTTTCTGACTTGTATCGGTCGGGTGCGGATAATGCTCACTGTGCCAGTGATTAAAGTTACCTTTGCTCGCCTCGTATTTCTGCATATTGATGGCGTCGAGCTCAAAGACACTACTAATGATATTGCTAAGCTGTTGTTCCGGCATCGCTTGAATATGTTCAGGTGTTAATGGCGTGGCTTGTCCGGTTACAGGGTCAGCAATGGCCGGTGAAATGGCGCCAACTAACATATGTGGATAGGCCTTAATGTATTGTATTAAGGCTTGCTGGATGGTCTGCTGTATCTGTTGGTGCTCTTGTTGCCAGTCACTTAATGTTGAGAGATGAATATCGATACTGTTTTTTTTGGTGGTATCGACACCTGAGCCAATTCGGCCCTGTGTTTTGTGTGGGTCTGTCTCAAATTTTGAGATCAGTTGCTGACAAAAATCTGGTGCGAAAGCGTGTTTAAATTCGGCGATGAAATGGTGCATAAAATTTTTCTTATTATCGTTATGTTTATCTGGTTCTATGGACAGTAGCGCGCAGCAAATGTGTCACTGTTGTTTCGGCGGCATTGAAATGCTTGTTCTGCAATAAATGGTTGCCAATATCCATTAGTTTGCTTAGTAAATCGAACGCGGTAGTAAACCTGTTTAATACTGTCATCAAGCACGTTAGTGTTGAGGGCTTCGATAGTGGTGTCGGTTGACGAGTGATGGTGCTGCCTAACGTCAATGGTTCGGCTTTCCGTTAACTTTAGCTCTGCAAGCAACGTTTCCACCAACATACTTTGCTTTTTAATAGTGTTTGGCCAGCGCATTTTCAGGCTGCCAAGATTTTCAATGTTCAGGTTGTCGGCGAGCCTAGGTTGTTTGGGGACAGTTGACTGACACCCGACAACAGATAAAGACAAAACGCTTGCCAACAGTAGAGAAAAAACACGCATAAGTGGTTTACAGTAGCTAGAGATTGTCGTCAGTGTATACGGGTGCCAAGTTAAAAGCGATATCTACTATCTGCCAGCTGAAACATAAACCACTTTGGCTGGCTTAGGCTGGTTTTGGGCGACATCTTTGATAGTGACAGATGATTTCACTTTGTTTTTACCAAAACTCAATTTGTTCAAATAATTAAACGTCTCATTTGCACCAAATTCATGTGCGAATTTGGCCGGTGACACGTCATTACAACGAATTGAGTTTATATTGGCTTTACGCTCATGGATACCCATACGACGGAGCGTAACCTTCATTTTCTTGGCTTGGTTGGCGCCTGCATGTATGCAAAGCTTTGTCTCATGAGAGCTATCCATGGCGACAAACTTATACTGACTCGCAAGCGCGTTGGTCGAGTATACGCAGGTCAAACCTACGGCAATTAGTACGGCAATTTTCATTTTCTTCTCCTTAACTCATGATATTCCTTAGTTACCTTTGCGGTACTTCGATGGCTTAGCTATTTGGCAAAATAAACTAGCCGCCCACAACGCCACATAAACACTTCCATGTGCTAGTGCATTTTTTATCAAATAAAGTTGTACGATTGATGTCGTAGAAATGTCAGGATGTAACAACGACTGTGTTTTATGTCAGTTGCAGGAGCGATTCAGTACGCAATTCGCTGATATTTTATTGAAATAAAAAGGATATCTAATAGTGATAAGAAACCAGGGAATTCCTTGCTATGTGTTGATGACATAAAGCGTTATGTCTCGACATACAATGACATGAAGTTGTGTCTTGACGGAGGGCTTGCTGCAGACCAAGCCGGTGGAATGAATAAAAGGCGTAGCAACTCGCCGGGAATATGTCTATTCTTTACGCTATACCAATAAACTTTATTAAAAAAATCAGCAGGTAAGGCATGCGTAATACCGCTTTACTCATAGTGGCTTTGCTTTTTGTTGTGCTCTGGCCTGATCCGTCTAGGGCGGAGCAAACTGTCAAGCCGATTATAGTAGCGCCAAACATAAGTCATTATCCCTATTCCTTCATCAATGAACAGGGTGAGTACGATGGTGTGACTCATGATTACCTGACACTCATCAGCGTCAAAACAGGCCTAACATTTACGATTGAATCAGAACTGTCTGCTCAAGAGGTGATCGAAGGCGTCAGGAATAACAGTGTTCATATCGTACCTGTCGCGATAAAGCAGCAGCAATACCAAAATATCGTCAATTACACCATTCCTTATATCGCGAGTGTTGAGCATGTTATTACGCGAAAAGAGTTAGCTAACGATATCGCTCCTATCGAAGCGGTATATAAAACGGTGGCCGTTGTTGCCTACCAGGAAATTGAATCCTGGATGAAGGCTAACCATCCAGGTACGGAAGTGAAAACGTATTCTAGCCAACGAAATGCATTGAAGGCTGTTGCCAGTGGAGAAGCTGATGCATTTATTGGCAACGCAGTCTCTGCAATGTATATGAGTAAGCAGCTACGCCTGAACAATTTAGTCGACATTGGTTTGATGCCGGGTCGCGAGAATTACCAATATCGATTTGCTGTGAGCAAGGGAAAGCCAGAGCTTGCAAGGAAGATAGACAAAGCGCTTAAGGCACTTACTTGGGATGAAAAAAATGAAATAACAAGAAAGTGGCTAGCAGACAACCCTTACCGAGGAAGATTGCATGGAGCCTTTGGTTTTGCTCGCCCACCTTTTATGTATGACCAGTCTTCTGAGATAGGGATTGAGTATGAAGTTACCAAGCGAGTATTTGCCTCTATGGGCTATCGAATTGGCGACATTGAGCAAGTGCCTACGACAGTAGGCCAAACTATTTTAGATAGCCGTGATGATCTTGATTTCTCTGCTGGCGTGGCAAACTTGGGCGGAGTTGATAACTTCTATAGCCAAAGTATAGCGACTTACAGTAATGTCGCTATGTCACGTCGAACCGACAATATTGAGCTAGATAGTTATGAAGACTTGAATCAATACTCGATATCCACGTTTGCGGGCGCTAACCAAGCACTTGAAAATGACTTCGGCGGACGTGTCGCGTCAGTCAATCCTAACTATCGAGAATATGTTGTTCAAGATGATGCCTATCAGTCATTTTTTTCAGGCGAAACCCAGGTCATTATCTCCGACGAAAACATTCTGCGCTGGGTCATCAAACATGGCGGCTTTACGGATTTAAGTGCCGAAGATTTCACGTTTCATCCGCTGTTTAAAGAAACCGTTGAATACACAGTAGCGTTTAAAAATAAACAACTGCAGGAACGTTTTGATGCCGCATTGTCGGCATTCAAACAGACGCAGGAGTACAAAGACCTGTTGACGCTATACATGGATAGTAACTTTTCTCACCATATCCAACGTGCAAATTTAGTTGCTGCCATCAGTGGCTATTACATTCTCAACGACGATTACCGAACTTTACACACAATATTGAATAAGTTTGGGCCAGGTAAAGACATTATGGCGGTCGAGATATTTGACGATAGCACGATCACGCCCAAATTGAGTTTACGGTGGCATAAACGTCGATTTGTTGAAGCGAATGTATTGGATAAAAGTGGTCTTATTAAGCTTTCCAAGCCTGCGATATATACCGATAACAACAGTGACTTGTTAGTTGGCCAAGTTGTTCTTTATTTTCCAGCCGATACCGTTGAACAGGTAAATCACGCCTTTATTCCTAAACTTAATGTGTTTAAAGCGTTGTCGCCTTTTGAACAGGAGCGTATTTCAAGCGCATATAAATTGCTGAGTTTGTCGGGGCAATTACTTAACTTAAGTGACAAAGAGCAAGAGTGGGTTGCTAACAACCCTGTCATTAGCATTGCTGTCGACCCTAATGCCTTACCCTATGAAGCATTTGATCAGCATGGTGAATACATTGGTATCGTTGCTGACTACATGCAGTTGGTTGAAGACTTAACGGGAATAGATATTCAGCCATTGCCCGTCGATAACTGGCAAGAATCAATGGTCGCTATCGAAAACCGTGATGCCACCATGGTCTCTGCCGCAGTGGGCAATCCTAGTGTAAACATAGACTATATTGCGTCAGAACCCTTCATTGATAGTCCGCTTGCCGTTGTTATGAAAGGAGAACGACGCTTTCTCCGTAATGCCAACGAACTTGCAGGTAAGAAAGTGGCAGCCGTCAATGGGGCCTCACAAACACAAAGATTGCAAACCAATTACCCGCAAGTCGATTGGCAATTGGTAGATAATACCCTTCAGGGTATCGAGGGAGTGCTGACTGGCGAGTATGATGCCGTGATTGATACCATGCATGTCCTAAACTACCTCATTTATACGAATGCATATGCGACACTGAACATTGTTGGCCGTTTAGATATGAAAGTTCAGCCTGCTTTCTATTCACTTAAAAGTGAGCCGGAGCTGCATCACATTATTAATAAGGCGCTTGCAGCTATTCCGCTAGACCAAAAAAATGCCATTGTGACCAAGTGGAGTCCGCAAATCACGATAGATACCACTGACTATACCTTGGTGAAACAGGTTGGCGTTTTTGTGGCCTTATTGTTTGTCGGTTTTGTTTTTTGGAATAGAAAGTTAAAAGCGCAAGTTGCTCGCACAAAAGCTGCAGAGGAACAAGTAAAACAGCGTGAAAATCAGTTGTTCAGTATGCTTAATTCAGCGCCTATTGCGGTTGCTATTGTGCAAAATGAGCGTGCAGTATTTACAAATAAAACGGCCTTAGAGCTATTCAAATTAGATAAAGAGCGCATTAAAGATTTCGATGTAGCTAACATCTATAACGATATTGAACTGCGCCAAAAGATTTTGCTTGGTTTAAAACAAGATGGTCAAGTCAATAATCAGGAAGTCGACTTTATCAAAGCAGATGGTAGTCATTTCACAGGATTAACTAACTACTTCCCTACCACTTATAAAGATAAACCTGCACTTTTGTTCTGGGCATATGATGTCTCAGAACTCAAGGCGCTGAATGATCAACTAACAGCGGCAAAAGAGTTGGCTGATTCTGCAAACAAGGCGAAGTCCGATTTTTTAGCAAATATGAGCCACGAAATCCGTACGCCAATGAATGCTATTTTGGGGATGAGCCATTTAGCGCTGCAATCGGAGTTAGACGCCAAGCCCAAAGGCTATGTGACTAAAGTGCAACGTGCAGCTAAGTCATTACTGGGGATAATTAATGACATACTCGACTTCTCTAAAATTGAAGCGGGTAAATTAGACATAGAGTCTATTCCGTTTAGCTTAGAGCAAGTGTTTGATAATTTGGCCAATGTTGTTGCATTAAAAACGCAAGAGAAAAGCCTAGATTTTGCTATCGAATTTGATGAGCAGGTACCCATGTTTTTAGTCGGCGACCCACTGCGTTTAGGGCAAGTGCTACTTAACTTAGCTGGCAACGCTGTTAAGTTCACTGAAAAAGGGGAAGTGGCTATTCGAGTGTCAGTTGAAAGTGTCAGTGGAAAGCAAGCGGTGTTGAAATTTGCCATTAAAGACTCCGGCATAGGAATGACACCTGAACAACAAAGTAAGCTGTTTACGTCTTTTACCCAAGCGGATAGTTCTACAACGCGAAAATATGGTGGAACAGGTCTAGGGTTAACCATCAGCCAAAAGCTAGCAGAATTGATGCAAGGGGACATAGGGTTTACCAGTGAAGCGGGCAAAGGAAGCGAATTTTTCTTTACAATCACTTGTGGAATTGATGAAAGAACCGCGAAAAAGTATCAACAAGATATCAAACCTTTGTGTCGATATGTCGCGAATACAAAAGTTGTTATCGCTGACGACAACAATGCTGCTTCAAGTCTATCTAGTCGACTATTGCAGCACGCTGGCGTAACAAATGTTTCGTCAATCAATGATCAACACGTGCTCTCTGATGACACAGTGTATTGGCTTGACCACCAAACTGTCATGGCAAATAAAACGTTAGAAAGTGAGTTGCTTGAGGCAGATATTCCTAAAATTTTGGTGTCGTCATATGCAGAAGAATACGCTCAAGCTTTTGCCGATAAGTTAGGTTGTTCTGCCTGCTTATTAAAACCTTTGTTGCCTGATGAAGTCTTAAAAACCTTGTATCAAGTGAGTACCGGAGAGAAGGCATTGACGCCTACAGAGTCTCGCGTTGAACGTGTTAACAAAGATGCGCTAGCTGGAGCACATGTGTTACTGGTTGAAGACAATGAATTGAATCAAGAACTCGCCATTGCTTTGTTGAGTGATATGGGCGTTACCTTAGATTTAGCGGAAAACGGTTTAGAAGCCGTCGAAAAAACCAAAGACAATGAGTACGATGGCATATTGATGGATATCCAAATGCCAGTGATGGATGGCTACGAAGCAACACAGAACATTCGCAGCTTTAATGAAGATATTGCTATTATTGCGATGACGGCAAATGCCATGTCTGGTGACAAAGAAAAAGTGATTCAGTCAGGAATGAATGACTATATATCTAAGCCGATAAATGTCGCCAGTATGGTTAAAACAATGATGAAATGGATTACCCCTCAAAACCCTACTGAATCTGATGTTGGCGTAACGTCGGGTGAGCCCGAAGAAGGCTACCCATTCGATGTTATCAAAGCTGATCTTGGTTTAATGACCAGCAATCAAAATCATGCCTTGTATCAAAAGCTACTGCACAAGTTTAAACATGGCCAGAGAGACTTTGTAGCGCTTTACCAAATGGCGACTGTTCAACAGGACTGGGCAACGGCAACACGACTAGCCCACACGCTCAAAGGGAATGCCGGCAATATCGGTGCAACAGAGCTTCAACATATATCAGGCGAACTTGAGGCGATAACGCAGGCTATTCAACAAGGTGATTTTGATAAACAAGAAGATATAGAGAGTGTGTTAAGCCGCTGTGAAAAAGCTTTACTGGCGGTTATTGACGATATTCAGCGGTTGGGTGATTCGACGCAAACGTCGACGACATCGAGCGAAGAAATCGAAAAGCTTTCCGATGATGAGCTGGATGCTGCACTTCAAGAAATTAAGGAACTACTGCAAGACTTTGATACCGATGCCGTCGATGTTCTCGATAAAGTCTTACCCAAAATTGATGATAGCCAAAGGCTTATGCAATTGAGAAAAGTCCAGCAACACCTTGAAAATTATGACTTTGATGCGGCATTGATTGAACTAGATAAAATGGAGTAACGCATGGAACAATCGGAAGTTGAACGGTACTTGCTGGCAAAGCCAGTTACCGCACTTGATTACCCCTTTGGCGAAGACGTCAAAGTGTTTAAAGTCAAAGGAAAGATGTTTGCCACACTGTCATTAGGCACAGGCAAAGAAAAAGACACAGATGGTAAAATGGCGGGTCACTATTGCATGAACTTAAAATGTGACCCAGAAGAAGCTGTGATGCTCAGAGATATCTTTCCGTCAGTTATTCCGGGTTACCACATGAACAAAGCGCAGTGGAATACCGTTATTCTTGATGGCTCAATTCCTCAAGGAGAAATTGAGCGCATGGTGGATAATTCGTTTAATTTGGTTGTATCCAAAATGACGAAAAAAGATCAGCAATCGATTTTACTGCAGCTTTAATTATTTTCGTGTAGCACCATATTATTACGGTGATATGATTTACTTTTAACCTGCTTGTTCAAATAAGTATATATCGCTGTCATTAGCTTCAAATTGTGTGCATAACCAATGCGCGTCACCATCTATATATTCAGCATGAGTAACGTTGTTGCAATTGCTGTCCAATTTTATCTCTAACAATGTATTCAGCATTTCATCTAGAAATATCAGTTTACTTCCTGCTAATCGCTCAATGTGCACGGCAATATGTTCTTCTAACGCAAAAACATAGCGAATTCTTTCATGTGTGGTAAGAGCTAACTTTCTGGTCCCCCAGTACAAAACACCCTCTTTGATTCCTATTTGGTTACCTACATTATCCACGCCAATGAGAGACTCATTTTTATTAACAATAAACTCAGTATTTCCACTTTCAACGTTGTAATTCAATACATCGCCGTTGTGGTCTAGATAGGTCAAATTATGCTTCTTCCATTGAATGAGTTGCTTAGCATTTGTGATTCTTGGCAACGGCCTCTGCTTATATGTTTGCGTGTCAATAATGACGACCAAACCATCTATAATTATTGCGATGTTTTCTTCGTTATCAGACCAAAGGAGTGGAGGGATAAAGGAGACTTTTCCCTTATTTTCAAAGAGCAGTTTTGTCGCTTGTTTCGTTTTTAAGAAAACTTGCGGATAGCCACTTCGTGTTGACAAGTACGCCACATCGCCGCGCGAATTAGATGTCGCTTGATAATCATTAAATTTACTGTTGATTAGCTTTTCAAAAAGGTCAACGCCTTTAATACGCTGCCATTGAACAACATCAGAATCTGGCTGTGATTGAGTGACGACTAATCTACTTCCATAGTTATCGACATGCTGAACGATAGCTTCACTTGTTAGTTTAAAATGTTGGAGTTGATCGTTTCTGTAAATATATTGCTCGGCGTTAAGCTGGTCGCTGACTAAAAGTCCTTGCTCGCTATCTAGCCAACTTAGTTTGCTGATGTCTGGTGTGTTCGCTGCGAGAATTTCCACCTCGCTATTCATTGATACTCTGCCAAAGTGTTTAGTTTCTCCATCGAAATAATGGAAATAGATACCGTATGGTGTATACGCCAGTGATTTTTCGACAATCGTTTCACCCATAATGTGCAAAAAGCGAGATTGATCAGAGACTAAATCATATTCAGCAATGTAGTGCATTAAGTCTGATGTCTTACCGACAAAGTACAACGTATTGTCGGCGCCAATCTGCAATGCCTTTATATGTCTCCATTGTCCGAAAGGCTTTTTGACAATCGCATTTGCAGAGTTAGCTATGTTAGAAAGCTGCTCTATATATGTTGAACCATCTTTGGCACGGGTGATTGCGATAATCCCATTGTTTAGCCATACGTAGTCTTCGATTGCGTGGTTAAATTGGATTTGGGTAGTCGATGATAGGTCTGCCGTATCAACTAAAAACAATTGGCTCGCTTCTATATCTGATTGATAGCTCAGCCAGTGACCTTGTGGTGACAGCTTACCGTTAAATTCAGCAGTGTTACCATGCGTAATAGGTAGTTTATGAAAGGTGGTTTCTTCGGGCGGAGATGTATATGTCGATAGAAAAAATACCGAAAGAACACCAAGAACTATTAGTAGACAAACGAAAAACTGGAGTCGGCGCTTCTGAGAAATATTGCTATTAGCAGTATCAGGTATTTCACTCGCAGGTACTTCTAACCGATACCCAAGTTTCGGATGTGTAAATAAAAACGTTGGGCTTTGGCTAGTTTCATTTAGGGCTTTTCGGATAATCGCGATGACTCTTTGCAGAGAACTAGGCGAAAAAATGCGATCTGGCCAAACAGCGTCGAATAATTCTTGTTGGCTCACGACTTGGCCCGATCGAGCTTGTAGTTGGCATAAAACCGCCATTGCTTTAGGTTCAATGGTTTTCACTAGACCGTCAGCTGAAATGGTTCCTTTGCTTGGTTCAACGCTATATGGCCCTAGCTTAAATGTTTGCATTTTTCTTTCTGTCCCTTGTAGAACCTTGCCCTAAGGCTTTCCTAAGATAAAAATAAGGCTTTCTACATTGTGCTGTAATCCCTTATTTAGGCATGTTTCCCACGAATTCATAACTAACAGGGAAAACACTAATGAAGAATTTCTTGCTCATGGTTTTGTTTGGCATCTTATCCAGTTTTGCGAGCGCTAACCAGCTAGGGGAAAAAATTAAACTCAAGTCGATTCATCTTGGAGAAGAACGAGAAATTGTTGTTTCTTTGCCACCGATATACGACAGCGAACCATTCTACAAATTCCCCGTCATGTATCTAACCGATGCTTATTCCCAATTTGATCATACTGCAAGCATGGTACATTACTTTTCAGGAGAGTTTAGCCCGATGATTGTTGTCGGGATTTACACGCAAGATCGCTTGAATGAGCTCAAACCTTACACGGCAGAAAAACAACCAAACCCGAAAGCAGAGCAACTTCGTAAGTTTATTGTTGAGGAAGTAAAAGCCTACGTAGAGAAAAACTACCGTACCGAAACGTTCTCAATATTTGCGGGACACTCACTTGGTGGATCTTTTGCTACTCATGCTTACTTGAAAGGCCCAAATGACTTTAATGTTTTTCTAGCATTTGCACCGAACTTTGCAATGGGTAATGAAGTGATGTTTGATTTGATGCCAGCGGCATTTGCGCAACATAAACAGCCTAATATGTATTTTCAATTTGAAGGCATTACGCCGTTTCCCACGCCTATCAAAAGCTATCACAAAATTTCCTCTATGTTGTTGGATGCTCCGCATTTAAAAGGTAGTCATAGCGTGCAATTGCTAAATGGTGAAGATCATATGTCAGTAACGCATGTTGGGTTAATAAGTGCATTTAAAGAAATTTATCGTGACTGGTTTTTGTACATTCATCCGGTTCTGGCTGATAAAAACGCGTTTACCGCTCACTACAAAATGCTATCTGAACGCGTTGGTTATACAGTAAAGCCAACTGAATCAAACCTTTGGGAATTTGTCACTATTCTAATCGAACAGAACAAGCTTGGTACCGCACAATTTATCGCTGATAAGGCCATTGAAATGTACCCTAAGTCACACTTCAGTTATTCGCTTTTAGCAGATGTTGCACTGGCAAGAAATGAAAATATGATAGCAGTTAAACATTTAAATCAAGCGATTGAACTTGCCGCGGGTGATGTAGAAAGAGTTACTCGTTATCGCAGAAGGATCGAAAAATTGAACGGCTAAAAGGCTACTAGGTAAACATAGCCAAACATATAATTGGCAAATGCGTTGAGAGCAATTTGCCAATTAATGGATATTGAAGGTTTAGTTATCTATCGCTTTCCATGTTATTGTTTTTTCTTTTTAAATAAGAAATTGGCTTTGTATGTTGTGGCTGGATAATTCTTTACAAGCGCGAGTAGCGTTACAGAAAAGGGCGCTGGTATTCGCGCTAGTCACTGTGCTTATTTTATTCATCTTTCAGCCATTTGGTACCTATGAATCGGAACTCACCTACAAGTACTTGCGCCTAGCAGGATATGGTGTTGCTACGTTTTTGGCGGTGTTCATTGCTGGCTCGATAGAAATTCTGTTATCGCGCCATCGACATAACATATTGTATTACCCCTATATCATTATTTCGCTGTATATCGTTGTGGCAGCCTTGCTTAATCACAGCTATTTTGTTGTCGCCATCTTCGGCACTTGGTACTGGCTGAATCAATTGATGTTTGTCTTTTATGTTTCAGCCATTGCAGCTTTTCCTGTCATATTGATGTACTTTCGCCACGCTAAAAAGGGCAGTATAAGTACTGCATACAAAGCAGCGGCCCAAGAAACAGAGCTACAACAAGCTGAAAGGTGTACTACTGATCATGAAATAAAAACGAAAGAGTCAGTAGAGGAGCAATTAAGTGAGCAGGGTGCTCAAGCTCAAGGTGAAGCGCCTGTGCTTGTTCAAATCGTTGGCGAGAACAAAGCCGACGTATTATCTGTTTCGTTAACCGATATTGTATTGCTCAAGTCTGCGGACAACTATTGTGAAATCGTGACTAAAAAAGATAATGAGGTTACGACTAATCTGCTCAGAATTTCGCTTACCAAAGCGCTTACTCAGCTACCTGAAAATACATTAATTGTTCGTTGTCATCGCTCTTTTGCCGTGAACTTAAGTCAGGTTAAATCAACATCGGGTAATGCGAGTGGCTTGAAATTAGAAATGCTGCTGGCTGATATGATTGTTCCTGTTTCTCGAACCTTTGTCAGTGACATAAAACATGCTTTGTCATTCGCCCCTAAACCTTGTCAGTCATCACGTTCAGAAGATAACTCGCCACTAAATTCGCCAGTTAGTACCTAACATATTGTCGTCGAAAAAATAGCGACTCACACTGTCATCACAACTTTGTTAATGACTTGGGAGTCGTTTATGTCTAACCACTATAAGGCTGTTTTATTACTCGCCACCTTTATTTGTTGCCACCTGTTTATGCGAAATTTGTGGGGAGAGTCGTGGACTGACTATTTACTCGCATTAGATGGTCAAACCTATGTTTTGCAAACCTTGGCAAGGTGGCTGTTTATTTACGGGCCGTTTGTGTTAGTTACCTTAGTAGTGCTTAGAGATGAGCATTGGCTTGACGTGCTTGGACTAAGAACCCAACGCCAGGATAATTATTTCCTGTATGCCTTGTTGTGTTGTTTGCCGATGATCATTGGCTATGCTTTTTTGAGTAACGTAATAAACCTCTCTTTTGTCGATATTATGACGGGCTCTGTATACCCCGCATTTTTTGAGGAAGTGATGTTTCGTGCTGTACTTTTTGGTGCGCTATTCCGCGTATGCAAATGGGGATTTATTCCAGCCGCCTTAATGAGTTCACTTATTTTCGGTATCGGGCACTTATATCAAAGTCATGATCTTGGTTCGGCGCTTATGTTGATGGCTTTCATGGCGGTAGCAGGTTCATGGTTTGCATGGCTTTATTGCGAGTGTGGCTACAGGATTTGGTATCCAATGTGGATGCACTTCATCATGAATGCTGCTTACGGTGTATTTACTATGTCTGGTGGGGCAATGGGCACTGCCAACGCCAATATTTTTAAAGCGGTAACGATTATTCTCAGCCTTGTTTTCGTTCAGTGGCTCATTAAAAACGGTAAACCAAGAGAAGTTTCCAAAGCGCGATTGTGGAAAAACAATATGCCAACTTCTAGCACACAAGATAGTACTAAAACGTTTCATGGACAGGATAGGCTTTTAAGCTAGTTGATAACTAGAGCAAAAATTGCTGGTCATGTGCCAGCTGGCAGAGCACAGTCAGCTGGTGCATGACATCTTCGTTAGGCACTTGACCTATATTGATACGGAAACAGTCTTGATAGAGTGTGGTGGTTGAGAAATTATGCCCAGCTTTAACGTAAATGCCCTGTTCTGACAGCGTCTTAGCGAGTTTACCAGCATCTATGCTTGGGAGTTTCACCCAAATGACTAGCCCACCATTGGGGTAGGAAACCTCAGTATTGTCGGGCAAATATGTGGTTAAGAAATCACAGTATACCGCTCGATGTGAACTCAGCGCCCGATTCACACGCTTTATATGCGTCGCGTAGTGGCCCAGTGTAAGGTAATTGGCCAGTGCAAGTTGCATTGGCTGATTGTGGCCTAAGGTTCGAATACGACGCTGCATGAGGTATGTGTCGGCGAATCGGCCGGGCAGACACCAACCAACACGAAAACCTGGTGTAAGTGTTTTGGAAATACTGCAACACCAGATAACCCAGCCTTGTTTGTCAAAATGTTTGATGGGCAAAGGTACTGGCTGTTGATGACTGAGTTCACGATAAACATCATCTTCAACAATGGGCACTTCATATTGCTGCGCTAAACCAGCAACATCTGACTTTTGCTGATTAGTGAGTGAGTGTCCCGTCGGGTTTTGAAAATTAGCGGTGAGCAAACACGCTGCAACTTCTTTTGATTGCATCGCACTCTCCAGCTGCCTTAAATCGAGCCCTTCAGTTGTGCTGGGTATTTCGAGTACAGAGCGTCCAAGTATCGATAGCATATCGAGCAACCCTGAATAACAGGGGGAGCTAATAGCGATGACATCACCTGGCTGGCTAACGGTTTCTAGTGCTAGCAACACTGCGTCAAGGCAGCCATGCGTGATGACTAAGTCATCGCTATGACACGTTAAACCTTGTTCATTGAAGCGATTTGCCAGTGCCTGCCTTAATACGGTGCTGCCCTGAAGCTCATCGTAACCTAAAGCAAAGTTTGGGTGACGTGTAACCGCTTTAATACTTCGCTTTAGGTCTGCATCATCAACTAGCGATGCATCAAGTTGGGCAGTGCCTAAAGATTGCTCATCGGGGCGAGTGCTCATGCTTGCGTTAGGTATTCGAGCATTGCTTGTTGACACAACACTGGTGAATTGAGGAAAGGTGCTGTTTCGGCCAACCGCTCCCGGTTTTTTTACATAAAAGCCTTTCTTCTCTTCTGCTGACAAATATTGATGTTGTTCAAGGTAACGATAACAGCTGATGGCCGTTGTCATGCTGATGTTATGCAACTTAGCAAATGTGCGAAGTGACGGAAGTTTTGCGGAAATTGCGAGTTTGCCATTTTCGATATCAGCAATCAGTTGTTGTGCAATAACGATATATTTAGCAGTCATCTGTTATCTAAAAATATTTAAAATCTGTATCTGTTCTCTTTTTTTGTTCATCGTAAACTAAATTTACGCATTCGAAAAGGAGACTAGCATGCGCTATAACCTGAAAACCCAAAACGACATACTGGCAGCACTTTCTCGTCAATTTCAGCATTTTCACGACAATTTAGCCGAAAAATCTGTGGCAAGTTCGTCACTAAAAGCACCAATATTGGAGTTGCCCAACACAGGCATGCCATTCGAGCAGCTAGAAAATCTTATTGAGAACCAAGTACAACCAGGCTTGTCAGCTAGCAACGGTGGCCGTTATTGGGGGTTTGTGACTGGCGGTGCTAATCCGGTAGCAACTTATGCTGATTGGCTTGTCACTACTTTTAATCAGAACGTATCGAAAGATGGCGACTCTATGTCGTCGGCCATTGAGATTCAGGCGATAGAGTGGCTATGTGAACTATTCCATCTACCACATGCTTTTAAAGGCATTTTTACAACCGGTGCAACATCGGCAAACTTTTTAGGTGCTGTTATTGCTCGCCAATTTGCGGGTATACAGCAAGGTATAGATACCGCCAAACAAGGTATGGAAGGTTTGAATGTCAGTATATATAGTGCGACACCGCACGCAAGTATGGTGAAAAGCCTCGGTATGGCTGGTTTTGGGCAGCGTTCATGGCAAGCGATTCGCTGCGAAGAGGGTCTAGAGTCAATGGATGTATCTGCGCTTGAACAGGCACTCGCCAATAGTTGCTCAAAAAGCAATATTGTTATCGCCAGTGCAGCAACTGTAACGGGCACCGATTATGATGACTTAGCGGCGATAGCTGCGATTTGCAAAAAACATGATGCTTGGTTACACGTCGATGCGGCATTTGGCATTTTCGAACGCTTGGTTAATGGCGCAGAGGGGAAAACGCGAGGCCTAGAGCTCGCTGATAGTATTACACTTGATTGCCACAAGTGGCTGAATGTTCCTTATGATTGTGGTGTGTTTCTGACACGTCATGTCGAGTTATTGCAGCAAAGCTTTGAAGTAACAGCACCTTATTTTTCCAGTTCCAGTGACGACATTCCATTTATGTCGATGGGTGTTGAAAACTCACGTCGCTTCCGTGCTTTTCCGGTTTGGGCAACATTACTGAGTTATGGGAGAGACGGCATTAGTGCTGAAATTGCCCAAAATATGGCGCAAGCCAAAAAGTTAGCGTCATGGATCTCACAATCAGACGCATTTGAGTTGGTGAAACCTTGCGAGCTCAATGTTGTGCTATTTAAGCCAAACCCTAGCGTATTATCGTTGGGTAGTGAGCAATGCCGACAAGCAATCAATTCGACAGGTAAAGTGTTTTTAACACCTGGAGTATGGCAAGGTCAGTCGGTTATTCGCGCGGCTCTCAGCAATTGGTCAACGACTGATGACGATATTGAAACAGTGATTGCGGTATTAAAAGCGGTATCAGATCACAAGCACGCCATTTAAGCGGAGTGCTTGTTTAACCATTCTAACGGGATTTGCCATAACTGTTGTGATTTACGGCTAAAGAATTTCATGTGGCCTATTTCGTCTAAGCCATGATCTTTCGGGGTTAAGGTCAAAGTCTCTGCGGGCATATTGGGACTCACGGCAATCATGTCTTGCACGTTTGCATTATTAGCAATGTAATCATCAACCGCATTTACCCACATTGATGGCGTCGTCAGTTCGTCATACCAGTGTTGGTGTATTGTTTTATCGAATGCGGTTTTGACGTAGCCACCGCCGTTACACCATACTTGCCATTGCCTAGCTACCTGTTTTGGCAAGGGCTCTCCCATGCCCACCCATTGTGACTTTGTATGTCCAAAGAGAAGGTTCGAGACAGGGATGAAGAAGTTCATGAAAAAGTGCGCTTTTGCTTGATGCACGAGTTTCATATTCCACAACCTACCTGATGAGCAAGCGTAGTTGAAAATAGACGTTAGCCTATCTGCATTGGGCAAAAGTCCGAAAAGCTGCCCACCAGCACTGTGGCCTACCAAGTGGTAGCGCGTATCAGGAAAGGTAGCCATTAGTTGATCGAGTGCTGCGGGTTGGTCAAGCTGACCCCATGACTGCAGCGTAGCGTCACTATCTTTCACCTTGCCATTAAGTGAACCAGCAATACCACGGTTGTCATACGTTAATACACCATAACCTTGCTCTGCCAAAAATTGGGCGAAGTTCGCGTAAAACTGCCGCTTGATACCTGTTGCAGGGCCGATTAGTACAGCGCCTTTCAACGCCGCTTTGGGCTGGTAACATGTAGCAGCCAATACATATTGGTCTTCACATGTAATTTGAATGTCGTTGATAGTTGTCGTCGTCATGCTTTCTAACTGTATCGTTAAGCCAGTGTTAAAACTTGGTGGTCATACCAGTTTACAGGCATTTATCGATAAGACAACTCCTGAGGAAACAACAGCCCTTAGAAAAAGTCACAAATTATTACATGCAAAATTATTTATATATGAAACAATGTATGTATTAGGTGTTTAGTGAGTATCTGACATGAAAGAGTCCTCAACAAAGAAAAAAGCAAAGAAAAAATCAGTGCTATTCCTGTGCACGGGTAACTCTGCGCGTTCGCAAATGGCAGAAGCAATACTTCGCCATAAAGCCGGAGATCGATTCGATGTACAGAGTGCAGGTATGCACCCTGAAACTGTTGACCCGAGAACAGTGAAAGCTTTACAGCAATTCGGGTTACCTAGTGAAGGATTACATAGCAAAGGGCTTGAGTCGTTTTCCGGGAAATCATTTGATTATGTGATAAGCCTTTGCGACAAAGCGGCACAAGAGTGCCGCGTGTTTGAAGGTGCTAAAACACAGCTTGCCTGGGATTTCCCTGATCCCAAAACGCGTATAGGTATCGACCCTTTTGCAGCCACAGTGGCTGAATTGGCCAACCGCATCAGCATGTTTTTACTGATTGATGATAAGTCGGCGGTAACGCAGGTTGAAGAAGATATCGACCCCATCGCATTTTTTAAATGCTTAACCGACGATATCCGATTAAAAACGCTATTGTTAACCAACTACCATGGCGAACTGTGTGTATGCGAGTTAATGGAAGCCTTGTCGGAAGAGAGCCAGCCAAAAGTGTCACGCAATTTAGCGGTGCTAAAAAAAGCGAACGTGATTAGTGACCGTAAAAATGGCCAGTGGGTGTTCTATCGCATCAATCCGTCGTTGCCTCAATGGGCTAAAAATACTATTGCGCAAACAACGGAGAGCAATGTGAGCCTGATCGCACCACATATTGAGCGTTTAGCGAATATGGAAAACCGCCCAGATAAAGTCAGTTTTTGTAAGTAATGAAACTTTAGTCAGTCATAAAGTAGGAGAATACCGTGGGTATTTTTGAACGTTATTTGTCGATTTGGGTTGGCTTAGCAATCACCGCTGGTGTCTTGCTTGGCTTGTGGCAGCCTGAGGTATTTCAGCTGGTTGCCAATTTAGAGTTTGCCCATGTAAATATCCTTGTGGCTGTATTTATCTGGGTGATGATTTACCCAATGATGGTGCAAATTGATTTTTCCTCGATTAAAGATGTAGGGAAAAATCCCCAAGGGTTAGTACTTACTGGTGTCGTTAACTGGCTTGTTAAACCTTTTTCAATGGCTGCACTAGGCTGGTTGTTCTTCAACTATGTTTTCGCCGATATGGTCGACCCAAGTTCTGCGCAAGAATACATTGCCGGCATGATATTACTTGGTGTAGCGCCCTGTACTGCCATGGTGTTTGTCTGGTCACAACTTACGAAAGGTGACCCCAACTACACCTTAGTGCAAGTATCACTTAACGACGTAATTATGATTTTCGCATTTGCGCCCATTACAGCATTTTTACTAGGCGTTAGTGACATTCAGGTGCCTTGGGAAACTTTATTAATTTCGGTTGTACTTTATGTATTATTGCCGCTAATAGCCGGTGTAATAACACGTAAACGCCTTAATTCACGGAAATCAGATGAAGCACTAACTGCGTTTTTAGCCAAGTTAAAACCTTGGTCCATGATTGGCTTGCTGGCGACGGTCGTTCTATTATTTGGTTTTCAAGCAAATACCATTATTGACGACCCAAAGACCATTGGTCTGATAGCTATTCCGTTAATTATTCAAACCTACGGTATTTTTGTGATTGCTTACATCGCCGCAAAATGGATGAAGCTACCGCATAAAGTGGCAGGGCCTGCTTGCCTTATCGGCACGTCTAACTTTTTTGAGCTAGCAGTTGCTGTAGCGATATCGCTATTTGGACTTCACTCTGGTGCGGCGCTGGCCACGGTTGTTGGTGTGTTAGTTGAAGTCCCTGTGATGCTGAGCTTAGTGGCAATCGTTAATCGTACCAGGCACTGGTTTGCATAAATGAATGAAATAGTAACGGTATACGAGAAACAAAATGACTAAACATCCATATGACATCTTAACGTTAGACAATGGCGCCAAACTGATTTTTACACCTTGTCCGGGCACAAAATCAGAATCTTTGATGGAGTCAATTGCAACATTAAAGGCAGCAGGTACATCAATGTTAATTACGCTGATGTATGACGAAGAAATGGAAAAGAACCAAGCGCAAGCGTTGCCAGATTTTTGTGAGGAACAAGGTGTGCAATGGATGCAACTACCATTGCCTGATGATGCTGCACCTAACGAGGATTTTGCTCGAGCTTGGCAAACAAATAGGCAAGTAATCCTAGATAAAGTGGCTAACAAGGGTACGATAGCCGTGCATTGTAAAGGCGGTTCAGGCCGAACAGGATTAGTGATCGGTTTAATCATGAAAGCACTAGGTTTGCCAGTAAGTGAGATTAAGCAGCAGGTACAAGCACTGCGACCAAAAGCGCTCGTAAACCCAAGTCAGTTAACGTTTTTCGAACGTTTTAATGGTTAACTTAAAAGAGACTATTCAAAAACTTATTAACCATTTTTACACGAGCACTTTGATTTGCCATGCGGTTGTAGCAAAGATAAGCATGTTCATAGGCTTTGTTTTTTAGCGGATGAACGTGTATGTCTTGATGTCGTTTAAACGCTTGTACGGCATATAGCGGCAATACGGTAAACCCAAATCCACGTGCGACAGGCTCTAGAATGAGTGTGATTTGGTTTGAGCTTCCACAGTCGATGAACTGGCTGGTATGTTCAAATTCGTCAAAGTTTTTAGTCAGTAGAAGCTTTGCGTGATGTTCTGCGTCAGGGTGATGAATAAAGCCTAAATCAAGCAAGTTTGGCCAACTCACGTTTTTTATATACTTGGGTGTAACTAATACAATTGGCTCTTGTGTCAGTTCTTTACTGGCAATGTGCTTGTGTTCCGGCACTTTTGTCATAATGCCGATATCTAAGGCATGATTAGCAAGCGCTTGCTCAATACCGCTGTTTGATGCGAAGTGATGTGAAAAACATAGTTGCGGGTAGCGCTCTTGTAGTGACAGTAATTGTGGGTAAAGCTTCAAACCTATGCTGCCTGGCGACATGATTGACACATCACCTTCAAAACTACTGTCTTTTTTAAACGTTTCATTCAGATCAGTAGCGAGTTGCAACAATTTGCTGCCACGCTGATAGAGCTCTCTTCCTTGCTGAGTGAGCCTAAAGCTTTTTCCTTCTCGTATAAGTAAATCGACGCCTAATTGCGTCTCTAACTTTTTAATGTGCTGGCTTACACCTGATTGAGTCATGAATAGGCGTTCAGCGGTCTGTGTGAAGTGGCCGACATCAGCTAGGGTGATAAATGTCTTTAACCAAGTCTGATTTATCATTACATAAAATACTCATTTTTATGATTATTGATAATTTTTTATGTTTGATTATAGCGTCTATACTTTGCTCATCAAGTAAGCAGTTGGCTAGCAGCTGCAACGACACAAATAAAGGAGCATAGAATGGCAACACCTTATCCACGCACATTTTCACACATTGGTATATCAGTACCTGATGTTGAGGCAGCGGTTAAGTTTTATACTGAGGTGCTTGGTTGGTACCTGATCATGGAGCCAACAGAAATTGAAGAAGACGATAGCCCAATCGGAGAAATGTGTACTGATGTATTTGGCCCGAATTGGGGAAAATTTAAAATAGCCCACCTGTCGACAGGTGATCGTATTGGAGTAGAGCTATTTCAGTTCAAGAATCAACAGAATCCAGAAAACAACTTTGAATATTGGAAAACAGGTATATTTCATTTCTGTGTTCAAGATCCAAACTTGGAAGATTTGGTTGAAAAGGTGGTCGCAGCGGGCGGTAAGAAACGTATGGATGCACCGCGTTATTACTACCCTGGTGAAAAGCCATATCGTATGATTTATATGGAAGACCCGTTCGGAAATATTTTAGAAATATACAGCCATAGCTACGAGTTAACGTATTCTGCCGGCGCATATTAATACTGAGTGCAAGGGTAGCAAATGCTACCCTTTCTTATGAGTTACCTGACTATGACCGACGCTTTTGCATTGCGAATAACCCGAGTAACACAAGCGCTAATGTTGCAGGTGCATCAATTGGCGTAGAAAGCTGAGTTACTTGCACGTTGGTATATTCTCCGACCCAGTTTTCATTATTATTAAACACGATAGCTTCAGGAATAATAACGTTACCAAATGGTCCGTTGAAAGGGTCGCCAGCGAAGGTATGGAATCCTAAAATAGCTTTTTCAATGCCATTGTCAAAGTTGATGGCAAAGTGATCGAAAGCACCATCTACATCAGCACCTTCAAACCAAATTTGCGCCGTTGGTCCGCCTGTCGCAGGTTCGTTTACATCACTGATAACATGGCTAGTATCAAAATTAAAACCATTAATCAGCAAGTTTGCAGAGACAACGTCGTAACCAAACCAAGGACTGATCATTAAAGGGTCAAGTAATGTCGGCTCAGATGAGTCCATTTGTCGTGTTAAGTCGTCAACATCAACAACTATTTCAAAGCTACCTGTAATATTCGAAAATAAAGGGACAATGTCACCAGTAATTTGATACATCAGGCCCGCCTTTGCATTTGGCGATATGGCTAGCGTAAGTAATACGACACTAATAAGCTTTGTTACTGATTTTCCAAGCATTTGTTTACTATCCTTTAGGTGTTAACTACAAATGACGCTCAGCAAAAAAACATGCCAATAGAATAGTGCTTTTAAAACAAAGGTTTGGGTGGCTTTAATTTTCCTTATGTAAATAAATGCTACACTTAGTGTTCACATTTTTTGCAGTGTGAATCCTTCGTCTAACCAGCCAGTAATTCCGCCTACCATTAGCTTTACGGGTCGTTCTAATTGAGCCAGTTTTACTGCCGCTTTTGCTGCGCCGTTGCAATGAGGACCTGCGCAATAGACGACAAATAATGTATCGATTGTCCAATCTCGCATTTTTGAAGCGATAATTTTTCCATGAGGTAAATTCACTGCACCGGGAATATGACCGCTTTTGTATAGCTCGGGGCTGCGGACATCCAATAGCACAAAGCTTGGGTTGTCTAGTTGAAGGGCAAAGTGAGTATCCCAGCAGTCCGTTTCGAACGAAAATGAGCGTTTAAAGTGCGCTAGTGCTTCGTTAGCTGGAGCCGCGTTAACCTGAGTGACAGGGTTGTTCATGGTCAGTCCTTTTTCATCGTTTCGGTAGTGAGTGGGTATTGTCTGCTTATATGCTATTCGCTACTATTGGCGTAAATGACATGGTTCGATGAAAAAGTGACAAATGAGTCTTGCCACACTACCTCACAAGGTTAACGCCAACGAAGATATCCACATAGGTGTGTTGATATACAACAACCTGTGTTTGTTTGAATTTAGCTGTGTCGCAGAAATTTTTGGTTTGGCGCGGCCTGAAATTGAAGGAAACTGGTATCAATATTCGACGATTTCAGTTGATGGTCAGTGTGTCAACACACAATATGGTGGACAAATGTCAGCTGACTATGCCCTTTCTGATTGGCGAGAGTTCGACACCATTATTATCCCTGGGTGGAGTGGCATAGACAAAGAGCCACCGCCTGTTTTGTGTCAAACCCTCAGGCAGGCATCGAGTGCAGGCATTCGTTTAGCATCAATATGTTCAGGTGTTTTTGTCTTAGCGGCAGCTGGCCTACTTGAAGACAAGCGAGCAACAACGCATTGGCGCTATGCGACCAAGTTAAAAGAAAAATACCCGCAAATACATGTCGACGCTGATGTTCTTTATATTGAGTTAGAAAACATTACCACATCAGCTGGCAGCGCGGCCGGCATTGATATGTGTTTGTCTTTGGTTAGGCAAGACTTTGGTCATGAAGCGGCAAACAAAGTGGCTCGTCGGTTAGTCGTGCAACCTGTGCGAAGTGGCGGCCAGGCACAATTTATTGAGCAACCTATGCCACAAACTGGGCGAAATAATATGTCAGAAGTGCTCTATTTTATGGAGCAGCATTTTGCCGAAAAAGTCACTATTGCTCAATTAGCTGGTCAGCTTCATATGAGTGATCGTACTTTTCTCCGACATTTCAAAAAAGCAACAGGCACAACACCAGGTGAGTGGCTAATCCATTTGCGCATTGAAGCGGCAAAGCATTTATTGGAGTCCACAGCACTGTCGATGGATGCAGTCGCAGAACAAGTCGGGCTAGGCACGTCAATGACGCTGCGGCATCACTTTAAACAACGCGTATCGATATCGCCAATGGCTTATCGAAAACAATTCAATGCAATAGCCAGCGAATAGGGTGTTGTTGAAAGACACGCTAAAAGTCTGGAGCCACCTCGAAGCTAACCCGTTCTTGGCTAATAGGGTGAAAGAAGCTCAAGCGTTGGGCATGTAAGTGCAATCGTCGATCTGACGAACCATACAACTCATCACCGAGAATCGGGGTATTTAACCCATCGGGGTGAGAGCAATGAACGCGAAGCTGATGGGTTCTACCCGTGATAGGATAGAGGTAAAGGCGTGTTTTACCCTGACTATGTTCGATGACTTTCCACTTTGTTTGGGCGGGTTTGCCATGCGCAATGTCGACTATTTGGCGAGGACGATCGTGAATGTCGAGCATCAAGGGTAAGTTTATTTCTCCGTCATGTGTATCAATAGTGTTTTCAAGCAACGCAACGTAACGCTTTTGAATGACTTTATTGATAAATTGCTTTTGCAAATGCTTATGGCTTCGAGGCGTTAGCGCCAATACCAACAAGCCAGACGTTGCCATGTCTAATCGGTGCAGTGTCAATGCGCCTGTGGCGTCAGGAAACATTGTTTTTATGCGTGTGTAAACAGAATCTTTGATTGTCTTGCCTGGCACAGAGAGCAATCCAGCGGGTTTATTAACAACCACTAAGTGTTCGTCTTGGTAAACTATAGGTAGCTCTAGATTTTCCGCTGGATTTGTCAGTAAAGGATTGTCATCGAGCGTTATGCCTTGCAACATATGCCCCAATATAGGTTGGCACTTTCCTTGGCAAGCGGGGTAATACTGGCCATGTTTTCGCACTTCCGATTTAGGTGCTTGCCCCCACCAAAATTCAGCCATACAAATCGGCTTTAACTTATTTTTGAACGCGTATTGAAGAAGTTTAGGTGCTGCACAATCACCACTGCCTGCTGGCGGTTTAGCGTGTTCAGTTTCTTGAAAAATGTCGTAAACGCTTTTGGCATCGCCATGTTGGTTAAGCATTTGATATTGCTTGAACAGCATTTTTTGTAAACCAGAGGAAAGCTTACGACGTTGCTTTTTCAATGCGTCTAACTGGCTTTCAAGTGTGTTAAGCTTTGCAGACACTTGCTCAATTCGTTGTTGCCAGTAGTCTTTTAGGGCGCTTATTGTTTTTTTGTCGTGCACGCTTTGACGAGAAAGCTCAATGCTTTGCTCTCTGTGCTCCTGCTCTGTAATGGTGTTGTTGGCTAGCTGTTCACTAAGTTCGCTGCGCGCCTTTTTCCGTTGCTTTCTATTTTCAACATGGTGGCGTTGACAGCGGCCGATTTGAAATTCACTGGCAGACTTTTCAGAGCTCACCAATGTACCGAGTTGTTGGTACAGAGAGGATGTCGTTAATGCATCAATTTCCTCGTTGATAGACAGCACAATTTGATGTTTACGATTGAATTCACTATCGTTCTCAAACCCTTCAAAAACAGGCGGGACAAAAGGGATTTCGTATTGGTGATCTAGCGGGCTTTGATCGCCAGATACAGCCGTTAAATAACCCAGTTGATCTTTATCATTTTGAACCACCAGTACCCCGTACATTTTTCCGGGTATTTTGTCATCAGGTTTGTGTATCTTATCTAGTGAAGTTTGTAGGTGCTCACTAGCAAGTGTGGACAATGGATGAGGCTCGTAACAAAACGGGTAAGTGAATTTCGCGGGCAATGTCGTATCTGAATCGATACTTAGTGGTGTAAAGTGCGTTGTTGAACTGTCGTTAGTCATGCTGTGCAAGCGATAAAAATTCTAGCCGCATTTTACCTTGTTTAGCGCTTTATAAACAGTGGGCGTCATCCATGCTTTATAGTTTGATATTTTTCAGTGTAAAGCCAATTACCTACCAAGCTCAGATTGTCGCATGGGCATAGTATCTATTAGGGCTGAAATACGCTCAAAGTTAAGCGACTCAATTTCGTATTCGGCTTTTTGTCCGCCATCTAATCCAATCACTACAGCAGTATTTGGTGAAGTTAGTGTTGCCTGCAAGGCTTTGTCAAAAGGCTTTGTGCGCTTCATCACACCGCTTGGCAGTATTTGATAGCTTTGTTTATTGATAAGTGCGTATACGACAAGCTTTCTGTCTGTCAGTTGCTGATAATCTAATTCTCGCATAAATGGCATAAGCGGCGGCTGTGAGTCGACGTTAATGAGTATGAGTCGATTTTGCCACGCAAATTCAGCGATACTCTCTGGTGCATCTATCGCTTGTTTCGTTGCAGCAAAACCTGACAATGCCAACGCTGCAGTGAGCCCAATCATCGCGAGAAGTACGTATTTTCGTTGCTTGGCGGCCATAGTGTAAGTGGTTCTCATTTGTTCGATTGGCAAACCTATGCGGAGTGCCAAGTATTACCGACTTAAGTAGAAACAATACGAAGCAAAAAAGCCTAAGGCTCAATGTAACTTCCTTACGGTTTGATCTTCATTTTTGCGTAACGCGTAGGCTATGATGGTGAATAATTAATCAGGTTAAATTTGGTCGATATATGAAACACTTAGTTGCTGCTCTGGTCAGTTTTGTGCTCCTCTTTCAGCAGGGCTGGGCGCAAAGCACCGCAGATGGGCCGCATATTAAAGTGACCTTACTTTCTGAACATTCTACGGTTATTGTAGGTAAGCAATATTGGCTGGGAATATTACTATCACCAGATCCTGAATGGCATACCTACTGGCGTAACGCCGGAGATTCGGGTGAAGCGCCGGCGGTTTCCTGGCAAACGGATGCCAAAATAAATTTTGGTGACATTCACTGGCCAATTCCAGAGCAGATTCCAGTTGCCCACCTAATCAATTATGGCTACAGCGGTGATACGTTGCTAATGGTACCGTTTACGGTCGATAACCTCGCCGGTTCAGATACTGCAACCATCACTGCTGATTTGTCTTGGTTAGTATGTAAAGAAGACTGTATTCCTGGCTGGGCGACGCTCTCAATCGATATTGCTGTTGGTGAACACGCCATAGCGTCAGAGCAAGCGAAGATGTTTCTTGAAACTCGCGAGCGATTGCCCCAAACAACGCAACTTGAAGGGCAGTATGAAATAACTGAACAATATCTCACCTTATCAGTGCAAACACCTTATAACGGGGACTGGCAGTTATTGCCGTTTCGAGCTGACTTAATTCAACACAATGCCAAGCAACAGTGGATAGCAGAAGAACATGATAAAACTCAGCAAAATGTGTTACTTGCCAAGTCTGATTATTTTAGCCTTAACGATGAGCCTGTGAATTTCCTACTGACGGACGGTAAACAGGGCTTTTATCTCAATGCGCAGTTGAATGCTGGCGTCGCATCGATAGCAAGTACAAACCAGTCGCTGTGGCTAATGATGTTTTTTGCTTTTTTAGGCGGCCTTATTCTCAATATTATGCCTTGTGTATTGCCGGTACTCTCAATAAAAGCCATGGCACTGGCAGCGGGCAACGGTGTGGGTAAAACACAAAAGCACGATCATTGGGGTTATTTAGCGGGAATATTGTTGAGCTTTTGGTTATTTGCCGTATTGATCTTGGGGCTTAAAGCAAGTGGAAATGCCATTGGCTGGGGCTTTCATTTGCAAGAGCCTTTGGTAATCGCTGGACTCTCTTTCTTATTTCTTTTTATTGCGCTGATGCTATGGGATGTCGCGCCTTCCGGGGCTAGGCTTTCTGGGGCTGGCCAAAAGCTGACACAAGGAAATAGCTTTAGCAGCCAGTTTTTTACTGGCGTGTTAGCCGTTATTGTGGCCTCGCCTTGTACAGCACCATTTATGGCAACAGCTCTAGGTATCGCTATGGTAAGCCCTGCGCTAGATACCTTATTAATTTTTACTGCACTCGCGCTTGGTTTCGCCATGCCGATGAGTTTGCTTAGCGTATCCTCTAGGTTTGCAGCGCTACTACCAAAACCTGGGGCTTGGATGGAAACGTTTAGGCAATTTTTGGCTTTCCCCATGTTAGCGACGGTAGTGTGGTTGCTTTGGGTGTTTTTAGGGCAGACCAATAGTTTGGGGCAACTGTGGTTATTGTCTGGCTTACTGATATTCGCACTTGCTATTTGGCTAGCGAGTAAAATGAAGAGTGCTACTACCTATGTCGCTTTAGCAGCTGCATTGGGTGTTGCAGGCTATACCAGCGTAAAGGCTGTGGGTTTTTCTCCAGGAGAAAGTATTCAAACCGAGCAGAGCTATAGCGACACAAAACTTGCAGTACTACGCGATGATGGGCAAGTAGTGGTGGTCAATATGACGGCTGACTGGTGTATCACCTGTAAAGTTAACGAACAAGTTGCATTCAATGATGAGCAATTACAACAGTCATTAGCACAGCAAGGCGTGCATTATTTGGTGGGTGACTGGACCAATAAAAACCAAGAAATACTGGACTTCTTGACGCGTTACCAACGCTCAGGCGTGCCACTTTATGTAGTGTACGCAGGCAATAAGTCTGAACAAGTTTTACCACAAGTTCTAACACCAGAAATTGTGATCAATGCAATAAAACAAGCACAACAGGAGCTAAACCATGCGATACGTTAAACACTGGCTAGTGACAATAGTTTGTATGCTGCCATTTATAACCAGTGCAGCAGTAAAAGTAGATAAAACGGCACCGACATTTGCGCTACAAAACAGCCAAGGTCAAACGGTAAACCTGAGCGATTATGCGGGTAAGTATGTTGTTTTAGAGTGGACTAACCATCTTTGCCCCTATGTTAAAAAGCACTATGAAAGCGATAACATGCAGGCATTACAACGAAAATACACAGAGCAAGATGTGGTGTGGTTATCCATCATTTCTTCCGCTCCAGGTAAACAAGGCCATGTCAGTCCCGAAAAAGCTGATGAGCTAACACAAACACGCAAGGCTGCACCGAGTCATGTTTTGTTTGATGAAAGTGGTGAAGTAGGTAAGTTATATGGCGCAAAGACAACACCGCACATGTACATCATCGACCCGAAAGGTATGCTACGTTATGCTGGCGCCATCGATAGTATCAAGTCAGCAAATCCGGCTGACATTGCTAAGGCGACCAACTATGTTGATGCAGGTATGAATAGCTTAATGGCTGGTGCAGCGGTTGATAAAAAACTCACAGCACCATACGGTTGCTCAGTAAAATATAAAAGCTAGCATACTGAAAATTAAAGGCTTTTATTGTCATCACCCCAAGGTTATTGCTATGGTGCGATTCCATCGATAATTTTGGGGTGTGAAATGACATATGAGTGGCTGCTGGCCTTTTCAATTCTTGGTGTAGTAGTTGGGTTTGTCGCAGGACTACTCGGTGTCGGTGGCGGCGGCATCATGGTGCCCGCTCTAACAGTCATGTTACTTGCCCAAGGCATTGATACAGAAAGTGTCGTCCACCTTGCACTTGGAACCTCAATGGCGTGTATCGTCTTTACTTCAATCGCTAGTTTGCGTGCCCATCGAAAAGCAGGAGCCATTGTTTGGCCTGTAGTAAGTAAAATGTCTGGCGGGGTTATCCTTGGAACCTTTTTAGCAACATTTCTTGCGGCACAATTAAACTCTTTGTATCTCGCTATGTTTTTCTCTGCCTTTATGGGCTTTACCGCTTGGCAAATGTTTTTCAAAAAAACAGCCAACGCAGAAGAAACAGAGATTTCGACACTTCAACTGCTCTCTGTAGGCACAGGTATAGGTGCTATTTCTGCGTTAGTCTCTATTGGCGGTGGCTCATTAACCGTACCTTACTTAACGCGTAAAGGCATTGATATCAAAAAGGCCATCGGCACGTCTGCGGCAATGGGGCTGCCTATATCTGTTGCCGGTACATTGGGGTATTTAGTGAATGGTTGGAGTAAAAGTTACGGCGAGCACCTAACCCTGGGGTTTGTCTTTTTACCTGCCGTAGCATGTATTGCTGTGACGAGCTTTTTTACCGCACCTATCGGTGCAAAAGTTGCGCATGCACTCCCTGTCGCAGTGCTGAAAAAAGTGTTCGCCTTACTGCTTGTGGCGTTGAGTATTAAGATGCTGACCTCCGTTTGGTAGTCAGCAAATACGTTGATGACTATGGCAGTATTTTCATAAATTTTCGGCTTTCGAGTATGCGCTGGTGACCTAACGTGTTGGTGGTTATCAACTCTACATTATGCTTTTCGGCCAGTGGTAACACGGCAGCTAATGGTGCCATCACATCCTGTTTGTCATGAATAATATGCGTGACTCCTGGAAAGCTGCCAAGCGGCTCAGATATATTCATTGAGGAAAATAGCACGCGGTCGCGTCGCAAAATGTCATGTGCGAAGCGCTCAAAGTATTCATGGTTAAAGGTATAGTCTTTGAACAACGAACGTTGATGTTTACATGGGTCAACGATTGGCGCAGCCATGACAAATTTACCATCAAAACGCTTGAACCATCGGCTATTGGCAACGACGCTTGCGCCAATGCCATGAGCAATCACCACTTCCGGTTCAAATAAGCTGGATGCTGCGCTGTCGAATGCACGCACCAGTTGCGGAATGGTAATTTGTAAACGGTTGCTATAGCCGTGCGCAGGCAAATCAAAAGCGATAGCGCAGTAACCCTGTTCTGCAAGTTTTTGCATAAGCGGCCAAAATTGTCGACCATGCCCCGACCAGCCATGTACTAGCCAAACCATTTTGCCTTCGCCATAGCGGTAAGCCCTTACTTTGCCGTAAGGGGTTTCAACATGAAAGCAGCGAACTTGAGATGACCACTTTTCTCTTACTTTTTTTGGGGTTAGCAGGCGCTTTTTGTACAGGCTATATCCGACACCCGGTAGCACTTTTGCCAAGGCACTTAAGACGACAGGAAGAAATTTACTGCGTTGATTCGACTCTTGCTTACTCATGTGACTCTTTTATGGCTGTTAATAAACAGTGAGAAACATACCAAGCAAATGTGGAAAAAATATGGAAAATTAGATATTTACTGGTCGTATCAGAGAGCGTTAACAGGCTTTTCGTAGCAGTTGGATGATGTTGTCACTCTCTAACACATTATTTTCATCAGCACAGACTAAAGCAACATTCGGCTTTTTAGCTAAAACAGGGACTTGTTCAAGGACAGCATCAATACTTTTTGCTTCGTGAATGATGTGCGTTTCACCAGTAAAGTCCATTAAACATTCCACTAGACCAAGGTTAGTCAGCAACGCTTTATCGCGCTTTAGTATATGGTGTACATAGCGCTCAAAATAGGCGTCGTTGAATCGATATCCGGACATTTTCTCATATTGAAGTAGATACGGATCAAAGGTTGGTTCAACTAAAATAAGTTTGTCTTGATAATTTTTAAACCAGCTCGCATTCGCTACAACTGTCGCGCCTATAGAATGAGCAATAATCATTTTGGGGCTAAACATCTTTCTGGCAGCGCTATCGAAAGCGCGAATGAGCTGTGGGATAGACACTTGGTTTCTGCGACTATATCCGTGAGCTGGCAGTTCAAGTGCAATTGCCCGATAACCTTTTTCAGCAAGTGCTTGCATTAATGGCCAATATTGATGAGCATGCCCAGACCAACCATGCACCAACCAAATATCTTCACCTTCTCCGTATGCAAAAGCACGTATTTTGCCAATGGGTGTGTTGATACTGAATCTATCTACGTCACACGACCATTGGTGCTGAATTTTACGAGGTGTTTGCAAACGATCTATAAACATTCGATAGGCTAATCGAGGTGCAAGAAGACTCAACACATTAATCGTTAATGAGTGGAGTTTACTCAGCAAAGGTTCATTATTGATGTGACGGGAATACTGCATTTAGACCGAAAATAACGTTAAGCTGCCAGTTAGTGTAATCGCAAAATGTGATAGAAATATGGAGTCTAACACAATATATCTTACATATAAGGCAACTTAGCGTATTTGTTGGCGTTAGCCAACATCCTTTTAAGATTAACCGTGGCGTTTAAAGTCAACAACCACCTCGGAGAATGACTCTCCGGTTGATTTTACTTGGTTGCGACCTAAGTTCTTCGCTTTGTAGAGCGCTTGATCCGCACGAGCCAGCAATTTAGTCATGCCATCGCGTTGCTCTGTTAATTCTAACGTTGCAACACCGAAGCTGGCGGTTGCATTGCCGACAGTGTCAAAGTTAAATGCTTCGACTTCTTGGCGTAATTTTTCAGCTAAAACAACAGCTTGTTCAAGAGAGGTTTCCGGGCACACGATGACAAACTCTTCGCCACCAAAGCGACCCACTAAATCGGTTGCTCGAATGTTACTCGACAGTAATTCAGCAAACTCTTTTAGCACATAGTCACCCGTTAAATGGCCATACGTGTCATTAACTTTTTTGAAGTGGTCAATGTCGATAAACATTGCTGACAATGGTCGCTGGTAACGTTTTGCACGGCCAATTTCTCTTTTTAATGTCTCTTCTGTCGCCATTTTATTCGTTAGCTTAGTCAGTGGATCTAGGCGGTTATCACGTTCCAACTGCCTTACATAACTAAGGTTTTTTACGGAAGCAACAAGCCTTGGCGTTTTACCCACATTAAATGCGGTGATTTTTACTTCAACAGGGATAGAGTCACCAGACTTTAATATCGCTTTAACATCTTGCTGCTCAGACTGCATGACAACATCTTTTTCGCTTGGTTTACCTGTCAGTGAGGAGGTAAAACTATCACGTAGTTTTTTATGAATGTGGCGGTCCATACTGACAAGGTTATCAATGGTTAGTTTACTGAACTCTTTGTCGGTGTAGCCAAACATGAGTGCCGCTTGCTGATTGCTTTTGATGATACGACCACTTTGGTCGCAAACGACTAGCGCATCTGGGGTTCCACTGAACAACGCGTTAACTTCCCTGAGCAGTCTTGATGTGCGGATTAGAGAGTAAACATACGCAAGAAACAAAAACAGCACGAATGGACTAACGATATATGTTTGTACAAAAATTCGAAGTTGTGCTTTTTCAAGTAAACCTTCCGTTTTGGCCGTCGTTGCTAAGTAGTCTGCATACAAGCGAGTGGCGACAGCGGTCATGGTACCAAGCACACGCGCGTCATCAGCACCCACTAACTGATCTAGCTCTGCGTTGGAATAGGTTTTGCCTAGTGCTAAGTCGATTTTTACAATGTTAACTTTGTCTAAATAGGAAGCGACAACCTCTTTTATTTGGTAGAAGTCGTGATGGAATTGTTCGGTTTGTGGACTGTTCAACAACAAGTCTATGTTATGCAAAGCGTTTTCAAGTGACGCTTTAGATTTCTCTAGGTAGCTTGCATCTCGTCGAATGATGTAATTTTTAAAATTATCGATAAAACCATCATAACCAACACTCGTACGGACATTGTAGAAGGCATCCACATCTTTTTGCTGGGTCATCATTTCTTTATGCCAATGATCTTGCAATGTCTTAAACTCATTGGAAAGACGAGCGTTACTCCACAACAATGCACCGTAACAAATCACAGCAAGTACAATGGCAATGATTAGTTTTTTATTAAACATGGCTGACCCCTATTTGTTACGATTTTGCAAATTATCGCAGTTTTAGGCCGTCAGAATTGTCATACCTATGAGGGTTTTTGATCGAAATTGTAATCACTATGTCTAGGTGTGAGGGAAAAGAAGAGAAAAGTAGGACACGTGCAAGTTATGCAAGTGTCCTACGAGGGAAGAAAAAGGGATTAGGTTTTAACAAATATACGATAGCCATATGGTTCAATGGTCAACGCTGTTTGCTCTTCAATAACTTGAGGTTGCTGGGTAAACCATTCCGTGTAGTTACCCCACTGAATATTCTCATTGAACGTTGCCGTTTGAGTTTTATCGGAAAAATTAATGACGACAAACACTTTGTCTTCATTTTTTTGACGAGCAAATGAAAACAGCGCTTTAGGTGCCGTATTGGGTACTGGGATCATCTTTCCACCCCAATTTCCGTTCCACAAGGCTTGGTTTTGATGCTTCAATGTAAATAATGATTTATACATGTCGCCGATTGGATGTTCACGCCATTCAATTTCATCTTTTTCGAAGAAAGCGAGTACCTTGTCTAAACCTGCTTCTTGGCCGCTATATAGTAGAGGCATACCTTCAGCGGTAGCCGTCAGCACGATGCTGGCATGTAAATAGGGGCCGAAGCGATCAAACATGGTTTTTTCCCACGAATTTTTGTCATGGTTATCAACAAAGTTCATAGTTATTGCATTGTCTGGCCACGCACTGAGTGAATGTGCAAAGAAGTGATAAATCGCGCCACCGTCTTTTTTGCCTGTGGCAACGTCATGCATCACATCGTGAAGCCCCCAGTTGTAGGTCATATCAAAAGCTTTTTTATGTAAGTCGCGAGCATCCCATTCTGCCAACATAAATACTGGCTTAATTTGATCTAACTCTTTACGCGCGTTGTCCCAGAAATCTGTTGGTATAAAACCGGCAACATCGGCGCGATAGCCATCAATATTCGCTTCTTTCACCCAGTAAAGTAATGACTCTGTCATATACTTGCGCATTTCAGGGTTTTCGTAATCGAAATCTATGATATCTGACCAATCCCACCATGGTGTCGGTTGAAAGTTTCCGTTGTGGTCTTTGGTATACCATTCAGGATTCGTTTCTGTCAGCGGATTGTCCCATGCTGAATGATTAGCAACCCAATCAAGAATGACGTACATGCCCATTTCGTGCGCTTGATTTACTAGCGACTTCAAATCATCTAAGGTGCCGAACTCTGGATTAACGGCCTGATAATCCTTTACTGCATAATAGCTACCTCGGCCACCTTTTCGGTTTTTTTCACCAATAGGGTGTATTGGCATTAACCATAGAATATCTACACCTAAGCCTTTTAAGCGCGGTAAGTGCTCAGCAAACGCGTTAAATGTACCTTCTTTCGTATATTGACGAATATTCACTTCGTAAATAGTGGCACTTTTAGACCATTCCGGATGCTGAATTTCAACATAAGGTTTAGGTTGGTATTGTTCCATTTTTGCTTGAGTTGTTGCTTGGTTATTTGCCTTGTTTTCAGTTGTTTGACAAGCACTCAGTGCTGCTAAAGCACACAGTGTTGTCCCCAATTTTTTGATCGTTTTCATCACGCATTACCCCTTTGATGGTTATAGCGTATTTTCATGTAACTGCCAGAAACGACAACCAACAACCGGAAAAATATTGTTTACATATGGAAACAGTGTTAGTTAGTGTTTCTATTTTGATGTCATAGAAGGTAGGCCCATGAGTATTGAGCAAATGCGTTTGTTTGCTGAAGTTGTAAAAAGTGGCAGTTACACTCAAGCGGCGGATAGGCTGGATGTATCCAAAGGATTTTTATCAAAGCAAGTAAAGCAATTAGAGCAGCAATTAGGTATGCCATTACTGGTAAGAAATACCCGGACCATGCGCGTAACCAGTGCCGGTGAAGCCCTGTATAAGGAAGCGGTAAAACTGACTACCTTTTGGCAAGAAACTAAAACCATGCTGGAAAAGAAAGAGGAGCACTTAGCAGGTAAAATAAGTTGTACAGCCCCTTTAGCCGTCACGCGTTATCTGCTGTGGCCCATTTTTCATCAGTTAATGGCCAAACACCGTGACCTCAATGTGGTTATTGACTCTGGTAATACAACTCGCAACCTTGTCTCAGAAGATTTTGATTTTGCGGTACGTATTACCAACACCCCGCCGGAAGACATGGTGGCCCGCCATTTGTGTCGCATTAATTATTTGTGTGTTGCTTCTCCTGATTATATGTCAAAACACAAAATTGAACCTCACCCTAGAACGATGGAAAAGCTTGATTGCCTTTCTCTGCCTCACTGGAAAGAGTGGCATTTCCATTTAGAAGAAGGCATTTATAAATTCATGCCATCAGGGAAGTTTGTCGCCAGTGATAATGAGCTGCTTAAGGAAGCCTGCCTACAAGGTGTCGGTGTAGCAAGGCTTCCAAATTTTATGGTCCAACGAGAAATTGAACAGGGGACGTTAGTTCCTATTTTCCCTGATATTCAAGGGGATTATCGTGAGCTCTATTTGATTTTTCCACAGCTAAGTGCCAGAGCGAAAAGGGTCAGCCTATGCTTAGAAGCTGTTATACAGCACTTTACCTAATGTCGAACAATCGCGTTTTAGGCAAGAAGGGTTAACATGCGTTGAATGATCACTGCATTAGCAATATCGATGAAGAATGCTCCGACAAGAGGAATCACGATAAATGCTGTTGGGGCTGCGCCATATCGCTTGGTTACGGCGGTCATATTTGCTATTGCCGTGGGTGTCGCGCCCAACGCTAGACCAGCATACCCGGAAGCCATTACCGCTGCGTCATAGCTTCTGCCAAGCAGCGGGTAAACGACAAACAATGCGAATATAGAGACTATGGCAACTTGCGCGGCAAGCAGTAGAATAATGGGTAACGCCAATTCAACTAATGTCCATAGTTGTAAACTCATTAATGACATGGCAAGAAATAGTCCCAGACATACTTCTGAAGTGAGGGCTAATGTTGGTTTACCGGTTGGCCATGTGACGTTTTTCCATATTAGCGGAACGGTATTGGTGAGAATAATGCCACCAAAAATACAAGGAACAAATACGGGGAGCTGAACACCCATTGTTTGTAGCCATTCATATAAATTAACCCCTATACCAATAGCTAGAGCCAGTACAAGCAAGCAATTAAAGACAGAATCAACGGTAATTTTTTCATGCTTTTCATCTTCAATCCCTACCGATAAGTGTTGGTGTGATGTCGATTCTAATGCATGTTTATGAATAAGATGGCGAGCGAGCGGCCCCCCAATAATACCACCCAGTACAAGGCCAAAAGTTGCACATGCGATGCCGATTTCAGCGGCATTACTGATGCCATATTTTTCTGCAAAGGTTGGTGACCACGCAATAGCTATACTGTGTACCCTTTTAACAACTTACATTTTATTACAGTATGACCACCTCAAATCAGTACAATATCGGTATGACTACAGCTTACTCTTACAAACGCTTTTCATCAGCAAAACAAGCCTCTGGCGATTCACTCCGCAGACAAACAGAAGCCGCAGAGAAGTATTGCCAAGATAATGGTCTTACTCTTTCAGCAGAAACATTTAATGATTTAGGTGTCAGTGCTTTTGATCGGTCTAACGTAACTGGTGATGCAGCGTTAGCACAATTTATTGAAGCGTGTGAGAAAGGTTTTATACAAGCTGGTTCGTATCTTATTGTTGAATCCCTTGACCGTTTATCTAGGGCAACAGTAGAAGACGCATTGATGCAATTGCTAACACTTATACGCCAGCACCAAATCACTGTAGTAACGCTTTTAGATAATCGGGTTTACCAATCACCAGTAAACACAACCGACCTTATTATCTCAATCACAATAATGGAACGCGCACACGACGAGTCAGCTACTAAACGGTATCGGTCTAAAGCTAGTTGGTCAGCAAAACGTAATCCAGATATTGAAACCAAGAAAATAAAGAACTGCCCTTTCTGGCTTCGCCTAAATTCAGCAACAAACACTTATGAACTAGTACCAGACAAAGCAGCCGTTGTTAAACGTGTATTCCAGTTATCAGTAGACGGTCTAGGTGGCGCACGTATCGCTCAAACTCTTAACAGTGAAAACGTAAAACCACCTAAAGCAAAAGCTTGGGGTAAGTCTTCGATAATGGCGATACTAAGTTCTGACAGTGTTATTGGTCACTTCCAGCATAAAGAAATAATCGACGGTAAATATCAACCAGTCGGTGAAGTGATAACAGACTACTTTCCACCAGCAATCGACAAACAATTATTCCACCTTAGCCGCTCACGAATAAAGCAAAGAAAGATTAAAACAGTTGGCCGTAGTTCAGATCGATTTACTAATGTATTCAACAACTTAGCCAAGTGCCGTAAATGTGGTTCAGCAATGACCTACAGCAAAAAGAAAGCTAATCAAAGTTATCTAACTTGCACCAAGAAGCTAACCAAACAGTGCGACAATAAAGCTGTACCCTACCGCAAACTTGAACGGTTTATATTCCAGCAATATTTAAGGCCAGCATTCTTTGAAGACGTAAACAAGTTAGCAACGCCAGCACTTACACCAGTAGAGAGTGTCGAAGTATTGCAAGCTGAATTAGAAGCAACCACAGCAACGCTGGACGCTGTTCTGGCATCAATTGGTACAAACACCAATGACGCAATCACAAACCGGATACAGCAGCTTAGTGAAAACATTACAGATTTAAATCAGCGTATCGAGAACCACGCCGAAACATCAGCAGAAGCCAAAGCGAAATCAATTCACGCATCTTTCAGAGAAGCTTACGATTTTACCCTAGACTGCTTTAACAGTCAGAGAGCAGCCAGCGAGTTGTATCGTGATCGGGTTAAACTAAACAGAATCTTGCAGCAAACCTTTGATAAGTTCGAGTTATTACACATCGGCAATGATGTACACTTATACACTGACCAGTACGATTACACTTACTTTAAAAATCAATGGGTTATCGGTTTAAATCCATCAATCCGTACCATCGAAGACAAAGCCAAGTACCCTAGCTTGGTTTAGCCCTCATACGTCCACAGGAACACGCCTAAAACGCTCATATTCGAGACTTTAGGTATTGACCTAAGCCATTGTATTACTTAAATAAAGACGCCTAGAATCGCTGTTTTGGTAGGTAGAATTAAACGGGGGTATCTTTGACCATAAAAATGTATGTTAGTACACCACCAGCCCAGACACATTTACGTAATGTTCCCCCAGATATTTCCCCCCGTTCAAACGGGCATTGTATCCGTATCTAACGGAAATCTAATGGAAAGGTCAGCCGAATTTGTACGGTGTTTGATCGGTTAATAATGGTCTTTAATGGTGGTTTGTTTCCACAAATATGGAAAGGATATGGAAAGGGCTTTGTGTATCTAACACATATCTAACACAAAGATTCCCGTTTAATAACGGAAAATAATCGGAAAGCGTAACCGTAAATACGGATACTTTACGGAAAGGATTTGACCAGTATCTAGTGGTGGTTTACTGGTGGATTTGTCCTGCTTTTACAGGTCGTTTACAGGTGAATGTTTCCAGTTAATACAGGAAAAGAACAGGAAAGAACAAGCAACTACATTTAGTTTTATCAGCATCATATTCTGGCTTGGTTCATCACAGTAGTACATCAGACCTAGTGGTCTAACGGGTGATTATATTACAAAGCTAGTGGCTTAGTTCGCACCGCAGCAATGCGTTTAAACGTGCCGTCATTGTGTCGTAACTTAACAAAGCCATCAGCACTAGGTTTACGTACCGTTCCCGTCTTTCTGTTGCGTACAGCCAGCGAGAATAAGTCTTGCTCATATCCGTCGAACTCTTTTAGGTCACGCCACAGTTCAAAGCCGTCAGCAGCCGCTTGGTTAATCACAGCCACAGCATTCAATACTTTAGTTTCAGTTAGTTGTTTAGTCATAATAAAAATCCTCAATTAAGGTGTTAGTTGTAAGCCGCCTTGTAACGACTCGGTGAATTGTTCCGGTGTCATTAGTTCGACACCCTTATCAGTAAATTTATCCAATCTTTTCAACAGTTTAAGATCGGATTTATGTTTGTCCATCTTGGGGTCAACAACGATAATTCGTGTATCACCGCTCATCGTTCCGTCTTCAAGTTCAACAGCACCAAAGGCATTCGCCATTGACACCATCTTATGCCCTGAATGATTCCAGCCCATTGTATTGCTGGCGTAGTTAAGACGTTGTTTAAACGTGCCTCGTCCGTGTGGGTTGTTAATGTAGTTTTCCTTTTTGTTATCAGCAGCAGCTTTACCGCCACGCGCCCCATCCGTTGTTAAACAGTTGCCGTCTTTAAACTCGACAATACAAAAGTTACCATCAACATCAGCCATCAGTAGGTCGGGTATAACGGTATGCGCCAGCCCTTTGTTGTCTACACTCATCAGCGGGTATTCGTGTTCGACCAGCCCCAAATCAGCCAGCCATTGTTTTTCAGAGTTACTTTTTGCAGCCATAATATTAAGCCCTCGTTAAGTATGTTAAATGAGAGGGTAGAGGTAGTCTGAATGTTTGTTATCAAATCCTCTACATCCCTTGGTATTCGTAGCCCGTAGCCATTTTGTGGTGTTACAAAACAGACTAAAAGCCCTTTATCACACTTGCCAGCGCTTCGTTATTCCAGTCAGCAGTTGTCATACCCGTAACGTCAACAGCAGCCCTCACATTGTCGTAGAAGTAATCGGGGTATTTACCTACAGCAGCGCTAACACTACTTGTATCTGTATAACCCATCGAATCTAACTGGCTGGGGTGTTTATTATCCAAGCTGGGTTTGTGGTCGATCGGGAAACTAAGCAATATTTCGATAGTCTCGTTTAACTGCTTTTGCCTAACCTTTTCATCCATTACAGCAGCACTCAATTCTTCAGTAGTACGCTCGGTTAACTCTGATTCGATGTTGTCCATACGTGAAGCCATAGCCGCTTCTTTTGTCATTGTATTCATAATGTTATCTTGTCTCTTGTAAAAATTAATAATCTGTTCTTGTTCGCTGGCGTAATCACTAACACGTTCCAAAGTTTCTAAACCGCCACAAATATCAGCGAACTTACTTTCCACCTTGTCGAACTTGCTAACGATAAAATCTGTAGCCTTTGGTTCCACACCTAAACGCTCACATTCTCTTTCCAGTACACGTTCAGCATCAATTGCCCAACAAGCGTCCGTCTGTGGCTCTGTAGGCACCTCGTTTAGCTTGTACTTAGACAACTGGGTCATATCGTCTTTGAAGCGCTGTATAAACGCCTGACGGAACGCATTCTTATCGGTGTATTCTTTGCTGGTTTTCTTGAAGTGTTCCAAGCCATCACCGTGATTGTTACCTAGTGATCGGTTTACATTCCAAGGCATTACCACCAAATTGTCAGCAGTTAAAGCACCGCCTTTACTACAAGGGTATCGGTGCCCAACTTCGTACTTATACGTTTTCTGGAAATCCTCGCCATCGAAGTACCAGCCCATTGCTAAGTTAGCGAACCGTTTTACTTCTAATACAGCAATCAAGTCTTCAATAGTTTCGGGTAGCTGGTTAGTGCCACCACGTTTAGCCATTGACCATAGCCATTCAAAGTAAGTGCTTTCCATAAATCGGTCTGCTCTACATTCAGCACAGATACCGTAGTGGGTAGTTCGCTTTGCTTTGCCGCAGACTTTACACCGCTTTAGTTTGTTCTTTGGCTGTGCCATACATAAGCCCCCAATCTCTAAAATGTTTAACCAGCACTTTGCTGGCGTACTCACTGATAGTCTCACCATCAGCCCTTGTTTTGTTCAGCAGCCGTATCACCTCACTGGGTAATGTTAGCCGTATTCTTTCAGTGCTCATAAAAGCCCTCCGTTATTATTAAAAGTACACTAAGGATATTAGCGTTTCATCTCAATTTGTGACAAATGAAATTGTGCCAGTTTAAATATAATCAAAACACCCCTCGATTGTGACAATCCCAGTAAAAATAAGTCTTGTAGCCATTTAAACGTGAAAAGTCCCCGTATACGTAGTCGTAAAAGTTCTGTGACTGTGACAAAATAAGTTGTGCCAATTACGTATACGTTTTTAAAATGAACATGTGACTCGGTCTGACCAGTTGGTAAGCGTCAGTGTAGTAACAGTCCCCAGTTGGGTCTGTAGGTATGTTAAATAAGAGGTTAGAGGTAGTCTGTAAGTTTATTGTTAAAATCGCTACAGCCCTTGTGGGCTAGTGGCTACAGACAATTCGGGGTGTTACAAATCGTTGTTTTTCACATACTTTTCTTGATTTTGTAAAAAGTTGTCTTGCCTACACCAGTTAGTTTCATTATCTCAGCAGGCTTTAAGTTACCCTCTTGAATCATACGCTCCACCTCAGCAACAGTATCCGACTTAGTCGGCTGGCGTCCTTTGTACTTGCCCTCGGCTTTGGCTTTGGCGATACCCTCTTTCTGACGCTCTAACATCATTTCACGTTCGAACTGAGCAACAGAACCAAGAACATTCAACATCAACTTACCGCTGGCGGTGCTGGTATCAATGTTCATATCCAATATATGCAAGTCAGCTTTCTTTAGTTCCAACTCTTTTACAATCAAGCCAAGGTCAGCAACAGAACGAGCGAGGCGATCCAACTTCGTAACAACTAACTTATCGCCAGCTTCAATGTTTGCCATCAACGTATCAAGCTTGGGTCTAGCAGCAACAGAGCTAACTTGCTCTTGGTACAACACATCAGCACCAGCAGTATTCAACTGTTCAATCTGCGCCTCTAGTCCGTATTGCTGTTCGATGGTTGATGTTCTAGCGTAGCCGTATACTGTCATATTCGTAATCTCATTGGTTAGTTCGTTTAGAGTCTAAGATATTAGCGGAAAGTTCGTTTAGAGTCCAGCGTTAATTTATAACGAACCAATTTGATGTAGATGTAGGTAGTTCATTTAGACCGAGCTTTAAACGAACCATAATCATACTTCTGTATGTTCATGAACCTAACCACTCACCGGAACTGGTGAACAAACAATCTAATTAATTCCCTCTTGGGAATATATTATCCAAAAGCCTTTTACCCCGATTCTGAGAGGAACGCCAAAAAAGCAATTCCCCCTTTTACCTTTTTTCTGTGTGTGCATATCGGCCATACCCCGAAACCCGAAATTCTAGGATAATGTATGTATTATTTTATTGGTTACAATAAGAGTCCATTTCCATCATCACCAGCAAGCCTTTAGCAGTTATCATTTGATCGACTTAAACAAGAGGCGAGTATCAATGTACATTAAGATTCATTTCAAGATTGCTGGCGTAGAAATCAAAGCAGAAATAAACACATCAAAGTAATGTCAAATGTTAAATCTAACGGACGGCTAACGGACAAATGGGGGTCTTTCTCAACTGTTAATACTGTTCAACAACTGTTTATGTTAACGCCGTAACAAGTTTTAGGGTGTACACAGTCTCCGGCTTAAAGTGGGAATCTAACGGATAAACACCCCCGATTATCAGTGTATATTTTAACCAGCAATACAAAAGTAGTGATAAAGGTACAAACAACAGCGGTACCATGTCCTCCACTGAGACTTACCGAACCACCAAGTACTCCTACTTCACTTGGCAGGCCTGTTGATACGGCAATGCCAATGCCCGTTAAATTTTGAATAACCAAGTAAATGACAGCGAGTACGAGTAAAATTACCAAAGTCGTGCCGCCCTGTTTCAACGTAGAAAATTTAGCACTCAGGCCTACACAGGTAAAAAAGACGATGAGAAGCGCATCTCGCTGAAGCAATGAGAATTGGACCGTGATATCAAAAAGGGTATATATCGCAGCGAAAACAATGGAAATTAGCACGCCGCCGGTGACGGGTTCAGGTATATTGAAGTGGTTAAGTACGCTCAACTTTTTATTCAGATAACGGCCCAGAAACAAGACTAGAATGGCAACGATGATGGTTTGACGAGCGTTTAAGTCCATGTGGCTCTCTAAAAAATAGGCAGTGAGTTAAGTGTATATGAACCAACAAATTTTCAAAGTAACAGCATGTAATTTTGATAAAAAGTAGAGTGATATGCGTGTTGGTTTAGGGTGTAAATCGTTTACATTGCCAATAAAAAAGCAGCACAAAGGCTGCTTTTTTTGATTCCTATATTTGTTACTCGCTTAGTCGTGCAACTTTGCAACGGCATCTTTCAACGCTAAATCTAGCTCTGCATTGATAAGCTTTTGTGACTCCATGTCAAAGTTATCAAAAAAGCTCGGTATTGATAGCGATGCACGTACATCAGCAGCAAAAAATTGTGCTGAATTAGTCGCTGCAGCTAAAACGCTCTGTGCGCCACCAGGTCCAGGTGATGTTGCTAGGTACACAACGGGCTTACCTTGAAACACCTTCATATCAATGCGAGACGTCCAATCAAACAAGTTTTTATACGCCGCTGTGTAAGTACCATTGTGCTCTGCAAAGGAGATGATGATCGCGTCAGCTTCCCCTAGCTTGGCAAAAAAATCTTTTGCTTGCTGTGGCTGGCCAAGCTCTTCTTCTCGGTCTTGGCTAAAAATAGGCATTTCGTAGTCGTTAATATCTAACATTTCGAATTCCGCACCTTCTACAAGAGAAGCTGCGTAGTTTGCTAATGTTTTATTGATTGACTTGGAGCTGCTGCTCGCAGCAAATGCTAAAACTTTCATCGTATTTCCTCTCTTGTTAAAGCGTTTCGTACGGAGGGTCACTATTAAATCAATGACAGCGACTTACTCAATTAACTTGAACTCCAGTATATATTGTTGCTATTTTTTAATTAATAGCCTTAAAGTTGAAATACTTTTTCCATATGACTGTTAATACGCGATTGTTCGATGGTGTGGTGATATTCACACAAGTGGTGGAAAGCGGAAGCTTAACAAAAGCTGCAGAACAAACTGGGCACTCTACTTCATTCATTAGCAAGGAACTTAACAAACTTGAAGCACGATTAGGTGTGCGTTTGTTAAACAGAACAACGCGCTCGCTCGGGCTAACGCCAGAAGGCCAACTTTACTATCAGCAGTGTCAGCAGCTAGTGCAGGAAGCGGAACAAGGATTAGGGCAGATCAGTTATGGCGATGTGACACCTCGAGGAAAGCTGCGAGTAAGCTGCCCAGTAGCGTTGAGCTTGAGTTACTTACAGCCAATTATGTCCAAATATATGACGATGTATCCACAAGTAGATTTGGAATTAGACCTCAATGATAGAAAAGTTGATGTTGTTCAAGATGGCTTTGATGTGGTAATTCGAGCAACTCATACTCTCGAAGAGTCTAGCTTGATTTGCCGTAAGCTTTTCTCGAGCCCAGCGCATACCGTTGCATCACATGATTACGTAAAAAAACATGGTGTTGTTGCACATCCAAGTGAACTTAAAAACCACCGTTGTATCTGCTATTCCAATTTAAAGAATCCTACACGATGGGAGTACACAACACCTGAAGGTACACCACTGAAAGTGGATGTTACGCCCAGTATGATGTGCAATAGTTCAGAAATGGAGTTAGCCATGGTGCTAGATGGGCATGGCGTATGCCGACTACCAGCCTTTACTATGAAATCGGCGATGGAAAATAGTCAACTTGCCATAATGTTGGATGATTATGCTGGTAAGGATGTTGATGTGTTTGTGGTGTACCCGTCTCGAAAGCATTTATCACCGAAGGTGAGAAGCTTTATTGACCTCCTCGTTAGCAGTTTTTCATCAGACGTTACGTCATTATGATAAATAAATACTTGCTAACTTACCTGGGGGTAAGTTAGTCTTTTCCTATGCAAACTCGTTTAAAAAATCGCAAAGAGCAAATTGTTGATGTTGCGTTGGATTTGCTTCAAATCCATGGTTTTGAAAATTTTAGCTTTTTGGATATCGCTAATCATTTATCGATCACAAAAGCTAGCATACATCATCACTTTGCAAAGAAAGAAGATCTTGGCGTAGCCCTGTGCGCGGCGATTCAAGCGTGGCATGAAAAAGCATTTGCTGCCATTTTGATTGAACAAAAGAGCCCGAGACAGCAGTTAGATACCTATATCAACGGTATGCTTCGTTTTGCCTGTGGCAAGAATAAAGTATGCCCATTAAGCAGTTTGCAAGCGGACATTAATTCGTTACCGATAGCCATGCAGGAGTCATTGCGTCAATTAGACGAGCATGAGTTAGCTTTTGTTGCTGATGTGCTTGAACGGGGAAGAGAAGAAAAAGAGTTCCAATTTCTCGGTGATGCTAATGCCCAAGCAACGGTGCTTGTGTTGTCAGTAAAAGGTGCGCTCCAGTATTCGCGAGTCCATGGTCAGCAGTTATTCGACCATGTGCTTGCGCAAATAAATATCCTTTTGGGCAGTAAGTAAAAAATTTTAATTTGATAACTTACCTCTAGGTAAGTTACGGAAAGTTTAATAAAAGAGGAAAGTTAAATGGCGACAACTGAGAAATTGTTTGAATCTGTCGAGCTAGGAAATCTTCAGCTTGATAATCGTATTGTGATGGCTCCTATGACGCGGACATACTCACCTGGAAATGTCCCCAATCAGCTCGTTGTCGATTATTACAAGCGCCGTGCAGAAGGTGGTGTAGGCTTAATCATTACCGAAGGTACTTGTGTTGGCCACAAAGCTGCATCGGGTTATGACAATGTCCCATTTTTTGCAGGTGATGAAGCATTAGCAGGCTGGAAGAAGGTCGTTGATGCCGTGCATGAAGCGGGTGGTAAGATTGCACCGCAGCTATGGCATGTAGGTGCTATTCGTAAGCCAGGCATAGAGCCGGGTGGTGATACTCCGGGCTATGGGCCTTCAGGTATGGCGTTCCCGGGTAAGAAGACTGGCCATGAAATGACCAAGGAAGATATTCAAGAAGTTATCGCGGCGTTTGTTCAAGCTGCTGTAGATGCAAAAGAGATTGGCTTTGATGCTATTGAGCTTCACGGTGCTCACGGCTACTTGATTGATCAATTTTTCTGGGAAGGCACCAACCAACGTACTGACGAGTATGGTGGTGATTTAGCGGGTCGTTCAACATTCGCTATTGAACTTGTGCGTGCAGTTCGTGAAGCGGTTGGTGAAGAATTCCCAATTATTTTCCGTTGGTCGCAATGGAAGCAGCAAGACTATACCGCGCGTTTGGTCGAAACACCTGAGCAGCTTGAAAGTTTCTTGAAACCATTGGCAGACGCCGGTGTTGATATTTTTCATTGTTCACAACGACGCTTCTGGGAGCCAGAATTTGAAGGAAGCGAGCTAAACTTAGCGGGTTGGGTGAAAAAAGTGACGGGTAAACCAACCATCACTGTGGGGAGTGTTGGTCTTAACCAAGATTTCTTGCCAGAAGATGGTACGGCAAACTTTAAAGATGCTGAAGCAGCAAATATTGATGATTTGCTTAAGCGTGTCAGCGATGATGAATTTGAATTAGTCGCAGTAGGGCGTGCTTTGATTGCTAACCCTGATTGGGCAAACAAAATTAAAGCGGGTGAAACCGAGAGCTTAAAAGCGTTTGATAAAAAGCAATTAATGGAATTAGTGTAATACTTTCGTAACTGAATAGAGGTTACAGTTGCTGCTGTAACCTCTATTTTTAAGTGTTTACACGCTTAGGATAAGCTAAAAAACAAAGCTCACCATCAGGGTGACTAAATCAGCGTCATCGTCTGTCGGTGCCTCTACAAAAGAACCTCGCTGCCCGCCTAACGCATCAAAGGTCTGCCATTCTAAATTCACCGAGATGTTATACCTTAAATCATAACGTACGCCTAAATTCCAACTTCTGCCTGACTTACCATTGTAGGTAGATACATTGGTTACTTTGGCATAGTTTTCACCGTATAGAGCATAAGGTACAAACTTACCTATACGATACGCTGCACTGGCATACCAGGTTGAACGAATATTACTCATCTGTCGTTCTGCGTTGAGTATCCAATTACCTAATTCGTACTCTGCACCAAAAGAATATAATTCGATATCTTCTTTCGGTAGAGCTAACTCTGTATAGGGCACACCTGGAAAGGCGTTAGTGAATTCAAAGGTTTGCATAAAATCAGCATGAAAATAAGCAAAGTTCCAACGGAAGTAATCCCCGTGAATTTGTGCGCTAGCGCCCGACATTTTATCAATGTCAATTTGTACATCGAGAGTGCTTGTGACATCAACCGTACTGTCGTCATCAAAACCAATAAATGGTGTAAATGTCAGTTGATATTCATCTGCAATCTCATACTGCCATACGAGGTTAAAGCCGTTATATGCGGTGATACCCAATATTGAGTTATAGAGCTCTTCTGGTGGTCGAGCAAAAATGTATGCGTGACCCACATAGTAATACTCTGATGCAAGAAATACGGGTAACCTCAGTCGCCCACCACGAAGTTCTATATCATCTATAGCGTAACCGAGATAAGCCCATTCTAGTTCAGGATCGCTCCACTCATCTTGCGGCCGCTTTACCAGTTGTGTAGAGGCGCGAAAATCCTCTTTAAAGTAGTCTAATTGCAAACCCAGTGTCGTATCACAATCCCAACAGACGTCGTCTGCAATGCTGCGGTTAATAATTAACGGTGTGTCATTGTCTGATTTACTTATTGAAGTTGAACCGAAGCCACTCAGCACCAATGAATCGCTAAGCTCTATCGCAGCAAAGCAATTGGTCGCAAAAAATAAGTTAGCAATACTTACCGTCAATTTCCTCACTACTTACTCTCCTTATCCACGACATAAAGCACGTTGGCGTTTTCAGGTAACATGTCGAGCGGTGCGTAGCCTATGCTTGAAGGGTTTTCAGATAGCCACATAATTAATTCATCCATTGAATCGTTGTTTAGTTCTTTGGGCGGACGAGCTTTACCGGAAAAGGATAAGCTTGCCCAGTGTGCATTCATTTGTGCATTGTCTTTGCCGAGTAATTGCAGATAGAACTCTGTTCTAATCGTATGTTGCTCAGGCCAATCGGATAGCATGACTTTTTTACCTTGCAACTTTTTAGTTTTGCCGCGAAATAACATCCGAACTTTGTTCTTAGTCAAAGGTTTTAAATCATGATTCAGGGAGAATACCGCGAGCGATTCAGTCGCCATGGCTTGAACAGGAAAAAGTGACACTATCAACAAAACGAGCACTGCTACTATGAAAGTGCAGGTACTCTTGGATGCTGTTGCTTTATGTTGATTAGTGGGCAAATGCGCGTCCTTGGCTGAATGACTATATTATATTTATTCCAATTAGCTCGATTAACTGTATGAGCTTATTACTAATATTAGTTGGAATACAGGAAAAAAAAAGAAAATAACCTAACCTTAATAAGGTAAGGCTGAAAATGGACATCAAATGTTGCTAGTAAGTTTATGGAATAACTTAAGTGTCAGAAAAAGGTTAATCGGGTTAATTCTCCTCCCGACCTTTGTTGTTCTTGTACTTGTCGACCGTCAGCTTAATGTGCTCAATGAACGCGTGGCTAGTACGAACAATGCTGCATCTGTTATTCAATCTCTGTCAGCCTTAAATTCGCTGACGTTTGCACTTCAAAATGAGAGAGCTACATACGATTTTTCCAAAAGCCAAGTAGCACTCAATTCGTTAGCCGAACATATCGCATCAGGCCCTGCAAATAGTAATAAAGCTGCCCTTAATGGCGCTATCAGTGAGTACAAAGATACATTTGAAGCGAGTGTTGAATCACAAAACGATATCGAAAGCATGCTAGATATCATTGATTGGCAAGCGGATACCCATACACAGCTTTTATTTCAATTTGAAAAAACACAATTTCCAGCGTTAATTCCTGCAATTGCAGCAAAACTACAGGCTCTATTTCAATTGGAGTGGTTGATTTTTTGGGTCAATGAAGAAAGCTGGCTCAGCGAACAACTTATCAAAAGCGCATCACTTGATGAAGAGAGCAGGGCGAGCATACGTGAGAAAATTAAGGACTTAAGCGGCAAACAGCAGTTGTTTATGAACCGTTTTGTCGGCATTAATGCTGATGCTCAGCAAGTTGAAATGTTGCTAGATACTTTTTCTGATGAAGCCTTTGAAAAAAGTGCATTGTTTCGACAGTTGCTAATTGACAATGAAAACATCAGCACTGGTGACGTTCTCGAAGGCCAGAAAGCATTTGCTCGCAGAGTAATGTTGTTTCAAAACGTCGCTCAAAAAATCCAAAACGAGTTGAGACAAGAAATCGCTGAGAACATACAAACATACGAACAAAGAAGATTTATTTTTCTTATCGTCACCACAAGTTTTCTTATTGCGTTGTTAGTGTTTGGTTACTCGTTAGCACAGCGAATAATCAATAATTTGCAGAAGGTATTGACCTATTTGGAAGCCTCTACCAAAGAGCAGGAGAACATAGAGCTTTGCAAGTCGCTTGAAGGAAAAGATGAACTTTCCCGGTTTGCAAAACAAGTAGAGCGGATAAATGTTGAACGAATAAAGGGCCAGAAAGAATTGGTTAGCACTAAAAACCAAGCGCTTAAAGCAAAAGAAGAGGCAATTAGAGCGAGTAAAGCGAAGAGTAGTTTTTTAGCGAATATGTCACATGAAATCAGAACCCCACTCAATGGTGTTTTAGGTATTTCTGAAATTCTCGCTGGTACGACATTGAACGCAGAACAACGTGATTATGTTGATACCATTGAAACATCTTCACAGTTATTACTTAGCCTAATCAACGATATTTTAGACTTCTCGAAAATTGAATCAGGGAAATTGCCTATTAATAAATATTCTTGTGCTATCAGAGAGAGTATTTATGATGTAGCTGCGATAGTTGCTGCCAAGTTAGCTGAAAAAAATGTCGACTTAGACATTCATATCGACAGCGATGTTCCCGATTTATTGATGGCTGATGACCACCGTATTCGACAAGTGTTGATGAATTTAATGTCAAATGCTGCCAAATTCACAAGCGAAGGTCAGGTCGTCCTCAAAGTATCAGAACAGTCCGTTGAACATGGTGAAACGTTGAAAACGCATCATATCCAATTTGAAGTTATTGATACGGGTATTGGTGTAAGTGCTGATCAAAAAGCGCAGATTTTTAAACCCTTCACTCAAGAGGATACGTCTACAACTCGAGAGTTTGGTGGCACAGGCTTAGGCTTGGCGATTACCAAACAACTTATCGAGTTAATGGGGGGGACTATTCAGCTAGATTCAATAAAAGGCGAAGGTAGCCGTTTTTATTTCGTTTTGCCGCTAGAAGAAGCCATTGAAGAGTCCTCAACCCATATTAATCTCGATTACTGCTCTGTTACGCTAATTTCAGATATCAAGCAGGTTTCGGCTGAGATAAAGGAAAGCCTATCCCATTTTAATATCAAGCCTGAAATGGAGCTCACCTACTTGTCTGACATGCCAAAGGAGAGCGACACTAAACGTGTTATTTTGTGGGCGCCAAGTGATATTGAAATCGCAAATGCAGATGTCGAGCGTGTTAAATCGCTTAATTTAGGTAACAACTCTTTGTGTTTGGTTAAAGGTTTACTTCAAGATACAAAGTCAATAACTCCTAATGTTTCTGCAATTGTGACCTATCCGTTGCTGGGTAATCGTCTACGAAAAGCTTTAGACAGCTGCTTACGCGTGAAATCGGCAATTTCTCAGCTCATTGAAAATGCGCAACAGCATAACCCTGCTTCCAAAGTCATCTTGCTGGTTGAAGACAATAAAATAAACCAAAAGGTTGCTTCACTTCATATCAAGCGTATGGGGTTTGAATACGATATTGCCAGCAATGGTGAAGAAGCCGTCAACATGTATGCCAGTCAACGCTATGATCTGATTTTAATGGACTGCATGATGCCAGTGATGAATGGGTTTACCGCAACAAGAAAAATACGGCAGTATGAAGCAAAGCATGGTAAAGACGCGACACCTATCATTGCATTGACTGCTAGCGTAGTCGAAGGTGATATTCAAAAGTGCTATGACGCGGGTATGAATGATTACGTACCTAAGCCTTTTCGAGCGGAACTGCTCCACGAGCGCATTATGCATGCCTTTAATATTATTGAAGCCGAGAATTCGACCACCATTGAGACTGATGTCACACCTTTGCGTGTGCTTGTAGTGGAAGATAATAAAATCAATCAAAAAGTGATGCTAACCGTACTCAAGCAAGTTAATTATCAAACAGTTATCGCTAACGATGGGCAAGAAGCCATTGATATATACAGTGAAGATCAAGCGTTTGATTTGATTTTGATGGATTTAATGATGCCTAAAAAAGACGGCTTCGAGGCGACAAAAGGTATTAGGGAGTATGAAAAATCTCGTGAATTAGCGGCTACGCCTATTATTGCAGTAACGGCGAGTGTTGTTGATGATGATATTAAACAGTGTTTCGCTGTTGGTATGGATGGTTACGTACCTAAGCCTGTTCAACCAGAACAGTTACACCTGGAAATCAATAAATTAGGCATTAAAAGTGGGGTTTCTAAGTCTGGTCGGTAAAAATCACTCGGTTAGTTCTCCACTTTATGGCGTTGCTAAGCTTTTTGGATGCGGCGATTTCTTTTATAATTCGTGCAAATTTTTGGTTTTCAGATGAAAACCTCTGTTCAAAGGTTGTTTCTAGGTTGAGTCTTGATATCTATTCACATCGATTGTCCGTTGCGCCCATGCTTGATTGGAGAGCTAGTTAGGGAATACATGACTTCTAGAGAGGTTTGGGGAACTTTAGGGGAACTAATTTTCCTAAAAGCTTAATTTGGGGTACCGATAAAAAGCCGCTATAACAGCGGCTTTTTTCATGCCTGAGTTTAAATCAATTTAACTTTACTGTGCGCATTCGTCCTACTAATTTATGGGGTACTTTAGGGGTAATATTGGGGTAAAATAGGTGGTATTGAGAGTTTTTAATTTTCTATTAGACAAATTTGGTTGTTTAATATTCGAAAAGTGTATGTTTTATGAGTGAGAAACCGTATTTTAGGCACAGAATGAGCGTTGCCCCCATGCTTGATTGGACGGACCGTCATTGTCGCTACTTTTACCGCCTAATGTCTGCAAACACTGTGCTATATACCGAGATGGTAACAACAGGTGCGATTATTTTTGGTAAAGGTGACTACCTTGGTTACAACGAGGAAGAGCATCCACTCGTTCTACAGTTAGGCGGCAGTGATCCAGAAGCGATGGCGCAGTGCGCTAAGCGTGCTTCAGAACTTGGTTACGATGAAATTAATATTAACGTTGGTTGCCCGTCAGATCGCGTGCAAAACGGTCGCTTCGGTGCCTGTTTAATGGCTGAACCTGCGTTAGTTGCTGAGTGTGTGACGCGAATGAAAGAAGCAGTAGACATCCCTGTCACGGTCAAGTCGCGTATTGGTATCGACGATCAAGACAGCTATGAATTTCTGCAAGAGTTCATTTCGATTGTTTCTGCCTCTGGTTGCGAGCATTTTATTATTCATGCGCGCAAGGCATGGTTATCTGGTTTAAGCCCAAAACAAAATCGCGATATTCCGCCACTTGATTACGGCCGCGTATATCAAATTAAAAAAGAGTTTCCAGAACTGGCTATATCAATTAATGGTGGCATCAAAACGTATGATGAAACATTAGAGCATCTAAACCATATTGATGGAGTGATGATCGGGCGCGAGTTTTATGCAAACCCTTATTTATTGGCAGAAGCTGACAATCTCGTTTATCAGACAGACAAGCCATTAATTACTCGCGGTGAGATTATTGAGAAAATGGCGGGCTATATTGATAAACATATTGCCGGTGGTAATAAGGCGAAAGCGTCTCATGTGACAAGGCACATGTTAGGCATGTGCAACGGTTTAGCGGGAGCAAAACAGTTTCGTCGTTATCTGAGTGAAAATGCGGGTTCACCTGAAGCCACTGGTGATGTACTTAAGCGTGCATTTGAATTTGTAACAGAGTAGTTACAAAAAGACTAATAATTGGTCAAAAATACTAAAGCGCTAGCTTACCGAGGTGAGTTTGGCGCTTTTTCATTTCTACGGAAAAATTAAATTTCCTTATTTATCATTGATATGTAATTTTTTTCACTCGCTGGCACAACCTTTGTACTAGTTAATGCAACTTAATTAGTACACACATAAAGTGAAAAGGAAAAAGCCATGAAAACATTACATCTTACCTGTACCTTAATCGGCGCGTTAGTTAGTGGTAGCGTCTTTGCGGCAGAGACAGGCAATGTCGAACAAGTAACTGAAGCATTAGTTAAGCAACAACATACAGTGGTATCAGACGCTGTTGCTCAACAAGTTAATCAAGACATTTTGTTTGCTCTACGCACTATGCAATTACCGGCTGTAAACGTTGACAACAGTATGGTGGCAAAAGTAGACGTTGAAAATAAAGCAGATACACGCGGCGAATAAGGAATGCTTATGTTGAGTTTACCTGCATTATTCGGTGTCATGATGGTGCCATGTTTAGCTGTCTTGGCAACATCACTGATTGTTAGTGCATTTGAATCTGATCCAAGCGCACTGTCTAACAAACTATCACGTAAAGAGTGCCCCTAAGTGGTGATACCTTAGCCTCACCACTTTTCAATTTTCTAATCTGTTTAAGATTGATAAGCTAATAGAAAATAACGTGCTTATCGATTATGTCACTATCCTCCCCTTTAGTATCTGCAAAGGACTTAGCAAGTCATATTGCTGATCCAAATATTGTTATTATTGATGCAAGTTTACCGCCTGTCGGTGGCGGCCACCGGCCAGAAGCAAAATGGCCTGGTGTAGTTATTGGCTCAGCCAAAAGAATGGATATTGAAAATGACTTTTCTGATTCCTACGCGCCGTTTCCTCACACAATGCTGTCAGCAAACGCTTTTCAACAGCAATGCAGAAGTCTCGGGATAAATGATGACAGCCATGTGGTTGTCTATGATGATCTTGGCTTATTCTCTGCGGCAAGAGCTTGGTGGATGCTAAAAGCCATGGGACATAAGCAAGTCTCAGTGTTAGATGGTGGCTTACCGCAATGGTTACGTTTAGGACTACCAACACGTCAAGCTATCGGTAGTGCTTCATCTGAGTCGGTAGCTGGTAATTTTACTGCAAAGCCGCAAGACGACTATTTTGTTGATTCAAGCTTTGTTTTAAAAGCGCTAGAAAACAAAGACTATTGCGTATTGGACGCCAGAGCTCAGGGAAGATTTATTGGTACAGTTCCAGAGCCTAGGTCAGGTGTTCGCAACGGCCATATGCCAAATGCCTCCAACATGCCATATTCAGCGCTCTTATCAGACGGTTTACTCAAACCTCCATCGGTGTTGAAAGCGGTTTTTACGAATAAACTTGGAAGCGCCAATTCGATAGTCACTTCGTGCGGCTCTGGTATCACTGCTTGCATACTCGCCTTGGCAGCACAGGTTGCTAATATTAATGTGAGGATACATGTGTATGATGGCTCTTGGGCTGAGTGGGGAGCTACCCAGGTGCTACCTGTAGTGCAGGGGGAGCAAAGCTAGTGGCTTATGTAGCAAAAGCTCATTTCCTCAAGCCCCTTGTTACGCCTTTGTTTTTTCGTCTTTTCAAATGATGACGGAAGCTTATTTAATCTAATGCCAACGGCGTTGTCCCTCTTTTTTCCTCTCTATAGCAGCGAATTTGGCATTTTTACACACCACAAATCTTTCAAAATTTATTCTCTCATATAGGTGTTAAATCTCACTTGGCATATTTGGCTAAGTCAGTGGTTAAATTTACCAATTATTAGTTCGACATAATATGTCACCGGTTGTTGGTCATGTTTCTATTTTTAGTAAATTCCTTTTAAAACAAGTGTTTATAAATTTTTTAAACCTTGGCACATCACTTGTAATACCTATAACAAACGAACAAACCATATTGGTTTATTTAATTAAGAAAAGGAAAGTGAGATGAACACGTTACGTAAAACCACCTTAGCTTTGATGACATCTTTGTCGTTTGTAGCATTCGCAAGTGGTTCAGCAAATGCGGCGCAAGTGTCAACTGAACAAGCAGTATCTCAGTTCGTTCTTGCACAAGGAAAACAAGTGATGGCTACGCTGGCAGATCAGCTTCAACACTCAATAACATCAAGTTTGGAACAATTTAGTGTAGATAGCACGTTGTCTTGGTCAGATGAAGAAGCTGAATCAACAGCTGCTAGCCAAAATGAAAAAGAATCAACAGATAAAACAGCAGAAGAAGAGTAGGAGTAAGTTATGGGTATGTTTTCAAGATTTGCGGACATCATCAATGCCAACATCAACAGCATGTTAGATAAGGCTGAAGATCCACAAAAGATGATCCGCTTGATTATCCAAGAAATGGAAGAAACGCTGGTTGAAGTAAGAGCAACCGCTGCAAAACACATTGCTGAGCAAAAATCAGTTGCTCGCCAACAAGCTAGCCTCGAGAAGAGCGTGAATTATTGGCAAGAAAAAGCAGAGTTGGCCATCAGTAAAGGCCGTGATGATTTAGCTAAAAGTGCGTTAGGTGAGAAGCATAAGGTGCAGCAGCAGCTTGATGGCTTGCAAGAGGAATCAGTAAAGTTGGAAGAATTTCTAGCGGCGGTTCAAGAAGACAGTCAACGCTTACAGCAAAAGCTTAGTGAAGCAAAACGTCGCCAGGAAGCACTAGTACTGCGTCAAGAGTCAGCCGTTGTCCGCTTGAAAGTACGAGAAAAATCAGCGCAGTACAACATTGATGAAGCAATGGCACGTTTCGACCGATATCAAGAAAAGATTGAACGCGTAGAGGCTGAAGTAGAAGCGTACGACATGACGCAGAATCAAGACTTGGAAAGCCAGTTCCGCGATTTAGAAGCGAACGATTCAATTGACACAGAGCTGGCTGAACTGAAGAAGAAAGTGGTTAATGGTTAATCATTTCGCAGGGAACTAGGAACATGGATGTTGACTGGGTGTTTTTGTGGATAAGTTTGGCACCCGTCATTATTTTCGCCATTGCTGCAGGGATTGCGGCGATTGCAAAGCGAAAGCAAATGTAGTGAATAGTGAGGAAAATTATGAGTTATCAACGCAGTTATATCAAAAAAACATTGTCGAAAGACTTAGTTCACAAAAAGTTGTCAGGCGTATGTGCAGGTATTGCTAGACACTATGAGGTTCCTCGCTTGGCAGTTCGGGTTGGTGCAATCGTAGCACTTGTGACATTCCCGGTAGCGACAGGCGTAGCCTATGTAGTCGCGGCAATGCTAATGCCTAACCGCTTATAGACAGCTAATACGCATCTATTCATACGCCATATAAACATCATAAAATCAAAAGGGAGAGAAGGATGTCATTTTTTAAATCATTGTTATTAGCGATCATTGCCACGCTTTTTATCACTTACGTACTTGGCATTAGCTTACTTGATATGTTTGATGTTGATGTTTACATGGGCGATGAACTCATTGAGCCATTAAAAGCAATTAGTATCGCAGCCTTGGTGACAGTTGCTTTAGTCATTGCCGCTTTAGCGATTGTATTGACAGTTTTTGGTTCGGTTATTTTTGCAGGCTTGTTGGTGTTTGGTGCTATAGCACTCGCGGTGATAGGTGTTTTTTGGCCAATATTCTTAGTCGCTTTTATTTTATGGTTAGTGTTGAGAGAGCCAAAACACAAAGTAGCACGAGCATAAGCTCGTGCTTTCATTTTTGGCGCTATTTAGATAAGAACTTGGATAAAATCGATTTGCATTCGTCAGTTTGCATTAATCGCGAGAATGCATCGAACTCGCTAGCCATTGCTTTTTTTACCAGAGATTGGTTTGCCTCTTTTAACAATCGACGTGAGGTTAAGACCGCATCATGAGGCAAAGCAGCTATTGTTTCAGCATATGTTTGGGCCTTATCAAGTAATTCATCACTACTAATAACCTCTGTGATTAAATTGAGTGCCAATGCTTTTTCTGCCGAAAACGTTTGACCAATAACAAGTAACTCAAAAGCTTTTACATGACCTACTAGCTGAGTTAATAAGGCACTAGAACCTGCCTCTGGACACAAGCCTATTTGGCTAAATGGTAAGGCAAATTTGCTGTTTGGACTGGCAACTACAATATCAGCATGCAGCAATAGTGTAGTTCCTATACCAACCGCTGGGCCAGCGACTGCGGCAACAAGTGGTTTATCGAAGGCGGCGAGTGTTTGCACAAATGTAAACGCAGCAAGTTCTTCACCTTCTTGGCAAGCGAGAAAATCTTGAAGGTCATTGCCGGCACAAAAACATTGGTCGTCACCTTGGATAACGACACAGTGAACAGACGAGGTTTTACTTGCGTAGTTGAATAAATGGCACAGTTGCATATACATGTCACCTGTGAGGGCATTCTTTTTTTCAAAGCGATTCAAGGTGATAGTTAGTATGCCGTTTTGTTCTTTATGGTGAATTAAGTTATCCATTTTCAGCTAGCTTGGTTACAATAAAAATCAGTCCAACCATAATCGTTCTCAAAAAGGATGTATAGGAAGCTATGAATATTTTTCGTCAACTGTGTTGTGCGTTCGTTGGCTTAGTCACTAGTGCGAGTATTTTCGCGCAGTCAGTCTCCGTTGAAAATGGCTATATCAGAGAAGTTATTCCAGGTAACAAAATCACTTCTGCATACATGCAGATTCATAATGGTACAGAGCAAAATAAAAAGCTGGTTGCTGCGAAAAGTGCAGAGATTCCGCGCATTGAAATTCATGAGCACGTAATGGAAGACGGCATGATGAAAATGGGTGAAGTGGCCTTTATTGAGATTCCTGCTGGTGAAATGGTTGAATTGGAGCCAATGGGCTTACATTTGATGATGTTTGATATCGAACAACCAGTCAAAGCAGGTCACAACATTACAGTGACGTTAGTCTTTGAAGATAAAAAAACGTTGGACGTGCTGTTACCGGTAAAGAGCCTTAAAAAGGCTAAATCCTCGCATCACCACCATCATTAGGAGTTGAGTTATGAACATGAGCATTTCAGCAAAGTCTGTCTTTGGTGTGTTGGGTAGCATTGTCGTTGTGTTGTACCTTATTGGTGTGTTCTGGAGTTTTGAACCCTCAGAATTTGATGTACGTGAACAAGTGACACAGGATGCAACCGCAGAAAACGTGGCGCCTGTTATCGGGTATACCACTACAACAACACTGATCCGCGTAACTGAAACATTACTCGATAAGCCGGGTGGCTATTTAGCCAATGATGCGCTACCACCGTCAGTGTTTCTCGATAATATTCCATCATGGGAGTTTGGTGTATTAGAAATGGTTCGCGACATGGCGCTTGTCATGCGACAAGAGTTTAGTCGCTCTCAATCACAATCTCGTGAAGATGAATTTTTAAAACTAGCTCAGCCACAGTTGAATATTGATCACACCAGTTGGGCAATACCTTCAGCGGAGAGCGAATATGGTAAAGCAATAAAGAACTTCTATAACTATCGCCGTTCGCTGACAAATACTGAAAGCCAAAGCGCTCAGTTTTACGCACGTGCAGACAACCTTAGAGCGTGGTTAAGTGAAGTGGAGAAACGTTTAGGTAGCTATTCTCAGCGTTTAAGTGCATCAGTAGGTCGTGAAATCGTTAACACAGACCTAGCAGGTGACAGTGTTGCGCAGCAATCTACGTATACATCATCAAACTTAGCAGTAAAAACAAGTTGGTGGAAAATTGATAATGAATTTTACGAAGCCCGCGGCGCATGCTGGGCGCTACTGCACTTCTTAAAGGCGATAGAAATTGACTTTAACGATGTGTTAGAGAACAAAAACGCGAAAGTCAGTGTTCAGCAAATCATTAGAGAGCTAGAAGCAAGCCAACAAAGTGTTTGGAGCCCTATGATACTAAACGGTGATGGCTTTGGTGTGTTAGCGAATCATTCATTGGTGATGGCGAATTACATTTCTCGAGCCAACGCCGCATTAATTGACCTTAATGAATTATTAAGCAAAGGGTAACTCATGAAAAAAACATTATTGGCTGCTGGTATTGCAGCGCTTATATCAACATCGGTACACGCGGATGTTGTTGGCGTATATGTAGGCGGCCATGTTTGGGATAATGAAGCTTCAGGTGTCTTCGGTGAAAGTGGTGGTCAGGTTGATTACAGCTTAGAAGATGAAACGCAGAACTATTTTTATATTGCGGTTGAACACCCTTTTCCATTTATCCCGAACGTAAAACTCGCAAAGTCTGAGCTAGATACCATGGGCGACACGACACTGACCCAAGATATCACATTTGGTGATACAGACTTTGCATCAGGTTCAGTGGTTGATGCTGCTTTTGATGTTAGCTACATGGATTATACGTTTTACTATGAGCTCTTCGACAATGGCTTGTTTAGCTTTGATTTTGGCTTAACCGCACGTGATTTTGACGGTGATGTGAAGCTATCATCGACTGTTGAAATCACTGGCCCTGAAGGTACGCCAGTTGAGGTACCTATTGACGGCACTATTAAAACTTCAGAAATAGTGCCAATGCTTTATGCGAGGACAAAGGTGGGCTTACCATTAACCGGCCTTAACTTTTTTGCAGAAGGTAATTTCTTATCGCTTGATGATCACACGTTATACGACTATCAAGCAGGTGTGAGCTATGACCTAATTGATAACGTGATTGTTGATATGAATATTATGGCTGGCTATCGCTCGGTGCGTCTAGAGCTAGAAGACTTAGATGATTTGTATTCTGACATCGACTTTGATGGTGTTTTTGCCGGTATCGAAGTGCACTTTTAGTCAGAAAAGTTAGCGATAAAAAAGCCCAGCAAATGCTGGGCTTTTTTTATTAAATGGGTTGGTCTAGAATGGAATATCGTCATCAAAGTCGATAGTTGGCTCTTGTGGGTTAACCTTTGGTGCATTGGCTTGCTGCTGAGCAGGTTGCTGGTTGAAGCCACCACCTTGTTGCTGATTAAAGCCGCCACCTTGTTGTGGCTGCTGATTAAAACCGCCGCTCTGTTGTGGTTGTTGGTTAAAACCACCACTTTGCTGCTGATTGAAGCCACCACTTTGGCTCGATGACTGCTGTGCAGGTGCTTGGTTAAAGTTATTTTGCTGCGCTTGTGCTGACTGGTTAAAACCACCGCTTTGTTGAGCCGCAGGTTGTTGGTTATAGTTATTTTGTTGCTGGAAGCCACCACTTTGACCTTGACCACGAGAATCTAACATTTGCATGTCATTTACGATGATTTCAGTTGTGTACTGATCTTGGCCTTGTTGGTTTTGCCATTTACGTGTTTGTAGGCGTCCTTCCAGGTAAACTTTTGAGCCTTTCTTTAAGTATTCGCCAGCGATTTCTGCAAGTCGTTGGTACATGACAATGCGGTGCCACTCTGTTTTCTCTTTTTGTTCACCACTTTGCTTGTCTTTCCACGTTTCACTAGTTGCCACAGTAAAATTAGCAACAGCACCACCATTTGGCATAAAACGTACTTCAGGATCTTGTCCTAAGTTACCGACAATGATGACTTTATTAATACCACGACTGGCCATGTATTATTCCTATTTACTTTGGCAGAGAGCTGTTTTGCTCGCTGACTTAGGCGCTAAATTAATCGCTTTGCGATGCACCCTAAAAAACCTTAACTGAGTCGATCGATTCTATCACTGAGCCGCCAGATTGGATAGTAAAAATCTCGGCAAATTGTGTAATCGAGTATTTAATCTTCACTGAACAAATGTGCAGACAACGAAGTACGAATATGGTCAGGAATACTCGCCGAATTTTGCGTTTTGTAGTCAAAATGCACCATCACTGCAGTACCATTAGCAACGCGTTTGTGGCGCTGCCAAAGCTCTTGGTAGACGTCAAAAGATGAACCGCCAATTCGGCTTATATAAGTGCGGACTTCAAAGTTTTCACCGTAGTACATTTGTGCTTCAAAATTGACATCGATTTTGGCAAGTATCAGTGGCCAATTATCGAGTGCAAGTTCCGGCGTGAAAATTTTAAAAACCGGTGTTCTTGCACCTTCAAACCAAACGGGCACCATAGTGTTATTAATATGACCTAGCGCGTCGGTATCGCTAAACCTCGGTGTGATAATTTCGGAAAAATAATTTGACGGCATGCGTTACTCTTATTCGTTATACAATTTCCTTCGGGCTAGTGTATCCTCTACCAAAAACACAAAGGAAACAACCGGATGACCGACTTTATTGAGCAGTATCCTAACGCGTTATCCCCAGAGTTTTGTCAGCAGCTGATCAAAGATTTCGAGGCGAGTCCCCACAAAAATGCTGGACGCACTGGCGGTGGTGTAGATACGACAAAAAAAATCAGTGAAGACATCTACCTGAATCAACACAGTACTTTTACACCGCACTTAAAACAAATAAACCAAGCGGTTAAACAGTGCACAATGGACTATTTTAGCAAATACTTTTTTAGTTTAATCAGTTCGATATCGTTAAAAGTTACAGATCCTGTGACCAAGGGCCCCGTGCAACTTACCGAAGATAATTTTGAGGAGTTAGGTAAACCAAATCTTGCCAATTTGGCGAGCTATCTTTTTCGCATCGACTCTATAAATGCGCAAAAGTATGCTAAAGATAAAGGAAACTATGGTTACTGGCATTCAGAGATTTTTCCTGAGCTCGGCGAAAACAAAGCGTTGCATCGTATACTTTTGTTTCTGATTTATTTGAATGATGTTGAAGACGGTGGAGAAACTGATTTCTACTACCAAAATAAAAGTATTAAACCGAAAGCCGGCACTATGGTCATTGCTCCATGCGGATTTACTCATACGCATAGGGGGAATGTTCCTAGGTCGAATGACAAATACGTCTTAACTTCTTGGGTGTTATATAACCCTGCTCAAAGAATTTACACACCAGCTATTTAAGGATATCACCATGAAAAAATTCGCCTTGCTTTTCTCGACGCTATTGTCCTTCTCTATAGCGGCTGCTCCGGGGGCCAAAGCGCCTGAGAAAGATCAAGGCGAAGGGCCATATGAACGTCTTATTTTACGTGGCGGCATCATGGTTAATGGTGAAGGGGCACCAGCAAGAGGGCCCGTCGATATTGTCATTGAAAATGACCGTATTACTCGCATTGTCAATGTTGGTCACCCAGGTGTGCCGATTAAGCCCGAAAAACGTCCGGAAGCGCAAAAGGGTGACAAGGAAATAGATGTCCAAGGTCAGTATATTCTACCTGGCTTTATCGATATGCATGGCCATATAGGCGGCAGTGCTGACGATATACCGGCGGAGTATGTGTTTAAACTGTGGCTAGCACACGGTATTACAACAGTGAGAGAGCCAGGCAGTTTTAATGGTATTGATTGGGTGATGGATCATGTGAAGCGTAGTGACGACAATACCATTGTTGCACCGCGCATTATTCCATATGTTGGTTTTGGTATGGGAATGGATGAGCCGATCACGACACCCAAGCAAGCCCAAAAATGGGTCAAATCAATTGCTAAGCAAGGTGCAAAAGGCATCAAGTTTTTTGGTGCACCGCCAGCCATCATGAAATCAGCACTTACTGAAGCTAAGAATCAAGGGCTGGGGAGTATGATGCATCATGCTCAACTTGAAGTGACTAATATGAATGTGATTGATTCTGCAAGGCTGGGCTTAACGACTATGGAGCATTGGTATGGTCTACCCGAAGCCTTATTTGAGCATCAACACATCCAACATTATTCTCCGGAGTATAACTACAACAACGAGCAGGACCGCTTCGGTGAAGCTGGTCGATTGTGGGACCAAGCGGCAAAGCCCGACACTGAAAAGTGGGAGCAGGTACGTGATGAGTTAGTTGCCTTGGATTTTACCATTAATCCTACCATGACTATTTATGAGGCGAGTCGAGACCTGATGCGTGAAATGAATGCCGATTGGCATGATGAGTATACGCTACCAACGTTGTGGGAGTTCTTCCAACCAAGCCGTTACGCGCATGGTTCATATTGGTTTGATTGGCCCATCTTTATAGAATCTGAAATGATAGGTTGATAAATCCTCAATTCAAGACCTATTGTATTACAAGGCTTGTGGGGAATCAAGTGTGAAATATTACCCTATCACTTTTTCCCTATCATTTTATTATGACTTGTTTTCAGAAATATTTATTAAACCCCTATCATTTAATTTGAATATCAATTTGCTAACTATTTGAGGTAAATATTAACGAATTGTGAGGTGGAACATTTCCTTCTATTAAAAGTACACAGTGCAATTAACTGTTAATTATCTACCAATTACATCACTATTAAACTACAAAAGCGATTAACGATTAAGGCATCAATATGCAAAACACAAAAAGAACCTTTTTAAAGCAATCGGCAGTTGCCTTTGCATCACTTGGATTAGTTCCGATTGCATCAGCTTCTTCAACGTCAACTAGCAATAGTTCCCAAAATGCTTTGAGAGATCTGACTTCGTCAGTAAAACCTATTAGTAGCTTCGAGAGACTAGAGCGAATTAAGAAAGCACAAAAGTTGATGAGTATTTATGACATTAATGCTTTGGTTCTGGAGCCGGGGGCGTCCATGACATATTTCAGTGATTTGAAATGGTGGCGAAGTGAACGGCTAACTTCCGTTGTTATACCGCGTGAAGGCAATTGCTTTGTAGTGTGCCCAGAATTTGAAGTACCAACTATCCAAGAAAGTATTAATTCTGATATTGCAGTTGTAGCATGGAATGAACATCAAAGCCCCTATAAAGCATTAGCTCAGCATTTGAAAAGTGTTGGAGTTGTAAAAGGTAATATTGGTTTTGAGGAGTCGGTACGATATTTCGTGTTTGAAGGAATAATGAATGAATTGCCGAGTATGAACCATGTTTCTGCTGATCCAGTGACGCAAGGATGCAGGATGTTCAAAAGCAAAAATGAGTTACAACTCATGAGAAAAGCAAATGAGATTACCTTAGCTGCATACAACTATGTATATAGTAACCTTGAAGAAGGAATGACTGGGAAAGACATAAAATCACTAATGAACTCTGCACAAACCCAATTGGGAGGCGATGGTGTTTGGTCAATGGCACTATCAAATGAATCAAGTGCTTTACCGCATGGAACAAAGAAACCTCAGATCTTGAAAAAGGGTTCTATTATCCTAATGGACAGCGGTTGTAACGTGCATGAATATCGTTCAGATATTAGCCGTACTTTTGTTTTTGGAGAACCGTCTAACAGGCACAGAAAAATTTGGAATACTGTAAGGAAAGGCCAAGACATAGTATTTAAGACAGCTCAAATTGGTGTTTTAGCAACTAATGTGGATGATGCTGTGAGATCTTTTTATGAATCAGAGGGATTCGGGCCGGGCTATGCAACGCCGGGATTATCGCACCGAACTGGGCACGGTATAGGTATGGAAATTCATGAAGAGATAAACTTTGTACATGGCGAAAAAACAAAATTAAAGGCAGGCATGTGCTTCAGTAACGAACCGGGAATTTATATCCCCGGTGAGTTCGGAGTTCGAATTGAAGATTGCATTTATCTTACTGAAGGTGGTCCTCAATATTTCACAAACCCACCTAAATCAATTGAAGAGCCACTTGGCACAATTGGGCCTGAGATAATTTAGCCTTATATAAATACAACACTGGCTCTTGTTGGTAGCGCACCGCCTATGGTGCTCATAGATTTAATTAATAGAACCAGTTGGCTGCTTCAATGGTGTTTTAAAATTCCGTTAGCTGTCTTAAAATATATTTGATGGCTTCTCAGAGAAGCCCGTTCCCACGAAAACAGGACGAAATGGATTTACTCTGAACTAAAAGATTAAATATTCACATAAAAACTGAGTGACATAGGTGCGTGGCCTAGCGTTGCCGTTTTTGGGTGTATTGATGTCTTTTAATAAAGAAGACCTGCTAGTAAATATAAAAAGGCAGGCAAAACGATTATCTAAATTATTAACTATTCCCCTTGGGCAGGCCCAAGAAGGGGTAGCTATTTGTCTTTACGGCTGTGGCAGTTACGGTGATTTACTAGTAAAAATAAAAGCTGAATCCTTTGACAACCCATTGATAGCACTGTCTGCTCTCTCACCAAACTCGGAAATATTTTTAGTAAAAATATTAGCTAGCCACTTAGATAGCATTATCGGAAATTTTGAAATAAAATTTCCCGGTTCCAATATAAATGAAGAAATGGTCGTATCCCTATTTGGGCTTAGCTTTTCAGAGTTCAAACTCAAAATATCTACCTAAAGTTGTACAAATACGTAAGTTGTTATTTTGTTTTTTGGCGATATTATAAGATGAAGGCTGAACGGACAGCCTACGCCTACACATGTTTTTCGCCTTGGAAAACGTGAGCAGTGAAGCGGAGCATCCGTGAAAATTTGGTGATTCAAACATTCAAGTAAACAATGTGTTCGTAGGCCATTGTTTGTTTGCAAACATTGTTTGGAGAACTAAATGATCTCACTACCTCAACTAAAGAATAAGCTTAATAACCAAGCCAAGAATTTTGCATTATTGTTAGAGTTTCCTGACCTGTATGCAGAGCGTTTATGGTCAATAGGTGTTTATAACTGTTCTGACTTTTTACAAACTCACATCCGCCTTAAGGAAGTATTTGACGATAATAATCTAGACTCAATTCTAAAGCACGATTCCCTGAAATACTTAATGATCAACGAATATGATGATCAAGAAATTATTGAGTCGCTTCATAAAGAAATTGAGTCAATGGCAAACCGTATTGAAAGCCTAATGCTAGTCGATATCGAAACGCTAGAGTTAGTTTCGGTTATATATCAAGTTTTAGGACTACCTGATGACGCTAAATTTGTAATAAATACAGGTCCTGATTTCCGTCTAGAATGGCGACCATACTTTGATGCCTTTGATGATCCGTTGATAGTCCAATATGCAGATTTAAAAGTTCATGATTGCTATTTCAGGCTAATCGCGTGCAAGTTTCCGTTTGAAAAGCTTTCCTTGGATAACATTAAAAAATACATGTACATCAATCATGTAAACCATGATGGTGAGTTCGAAGGCTGTATTTCTGAAGGTAATACATTTTCTAAGCATGAGCACTGGCTGGTGTTGACACTTGAATTATTCAGTAGCGGCAAAGTAAATAAGGCTCAGTTCAATCCAACAACCTTCAAAATCGAAGGTATGCGCTATTTGGTATATGGCTTCCCACTGATTCCTTCCTTTGTATCTGATTGGCATAAACCTGATTTATGTCTACGAGTCAAAAATCTAGATGGCGATCAGAAGTTCATTGTTCGTGTTGATCAGCAAGCTCTTGTTTTCCATGCACGCCGTGTCGATACCAATTTTTTTAACACCATCGATTATGAAAAATATATTTCGTTGTATCAGGCTAGCGTTCTGTCACATTTTGATGCTGACAACAATTTACTAAAAGTTAATGGAGTTAAGTACCTTAGTTTTTTCCGCCCGTTTTGCTTAGAAGATAAGAAGGAAGCATAAGCATGAGACCAAGAGTAAAACTAACTAACGCAACACTCATTTCAATTAAATCTGACTTAAAAGATAAGGTTGAACAGGTGCTTTACGCAACTTTTGCTGAGGATAGTAAGAACGGTAAAAAAGGTGAGGCTTTGTTCACCACGAAAGTCATGGAAGTAAACGGTCTTGAATATAGAACTTTTGGTGCGGATTTTTATACCTTAGATGCTGAACCCAAAGAGTTTGATGTAAATGTATTTGAATTCAATTTAATGCATGAGTGTATGTACTCTCCTAATGAGTTATTAGAGCTGAGAGAAATGCTCCCTGCTGGCTATTAGTAGGGAGTAACAAATGGACAAAACATATTTAAAGAGTGCTTACATACTCTCGGTCTATGATTATAAAGAATTTGAAAAGCTATTTCTCGGCGAGTTTCTATCTGGTGTTGTCATTGACGACGAAACATTCAGATTTCGGCCATTTGAGCAAATAGTAACTTCAAAGGTTATTAGCAAATCTGCTGTTGAGGATAAGTTAGAAATAACCACACATAGTGGGAGTTATTATGTGATTGATGCTGATCATAAGTTAATTGATATTTCGTTTGTTGAACTGGTTGTTATGAGAGCAGGAGCTTATTCAGCAGATCGAGTTTTAGAAATGAGGGAGCAACTAAAGTCTTGAAATAAAAGTCATTGAATAACGAAAATAAGAAGTCTGACGAGATTATTATGTGTCACTTATACTGTTGAAAAATTTGACGATAATCAAATATTCATAAATGTTTACATGACATTAATTTACTTATTCGAAAACTTACATTACTATTGGGGTTGTGTATTTGTAAGAGAATTTTATGTCTAGAGCATTTTCAAAAGTCTTAGTAATAACGCTTATGCTGGTTGCCTTTGTAGGGCAAGCATTTGCGTATTCTGCTATGTCTTGCGAAATGTCTTCAGGCTCTCACGAGTCGCACATGAGCATGGATCATTCCAAGATGAGTCATCATGAAGGAATGAACCACGGTGAAATGAATAAAAGCAGTAATGGTCAATCAGAAGATTGTTGTGATGTTGAATGTGTTTGTCCTGCAAATGCTTGCTCATCTACGACAGTCCTAAATTCCAGTGTTGACTCGACAGATATTCAAATATTGAGTGAATCTGTAGCTGCTCTGCAATCTAAACAACCTCATTCAATTTCCACTTCCCTTTATCGTCCACCAATTTTTGCCTAATACAGGATTAGTGCGTCCAAATTTCGCGCACATGTAATTAATTTTTCTGTTAGTCAATATAGCGTCGTAGCGCTATAGCTATTTTCCAGCGATGTCTGGGGGCAAAAATGATCAATAAGTATTTAAAAATAGCAGTTGTAATGCTGCTTTCACCTGCGTTTGCAAACGCTAATGAACATAAACATGCACACAATAACGACGTAACACCTTTGGAGTTAATCGTTTACAAAACCCCTACTTGTGGGTGTTGTAAAAAATGGATAACTCATATTGAAGACGAAGGGATCGTTGCGCACTCCAAAGATTTCCGAAACATCAGCAATATCAAAACTAAGTATGGTATTAAGCCTAATTACCGCTCTTGCCATACGGCAGTGAGCAGAAATGGATTTGCCTTTGAAGGTCATGTACCCGCTAAGTTTATTCAGCAGTTCTTATCAGAAGAACATCCCAATGCGATTGGGCTTTCAGTTCCAGCAATGCCAGTTGGCTCTCCCGGTATGGAAGTCGGTGACCGCTTTATGCCATACAACGTGTTAATTCTATTTAAAGATGGAACGAGCAAAGTCTATGCAAAAGTTAAGAGCTACGAGGAGCAATTCTAATGAAATTGAACGCTGCAAACATTGCTTCACTTTCAACTGCGTTAATGCTCAGCTTGTCAGTATTCTCTGCTCAAGCTGAAAAAGTAGTGTCGCTTGAACAAGCCATCACCTTAGCCCAGCAAAATGATCCTTGGCTTCATGGTAGTCGATTGAAACAAAGTGCGGTTGAGAATAGAAGTATCGCTTCAGGTACTTTGCCTGATCCGAAAGTATCACTAGGGATAATGAATTTACCAACAGATACTTGGGATTTAGATCAGGAAGGAATGACTCAGCTAAAGGTTGGTGTCTCTCAAATGTTTCCGAGAGGAGATAGCCTAGAGATCAAACAAGACCAGTTAAAAATTGAGTCCACGAAATTTCCATTGCTACGTGAGGATCGTAAAGCGAAGTTGAAAAGCCAAGTGTCACAGCTTTGGTTAGAAGCGTACTTAGCCCAACAAACCATTAAATTGATTGAAGCAGATTGGGCGCTTTTTGAGCAGATGGCGGAAGTGGCTAAAGCTAGCTACTCAAACGTTGTTGGTAAAACCAGACAGCAAGATGTTATTCGTGCTCAATTGGAAATCGTACAGTTAGATGACAGATTAACTTCGCAAAAGCAGAAACTCGAAACGACAATCGCTCGCCTTAATGAGTGGCTTCATATTTACGATGCTGACCGATTGAATGAATCATTCAACTTTGATGCGCAACCACTAGAGTTTAGCGTCTCAAAAGAATTGCCTTTGATTCGATTGATTAATCCAACAGTCCTAAAAGCATCTAATTACTCAAGAAATCTATTGGCTCAGGCACTTGCTAATCATCCAGCCATACTTGCAATTGATGTAAAACGCAAAGCTTCAGAAAAAGGAGTTGAGTTAGCTAAACAGCAATATGAGCCGCAATGGGGTGTTAATGCGAGCTATGCCTATCGTGACAATATGCCTTCTGGTGATAGCCGAGCTGATTTATTTTCTGTTGGGGTAACTTTTGATTTACCGTTGTTTACCGAGAACAGACAAGATAAGCAAGTTGCCGCTTCTATTGCAGATTCAGAGGCTGTTAAAACCGAGAAACTATTGCTGACAAAGCAAATGATCAGTGCGGTGGAAAAGGAGCTTAGACAGCTTAAACGTTTATCTGATAGACAATCTATCTATCAAGAACAACTCCTTAAACAAACTCATGACCAAGCGGAAGCGTCATTGACGGCCTACACAAACGATGATGGTGATTTTGCCGAAGTTGTTCGTGCAAGAATCGCAGAATTAAACGCCAGAATATCAGCCTTAAGAATTGACGTTGACGCACTTAAAACAGTTGCTCGCATCAACTATTTCTTTGCGCATTCTCAATCTCAATCAAATGCTGAACATAAGCCAATGCACACTTCGCACAAAATGAATCAGCACTTATCCAATCAGCAATTTGGAGAAAAATAATGTCATCTAATACGAAAACAATTATCGCTATCATCATAGGTGCTGCGTTAGGCGCTGGAGCATTGAGCTTATATCAAGGTGGAGGTTCAAACATTAATACTGATGAAGCAACATCAGGAGAGAAGAAACCGCTGTATTGGGTCGCACCGATGGATTCTAATTACCGCCGGGACAAGCCCGGTAAGTCGCCTATGGGGATGGATTTAATTCCTGTGTATGAGGAAGAATCATCTGGTGATGACTTTGGCCCCGGAGCAATAAAAATTGCGCCTCATGTAGTGAATAACCTTGGGGTTCGCACTGCACCTGTTGAACTGAAAAATATGCATACCGAAATATCAACAGTAGGTTACGTTCAATATGATGAAGATAAGCTAATTCATATCCACCCACGCGTTGACGGTTGGATTGAAAAACTTTACATCAAAGCAGCAGGTAACCCTGTAGAGAAAGGGCAGCCTCTTTATACACTGTATTCTCCTCAATTAGTTAACGCGCAAGAAGAACTGTTAATAGCGTTAAAACGCAATAACAGTTCTTTAATTTCAGCAGCTAAAGATCGTCTGAAAGCGTTGCAGCTTTCAGCAGACTTTATTCAAAAGCTAGAAAAAACAAGAAAGGTACAGCAAACCATCACCTTTTACTCCCCTCAGGCGGGTGTTGTTGATGGCCTGAAAGTTAGAGAAGGCTTCTACGTCAAACCGGGGAATACTCTTCTAAGCATTGGTCAGTTAGATCAAGTTTGGGTTGAAGCTGAGGTTTTTGAACGGGATGCCGCCCTGATTAAAGAAGGTCTGCCAGTTTCAATGACACTGGATTACTTACCGGGTGAAGACTGGGCTGGTGTTGTTGATTATGTCTATCCAACATTAAACAGTAAAACGCGTACTCTCAGAGTGAGGCTGAAGTTTGATAACCCAGACTATCAATTAAAACCAAACATGTTTGCACAAGTATCTATTCACGCTAATCAAGCTGATAGCACCATACTCGTACCTAAAGAAGCCGTCATTCGCACTGGTAAACAAGACAGAGTTGTACTTGCCTTGGGGGATGGGCAATTTAAGTCTATCGAAGTGACAATTGGCCGGGTTGATATCGATAGTATCGAAATCTTAGAGGGTCTTAATGAAGATGATGTTGTGGTGACATCTGCTCAATTCTTGATTGATTCTGAATCAAGTAAAAACTCTGATTTTAAACGAATGACTCATGACCAAGTGCCTAACTCTGTTTGGATGGAAGGCGAAATCAACAGCGTCATGGCGGGGCATCGTATGGTTAATATTACTCATGGCCCTGCTGAGGCTTGGGGTTGGCCTGAAATGACAATGGACTTCGATGTGGGTGAAAAGGTAGATATTGATTCACTGAAGTCTGGTCAATCTTTGCACTTTGAAGTGAGCAAAACCGAAGACGGTGGATATGAAGTTACTGGAATTCATATCATGAGTGAGCCTGAAGTATCATCAGCAACCGTATCAGGTTTGATCAATGCGATTGATATTGATACACGGATTCTAAATATTAGCAGAGGCCCAATAGAGAAATGGGATAGACCTTCTGCGACGATGGATTTTATCGTCGCGGACAATATAGAAATGGCTGATTTCAATGTTGGTGATAATGTCACTTTCACCTTTGAGGTAAGAGATGACTTAGTGATAACTGAAATTTCCCTTGAATCTGATGATCAACACGAGCATGAACAAAAAAGTGCTGTTGACCATTCGAATCATTAAGTTGGGAGATAAGTGATGATTGAATCAATTATTAGATGGTCAATCGGCAATCGTTTCTTTGTGTTGCTGGTTACCTTAATTATTGCTTTTGGCGGTTTGTATTCTTTACAAAAAACGCCCGTAGATGCAATTCCAGACCTTTCAGACGTACAGGTCATTATTAAGACAAGCTATCCGGGACAAGCGCCACAGGTTGTGCAAGATCAAGTGACTTTCCCTCTTACTACAGCCATGTTGTCTGTACCGGGAGCGCAAACTGTTCGTGGTTACTCATTTTTTGGTGACTCCTACGTCTATATCATTTTTGATGATGATACTGATTTGTATTGGGCGAGAAGCAGAGTGCTTGAATACTTAAGCCAAGTAGCATCAAGCTTACCTGATTCAGCAAAGCCTCAATTAGGACCTGATGCAACAGGCGTTGGCTGGGTATACATTTATGCTTTGACAGATAAGTCAGGTAACCATGACTTAAGCCAATTAAGAAGTATTCAAGATTGGTTTTTAAAGTATGAATTGCAAACTGTTCCGGGCGTGTCTGAGGTTGCCGCCGTTGGCGGAATGGTTAAGCAATATCAAGTGCAAGTCGATCCCGATAAGCTCAGAGCTTATAACGTGCCGTTAAGCCATATCCAAATGGCACTTAAACGAGGCAATAAAGAAACTGGCGCATCCGTTGTGGAAATGGCGGAAGCTGAGTATATGGTTACTGCTACCGGATATATTCAATCAGTTGCGGACATCGAAAAAATTCCACTTGGCATTAACGAGCAAGGTACACCGTTGCGTATTGGTGATGTTGCTACCGTGAATTTAGGACCACAAATGCGCCGTGGTATCGCAGAGCTAAATGGTGAAGGCGAAGTTGTTGGTGGTGTTGTCGTTATGCGCTTTGGTGAAAACGCACAACAAACCATAAATGGTGTAAAAGAAAAGCTGGAGTCACTGAAATCTTCTCTACCAGAGGGGGTAGAGATTGTCCCTGTTTATGACAGATCGAAGTTAATAGATCGTGCGGTTGATAACCTTTGGAGCAAGTTGCTTGAGGAGCTTGCAGTCGTTGCTATTGTCTGTGTTGCTTTCCTATTTCATCTTCGCTCATCAATTGTTGCAGTTGTTACTCTGCCATTAGGCATCTTGGTGTCGTTTATCATCATGTATATGCAAGGCATCAATGCCAATATTATGTCGTTGGGCGGTATCGCTATTGCGATTGGTGCGATGACTGATGGTGCAATAGTGATGATTGAAAATATGCATAAACATATGGAGAAAACACCGCTAACAGATCAAAACCGCTGGCAAATTGTCGCTAAGGCTGCGAGTGAAGTAGGACCTGCATTATTTTTTAGCTTGTTGATAATTACAGTCTCATTCTTACCTGTATTTATCTTGGAAGCGCAAGAAGGCAGAATGTTCTCACCTCTTGCATATACTAAAACCTATGCAATGGCAGCATCAGCAGGCTTGGCAATAACATTGGTGCCTGTTTTGATGGGCTACTTTATTCGAGGCAAAGTCGTCTCTGAAAAGAAAAACCCGTTAAACCGATTATTGATTGCTATCTACATGCCTGTTTTAAAGCAGGTCATGAAGTTTCCAAAATCGACAATAGTAGCAGCAGTATTAATGACGATCGTTGGTTTTTGGCCTGTCGATAAAATTGGTAGTGAATTCATTCCTCCATTGGATGAAGGCGATCTCATGTATATGCCTACTACCTATCCCGGTATTTCTATTGGTAAAGCAAGAGAGTTATTACAGCAAACGGACAAGCTTATCCGCACTGTACCAGAGGTTGAAAATGTTTTCGGTAAAGTAGGACGAGCCGAAACTGCAACGGACCCAGCGCCTCTAACTATGATTGAAACCTTTATTCAATTGAAGCCACAAGAACAATGGCGAGAAGGCGTGACAACTGAGTCGTTAAAAGCAGAGTTTGATAAGTTAGTTAAGTTTCCGGGCTTAACAAATGCTTGGGTTATGCCAATCAAGACCCGCATCGATATGTTAGCTACAGGTATAAAAACGCCTGTGGGTATTAAAGTCGCGGGACCAGAGCTTGATGTAATTCAGGAAATCGGCCAACAAATAGAACAACTCTTGCCAGAAGTGACAGGCACAGCGTCGGTTTACTCTGAGCGAGTTGCAGGTGGACGATATATCAAGGTTGATATTTCACGAGATAAGGCCAGTCGCTTTGGGTTAAATATCGAAGATGTCCAACAAGTGGTTTCTACCGCTATTGGTGGAATGAATGTAACTCAAACAATAGAGGGTCAAGAGCGTTACCCTGTTAACTTACGTTATCCGCAAGATTACCGAGATTCTCCTGAGCAGCTATCACGATTACCCGTTGTAACACCAAATGGTCAACGCATTGCACTAGGTGATGTTGCTGACATTCGAGTGGAAAATGGTCCACCGGGTATTAAGAGTGAGAATGCCAGAATCAATGGCTGGACTTTCATTGATATCGATGGCGTTGATGTTGGTACTTATGTTGAGAACGCCAAGGAATACTTATCAAATAACCTGACGTTACCAGCAGGATATTCAATTAATTGGGCTGGGCAGTATGAATATATGGAAAGAGCAAAAGAAAAGCTCACCTATGTATTGCCATTAACACTCGCCATTATTGTTGTTTTACTTTACCTAAATTTCAGAGCGTTTAGTGAAGTGGCTATCATTATCGTTACCTTACCAATGGCAATGATTGGTGGCTTATGGTTAATGTATCTGGAAGGGTTTAACTTCTCAGTTGCTGTTGGAGTGGGCTTTATTGCTTTGGCTGGTGTTGCTGTTGAGATAGGCGTGATAATGCTGGTCTATCTCAATCAAGCGCTTGCTGAGCTTAAGGAAAAAGCCGAGGAGCGAGCAGAGCCTATCTCAGATGATGCTTACCAAGACGCATTGTTACACGGTGCTGGCTTACGTGTGCGCCCAGTAATGATGACGGTAGCCACAATCATTATCGGCTTAATGCCTATTTTGTATGGCACAGGAACTGGCTCAGAGGTTATGAGTCGTATTGCTGCACCTATGGTAGGCGGAATGACAAGTGCGGTGCTGCTCACTCTTATTGTATTACCTGCGATTTACTCAATCGTTAAAAAGCCTGAAGTAAATGCCTTTAATAAAGAGCTTTCTAACGCGGAGCTAGAGAATAATGCTTAGCAGAGTTAGAAAATATCACAAATGGCTTATGGCATTTGTCGGAATACAATTTCTGTTTTGGTCTATTACTGGTGTGTATATGGTGACTATGGATATTCACTATATACACGGCGAAACATTGGCTAAGAGTGAGCAAGCCAAAATAGATTTAGCAGATGTGGATTACTCCATTGTAGAACTTGCTGCTGACTATCCTGAAGCTAGTCAAGTCAGGCTTACCCAAAGCATGGGCAACCCTTTGTATTCTTTTATTAATGGAGAACAGGGGAAAATGGCAATTGATGCTAAAACAGGGGCTGTTCAAGCCCTTGTTGATGAAATCAAAGCTAAAGAAATCGCGCAATATCACTATGCGATGAATCATGAAATCAACAGCACAAGGCTGATTAAGTCAGTGACTGATATGCCTGCTGAATTGTCTCCAAGACACTTACCCGTTTGGAGAGTGACGTTTGAGCAATTCGCCACACCAACATTTTATATAAGTCAACAAACAGGCGCACTCGTTGCCAAGCGGCATGATTACTGGCGCTTGTTTGATTGGATGTGGCGTTTTCACATTATGGATTACGATGATGGAGAAAACGTATCTAACTGGTTTTTGTTCTTAGTTGCAACTTTAGGTTTGATGGCAGCTATTACTGGCGCAGTATTGACTTATTATCGAGTGCTTTCTCCAAATAAAAAGGAAGTCATTTGATGCGACTATTTAAGTTAAATACAACGATACACAAGTGGCTTTCTTTATTTGTTGGTTTGCAACTGCTTATTTGGTTGGGAACGGGCCTTTACTTCAATTTGATGGATCATAGTAAAGCCAGTGGTAATGAGCTTAGAGTTCATTCTCATCATGAAGGTTACATTACAGACTTTAGATTTATCCCTATTAAAAACATTACTAGTGAAGCACCTCAAGAAGTAAAACTTATATGGATTTTACATCAGCCTTACTATCATTTTGTGTTCGATAAGGGCCAGCATAGCTATCAAGAACGCCACTCAAAGCTATTTGATGCTGTAACAGGAAAGCCATTTAATCTGTCTGAAGAACAAGTACTAACTTTGGCAAAAAACTCCTATTCAGGTGAGGGCAAGCTAACTACACCAGTGTTATCTCAACCTCCATTTTCTGACCACGTAAGGCAGAAAAATTCTATGTGGCAAGTTGTCGTTGAGGATGAGAATAATACAACTATTTATTTAGATAGTATTACAGGCCAAGTGCTTCGCCATGCCAATGATGATTTCAGGCTAAAAGATCTGATGATGAAGCTTCACTTTATGGACTATGGCAATTCTGGAGGATTTAACCATTGGTTGATCATTGCATTTGCTTTTACAACGCTATTCCTTTCAGTTACTGGTGTTACTTGGCTGATACAACAGTATCAAAATGGCTTGCTGAGATTAAGTTGGGGTAGTAACAGGAAAAAAGTGGCAGTGACTTTTTCCAATGAAAATACTATTACTGACATCTCAGCAATTGGTAGCTCAACTGTATTAGAAGGACTAGCAAGTTCACATGTATACCTATCGTCAAGTTGTGGTGGCGGCGGTACATGTGGTAAATGCATGTTCTTAAGTTCAACTCAATTACCGATAACTCTATCTGAACAGGAACATTTATCTCAGGAGCAACTTAAGGAAGGCTATCGGCTTGGATGTCAGCATAGGTTCTCTGAAATTAGTTCGATTGAAGTTAATACTGATCTCAATATTGAAAATCATGAGCTAGTTGTGGTTGCGACTAATTTCATTACCCCTTTTATCAAGGAAGTGAAATTTAAGCTGAAATCAGGCAAACAATTGGAATTTAAAGCTGGTGCATATATGCAATTTGACGTGCCAGCAGGGATGAATAGCCTACGCCCAGATGATATGCCTGAGAACTTTGAAACATACTGGGAAAGTTATTCTCATGGAAAGTTTTCACATGGCAGCGTAACTCGCCATTACTCCTTGGTTAACTTTGATCAAGAAACAGATGAGCTAACCTTCAACATCCGCTGGCAAACTGCTAAGGATGGTTATAATGCAGGTATAGGTTCAAGCTATTTAGGGTCACTCGAAGTTGGTGAAACGATAATCGCAAAAGGTCCTTTTTCTGACTTTTACGCTACTTCAGATAAAAAGGTTCCTCGCATATTTATTGGCGCTGGCTCAGGACTTGCCCCACTCAGAGCTATCATTTTTGAACAGTTGAAAAAACGCCAAGATGAAGGTGACTTGACTCTCATCTATGGTGCGCGAACTGAAGATGACTTGCTGTACCGCGATGAGTTGAACTTATTGAGTGAGCAGCATAAAAACTTTTCTTATATTCCTACACTTTCTAACCCTTCAGAACAATGGCAAGGGCATTCTGGCTATGTACAGCAAGTACTTCTGCCGTATTTGAGCCAGAAAGTAAAATTCCTGTCTACAGAATTTTACTTGTGCGGCCCAGAAGCAATGATGAGCGAAGTGGAACAAATAATTACTGATGTTGGTATACCCAGTAATCAAATTTTCAAAGACAAATTTAGTCGTTAATACATAAATTAAATAGAGGTAAATATGAAAATATTAATTAAATTTTTAACCGTAATCAGCATTGTTTTTAGTAGCGCGGTGTTCGCGCACGTTCATCTTGAAAAAAGTGTGCCTGCTGATAATGCAATGTTAATGAAGACTCCAGAAGAGTTAACGTTGGCATTTAGTAAAGAGGTTCGTGTAGTCAAAATTACATTGAAAAATAAGCAAGGCAAAAAGGTTAAATTTGGCTTCAAACCTACTAAAGAAACCAATACCGAATTTACGTGGAAGCTACCGAAACTTGCACCTGCTAACTATGTTGTTGATGTTACTTTCTTAGGTAAAGATGGGCACAAAATGAAAGATAGCTTTGGCTTTATGGTTCACTAATCTAATGGAGTGATTGCTATGGAAATGTATATCTGGAATACAGTCATTGTACTGTCAAAAATTGTATTTTACGTCGGTTTTGCCTGCATTGCTGGTTATACATTTTTCAAGCAAGTTTTTGAACAAAGTGAGTCTCATAATAACTTGGCAATAGCGAACCTAAAATGGATAAGAGGTTCAATAGTCATCGCTTTGCTTGCAAATGGTCTTTGGTTCTTCGCTAGTACTGGTGCGATGGCAGAAGAAGGCATTCAAGGTGCTTTTGACCCTGATATTTTAGACATAATGTGGGATTCTCCTATCGGTGATGGAACTTTACTTAGAGGTCTTGGGTTAGTTCTAGCGATATTCGCGATAACGTCACACATTAAATTCAAATCAGTAGTACTGAGCAATTACCTAAAACAAGGCATTTTGGTATCTAGTTTATTTTTACTTGCATACACCTTTACCTTAATCGGCCATGTATCTGAGCTAGGAGTGTTCGAAAAAGTATTGCTGATGCTCCATGTGCTTGTTATGGCTTGGTGGTTCGGAGCATTGTTTCCGCTTAAACAGGCTTGCCAAAAACTAAGTTATGCAGAGCTTCATTTGTTGATGGAAAGCTTTGGCAAACAAGCAAGTATCGCTGTGAGTCTATTGTTAGTTGCTGGCCTTTGGTTAGCTTTTCAATTAGTCGGAAATGTTGAAGAGCTGTTTAGTTCAAGTTATGGGCAAACACTGCTACTTAAATTAGCTCTCGTGACTTCGATATTGGGCATCGCAGCTAAGCATAAATTAAAACTCGTCCCACAACTTAAAAATAACGATGGCAGAGAAGCGCTATCTAAATCTATCTCGATAGAAATGGTAGTCGCTTTTGCCATTTTATCTGTAACGGCTGGGCTTACTAGTGTTGTTGGCCCTGCAAATTAAAACCTAAAAGAGAGAATGAAAATGAAAACAATAAATATATTACTCGTTTTATTAATGACGTTTAGTTTCGTAGCAAACGCTCATGGTGATAAGAACAAAGACAAAGGTTTGTTTAAAGGTATAGATACCCCTGCCGCAAAAGTTGTTTTGGCATTTCATCAAGCACTAGAAACGGGTAATAAGGAGCTAGCAAGAGCACAGTTGGCTGATGATGTGACCATCTACGAGGGTGGCCGTGTTGAAAGAAGTGCTGATGAATATGCACATCACCATATGTTGGCCGATATGAAATATTTAGCAGCAGTGAAAACTAAAACGCTAGAGCATCAAGTGACTATTCTTGGAAATGCCGCTATCTCAGCGTCACGCAGCCATACTAAAGGAACATACAAAGGTAAAGACCGTGATTATCAGGGCATGGAAACGATAATACTCGAAAAGCAAAACGAAGAATGGAAAATCAAGCATATTCATTGGTCACACTAGATCTAAAATAATTATATTGGGCTTGACCTGTGTCTTACACACAGGTCTAAACTTAACTCAGTTAACCCATTTATTAAGTCAGGATAGCTTATGAAAGTTACTGAATTAGCCAAAGAGTTTGGTACAACACCCGATACTGTCAGATACTACACTCGATTAAAATTACTCAATCCAACTAAGTCTGAAAACGGATATAAGTACTACCCCCCAACAGAAATCTCTAGACTGAAGTTTATTTTAAGTGCAAGACAACTGGGGTTTTCAGTATCAGATATACAACACATTGTTGATGAGGCGAGTCTCGGAAAAGCTGCATGCCCTCTAGTTAGGTCTTTAATTAAGGAAAGGCTAGCTGAGACTGAAAAACAATTTCAGGCAATGTTAGCTTTGCGTAAAAACATGAAAGATGCGCTAGCACAATGGGAAGTCAAGGAAGATAAAGCACCAACCTCCACTATGGTATGTCACCTCATAGACAGCTTTGAACCTATAGAAAACAATGGCGGCTCCCATGAATAATATTAAACCTGATCATCAGCTCATTATAGAAGGTGCTGGCTGTGCAAGTTGCGTCGGTAAAATTGAGGGGGCGCTGAAAGGAACCAATGGTGTAGTTAGTGCTGAAATGAATTTTGCTGATAGGACTGTTCAAGTCACAGGAACCGTGAAAACTGAAGAGCTGATTAAAGCTGTTGAATCTATCGGTTATAACGCTAAGCCAATCGATGATAGTTCAGCAATTGATACGCTTGACGAGAAAGAGGCAGCAGACTGGAAGTATTACAAAAAGCTAATACGAGATACTTTTATTGCGCTTTCACTTGGCGTTCCTTTAATGATCTACAGCATTGTTGTTGGAGAAATGACGGTTGAAACAAACCTTGAACGCATGTCTTGGCTAGTTGTAGGCATTTTAACTTTTGGCGTTATGTATTTTTCAGGTAAGCATTTCTATGTAGGAGCATGGAAAAGCTTTAAAAATCACTCTGCTAATATGGACACCCTAATTGCTTTAGGAACAGGCACGGCATGGATTTACTCAATAGCTGTTGTATTGGCTCCAGACGCAGTGCCGTTGATGGCGAGACATGTTTATTTTGAAGCGACAGCCATGATCATTGGATTGATTAATTTAGGTTTGGCACTAGAACTAAAAGCCAGAGGTAAAACCTCTGAAGCCATCAAACGTCTTATCGGGTTACAAACCAAAACAGCAACAGTAGTTCGTGATAGCAAAGAGGTTCAGATAGGTATCGAGCAGGTTTTACTTAATGATGTGGTGAAGGTAAAACCGGGGGGGAAAATTCCTGTAGATGGCACTGTATTAGAAGGCCACACATCTATAGACGAATCAATGCTTACGGGCGAACCCATGCCTGTTGAAAAAGCCAAAGAAGATGAAGTTGTTGCAGGAACGTTAAACAAGTCAGGCATGATTTTGTTTAGAGCGACACGCGTAGGCAAAGACACGGCGCTTGCGCAAATCATCAATATGGTGAAACGAGCGCAAAACTCTAAACCACCTATTGGCCGCTTGGCCGATGTGATTTCCGCTTATTTTGTTCCTGTTGTCATGATCATATCTATATTAAGCGCTCTAGCATGGCTTAACTTTGGACCAGAGCCAGCAATTGCTTTTGCCATCGTTTCAGCAACTACCGTACTCATTATTGCGTGCCCGTGTGCTTTGGGTTTAGCAACGCCTATGTCTGTCATGGTGGGAGTTGGAAAAGCGGCAGAAGCTGGAGTGCTTATTCGCAATGGCGAAGCTTTACAAACCGCCTCTAAAATCACTTCCATGATTTTAGATAAAACGGGAACTATTACTGAAGGGGCACCAAAGGTAACTAATATTGTTTTGGCAAAAGCGACTGACGAGAAAGAAGTGTTACAGCTTGCGGCAAGTTTAGAAAGTGGCTCCGAGCACCCTTTGGCACAAGCGATTGTTGAAAGTGCGTTAGATCAGGATATTGAGTTACTAAAAATAGAATCGTTTAACGCCATTACGGGTTTTGGTGTAGAAGCAACCTGTAACAACAAAACCTTACTTTTTGGTAACGATAAACTAATGAAAATTAAAGGCATTGACCTTACAGGTTTCGTTGGAAAAGCCCAGTCTTTAGCAAAAGAAGCTAAAACACCAATGTATTTTGCTGTTAATGGCGAGCTGGCAGCAATTATTGCTGTTGCTGATCCTATTAAGTCAGACTCAATTTCCGCGATTAAACGGCTTCAGACCAATGGGATTCGCGTCATTATGTTAACGGGCGATAACAAGGATACAGCCGCCGCTGTTGCCAAAAAAGCGGGAATTAGTGAGTTTTTTGCTGAAGTGCTGCCAGAAGACAAAGCCAACAAGGTTAAAGAGCTACAAGACAGCGGCGAAACTGTTGGTATGACAGGTGATGGTATTAACGATGCTCCTGCACTTGCGTTAGCCGATGTTGGTTTCGCCATAGGCACAGGGACTGATGTAGCAATCGAAAGTGCTGATATAACCCTGATGCGTGGCTCACTTCATGGCCTTGCTGATGCCATAGCGGTAAGCAAGGCCACTTTACGAAATATCAAACAAAACTTATTTGGCGCGTTTGTCTATAACGTAGCTGGGATTCCTTTTGCTGCGGGGATTCTATATCCCTTCTTTGGAATTCTGCTTAGCCCTGTAATAGCTGGGGCAGCAATGGCGTTTTCGTCATTGACCGTGGTGTCAAATGCGAATCGACTTCGGTTTTTTAAAGCCCAAAACTCATAGAAAGTAAGCATTAAGGAGACGCACGATGATGTTAATTAACTTATTAGGCTTAGTGTTGATCGCGCTGATTGTTTGGTGGTTTTGGCTGTACAAACCTAACAAAACAATTGTGCAAAACAGAGAAGTGTTAATTGAAGTGAAAGATGGCGTGTATTCCCCATCTTCAATTCAGGTGTCTGCAAGCCAACCTGTCACCTTGAAGTTTATGCGTAAAGATCAATCCCCCTGCGCTGAAACAATCCTTATTCCTTCATTGGATATAAGCGAACAGCTTAAATTGAATGAAATTACTCAAATTACCTTATTGAACTTGTCACCGGGAGAGCATGAGTTTCATTGTCAGATGCAAATGTATCGCGGCGTCTTAAAAGTAATTTAGTTTTAAATAGATCTTTTTACGCACCTGAGTGAGCAAAAGTAACGTAATAAAAGGCTTCTCTAAATAATTACGAGAAGCCTCCAAACTAAAGTTAAGATTTGAATTTGTGATAAACAATTCGATAAAGAACAGGCAATACAACTAAAGTTAGTAAAGTTGAGGAAATAATTCCCCCAATCACCACCGTCGCTAATGGCCTCTGAACTTCAGCTCCAGTTCCAACATTTAACGCCATAGGAATGAATCCTAAACTAGCAACGAGTGCCGTCATTAATACAGGACGTAGCCTTACCGTTGCACCGTCGATAATTGAGTTAATTAATTCTCCCGTTTCAAGTAATCGCTGTTTAATGAATGACAGCATCACCAGTCCATTTAATACAGCTATCCCTGAAAGAGCGATAAACCCAACAGCAGCAGAAATTGAAAGAGGCATGTCTCTTAACCACAAAGCCAGTACGCCGCCTGTAAGTGCTAAAGGCACACCACTAAATATGATCAGGGCATCTTTTATTGAACTAAATGCTATGACTAGCAGTGTCAAAATTACAAACAATGTGGCAGGTACTACGATGGATAATCTTTGCGTTGCACTCTCAAGTTGCTCAAATGTTCCGCCGTACTCAAGCCAATAACCAGCAGGCAATTCAACATTTTGTTGAATTTTTTGCTGTGCCTCTTGTACGAATGAGCCTAGATCTCGGTTTCTAACATTTGCTGTAACTACAATTCGTCTCTTACCATTTTCTCGGCTGATTTGACTTGGAACCGTCGTATAATTTAACTCTGCAACCTCACTCACAGGTACAAACTCACCACTTTCTGTTGCGATTGGCAAATTTCCTAACTGATCAAGGTCGGTTCGCAACAGCTCTGGGTATCTAATTACAATTTCAAATCGACGATCACCTTCGAATATTAACCCTGCACTTTCACCTGACACGACAGTTTTTAACCAAAATTGTAAATCGCTTATATCTAACCCGTATAATGCTAATGCTTCAGGCTTGGGATTAACAGTAAAAATAGGCACATCATCAACTTGTTCAAGCCTTGCATCTGCGACACCTGAAATTGTATTGAGTGCAGTTAAAATTTCTTGTGCTGAATTAACAAGTTGGGATAGGTCATCACCGTAGAGTTTAATCCCCAAATCAGCTCTTACTCCACTAATTAATTCGTTAAATCGCATCTGAATTGGTTGAGTAAACTCATAATTATTGCCGGGAATCGAACTGAGATCTTTTTCCAGCTTTCCAACAAAATCCGCTTTCGTTAAATTGGGGTTGGGCCATTGCTCTCTAGGCTTTAGTATAAGAAAAGTATCAGTCACATTTGGCGGCATCGCATCTGTCGCCACTTCTGCTGTGCCTGTTTTTGAAAACACCGTAGCAACCTCATCATATTTCATAATGTGTTGTTCAAGTATCTTCTGCATTTCTACAGCTTGGTCAATACCAGTGCCCGGAATACGCATCGCGTGCAGTGCAATGTCACCTTCATTAAGTTGTGGAACAAATTCAGATCCTAACTTACTACCAAGTAATATGCTAAATGTCACAAGTAAAGCAGCGCCACAAACAACTAGCCATCGTAGTTTTAAAGCCCACTTCAAAACCGGACGATATACTGACTTAGCACCGACAATGATCGGACTTTCTTTTTCGCTGATTTTGCCTTTCAAGAATAACGCAACTGCTGCGGGAACGAGCGTGAAGGTAAATACCATTGCAGACAATAGAGCGATGATCACAGTTGCAGCCATCGGATGAAACATTTTGCCCTCAACACCCGATAAGGTAAACAAAGGCACATAGACGATGGTTATAATCAATACGCCAAAAACACTAGGCCGTATCACCTCATTGGTTGCAGCATAAACAATATCTAACCGCTCCTTGAGGGAAATGACTGAACCATTTCGTTTTTGGCTTTCTGCTAAGCGCCGAATGCAGTTCTCAACGATGATTACCGCTCCATCGACAATTAATCCAAAATCCAAAGCTCCCAAACTCATTAAATTCGCAGAGACCTTGCTTTGAACCATGCCCGTGATTGTTGCCAACATTGCCAAAGGAATGACTGCGGCAGTAATTAGAGCGGCTCGTATATTACCCAGTAATAGGAACAATACGAAGATAACTAACAACGCGCCTTCAATGAGATTTTTCTGTACGGTGCTAATTGCTTTATCAACCAGAGTTGTCCTGTCATATAAGGGAACTATTGACACTCCTTGAGGTAAGCTATTTTGAATTTCACTAAGCTTGTCGCCAACAGCCAAAGCCACCGAGCGTGAATTTTCTCCTACCAGCATCATTGCTGTGCCAATCACACTTTCCTTACCTTCCTGTGATGCAGCACCAGTTCTTAGCTCTTTTCCTATCGCAACTTCGGCAACATCTTTAACTTTTACAAGTGTGCCGTCATCGCTTTTAATAATGACGTTTTGAATGTCTTGAATAGTTTGCAATTGAGCTTGTGAACGAACAAGAATTTGCTGTCCGCTTGTTTCTATAAATCCTGCCCCTTGATTAGCATTATTTCGCATTACTGCTTTTGATAACGCATCACTGGTAATGCCGAAGTGCAGCATCTTTAAAGGATCTGGGTTGATATGGTATTGCTTTTTATAGCCACCAATTGCATTGATTTCCGTAATCCCTTTAACCAATGAAAGTTGTGGTTTCACTACCCAGTCATGGATCTCCCTTAACGCCATCGCGTCATAGGGTAAGCCATTATTCTGCTTTGCACTCTCGTCGGCAGTTATACTGTACATGTATATTTCACCGAGGCCCGTAGCAATTGGCCCCATTTCTGGTTCAATACCTAACGGTAGTTGCTCTTTAATTGCGCTAAGCCGCTCATTGATTAGATTTCTGGCAAAATACAGATCTGTGCCTTCTTCGAACACAACTGTTACTTGTGACAGACCATATCGAGAAAGTGAACGGGTATAATCGAGCTTAGGTAAACCCGCCAAGCCCGTTTCGACAATAAACGTGATCCGTTGCTCTGTTTCCAAAGGTGAATAACCTTGAGCCTGCGTGTTTATTTGTACTTGTACATTGGTAATATCAGGCACGGCATCAATAGGTAGCTTTTGATAATTCCACATTCCTAAAGCGATGATAAACAACGCCATTAGCAACATAGTTCCACGTCGGCGGATAGATAATTCTAGTATCCAAGCGATCATATTTTCACCTCGATAATATTGAAGCTAATATGAAGTAAATAAAGACTTCGGAGTTTAGTGTTCATGCCCAGCCTCCGATTTTTTTAGATCTGCAACTAGCAGGTAGCTGTTCTTAACAACCACACTTTCGCCGACGTTCAAACCCTCGATGATAGCAATATTGATAGCGTCTGAAGCGCCAGTTTTTACGGCGCTAGGGTGGTATTCATTGCCTTCCTTAATAAAAACAACATCATTGCCTTCAAACTCTTGAATGGCTTCTTTTGGCACAACAATTGGAGCAGAGTGTTGACTAGTTGTAACCGCCCCTTTAATTGCTGAGCCAAGCGGCCAGTTTTTCGTTTTGTTATTTAATTTTACATATGCCAACGAATAAGGCTTGTCGTTTAGTGATGGTGTTAAATAGCTAATTTGCGCACTTTGATTAAATTCCGTGCTATGAATTAGCACCTGCTGGTCAACGTTAACCTTACTTAGCTGAGTAGGAAACACTGATAGTTGTGCCCAAACCACGTCAAAGTTGGCTATTGTCAGCAAGTTTTCACCGTTTGTAAGCTCGCCAATATTTGCTTGCCTAGCGACTATACGCCCTGACATTGGTGCTTTTATCGAATATTGGTTTAAGCTTTCATTGGATTCGATGACTACCAACGTTTCACTTTTTTTAACCTCTTCGCCGAGATTAACTTTTACTTCCTTAATAACACCATCGAATCTCGCATTAACATGTGCAAGAGAGGCAGGATCAGCGACAATTTTTCCGTAAAGAATCTCTTCATTGCGAATAACTCCGCTGGTAACAACAATTGTTTCAATACCGTTTTGTTTAGCCATTTCAGCAGACATGGACACGAACTCATCAGCATGTTCTTCACTGGCTGAAGTCGTGACGGAGGTGAAACCAATTACAGCAACAAGCATTAATTTGAAAAGACTGATTGGTACATTTAATTTTTTTATATTTTTCATGATTAATTCTCGATAAAGCTTGAAAGTTGGCTTGCTGTATTGCCGAAAGAAATTAATGGAATGCCTGATAAGGACTCGATGGCGGCGCTTTGTTTGTGAACCTCACTTGCGGCAAAAATAAGCGCGTATTGCATCTCAATAAGCTCTTTTTGAACTGAAACTAGTTCCAAATAACTAAAGCGCCCGTCCGAGTAGGCTTTTTGCACTAATGACAAAGCACTTTCTTGTGGTGGAATAATACTAGTTTGTAAGGTTTCAACCGTAAGGCGAGCCTCTTCCTGAGCCGAATAAAATGTCGCTAATTGGCTGTAAATTGCTCGCTCACTGGCTTTCTTTTGCTGCTCACCTTCATCGAGTATTGCTTTTTGGGATTGATAATTGCCTCTGTTTCTATCACTCGTAAATAGAGGGACGCTAAACCCTGCAACCAACGCAGTGTCATTGCTACCTTCAAGTCTTTTTACTCCTGCGCTCCACGTTATATTAGCGTGGCTTTGTGTGTTGATTGATTGTAATTGAGCTTGCTGAATTCTCGATTGCTCTGCATAAGCTAATATATGAGGGCTTTGAGAAAGTTGAGCCATGATGTATTCGAGCGATATTGTTTTGGGAAACGCAAATAAATCGCCTGATACACGAGAGAATTGCGGTGATTGCTCTCCCCACATAATAGCTAACTTACGAACACTGGCCTCTAACTGCTTGGAAATGGTTAGCGTCTTTAGTCTAGCTGTTGCTAAAGCTGCTTCTGCTCGCTTGCGCTCTGATGACGGTGCTGAACCAACACGAACTTTTTTCGAGACGGTTTGATAGGTTTCTCTTGCTAGCTTTTCTGCATTTTCATTGACGAGCATGACTTGTTGCAAGGTTAAAACATCGATATAGCGAGCTGCTACTTCACCCAAAATATCGAGAGTTTGTATTCTTTTATCAACAGCTATAGCTTGCTGTTGGGCATTAACATAAAACTTTCTGCTATTTACTTTATCACCCAACTCCACTACGGAAGATATCGACAAGGTTAATTCAGCGTCGTTGAATCCAGATACATCACCTGTACCTGCAAAGTTTTCCAATTCAACACTGATGTTATATTCAGGTTTTAATCCTGCGGTAGCTAACTCGCCGTCTAAGCGCTTTTGTTTGTATTCAAAAGCCGTTAACTGTGGGTTGTTTGCAAGTGTTCGTTGTATCGCATCTGATAATGAAACTGAATCAATGGATAAGCCATTTGCAAATACGTTATTGGTTGTCACTAAAAATGACAACAGAAGCAACCGTTTTACTTTCTTCCAAGTAAGCACGGGAGCCTTAAAATAAGACATATTCATATTTTGTCCTGTTTATTTTATGAAAGGAGCGAAGGCTTGCCGCCTAACGCGCAAATTAAATAAAAGGACTAACTTTTGGGAGGGCGAAGCAACCTTGAAAGTGGGGCTTCAATCACTACTTTTAAGTAATTAAAGGCATGATTTGATTTGAAATCAAAATTCTCACTGATGTAGATGTGTGTAGCAAACTGTACGTGTGAGCCATTGCAGTGTCCGCAATGATGACAATCAGCGGGGTTGTGTTGGTCAATATCTGCTGTTGATTGTATTAATTGTTCAGAAGAAATATGGTCATCTAAAGCATGAACATGCTCGGTTTTTATATGTTCGGAATCAACAATATGAATATCAGCAATTTTTGCCACAGCAGAAAATGACTGAAGTAGTATCAGCATTATCATGATGTATGCAGGAATTTGTTTAATATTCATTTCGTTCAATGTTCTCTTAGTTATGTCAATGTTAACACTATCATTTAGCTTGCGTCACGACATTGCTCGTCTATGAACTCTATTTCAATTGTTGTATGAGCAAAATCAAACTCTTTAAGCTCATGCTGTAATTCTAGTTTGTACGATTTCAGTTCCTCGTTAGATATTTCAGTGTTTAAAACAATATGAGCGGTTAAAACGTTGTTTTCACCATCAAGTGACCAGATGTGCAAGTGATGTACTTCACCCACAATGGCTTTAGAAACTATTTTCGATTTAATATTTTCAATAAGCTCAATATCTGGTGTCGCTTGCAAGAAGAGCATAAGTGTCGATTTCAGTGTTCTTACAACATTAAATAAAATAAAAAGAGTAAACCCAATTGATAAAATAGGGTCGAGTATGGGCCATTCAACAAACATCAATACGATTGATACAATAAATATAGCTATCCAACCTAAAACGTCTTCAAGCAAGTGCCAGTTTAAAACTCGTTCATTTAAGGTCTTTCCATGACTTAGCTTATAGGCAGCATAACCATTTACCACCATGCCAAAAATAGCTAATAAGAGCATTCCTTCGACTTGAGGCATTTCGGGGTTAGCCAATCTTGGTATAGCCTCAATTAGTATAAAAACGGAACCAACAGTTAATACTAAACCGTTAATCAATGCGCCAAGCAATGAAAAGCGCTTGTAACCGTATGAAAACTGGCTAGAGGCAGGCTTGTTACTGAGCTTATTCAATCCCCATGCTGTGCCTATGGAAATGCTATCTCCTAAATCATGGATAGCATCTGCCATGATTGCCGTACTATTGGTTAACCAACCCCCAATAAACTCGATGATGGTAAACGAGAGGTTTAGAAAAAAAGCCCAGCCAATACGTCTCGAAGCGTCCTCATCATTGTGAGAGTGATTATGACCGTGAGAGTGACTATGCATGTTGAGCCTCGGCACTTACATTTTTTCCTCTAAGCCTTTGTACATTCCAATTAATGATATGACGGATAAAGTTTTGGTACGCCCAACGTTTAATACCCGTCAGATTGGTTCCCTGCTCAGCATAGAATTCATCGGGCGAGTCATAAAGGCCAAAGTCGTCGTGTATGCCTTCTTTTTGGATATAAGTATCTTTCCCAACCCAGTTAGTCTCTGGGTTACTTATGCAGGTAGTAGCGATGCCATAACCACAAAAACTATCTTTAGCTTGACTGAATTTGGATTGAATTGAACTTAGATAAGCTTCGTCGAGAATAAAGCCTTCCAAATTGATCCATTTACCATCATAGAGCACTTCTACCCAGCTATGGATAATGTATTTAGGGGCCAACCAAAATACATAAGAAGGAATTGCGCCTTTCTGAAGTTGTTGATCAATCGTAAAACCATGAAAACGACACTGAATACCGAGCGCTCGTAAGAGAGCCATTAACAAGTTTCCCTTGGTGTTGCACTGTCCATAGCCATCGGCTAAAACTTCACTTGCTGCGATATCATCGCTGCGGTTGTAACCGAACTGAATATCGTCTTTAACAAAGGTGTAAGCAGCTCCAATCTTGTTGTAATCATCCAAAGTTTGCCAATTTCGCTCCGCTATTAACGATTGGATGCTTTGATCATCAAAGTCTAATATTTTTGTTTTCTCTAAATAATTAGCATTCATTATCAATCTCCTTTAAGAACATGATTTTGATTTACTTCCGCTACAGCCATTGTTTTCGCTTGTTAACTCTGCGTTGCTCAGCTCTTTCTTCGCATCAGTAATAATCAGGTAAGCCCCTCTTAAAATTAGGGTTGCAATCACACTACCAATCACAATGTCAGGCCAGCGTGAATCAAGCAGCATCACCAGCACACCAGCAGCAATTACGCCCATATTTGCGATCACATCGTTGGCTGAAAATATCCAGCTTGCACGCATATGCACTTCACCATTGTTATGCTTTCTGATTAAAACTAAACAAATAACGTTTGCTATTAATGCAATAAAACCAAAGCCGATCATGAACCAAGAGTGAGGCTCACCTTCTCCGAGTATTCTTCTTACTATGTCAAAGATTATCAGTAATCCGAGTGTTAGCTGAAAGTAACCGCTGATAAGGGCTGCATTGGCTTTATGCTTTAAAGATCGGCTCACGGCATACAGAGCAATACCATAGACAATTGCATCAGCCAGCATATCCATTGAATCTGCTATCAAAGCCGTTGAATTTGCATATAGCCCCACAGTAATCTCAACGCAGAACATAAATGCATTAATACCGAGTAACCAATACAGCACATGTTTTTGTTTCGCATCTTTTAGTTCGACTTCGCAACCACAACCACTCATTACACGTCCTTAGTTATTTGTTTAATAATTCAACTATAAAGTCTATAGTTACTATAGAGTCAAGCTTTAGGAGTAAAGTTTTATGAAAATAGGTGAACTTTCAAAAACGACAGGGTGTTCGATACAAACAATTCGGTATTACGAGAAAGAAGGGTTGCTTTCAACTCCTGAACGTACTGAAGGGAATTACAGGTTATACGGTGAACGGGCTTTAAAAGAATTAGAGTTTATAAAGCATTGCCGAAGTTTGGATATCCCTCTTATAGATGTTAAACGTCTTATTGAACTTAAAAATAAGCCAGAAGAAAGCTGTGCAAGTGTTAATGCTCTTATCGAGCAACAATTGACCTTAGTTAATAAGCGCATGAGAGAACTCAAGGCGTTAAAGGCAGAGCTTCAACAAATGGCAAGTTCATGCACAACTGAAAACACAGTTGAAGCGTGCGGAATAATTAAGTCACTTGATAGTTAGAATTGTCTTTATTTTCTCTCTGCATTGTGTACGAATATCTATATTTTGTTACGTTCATGTACGAATATCATTTAATGGACTTTCGTTCAGTTGTTTGGTAAGGTGTACGAAAGTTATAGGTTTCGTACATATATGAAAGTTGGTTTTGCAAGGGTCTCAACGAAAAAGCAAGAATTGAATGTTCAACTGTCCAAGTTGGACGAATATGGTTGTGAGAAGATCTTTCAGGGTAAACAATCAGGAACTTCAATTAAAAATGATGAAAAGCTAATGGAGTTAATTGATTTCATTAGGGATGGTGATGAAGTAATTGTTACACGCCTCGACCGTTTGGGACGGTCGTTAAAATCTATTCTTGAGGCTATCGAGAGCATTCACAATAAAGGAGCTTGTCTTAATATTATAGATGGCTCATTAAACACAAATAATAATAATCCGTTTGCAACAGCAATGATTAACCTATGTGGCGTCTTTGCGCAGCTAGATAGAGATCTTATAAAAGCTAGAACGGCAGAAGGTCGTGAAGAAGCGAGAGCTAAAGGCAAGCATATGGGCAGATTGCCTGCATTGTCAGACAAGCAAGCGGAAGAATTATATAAAGATAAATTAAATGGTGAGTCAATCTCAGCATTAGCAAAAAAATATTCTGTTAGCCGCCCTACAGTTCACCGTACTTTAGAAAGAATGGAACAAAAGAAATAATAAATAAAAGGAGATGTTATGTGGTCTGATAAAGAATCAAAAATTGATTTCTTAAATTTTAATGAAACGGCTGAGTCGATTAAAGATCTTATAACTGAAAAGGAATTAATGCCTATTAGCATTGGTGTCTTTGGGGATTGGGGCGCAGGAAAATCTACCATTCTTGAACTTACCAAAGCATCTTTGGAAACTGATGAACAAGAATATATCCAAGTACATTTTGATGCATGGACATTCCAAGGATACGATGATGCTAAAGCAGCACTATTAGAAACAATCGCATCTACTTTAGTTAAAAAAGCAGCAGACGATAAAAACCTAAGTGCAAAAGCAAAAGAGTTTGCTGGACGAATAGATAAGATCAGACTGATGGGGCTACTAATGGATGGTGGTGCAGCATTAGCGGGTATACCAACTATGGGTGGTATACAGAAGTTTATGGGATTATTCAGTGGTGGTGATGATGGTGAACTGGATGTTGGTGATGTAAAGGATGCTGTGGACGGTGCTAAAGATGTCGCTAAGAAAAACAAAGGTCTAATCAAAGGTAAGAAATCATTCTCACCCCCTAAAGAAATTAAAGAATTCCGAAAGGCATATTCAGATCTGCTAAAGGAGTTTGATAAACCACTTATTGTCTATGTCGATAATTTAGATCGCTGTTCTCCATTTAATGCCATTTCAACACTTGAGGCGATCAGATTATTTCTGTTTTTACCAAATACCGCCTTTGTTATTGCCGCAGATGAAGACATGATCCGCTTGGCAGTACCTGAATATCACAAAGGTGCATCTCAACGACATCAAACTGATTATTTAGACAAGCTTATTCAAATTCCTGTGCATGTACCAAGACCCGGAGTTCTTGAGATAAGGGCATATTTAATGATGCTCACCGCCCAAGATCACGGTGTTACCGATACTCAGTTAGAAACGATAAGGTGTGCCCTTGAAGAATCATTAAGGCTGTCGTGGAAACAACCACAAATTACCGTTGATGAGCTACTTCAATATCACTCAATCGAAAAGCATTCCGAACTCAGAAGTAAATTTGTAGTTGCTGAACAGTTAGCTCCACTATTAGCTGAGTCCACAAACATTAACGGCAACCCTCGCATAGTTAAGAGATTACTCAATCAAGTTAAGATGAGAAAGAAAACGGCTCACCGTCGAGGAATGCAGCTTGATGAAAAAACTATCACTAAGCTGGTAATTTTTGAGAGGTGCTTGGGCACTCAGGCTACTAACAAGCTTTATGAATTAATTGATAAGGAAAACGGATATCCAAAAGTATTAGCGGATCTCGAAAATCCAGAAGTTGAATTTGACGAAATAAAGTTACCTGAAGAGTGGAAGCTAGACCTAGCCTTTATTGATAAATGGTCAAAATTACCTCCAATGTTTACTGAGATGGATTTGACTCCAGCGGCATATCTGAGTCGAGAAAGCATTCCAATGGGCGCTGTTAATGCGGTAATGTCGGGAGCTGCTCAAAAACTCGTAGAAGAATTAATGAAGCAAAAAGTAAGGGTCAGTGGCGTTAACTCTACTGCGATTACCACAACTCCGAAGGAAGAATACATGTCAGTCATGGATGGTTTGATTGAAAACTTTAAGTTGATTGGTGATTGGACCGAAAGACCTACAGGCATTTATGGAGCGGTGCTACTTGCCAAGCAGGATGAAAAATGTTGCTTAAGTCTTCTTACATTCTTAAAAAGCTTGCCTCGTCAAAGATGGCTTAATCCAATTTTAAAAGAGCTAGAGGGAACTAAGTAATATGGGTACTTCAGCGTCGTCAACGGGACCGAATAATAAAAGTCCACTCATTCCATCGTGGGCAGAGCAAGGAGATTCCGTCACGATAGAACCTGCATCAGGTACTGATGGGGATGATCAAACTGGTTCTGACAGTAGTCAAGTAGGTGATCAGAATGACAATAGCAATGATATTGACAATGACAAGGTTCAACAAGAAATCGGTGGTTCACCTACGGCAACACCGCCTCCAAATAGGTTTGCCAGTGCCAGAAGAGCATTTGGTAAATACGCTCAAACAGGTGGCTCAACCTCGGATCTAAAGCGTTCATTAAAAAGTTACTCTAGAAAAGGCTCTGGCGGAGGTAAGAGCACAAGCCGGAGACTAGCAAGTGGCATAACTGCTGGTTCTGGACTGCTTGGTGTCATGCGTGGCGACACCGTAACGATTAATAATCAAAGCTTATCATTAGGTGATTTAACTGGGTTATCGACTGACCAAGCAATCGACAAAATTGCTAGTCATTTAGCACCTGATAATGCCGATTCGGATGCTGTTAGAGTTGCGTTAGATTACGCGTTAGAAGAAGCTCTACCCGATACTGAAGAATTTGATCCTAACAGTTTTACCGACGAAGTTATCCAAGAAGCCATAGGCTGTTATTTAACAGATCTTATATTTCAAGATGTTGTAGAAGGAATGGGCAGAGCATGGTTTCACGTTGAGCCTGCAAGCAAACATCATCAAATGGAAGTTGAGTTAAGGGAATTAATAAAAGTGATCACACAAGAGCAGTTAGACAAAGTAACTAATGGCAACCCTAGTACTATTAGCAAGGAAAATATTACTAAAATTCAAGCTGGTGCAATTGCAATGACAGTGGATGAATGGGAGAGCTTTGATGACTAATTTTTATTTTAACCATGACCCAGCTAACTTGCCTGATTTTTCTGATGATTGTCATCCTGTCCAGATGTTCCATACGCATCAAAATGACATCACTAAGCACAGCTTAGTGTCGAAACAATTACTACAAACAGTTCGTGATTTAGGATTGAATGTAGATGCTGATGCAATAGATCTGATAACAATTGCAACTGCCGTTACCGCCGCTGATACGTTTGAATTGAGGGATAATGCAGAAAATGCATGGGCGAGGAAAATGCATTTGCATGTTCCTGTTACCGATGAGGATATGTGGAATTTTGTAGAGCCTGAACTAAGTTCTTTGCTCAACTTTCTTACAGGCGATCAATGGCAGTTTACGTTTGAAAAAACAACTATGGCAATGCCAGCTCCTAAGAATAGTGAACAAGCGAAAGCCAAGGCAAAATCACTAATTGGACTCAACTCAGTTTGCCTTTTTTCTGGTGGTCTTGATAGCGCAGTTGGTGCAATTGACATTTTAAACGGAGAGTCAGATTTAAAGCCTCTTTTGGTTAGCCACGCTTATCGTGGTGATGGTGCGAAACAGGAAGATATTAAGCATTTATTATCCCCGCCATTCGGCGAACTGTCCTATTCAATGTCTCCTCATATTATCAAGCATTTAGAAGGTAAAACTGACATTAGCATGAGGGGAAGAAGTTTCAACTTCCTAGCTATGGCGGTACTTGGTATATCAGCCTTAAGAAATGCTAATTGCGATAGCAGAATTGAAACTATTGTCGTCCCTGAGAATGGCTATATTTCTATAAATCCACCGCTTACCAGAAGACGGATTGGTAGCCATAGCACTAGAACTACTCATCCTAATTTTCTAAGCAGGCTTGAATCTTTGCTTAGAGACACTGGGTTTCATGTCAAATTTGTAAACCCGTATCAATTCAAAACTAAAGGTGAAATGTTAGCGGAATGTGTTGATCAAGACGCAATTAGAAAAGCAGTTCCTCTAAGTGTTTCATGTAGTCATTGGCACAGAGAGCATAAACAGTGTGGGCATTGTGTACCTTGTCTTATTCGAAGAGCGTCAGTTTTTCATGCTGGTTTTACACAAGATGCGCCATACAAGACAAAGCGGTTGAAAGGGCTTATCAAAGAAAAAGATACGCGTGATGATCTTCAAGCGGTTCAAACTGCCATTATTCGGTTGAAGCAGACAGATAATTATCGTTCTTGGTTAAGAATGTCGGGGCCGATACCGCAAGATAAATATATACGAGAAAAATTAGAATCAACTATTAAGCGAGGATTGGCAGAGGTTGAATTATTTCTCCAAGCGGATAAATCGTCATGATGGATCTTCATTGCCATGTTGATTTATATCCAGATCGTCAAGAGGTATTGAACGACATAAAAAGCAGTAATTATTACGTGCTATCAGTAACAACTGTGCCTTCGGCTTTTGAAGGTACAGTCCAGTTAACAAGTGGCATAAAACACTGTAAAACGGCTTTGGGACTGCACCCTCAACTTGCTCATCTAAGAAAAAATGAATTAGCACTATTCGATAGGCTAGTTGATAGAACTCGATATATCGGAGAAATCGGCCTAGACAGTTCAAAAGGTTATAGAGAACATTTTGATGATCAGCTAGAGGTTTTCACCCATATTTTAAAAAACTGTGAGATGTTTGATGATAAAATCCTAACTATTCATAGTCTAAACGCTACAGGAGAAGTACTTGAACAGCTTAGGTTACACCCTAAAGCAGGAGTCCCTATTCTTCACTGGTTCTTAGGAACAAAGAAGCAAGTACAGGAAGCCGTTGATCTAGGTTGCTTCTTTTCTATTGGGCCAGCTATGCTGAACTCAGCCAGAGCAAAAAAAGTAATTTCGTGGATACCTCAAGATAGGGTTCTACTCGAAACCGATGGACCATTCGCTAAAGTAGCGGGAAATATTCTGTTTCCTTCAAGTGTTGGCACTGTTACTGAATATCTAGCTGAAATTTGGTACAAAAATAAAGCTTCGGTAATAGAGCAATTGTCAGTAAACCTTAAGTGTTTAACCTCAGTTAGGTAAAGATCTATATGTCAGGTAATCTCAGATCTATTTTATTCAGGTTTAATCGGTGTGTTTGAAGTTTTTGTATTAGCTATAGCACTCAGTATGGACGCGTTTGCAGTATCCATAGGCTTAGGTTCTAAAAAAGTAGAGAATGCTGAAAAGCTCTTTATTAAAGCCGCTACTTATTTTGGTTTTTTTCAAGGGTTCATGCCAACTCTAGGTTATTACAGCGGTAAAGGGTTATCATCTTGGATTGAAGATTATGCATCTTGGATAGCTTTTATCTTACTCGTTATTATCGGTAGTAAGATGATTTATGAGTCCCTATCCGAAGGAATTGAAGAAGATATTGCAAAAGTTACTCATCGCGTGCTACTTGTTCTTGCTATCGCTACAAGTATTGATGCTATGGCCGCAGGTTATGCAATCACTTTGCTTGAGGTAGATATTATCTTAGCCTGCTTGATAATAGGCATCGCGACGTTTGCGTTTAGCTGGATTGGCGTGAATATCGGCAAAAAAAGTGGCGTATGGTTAGAATCTAAAGCCGAAATCTTTGGCGGTTTAGTATTAATCGCAATCGCATTTAAAATATTGTTAATGTAGTCTCTCTTTAACAGCAGAGGTTTATTGAGAGTTCAATTTCTCAATTGATGATCAAGAACTATTTAGTTGAATAACATTAATTACTTGTAGTAGCTCATATCTGATCATACAGTTTTGCTGATTAGGTTTAGACTTCATCTGACAGGCAGCTATAAGCGATTAACGGAAGTTCAGCTTTTGTCTAATAATGATAAAATGATGCTAGTTGTTTAAGAGAGTCTGTTTATGAAAACCATTGGAAAGCTGGCTAAAGAACTAAGCATTAACGTAGAAACAGTCCGATTCTATGAACGTAAAGGACTTATTGTACAGCCACTAAAGCCTGATAGCGGTTATCGCATCTATGACAACACACATGTCAATCAACTTAAATTCATATTAAAAGCTAAAGCTTTGGGTTTTACACTTGATGAAGTCGCTTCGCTTATGTCGCTAAGTGGAAGCTGTGCTGATGTCGAGTCTATGGGATTACAGAAACTCAGATTAATTAGGGAGAAAATTTCTGATTTGCAGCGGCTAGAGCAGGTGATTCAAGATATGACAAATTCTTGTAAAGCCAATCAAGACCCCAACTCATGCCCAATAATAAATTCGCTCAGTTAGCTGTTGACTCTGTACCTATATACGGAGTTTAAACTACCTCAAAAATAGAGGTAATTATGATTAATAAAATTCTTGATAAAATCGGCTCTGGTGGCGTTTGGCTAGCCGCACTTAGCTGCACAGCATGTTTTCCAGCACTCGGTTCACTAGCATCAGCTCTAGGGCTTGGTTTCCTGTCTCATTTTGAAGGAATAGCGGTTAATACTTTATTACCATTGTTTGCTGCACTCGCTTTATTGGTCAACTCGTACAACTGGTATCAACATAAGCATGTGGTAAGAGGCATATTAAGTGTAGTTGGCCCAATTGCAGTATTGCTGGCACTTTATCCGTTGTGGCAATACGACTGGAGCACTTACTTATTTTACTTTGGGATCACATGGATGGTAATTATGTCAGTGTTGGATATCGTTAAGCCAGTTAAGGAACCCGTATGCAAGGTATAGAATTAGAATCTAAGATTACTTGTCCCAAATGCGGATTTAGTAAGGTCGAGACCATGCCAACAAACGCCTGCCAGTGGTATTACGAATGTGAGGGATGCAAAGCGCTACTCAAGCCGTTAAAAGGCGATTGTTGCGTTTATTGCTCTTACGGGACTGTTAAATGCCCACCTATTCAAGAAGGAAGCAGTTGCTGCAATAAATCTTAAGGTCTGCTTTTGGGCACTTATGCGACTGTCAGGTTTGATTAAGTTCTATTAGTCAAACCTGACAGATCAAGTTAAGACTTATTCATATCAGCTAGTTAAAGTCTGCGTAATCAGAAAGATCATTGATACCCCGGAATGCCTGCATCGACACCGAAAATTTAACCATTAAAATTTAACCACATTAGAAGGCCGTATTTGTAACTTTCTTCTAATTGGCTCATCAAGCTGATTGAAAATAGTCTCTACTTGTTCAATTACATTTTTCTTTTGTAGCTCTTTTAGTTGATCTTCAGTGGATGTGGCAAGCTCTACTAGCTCTTCTTTGGTAGCAGCGTGTTTACCACGGCTCTGTTTTTTTCTTTGTTTTTCAACGCGAGCATTTTTGGCCTCTAGAAGTTCTTTGTTAACCCCTTTTAAAAAGTCATTAAAGTCTTTTGCAAAACTTACTTTTTTTTCGTCAGTGAGGCTATTGGCTGCACAATCCAACGCTATCGCAATACTTCGAGCTGAAATGTGGTAAGTTTTTTTAGCCTTAAAGTCAGATAAGTTTTTGTGCCTTTCTATATAAGCCATCAACTCATCTTGCTTTTTGATAATCTCTAAGTAAGCAGGTTTAGATAAGTTATTCTCTGATACCCACTCTGGTAGCTCATCTTTTTTTGCTTCTTCTGCTTTGGCTTCAAAATGATTAAGCATTTTTATTCTCTTTCTTAGCTAATTTTTCATAAGCAATCATTGCAGTTTGGTATTGTTTAAGCACTTCATTATTTGGCGAGAGGTTTGAAATATGCTTGTGTGCTTTTTTGATTAAATCATAAGAACTCCACAGAATATTTAGAGGAAACAACTCCAGATCATTACGGCTTAATAAAGCGATATGTTGCATTGTTTCAAAGACAATGTAATCAACATTAGAAGACTTAGTTAAGTTGTGATGACAGCCAAGACAAAGGATTGGAGTAGCGTTTTGACGTTGCGGAACTCCATCTTCAGCACATTTTGCTAATTCTTTATTAGTGCGCCTTAATAAGCAAAATCCCCACGGATTCGCTTTTATATCTGTAATTTCAATTTTTGCTAAGTTTTCTATGACTGCATGTAGACTTTCTACTTTTTGTAACTTACTGACTTTAAATAACCGTCTTAAGAATACGTGGAATCGGCCTGCATGCTCTTTTCCTTCGTTTTGCAGCCAGTTGTTTAACAAACTAGTCTTTACCGCTACTTGAACGTGATTGTTTAAGTCTCGGTTATCTTTATCTCTGATATAAGCGAGCCACATTCCCATTGTGATGTGTTTGAATTGACTGCGTATCATCCAGCCAACGTCGCCATCAAAACGCCTGTAGACTGCCTCAGCCCACATATGCCGGAAGGCATGCGGAGTTGGATATAAGCATCCTTCGATAATTTCAGCGGAGATTATTTTCGAGACACTGTTGGTTTTGAGATAACTATGCTCAGAGGAACGAATATAATCTTTGGTGTCATCAGATAAATGCTCGTCTAGCATAGTTATCCATTCGCTAGGTAACTCAGTCTCCCCTTGTAATAAATAGCTTTTATATTTAATGAGCCAGTTTTTTTTAGATTTATTTTCTGGGCCAGTAAGGTAAAAATCTACTCTTGTTCTCTCTCTTTGGGCGCGTTCATACGCGTCTCTCAGCTCATTATCGGCTATATATTTTTGCCATTCATTGGCTTTGATAATTTTCTGTAGCCCTTGTATTTTTTGTGCTTCCTCAAAAGATAGTACGTTGTCGGGTTTACTAGCAGCCAAGATTGCATCAATTTGATTTTGCGTGCCAATGGCTTTGAAAGGTTCATAGTTATCTATAAAGCGTGTCCAGTTTGATTTAACAGATGCTTCAATCCTTTTACCTGAGTTTTTGATATCTTTGGCGTTTGCTTTAGCAAAGTACATTGCTGGACATGTTTCATGACTTTCATGTAGCAGTGAAAGCTGATTGATTAATCTATACGATGTATGGGTTATCTCACGCTGTGTAATCGTGTCTCCATGCGTTTTAAAAACATGCCAATCTACGATGAACCGTATAGGATAAGCATGTTTATCCAAAGGATCCGTATTTTCAATCGAACTAACCGAAGTTAAGGGGAAACCATACTCTGATTTTCTCCAGCCATTGAGTGAAACAAAATAGGTTAAGCCAGCATCCCGAATGGTTTTTACAAAACTGTTGATGATTGATCTACTCGTCTTCGGTATGCCTAATTGCTCGTAGAAGTCAGAGTCTGGCATTGTGACCTCTACAGGCGCACTTTGTTTTATTTCATTAATAGCTATCGTTAACTGTTCGAGCGAAATGTGCTGTAAGTCACCGTTAAACGATTTCCTTACCAACTCAATGTTTTGTGACAGCGAAACATGTTCAACTAGAAATGTTATTTTATCGCGAATATGAAGATCATTTGGAAGGTTAAAACGTTCAATGACCCTGTCTATGCTTTCATCTGATAAAAGATAGTCATGTTGGAGTAACGGCAGCATATACCGCTGATATTTTGATTTTAGTATCTCTGCCAGTTCATAGGCCACATCCCTTTTTAATGAAAACTCCTTTATTAAGTTATCGATTGTTTCTCCAGACAGAATCCTTAGCACAGCCCTGTCAGTCTTGCCCTTAGCACCTAATCGTTGAAGGTCATCCTTTGACTCGTTCATTATGCGCATTAATACATGCGCATGGTTTATATATTGACTAAAGTACTCCTGACAATAGTCAACATAATATCTGCCATAATCCAATGTCAGAAAGTTAAACGTTCCCCCATCTTTCCATTGATTGTAAGTAACTTCTCCGCCACTTAATACATCAATTGCATTCTTAAGAGTTTGATCAATGTGGATTTCTTTAACATCTTGAATAAAGTTGTCGATGCCGATTTCTTTAAGCAATAAGTTTATATCGGTTAACTTCGTAGCTCTGATAAAAAGAGCGTAACTTTTGATAGAAGGTCTCTTGAAAACAAATTTGTTAAAGTCATGTAGAAGGAACCATTCAATGAAAGAATAAAGGTTTTCTCTGTCTATTCTGTGCCAATTATTTTGTGCTAGGAAGTAAAATAGTAGAACTAGTCCATTAAATCGGCCTATAAAATAGTGAGCACCTTGAGAGCTAATATCCATTTGGTTCAACCAAATATACTTGGCCATATCAGTCGGAGAAATAGGAAAACTGTCAAACCAATCAGGATATAAACCTTTCAAGTTTTCTATCGAAGAAAAATCCGTAGTAACGTCAAAGTATTTATTTTTAAACGTCCAAGATAAAGAGTTAATGTTGTTAGTTGAGCTTTGAGACAGACCATTTAAGATCTCTATAAGCTCATTGTTATTTAACAGTTCCTGAGATTGCTGAGAAATGGAAATAACACTGCTCATTAGCCAATCCCTCCATACAGTTCATTTGTAAATAAATCTGGCAAATGTTTTTTGATATTTTCGTATGTGCTCTTGCCTTGAATGAATGCATCAGATTTAGGACTGAACAGCTCAGACAGTACGTATTTATGCCACTCAACGTTGACCAGAACAGTGAAGTAAAAAAAGTTAGGATTCATCTTTTTTAGTTGCTCCGAATATTTATCAGCTTGAGCTATGTAGTGAAGCATTTGCACTACCGTTTCCTTACTTTCAATTATTCTAATGTCATCAAAATCAAATTCTGATGAAACGTAGGTATTATCTTCATGAGCGATTGCTTTGACTGATAGGTCATCGTTTTCAGTAATTTTAACCAAATGAGAGCGTATATTTTTATCGTGGATCTTTGATTGGAGTTTGTCCAAGTTTGGTTGATATACGGAGCTTTCGATATCTTGTAATACAGCTCGTGAAACACGTCCAGCTTGATTCACAAATTCTGGGTTATCGGAGCCTAAATAGTTGGTCTTTTCGGTCAAAGATGTATGAGAATTAAAATTTTTAATATCACCGTCTCGGTATTTATCAGAGTTAGCATGGACAGCAGAGTTTTTTATATGCGCCAACCAAAATAGATATACTGGTTGAGTAAATACACTTGAGTTGATGTAATCTTCATACAATCCCATATTATTTCTCTTCCATGCGGAGAATGGGAAAGCTTTAGGTGAAGAAATCGCAGATATACAATCAAGAAAAAGAGTACTTTTCCCCTCAGTATTTAATACAGGCATTACTTGAGATTTGAAGTGATTGCTACGCCAAAGCCTTACTAAAAAACTTGAAATCGAATTATCATTTTTAACTGAATGTATCGAATAGGTCGAAAACTTAACTCGATCTAGCTTTTGGCTAAATAGGTGTTCCTGATTTTCAGGTATACTATCCAAATATTGGTATATAGCTCGTCCTGCGGAATGCCGCATAGAGAGAACAGGCGTGTCGTGATTGCCGCCTGATCTGCCTTTGAAGTAAGTTATCGATATATTACGAGGTTCATTTCTAGTGTTTCGTGCAACAGCGAAGTGTTTTTTTCGTAACTTAAAAATGTCTTCTGGTTGCACACAATAAGAAGCACATAAAAATGCCATTAAAAGTTGCTCTAATTCAGAAATGACTTCTCCAAAATTGTTATTTATAAAAACCTGAGTTTTGATAATAGACTTTACTGGAGCTGGTTTACCCTTACTTAAGTTATTAAGTATCTGAGCCTCGAATTTAGTTCTGGTGCCGTCAATAAGTAGAATGTTGGAAAAAATATCAGCAGGTCTTTTTAAGTCATCCAAAACGACCCTTTTGCTAATAAGATCTGCAAGTTCATTTCGTTGAGTGTAAATATCATCAGAGTTGTTCAACACTAAATTGTTGAAATCAGAACTTTGTTTTATCAACTCTCCAAATTTTTTCAGGTAGAACAAAGATTCTGAAACTACTATTCTGAACGACTCTATTAAGCGTTTAGGGCTAGCCAATTTTAGAAACTGTTTGTTGCCTATTTCACTCTCAATCCATGAATGTTCTAAAAAATATCCTGTTAGCGTCGCTTGTTTAGTCGAAACGTTTGAGTTTGGAATCAACTTACTTTTATTTATTACCGTACTAATAAACTTTAAGTCAGAACCTGCCAAGGAAGATTTTACCAATGCATGTTTTATGCAAAACAAAATTTCAGTGGCTCCTGTAGATTCCGGCTTTATTTTTTTATGATTTACTTGTTCAGTCTCAAAATCTTTTACCACTGTGTTTGAAACATTATCTTTAGTGTTCAGCCAAGTGACAAAATAATGGATTGCGTTTAGGTAACCTTGTCGAGATTGTTCCTTAATTTTGTTGAATTTGGGGGTTGTTAAGTACAAACGCAAAAGTTTAAATATTAATGTCGCCTTTTCATGCTGGTTCGTAAGTTCAGTTATTCTCGTAGATGCTAAGTAAGCACCTGTGTTGATCCTATTAGTATCAACAGGCAGAGGAACTGGATCTTGAGAACGATTTTTTGAAAATGTATTTGCTAAATTCGTATTGTCCCATGCGAATTCAGATGTTCTATTATTGTCATCCATAACTAAGCTGCCATCCCTTCAATATCCTTCATTTCTTCTAACAAACGAATATATATTGTTGTAGTTGAAGGAGCTTTTCCTTCCTTTCTATCTAGCTTGTGCCCAAGGCGTATCGCGACGTTAATAAGAGCTGCACTTTCACTGCGAGTTTCTCTACCACTCTTATCCAATAAATTCTGGTAGAATAGTTCTGTGGCAAAAGTATGCCGCAAAGCATGGTAAGTTAACTCTTGATCAAGTCCGGGGATATTTACTTTTCTCTTACTAAAGACATTCGAGGCATGCCATGTAGCTATAGGTAGCCCCTCACAACCATTGTCGCTTCTTACAAATAAGTAATCATGTTGATAGTCGTTAACATCAATCATGTCTTGGCGTTCAGTTTCGACATAATCCTTTAGAGCAAGAAGTAGCTCCTTATTAAAGTAAATGTCTCTAGGCCGTCCATTCTTTGTATATTTACCTTGTAAGTGGTATCTGAATTTGCTCTTATTTTTATCTTCTTCGAGTTGGTCAAATAGAGACTGTAATCCATTATTTGTATCGGTTTCTTTTTCCTTCTTTAGAAGTAGACCACAGTTTTCTGCTGCTCTAAGCCCAACTTCATGACCCATTCTCAATATAAGTTTTTCCGCTTTTGATTTACATGCCATTTGCAGTAAATGACGATGATCACGTGATACGTACTTGATGACATTTTTTGTCTCATCCAATTCTGCTACTCGCTGTCTGGACTTAGCGTAAATGGCTAAATCTAGAGAGTGGCAAATACCGATATGAGATAAGAAATTAAAGTAGCCATCCAACGCTGCTTTGTGCTCATCAATTGATTTAATTCCACTTTCGACCAAAAAGTCATTTAAGTAGTCATTCACGAAATAACTATCGCATTTATAAACTTGATGAGTTGATATGTTTTCAACGCTTTTAGCTAGCTCATTTAAATAGTTGTGAAATTTAGAAATATAAGAAAAGTAAGTAGGTATACTTGATTCACTTAGTATCCCTTCTGCCAATTCTTTATACTCTTTCCCATCATCATCTTTACGTTGAATGTATCTGAATGAGGTTCCTATTCTATCAAGATGAACAGCGTATAATAATGGTAGCAATAAAACATTGTTGTCATCATCAGTAATAACAATTAGTTTGTGAAATGGTTGCCCATTTATCTTCACATTTTCTAATATGTCTTTACGCATAATAATATTACTACCTAACAAAGTTGATATTTAAGTGTTACTGTTAAAAGAATATACCATAAATCCCATACTATCATATTGGATATTTAGCTTAAGGTTCTATTTAACAACAGATGATGAAATTGCGTGGAAAAAAAATTTTCAGCAATGGATGGCATTTCTAAATGATTATAAAAATCATGGTGGGCGGGTCACTACTGGCTCAGATTCTGGCTACATTTTTAAAATTTATGGATTTGGCTATATTCGGGAGCTAGAGTTATTGCGTGAAGCTGGGTTCAATGCACTAGAGGTAGTTCAAGCTGCAACAATTAACGGCGCAGAGGCACTCGGTATGGAAAATGAAATAGGCTCAATTCGTGTCGGTAAAAAAGCGGACTTGGTTATCGTTGAAGAAAACCCTCTGCGTAATTTTAAAGCACTATACGGCACTGGCCATTTCCGATTGAACGATAACAATGAACCAATTCGCACTGGAGGTGTTCACTTAACCATCAAAGATGGTATTGTGTATGATGCTGAAGCATTACTAAACGATGTGCGAGCGATGGTAGCAAATGCCAAAGCTGAAACGTCGATGTAGTTTTTTATTTGGGTACCGCATGGAGGCTGATTGCAAGAGAGAGTTGTATGCGCGTATTAGTCTTATGCCTTTTTTTGTTGTCGATGTCGTGTCTGGCTGCAATCAAGCCTGTCGTTCGGGTCGTGATTCCAGCCGACCAATCAAAAGCTATAAGTAAAAAAGCTGAAACGTATCAACGAATTATTGAAGCCGCATTAGAAAATCACTATCAGCTCGACTTTATCTCTGTGCCTGTAACGCAATTAGCACAGTTTGAAGCAGAAAGCGCTGCACATAGGGCGGATATTATTGTTCCGCTATTCGAACAAGAGCCTCAAGACAATAAACTTTATAGTGCTCACCACATCGATAAACACTACCCCGTCCAATTGCTTTATGATGCGAGCCACGTCAATTTTGGCGTGGATGAACCCGCCAAGAAGCACCTATTCGCGGTGACTTCTGACATAGCCGAACTTGGCATACTGCCGCCCAGTGCAGGAGTGTATCACGCTGATAACCTCTCCCAGTTGCCAAATTTACTGCGAAGCCGACGTGTTGATGGCATTGTTACCTATAGCTACAACGTTCACCTTGCTGACCCTAGCAGAGAATTTCAGACCCTGGAGTTAGTCCCAGCGAGCAAAGTACTATTAAAATTCAATAACAACATAGAAGGACAACGGTTAGCTACTGAGTTTGATGCGGCAATGACAAACCTTATTCAGTCTAATCAGTTGGCCCAGTATTTTCCTAATAATGCTGACTATGTGCATGCCGATTTTACGCATTCAGTCACGCTATCACCACCAGTTAACTGGCATGTAATGGCCAAAAAATACAGTGAAGATGGAACACGTTTAGAGCCTCTGCCGCACGAGCTGGCATTTTCTAAAAACCTACTAGCACATATGCCAAGTGTTAATTTTAATATAGAAATTAATAGTTCTCGGGTAGCACTGGATACATTGAAAGGTGACCAAACTAGCTGCATTTTGAATATTTCTAAAACTCCTGATCGTGAATTAATAGCGCATTTTTCATCGCCAACTTATGCCTTTCTCAGCCCAAGATTACTCGTATTAGATAGCTCGCCGTTAATAAAGAAAATGGGAGACTACACTGAGAATGTTGCCTCACTGACAGACCTTTTTAATACCCATCCCAATACGCGCGTAGCCATTGTTGAAAATGGCAATACGGAAAAAACATTAACGAAAGAACTCAATACTAGTACGCTAAATAAACTGTATAAAATTAAGGATGTTACCTTAACAAAATTGATGACGATGTTGCTGTCGCAACGTGTCGATGCGGTGATCGCATGGCCAAGCCATGTGCCGAATATTATTAATGACGAGGACATTGCTCGCCATATCACTTCGTTCGCTATTTCTGAATTAAAGCAGCGTCACTTCTATAGTTACATTGCTTGTAGTAGGAATGCCGAAGGGCAACAGATTATCGAGACTATCAATAAGACACTAGCTTCTCCTGAAAAATCAGAAGCGTTATTTGCGCCTATCCTTCAGACCATGGATCGCGGATCCGCTGAAGGCTTTAGAAAACTTATCTTAACGAATTAAAGGCTTTCGTATGTCTCATACTGAAGGGTACGTTACAGGGCAGTTTTAGATTGTTAACAGCTACTTTCTAACTGTTTGCTCTGCTCATTAATAACACAGGGAGCGCAGTGTTTAGTTTTCCTGTTAAATAATTTGTCGTGTTAGCATAAGCGCAACGTAAAAAGCCCTAGATTAATTAGGGCTTTTTACAGAAAAACAATCAAGTAGATTACATTTGTGACTGCAAATAATTACTCAAACCTATTTTGTCGATAAGTCCTATTTGTTGCTCTAACCAAAAGGCATGGTCAACTTCAGTATCGTTAATGAGTGTCTGCAACATATCTCGGGTCACATAGTCGCGTTCTTTCTCACAAAGCCCCATGACTTCTTTAAGCTTTTTATCAACCTCGTACTCTACACGTAAATCACTTTTGAGCATTTCAGGCACGTCTTTGCCAATTTGGAGTCCGGTACGCGTGATCATATTGGGTGTGCCTTCTAAAAAAAGAATGCGCTCTATCAGAACTGAAGCGTGTCCTTTTTCGTCGTCAAATTCGTGATCGATTCGCTCGAATAGTTTTTTAAATCCCCAGTCATCATACATGCGTGAGTGGATGAAATACTGGTCCATGGCTGCAAGCTCATAAGCTAACAGTTCATTGAGTTGATTGATAATCTCACTATTACCTTTCATGTTCTGCTCCTATATTTGTGCTTGCAGGTAGTTTTCAATACCCATTTCTTTGATTTGATACTGTTGTGTTTCAAGCCAGTCGATATGTTCTTCTTCACCTTCTAGAATATCCGTTAGCATGTCGCGGCTCACAAAATCACTTTGTGCTTCGCAAAACGCTATGGCGTCTTTGATGGTATTTATTTGTTTAAGCTCAAACTGGTAGTCACACCCAAGCATCTCTTCAGTATGCTCACCAATAGAAAGGGCGCCTAGCTGTTGTAGGTTGGGAAGACCCTCAAGAAACAATACGCGCTCAATAATTTTGTCCGCTTGTTTCATATCCAAAATCGATTTTTTGTAGCACTTATCGTTTAGTTGCGAAAATCCCCAATTTTTGTACATACGGGCATGCAGAAAATATTGGTTAATAGAAGTTAACTCTGTGGTTAATACTTGATTTAAATGGCGAATAATATCGGCTTGACTCTTCATGGCTTTGGCCTCAAACAAAAAGGTTCAAGCTGAGTATAGAATGGTCTTTCGAAATTACAAAAATTCTTTTAATTACAAGAAGTTGTAGTGATAATGATTCGTAATTAGGTTGTTTTTTGGGCAGGGTGCGTGAGGCTAAACAACTTCTTTAAATAAGCTTTCATCGATGATGGTGTTATCGATTACTTGTTGGGCAGCTTTAACACAGGTGCCACATTGAGAGGCGACGTCAAGGTGTTGTTTAAGTTCACGAATAGAGCCTACACCGCTGTCGATAACCAGTTGTTTGATTTGCGTGTCGGTGATGCCTTTGCAGATGCAGACGTACATAAGAACCTCTTACTAATATGAACGCAAGTGATAATAGTTATTATTTGTTTTGGTATCAAGCTAAAATTTGTATATATTAGCTAAGTGATTATTACGTAAAGAAATATAATTTTAAGGCAATAAAAAAGCTCCCGAGGGAGCTTTTTTATCATTGTTTGTACCTAGTAGTAGGTGTCTTGTCTATTGTGAGCCTGTGGGTCTTCGATTAATTCCTCAAAGTTAACTTCAAAGCTGCTGTTATTCTCAGTATCAGCCATATATACGGTGCGTGTAGAGCCATCTATCCATGTAACCGTGCCACTTCCTTTTTTGCTGCCGCACTTCATTCCAATATGAATATCACTAAACTCCATTGCTCCTCCTAAAATGTGTGTTGATACAATAGGCGCAAAACTTTAGATGGTTAGTTTTATTTTTAGTTCAAAAAATAGACGTTTTGGCCACGTTAACGATCATTATTTTTGTCTGTTTTTCGACAGACGAGTTTTCAGTATAGAAGTGATTTTAGATGTTGCTAGGAAAAATTTAGGGTAAAAAAAGTACACCAAGTGTCGTACTTTTTTTAGCGCCCGTCACCGCTGGAATGTTGCTACAAAAATTATTTTTGTATGCAAAAGCAAGATAAGCAAAAGCCATTGCCTCTAGCGCATCGCCGTCAATACCTAGCTGATCAATATTAGCGATTCGTTTTGCCGGCATCATCTTGCACAGCGTTTCAATAAGAAAACTATTGTGTCTTCCGCCACCGCATAGCCATATTGCGTCGACACTTGGCAATGAATTGATAGCGTCGGTAATTGTGCGTGCAGTTAACGCGAGTAGGGTTGCTTGTATATCCGCTGGCGCATATTGGCCGAGGTTTACAAACCCTGAAAGCCAATCTAAATGAAAGACTTCGCGTCCCGTACTTTTGGGCGGAGGACCTTGAAAATAGGGCTCAGCACATAGTGTGTCGAGTAATGGGGTAATAACACTGCCTGATGAAGCCCACTTACCGTCACAATCATAGTTTCCGTGGCTGTGATGTTTTGCAAACCAGGCATCCATTAAGCCATTGGCAGGCCCAGTATCAAAACCCATGACTCTGTCTTTCGTTAAATAGGTGATGTTTGCTATACCGCCTAGATTCAGCACAACGCTTGGCGTTTGTTCGCCTAGCAAAAACTGGTGGAAGGCGGGTGCTAACGGTGCGCCTTGTCCGCCTAAAGCGATATCTTTAACGCGAAATTGCCCTATAACCTCTATTCCGGTTAACACAGCTAAGGTTTGATTGCAGCCTATTTGAAGGGTGTAGGGTAGTTTTCTTTCTCTTTCTGGCGGAAAGTGGCGAATCGTTTGACCGTGATTGCCTATAGCTACAATGTCTTTTTTGGCAACCCCTGAAACTTCTAACAGCTGGTGAACAGCGTCAGCGTATAAGGTAGCGAGTTTCTTATCCAGCGTTTGACTGCGCTGTATTTCATCGCTATTCGGTTGGTAAAGGCTGGTAATTTCACGTCGAGTTTCTGCATCAAAAGGGATAAACAAGCTGTGAACGAGTTTGCACTGGTGTTGACGATCAGAATGATTATCAGCAGAAAAATCGACTAGCGCAGCGTCGATGCCGTCTGCGCTGGTGCCTGACATCAAGCCAATGAAATAGTTAGCCTTGGTTGCCATTGCCAGTTTGCATTGCTAGCAAAGCTTGTTTTGAGCCATTTAGTTCTTGGACACGCTTGTCTGCTATTGCTAAGAAATCTTTTTTGTACTTATTTGCAATAGGTTTTGCGTCGGGCAATTTAACTGTACGTGGATTACGGTGTACCCCATTCACTAAAAATTCGTAGTGAAGATGTGGCGCTTGTGACATGCCTGTTGATCCAACGTAACCGATGACTTGCCCTTGTTTGACGCGCTGGCCTTTTTTAACCGCACGTTTTGAAAAATGCAGATATTTAGTCACTATGCCATCACCATGTTGGATAAAGACATAATTACCGTTGTATTTGTTGTATGTTGAATGGGTTACTTTACCATTACCCGCGGCAACGACAGGGGTTCCTGTTGCAGCGCGATAGTCTGTGCCGTTATGTGCTTTCCATCGTTTCTGGATAGGGTGAAAACGACGAGGCTTAAAGTTTGAACTGATGTATTTGAAGTTTACAGGTGCACGCAGGAATGCCTTGCGCATACTTTTGCCTTCTGGCGTGTAGTACTCATCATCTGTAAAACGTATAGCTTTAAATTCTTCATTTTGGTTGACGAATTCAGCGGCTAAAATTTTTCCAGAGCCAATGAACTCTCCGTCAACATAACGGTTTTCATACACCACATGGAAGGTGTCGCCTTTGCGGATATCTAACGCGAAGTCTATATCCCAGCCAAATATATTGGCTAATGAAATAATTTGGTTGTCATCTAATCCAGCTGAAATGCCAGCATTCCAGAAGCTTGAACTTATTGTGCCGTGTGCAAATGTTTCGCGCACTTCGACTTGCTTTTCTTCTATATGCGATTGGTAAGCGCCATCAACTAACTCGACATGAAGGGTTTTTATCTTAGACAGCGGATACTCTAAAGCGGCTAGCTGGTTATCGGAATTTTTTCCAATGCGCATTGTATCGCCGACTTTGATTTTCTTGAGTAAACCACGCCCTTCACCTTCTGCACGGCTAACATCATGCGTAGTGCGTGCACTGTACCCCAAGCGTTTAAAAATTTTAGCTAATGAATCGCCAGACTTTATTTTCGTGGTTTGCCAAGTTAACGCAGGCGCTTCTGGCTCGTGAGTTTCAGCAATTGATTGATTTGTAACATTCGTTGTCAGAGAAGACGGCGTGATGGATTCATTTTCAGTGGTTTGCGAGCTAGATAACCCTTCTAGTTTGGTTTTTGACTCACTAGCTACCTCGGTTAAGCCTTTGTCTGACAAGCTGTAGCGTTTACCCACTTCTAACCCAGCGGTTTGCTTACTTGCTTCCGCTTTTTCTGACGGTACTAGTAAAGAAATGAGGAGTATGCCAGATACAGCACTTAAAATAATTCGGTGCTGCTTGGGGAGCGATAAATATAAATTTTTTATATTTTTCAATGAAATACTACTCTTACTGCTGAACATCTTCGGTTTTGCTGTCCTCACTATAACAAAAAAAGTGGTCAGAAACAGTATCAGGGTTTTATCCAGCCCTTATTTTACAGTAGAATCGGCGTTTTGTTATTCACCCAAAGACCTATTGTTGGAGCCAGTTACATGACCGATGTCAGCCAAGCGTTTGCGGAAATTAAACGCGGTGCAGAAGAAATCCTGCTTGAAGATGAATTACTTGAGAAGTTAAAAACAGGTAAGCCATTAAAAATTAAGGCGGGTTTTGATCCAACAGCCCCTGACTTGCATTTAGGTCATACTGTGTTGATTAACAAGCTTCGTCAGTTTCAGCAACTCGGTCATGAAGTTATCTTCTTGATTGGAGATTTCACGGGCATGATTGGTGACCCTACCGGGAAAAACGTCACCCGTAAGCCACTCACGAAAGAAGACGTGTTGGCAAATGCTGAAACCTATAAAGAGCAAGTATTCAAAATTCTTGATCCAGCAAAAACAAAGGTAGCATTTAATTCAACGTGGATGGAAGAGCTGGGAGCGGCTGGTATGCTGAAGCTTGCGTCACGTCAAACTGTAGCTCGTATGCTGGAGCGAGATGATTTTAAAAAGCGTTATGCAGGCGGCCAAGCTATAGCGATTCATGAATTCATGTACCCGCTTGTGCAAGGTTGGGATTCGGTCGCGTTAGAGTCTGACGTTGAGTTAGGTGGCACCGATCAGAAGTTTAACTTATTGATGGGCCGTGAATTACAGAAGTCAGAAGGTCAACGTCCACAAACTGTATTGATGATGCCACTTCTTGAAGGCCTTGATGGTGTTCAGAAAATGTCTAAGTCACTGAACAACTACATTGGTATCACTGACGCACCATCAGAAATGTTTGGTAAGATCATGTCTATTTCTGATGACTTGATGTGGCGTTACTATGATCTATTAAGCTTCCGTCCTATTGAAGAGATTGAAGCGTTCAAACAGAAAATAGCGGAAGGTGCGAACCCTCGCGATATCAAAATTGAATTGGCGAAAGAGATCATTGCACGCTTTCATGACCAAGCGGCAGCAGATGCTGCGCAGCAAGAGTTTATCAACCGCTTCCAAAAGGGCGCGATGCCTGATGAAATGCCAGAGTTTACTTTCACACCAGAAGGCGGTGAATTAGCAATCGCAAACTTATTAAAAGATGCAGGCTTAGTGGCAAGCACGTCTGAGGCGATGCGAATGATCAAGCAAGGCGCTGCGAAGATAGATGGTGAAAAAGTGGCAGATAACAAGCTACAAGTAGCGTCAGGTACCACTGCTGTTTATCAAGTAGGTAAACGTAAGTTTGCGCGCGTAACCATCGCATAAGTAAGATGATTTTTAGATAGATAAAAAGCCAGCATATGCTGGCTTTTTTATTTTTGAGCGCTTGTATTTTTTTAGAGTCTCGGTAGGCTAAAGACAACCTTAATAAGATTCTCTGCACCTATGACAGGAACATTACGCGCAAATATTTTCATTGCCCTAACTTTGCTCATTGTGGGTTGTAGTTCGCCTAAGCAAGCTGATGTTAAGTATCAGCCTATTTTCGATTTCGGCAATTTGGAAAGCTATGGGCTCTATGGACGCGAAGATGAATTCAATGACTGGCAACCCTTAAGTCATGCAATACGCAACAGCATTGAACTGGCCATTGAGCAAGAAATGGAAGCGCAACAGTTCAGCTTTAAACCTGCAGACAGTGCTGATGTTGTAATCACTTATTATATCGTTAAACAAAATCAACGAACCTTCCGTGCATACAATCAAGGTGTAAATTACTGCTCCTACTGTTTAACAAACACAAAGTCAGGCAAAAAAGAGGAACGTTTGCGTATCGTACCTGGCAGTTTGATTATTGATGCGGTCAAGCCTAAGAATCGTCGCTCAATTTGGCGTGCCGCTTACCCATTGAGAATCAAAGAGAAAGACAATAGTGCGCAAATCAATGAAAAGGTAAAAGAAGCGGTTAGCATCATCATTAAACAATTTGCCGAAGCAGCAAACAAAACAGACAGTTTGAGTAATCGTGCTTAAGTCATTGTTCAAATGGATATCTATTGCAGCGATAGCGTTAGCTGTTATTGCGTTAATACTTTTGGGGGTCGGTTATATTCTGTCGAAAAATGAAAAAGAAACACGTGCGTTAAAAGACAAGCTAGATGAAAGAGCAATCGCTGAGTCAAAAGTGCGAACGCGTGCCGATATCCTATCAGGGCAAAAAAGTATCTCTCGCAATCCATTACCTCCTCAGCCACGAAAGCCAACCCTTCGCCTTCCAGTGGTTGAAGATATGCTGGCAAAGCAAGTCATTACCAATAATTTGGTTTGCCAAGATGTTAGCCAATGTGAGTTATTTGATACAGGCCGAACGTCGCTTGGATGTGTCGTTGCCGTTAATGGCATTGGTTTATCGCAACTTAATCGCTTGAATTTTGGCGGTAAAGAGACAGAGTGTGAAGAAACTATCACGAATGTCCAAGCGACGTGTCATCATAATATCTGTTCAATAAAGTAATGCACGATATGGCGCCTCGCTCTATAATGCCGCCATACGAGTAAAGAGAATAAAAATTATGAATTTCCCAAACGATGATACAGGCAATGTACTGGCTGAAATGGCCGAAGCAGGTATTAATCTCAATGAAATCCACGATGTGGTATTTTTCCAGTTGTTTGAGAAAAAAGAACAAGCTGACAAGTTTGCACAGCATTTACAGAGTGTTGCTCCAGACATGAAAGTCAACGTTCACCCAGATGAGACACCCAATATATGGGACGTTGATTGCATCGTTAGAATGATGCCTACCTATGATGGTATTGTCGCGCAAGAAGCAGAATTTGAACAAATCGCCGATAAATTCAATGGCTACAATGATGGTTGGGGTATTGAAGCATAAGTAGTATTCAATGTGACACGAATACTACTTTTCTTCGCTTTCCACAATCTGAAACGCAGGCAATGACACTTTCCAGTAAATAGCCGCTAGGCGCAGCACTAGACACCCCATCACAGAAACAACAATAGAAATCTGATTATCCCAACCCAGCCAATAGAGCAGTGCGTATGTGCCACCACCCACCATGGCTGCTGTGGCGTATATTTCTTGACGCAAGATCATCGGGATTACGTTACAAAGCACATCTCGAATCATACCGCCGGCAACACCGGTTATTGTGCCAAGCACGACTGCTGCAGGAATGGAAGCGCCAAAACTAAGTGCTTTTTCAGTACCAAGTACTGCAAATAACGCTAAGCCAAACGCATCAGCAATCAATAAAAAGCGTTTCGGAATACGCTTCGGTTTGCGGATAAACACAATGGTTAATAATGCGGTGATGCTTATCGTCCAAAGATAGTATGTTTGCTCTACCCAAAAGACAGGCGCGTTAAGGATCACATCGCGAATAGTCCCACCGCCAATTGCGGTAACTGCCGCTAATACTACAACCCCAAAAGGGTCTAGTTGATACCTGCCCGCCATCAACGCCCCAGAAAGCGCAAAAACAATAATGCCGAACAAGTCCAGCCAATAGAGGAGATCTGTCATTAACATCTATTTTTGAGTCGGCAAGTTGTTGCGCTGCCAAGCTTTCATATCACCGTCCATATGCCATACGTTGGTATAACCCGCGTTAGCAAGAATGTCTTCTGCTACGCCAGCTCGTCTACCTGAGCGGCAATACACAACAATCAACTGTGACTTATCACTTGGTAACATGCTTAGCTTGTCTGCAAGCGTTGAATGACTGATGTTGGTTGCGCCTGGCACATGCCCCTCAGAAAACTCTTCTGCACTCCTTACATCAAGCACCGTATAGGCGGCCGCTTTGGGTGCTTCAATTAGACTCATGACCTGAGTTTGAGTCATTGTAGGCCTTTGTTCCTCAGCAAAGCTTGTTGTGCTCGACAGTAATAAGGCGAGGGTGAAAAAAGTGACGGTAGTTATGTTTCTCATGACGTTCTCTGCTCAGTACTATGTTAATTAATATGTATAGGATGCTAGCCAAGGCAGCGTTACTAAAGCGATTGCCAGCATAGCCAAAAGCGTATTTATACGGGACAGGAACTGGTGACAGCTCACTATGTCCTTAATTTCAGGTTGCTTTCCATTGTCATTAAACGACCTCCGTCGGACTTTAATGCCTTTATACATCGCTACACCAGCTAATCTTACATTCAGAGCAATTGCAAAAAACTGAAGTAAGGCATGGTTATTTAGCTTAAAAAAGTCGGGCATAGTCATACGCCATAACAGTGTCGATTGCTGGCCAAAAGACAGGAATAAGCCTGCAAGTAGCATAAATCTGCAGGGTAGCCATGTGAAAAGTTCAGTGAGTTGCTTGGCAAATTGGCCAAAAGCGCGCAGTGCAGTAATCTTTTGGTTCCAACTGTAATGCATTTCTAGGATGAGACGATAGCTTATCGCTAACAAGCCCCCGCCCAATAAGAATAAAAAGCTCACCGCTACCGTTTGTTGCATATGACGCAATATAAGCATTTCAATGGTTGCTTTGTTGATGCCCAGAGGAGATAGCTGTTCTGTGTCACGTAACACTTGGTCAGCAAGCAATTGTTTTGCTTGATACTTGTCACCAGCGCTAAGTGTTTTTACAACTTTATTAGCGGTCGGTTTAAGCGTTAACTCTCCCAGTGCAAAGTAAAGTAAGAGGGCTTGCCATAGCGCTTCAACTTGAACAAAGTCTGCGAATAACCAAAGGATAACCCATAGAGGGGCAAAGGTAATGAGTACAGCTACAAAACCAGAAATCGTCTGCTGACGGCTACCATTCTCTGATTTATTGACTTTTAAGGCGAGTTGCTGACAGAAAAAACGAAAGTAAATAAAGGGTTCGTGTGGAGAGATACCTTGGAGGATGCGCTTAACCAGCATTACCACCACAAGTATGGTGATGCCATGTAATTGTGGTGGTAGTGAGGTTATAAGGTCCATTAGCTCAGTTGCTTTCCTTTCAGGCTATCAATCATACTTGTAACAAGTTTTGACGAATTAACTGATGCCGTTTCGAGGTAGGCTTCAAACGATGTTGGAGACTCTTTGCCTGCGATATCTGACATCGAACGAATAACCACAAACGGTACGTCAAACTGATGACAAGTTTGGGCAATGGCTGCTCCTTCCATTTCAACTGCTGCCATGGTTGGGAAATTTGCGCGGGCTTTTGCAATATCGTCATCAGCTGTCATAAAGGTATCGCCAGTGGTGATAAGGCCAACCAAGGTGTTAATGCCGTCTAAGCTGTCGATACCTGCTTTTGCTGCTTCAACTAACGTTGGATGAGGTTCGAACGCTGCAGGATTAGCAGGTAATTGACCAATTTCATAGCCAAATGCTGTAACGTTTACGTCGTTGTAACGCAACTCAGAGCTTATAACAATATCACCGACACTAAGTGACTGATCAAAACCACCAGCAGAGCCGGTGTTTACCACATAGTCAGGGCTAAATTTATCGATCAGTAAAACGGTAGCGAGTGCTGCTGCTACTTTACCAATACCTGATTGGACAATAACAACCTCAGAACCATTTAATAGACCTTGGTGAAATTCAAAGCCACCGTGCTTGGTTGTTGTAGGGTTTTCTAAAGCTGCTTTTAAAATGGCAACCTCTGGTTCCATTGCACCAATAATGCCTGCTTTCATATGTCGTCTCTTAGCAAATTTGTCTGAAAAAATAATGGCGAAATTATACGTTTAAGGCAATTTAATTAACAGCCATTGACCGCACAACATCAACAGTATTTCAAGCGGGTAGTTATGCAGACAAATATTTATCATCTTGATTTAACTGACTTTGCTTTTAAAAAAGCATAGCAATACGTATGGAACGTAGCCAGTTATGCACTGGCTACTATCAAGATTTAAGGAGTGTTAGTGCGGTAAGGCCGCCATTGATGGTGAGTTTAGTTGCGGTTGTTGCTGTGCCATTTCTTTGGCAGCCGCTTTGGTTAATACACCAGCATTGCTTTTACGTGCACGAACCATAGGCGCTGGAATCGTGGTGCCCTTGATCTTCGGTGTAGCATTTACGCTTGGTCTGCCAAGAATTTTACTCCCCAAACAAGCGCGTATTTCGTCTACGCTGTAGTTTGGTTTAACTTTGACACGAACATGTGGAATAGACGCCGCTTCTAGTGCACCACTAACAAACCAGTCTTTTTTGACTTTATAGCCACGACCATTGGTATCAACTAGGTCAACAGCACCGAGCATTCTCATGGTTTTACGGTCACAAATTACAAAGTCTAAGTACTTGTTGTTGGCGTTGGTCAATGCGGCTTGTGTCGCTTTTTTCGATACCCCTTTTCGGATATTGACGACATCGCTCAATGCAACTCGATTTAATACGCGGTAATCTGATCCCAATGCGTTTTCAACCAGATTTAGAAAGTTTTTCTCTGCAGGCGTAAATATTGCCTGACGGCTATCAAACGGGAATGGAAAGCTGTTGTCGTTTAAACGACTGGCTAACAAAGCGACTATGACAATTAAGCTGATTAAAGCGAATAAAATTAGCTCCATATACATCTCCAGCAATCAAAATTTTGACAGTTAACATTAGTTTTACTGACTAAAGCAGAAACTATGCCAGTGATCCTAGGATCATTTTTATCGATTACTTTTGTCTTCAATTACGCATCAAAAGTGGATGTTTAGCGCTGTTTGGCAAATACTGAAATGAGTTAACCACCACAAGGCTCGAAACGTTGACCTTAAAAAACACAGAAACAGCATATGGTACTGTTGCTAAATGGTTGCATTGGGGCGTCGCAGTATTATTTTTAGCGGCATATGCCAGTTATTACTATCGACATTGGTTCACTGAGAGCAAGACGCCTGAGAATATGACGGCACTGCAAATTCATTTGTCTGTCGGCATTTCTATTTTTGTGCTGGTGTTGCTACGCATCATCTGGCGAGTGATGAACGCCCAACCTAAGCCAGAGCCAGGCACAAAACTTGAACATTTAGCTGCACATCTCGGGCATTATGCCTTGTATGGGGTCATGATAATTATGCCTATAACGGGGTATTTGGGAACGGGATTAGGAGCTGACTTTTTCTTTATGTTTGAGATCCCAAAGTTTGAAGAAACATGGCTATTTAATTTTTTGGTGGTGGAACAGTTAGGAATGACGTTTAAAGAATTTGAGAAGCCTATGGATTTTATTCATAAAGATATTTTTGGTGCCTGGTTAGCATGGATTTTAATTTTGGGACACTTCTTAGCGGCGCTCTACCATCACTATGTAAAGCAAGACAATACATTGATAAAGATGACGACAGGTAAATAAAAAAGCCCGCAATAAAGCAGGCTTTTTTGGGCTAAATCGTTTGTTGGTGATTGCTAGCCTGGATAATTAGCCTTCAGGGTATTGTAGACCTGTTGTTGGAAATCTTCAGCAGCGCTATCCAGTTTTACCACTTCATCGGCCAGCACTTCGTTGTCCTCTTTTCCGTTCCACACTTTGATGTATGTCCCTTCTTTGTATCCATGATCTTGGCGGAAGAAGTTTAAGGTATTTTTACCGACGTATTGACGGAATAATTCGTCTAAGTCCATTTGCATTAAACGCATACATTGACCAAATGCTTCACCATTAAATGCCTTGTTCGTAACAGCGTCAGAGGCCAACGTTTCAAGCGCTAATTTAAAGTCTTTTTCACCACTGTCTTTTTCCACTTCAACAGCCAGGCTGTTAGCAATGTTTTCAATGGTTTCGCCCGCCATCAAACGAAGGCTTAAACCGAAGTGAAAAATGTCGACAAGCTCCAGTTGCACTTGAGGTACATCAATTTCTTGATGCTTCCACCATTTCCAGCCGTGGTGGTCGAGCATTTCTGCACACTCTACCCATATTGCGCGGTACCATTCGTATCCGTTGTCACGCCATGTTTCACTTACGCGCGTATTCATCGCGTCTTGCATGGCTAACATTTGGGTAATTTGGGTTACAGCAACTGCTTGTGTTGTCATTATCTTCTCAACTGCATAATTCACAAAGGCTATAGTGTGCCTATGTGCAAAGCCGCTTTCAACTGTTTGTCTCACTCAATGCTTGTGATCACCAAAGTGTCAACGCGATGATAAATGGTGTAACTAAACTGACCACAACATTGGTGGTAAGAAAAAAGGGTTTACTGCCAATACCTTGCCCAAATTCAAAAGCGCCTAGAATGCTGATTAAGGCAAAGGGCAGTGTGCAAAATGCCCAATAAGCGGTTTCCGGTAACACTCGTGTTTCCACGAGGAAAATGACTAGACCAAAGGCCAGCAGTACATTGGTAGTGTAGACATATGCAGATATTTTGGTGCCATAGGCAATTGGTAACGTGTTACGGCCATGCGCTTTATCAGCCATAATGTCCGGAAATTGATTTAATAACAGTAGGTTGTTGATTAATAGGAAAGGAATAGCTGCAATAGCTACCGCATCTAGCGTTATCGTGTATGTTAGCGATAGAAATGTACCTAAAATCATAATCCAAGCAAACCCAAAGCCAGGAGCAATATGGCATAGCCAAGGAAGCTTGTTCAGCGTTGATGTATATTGGTAGATAGTCACTAAGCCAGCAATACCTAAGGGAACGAGCAACCACGTTCGTGTGTAGGAGAGGTATAGGCCAATGATGACAATGAGGGCAATGGCTAGATACGCGATGGTTTTTGTCACATCGGCTGCTGAGGGTGTTGCAACCAGTGCACCACTCCCACCGCTAAAAGGCGTGCGCGTTGTGTTTAAGTCGAGGCCGCTTTTAAAATCTTGGTACTCATTGAGCATATTAACAGCGATATGTCCTAACATGGCACAAACTAGGGCAAGTGCAGCTGTTTCCATCGGTAATGGATAGCCATGATAACTGGCTAAGCCGTATGCAAGAAAAATACAGATAGGTGTAAGCAGTAAAAATGGAGGCCGCATTGTTTTAACGGTGGCGATAACGTTGTTCATATGCATTTCCCTTTTGTCCTTCTCCATTTCAACCGTTAGAAATAAAAAAGGCCAGACAATGTCTGACCTTTATACGTTGCGTTAAGTACGTTCGATGTATTGTTCGACTAATCTTTCCAGAACATCTAGCGGTACTGCGCCGTTTTTAAGAACGACATCGTGGAAATCGCGTAAATCAAAACGGTCACCTAGCACATCTTTGGCGCGCTGGCGTAGCTCTAGTATCTTCATCATACCTACCTTGTAAGCGGTTGCTTGGCCAGGCATGACTATATAGCGCTCAATTTCTGAGACTACGTCGCTTTGCGCCATACCGGTATTTGCTTTCATGTAATCAATCGCTTGCTCACGTGTCCAGCGCTTAGCATGAATACCAGTGTCCACCACTAAGCGAACAGCGCGGAATAGCTCTGCTTGTAAGCGACCGATATTGTCGAAAGGGTTTTCTTGGAAACCAAGCTCCCAAGCTAAGTATTCGGTGTACAACGCCCAACCTTCGGTATATGCCGTGAATGGAGATATACGGCGAATAAATGGCATACCTTCTAATTCCATCGAAATGGCAATTTGGAAATGATGACCCGGAATACCTTCGTGATATGCCAAGGTACGCATGCTGTATGTTGGCGTCGCTTTGATGTCATATAGGTTTGCGAAGAAACGCCCTGGACGACTGCCATCAATTGCTGGTTGTTGATAATACGCACCAGGTGAGGTTTTCTCTTTAAACTCTGGAATACGTACGACTTCCATGCCTGCTTTCGGACGTATACGGAAGGCATTGTCGAGGTTGCCGTCGATCTCGTCTAAGATTTTTTGGTAATCTTTTAATATTTGAGCGCGGCCTTCATCCGAATCTTCGTAGTAAAAGCGTTCGTCAGCGGCAAGCGCCTCAATAGCGGTTGTAAAGCCTTGGCTAATGTCATAACCCTCCGCTTCTAAGATCGCTAGAATTTCTCCCTGGATGCGGTCTACTTCAGCAAGTCCAATATTGTGAATTTCATCAGCGGTGTAGTCTGTTGTGGTAAACAGTTTTAGTGCCATTTCATATGCTTTGTCACCGTCAGGTAAATGCCATAGTCCATCGTCTGTTCCTGCGCGTGTTTTCACGCGATCAAAATACTCTATCAACAAGTCATAAGCCGGATAAACATATTGCTTAATGTTATCTTCAGCAGACGCTAACAAACGTGACTTTTCATTTGCAGGTATTTCAACCGCTTCATTCATTTTCCTCTCTAAAGAGGTGAAAAGAATGTTTTCTTGTGGCGGTGTGTTAACAAAATTTGTCATCTCTTCTAATACCCGATCAATGACAAATCGCGGTGGCAATATTCCTTTTTCTTCTCGTAGTTGAATGCCCGCAAGTGTTTGCGCAAACTTAACGCGCACACCTTCTAATCGTGACAGATAGTTTTCAGCATCTTCAACTGTGTGCACTTGGTGTTGTGCTTCCATAAAGCTTGGATAGCCATTTTGAACACCAAACAACTGGTTAACTGGATAGTTGTGATAGCGGAAAGGTTCCGACGCTTCGCCAAATTCTAAAAGATATAAGGTAATTTCTTTTGATAGGCGGTCTTGCTCAGAAAGACTATCGTCGTCATAGCTTAACAGTACCTCTTTAATCGCAGGCAACTTGGCATAAAGTTCGTCTGTACGCTCAGGACTGTTATCATCTAACTGTGCATTATGATCTTTAATGCCTAGAGACTCTAAAAAGCCAAGCGACGTTAATGTTTCCGGGCTTTCAAACGCAAACTTGATCAAGGTGCGATCAAGAAATGCTCTAAAGATAAAAGGTTTTTCGGCTTTCCATTCGTGTGCAGCAAATGCGCCTGCAAGCACCAGTAAAACTAGTAAACCTATGAATAGTCGTTTAAAAAGTTTTTTTATCATGCCCATAAGTAGATGATCTTCTTGTTATTGTTACATTTCAAGATTAACACCGAAGGCAGCAATAAAACAGGTGTTTTAGAAAGGCGCGTAAAACCCTTAGTTGTTCATAGTTGTCGATGCATAAAAGAGTGACATAACTGATATCTATAATGAACAAAGCCCTTCTTTCTATGCACTGTATTTATGGTTGTCTATCAATTTGTATCATTTGTATTAATTCTTGAGCTTTTTAGTATCGGGTTAACGTGAAATTTTGATCCGATAAAGGGAGAGCACCATGACTGCTTTTGAAAAACCTAATGAAGCAACTATTGCTTCAATGACTCGAGGCAGCGATAAATTCACCGTTGCTCAGCCGCCTCAATTTTCTGATAAAAAAGAACAGCAACAATACGAAAAGCAAAGACTGGCTGCAGCATTCAGAATATTTGCCATGAAAGGTTTTGACGAGGGACTAGCTGGACATATCACATTACGTGATTGTATTGACCCAGACACGTTTTGGGTTAATCCACTTGCTATTCATTTTGCGCATATTAAAGCGTCTGATCTGGTGCGCGTAAGCCATCAAGGGGAGATTGTTGAAGGACATCACCCAATCAACAATGCTGCTTTTGCGATTCATTCCCGTATTCATATGGCAAGACCCGACGTGAATGCCGTAGCGCATGCCCATACTGTATATGGTCGAGCTTTTTCTGCACTAGGGCAACGCTTGCAACCTATCTCACAAGATGCTTGTATGTTCTACAACAATCATGCGTTATTTGCTGAATTTACCGGTGTGGTCTCTGCAACGGAAGAGGGCGACCTTATTGCAGGTGCATTAGAGAATAACATGGCGGTTATTTTGCAAAATCATGGTTTGCTGACGACAGGTAAAACGGTCGATGCAGCAGCAGCGAATTTCGTACTCATGGACAGCTGCTGTCAGAGCCAGCTGCTAGCGCAAAGTGCTGGCGAGCTGACACTGGTGCCTGATGCAATTGCACAGCAAACTCAACGTATCAATGGCTCTGACTTGGTGACGTGGGGGAACTTCCAACCTATGTACATGCAGGTCTTGGCACAAGATGACAGCTTTTTAGATTAAGAAAAATTATGCAGGCAAGTGTTTTTACCGAGATTATGTTACCGCTAGCGTTAGCCTTTATCATGTTTGGCATGGGGTTAGGGCTGCAACGTCAAGATTTCACCCGCTTATCCCAATCACCTAAATTGGTTATTGCGGGTCTTTTTGGCCAAATAGTGCTGCTTCCGGCCATTGCATTTGCCCTCGTTTTTGTTTTTTCTTTGCCAGCAGAGTATGCCGTAGGGCTAATTATTTTAGCGGCATGCCCTGGTGGCACTATGTCCAATGTATTGAGCCAACTGGCTAAAGCTAATTTAGCCTTATCTATTACACTAACGGCTTTTGCTACGTTAATTTGCATATTTACTTCACCCTTACTGATCGTGGGTAGCTTGCAGTACTTCGTGCCGGAACGGGCAAATGACGTATCACTGTTCAATATTAGTCTGTCGATTCTGCTGATAACACTGGTCCCTGTCGGCTTAGGCATGTTGATGCGAGTTCGCTTTGACAAACAAGCACAGAGGTTGCTGCCATATTTTCAACGCTTGTCGATGACATTTTTGGTCGTTATGGTCATCGCCATTGTTGTCAAAGAGTGGCAGGCATTAAATCTAGTACTGGCAAGCCTGTTTTGGTCAACACTCTTACTGAATGTATTGGCTACAGCGGTGGGTGTTTTTCTAGCTGTACTTGCTGGTGGTGATTTAGCTGGGCGGTTAACGTTGGGTATAGAGGTAGGAATTCAGAATGCATCTATGGCTATGTTAATCGCTATTTCGCTGCTTAACTACAGTGAACTTGCCGTGCCTGCTGGCATTTATGGCTTAACCATGTACTTGGGTACTGGTATTTTACTGTTGGTGAACAAAAGTGCGAAACGCCGTTCGGCAGCGGCTATAAGCAGTTAATGCTAAAAAATCGATTGTTCTTGCTAATACAACACTGATGTAATTTGCGAACGCATCCAACTAAGCGCTTCATTTTCAACAGTATGCTCATGCCAATATAAATGGGTTTCACTGGCGGGGATTGATACCGGCAGCGAAAACATGACGGTTCGTTCACTCAGGTATTTACTCGCTATGAGCTTGGGCAACGTAAGCAATAAAGCTGACTGCTCAACGATGTCAACAGCCGCCTGATAGCTTTGACAACGAATCCGTATATCTCGATTAATGCCCTGTTGTAACAGGGCAAAATCTTCAATGACCCTGCCCGATGGTCTGCTTGATACCACAATGTGTTGGCTGGCCAAGTATTGGCGTCGTGATATTGCCTCAACATGTGTCGAGGATGCTAGAACACAGAAATCATCTTGGGACAGTTTACTGTGCTGAATAGGCGACTTCATAGGCCTTGCAATATCAATGGCAAGATCTACCTCTCCAGAACTCAGCTGACGAGCCAGTAACTCTCGGTTCAAAGCGACACTCGTCAAATTCGCTTTTGGTACAAGTGGCGCAATTTGATTGACCAGAACAGGAATAATAAGTGGTTCTAATGCGTCATGAATAGCTATCTTAAAGGTCTGTTCGGTTGTCTCTGGTGAGAACTCCCCGCACTGCTGCAAAATTTGCTTTAAACGAGTCAGTGTATCAATGAGTTGTGGTGCCATTCGCTCACATGCGGGCGTTGGCTTCATTTGTTGGCCTTGTCTCACAAATAGCGGGTCGTTCAAAGTATTACGAAGTCTTTTCACGGCATGACTAACGGCAGACGGGGTAATGAACAAGGCTCTAGCCGTTGCCGACATATTCCGCTCTACATACAAAGATTCAAATATTTTCAGCAAGTTAAAATCAAGTTTTTGGATATCTTTTGATGCCGGCATGTCACGTATCTTTATGAATTATATTCATAGTATGGTAGCAAATACTTTCATTATGTTCATTGTTGTTGACGGGTTATGCTAGTCAATAACATGCTAATGACTCAATGGAGTGGCAGATATGAATTTTGAACACAGTGAATTATCCCAACAGTACCTCGATAAAGTGTCTGAGTTTATGCAGACCAAGGTACTCCCGAAAGAAGCCGAAATATTGGCACAAAACCGAAAAATCAATGAACACGGCGACTGGCGTCAGTGGCAAGTGCCGACTGCAGCAAAAGCCTTAAAACAAGAAGCCAAAGCAGCTGGTTTATGGAATTTGTTTTTGCCAGATAGTGAGCTTGCACAAGGCCTATCATGTGTTGACTATGCGCCACTTGCTGAAGCCATGGGTCATAGTTTAATTGCACCCGATATTTTTAACTGTAATGCGCCGGATACGGGCAATATGGAAGTGCTTTACCACTTTGGGTCAAAAGCCCAGCAAGAACAATGGCTTAAACCGCTTTTGTCTGGTGAAATTCGGTCAGTGTTTGGGATGACAGAGCCGGACGTTGCTTCTTCTGATGCCACCAATATGGCAGCGACGATAGAAGATGCCGGCAACGATGTGATTGTAAATGGTCGTAAGTGGTGGACTACAGGGCTTGGCCATCCTGATGCAAAAGTGGCCATTGTGATGGGGTTGTCCAACCCTGACGCAGAGAAGCATCAGCGTCATTCCATGGTGCTCGTACCGCTTGACAGTCAAGGCTTAACTATCGACCGAATGCTTCGTGCATATGGTGATTATGATGCACCTTATGGGCATGGAGAAATGACATTAGATAACGTTCGTGTGCCAAAAGAGAACGTCATTATGGGGCTTGGTAAAGGGTTTGCGATTGCCCAAGGTCGACTCGGTCCGGGTCGTATTCACCACTGCATGAGAGCTATTGGTGCTGCAGAGCGAGCACTTAAGTTAATGATAGAGCGTGGTCAACAACGCGTTGCGTTTGGCAAGCCGACGATTAAGTTAGGTGGCAATTTAGAGCGTGTAGCACAAGCGCGTATGATGATAGATCAAGCCCGTCTTTTAACCTTAAATGCAGCCTGGAAAATCGATAATCTGGGGGTTAAGCAGGCCATGACAGAAATTTCAGCTATCAAGGTCGTTGTGCCTAACATGCTGCAACAAGTCGTTGATATGGCATTACAAGTTCATGGTGGCGGTGGCATGTGTGATGACTTTCCGCTGGCGGGGTTTGCGGCGATGGCAAGAAGTCTCAGGCTTGCGGATGGCCCAGATGAGGTGCATATGGGCATGGTGTCGCGTTTAGAACTCGCCAAATATAAACCTAAGCAACGCTAAAGGTTGGACGCAGAGATGGAACATAACTATGTCATTGTCACAGGTGGTGCTTCTGGGCTGGGTAAGGCATTAGCCGAGCGCTGGGCCAAAGCGGGTGCCAGTGTTTGTATTGCTGATATCAATGATACTGCTGGGCAAGCGTTGGTCGCATCATTGAATGAACTCAATGGTAGCAACAGTAGCACACATTTTTACGCGAACTGTGATGTCACTAAAGTCAAAAGCATTCAGCACCTCAAAGAGGTTGCCATAGCAAAGTGGGGACGCATCGATTTAGTGGTGAATAATGCTGGTGTTGCCACGGCTGATAAGCTCGAAGATGAACCACTAAGTCAATGGCAGTGGGTATTTGATATTAATTTGTTTGCTATGGTACGAGTGAGTCAAGAATTTACCACTGTCTTCAAAAAACAAGGACGTGGACACTTTCTTAATGTTGCCTCTCAAGCAGGGATTACACCAATCCCCTATATGGCTAGCTACAATGCCTCAAAGGCTGCTTTGGTCAGCCTATCTGAGACGATGCGATTAGAACTGGCTGATTTTAATATTGGGGTGAGCGTGCTATGTCCTGGTTTTTTCAAAACCAATTTAGGAATGAGCTTGAAAACCAAGTCTGGTGCGATGCGAAAAATGCTGGACAGAGTGTTTGAAAAAGCTGAATTAACGGCTGACGAAGTCGCGGACATTAGCTTTGAGAGGGTAAGTCGTAACGATTTTATGATAGTCACGCACCCAGCGGGACAAAAAGCCTATCGACTTAAACGTTTTTTACCGACAAACTGGTATTTGAATTCCGTGTTAAAACAAACAACTAAATTAAGACAACGGGTTAGCGCAGATGAGCAGTGAAGTATTAGATAAAGCCAAAGCGGTTCGCAGCGGTGAAGAACTACCAGTAGAAACGGTAGATGCTTGGCTAAAAAAACAAGATGACACGTTAACAGGCCAACCCCAAGTTACCCAATACAGTGGTGGGGCGTCTAACTGGACCTATTGTTTAGAGTATCCTGAAAAATCACTTATTTTACGTCGTGCTCCCCGAGGTACAAAGGCTAAAGGTGCTCATGATATGGGACGAGAGTATCGCTTACAAAAAGCTCTCAAGCCCGTATATAGCTATGTACCTGAAATGGTCGCCTTATGCGATGATCCGAGCGTGCTGGAAAGTGAATTCTATGTCATGGAAAAGCTCACAGGTATTATTCCGCGTAAAAACATGCCTAAAGGCTTGAAGTTGTCGACTGCGCAAACGAAGCAGCTTTGTACCAATGTGCTCGATTGTTTGATTGAGTTGCACAGTGTAGATGTTGAGGCCGCTGGTTTAAATCATTTAGGTAAAGGTAGTGGCTACACACAACGTCAAATTGATGGCTGGTGCGAGCGCTATGCAAAAGCAAAAACGTGGAATGTACCATCAGGCAAGAAAGTGATGCACTGGTTGCAACAAAATATGCCCAGTGATGAACGTATATGCTTAACGCACAATGACTTTCGATTTGATAACGTCATCCTCAGCGAAAATGAACCAACCAAAGTCATTGGTGTGCTTGACTGGGAGCTTGCTACGCTTGGTGACCCATTGATGGATTTAGGCAATAGTCTTGCTTATTGGGTGGAAGCTGATGATGATTTTATGGCGCAAAATACAAGGCGTCAGCCCACCCATTTACCCGGTATGTTTTCTCGTCGACAAGTTATCGATTACTACTGCAAAAAAATGGCAATCGATATTGAATCGTTCACCTTTTATGAGGTCTACGGTCTGTTCCGGTTAGCGGGAATAGTGCAGCAAATTTATTACCGCTACCACCATAAACAAACACGTAACCCTGCATTCAAAAACTTTTGGCTATTCAGTCATTATTTGCTGTGGCGATGCAATAAAGCGATAAAAAATCAAGGAAAATAGTATGGGCAGCATTTACTTGGTTAGGCACGGGCAAGCAGGTTTTGGTCAGCAAGACTACGATATCTTAACCGAAATCGGTGTTTCACAAGCTGAGACTCTAGGCCACCATTTCAACGCTCGACAGCTGCGTGCTGGAAGGGTCATTAGCGGTACTATGACGCGTCACTTGCTGACAAAGCAACATGCTTTGTCGCACTGGGGCGATTCGGTAAATGGAGGAGAGTCGTTTACTGAACAACAACATGAAGGTTGGAATGAGTTCGATCATCAAAATGTGCTACAAGTGTTAGACCCAGCTTTTGCAGATCCAGAAGCAATGGTGGCACAGTTTAATCAACATCAAGATAAGACTCTGCAATTTGTGAAAGTGTTTTCGAGTGCTCTTAAACGTTGGCAAAGTGGAGATTTTGATGACGAATACAATGAGGCGTGGCACGTATTTTTTACTCGTGTGACCGACGCTTTCAGGCAGCTGTGTGATGAACTTCCTGCAAAAGAAAATGCCGTTGTGTTTACGTCGGGTGGTGTAATCGCTGCTTTGCTTGTATCGCTATTGAATGTACCAGATGAGAACTTTATGCGCATTAACATGAACGTAGCTAACGCGAGCGTTACCGAAATAAAAGTGTCGCGTTTTGGGGCCATGTTACATCGGTTTAATGATTACAGCGCAATGGAGTTATCCGGTCACCATGAGCTCGTTACTTTTAAATAAGTCAGCATATGATATTAGCAGAGAACATGGTTCACAGAGTCTCTAGAACGAAACAATAAGAAAAGAATACTAAGAAGAAAAGACTATGAGCAGACAAAATATATTAATTACCGGTGCGAGTTCTGGCTTGGGTAAAGAAATGGCCAAGCAATTCGCTAAGCTAGGGCGAAATTTAGCGCTATGTGCGCGCCGTGTTGAACGATTAGAAACGCTAAAAGCCGAACTTTTGTCAATTAACCCGAACATCCAAGTGTTGATCAAGTCACTCGATGTGAATGACCATGATGCCGTTTTTACTGTCTTTGGCGAATTTAAGCAGGAACTTGGTTCGCTTGATCGCGTTATTGTTAATGCCGGAATGGGGAAGGGGGCATCGATAGGTACTGGCTTTTTTCATGCAAACAAACAAACGGCTGAGACAAACTTTGTTGCTGCCATCGCGCAATGTGAGGCAGCTATGGAAATATTCAGAGAGCAGAATGCTGGACACTTAGTCACAATTTCTTCAATAAGCGCCGTTCGTGGATTCAGGCGAGCAATGACTGTTTATGCGGCAACCAAGGCAGCGCTCACCAGTTTATCTGAAGGCATACGCATCGATGTGATGGGCACACCAATTAAAGTAAGCTGTATTCACCCTGGCTTTATACGTAGTGAAATTAATGAAACAGTGGAAAAAGTGCCCTTTATTGTCGATACAGAAACTGGCTGTCGAGCCATGGTTAACGCTATAGAGAAAGAAAAGGCTAACGCTTTTGTACCAAGTTACCCGTGGGCATTGTTGCATTGGGTTCTACGTATTTTGCCGAGCAGTTCGTTGCGTAAAATGAGCTAAGAGCGTTAAAAGATGAGATGTCATCTCGTCTCTATTTCTTTTTGTTAGATTTATGATCGAGGAGGCTAGTGACATTGGTTGCTTCCTCTTTATATTTCACTACGGTATTCCGACCTTCTCTTTTGGCCTCATAAAGTGCTTTATCTGCTTTATTAATGAGCTTATTGGCTTTTATGCCTTTGAGATCATCAGTAATGGCATAACCAACACTCACAGTAATCACACCTGATGAACCAATGCCACTTCGCTGATGTGGAATAGCCATTTCACGAATGCTTGCACAAATAGTTTCCGCCGCATACTTAACATAGTCTTCTGTGGTGTTGCTGAGCATGACAATAAATTCTTCACCACCATAACGGGCAATAATGTCACTAGGGCGCTTGGTGATGTTAATTTCTTTGAGTTTGCTGCCAACGTTTTGTAAGCATAAATCACCCGACAGATGACCATAAAAGTCGTTGTATTGTTTAAAGTAGTCGATATCTAGGATGATGATGGCAATCGACCTATTGTCACGTAAACATCGTTGCCACTCTAAGCTGTATTGCGTGTCGAAGTGGCGGCGGTTACTCAGCCCGGTCAAACTGTCGGTGATCACGAGTACTTCAAGCTCTTGGTTCGCGCGTGAAAGCTCCTCTTTGGCTTGTTCTAAGTCTTGGGTGCGGTCTGAAATACGTTGCTCAAGGCTAGCGTTTGCTTGCATGATTTTACGTTGATGTAATCGCTGAGTGACAATAAAAAATTTGAGTAGAAACACGCATAGCAATGACGTAATCGAAATCAGAGTGAGCAGGGTATTACGTGTTTTGTAGTAGGGCTGAAGTGCTTCTTCGACATTTATTTCAGTGGCAATACCGAATTGATAATCGGGCTCCCATAACCAAGCGCCAAAGACCAATACACCGCGGTAATCTCGATAGCCATCAACATTAATACCACTGCGCCCAGCTATTGCTTCGCTCGCCATTAAGGTCATCGGCATGTCATGATAGCTAAGACGTGGCTTGTAGCCTTGCGTTAGATCTCCTCCAGGGTCTTTCAGTAGAATATTCTCATCTGATTTACCGCTAAAACCCACAATGTTGATGCGACGCAACTGTGCGATAAAGCGACTGTCCGTCAGTAGTCTTCCCTTCGAGTCAAAAGCATAAGTTTCACCTGTTTCGCCAACTCGGCCGAGGGTGGTGATGTTGGTGAAATAACTTTTAGGGTTGATGCGTAACGCTATAGCTGCAATGACTTCAACACGACTATTGAAGATTGGCGCAATAATAAACATGCGGGTGTCGTAGGTTCTGTTGTTGACGACTAGTTCACTGCCGTAGTTAATGACGGGTGGAACAAACACGGTTTGGCCTGAAAACACTTTGGCTAAATGCTCAGGTGCTTGTACAGCCATGATATTTTGGCTGCCAAGGGCGGCATTACGCATCGAGGCAATGTTGGTATAGTCCGGCGCGATAATATAAAAATCATTATCACTAAAATTTTCTAACACCGGGTTCATAAATTGGCGAATGGCCATTAATGCATCGCTTTTAACAATAGGCGCTTTTTGTTGATATTCACTAACTAACTGCTGAGAAAGTTGCATGAAACTTTCATTTTCAGAGACGCTTTCGATGGTGTAACGGCGCTGCTCTAACAGAATATGATGAGCCTCTTGAACGGTAAGTAGCAATGTTTGCAGGTTATCGCGGATTTGCTCGGCACTGCTTTTTTTTATTTGTTGGAGCGCGAAGTAAGTGAATGCAACAACAGCACTCATAAAAATGCCAATAATCGCTACAGCTAGGATTAATTGTCGTTTAGATTGTCTCACGCGCCACCACAAATACTTCGACATGCAAACTAAATTATAGCAATTGTTGCATTTGTGTAACATCACCTAACATCAAAAAGTGGCGAAAAAAAAGGCTGTGCAGTGCATAGCCTTTGATTTTTTTTAATTTTTATTGTTTATAGTTTGGCCTATACCGCGATGACTTGCTCTGCATATAGGTAGTCAAGAATACCTAACGCTGCTTTTCGGCCCTGATCAATTGCGGTTACCACGAGGTCCGAACCCAACACCATATCACCACCGGCAAAGATATTTGTTGCGCTGGTTTGCAAAGCAAATTGGCTATTATCAGTCGCGATAACACGGCCTTTAGCGTCTACTTCTACACCAGCATCTTTCATCCATTGCGGTGGGCTAGGTAAGAAACCAAAGGCGATAACAACGGCGTCAGCTTCCATCACAAACTCGCTGCCTTCAATAGGCTCTGGGCTACGTCGGCCATTAGCGTCTGGTGCGCCCAATTGCGTTTTTACGAATTTAACGCCAATCGCTTTACCGTTTTCATCAACGGCAACGTCAAGTGGCTGAAGGTTAAACTGAAAGTTCACACCTTCTTCTTTGGCGTTTTGTACTTCGCGTGGTGAGCCAGGCATATTCGCCTCGTCTCGGCGGTAAGCACAGGTTACTTCTGCTGCACTTTGACGAACAGAGGTACGTACACAGTCCATCGCAGTATCACCACCACCCAAAACAACGACCTTTTTACCTTCGAAGTTTACGTAAGGCTTAGCACCTTCGGTGACACCCATAATGTGTTGTGTGTTGGCAATCAAAAAGTCCAAGGCATTGTATACACCCGGCGCTTTTTCGTTGTCGAAACCGCCTTCCATATCAGTGTATGTACCAAGCCCTAAGAAAACCGCGTCATACTCGTTAGTTAGACTTTCAAAGGTTACATCAACACCTACATTTGTATTTAGGCAGAACTCAATGCCCATACCTTCAAATATTTTACGGCGACGAACAATAACGTCTTTTTCTAGTTTAAATGCAGGGATACCAAACGTGAGTAAACCACCGATTTCTGAATGCTTATCGTAAACTACACAATCGACACCGTTACGCGTTAAAACGTCAGCACAAGCTAAACCGGCTGGACCTGCGCCAACAATAGCAACGCGTTTACCTGTTTTTACAACATGAGAAAGGTCTGGCGTCCAACCTTGCTCAAAGGCTGTGTCAGTGATGTACTTTTCGATGTTACCGATAGTGACCGCACCAAACTCATCATTCAATGTACAAGCAGACTCGCAAAGTCTATCTTGTGGGCACACACGACCACACATTTCAGGCAAACTGTTTGTTTGATGACAAAGCTCAGCCGCCTCAAAAATCTTCCCTTCAGTGACTAACTCCAACCATTGCGGAATATAGTTGTGAACCGGACATTTCCACTCACAGTAAGGGTTACCGCAGTCAAGACAACGATCTGCTTGTCCTTGGCTTTGTTCATTGCTTAATGGGTGATAAATTTCAACGAAATCAATTCTTCGTTCGTCTATCGACTTCTTAGGCGGATCAATACGCTTTACGTCGATAAATTGATAAACATTTTTGCTCATAATTCTTATACCTCGACTATTGCGCTTGAACACGTAATTCTGCTGATGATCGGCTTTTGTGACCCAACAGTGCCTTCACGTCAGTAGATTTTGGTTTAATTAATTTAAACTTAGGAGCGTATTCGGCGAAATCTTTCAAAATCGCTTGTGCGCGCAAGCTGCCGGTTTCTTCAAAATGTTGGTTGATAATGCCGCGCAGGTGTTCTTGGTGAATCACTAAGTCTTCGATATCTAGCATCTCGATTGATTCATTGTTCAAGCGTGCCGATAAGTCATCTGATTCATCAAGTACGTAAGCAAAACCGCCTGTCATGCCTGCGCCAAAATTTAGGCCTACTTGACCAAGCACAGTAACAATACCACCTGTCATGTATTCACACGTGTGGTCACCTGTTCCTTCAACAACGGCATGTGCACCAGAGTTACGAACACCGAAACGTTCGCCGGCACGGCCACAAGCGAATAACTTACCGCCAGTCGCACCGTATAGGCAGGTGTTACCCATTATCATGGTCTCATGCGTTTCGTACTCAACACCTTTAGGTGGTTTGATCGTCAGTTTACCGCCGGTCATACCTTTACCAACATAATCATTGGCATCACCGGTTAAGGTCATTTCCAAACCGCCTGCGTTCCAAACACCAAAACTTTGACCAGCAGTACCTTTTAAGTGGATCTTAATTGGGCTACTTGCCATGCCTTGGTCGCCATGCTGTTTGGCAATTTCACCAGACAGTGCTGCACCAACAGAACGGTCAGTATTGTTGATGTTGAAGCGATATTCGCCACCTGTTTTATGGGCAACAGCATCTATGGTTGCCGCTACCATTTGTTGATTTAGCTGTGCTTCATCAAATGGCACGTTTTCTTCGGTTTGATGTAGTGCAGTGTTTGGACCTGCAACAACAGGAGCAATGATTGGTGATAAGTCTAACTTTTGTTGCTTAGCACTAATGCCCTCAAGTTGCACGAGTAAATCTGTTCGGCCAATAATCGCTGTTAAGCTTTCTACACCAAGCTTGGCTAGAATTTCACGCACATCTTGTGCAACGAATTTAAAGTAATTCATCACTTGTTCTGGCAAGCCTTTGAAGAACTCTTCGCGCAACACTTCATCTTGCGTTGCAACGCCTGTAGCACAGTTGTTTAAGTGACAGATACGCAGGAATTTACAGCCCAACGTGACCATTGGTGCTGTGCCAAAACCGAAGCTTTCCGCCCCTAGAATTGCCGCTTTAACAATGTCTAAACCTGTCTTTAAGCCGCCATCAACTTGTAGTCGAACTTTATGACGTAGCCCGTTATCAACCAGTGATTGGTGTGCTTCAGCTAAGCCAAGCTCCCATGGACACCCGGCATATTTAACAGACGTCAGCGGGCTTGCACCAGTACCACCATCGTAGCCTGAAATGGTGATGAAGTCGGCGTACGCTTTTGCCACACCTGAAGCGATTGTGCCAACACCTGGCCCTGAAACCAGTTTTACAGAAATTACTGCTTTAGGGTTAACCTGTTTTAAATCAAAAATTAGCTGTGCTAAATCTTCAATCGAGTAAATATCGTGGTGTGGCGGCGGTGAAATTAAGGTTACGCCCGGTACTGAAAAGCGTAACTTCGCGATCAGAGGAGTTACTTTGTCGCCTGGTAACTGACCACCTTCACCTGGTTTAGCACCTTGCGCTACTTTAATTTGCAGTACATCTGCATTGACTAAGTAGTGCGGTGTAACACCGAAGCGACCTGATGCAATTTGCTTGATACGTGAATTCTTCACTGTACCAAAGCGGCGTTCGTCTTCACCACCTTCACCTGAATTCGAGAAGCCACCAAGGCGGTTCATCGCAATAGCGAGTGCTTCATGGGCTTCAGGGCTTAGCGCACCAATCGACATAGCGGCACTGTCGAAACGTTTGTATAGTTCAGTGTCGGATTCTACTTTGCTAATATCAATCGCTTGTGTGTCATCTTTCAATGCCAGTAAATCACGTAGTGTTGCTACAGGGCGATTATTTACTTCATCTGCAAACTTACGATAGTCATTGTATTCACCAGACTGAACGGCGTCTTGAAGATGCTTAACCACATCTGGGTTAAAGGCATGATATTCGCCGCCATGCACATATTTCAATAAGCCGCCGTGATCGACTTTTTGATGCGGTAAGAAGGCACGTCGAGCTAAGTTTATGTTGTCTTGTTCAATGTCGTTAAAGTCTGCACCTTCAATACGGCTTGGGATATCAGGGAAGCATAGCTCCATGATTTTGCTGTTTAAGCCAACAACTTCAAACAGGCCGGCACAGCGGTAACTAGCGATAGTTGAAATACCCATCTTAGATAGGATCTTCAATAAACCTTTGTTGATACCGTTTCGGTAATTCACAATGGCTTCGCGCGCAGGTAAATCGATTTGTCCTTTCTCTACCATTTGCTCAATAGTTTCAAATGCTAGGAACGGGTAGATAGCTGTCGCACCCAAACCAAGCAATACGGCAAATTGATGAGAATCGCGTACAGACGCTGTTTCAACGATGATATTTGAGTCACAACGGAGTTGTTGTTCTACCAAACGCTTTTGGACTGCACCCACAGCCATCGCCGCAGGAATTGGTAGTAAGCCAGGGTGAATCTGACGGTCTGACAGGACTAAAATGACCGTGTTTTTGTTACGAACCAAGTCTTCAGCTTCATCACACAAGCGAAGAATCGCAGCCTCTAACCCTTCATCTGGGTCATAATTTAGCGTCAGCGTGTCACTGCGATAGTGTTCTTGATCAAGTTCACGGAGTTGTTTTAATCCGGTGTACATCAATACTGGCGTTTCAAAGCCAATTCGATCAGCGTGGCCCGTTGTTTCGTTAAACACGTTATGTTCACGACCAATAATGGTACCAAGCGACATCACGTAACGTTCACGCAATGGGTCAATTGGTGGGTTAGTTACTTGCGCGAATTGCTGACGGAAGTAGTCGAATAGGGTACGTGGTTTACTTGATAACACGGCCATTGGCGTATCATCACCCATTGAGCCTGTCGCTTCTTGGCCATTTTCCGCGAGCGTTTTAACGACTTGATTGATCTCTTCATAACTGTAATTAAATAGCTTGTGATACTGCGCCATTTCAGCGTCGTTAAATACGCGAGTGCCGATAAGATTTGCTTCTAGTTGGTCAAACGGCACCAACTTACGAATGTTTTTATTCAGCCATTCACGATAAGGATGACGGACTTTCAGCTCGTTATTGATATCTTCTGAATTAAAAATCTTACCGGTGTAGGTATCGACAGCAAGCATTTCACCAGGCCCAACTCGGCCTTTCTCTAACACTTCGTCTTCGCCGTAATCCCAAATCCCTACTTCCGATGCCAATGTAATAAAGCCGTCTCGGGTAATAACATAGCGAGCAGGGCGTAAGCCATTTCGGTCAAGGTTACAGGCAACATGGCGACCGTTGGTCATTACGATGCCTGCTGGGCCATCCCAAGGCTCCATATGCATCGAGTTAAACTCATAGAATGCTTTTAAGTCGTCATCCATCTTTGGATTGTTTTGCCATGCCGGTGGCATAAGCAAACGCATCGCGCGATATAAATCCATGCCGCCTGCTAAGAATAGCTCAAGCATATTATCAAGCGATGATGAATCTGAACCGCTTTCATTAACGAAAGGTGCAGCATCCTGTAAGTCTGGTAGTAATGGTGACTGGAATCGGTAAGTACGAGCGCGTGCCCATTGACGGTTACCTTTAATGGTATTGATTTCACCATTGTGCGCTAAATAGCGGAACGGTTGAGCAAGGTGCCATTGTGGAGAGGTATTTGTCGAAAAACGTTGGTGGAAAACACAAATTGCACTTTGTAAGCGGATATCAGCCAAGTCTAAATAGAAGTTTGGCAGATCTACCGGCATCATTAAGCCTTTGTAGATGGTCACCAAACAAGACAGGCTGGCAATATAAAAGCGCTCTTCCGTGATACGTTTCTCTGCGCGGCGGCGAGCCATATATAGTCGACGTTCTAGGTCGCGATTACGCCATCCTGGAGGAGCATCTACAAATACTTGTTCAATTGCTGGTAAGTTACTCGCTGCTATTGGACCAAGAATTGATTTATCAGTTGGTACAACACGCCAACCAACAATGGTTAATGTTTCTTTCTTTAACTCTTCTTCGAAAATTCGTTTTGTTTGTGCCGCAATTTCTGGATCAGGGTTTAAGAACACCATACCAACACCGTACTTGCGACCCAATTGCCAGCCTTGTTCTTCGGCTATAGCGCGGAAAAAGGTATCAGGCTTTTGCATTAACAGGCCACAACCGTCACCTGTTTTACCATCGGCAGCTATACCGCCGCGGTGCTGCATACGATCAAGCGCACTAATTGCCGTTTTGATCAGTTTATGACTTGCTTCACCTTTTTGGTGCGCAATTAAACCAAAACCACAATTGTCTTTCTGTGAAGACGGATCATATAGCTGCATCTTTGTTCTCCAAGCATTTATTATTCGCAGATACAAGGTAATGGGTATGAATAAAACGAGAAGTATAGTGAATAAATATACCCATTTTCGCCCAAAGCGAACCAACAACACTATCGACAAAAATAAGCTTCGTCAACAATTATAGAGTATTTGCTCGTAATAAAATTTCATAACTTAGCGCTTTTTTATACATGAATGCGCCAAACTAAAGCATTGATGAGTAAAAAGTTGAATAAATGGTCAATATTGATGCAGCTGTCGTCAGACTTTGGTCTATCATATGTAATAAAATTACAGTTTAGCTATTCTGCTATACGAATAGTCATTATCAGGTTGGTGAATAAAGAATTAAATTTTATTCAGTGGGGTGGTGTTGGTTATGATACAAAAAAGCCCGCAAATGCGGGCTTTAATTCGGTAAATTATACTAGGCTTTAGTACTAGGCTGTATACCCACCTGGGATGCCTTTAGCGGTGATGCTGACAGCATCATGCGCATGTAACGATTCTAAGTGATTTACTTTCAACCAGAAGTCAGCATAACCCGCTTCGTTGTTTAACGTATGCTGAAGCTTGCGCGCTGCGTCTTCACAAAACATAAGGTTCTGACCATTCAAGCGGGCAAATTCTTGTTCGTCTTCACGTTTTACTGCAGCTTGGACAGGCGTTTTTAGTGAGCCTTCAATCGCATCAACAAGGTCAGCAATTGGGAACTCAGTCACCGATGCATCCAACATCACTTTCACTTCAGCGACTGAACGCTGGCTGTGTGGTGTCGCTACAATGCCTTCAGTGCTGCCAAGCCATTCATGCATGGTATCAATATCAACATTACCGTCTTGTCCAAACTTGTCCATAAAAGCGCGTTGGATAAGTTGGCGGGCGAGAGCTGCCGAACAAGGACATGTCGAAGAGTAGCGCACGTCAATCGCTAATTCGATGCTTAACTTGCCTTTATCTAAGCGACCCGTAATTGTTACTGGATATGCTTTCCAGCCTTGCTTGCCACTGATAAGCGATTTGCGACGTAGATGATAATCGAAGCTAAATACTACTTTCGCATTGTCACTTAGCTCTTGGTGAGAGCTGATAAAGCCATCGAGCAAACTCGAAAGCGATTGGTAATTTAACACATTACTATTTGATAACTCGTCCAACAGTAAATATAAGCGAGACATGTGAATGCCTTTTGCTTCTGGCTCCGTCAGATTTACATACGCGTCAATATGCGCAGACACCATGCGCTCAGCTTGATCTTTAGAACCCACCATAACTGGCATTTCAATATTGCTCATACCGACCCAATCCAACTTACCCTCTGTCTGAGCAGTAGTGTGGTTAGCGATATCCGGCATTGATGTTGGCATTACTTCTCCGCGAAAACGTACAAACTAGTTAAGTGCTAAGTAGCGAAAGGCTACTGCGCTACCGAAACGCTTTGCAAAAAATGGTGGCAAAGGGTCCGGTCAAAATGGGCGGCTATTCTGAACGAAAATCAAGCTAAAATCAATATATGACGCAGGCTAACGCGTAATTTGTTGTTATCTAAAAGACGTTATTTTTATAAGGTTAATTTACAAGAGCCGCGCTAATGTTTACGCTTGCTTAACGATAAAAGAACAATAGAGAGAACAAAGTTGAGTAGTGCAAATGTCATTGATAGTGAACTCATTCAAGGTTATCTAGATAACCTAGGCAAAGATGTCATCAAGCAGATGCTAGCGTTATATGAACAGCAATCTAGCGTCTATTTAGCTGAAATTGAACAAGCCTTGCAGGCTCAGTCGCAAGAACAATGGCATGAGCGATGTCACAAAATGAAGGGCGCCGCCGGCAGTGTTGGGCTTATTGCTGTCCATGCACAACTTGTAAGTATTGAGAATGTTCTTGAGAGTTGGCAAGAAAAAGTCGCCATGTTGGCGACTCTTAAAACATTAAACGCTGAGGCACTAACTGCCTTTGATGAATGGTTAGCGTCTGTCTAGCCCCGTTAATCAATATTTCCTACAAATCGATAACCTTCACCATGGATGGTGTTGATAAACTCAGGCGCGTTATCGTCTAATTCAAAATGCTTACGTAAACGACGGATAGTGACATCTACTGTTCGGTCATTTGAACGCAATTCACGGCCGGTCATTTCTTTAATCAGTTCTTGTCGTGTTACTATTTGTCCCGCGTTTTCAATTAATAAGCGTAATGCTCTATATTCGCCGCGAGGAATAGGAATCTCACTACCTTGTGGCGATGTCATTTTGCGAGAGTTGCCGTCAAGTGACCAGCCGTTAAAGCTATACATAGCATTCTCTGGTTCGGGCTTACCTTGGGTGATGCGACTCAGAATATTGCGAGCCCGTATAGTCAATTCTCTTGGGTTAAATGGCTTGGTAAGATAATCATCTGCGCCAATCTCAAGACCAAGAATTTTGTCGATGTCGCTATCGCGGCCGGTCAAAAATATCAGCCCTAAGTCACGGTTGTTTTTCAGTTCTCGTGCAAGTAAAAGCCCATTTTTACCCGGAAGGTTAATATCCATAATCACCAAGTTAATGGTATTTGCCTTAAGCATTTCATCCATGCTGTCGCCGTCAATAGCTTCTGAAACCTCATAGCCTTCTGCTTCAAACAAGTTTCGCAGATTAAAGCGTGTGACGTCTTCATCTTCGACTATTAAAATGTGAGCTTTCTGCATCGTATTTCCGTTATTTTTCTTCGTTAGGTGCACTAAGCACGTCTATTCTTTGGTTGCCCGACGTTAACCTGATGTTAATGCCAGTTATTATTCAATGTTAGCAGGGAGTAAAAAAATAACACAACCTTTCAGTTGTTTATTGTCAATCTTTACTCAATTTACAACCTTATGTCTCAACAATCGTCACTGGGAAGTTGATGTCAAAACGCACGCCATGTCCCAATTCACTGTCAAAAAGGATATTCCCGCCTAATGCTTGTGTCACTAAGTTATATACTAAGTGAAGCCCCAGACCGCTGCCACCTTCTCCACGCTTAGTGGTAATAAAGGGGTCAAAAATTTTGTTCTTAAGCGCTTGGTCAACACCCTTACCATTATCGGCGTAACTAATATGAAGTTGACCACTGAGTTGCATAATGTTGAGGTTGATGACACCCTCTTCTTGATTCTCGAAGCCGTGAATTATCGAATTGACAATCAAGTTAATCAGTATTTGATTGAGCGGACCTGGTTTGCTGACAACCGTCAGGTGAGAAGGACAATCTATTTGCAAATCTACTGGCTTTGTTTTGAGCTGTGGAGCGAGTGTTAGGATCACTTCATCGATTAACTCGCTGACTTTAAATCGGCGATCTTCTTCAGATGACTGGTCAACGGCTACCTTTTTGAAGCTAGAGATTAAGTCTGCTGCGCGATTTAAGTTGCGATAAATAATGCCAACGTTTTCTTCACCTTCGTTAAGAAACTTGCGCAGTTGGCTAGATTTCAGCGTCTTGTCTTCAAATGCTGTCTTGATCTCGCCAAGTCTATCAGACAGAAGTGTTGATGCGGTTACACCTAGGCCGATAGGTGTATTAACCTCGTGTGCTACGCCTGCGACCATATCACCGAGTGATGCCATTTTCTCACTTTCTACCAGTTGTCCTTGGAACTGGTGAAGCTTTTCAAGGGTGGACAGTAACTCCTGGTTTGATTCTTTTAGTGCCTCTGTACGCTGACTAACCTTATCTTCTAGCTCTTGGTTTAACTTTAATATTTCTTGCTCTGCACTGTCTTGCTTCTGTAAATATTTCTCGGTGCGGTGAAGCAGTATGTTGAGGTTCTTACTCAGCATGTCGAATTCTACACTGTCCATCGACTCAATGCGTTGACTGTAGTCACGCTTTTGTGAAATTGAGCGAATGCCTGTTGAAACTTGCGTGATGCCTTGGAGCACCATACTGTGCATGTGAAGCGTTAAATAGGCACCAATGGCCATAAACAGAAGGTAACCTACTGCAAGTGTCAGAAACGTTGTAAATTTAAGTTGGTCATAAGCTTCCGTGGTCATTTGGATATAGGAATATCCAACTAGCTCTTCACCACTTTTAATGGGAGAGATGTATTCAATAATTTTGTCCGAGATGACCGGCTCTTTAAATTTCTCCAGTTGGTCCATCTTTGGCGCAATCGTAGGCAACGTACCTTTGTTGTAGCTGCTGAAAAAGTCGATTTTACCGTCTTCGACATCATAAACATGCACGTAATTAAATCGCGGTATTGCTTTAAGATTGGCCAGTACTGGCTCGTATTCGTTGTAATTGTTCGCTTTGATAAAATCGACAGAGCGGGCGGCAATGATATTGGCGCGATCTTTAATATCGGCTTTAAGCTCGTTCTCTAGGTAATCAAAAACAAAATGAGAAACAGTCAAATGCGCAATAAAAAAGGCTATGGTGACAAACATTGCCATTATGGCCAGAAATTTTCGGCGAAGAGGAATAACTTTACGATCTACTGTCATCGTCATACTTTTAGTAACGCATTGCTTATTCAATCATTATTGAATCTGAAACAATGTTCAACATTTACTGTGAAATTCTTTTATTTAGTCGCGAAATATACGGTAAAACCGTTTTCAGTGAACTTCGTCGTCAATCGGCCAAACTGCTGTTCGATGATAGGTTGATACTTTAAAAAACTGTTAGCGACAACCGTTAAACTTCCACGGTTAGCCAAATATCTTTTACATTCAGCAAGAAACGTCTCAGTGGCTGCATAATGTGTTTTTAGCCCCTGATGAAAAGGCGGGTTAGAGATGATATGGTCAAAGGTATTGTTGACTTCCGCCAAACCGTCGGATGCCAACACATGACCGCTAAGCCCGTTAATTTCTAGTGTTTTTTGGGACGAAGCTACCGCCAATGCACTGATGTCTAAAGCGGTAATGTCAATATTTTCAAACTTAGTGGCTAACACGGCGCTAATCACACCTGCGCCGCAGCCGAAATCTAGCACGCTACCTTGATAGTCTGCTGGCAAGTTTTCAAGCAATACCTTAGTGCCTTTATCCAAACCTTGCTGGCTAAAAACGCCAGGCAATGCCGCCACTGTGATTTCAATGCCTGCGATATTCAAGGGGTAATAGTGAAACCAGTCGTCAATATTCATTGGTGTTTGCTCAGCGGTATACATGCCCGCAAACAATATGCAGTGACGAGCCGAATCAAGTTTGTGGCAATTTGCCACATAGTCTTTGGCAAGCTTGGCAACCGATTTGACGCCACCCTTATTATCGCCAACAAATAACACCCGAGCTTCTGGGGTGAGATAATTAGCTAACATTGCCAGTGTAAAGCCGAGCTCAGCCTTGCTTTTTGGAAAGGCAATGACAACGAGGTCGAAAGAACGCTCTACCTGCAAGTAAGCGCCAAAGCTATGGCTAACCTTTGGATGTGAAATCCTAGCAAGCTCATTGGCTGCGAGTTTGTTATTGGTGAAGTAGTGCAAGGCTGCCTGAGGGTGTTCTTCAAGCCATTCTTTGTATAAACCGTCAACGGGCATGTTTACCAATAAAGCATTGGAGCACGCCAGTTCATCGGAGTTACGAAGTAGGACTTGGCTGAGGTTAGACAGCGACATTAAACACCTGCATATTTTAGATACGGAATGACGGCGCTAGTTTACGTGATCTTGCCGTTGATACCAAACAAGCAAAATACGCTGTGTTGACTTTAGAGTAAATGTTCGATTAAATAAGCGCGTCCTTATTCCAACGTAATTGATTTTCTTCAGTTACGTGAACGAAAAGGGCCAGAAGAGGAGCGTTAACCAGGTAGTTAATGGGAGGAGATCAAACTCCAACGAACATTAATGAGGGGGATTAACGCCGAGGCAAATACGTTTTTTGATGAATGTAGTTGTCGGTTGACCAGGCTGAATCCTGGCAATTGTCACCCATTAGGTGGAGAGCTTCTGGCCTTTGTGCATACCAGAAGCTTGCTTCATCGGTGTGTGCAATCGCCTATAAGTTCTCCGAACGAAGTGAGTTCGAGAGACATGAATCTAGATACTTCATACAACTTAGCTGAATTTCCGTTGTGGACGGCGTTAGTTACCCCGTTTACAGACGGTGGCTCTGTTGATTTTGCAAGCTTGAGTCGCATTGCTAGGCAGCAAGCAGCAGCAGGTAATGCACTACTCGTGCTTGGCAGCACAGGGGAGGCGTTATCGCTTACTGCAGAACAGCAATTCGCCGTCGTTAACTACATATGTGAGCTACACCTTGATGTACCGATAATGGTCGGTGTTGGTGGTAATCAGCTCAATCAACAATTAGCGTGGATTGAAAAGTGTAATGCCCTGGCGGTTGATGCTTTTCTACTTGGCGCCCCCTTATACGCAAAGCCCGGACCTGAAGGCCAGCACCTTTGGTTCAGCGCATTACTGGATGCGGCTGATAAGCCATGCATGCTTTACAACGTGCCTTCACGAAGCGGTGTAAGCCTGTCTGAAAAAACATTAGCTGCACTGCAAACCCATCCTAACTTTTGGGCGTTGAAAGAAGCCAGTGGCGATATCAATCAATTTGTTGCCTATCGACAAGCTTGTCCAAACATCGCGCTTTATAGCGGTGAAGATGCGCTACTGCCTTATTTGGCGACAGCAGGTGCGCAAGGTCTGGTATCTGTGGCGGCTAATGCCTGGCCAGAAGCTACTTTGCTTTATGCTCGACAATGCCTGTCGTCGCAATCTGAGCTGACCTTCCCTACGTGGCATCAAGCAGTTGAGGCACTTTTTAGTGTCGCAAATCCAGTACCTGTCAAGGTATTGATGCATGAAAATGGTGATATTGACTCGCCACAACTGCAGCCACCTCTAACGCACTTAGAGCTCGGTTCTAAGCAAGCACTTCTGAAGGCGCACGACGCTATCACTGATTGGTATCAGCTACACGCAGAACAACCGAAGCAACGCGCTTAGGCGCGTACCGTATTTATCGATAGATTTTAGGAAAGATTACACATGAACTGGCAAGAAACACTAGCACAAATGGAGCGCGGCGAAGTACGTGCAGCAACACAGGACGAACAAGGCAACTGGCACGCGAACGTTGAAGCAAAGCAAGCTATTTTGGCAGCCTTTGGTGCGGGCGAAAATCAAGAGTTTGACGGCATTTATCAGGGCTTTGTTGATAAGCATAACCTGCCCGCTCGCGCATTTACGCGCGATGATGCAGTGCGCCTAGTGCCGGGCGGTTCTTCTGTACGTACTGGTGCTTATGTCGCTCCAGGCGTGATTATTATGCCGCCTGCGTATATTAATGTTGGCGCTTACGTTGGCAAAGGTACGATGGTCGATAGCCACGCTTTGGTTGGCTCGTGTGCTCAAATTGGTGAAAACGTACATTTGTCAGCAGCCGTGCAAATCGGTGGCGTATTAGAGCCTATTGGTGCAAGCCCCGTCATCATTGAAGACGACGCCTTCTTGGGCGCCGGCGTGGTGGTCGTTGAGGGTATCGTTATCAAGAAAGGGGCTGTCTTAGCGCCGGGCGTATCACTGTCAGCCTCTGTACCGATATTTGATTTGGTGAATAACCGTCGACTTGAAAAAGGTGAGCCTATTCCTGAACGTGCAGTCGTAATTCCTGGCACTCGCCCAGTCGACAATGAATGGGCGCGTGAACAGGGCCTTAATATGGCGTGCGCTCTTATTGTTAAATACCGTGATGAGCAAAGTGATGCGTCGTTAGAACTTGAGTCGGTATTAAGATAATGGCGTTCCCTGTCCCTTCTGATGCAGTGCTTAGTGCACTGCGCGAACATCGTCCGGCAAATACCGCTGAGCAAGGCTATTTTGTTTATGACTTAGATAAACTTAAGCAGCATTTGGCAATGTTGCAACAGCAAGATGTCGTCAAACTTTGGTATGCCGTTAAAGCTAACCCTTTATCAAAAATCGTTGAAACCGTTGCCAACAGCGGCATTAACTTTGACGTGGCAAGCCGCGGTGAACTCTCGCAAGTTATCGCACAGGGTGTCGATGCGGGCAGGGTATTAAATACAGGTCCAGCGAAGTCAAAACGTCAGTTGGCAGAGTTTTTAGTGCAAGGGGTAAATACCTTTGTGGTGGAAAGCGTAAACCAACTCACTTGGCTAGAAGAGGCTGCCGCTGAACAAGACAAAAAACCTGATGTGTTGTTGCGTGTGCAGCTTCGTTTCGACGAAGGCGACAGCAACCCTTTGGGTGGAAATAGCCTAACGCCGTTCGGTTTAGGTGTTGATGAATGGTGCGGAATTTGTGCACAACGTTATCAGCATGTAAACCTGTGTGGATTACATATTTTCCAATGGGGCAATATGCTCAATAACGCCAAAATGTATGAGCTTTGGTCGCATATGGTTAGACCGCTTAAGCAATTGGCGACAGATATAGGCTTCGAACTCAAGGTATTAGATTTGGGTGGTGGTTTTGGTGTCGATTATTTAGGTTCGGGGCAAACCATTGATTGGCAAACCGCAATGACAGATTTGGCGAAAGTGAAAGCAGAAGCTGGCGTTCATGAGCTATGGTTAGAGCTTGGACGTTATGCGGTAGCTGATTGTGGCTACTACATTACCTCTGTAGTTGATCGCAAAACCAACTTTGGTGAACAGCAATTGGTGTTGGCAGCTGGTATAAATCATCTATTGCGACCTGCAATCACCGAACAACCTTTTCCTGTTGCATTGCTTCGTGCATCAACTGAAGCAAAACAAGCATTTTATTTGCACGGGCCTTTATGCACCAGTATGGATTGCTTAGGACATCTTGAATTGCCGAACGATGTGAACGTAGGTGACCAACTCGTATTTGGCTTTGTTGGCGCCTACGGTTTTACGGAAAGTATGCCAATGTTCCTATGCCACGAAATAGCCGCTGAATACGTGCTAGATAACCATGAACTCCAATTAGTTAGACAAGCAGAATCTGCTGCTTGGTATTTACGTTAGTGTAGGGTGAACACCATGAATATGGCAGACTATCAATTAACCAAAGAAGTGATGCATGTCGGTGAAATGGCAAGTGGTGCAGAGCTCACTGTGCCTGTCTATCGCTTCAAAGGCCAAACGGATGCACCGAGTGTTTACATTCAAGCAAATATGCACGGTGCAGAAGTACAAGGCAATGCCGTTATCTATCAACTACTAGAGCAGCTGCGCAATTTAAAAATACTGGGTGACATTACCCTTGTTCCGTATGCCAATCCGGTGGGCTGTAACCATAAAAATGGTGAGTACACGCTTGGCCGCTTTGACCCTATCACTGGGGTTAATTGGAATCGGATGTATCACTTTAATGAAGCCTTGATTCAGCCTATTGTTGAGCAGTATTTAGATAGCACCGAGCAGGAAATTGAAGCAGCATTTAAGCAAGCGTTACTGGATGACATCATCGACCAGCTTGACCACAATATTTATGGTTTAACAACAGGCCAACGCATAGCCTATCAACTACAAAAGCTCGCGCATCAAGCCGACTTTGTGTTGGACCTACATACAGGCCCGATATCCAGCAAACATTTGTATTGCCCTGAGTACGCCAAAGCCAGTGCGAGTTTTTTCAATATCGAACATACTATTTTGATCCCTAATGATTTTGCTGGCGCTTTAGATGAAGCGACCTTTTGTCCTTGGTGGTCATTGACAGAAGCATTTGCGAAAAAAGGCAGAACACTGAACGTAAATAAAGAAAGTTTTACCGTTGAGCTAGGATCACAAGAGCAAATAGATTTGGATGTGGCCTTAGATGACGCCAAAAGCATTCTGACTTACTTGCAATACAAAGGCGTGATTGCTGGAAGTGAATTTGTACCGGAAACGATGACGCGCTATGCCTGTTATTTGGAACACTACAAAGCGTTTTATTCCCCAATGGGCGGCATGGTCGATTACTTAGCTGAATTCGGAAAGCCACTTGCAGCTGGCGAGCCGTTAGTGCGAATTCTGCGCATGGATAATTATGGCGACGGTGATGCATTGCACTACATATCTCTCGATAAAGAAGTGATTCCTATTTTGCATTTTGCGTCTGCAAGCGTGAACCAAGGGACAGAGCTTTACAAAGTGTTTAGCGAGTTTTTTGAGTTATAGCTAGGGTAGGCATTTCCGCAATGGGCGCTCTTTGAGCGCCTTGTTACCTAATGATGATTGACCTGTCTTGTTTACTATCCACCATTCACTCTCCATCCTTACCCCTTCAACATAACCTTTTACACCACAAAAGTTGACCTATCTGCATTATAAATACATGCTAGTTGGGTGAAACTACAACAACAAAAGGGAAGAATAATGAGGAAGTTATCGTTTCTCGCCGCTAGCGTGATGTCATTCATGTTAGTGGGTTGCGGGCAACCCAGTGCCCCTAATGCCGATACTGCTAGCCAGCAGAAAACTACCGCCCTAGAAGAGCAAATTGAAGCCGCTAGTTCTGCCGTCAATTACAACGTCCCCATCGAATATTTTACTTTGGACAATGGTTTAAAAGTGGTGCTGTCGCCAGATGATACCGCGCCAACTGTAACCGTTGCCGTGTACTACAATATAGGCTTTCGAAACGAACCGAAAGACCGCACAGGCTTTGCGCATCTGTTCGAGCATATGATGTTTCAAGGTTCAGAAAACCTTGGCAAGATGGAGTTTGTGAAGTTAGTTAACGCCAACGGTGGCGTGTTAAATGGCTCTACGCGATTCGACTTCACAAACTATTTTGAAATCGTACCAGCACACAAACTTGAAACGTTTTTATGGGCTGAAGCTGACCGTATGAAAGGGTTAGCCATTACTCAAGAAAACCTGACCAACCAACAAGGTGTGGTGAAAAACGAAGTCAAAGTGAATGTGCTTAACCAGCCATATGGCGGTTTTCCTTGGTTAGATATGCCGCAATATGCGTTCAGCAATTGGTATAACGCCCATAACTTTTATGGCGACCTAAAAGACCTTGATGCTGCAAACTTAGAAGACGTAGATGCTTTCTTTAAAATGTACTACGCACCAAATAACGCCGCGTTAGTTGTCGTGGGTGACATTAATGTGGTGGAAGCGAAAGCCATGGTCGAAAAGTACTTTGGTGCTATAGCGTCTGCTGAAATATCACCACAACCAGACCTTACTGAGCTGCGACAAGAAAAAGAACAAGTCTTTAATAAATTCGATAAATTGGCACCTAAACCGGCCTTTGCCTTTGCTTATAAAATGCCTGAGCGAGATACCCCAGAGTATTATGCCATGGGCATTATTGACCAAATTTTAGTGCAGGGTGAGGACAGCCTGCTGTATCAGGAGTTGGTCAAAAATAAACAAATCACAGGCAGTGTAGGTGGCGGTATCAACTACTTGCTGGGCAATATGTTTAATTACAATGGCCCTATGCTGTGGATGAGTTCTTTCACGCATGATGAAAATATCAGTCAAGCAGATATCACGTCAGCAATTGATAATGTGGTGAGTAAATTCACCGAAGAAGCGTTATCGCGTGAAGAGATGGACAGAGCTATTGTAAAAATTCGATCAAGTTTATTTGATGCCATTGATCAATTTTATGGGTTTGGACGCGCTGACTTGTTAGCCAGCTTTGCTTTGTTCGACAACGACCCTTACAAAATTAATCAGTTAGAGGCGAACTTCAAGAAAGTGACGCCTGAGCTCATCATGAAAACGGCAAAAGAATACTTACGCCCAACTAACCGCACTATTTTGACAGTGACACCGGGTGAAGACCCTGCTGCAGTGCCTGCTGAGCAACAAGGAGAGTAGTTATGAAACTCAGTAATTTAATGATCGCTGCTGTCTTTGGTGTCAGCGCAAGTTTGGCGTTTTCTTCACAGGTGTTTGCTAAAGAAAAGCCACCTGTTGGCGCAGAGCCAAGCGCATTTACGGTGCCAGAAACACAAAGTACAAGCTTACCCAATGGCCTAAAGGTCACCTTTATACCGTACGGTTCAACACCGAAAGTTACGGTTCGGTTGGTCACCAATACCGGTAATGTCGATGATAACGGCAAGGTATGGCTGTCAGATATTAGCTACGAAATGTTGCGCCAAGGCACAGAAACGCAAACAGCGAAGCAGTTGGCTGAATCTGTAGCGAGCATGGGCGGCTCAATTGATACGTCAGTTGGTATGGATTCAAGCTGGGTAGGCATGGACGTGCTCAGTGAATTTGCCGATGAAGCGGTAGCAGTAGTTGCTGATATGGCGTTGCATGCAAAACTGGCAGAACAAGACTTGTCGCGTATTAAAACGGATCGTCAACGTCAGCTAAAAGTTAACCTGTCACGCCCCGGACCTCTTGCTAACCAAGCATTTTACAAAGAAATTTATGGCAATCACCCCTACGGGCAACTGTATCCAACGGATGAGTCTTTAGCGGCATTAACCACTGAAGATATTAGCCAGTTCGTTGCAACCAATATTGTACCTAATCGCACACACCTTTATGTTTCAGGGGTATTTGACCAAGCAAAAGTCACCGCTGCGGTGCATCAAGCATTTGGTACGTGGAAGATTGGTGAAAAACGCGCTACCAAGGCGGTAGTTGCTGAAGCAGGCCCTAAAATTGTTATGATTGACCGCGCCGATGCACCGCAATCAACACTGCGTTTAGGACTGGCATCATTTGGGCCTGAACACGAAGACTACCTCGAAATGACCATGATGAATACATTACTTGGTGGTGCATTCTCTAGCCGTATCACCGCAAATATTCGTGAAGACAAGGGGTACACTTACTCGCCGCGCTCTAGTGTGGTTAATCGTGTTAATACCGGTCTCTGGTATCAAGCTGCCGATGTGACGGCTGAGCATACCGGCAATTCGTTAAAAGAAATTTTTAAAGAAATTAATTTGTTAGCTAATGAAGCGCCAAGCAAAGAAGAACTGGATGGTATTAAAAATTATATGGCGGGCATTTTCGTGCTGAGAAATTCATCACGTAGTGCCATTATCAATCAGCTTGCTTTCCTTGAACTTCATGGTTTGTCTGACCAATACCTGAAGCAATATATCGCCAAAGTGTATGATGCAACGCCAGAAGAAATCTCAGCCATGGTGAAGAAGTATTTGAACCCAGCCAAGATGACGTTAGTCGTTGTCGGTGATAAAGCGACTGTTGAACCACAACTGAAAGCGCTTGATGAGTTGAAGATGTATTGGTAAAAGCGCTACGTTTCTTATTTATTAAAGGGCGTTAGTCGCCCTTTTTATTTTTAAGAGATGTAAGTAACCCAAGTAAATGCGTTGTTTTGATGTGTTTGGGTAATTTAATTGGACTCTGACCCCTTTTATTTATTTCTGGTCTAGCCAGTGGAGCTGTTTCTTATGGTGCTAACACTATGTTAGGTAAATATTCACAAAATTTACCTACAGTACTTCTTAATAAAGCAACTTTGAGGCCAATTGCCGCTAGTTCTGCAGGAGCCTTAACTAGTGCTCAATCAAATACGTTTTTTTCTGATTGGTTTAAAGGAGAGTAAGTATAAGTACTGATTTACTTATACAGAAATAAAACATGAAAAATAAGTATACATTACTTGAAGTAAACTATGTAAAAGCCCTAAAAGATATGGTGGTAGTTATTATTATCACTTTATTTTTTTTCGTATTTAGTGTGTTAAATGATAGGCAATATGAGCTTCAATTGCTATCTGGAGGGCTGCTATTTTTGGCACTTATAACGCCAATGGTACAAACTTTTCGCAATAAAGTTGTGATTGTTACAACGTCGGAAAATGGGCTAATAGTGAAGGAAAAAGCAAGCTACAAGTGGGAGGAAATATCTTCAGTTAATTCATTAGAAATGAGACTGCAAATTTTGGCTGCTCCTACCCCGGGTTATGTATTGCATTTTTATGACGGGAACGAAGTAATTATTGATCAAAGACTTAATGGTTATACAAATTTATATCACGAACTGTATCAGCATAAAATTGAAGGTTCTGAAAAGCCACTTTATTTATACGAGACAAATATGGCCGGCTCAAGTAAGTCTATGAGTAGAAAATACCATAGTGTTTACTATCCTGAGAATGACCAAATAGTTCGAGAGTCAGGCATAGCATGAATCGCATAAAAGGGGTCAGAGCCAAATTAAATGGTCTATGCTCGGTTTATAGTGCGTTTTTTATGAGTGGACTTGTCACTAAAAGGACTTTTTATGGCAATGAAGCATTAGTTGGCTGTCTGGGGGGGAAGACTGATTCTATGCACTTATTATGTCCTTTTTAAACTAAGCGTCCTTGAAGTAAGAACGCTATGCTTTCAAAACTTAATCACTTACTACCAAGCATCTGTCCAAACACACTGCCAATAAACGTAAACAATGCCAAACACGACAGCACGTAGAAGATAAACCGTGGCATCACCTTTCCATTCATGCAATGTGCAATGGAGTGAAGAATGCGCAAAAACAAAAAAGCCCATGCAGATAGGTTGCTCACCACGCTGTGGTCATGAATAGATGCGGCAACAAATACGGTGACATAAAACAGTACCGGCATTTCAAACAAATTCTTTAAGTTGTTCGAGGCAGCGTTGACGTGGTCAGGTAACAGCTCTGCGACTTTCTCAGGTAAATGTAATCTATCAGCGGCAATTCTGTGCTTGGTAACGTAGCTCAAGCGCTTAGTGTACATAAATATCCACACTAGGCAGGTGAGTAACACCATACCGAATAGCGGCAGAAATAAAGGGTGGTAGCCCATGGTAGGTCCTTCTTTTTGGTATAAAAAATTGTCATTAGACTAACCAATTTTGTTTAAGGAGGTAAAGGCTTGTCATTGAAGTGTAATCCTCGGTGTTATATTATCACCTCGCTATGAACGGGTACTTCTTAACCAATAATAAAAAATTACGCTTATACAGCATGCTAGCGCTAGTAGCATGGCTGTTTTTGTCGTTTTCGCATAGCGCCCACAGTGAAATATTATCGCAGCATGATACAGGAATAGAATGCCACCTTTGTCATAATGCAATTGACGCTGGAAGCGACATTAACGTTGTTCCGGCCGATGGAAATCATTTAAAACGTGCCAAATATGAAGCGCAGCAAGACGATAGTTTTGTCTGTTTCCCTCATTTACTACCACACTTGAGAGGGCCGCCCTCTCTGAGCTTTTAACAAAGTTTCTCAATCGTTCTTTGCCGCAGCTTGCTGGTGAAGAACACCCCGATTTATTACAAGGTTTAATCATGAAATTTAACAAGGTCATGATCGCGTTAGCGATCAATTCCGCTGTTATTGCGAATGCAATGGCGCAAAATATTTCAGGTAAAGTGGTTGATGCCCAAGGCAACCCTATCGCTAATGCTGAAATTCACGTAGAAAACGTGAAAACGCGCGTTTTAACGGATGAAAACGGTCAATTCTCTATTACTGATGTAGCTAAAGGTCCTGTAGAGCTGCACGTAAAAGCTGATAATTACAGTCATTACCATGAAGATGTGGTGGTATCTGACAGTGATGTCACCGGCTTGTCTATTACGTTAGCGCCAACGGTAATGGAAATTATCGATATTCACGCAACACCGTTGCATTCATCTGCGATTGAGTCAGCTTTACCGATCAATGTACTAGCGGCTGATGAGCTGCGTATGAAGCAAGCATCAACACTTGGTGAAACCTTGAAAAACGAAGTGGGTGTTCACTCAAGCTACTACGGCCCAGTGTCAAGCACGCCAATTATTCGTGGTATGGATGGCCCGCGTGTAATGGTTACACAGAATGGCCTAGATGTGGGTGACGCGTCTCGCGTAGGTGCTGACCATATTGTGTCAACAGAAGCGGCAACGGCAACACAAATTGAAGTATTACGTGGCCCTGCAACCTTATTTTACGGTAGCGGTGCTATTGGTGGTGTGGTTAACGTAGTAGATAACCGTGTACCAACGTCGACAGATACCACATTTGACTACTTGGCACAGCACAGCAGTGTATCCGATGAAGACGAAGCGTCTTTTGCGTTGAATACTGGTTCTGGTAACTTCGCGTTGTATTTAGATGGTTTCTGGCGTGAATCAAACGACTACGATATTCCGGGTTACGCAGAAGCACACGACGAGCACCATGATGAGCATGAAGAAGACCATGACGAGCATGAAGGCGAAGAGCATGAAGAGCACGAGGAAGAGGGCGTAAAAGGTACGCTTGAAAACAGTGCATCTAAATCTTCTGGCTTCACGATTGGTACTAGCTACATTCTAGATAACGGTTTTGTTGGTTTCTCTTACGGCCGTTTAGATCGTGAGTACGGTATTCCGGGTCACAGCCATGGTCATGGTGAAGAAGAACACGATGAGCATGAAGGCGAAGAGCATGACGAACATGAAGAGCATGAGGAAGAGGGCGTATATGGTGATTTGGAGCAAGATCGCTTCCAAATGCTAAGCGACCTTTACTTTGAAGATAAGTTCTTAAACCGCTTAGCGACTAAGTTTGCCTACACTGACTACCAACATCAGGAAGTTGAAGAGGGTGAAGTGGGTACAACGTTTAAAAACGAAAGCTATGAAGCACGTGCTGACTTATACCACGCTGATTGGAACGGTTGGAACGGTGCTTGGACGTTGCACTACAAACACAGCGACTTCGAAGCAACGGGTGAAGAAGCATTCACACCACCGTCTGAAACGTCAACACTTGCGCTTGCATGGTTGGAAGAAACACACTTAAGTGAAGATGTGTTGCTACAACTTGGTGCTCGTATTGAGTATGTGGAGCTTAAGCCTAACGGTATGGCAGAAGAGCATCATGATGATGAACACGAAGATGAGCATCATGACGAGCATGAAGAAGGCGAAGAGCATGATGAGCACGAAGATGAGCATCTAGCGTTAGATGACCAAGACTTCACGCCAGTAAGTGCGTCTGTTGGTATTGTTTGGGATTACGAGCCGGGCTACAACCTAGGTTTCTCGGCAGCATTCTCACAACGTGCGCCATCTGCAGCAGAATTATTCTCTAATGGTCCACATATCGGTACTAACACGTTTGAAGTGGGTGCACTTTACGAAATACACGAGCACGGCGACCACGTTGATATTGAAATTGGCGACCAAGATGTAGATCTAGAAACGTCTTACAACCTAGATGTGACATGGCGTAAATTTGAAGGTGACTTCGGCTTTATTGTTAGCGCGTTCTACAACCATATTGAAGACTACTACTATCAGCAAGACACAGGTTTTGTGATGGAAGATGGTCACGACCATGGTGACGAGCATGAACATGAAGACGAGCACATGGAAGAAATGGAAGATGAGCATGGCCACGAAGAAGAAGGCTTGTCATTATTCATTTATCAACAAGATGACGTTGACATGTATGGTGTTGAAGCAGAGTTTGTTTATCAAATTAGCGCACCATTAAAAATGACCGTATTTGGTGACTACATCCGTGCAGAGCTTTCTGACGGCGGTAACATTCCGCGTATTCCACCAATGCGCATTGGTTCACAGTTCAACTACGTGAATAACCAAATTGCGGCTGAATTAGCTGTTAGCTATTACTTCAAGCAAGATGATGTTGCTGAGTTTGAAACAGAAACTGACAGCTACACTATGGTTGATGCGAACTTCAACTACTTCATTGACGGTATTGGCTCAGACATGGCTATTTTCGTGAAAGGTAATAACCTGACTGACGAAGAAGCGCGTGTTCACTCTTCATTCTTGAAGAACGATGCACCATTACCTGGCCGTAATATCACAGTTGGTATTCGCGGTAGCTTCTAAGCGATATAGGTATTAAAAAAGCCACCTTCGGGTGGCTTTTTTGTTTGTGATGAAGTAGTCAGCTTACATGAGTTGCTAGCCGAGGTTCTTTTGGAATAGATCTTCTAACTTCACAATGGTTTCTGAAATCAATTTCGTATCTGTTGGCGCGATAAAAATTGTATCGTCACCAGCAATAGTGCCTAATACGCCATCACTTTTACTGACACTATCAAGCAAACGGGCAATTAATTGTGCAGCGCCCGGGCTAGTGCGGATAATGATCATCACATCGTTATGTTCTATGTCTAGAACCAACTGTTTTAATGGGCTTTTGGCTGTAGGAACGCCAAGCTCGGCAGGCAAGCAGTAGACCATTTCTTGGCGAGCATTACGGGTGCGAACTGCGCCAAACTTACTGAGCATGCGTGATACTTTTGATTGGCTGATGTTGTCAAAACCTTGCGCTTTTAACGCGTCAACAATTTCACCTTGCGAACCAAATTGTTCTTGTTTTAGTAGGTCTTTAAAGGCTTGTACTAAGGCTTCTTGTTTTTGTTGTGGTGTTGTCATAGCGTGTTGTAACCAATTGCAGTGAATGTACTACCTATGTCGCATTCCATTCAGTTATTTTTAGTCTATCCTCTACTATACCAAGTTGCTGGCGATAATTCTTGCCAATAGTGAGAATAGTTTATACGTGCTGGCAAAAGTAACATGGGTTAGCGAAAATCATCGTTTGCCTGTAAACAAAAGTTGCTTAATTAGGCGAATAGATTCTAAACACCGCTCAGAGAATAGATTGAGTTTTATGCGTCAATACTATATCTTTTGGGCGACAAAAATTAACGTAATTACTCAAATTCCGGAGAATTTCAATGAAAGTTGCTGTTTTAGGCGCAGCTGGCGGTATCGGCCAAGCGTTATCATTACTTCTAAAAACTCAATTACCAGCAGGTTCTGATCTAGCGTTGTACGACGTAGCACCAGTTGTTCCAGGTGTAGCTGTAGATTTAAGCCACATCCCAACGGCAGTTAACGTAAAAGGTTACGGTGCTGACGATTTAGCGCCTGCACTAGACGGTGCTGACATTGTAATTATCCCAGCGGGTATGCCACGTAAGCCTGGTATGGACCGTGCTGACCTATTCAACGTAAACGCTGGTATCGTTAAGACACTTGCTGAAGGTATCGTTGCAAACTGTCCTAAAGCATTAGTAGGTGTTATCACTAACCCAGTAAACGGCACAGTGCCAATCGTTGCTGAAGTATTCAAGAAAGCAGGTACTTACGAAGCAAACCGTGTATTCGGTGTAACAACGCTTGACGTTATCCGTTCAGAAGCATTTATTGCTGAACTTAAAGGTGTTGACGTAGCATCTGTTAAAGTGCCAGTTATTGGTGGTCACTCAGGTACAACGATTCTTCCTCTTCTTTCACAAGTTGAAGGTGTTGAGTTCACTGAAGAAGAAGTTGCAGCACTTACACCGCGTATCCAAAACGCAGGTACTGAAGTTGTTAACGCGAAAGCGGGCGGCGGTTCAGCGACATTATCAATGGGCGCAGCAGCAGCACGCTTCACAATGTCTTTAATCAAAGGCTTAAACGGTGAAGAGGTTGTTGATTACGCTTACGTTGCAGTTGAAAACGGCGATGCTGAGTACTTCGCTCACCCAGTACGTCTTGGTAAGAACGGTGTTGAAGAAATCCTTTCTTACGGTGAATTAAGTGCGTTCGAACAAAAAGCAAAAGAAGACATGCTTGAAACACTTAACAAAGATATCAAAGAAGGTATCGATTTCATCAACGGTTAATAGCAACTGTTATTGAATACAAAAAAGCCGCTCATTGAGCGGCTTTTTTTATGGGGATATGTCAACTTCATAGGGTACTACCTATATTTCGCTAAGGTAGATTGCCATTGTTCGTCAAACTCCATCTGACTAATAATGGGTAATAAGTAATGGTACAAATGTTCATTATCGAGTGGAATTAGGACGCGCCGGTCGTATATGTCATGTGGCTTTTTCGACAAGTGAAATTTATCCTGCCATTCGTTAATTTTTACCATGTAGTCAAAGGTTGAGCGGCTTATAACGGCGGCATCTATTCGTCTATTTAGTAGCATGCTAAATAGATCAATCTCATGAACGGTATCTATGCGCAATACGCGTTGCTGTTTGATAATTTCATTGATGCCAAAATAATAAAAACCCCTTACGCCACCAAAGACTTTACCCTCTAGCGAGTCTGGATTAATGTATTCTACAGGCGTTTCCTTGAGGGAAACCAGTTCATCTCGATCGGTGAATATTCGAGGTGACCATAAATACTTAGTTTCTTGTTTGTCCTTGAACCATACCGGGTTAACACCGAGCAGAATACCATCAAGCTCTTTCTCAGCTAACATTTTATCGATTCGTTTGCGAGGGATGTGGGTGAGTTGAAACTGATAATCTTTACTGCTGCTATTCAGGTAGTTAACAAAATCAAAATACAGACCTTTTTGTTCTTGGTCGTCAATAATGAGAGGGGGTTTAAGGTGATAGCTATAAACAGGAACAGAGAGCACGGGCGCAGAGACTACGCCGTTTGCAGTTGCATACGAGCAAAATAATCCACAGAGGAAGTATATTAACCGTTTCATGTACCCGCTTTTGAGATAACGTATAAAGTAAATGTAACTGCTTAGTGTTTGATTGGTACCTGAAGACGCCACTGTTTATGAGACGTCGACTTCTACAGATTCCATTAACTCCTGCATGACAGTACTACTTCCATGTTTGTTTATAAACACGTAGTAAATTACCGCCATAGAGCTTTCTAAGATCATCATTTGAATAACCCAAGGCCCAAAGTTCATCAGTGACAGCTGCTAAGTGTTTTGACAGCTCAGCGCAACCCGTTGCCCCTAAATTAAAGGCATTAACCATGTAGCCACCATCTGCATATTTATCGGCATTAGCCTTCACAAAGGGAACAACTTTCGACGTTGTCATCATGTCGTCTGTGCCAATACCTACATGATCAATACCCGCTACTTTTACTGCGCCATGGATCATTTCAGCGTATTGTTTAGGTGTTATATCTTCCGGCCAAATACCATCCAACATAAACTCAGCACCTGTAATGGCAACAACACCACCCATTGAAGCAACTTTCTTCACTTGTTCGTCTGAGAGTAAACGATAACATGCCGCTAAACGGTAATTAGGGTGACCTTTTTGCCAACCATTTTGCGCCATACGTTTTTGAGTTTCCGTTAGGGTTTCGTGCGGCTCACAGCCATAGGTTGAGGCAACAGGGGAATGAGAGAAAATAGGTGGCACACCGGGATGGTTTTTCTCCATATAATTCATCATATCCATGGTCGTTTGATTGGCGGTGTGTGACATATCAACGGTAATACCGTACTTGACCATCTCATCAATCACTTGTTTACCAAAATCAGTAAGGCCACCTTTATCACCATTAATAAAGGATATAACGCCAACACCCGTCAGTTCTGTCTCGTTGTAGGTCAGCTGCATGGTTTTAACCCCCATTTCAGCGACTTGTTTTACACGGCTTACATCACCCTCTAGCATCATGGTGGTTTGAGATGCCCATTGAACCGCATATTCACCGTTTTTGTGGGCTAGCGCGAAGTCTTCGGGTGTATTCACCATTCTTACCGGCGTATTAGCGGATTCGACAGCAGCGGTCCATGTTTTGTGCTCTTGCACAAATTTGTCCCATGTTGGCGTGTGTGGCGCGGCAAGCGTAACTGAAGCGCCAGAAATACCGCGAGATGCTGCTAAATCAATATAATTAGCGACTTCCACGTTATTATCCCAACCTGTTTTATGTGGCGATGCATAAAAATCAATGGCGATATTTTCTTTAACAAATTGCTGTGCTTTTGCAGACGCAGTTGTGTGCCAATCTCTTGTTTCTATTGAGGCATTGGCAACGCCAATTGTGGTTAAGGTAATTAGGACGGTGAGCAATGACCTTTTCATTCGACTTCCTTGGTATTGTCATAGAACCTTTTTCAAATATAGAAGAAAAGGTTTATTAATTAAACTCTATGTGTATGTTCATTAAGCGTTTATTTAGAACGTTTATATGTATCCGAATGTATTGCGAAACTCGCGAGTATTCGTCTTGATGTAATCAATCTCTTGCTTGGAGAGGAGCTTATGCGCCGTTTTGGGGTTGCTAAATACGGAGGCTTCAACTTTTCCTCTGCTAGAGTTACCTTGCCATGGAGCACCATTTTTTGTTGGAGTCAGTAACGAAGGAACAAACTCAATATCCAGAAACTGAGCTACTTGCCGCATTTCTTGTTCAGTATCGTTAATGAGATCTTCGTACCTAATAAAAATGGTTGGCGCAGTTTGCATCGACATCAAAGTGAAGCGGCTGTTTACTACTTCACAAAAATCTTCAAGATTGGTTGGTTCAGCCCCAAGTTGCTCGGCGACATTTCGCATACTGAGAAAGTGTTCGAGCGGGTCGCGGACCATCCAAATAACACGGAGCTTTTCGCCAAACATTTTTTGCCAACTCGCCATATACATTTCGTTGTGAGGTGCTTTTGAAACCGTCTGCCCAATGTTTATCAACGACTGCATATCGAGCTTTTTGGCTATCGAGAAAGCGGCGAAAGCAGACAAGTAACGTTGCTCAACATTTTTGGCTTGGGCAAAGCCTTGCTTTAGTGTTCGACTAAACTGCGAAAAATTGATATTGCGATAATCTCTAATGCCATAACCACTACCACCATGTTCTTTGATATCGGTGAAGGATTTTTGGTTGATATTTAGGTTTTGCGTATTGGGGTTTTCCAGTAATGCTTGAGCGGATTGCTGGTTCTCGACAATGTGACATCGCGCATCCATAAAGCGCAACTCTTCTGGAAACACGGCAAGTTGAGGGTGGTCATCTAGTAACGTGAGCGGGAGTGAAGTGCCTGTTTTTGCCATACCGCAGATAATGGTGTGAATGAAATCATCACTTTGCTGCCAAAGATTACTTAATTCAGTATTCACTGTCGTCAAAACTCCTTTTTCAACACTCTAACGCGAAGTAACAAATTGGGCAATTATCGAACAAATAATTATAAATTCTTTGGTTTACAAAAAGTTGTTAACGCTTTTATAGTGGAAAGATAAGACATGTGTTGGGGCTAATATGCAGCAAGAAAAAGCGAGTGAAAAGCCGGCCAAGAAAGGCTTTTTGAATAGCATTAATCACTTTCGTGGTATTGCCATTATCTTTATTGTGATGGCCCATTGTTATCGTCCAGCTGGGTGGGAAATAGAAACCTTTGCGGATAAAGCATGGTTCAACCTCATGATGAATGGCACCGTCTTTTTCGTATTCATTTCAGGCTTTCTTTTTCATCACGTGTTTTATCATCGCTGGGACTATGAAAAGTACATGCGAAATAAAACAAAATATGTGTTCGTCCCATACTTGATCCTTTCTTTACCTTGGATCATTTGGCATTTAACTGCGGGGAATTCGCCTGATTTACATGGGCAATACGCCAGTATTGAAGATGTCACATCCGCTGCCACATGGTATGTCGTTACGGGACGAGCATTGACAGCTTATTGGTATATTCCTATGGGTATGATGTTATTTGCTTTATCGCCTTGGGTAATGGACTTAATCAAGAAAAAATCATTGCTTACGGTTGCGATACCTTTATTTGTCGTTGCGATGATCATTCATCGTCCTATTTCTAATTTGAATGCGATCCAGTCATTGTTCTACTTCTTACCTGTGTACTTATTCGGTGTGTGGAGCTCTGAAAATCGAGATAAACTGTTTCCCTTTATTGATAAGTTCTGGGGGCTAATGCTGCTTGCAGCAGTTGCACTTGCGATTGGCCAAGCGCATTTCTTTGGTGCTGGTGTATTGAATAAAGGCGCATTTGAATTGACAGTGCCTGATTTAATGTTGCCACAGAAAATATTATTAACTTTGGTGTTGTTGGCGCTTCTCAATAAGTTTGAGCACATTCAAGTAGGTTTTTTACAAAAACTAGCGGATGTGAGCTTCGCGATTTATTTCATTCACCCATGGATTACCACACCATGGTGGATGATATACGACAGTCCCGATTTAGCAGGTCTTGCAGGCAAGGGAAATATTCTGACGACGCTGGTAGTAACAATGATTGTAATTGCTATCAGTTATGCGATAGCACTAATTTTTAAAAAGCTACTGGATAAAAAGAGTCGCTACATCATTGGCTGGTAAGTGGTATCAGCAATAGAATTTACAAGAGAACAAAAAAGCCGCATATTGCGGCTTTTTTGATTTTGCTGAATCGAAGCGAAACGTTAGCTAGAGCGATTGGCTGCGATGTGAGCAAGCGCTGCTAATGCTTCTTTGTATTGTGAATCAGGGAGCGGTGCTAAAGCGTTAATTGCCTTGTCAGCTTCTTGCTCGGCAATGCTTTGCGTGTATTCTAACGAGCCTGTTTCTTTAAGTGCTTCAAGAATTTCATCTAGGTGTTCCATACCATTACAGTGTTCAATGGCATCACGAATAAGTTGGCGCTGCTTGTCGTTGCCTTTCTCTATCGCATAGATTAATGGCAGGGTAGGCTTACCTTCTGCTAAATCATCACCTACGTTTTTGCCCATTTCTTTCGCGTCTGCTGTGTAATCCATTATGTCATCAACCAGCTGGAACGCAGTGCCAAGATGTTTACCATAGTCGGCAAGTGCCTGCTCGATCGTAGGATCATGATCGCCGATCACAGCAGCTAATTGGGTGGCGGCTTCGAATAAACGAGCTGTCTTGCTGTAAATAACCTGCATGTAACTTTCTTCAGTGGTATCAGGATTATTACAGTTCATCAATTGAAGTACTTCACCTTCAGCGACCACATTTGTGGTATCTGACAGAATCTCCATGACGCGCATCTTATTGATTTTTACCATCATTTGAAAAGAGCGTGTATAAAGGAAATCACCAACTAATACGCTTGCAGCATTACCAAACATCGCGTTAGCGGTTTCTCGACCGCGGCGAAGCTCAGATTCGTCGACTACATCATCATGAAGTAATGTGGCGGTATGAATAAATTCAACGATCGCGGCGATCGAAATATGATCCTTTCCTTCATAACCCAACGCACGAGCTGCCAAAACACTGAGCATCGGACGCATGCGTTTACCGCCCGCGTTAACGATGTAAATACCAAGCTGATTAATTAACGCTACATCAGATTGTAGCTGGCCGTAGATAAGTTCATTGACTGCCGACATGTCGTCAGAGGCGAGAGACTGAATTTCGCTCAAATTCATAGCAAGAAAAACAAGAAAATTTCGAGAGTTAAGTGCGCACAAGTGTACACTAATTCACGCTGGAATGAAGTGTTGTCACAGACTTATCAAAAATTATCTAATTAATGTCATATTTGCCTTGCGATCGGTAAACCGTTCGCGTAGAATTCGCGCCCTATATTTTTAAATTTACGCACCAATGACTAGCTGGTGCAGTACGGAGTAGCAAATGTACGCGGTATTCCAAAGCGGTGGTAAACAGCACCGTGTGACTGAAGGTCAAACAGTTCGTTTAGAGAAAATTGAACTAGAAGTTGGCGCTACAGTTGAATTCGATAACGTTTTAATGATCGCAAATGGCGACGACATCAAAGTTGGCGCACCTTTAGTTGACGGCGGTAAAGTAACAGCTGAAGTTGTTGCTCAAGGTCGTGGCGACAAAGTTAAAATCGTTAAGTTCAAACGTCGTAAGCATTCACGTAAGCAGCAGGGCCATCGCCAATGGTTCACTGAAGTGAAGATTACTGGTATTAACGGCTAATTTTAGGAGCATTTAAAGATGGCACATAAGAAGGCAGCAGGTAGTACCAAAAACGGTCGTGATTCAGAAAGTAAACGCCTAGGTGTTAAGCGTTTCGGTGGTCAAGAAGTTTTAGCAGGTAACATTCTAGTTCGTCAACGTGGTACTAAGTTCCACGCTGGTGACAACGTTGGTATCGGTAAAGATCACACTTTATTCGCACTAGCTGACGGTAAAGTTCAGTTCGACGTTAAAGGTCCTAAGAACCGTAAATTCGTAAGCATCGTTTCTGCTTAATTTACGCGTTACAAGAATAAAGAGCCCTGCTACGACGTAGCGGGGCTTTTTTTTGCTCTATAAGTAACAGGCTTACTCTTTGCTGACATTGGGCAAGCTGACAAAATCGCTTATACTAACAAGCAATCTCAAATTAATTATTTCCTGTACGGAGTAAACAACACCCTATGAAATTCGTTGATGAAGTCGAAATTCGCGTAGAAGCCGGTGACGGTGGTAATGGCTGCGTCAGTTTTCGTAAAGAAAAATACATTGAATTTGGCGGCCCAGATGGCGGCGACGGTGGTGATGGTGGTGACGTTTACTTAGTAGCTGATGAAAACCTAAATACCCTTATAGATTATCGTTTTGAGCGCTTTCATAAAGCAGAGCGTGGTCAAAATGGTATGTCGCGCAATTGTACGGGTAAAGGCGGTAAAGATCTTTTCTTGAAGGTGCCTGTCGGTACGCGTGCAGTAGATGTTGATACTGGCGAACAAGTCGGTGATCTGACTAAACACGAACAGAAGTTAATGGTCGCTAAAGGTGGCTGGCACGGTTTAGGTAACACACGTTTTAAGAGCAGTACTAACCGTGCACCACGTCAAAAGACAAACGGTACTGCAGGTGAGATTCGCAACCTGAAACTTGAGTTGTTATTGCTTGCTGATGTTGGCTTATTAGGTTTACCAAACGCGGGTAAATCAACGCTGATCCGCAGTGTTTCTGCAGCTAAGCCAAAAGTGGCTGATTATCCATTTACTACACTAGTGCCAAATTTAGGTGTTGTACGCTTAGATGCACAGCGTAGTTTTGTTATAGCGGATATCCCTGGTTTAATTGAAGGTGCAGCCGAAGGGGCTGGCCTAGGCACAACGTTCCTCAAACATTTAGAACGTTGTCGCATATTGCTTCACGTCGTCGACGTGATGCCTGTTGATGGATCGGATCCTGTTGAGAACGCAAGAACGATCATTTCAGAATTAGAACGTCATTCAGAAAAGCTTGCAGGCAAACCGCGTTGGTTAGTGCTTAACAAGCTAGATTTGATGCTTGATGAAGAAGCAGAAGAAGTGAAGCAAGAAATTGTTGACGCATTAGGCTGGGAAGGACAAGTTGTCAGTATTTCTGCGTTCAATAAAATGGGTACAGAAGAGCTTTGCCAAGATCTGATGAGCTTCATCGATAGCTTACCTGCAGAAGAAGAAAGCACCGAAGAAGAAGAAAGCGTTGAGTTCAAATGGGATACGTATCATCAAGATGCGATGTCTGAAGTGGATGATGACGACGATGATTGGGACGACGATGATGACGATTATTGGGATGAGAATGTCGTCTACACCAAAGAATAGGTGTTGTCGTCTCATTATGTTTGCATCTTCATATGAATTGAAAAGTTAGAAGCGAAACATAGTCAGTAAAATGGCAGTAGTGCCAACATTTAGAGAAAAGCAGAATAATTGAGATTATTCTGCTTTTTTGTCTTTATCGACGGCTTATTACTTAGCGTTTCTGAATTGACGTGTCGATAAAACAAATATACCCATTGCGATCATGATGACCGTTGAAGGTTCTGGCACTGTTAATGATTCACGCACAACGAGGGTATCATAGTAGCCTACTGCAAAATTATCAGAAAAGCTCCAGTAACCATCTAGACCATTGCCCCAATCGATGTGAGTATAGTTATTTGAAAACCAAGGTGCAGCTACGGCAACATTACCGTTCGGCAGTGAACCAGATAAATTAGCCACTCTTGCACCTGTAGACTCATCTAAATTATTCCCCGTGAAATAGTCAACATTTGCACCTTCAAATACAAAATCCCAAGGAGTAATGCCTAGTTGATTAAAAAGCACAGAATCCATGGCACGCCAGCCAAATTGAGACTGGTAAGACAGATCAAGTGGATCACATGAACTCGGTCCTAGGCCGCAAGGATTTGCCCAAGCTATATCGTAGCCATCGATAGTAATATAAGCATTTTCACTCACTTCTGAAAGTAAGATAGATGAATTCGCAATACCACATATAAAAAGGCTTAAGCCAACAACTATGCCTTTTAATAAATTGTTTTTCATTATGTTGTTCCGATATATAAAAAGAATAAGTGTTTGATTCCAATCGGTAAGGCTCACAGCAAAAACCAAACCATATATTTAAGTTTATGATATTATTGTTAAATCTATTTTTATGGTAATGGATTACAGGTATTTGTTAAATATTCTGACACTTTGTGACTGATGTAAGTGATTAAATTAAATATATTTTTTATTTCTGTCTTTTATCAGTCACCCTTGAAAACAACACGATAACCCCTCATTACTACTAATACACATACACTTAGTTCAGTGATATTTTTAGCCACTTTCATTTCTTTTTTAGCAAGAAATGAAGTAGCCAAAAAGTAGTCATTAACATAGCAAAAATAAACAGATTATGAGCACTCTTTCAATGATTGTTGCGCATGCACATAACCGCGTAATAGGTAAAGACAACGATATGCCTTGGCATTTACCCGCTGATTTAGCTTATTTCAAAAAGACGACCTTAGGTAAACCTGTGATCATGGGGCGTAAGACATATGAATCGATAGGTCGTCCACTGCCTGGACGCTTAAATATTGTCATTTCTCGTGATCCTAGTTATGAAGCTGAAGGCACGACAAGTGTGACATCGGTTGATGAAGCACTTAAAGCTGCTGGTGAAGTGGAAGAAATTATGGTGATAGGTGGAGGGGCTATTTATGCGCACTGTTTGCCTAAAGCCGACCGTCTTTATATTACCCATATCGATGCTGATATCGACGGGGACACTCAGTTTCCTGAATACGATTTGTCAGAATGGGAAAAAACCGCTAGCAATATCTTTGTAGCCGATGAGAAGAACCAATACGATTTAGACTTTTGCGTATATCAACGAAAATAGCGCATTAACGCTATTCTGTTGATAACTCAACTGGTGAGATGATTACGCCGTTCAAATCGGCGTACAGCCAGTCTCCATGGCTAATTTCAACACCTGCCAACGTAATTGGGACATGCTTTTCTCCAACACCTTTCTTTTCCGTTTTCATTGGATTTGTTCCAAGTGCTTTGACGCCGAGGTTAAGCGTGTTGATTGTGGCAACATCGCGAATGCATCCGCTAATCACAAGACCTGCCCAACCATTCTTAACGGCAGCTTCTGCTAACATATCGCCAAGCAACGCTCTTCGCATGGATGCGCCACCATCGACAACCATGACTTGATTATTACCGGGGGTATTCACTAACTGTTTTACGACAGAGTTGTCTTCAAAACATTTGACAGTGACAACTTTGCCCGAGAACTCAGTCTTTTCCCCAAAGTGTTGAAAGGGAAGTTCTATGACTCGAACGTTATCTTCAAATTCATCACATAGATCAGGAAGAAGATCAATTGGCATATGGGCGATCCTAACTTTAGAAAAGTAAATTTAGCTTACCTTGAAAAGCTGTCCGCTAGGCATATATTTTAGGAATGCTGGGTATAATTAGTCGAAGTGAAATAAAGCGTTAAATTAATTGGTATGTATTACACAAAAAAAAAGCCGCATAATGCGGCTTTTTGCTATCTGCTTGTTTCGTTATCAGTTTACAGTTTGAATTCCTGAACTGATTGTTGAAGCTCTTCTGCTAAACGCGCTACTTCACTGCTTGAAGAAGCTGTCTGCTGTGAGCCCGCTGTTGTTTGCTCAGCAATAGTTACAATCGACTCTAAGTTTTCACTGATCTCATGGGCAACCACGCTTTGTTCTTCAGCTGCTGTTGCGATTTGTGAACTACGGTCAAATGCTTCATGAACAGCATGCGTGATAGTCTCAAGCGCTTTATCTGCATTCTCACTTTGCTCAACACAATTCGCTGCTTGTGATTTACCGGTATCCATTACTGATACAGCTTTTTCTGCACCTGATTGAAGTACTTCAATCATATTTTGAATCTCTTGTGTAGATTCTTGGGTACGGCTTGCTAGCGTACGAACTTCGTCAGCTACAACCGCGAAACCACGACCTTGCTCACCCGCACGTGCCGCCTCAATAGCCGCGTTAAGTGCAAGTAAGTTAGTTTGTTCTGCAATGCCACGAATAACGTCTAAGATGCCGCCAATTGAGGCGCTGTCTTGCTGCAGTTTATTGATAACTTGCGACGCTGATTCAACTTCTTGAGCAAGTAGTTGGATAGTTTCACGGTTTTTGTTGGATATTGTCTTAACACGTTCCGCTTCGTCATCTGCTTGCTTAATCTCACCTAGCGCGTCGTTTGCACTCGAAAGTACGCTCTGACTCGTGCTACTCATTTGCGTTGTCGCAGAGGCCGCTTGCTCAACCTGATTACGTTGCTCTTCAATAGCCGTAGTGCTCTGTGCGGTAACCGCTGAAGTTTCCTCTGCCGCTGCTGCTAATTGAGTCGAGCGACTCACAATACCTTGGATTAGGCTGCGTAAGCTATCAATTAAGGCATTACAGTTGCGAGAAAGCTGTGCAAATTCGTCTTTACCTGAGTCGTCAAGCTTACGAGATAAATCACCAGAAGCCACGACGTTTAGCATTTCGTTAACACGTGATAGTGGACGTGTAATGCTCAGTAACGTAACGCGGGTAATGACGACTGCTGCAATAATAGAAATAATCATGATGACAATAGTTTGTGAGTTACCACCACTTACTGAATCTTCAACTTCCTGATTTTTCTGGTTTGTTGTGTCATTTGCTAGGCTAACTTGTTTGGCAAGAATAGCGTTTGCGCTTGCGATATCACTCTCTGCGGCGCTTAGTGATGATGTCGCTTGAGCGATAGCATTCAATTGTGAGGCCTTGTCTGCGAATAAAGAACCTGTCTCACCAACCAATGATTTAATTTGGCTGTATGCATCTTCCAGATCTGATGCTTCATCTTCTGCACCTGCGCTGTTCAGTTCGCTCAGCACGTCACCAAGGTTGCGATTTAACTCTGTGTAGGTATTACTTATTTCGCTAGCAACAATATCAACGCTCGAGGCGTCCAACGCATCACGATACTCGAATGCCGAGCTAACGATACTGTTCAATGATGTTTCAATCACTTCGCCCATGTCTACAGCACGTTGTAGCTCTGTATCTGCTAAATCGTGGTCAGCCAAGTCAAGCAGTAAGGTTGCAGCGTCATCTGCGATTTCTTCTAGGTTGTCTACGTTTTCAGTAAGTGTTGAAGCACTTTCAATAGCAAGTTGTCGGTTGGCAAAAACCGACGTGACGTTTTGATTAAAAGAATCATAAACGCTGTCTACCTTACGTAAGTTGCTAATTAGCGCGCTTTCTTGCTGAACAACGCCTTTTAACGTCTTAAGTTCATTTGTAAACTTAACGTTTGCTTCATCAAAAGATTGTTTGTTTGCAGCCAATGGTTCGAGCTCTGACTGATAGTACCCTCGAAGCGTTAAATTACCCATTTGGGTAAGCTCAACAGTCAGTTGATTACTGCCCGCCAATGTGGGGATAGCAAGCTCGCTCACTTCTGATGTAGAGTCGTGTACAGCATTAAGATTTAACAATGAAGATACACTGGTTACCACCAAAAGGAATGCGAGTATGGTAAACCCACCAATGATCTTTACCGCAACAGTTAAATTCATAGACACCACCGTTTAGAATTAGAGTAGTTTGGTTGAACTAAAGCATTCAAAATTGTCGAAATTATTAGACAAATCCTTTTGTAGGTATCGACAGAAATTGATTTAAATTTAGTAATATTTCCACATTATAACAAGCGAAAAATGTTTTTCATTAAAAGATGCGATTCTTTGAAAATCAGCAGCCTAGCTGTCAATTAAATGTGAACTTTCTGTAAACAGCTGCTTATCTTCCCAACGAAGCATTGACAAATGCCCTCCCCAGACACATCCAGTATCAAGTGCATAGACATTTTTTCTTGAACAATCGCCCATCAATGCGGCCCAATGACCGAACACCCATTTTGTTTTTCCTAGCTTAGTGAGCTCAAACCAAGGCTTAAGTGCGGAGGGGGCATTTTTGATTTGCTCTTTACAGGTAAAGTCTAACGTGCCGTCGTTGAAACAGTAACGCATGCGTGTAAAGGCATTTATGGTGTAACGGAAGCGCTGCTCTTTTGTTTGAACGAGTTGCCAGTCGTTAGGATCTTCACCGTACATAACTGAGAGCCACTTATCACGTTTTGCACCAGATAGTTTTTTGTGAGCAAAAGCGGCTTGTTTAACGGCTTGTTTAACAGTCCACTGAGGGGATAAACCGGCGTGAGACATATAAGCATTGTCATTAGGTATTTGCAGCAGTAAAGGCTGTTGTGCCAGCCAGTCCGTTATAGACGTTAAATTTGGTGCGTTTAGTAGGGCAGTAAGTTTATCTGAGCTTTTTGCTTTTTTCATACCTGCGGCGATGGCAAGTAAATGGAGGTCGTGATTACCCAACACAAATTTTGCGCTCTCGCCCAGAGATTTGACAAATTCTAGTGTTTCGAGGGATTTGGGACCGCGAGCAACAAGGTCGCCAGCAAGCCAGAGTTGATCTTTGTTTGGGGAGAACTTTACTTTAGTAAGGAGTGCTTCAAGCTCATCAAAGCACCCTTGAATATCGCCTACTAAATATAGCGCCATGTTAATTAAGAATATTTGGAACCGATAATCGGAATACTGGAATATTTGCCCAGAATGTCTCACCGTTCAAGCGTTTCATCTGATATTGACCATGCATCGTACCGATTGGTGTCTTAAAGACCGAGCCACTGGTATATGTGTGTGTTTCTCCTGGTCCAATTAATGGCTGTTTGCCAACGACACCCTCGCCCTCAACGTAAGACTCATCGCCATTGGCATCCGTAATAATCCAGCGTCTACTCATAAGTTGTGCTGGCGCATCACCGTTGTTGGTGATGCTGATAGTGTAACTGAACACATATTCGTTATTTTCGGGCGTTGATTGTTGACGCAAGTAATTGGTCGCAATACGAATGTCGATAGATGTGTCGTTTGAAGAGGATAACTGCATATTAAAAGCTACTGTGTTTTTTTGTGATCAACAAAATTAGCGATAGCAATAAAGTTATCGATAGTAAGGTTTTCAGGGCGCAATGTGGGAGATAAACCTAGCGATTCGATTTCTTCTGCACTAATCATCTCTTTAAAGCTATTTCGAATAGTTTTTCGACGCTGATTAAATGCCGTTACGCAGACATGGTTTAACGTTTCCAAAGAATTTACTGGATTTTTTATTTCCGTGTGAGGAATCAATCGAACTATAGCAGAATCTACCTTAGGTGCTGGTTTAAAGTGCTCTGGTCCAATTTCCATTACGGACATAACCTGACATTGATACTGCGTCATGATTGATAGTCGACCATAAGCTTTAGTATTTGGCTGGGCAGCCATTCTATCAACAACCTCTTTTTGCAACATAAAGTGCATGTCTTTGACTAGGTCTTTAAATGTCAACAAGTGAAAAATTAGGGGAGTTGAAATGTTGTAAGGCAAGTTACCAAAGATACGCATAGGTTGATCGGCTTTCGCCAATTGCGAGAAATCAAACTTCAACGCATCAATTTCATGGATAGTAAGGTGTTTGGCTAAAAATGGGTGATGACGAAGTCTTTCTGCCAAGTCTCTGTCTAGCTCGACAACAGACAAATCTCCCGCTCGTTCTACAACTGGTTCGGTCAAAGCACCTAAACCTGGACCTATTTCAATTAAATTTTCACCAGACTGTGGGTGAATAGCATCAACGATACGGCTGATAACGGCATCATTGTGAAGGAAGTTTTGCCCAAAGCGTTTTTTAGCTTGGTGACCTAAATGGGTATTTTTGTTCATGCTTTATTTTTAGCTAAATCAATTGCTGTGGTTAACGCTTCAATGAAGCTACCTGTATCTGCTTCATTAGTTCCCGCTAACTCAAGTGCAGTGCCATGGTCCACAGAAGTGCGAATAAAAGGTAACCCTAATGTGATATTTACCGACTGACCAAAACCTTTGTATTTTAACACGGGCAAACCTTGGTCATGATACATGGTTAAGATGGCATCAGCGTTTTCTAAATACTTTTCTTGGAAAATAGTATCAGCAGGCAAAGGACCAATGACATTAATGCCTTCATTGCGTAATTCCGCAAATGCGGGATTCATCACTTCAATTTCTTCCCGCCCCAGGTGGCCATCTTCACCAGCGTGCGGGTTAATACCACATGCATAAATAGTTGGATGTTTTAAACCAAATTTATCGCGGAGATCTTGATGAAGGATTCGGGTTACTTTTTGCAGTCTTTCGGTAGTAATCGCTTTAGATACGTAGGCGAGAGGTATGTGAGTAGTCACTAATGCGACACGTAAGCCGGGTGTTGCTAACATCATGACCACGTCTGAACAGTTTGCCTGGTGGGCAAAGTATTCGGTGTGTCCGCTGAATGCGATACCAGCTTGGTTTATTAAGCCTTTGTGCACCGGACCCGTTACTACAGCATCAAACTCGCCAGACATATTTTTCTCGCTGGCAACGCGTAATGTATCGACAACGTATGCACCGTTGCTTGGGTTTAGTTGGCCCGGCACCACAGGTGCTTCTGTCGGCATTGACAAAATTGTCAAGGTACCAGCCTTTTGAGGCATTGCCTTATCATCAGCACTGTAATCTTTTAGCACTAATGGAAGGTTCAAAGCTGCAGCTCGTTCTTTAAGAAGGTCTGCACAACCTACGACAACTAGTTCTGCGTCCCAATCTTGTTGGGCAAGTGCGATTACTAGGTCAGGTCCAATGCCGGCTGGCTCACCCGGCGTTATGGCAATGCGGTTGGTCATTATTCGCTATCCGCTTCAAAAATTTCGATATACGCCTCATCACGCGTTTCTTTCATCCAGCGCGCAGACTCCATACCAAACTTACGTTTAAATAGAAGTTGATATGCTCTGTTCTCGTTCATTTGTTTTGAAGCATCTATAGTGCGGCGATCGTTAAGTTGCACTAAGTGCCAGCCAAACGAAGAGCGGAATGGCTTGTGATATTCGTCTTTTTTCATACGAGCAAGCGCGTCTCTAAACGCAGGGTCATAACTATTCGGGTCAGCCCAGCCTAAATCACCTCCGCGCACTGAAGTAGGGCCTTCAGAATGCTCTTTTGCTAACTCAGCAAAGTCTGCTTCACCTGCATTGATTTGCTCAAGGAAGCCCTGCAATATAGCCTCCGCTTTTGCTTCACTTAAAATAATAGATGGCTTAATTAAGATATGACGAGCTCGGACTTCTTCCACTTCAACGACTTGTCGCCCACGAATATCTAAAATCTTGACGATACTAAAGCCTAAACCCGTACGAATAGGGCCTAAAATTGTGCCTTTGTCTTTGCCTTCGATGATTTCTGAGAACAAGGTTGGCAATTCGTTAATGTTTCTCCAGCCTAACTCACCACCTTCTAACGCATTGGCATCGCCTGATGAAGCAATTGCGATACGTGCAAAGTCTGAACCTTCATTTAACAATTCGATAACTTTGTCGGCGCGTACTTTCGCCTTGTTCATGTCTTCTTGTGTTGGCTCTGGTGGGAACTCAATCAAGATATGACCTAAGTTATATTCAACGTCTAGGCTCTCTTGACTTTGCATTTCAGCCATTAAGTTATCGACTTCTTGCGGAGAGATATAGATGCGACGACGAACGTTTGCACGGCGAACTTCGCCTGAAATTAGCTCGGTACGAACGCTTTCACGATACTTTTCATAGACAATGCCGTCGGCAATCAATGCATCACGAAATTGTTCCAGCGTTAAATTATTTTCGCGCGCCATGTTGGTTAGCGTGTCATCTAATTGAGCATCACTCACTTGTACACCCATACGCTCGCCCATTTGTACCATTAGGCTATCGTTTATCAGTTTATCCATGACTTGTGTGCGTAATGCGTTGTCGGATGGGAGCGTTTGATCGTTGCGCTCAGCATTATTTTTTATGGTTTTTAGTAAGTCTTGTACTTCAGACTCAAGTACCACACCTGAATTGACGATAGCCGCAACCTTGTCTAGTGATACTTCTTCTGCTTTTGCTTGTAATGAGAACCCCAGTAACAATGATGTTAGTAGAGTAAATGCAGTAATCGTTTTCTTCATCTATCTATAGTCTTAATTATTTAGAAAATATGGGCGCTTGTAACCAAAGATGCTTGCATTAAACATATCTTCAGTACTTAGCGACGATTTCTTATTGCCGAAGCCTTTAATGACGAACTGTAACACGAATCCCGTATCAAATTCATCGCGGTTGTCGCCGGCAAAATTGGTTTCTTCTATATCCGAGTTAATATGTCGGTGATACGCTAGGCGAACAGCCCAACAACAGCTTTCATATTGAAAGCCTGCGTAGCTCTCTATGCTGCGCTTGCCGCGTAAATCTTCTGTGTATCGACCAACAAATTGCCACTCTCGGTTTATTCTGACACTAGAAAGCAAAGATAGTTGCTCAATTTCTGTATCAGAAATATTACTCGCGTATCGGTGGTTTAGTTGAAATAGATTGTCTCGGTTGTGTCGGTAATCAACACTCATTTGGCTAACATTCGTTTCACTAGTGTCTGTGTTGTACTGAATGTTGCCACTAAACTGCCATTTGTCACTCACCCGGAGAAAAACATCACCAGCAAGTGCTGATTTATCTTCAGCGATGCCTTGTTCCTCATCAGCAGCGAAATTGCTGTCATTCAGGTAAACAATTCGGCCTAAACTCACCCGTAATTTTTCAGCATGATCTTCATCTAAGAAGCGTGTTGTCAAACCCCAAGAGTACTGATTAGCTTCTGCGATTCGGTCTAGACCGCTGAAGCGTTTATCCCTGAACAAGCCTTCATAATCATCTTGCAGCGTAGCGGTATCGTACACGCCAATGTCAGATTGATCTTTGTCTGGGATATACAAATATTGTAGTTGTGGCTCTAACGTTTGTGTGTAGTTCTCACCAAACAATGTCGACAAACGGTCAAAGTTGACACCACCATGGAATCTCACTTTAGGTAAAGTACGGCTGACGTCTTCTTCGAGATTTGAATCGGTTGGGATTCGGTCTTGTTGGTAGTAGGTTTGTAATACCTTGAATTCAGAATTGAAGAAGTACGCTGGTCTGTTAATCGGGAAGTTAAAGCCCGCCTCTACGTGATAGCGGTTTGCTTCTGGTAAATTGATATCAGGTGTTTCAAAGCGAGTTAACTCTGAGTACATATCGAAAGTACCGTTCCAAAAGCCGAGCGGCTGTTGCCCGGAAATTTCAATATGAGGCACGGTTTTATAACTTTGGATATGATTTCCCAGTACTTCAAAATCTTGCAATTTGATCACGGATTGCCAACCATCGCCAAAATATGCCAGCTCTCCGATTTGGTATAGATATGCGTCATTAGAGTTGTAATGCTGACTGCCAATGTCAACAAGGTAATTGTCATCACTTATTGACGTGTAATCTACATGAGCACGGAAATTTTCTGAAAATGTACCAATGTGCTGATAACGCCATAAATAGCGGGCATCATCATTGGTGGTGATTTCGTCATCTTTATCTAAATACTCGAGATCTAGCTGGCCATATTGATCATCGACGAGGTAACGAAACTCGGTTAATAGCTGCAAACCTCGCTTTGACATGTAGCGCGGTGTAAATGTCGCATCATAATTTTCTGCGATATTCCAGTAGTAAGGAATTTCTACTTCGACCCCAGACTTATCCGATGAGCTAATTTTGGGCTCTAATAGACCAGACTTGCGCTCATCGGTAATTGGGAATGAAAAATAGGGTAGGTAAAATACGGGTATTTCGTGTAATTCAAAGCGAGCATGATAGGCCTCGCCTTTATTCTCTTTTTGAGAAATGTATATTTCACTGGCTTTAAGTTGCCAATCTGGAATTTCACCGTGGCAGGTAGTGAAACTTGAATCCACTAATACCAAATCTCCATCACCGGTAACCACAATGTTACCAGCAGCGCCATGTGCTGGAGAGTCACTCAAGTAATAGGATGTATTTTCTAAAGATGTTGCATTAGTTTCTTGGCTTGCAGCCAAATTTTGTGCAAAGACATTAATACCGTTTTGCTGAAAATGAATTTGGCCAGACGCTTTGATCTCATTCGACAAACGATTAAATGATAACTCATCAGCTACTATCGCTTGATCATCTCGTGCCAATGTCACACCACCGGTAAACGTGGCAACTTCGTCTTTTTCTATTGCAGAGGTTTGTGACAGTATTTGCAGCACACCTTCGTCAGTTGCCGCATTTTTAGGTACGAGAATTTGCTCAAATGAAGGTAATGGACAAACTAGTCTTTCAGGTTCTTGAGTTGGTTCTTGGGCAATTGCATTTGAACATGCGAGCAGCGAGCAGCTTATTAACCAAAGTTTATGATGAGGAAAATGCATCTAGTGTCCGAAATTAAAAAATAAATCGCTGAAACTTCCGTTTCTGGCAACTGATTGCGCTTTTTAACTTATTATGAAGATAAACGTCGTTATAATATCGTAATTTTCTTTAAGTCGCTAATTGGTTATATTGGCTTTTTTGTCTTTTTTCAGGGATTTTTCTTGTCTTTAGGACCTCAACAACCTGCATTGGTTCAATGGCTTGAACAATGTGGTTATCATTCACACTCGGCACTAACCCCACTAACAGGTGATGCAGGCTTTCGCCAGTATTTTCGTTTTAATGTTGAGCAGCAAACGTATCTAGCGGTTACATCCCCTCCTGCGCTGTGCAATAACGATGCGTTTGTTGCTGTTTGCCAGCACCTGCAACAAGCCTCTATTCATACCCCAAAAATACACCACTTTGATGAACAGAGCGGTTTTTTTGTCATTGAGGATTTTGGCGAGCAGTTATTGGCAGATGTGTTATCCGATAACTCAATGCATCGTTGGTATCACAAAGCATTGTCTCTCATACCTATCATGGCTAAAGCCAACTCGGACAATTTACCCAATTTTGATAGAGAATTTGTTGAGCGAGAACTGCATATTTTTACAGAATGGTTATTAGTTGAATATTTACAACTAACGTTAACTGATGAAGAGCAGAGGATGTTGCAGAAAAGCTTTGTGTATTTGAACTTCAATATACAAGAACAGCCTCACGTCTTTATGCATCGTGACTATCATAGCCGAAACATTATGGTGCTTGACGATGGCGAATTGGGTGTTATTGATTTTCAAGATGCGGTAAAAGGGCCTATCACTTACGACATTGTGTCACTGCTGCGTGATTGTTATGTGCGTTGGCCCGATGCGCAAGTAATCCCGTTGCTAGACGAGTATATTGCCGAGGCCTCGCAGGCATTTGAACTTAATATTGCGAAAAGTACCTGGTATCGTTGGTTTGATTTAACTGGCTTACAGCGACATATCAAAGCAGCAGGTATTTTTGCTCGATTATTGTTACGAGACAACAAACCTGGCTACATAAAAGATATTCCTCTCACGTTGACTTACATTATTGATATAGGTGCGCGTTACCCTGAGCTAGCGCCACTGTCTGACTTTGTCGCTAAAAAAGTGGCGCCAGCATTAAAGGCTAAATCAGTATGAAAGCAATGATCCTGGCCGCAGGACGCGGGGAAAGAATGAAGCCGCTAACCGATAGCACACCTAAACCCTTGTTATCGGTAAATGGTAAATCACTGATTGAATATCATATAGAACGGCTAGCCAGTCTTGGTATCCGCGATATTGTGATTAACTGTGCATGGCTTGCTGAACAATTCCCTGAACGCTTGGGGGATGGGCAGAAATTTGGCGTTAACATTCATTACAGTGTTGAGTCAGAGGGGGCATTAGAAACTGCCGGCGGCATTGCTAAAGCGTTGCCGATGCTTGGCAATGAGCCTTTCTTAGTCATCAATGGTGATATATTTCTTCTCCCACACTTGCTAATACTTCCTACACTTGCACAGGGAAATTTAGCGCACCTGTTCTTAGTTGATAACCCAGAGCATAACGTGTCAGGTGATTTTGCGATAAAGAACGGAATGCTAAGTAATTTGAATGAGGAAGTTGAACAATCATATACCTTCAGTGGCATAGCCCTCTATCATCCGACATTCTTTGATACGATTTCAGGTCAAGAGAAGATTGCGTTGGGTCCAATGTTACGACAAGGTGCTGAACGCGGAGTTATTAGTGCTGAACTACTCAAAGGTGAGTGGACTGACGTTGGAACGCCAGCACGTTTAGAAGAATTGAACAAGCAACTGAAAGGGCTATAAATGCGGTACTGGGGCAAGCTGTTAGGCTTTATTTTTGGCTTTATGTTATCAAAACATATCTTTGGCGCATTGTTAGGTATGTGGCTAGGCCATCGTTTCGACAAAGGGTTAGGGCTCAATTTTGATGACTTAGGAGAGCAAAGCGAAGAGAAGCGACAGGCTGCATTCTTCTACACGACATTTTCTGTGATGGGGCACATTGCAAAGGCTAAAGGACGAGTAACCGAGCATGAAATCGCATTCGCAACAGCCTATATGGAAAAATTGGGCCTAAAGGGAGAATTGCGTAGTCAAGCTCAAGAAGCGTTTAGAGATGGTAAAACAGTCGGGTTTCCATTGGCTGAGCGTCTTAAAAAATTTAAGCGAAGCTGTTCAGGTCGTCATGACATTTTATTGATGTTTATTGAGATTCAAATACAAGTAGCGTTCGCGGATGGTTCTTTAGATCCAGCCGAAAGAGAGGTTCTTCACAGTATTGCTCGCACACTTGGTTTTTCAACACGTGACTTAGACAAGTTACTGGAAATGATCATTGCGGGGGAGTCTTTCCACCAAGATGGAAGAGCCGGACAAACGGGAGCCAGCCCAAAATCTTTGTTGTCTGACGCATATAAGGTCCTGGGTGTTTCGCCAGATGCCTCTAAACAAGAGGTCAAAAAGGCTTACAAAAAGTTGATGTCCCAGCATCATCCTGACAAGTTGGTCGCGAAAGGTTTACCCCCTGAAATGATGGAGGTTGCTAAGCAAAAAACACAAGATATTCAAGCGGCCTACGACCTTATCAATAAGCAAAAATAATTGACTGTTTACAAGCCATTACAGCTAATTTTTATTTCTCTGCTAGGCTTGAAAAGTGATAATAAAAACTTCAAGGACCTATTATGAAAAAAGTCATTGCTTGCCTATTCTCTTTGCTACTTCCTTTCACTGTGCTTGCTGATGCCGCAGAAGACCGCAAAGAAATCAACGAAATGCGCGACAAAACATTAGCTAAACTTTATCAAGAACAGCCGAGTGTTAAAAAAAAGGTCGCTAAATCTGCTGGGTACGCTACGTTTTCCAACATTGGTGTCAATGTCGTATTTTTTTCTGCGGGCGGCGGCAGTGGTGTGGTTCGGAATAACAAAACAGGTAAAGACACCTACATGTCAATGGGTACTGCCGGTATCGGTATTGGTTTAGGTGTAAAAGACTTTAATGCAGTCTTTATTTTCAAGACAGAAAAAGCGATGAACAGTTTTATTGAAGATGGCTGGGATTTTTCTGGACAAGCAGATGCTGCCGCAAAATCCGGTAAAAAGGGTGGAGAAGGCAGTGCTGCTGGCACAGTAGTGAAAGACGTTGAAATATATCAAATGACCGAGAATGGTCTAGCGCTGCAAGCGACACTGCAGGGAACAAAATACTGGAAAAATGACGACTTGAATTAGTGATAATGAAGTGTGTTGTGTAAATTATAGCGATTGGTAATTCAGGTCAATCGCACCCGTTTATCCGGCAGTCAAACGGTTAGCCATTACCAGCCGATAGTGGTTAACCAACCCTTAATCTCTTTCGCCAAATGTTCTGTTGGATAATATCCCGCTCTAAAATTATGTATTTCTCTCTGGCGGTAATACGGCTTCATTTCTTGTTTCGCTGCCTGTCTTCGTGTGTCAGCGAAATGCTCTACCCAATGCACATCACGTTTAAGTACAAGGTCTAGTGTGGGAATCTCGCTCATTGCCATTTGTTCGGCAAATACTTTGTTTCCATCCGCGCTTTGTCTGTAGCCGCTCAGTGAAATAAATGCATTAGGCTTGGCCACGTCGTCTTGTTGGTACATGGCCATTAACATCGCTGCGTTGTTGCCTTGACCAATGACGACAAAAATTCCTGGGTAGTTGGCTGCGGCTTCCATCACCGCCTCCATGACGGGTGTCAACTGGTCAACATAGGCTGTTACTGCTTTGCTATTTTCTTCTGTGGCTATATTCGGCTTTTCTTGTTGGCTTGGGTAATTTTCGGGTGCTAACAAGGGTTGGATAGTTATTGTCGTCCAACCTTCTTTCGGTAAGTGACTGCGCAAAAAGTTCATTGCTTTGACGTCTGTTGCTGCCTGACTCCACTCGGGCAGTAAGATCATGGTGCCTTTGTCTACACTGTGCGTATCAGGTTGGGTAATCGTGAGAAAGTCATTTGGGCCGGCAAGCATAGGTTTAAGTAGTTGGCTGTCGACTGACTTCGCAATATCGGCTTTGAATTGTTCTATCAGCGATATAGGGGCTTGGATAGGATTTGTAGCTGGCGCGGGTTGTGGAGTCTCTGCATCACTTTGGGGCTCATTAGCTTCTGTGGCTTGTTCCTTTTCTTGTGGAGCTGTTTGTTCTTGCGACATCAAAGGCAATGAAAGAATTAACAGTGTAGTAGCGAGAAAAAGTCTAATGATCACAATAAGTCGTTATGCCATAAAAATTTGACAACAGTGTACTCTTTATCGGTCACAGATGTTCAGGCTTTAGCAGCATGTGGCAGGTTTTCTCTAAATCATTTCTTCGCCAAAGTCGACATCACCAAGATCAAAGGTACAAGGCGCCTCAAATTGCATCACTTTTTTACTTACTGGATGGGTCAGCCGGAGAAACTTGGCATGCAAGTGGAGCCGCTCTCCTAATGCAAGTGCCATGTCATGTGCGTAGAGCCTATCGCCAATGATTGGGTGGCCTAATGCAAGCATATGAACGCGTAGCTGGTGTGAACGCCCTGTCACAGGGGTAAGTTTAACAAGCGATGTTTCCTCATCGCTTGATAGCACTTGATATTGGGTAAGCGCTTTTTTCCCATGCTCTAAATCGACTTTTTGTTTTGGGCGATTAGGCCAGTCACAAATTAGAGGGAGATCAACCTCACCTTGTGCTTCCTTCGGGTGTCCGTAAATGTGGGCTAAGTAGTGTTTCTGGGTCAGTCGCTTTTCAAATTGTCGGCTGATATCAACATGGGCAGCTTTATTCAGCGCCATAATCATAACGCCAGAGGTTGCCATGTCGAGTCTGTGGACAATAGTCGCACTAGGAAGAACCGATTTTACTCGGTTCTCTAAGCAATCTTGGTGTTCTGGTAACCTTCCGGGAACAGTCAATAACCCGCTGGGTTTGTTGACCACGACAATATCATCATCCTGATAAACCACCGACAAATAAGGTGACTTTGGTGGGCGGTAGATAAAGTCTGGATTGGCTACCATATCAACTCCTTAGTGAGTGACAACAACTAAGCGAACAGCCTCAAACGTTAACTGTGCCTTGCTGATGTATTCAGCCAGTGCTTGTTGTTGATGCTTAATAAAGTCTAGTTCTTCTTGACGAACACTTGGATTAATTGCTGCAAGTGCTTGTAAACGCTCATACTCTTGGTCGAGCGTCTTATGCATTGTGTCATTGGCTTTCTCAGCTATGGCCGGAATTTGTTGCTGTGCGTGTTGTTCAGCTTTTGTCACTAGCGGTTGTATGTCAGCTTTTAATGCCTTGACCAATTGTAAGGCAACCTGTTTCTTAACAGGGCTCAGTTGTTGCTCAAGCACTTGCGACGAGACTTTACTCGCTAAGTTGTTGCCTGCTTTGTCGACCAATACGCGAATTGGCGTTGTCGGTAAATAGCGGCCTAGCTGAAGATTCGATGGTGCTGTGGCTTCAACGGTGAAAATACATTCTAAGAAGAATGTACCTACAGGTAAGGCAGGGTTTTTCAACAAGCCGATACTTGCATTGCCTATTTCGTCACTTAAGACAAGGTCCATAGAGCCTCGTACCATCGGGTGATCCCAAGACAATAGCTGGTAGTCTTCGTTAGATAATGCTGTGCTGCGGTCGAATGTAACTGTTGCACCGTCATCTGGTAAGTTCGGGAAGTTAGGTGACAACATATGCTCTGTCGGGTTTAGCGCGATGGCATTGTCTGCTTTGTCATCCTGCTGAATACCGAAGACATCAAATACTTGGAACATAAACTGCGGTAGAGCTGTTTGGCGATCAAGAGCGGCAACTTGGTCAACAATGTCTTGCGCACGCCCTTGGCCACTTGAGTTCAGCTCAAGTAATTTATCTCGGCCAGTTTCCAATTCTGCTTTGATATCTAGGTGCAGTTTGTGACTGTCATTAATGACTTGTTCAATCTGGTCACCTTGCCATGCTTGACTATAAATAACGTTAGCTAAGGCATTACCTTGTGCCTCAAAAACCGCGCGACCGGTAATGCACGTGTGCTCAAATGCGTTAAGTGATTCGTGATACCAACGGTAAAGCACTTGCTGAGGAGACTGCTCAAAATATGGTAAATGCAACTTAATCGTTTCAGTTTGACCGATACGATCAAGGCGTCCAATACGTTGCTCAAGTAAGTCAGGGTTGGTTGGCAAATCAAACAACACTAAGTGGTGAGCAAATTGGAAATTTCGGCCTTCACTGCCAATTTCTGAACACAGAAGTACTTGCGCACTCTCTTCTTCTTGGGCGAAATATGCCGCGGCACGATCGCGTTCGAAGATACTCAAACCTTCGTGGAAAACAGCTGCGCGCATACCTTCTTTGGTGCGTAAGGCCATTTCTAGCTCTATAGCTGTTTCAGCGTGGGCACAAATTACCAGTACTTTGTCTTGATTAAGCGACCTTAATAAGTCAATGAGGTAATCAACGCGTGGATCAATATCGTACCAAGTGGCAGCACTAGCATTCAGACTGTATAGACGCTCGGGTGTTGGCAAGTAGCGACTCTGGTTAAGCGCTGCAATGTCTTCGGCAGATTTACCTTCGAGTAAATCTTCCAAAGCGACCTTGTATTCGCTAGGTAATGCCAAAGGCGCAGGTAGTGCTTGTCGACCTGGAAATCCTTTAATGGTGTTACGACTATTTCTAAACAGAATACGACCAGTACCGTGCCTGTCTAACAGCTGATTAATCAGCTGGCTTCGTGCTTCTTGCTGGACATCGTCGTCGCCTGTGCTTAGCGCAACTAACAATGCATTGATATCAGACTCTTTCAATAGTGCTTGTAGCTGTTCGCTTTGTGCTTCCGTAAGTGCTTGCTCTGCCAGTAAGGTATTGGCAACGTCAGCGACTTCTGTGTAATGCGATTCTTCTTCAATAAATGCTTGGTAATCGTAAAAGCGATCAGGGTCAAGCAATCGTAAGCGAGCAAAGTGGCTTTCGTGACCGAGTTGGTCTGGTGTCGCTGTTAATAACAACACTCCCGGGATTACGCTAGCAAGTTGCTCAATACATTGATATTCAAGGCTTGGCGCGTCTTTACTCCAATTTAAGTGGTGCGCTTCATCAACAACCATTAAATCCCAGTCTTCAGCGATCATCGCTTCATACCACTGTGGATGGTCAGTTACAAAGTCTAAGTTAACGAGCACTAATTGCTCTTCACTAAATGGGTTTTCACCGTCGCTTTGTTGGCAACGCTCTTCATCATAGATGGCGAATTTCAAGTTGAAACGGCGCAACATTTCAACTAGCCACTGATGCATCAGTGATTCAGGTACCACAATCAATACACGTTGCGCGCGGCCTGTCACTAACTGTTGGTGAATAATTAAACCGGCTTCAATGGTTTTACCCAATCCAACCTCATCAGCGAGTAAAACACGTGGCGCGAAGCGACTACCAACTTCTTCAGCGATGTACAATTGATGAGGGATTAGGCTTACACGTCCACCTGAGAGCCCCACTAATGGAGACTGTTGTTGTTCGAATTGATGTTTTAAGCAGGCTTTTCTTAAGCGGAACCAGTCTAGGCGGTCGACTTGTCCGTTAATGAGTCGGTCTTGTGGTTTGTTGAATTTGATAAAGTGATCAATCATCACTTCTTTAAGCACAACAGGCTCTTGGTTATCAACACGTATCCCTGAATAAGAGATAATGCCGCCTTGCTCTTCAATACTGCTTACACGCATTTGCCAGCCTTCATGGCTAGGCACAATGTCACCTTCATTAAATATAACGCGTGTTAACGGCGCATTCTCAATGGCATATTTCCGAGACTCTCCCGTTGCCGTAAATACGATATTTACAAAACGATTTTCGACACCAGTCACTGTACCTAGACCTTGGTCAGATTCACTATCACTAATCCAACGTTGTCCCGGAAAAAATTGCATATTGAACGTCTCCTGCATAGAAGTTAGCCAGCACCCGCGATGCGGAAAAGGTCTGTAAAACCTGGCTGCGCCAAAAAAAGGGCGACATATTACCGTTAATAGTAGATGTATTCATTAAAAAATTCGTCCTAATGGACAGGAATTTATGTGAAATGCTAGAGAAGAGAAAAAAGCATAGATCAATTCACTACTATGACATGTATTTTAGAGTCGTCAAGCGACATAAATATGTCACAAAAATCGTTCGAAAAATGACAATTTTTCACTTGCGTAGGTCTGAGGAAGGTGTCACAGTGGAGTTGAACATTCTACTTTTTTGGAATTCATCAACCGCTAGAAAAATCAATATTCGGGTTGATATGGTTGAGCGGCAATATCGCCTGAGTTTGGTTTAGCTAAGCTAAGCGAGAGTGCCTATATGACTGACGAAACCATCATTTATGTTCTAGATACCAATATCCTGCTTCACGAACCCTTTGCTTTCCTCTCCTTTAAAGAACATGACGTTGTAGTGCCAATGACGGTGCTAGAAGAGCTCGATTCGATTAAAGATAGACGTAAAGATGTTAGCCGTGATGCACGCGTAGCCATTCGCGCGTTAGAAGATGTTTTGGCAAACTCAACACCGGAAGAGGTACTAGCGGGTGTGCCTTTGGCAAGTAACTTAGGTGGGCAAGATCAATCGCCCACCGGAAAACTCTCCATCATCAATGATTACTCATTGGAGCAAAAAGCTGAAACCCTATCCTTCAATGAAAATGATAACCGCATTATTAACGCGGCGATTCATATTCAAAACCATAATGAAGGACGCAAAGTTGTGCTTGTTACTAAAGACATTAACATGCGTCTCAAGGCGAAAGGCGCTGGATTAGCGCATGTAGAAGACTATCGCACTGACCAATTGATTGATGATGTCCGTTTCCTGACGAAGGGTTACCATAAATTTGAAGGCGATTTCTGGGCGCAAATAAAAGAGTGTGAGAGTGAAACCGAAGGTCGCAACACAACACATTACGTTAAAAAATCAATTTTACCGACAATCTACATGAACGAGTACTTGCTGGATGAAGGCGAACATTTTGCAGGAAAGGTTGCGGGCTGGGACGATGAGCGTGTTGCCATTCAGGATATTTCTCGCGAACGATTAATGTCAAAAAATGCCTGGGGCATTCAACCCAAAAATATCTATCAAGGGATGGCGATGGACGCCTTGCTTGACCCGACTATTGATTTAGTTGTTCTTACTGGCCCAGCAGGCTGCGGTAAAACATTGCTGGCTCTAGCGAGTGCCCTAGAGCAGGTGATTGAACGTGGCCTATATGACAAAGTGATTGTCACGCGTAGTACACCAGAAATCGCTGAGTCTATTGGCTTTTTGCCTGGCACAGAGGAAGAAAAAATGGCGCCATGGCTGGCGGCAATTACTGATTCTCTTGAGGTACTACACAAGCAAGATGAAAGTATGAGTGGCAGCATGAATTACATTATGGAAAAGGCCAACATACAATTTAAGTCAGTGAACTTTATGCGTGGTCGTAGTATTCAGAATGCCTTTGTATTGCTCGATGAGTGTCAGAACTTAACTGCATCACAGCTAAAGACCATCATTACACGCTGTGGCGAGGGAACTAAGTTGGTATGCTCAGGTAATCTCGCACAAATAGACAGTAATTATTTAACAGCTGTCACCTCAGGGTTAACCTACATTGTTGAACGGTTCAAGGAGTTTCCTGGCAGTACCACTGTTAATCTTAATGGTGTGGTACGAAGTCGTTTAGCCTCTTTTGCTGAAGAAAATTTATAATTTTCACTGCGTGCTAGCTTTCTGAGGTTAAGGTATGAGCAGCTGCAATGTGGCTGCTTATTAAAATTCTCTTTTTCTCATGTATACTCTTGGCATTGTCTTTTTTGCTAAGCAGTAGATTTGAACCAAGCAATTTCTAAGGTCAACTTATTTAACCGCTATACAATAGCGGTTTTTCTGCTTTTCTTCGTGATCACCTGTATTGGTCTCGCCATCGGTTTTTATCGTTATCAAGTGGAAATCGACACCCGACTCGACAAAGATATTGTTGAATTGAGCGGGCAAGCGGAAATTATTAGCAATAGTTTGGAGAAGAGTCAGCAAACCTTGTCGGGTTTGAAGCAATTTGCTGAACATTACTTGGCGAACCCTGATGACTTGTATGCCTCGGCGCCTGTTCTCTTGCAAGACGGCGATAAATTTTATTTAAAAACCAATCAGCGTGAAACAAGCCGAACCCGCAAACGCTTACGTGGCAATATCACCGGGCGAGGTGTAATAGAAGACATTGACGCGCAAATGTGGCAAGAACTCACGATGGCAAATGCACTGACGCCAGCATTTGTTACCGCGAGTAGCTCAAACGCGGATGCCACATGGTTTTACTATTTGTCGCTCAACCGTTTTATCAATATTTTTCCGTGGATAAGCCGCAGCGCTTGGCAATATTCTGACCAAATGTTGAATGAAACCTACTTGTGGAAAATTAGACAAGGAAACCTACAAGGGAAAGGTTTTATCTGGTCGCCGCCCTATCAAGATACTGCCGGTAAGGGGATCAAAGCGTCTATTGGTACGGGTGTGTTTCATCAAGGAAAATATCGCGGTGCGTTGGTTATTGATGTCGATTTAATCAGTCTGCAAAACAAACTTCCCCAAGTTGATAAGCCTAATCAAGGCTACGTGCTGGTTGATGAACAAGGCCGTGTGTTAGTTCATGTTTCACAGGAACAGGATAAAGTGCGCACCAATATGCAATGGCGGGACGTCGCGCCAGAGGGGTTGAAAGAGCTAGCACGTGCACAGGTACTCAATTTTTCTGATAACTTTATGTACCGTGAATGGCTGTTGCAAAAACATGAAATCCAGCTTAATGGTTGGAGCTTAATCAAGTACCAGCCATACAGCCACTTTACGCAGCAACTCAAAAATCGCTTTATTTTCTCGGGCGCTTTGTTCTTTTTCGGCCTTGTTGCCTTTCTAGCGCTCGTGTATGTGATGACACGTAAAACGTTTATTAAGCCCGCATCTGAGTTTATCAGCCATATAGAGCATTGCGCGGAAGGAGACCCTGGCAAAATTAAACCAACAGCAGAATGGCTACCTTGGTTCCAGCTGGTTGAAAATATTTTTAGTCAAAACCGCAGTCTAATGCATCAGCTCAAAGAGCAAAATGCAGAGCTTGACTCTCGCGTGGCAGAAAAAACACAGGCTCTTATTGTACGTAGCCGAGAGTACCACAGAGCATACGTACTGCTACGCTCTGTGATTAACGGTATTCCTGAGTACATTATCTTTAATGATAATGAGAACAAGCTCACTGGTTGTAATAAAGCCTTTGAGCGCTATATTGGTGATGAACAAGAGAATATGCTGGGTAAAAATGTCACAGGGTTACTCCCTAAGCCTATTCAATCCATGTTGTCAGAGTTTTCTGTATTACCACCCGAGCAAACGTCATTGGGTTACCATCAGACAATAGAAACGAGCGGCGACACGTTTGAAGTCTTTTGCACACGCTTTTATAACGAGACGGGCCTAAGTCTGGGCACCATTGTCATTTTACGTGATGTTTCTGTTCAGTTTGCTGTGCAATCAGCTTTGCAAACCGCAAAAGACCAAGCAGAGTTTGCAAACAAAGCGAAAAGTCAGTTCTTGGCAAATATGAGTCATGAGATTCGTACGCCGATTAACGCTATTCAGGGCATGATGACCTTGATGGGGAAAACCCCACTTAGTGCATTTCAGCAGCAGTATTTAGCGAATGCGCAGAGTGCATCAGCCGCTTTGTTACATTTGGTTGATGAATTACTCGACCTTTCAAAAATCGAAGCCGGAAAGTTATTGCTGAATATGGGGAGCGCTAAGGTCGACAGTATCGTTGATCGCGTTATGCAGTTGAACGCCATTAATGCATTTAGCAAGCAGCTGTCTATTGATGTTGATATTGATGCGCAAGTGCCAGAATTGATAACCACTGACGAAATGCGCTTAACGCAGGTACTCACTAACCTGTTAAATAACGCCATAAAGTTCACGCATCAAGGCGGTGTCTCGTTAACAATTTCAGCAACAGCCAAAGGTGAAGACAATGCGTTGTTAAAATTTGTGGTTAAAGATTCTGGCATAGGCATTGATTTAGATAAGCAGGACAAGCTTTTCGATGCATTTAGTCAAGCCGATGAGTCGATGACGCGAGAGTATGGCGGATCTGGTCTTGGTCTTTCAATTAGTCAACAGATAGTGAAGCTCTTAGGTGGAGAGATTAAAGTGAAGTCGACGCCAGGACAGGGCAGTGAATTCAGCTTTGTTTTACCTGTATCGATCGAGCAAATGGCGCCAGTGGTGGGTAAGCAACGTATCGATATTGTCACATTAGGTGGCCGTTATTCAACTTCGCTTGCTGCATCGGTCAATAGTTATGGGTGGCAATACAAGCATGCGGAAGATGAGCAAGCCTTCCAGCAACTCGCGTTAATAGACGATACCGTGTTATTGATTGATGGCGACTACCTAGAGCATGCGCACGAAAATTTACTGGTTGCACTTGAGCAGGTCCAATCCGTTATTGTGCTAACTGGTATTTGTCAGCCGGTTATGTCTTCACTGAGTGAAAAAGTTGTTGCTCAATTAACGCCAATTAAAGCGCCATATCTGATATTTGAGCTACCGCTATACCGCCATACATTAAGTAAAATAAACCAACATCTTTCGCTTGCAAATCAGCAGCAGGTTGTCAGTGATACGCCGCTAGATATCCCGAAGAAACCTGAAAATAAGGCACCGCTAGCGGGCAGTTTAGAAGGTGTTTCGGTACTGCTAGTTGAAGACAACCTTGTGAATCAAATGGTTGCGCAAGAGTTGTTGTTTTCTATGAACGCAAAAGTTGTGATTGCCGAGAATGGTGAAGTCGCTATTAATCAATTACAGAGCAATGACATTGATGTCGTGTTAATGGATATTCAGATGCCCGTAATGGATGGGCTGACAGCAACCAAGAAAATACGTGGAATGGATGAATACGAACAATTACCTATTATTGCAATGACAGCGCATGCTAGAGCGGAAGACAAAAAGGCAAGTATGGCAGCAGGCATGAATTTACATGTGGCTAAACCTGTTAGTGCAGAGGTGTTGTCATCGAGCATTCGCAAAGTATTGGCACTTGATGTATCTGCATAGACTAAAATACTTCCCCAGTGTAATGGCCCGAATATATCGCTTGTTCAGAATCAAAAGGTAGCTCGCCAAGCTTGAGAAGTTTTGGCCCGGTAGGGTCTGCCAATACAAAACTACGGCCATCTTGTTCTACAACAACATCGTTAGGCTCTGGCAAAATATCGATACCAATAAAGGCGTGTTGATCAATATATACCATCATTAATTTGATGCGTGGCATTAAACGACGAAGCAGTGAAGCGGTAAGTGTCATTTTGCTATCACAATCTCCTTGGTTTTCCCACAGTACTTTAGTAGGCACATTAAACCCAGCTCCTGACGAAGTTAGCCTAGACTCTAGTGTTGAATAAGGGATGCTTTGAACAAAGTTAAGGACGTAGTTGGTTACTCGGCGTACATTTTTAACATTTGTTTTTTCTAAAATTGCGGGCTTTGTTGGATCAAGAATTTCGACCGATTCTAAAGCAATACGCACGTGGTCAGGTTTTATTCCACTGTAATCGTTATAGGTTGTGAATTGGTGATAAAACTGTTGTTCAAGGTATTGCTGAAAATACTCTGTCTCTCTTTTATTTACCTCTGCACTGGCTGTTAGTAATGCGTCGCGATTATTGCTACGCAGCATGACTTCTTGGGTGCGAGGGTCTACACGCACACTAACATTGTCCAGTGGTGACTTTTTTAGAGATTTTCGAACATGTTTTTGTACATATTTTGCCGCAAGTTCAGGGTTGTACGCGCGAAAATGTCGAAACGGGGAAAATAGTGCCTTTTTAGATAAGGTAAAACTTAGAGACTGCGGTTGTTTGGCTACGTCTAACCATTGGTATTGAAATGTATAACTGTCACCTTTGTCCACTTTGTTGAAGGCAAGTTGTTGACTCCATGCAGCTTGGTACATACTCATGGCCGTCAATAATGCACATATCGTTAATCGAAAATCTAATCGCACTGCTCACCTCTTTCAATAGTTTCAACTATACCTGTAATTCAGGGCAACTGCCAAAATGGATTTTCGATACCAATACTTTACTTTTGCTCAAATTTAATTATATTTAAACAGGTGTTTAAATTGACTGTTTTATTTATCGAGGTGTGCCGTGGCTGATTATCAAGTGCCATTAAAAGACATGAGCTTTATTTTGTACGATGTGCTTAAGGCTGATGAAATGTGGCAATCATTGCCAAGCTTATCTGAGCATGTAGATCGCGACACTGCAGATGCTATCTTGCAGGAATGCGCGAAAATCTCTGAACAAGAAATAGCGCCTTTGTTACGTGTCGGTGATGAAGTTGGTGTTAGCTTTGACAACGGCAAAGTAACGACTGCACCGGGTTACAAAGAAGCGTTTCAAACATATGTTGAAGGTGGCTGGACAGCATTGGGCGGCCTACCTGAGTATGGTGGCATGGGCATGCCAAAGATTATTACTGCATTGCATGAAGAAATGTTGTGTTCTGGCGATATTTCATTCTCGCTTTACCCAGGGTTGACGGCAGGCGCTGGCTTATCCATTGCTAAACATGGTAGTGAGACATTAAAGGAAACTTACCTGACGAAAATGATCTCGGGTGAGTGGACAGGCAGTATGTGTTTGACTGAATCTCATGCTGGATCTGATTTGGGCATGATTCGTACGAAAGCTATTCCTCAAGATGACGGCAGTTACCAGATTACCGGTAACAAAATATTCATCACGGCAGGTGAGCATGATTTAGCAGAGAATATCGTTCACCTCGTGCTCGCTAAATTGCCTGATGCACCTGCCGGTCCTCGCGGTATTTCCCTATTTTTGGTACCTAAAATTAATGTAAATGATGATGGCAGCCTAGGTGAAGCGAATGGCGTTAGTTGTGGCTCAATTGAACATAAAATGGGTATTCATGGCTCTGCGACATGTGTGATGAACTTTGATGATGCCAAGGGCTACTTAGTTGGCGAGGTGAACAAAGGCCTTGCTTGTATGTTCACTATGATGAACTTTGAACGTGTTGGTGTGGGTATACAAGCCATTGGCAGTGCAGAGCGTTCGTATCAAAACGCGATTGAATACGCGAAGGACCGTATTCAAGGTCGTTCAGCAACTGGTGCTAAGTCACCTGATAAGGCTGCAGACTCTATTTTAGTGCATGGCGATGTTCGCCGCATGTTGCTAAATATGAAAGCATTAACTGAAGGTTCTCGCGCATTATCATCATACATTTCAATGCAATTGGATTATTCAACGTACGCTGAAGGTGAAGCGCAGAAGAAAGGTGAAACAATGGCTGCATTGTTAACGCCAATAGCCAAAGCGTTCTTCACTGATTTAGGGTTTGAATCAACAGTCGCTGGCCAGCAAGTATTTGGTGGTCATGGCTTTATTCGCGAATGGGGCCAAGAGCAATTAGTGCGCGATACTCGTATTACCCAAATTTATGAAGGTACTAATGGTATCCAAGCGATGGACTTGTTAGGTCGCAAGGTGGTTGCATCGAAGGGGGCAATGCTTGCGCCATTTGTTGAAGAAGTTGAAGCGTTTATTGCAGACTCAACAGCAGACAACATGAAAGAGTTTGTTGAACCACTGGCTAAAGCGCTTGCCGCTTTACAACAACTTTCAAGTGACATTGTTGCCGGCAGCGAGACTGACCCAAATATGATTGGTACGGCTGCCAACGATTACTTGCATGTCTTTGGTTACACTGCCATGGGATACCTATGGGCAATGATGGCTAAAGAAGCATTGGCAAAACAAGAAAGTGGTGATGACTTTTACGTCGGCAAGGTTAAAACAGCACGTTATTACTTCGCGCGTTTATTACCTCGCATGTACTCATTGGTAGCAACCGCTAGCCAGGCGAGCACTGTGCTATTCGATATCGACGAAGATCTGTTTTAGCCTTATCGGCAAACGCTTAATAAAAGGCCGCTTTAGCGGCCTTTTTTACATCTGTCTTTTACCTTAAGTGAGATATGACGTAGGCTAAGTCTTATTTGTCTTGAGAAAAATTTATGAAACTACTTGGATCAACTACCTCGCCATATGTTCGTCGCATACGTTTGCTGTGCGAATTGCTCAACAAACCTATTGAGTTTGACAACTTGGATATTTTCTCAGAGCAGGGACGTGAAATATTACGTGAGAAAAATCCAACACTTAAGGTACCCGCGTTAATTGATGGAGAGCAGTGCATTTTTGATTCGCGCGTCATTTCTCGTTATTTGATGAAGGAAGGGGAGTTAAGATCTTTGAGCTGGGATGAAGAGAATTTAATGACTCTGATTGATGCTGCTAATGACTCTTTGGTTTCTCTATTAATTTCTAGCCGTTCCGGATTAGATACTCAAAGTGACACGTTGTTTTTTAATTTGCAACGAGAACGCGTTACAGAGGTATATCAAACGCTTGAAAAATCGGTAACAAACGGCGCGTTTGAGCAATGGCATTATCCGGCGATATGCTTATACACATTGCTAGACTGGGCAAACTTCAGAGAGTTAGCGTCAACTGAGACATACCCGGGACTAAGTGACTTTCTTGAAGCACATCAAGGGCGCCCAGACGTAATTGACACTGACCCTCGGCAATAACAATTTAGCCATCAAGTATTACACTTGGTTAACATAGCTTAACAGCTATGTGTAACAACTTTTTCTATACTAGCACTATCTTAATAAACCATGCAGAGGTAGCGATTATGCAGGTATCGAATCAAGTTGAATCGTTGGTAGAAGGCAGCAATATTGCGTTAATCGTAGAAGATGATCGTATGGTATCAACCTTGTTGAAATCATATTTGGAGAAGTCTGAGTTTTTTGTATACCAGGAACACTTGGGTGAAAGTGCCGAGCAAGCAGTTGCCAACTATCAGCCTGATGTGGTTATTTTAGACCTAGGATTACCCGATATCGATGGTTACGAAGTTTGTGAGCGACTACGAAAATCGTACCAAGGTCCGATAATGATTTTGACGGCTAAAGATGCGGAACAAGATCAAATTTCAGCATTCTTTTCAGGCGCTGATGATTATTTGGTGAAACCTGTGTCTCCTGCCATTCTGAAAGTGCGTGCCGAATCTCTTATTCGCCGTTCTAAAGACTCGCAGCAAAAAAGTTATCAACGTGCCAAACAAGTCGGTAATTTGAAGTTAGATGTATCGGCGCATAAATGTTTTGTGAATGATGTCGCCATTAAGTTGAGCTCTTTTGAATTTAAGTTGCTTAACTTGCTAGTGGATAATGTTGGACGTGTATTAAGCCGCGACAGAATATATAACGTGTTGCTTAAACGAGACTACAATGGCACTGAGCGTACGGTTGATGTGCGCATGGCGAAATTACGTGAAAAGTTGTCAGAATTTGGTTTACAGCACGCGCAAATTGAAACTGTGTGGGGACAAGGCTATGTGTTTAACGAAATTGGCAGCCCACATCTAGCAAAGCATTAATGGCAAGTAAGAAAGTCAGTCATATCAACACTATTTTCTGAATTTAAGGTAAAAAATAGTGTTGAATTTATCACTCGAGTGATAATACATCTGACAGTGCAGCGCGTGCGCTAATTTAAAGGCAGTATAGAAATTCAAGGCGACCAAAGGTTCGCCTTTTTTTGTTTCCAGCAATTCATTAAGGTCATTTGGGATTTCATGTGGCAGTTCACCATTGTTTTGGATACTGACCAAAATATGATGGGGCAATTCGACCGTTTTTACATGAATTTGCGAGCCTCGCGAAGAATGCTCGATAGCATTCGCAAATAACAAATGAATTAGGTAAGTAGCGAGCTTGGTGTCGGTAAACAAGGCTAAGTCGCAGCCAAAATTTAGTTTTGCCTCTAGGCTTCTGTCTCGTAGTTCAAAGCTGTAGGTGTGAACTATGCGTTTAATAAAGTTACTGGTCTCATTGCGTGATCGCACCAGTTTATAATTGTTATCCTCAAGTTGTCTCAACGTATAAAGGTTCTGGACGATAACGTCTTGCACATTAATGCTAAACTTTAGCTGTTCAAAGGTGCGCTCTGCAACGGAATTCGCTTTCAGTTTGGTATCCAAATATTTTACATTTTCTTGAGACAGTCGTTGGAATTCCTCGAGCTTACGTTGCAGTAAATTATCAATATATTCACGTCGAGTATTCTGTGAAACGAGTGCATCTATCTGATCTTGAATAACCCGTTGAGATAAAACCAAACGGGTATGGGTGCGGACCCGCGCTAACACAACATCCGGGTGGATGGGTTTAGTTATATAGTCAACAGCACCAAGCTCTAATCCCCTAACAACATCATCAGCTTCGGTCAGTGCGGTGATAAAAATGATCACTATATTTTGTGTCATCGGGTTTTGTTTAAGCTGCTTGCATACCGTTAAACCATCGATCTCTGGCATCATGATATCGAGTAAAATGATATCAGGCGGCTGGTTTGACATGCATATTTGCATAACGTTTTTGCCGCTAGTTACAGCCTTTATACGGTAGTGAGGTTTCAAAATGCCACGCAGCACTTCTATGTTATCAGCGACATCATCAACGATGAGAATGTTAAAATCTTTTGTGTCTTTTTTCTTCGCAAATCGTTTGTTTTTGTCTTGTTTAATGACTGACGCGGCAGAGCTGTGAATCGGTATTTTGAGTGCTCTGTCGAGCCTTTTTTGCAGTATTTGTTTGTTAAAGGGAGGGACAATATATTCAGATACGCCGTTAGATACCGCCTGTCTAACCATGTCCTGGTCGATTATGTCTGTGATCATCAGAAAAGGTATGGCTTTAGTTTTTTCGTTATCGCGGACCTTGTTGAGAACTTTAATACCATCCAGCTTTCCCGGCTGCCAACCACTGAACACAATATCTACTTTTTCGACATTAAGGATATCATTTACTTGGATTTCATTTGTGGCAACAAATAAACTTTTGAATCCCATGTTACGCAACATGCCAGCAATAATTTGGCGCATATTGCTGTTTGCATCGACAACCAAAGCGGTTATTTGTTCGTATTGATTAACATAACTGGTCACATGAAAGCCTCGTGCTGTGTTAATGCTTCGTTAACAATGAAATCGTATGATTAGTATACTAGTATAAATATCAGGATTTAGTTTTAAATTGTCAAATCAATAGGATAGTGAACTACAGGTGCTTGTAACTGAGACGCTCTTGTTTTTAAGTAAATAGAGAAATATCGTCATACAGTGATTGATAATTAACCTAAATTACTTCAACCTAGAGGTAAGGGACAATACGAGACTATTTTCTGCAAGCGTTTGATATCAATAACAATAGAGAATAGTTGAGCTGCTTTTTATAGGGCAGTTCTAGCGCTGAGGATTTTTTATGGCCATTCCGAACATAACTGCGTTGTTAGTTGATGATGAGCCCAGCAATATTGATGTGTTGCGCGGCTTGTTGCCTGAACAAGTCAAAGTTAAAGCCGCAATATCGGGGCAATTAGCGTTGCGGATTGCAGGAAAAGTCATGCCTGATGTTGTTTTTCTCGATGTTCAAATGCCGGGTATGTCGGGCGATGAAACAGCCACTCAGTTGCGTGAATTACCCGGCGCGGATAGTATCAAAATAGTCTATGTATCTGGCACTGAATTGCCAGCAGACGTCTCTGAGCAGGATGGCTTTTTGTTAAAGCCCGTGGATAAAATAAAGGTAGAAAATACCTTAGCAACGTTATTTGGGGAGGCATAATGAGTCAACCTGAATTACAGACTATCTTAGTCGTTGACGACAACCCCGATAATATTGATGTATTGACGGGCATTTTAAGACCCTATTACAAGGTCAAAGCGTCAGTTAACGGAAAGCTAGCGCTGAAAATAGCAACCTCTAAGCAAAAACCTGACCTTATTCTACTCGATATCATGATGCCAGAAATGGATGGATATCAAGTGTGTCGGGAGCTCAAATCTAACCCGTTGACACGTGACATTCCTGTTATCTTTGTAACGGCTAAAACTGAGATTAAAGATGAACAAATGGGCTTTGAATTAGGGGCAGTTGACTACATTACAAAACCCGTCAGTATGCCAATTGTGCTTGCCCGAATTAAAACTCACCTAGCGTTGTACGACCAACAGCGAGAACTTGCAGAGCAAGTCCGACAACGGACGGCTGAAATAGATAAGACTCGTCATGAAATCATTAAACGACTGGGTAGAGCCGCTGAATACAAAGATAACGAAACGGGCATGCATGTTATTCGCATGAGTTATTATTCACGATTTCTTGCTGAAAAAATTGGTGTCGATGATGAATGGGCGGAGCTTTTGTTTAATGCCGCACCTATGCACGATATTGGCAAAATAGGGATACCCGATCGTGTGTTATTGAAGCCGGGTAAGTTGGATGAAGAAGAATGGGATATCATGCAAAAGCATGTTGAATATGGCGCAGATATTCTCGGTTGTGATGATTCTGAGTTGCTAAGGCTAGCGCGAGAAGTTGCCCTTGGACACCACGAGAAGTGGAATGGCAAAGGGTACCCCAAAGGACTCAAAGGTGAGGAAATTCCGCTAAGTGCTCGAATTGTTGCTATCGCTGATGTGTTTGATGCCTTGACATCTGAGCGCCCTTACAAAAAAGCATGGCCGCTTGAAAAAGTAGTCAAATTACTGAAAGAAGAGGCCGGTCAACATTTTGATCCAGCCTTAGTGCCTGAGTTTCTTGAGTGCATGCCCAGAATTTTGGAAATCAAAGAGCAATATGCAGATGAGCATGAACAAGAGACATTTGGGCTAGGTGAGAGTTAGTGTTAACGTTGTGTTACAAAACTCTCTCAGAACACTGGAACTGACTAGAAAGCTTTTGTCGTAAAATGGAAGGCATTGAACGTATTTAATATCGAAAATTTTGTTGCTAAATTAAATAGTAACTCATTTTGGTTTCATCAGTATGTAAACTATTTGATATAAAAGTTCTCAAGCCTTCTTAAGTAAGACCATAGAAAAATATTTATAAATTATTAAGGGAAATAAAAATGATTAGATACATTACACTCGCATTAGGTTTAGCCAGTGCATCAGCATTTGCAGCAAGTACTGTTGGCAACATGTCGGCGATTCCAAGCACTAAAGCAGACGCTAAACAGGGTTTCCATGGCCAGGTAGGTTTAGGTGCAGCTAGTTTGCCTGAATACGTAGGTGGTGACGATAATGAAACCGTTGGTGTTCCTCTTATCAACGTAAGTTACAATGACCGTTTCTACTTCAAATATAACAAGCTTGGTGGCTGGTTATTCAAGTCAGATAATGGTTTCCGTGCTGGTGGTGTCATTACGGTACACCGTGGCTTCGACAAAGACGATGTTAAGGTTAATGCGCCGTTACAGGACCGTGAAGATTCAATCATGGCAGGTATTAACATGGCATACTCTCGCGGCATGTTTAATGCTGAAGTTGGTTTCGTCAATGATATTTCAGATGAATCTGATGGTGCTAAATTATACGCTCAAGCGACTTATACGCTGTTAGCGAATGAAAAATACAGCGTGTCTATCATGGGTAAGCTTGAGAGCTTAGATGAAGATATGGCGGCGTACTACTACCGTAATGATGAATCAACGGTAAACGCAACGTTAGGCCTTATCGGTACATACAAATTAACGGATCGTTGGACACTATTAGGTGCAGTGACAGGTACATCACTAGGTGACGAGGCGACAGAAGGCACTAATACGTGGGTGACAGAAGATAGTTACACACAAGCGCTTCTTGGTGCTACTTACTCATTCTAAGCGTTATTTCTCGATGAAAAGCCAGCAATGCTGGCTTTTTTTATGCTCAGAAAACAACTGTATTACAAAATATCACCGTCGATAGATTAATTAATTGGCTATTTCCATGTATACTTCGCCCCCTTATTTAACTCAGGGGCGTACACTTGTTAGCTGTAATTCGAATCATCATTTTGACACTGGGCATCGGTTTATTGTCAGTCTTTGCTTGTTTATTCAGCTTGTTGAGGCCTTTCCATAAGAATAATGTTTTCACAGCTGCGCGTATATTGGGTAGCATGTCGAAAGTGATTGGGCTTGAGGTAGAAGTACGAAAACCATCATCGTTGTCGAACGTTGGCCCGGTCGTCTATATCTGTAATCATCAAAACTCTTACGACTTGTACACGGTAAGTAATGCCGTGCAACCAGGAACAGTGAGCGTTGGGAAAAAAAGTCTTAAATGGATCCCATTCTTTGGTCAAATGTATTGGCTTACAGGTAATATCCTAATCGACAGAAATAATTCAAATAAAGCGATGAATACCATTGCATTGACGGCCGAGAAGATTAAAGAAAAGGGCTTGTCAGTGTGGTTGTTCCCTGAAGGAACTCGCAGTTACGGTCGAGGCCTACTTCCATTTAAAACAGGTGCATTTAGAACGGCGCTACAAGCAGGTGTCCCAATAGTGCCAATCTGTGCCAGTAACACGCATGATTTCATTAATTTGAACCGTTGGAACAATGGTAAAATGATCATTGAATTTTTAGATCCTGTATATTTAACGGAAGACGATAAAGACAATGTGCGAGCGATTACTAATGACGTTCGTGACAACATGTTGACCAAGATTCAGGCGTTAAGCAAAGAAGTGGGTACCGAGTTACCACAAAATAAAAGTTAGAGGCTAGTAATGCAAAATCCAGACATGCAAGAATGGCAAGAGTACACAGAAGAGCTAGTCAATGAATTGCTAGAAGATGGTAGTAATGAAGAAGCTTACCATACCATTGAACACCACTTTTCTAGTGCTAATTTTGACGTCTTAGAAAAGGCTGCGATAGCCGCATTTAAAATGGGCCTAGAAGTTGAAGAGCCGGAAGAAGCTGAGCTTGAAACAGGTGAAAAAGTCTTTGCTTTTGACGTGATTACTGAGCAATTTTTGGATGCTGAGCTAATCTTAGAAGAAACAGAGAAGATGGTTGCACTAGCCCAACAGTGTAAAGTTGATTATGATGGTTGGGGTACCTATTTCGAAGAATAGATAAATTCGTCAGCAAGGAGTATTTCACATGGAGTGGTTAAATCAATTATTACAGCCTCAGGTATTGTCTTTATTGATACCTATCGTGGCTATCATCGGAGCCTTTGGTGTGGCGGCATTGAACGCTCATCATCGTCATCAAGAGCGCATCGAGAAAATTAAACAAGGCTTAAATCCAGACAGCAAGTAGCACAATCATACAGCTACTTGCTTTAGTCCCACTATACTCTATACATTCACTACCGCTACTGGCTCGCCTTCAGATTGTTCAAACGGTGTTTTGTTCGCAAAAAGCGAAAATGCCGCAGGTACAAAATAGAATGATAGCAAGGTGGTAAACACTGTCCCGCCTGCGACCGCTATCGCAAATGGTGGCCAAAAACCACCTCCCGCTAATATCAGAGGTAAGAAGCCGCCAACAGTGGTAATGGTGGTTGAACTGATATGCCGTGTGCAGCTTTGCACGCCTTTGATGATAGCTTGTTGGTCACCTCTTACTGCACTTTCGTTAGCTTTTAATTCGGCAATTATCACTATTGCGGCATTAATTGCTAAGCCCATTAATCCCAGCAGGCCGACGATAACCGTAAAGCCGAACGGATAATTAAACAGGTAAACGCTTAACAAGCCTAAACCAACGGACTGGCCCGCTGAGAAAAAGATAATTGCGCTTAAACGGAATGAGTTAAATGACAATACTACAACAGTGATTAGCAGGGTGAAAATTAGACCGACACTGGCCAGTAGCTGCCCTACGGCTTGATCTCGCTCTGCTGACTCTCCTCCAACCTCTATTCGATAACCTGCTGGCAGTGTGAAATCCGCTTTTTTAAGATTATCTTGAACGCGTGCAAGGACTTCAGATGGCAATATACCTGCACGAATATAACCCTCAATTATGTTAACCCGCATACCGTCTCGGTGAGGAATAGCGCCCCGTGAAGGCTTCACCGTCAGGTGTGAAATCGATGTTAACGGTATGCTGCCGTCAGTCATTTGGCTTTGTAAGTTAATATTTGCTACGTCTGCGAGTTGGCCTCGATCACTGTTGTTCACACGAACGCGCACGGGAATCGACTCTGTGGCTTCGATAATTGAACCATTGACTTGGCCAGAGAGTGAGTTCCCTAACTGCTGTGCCACATCGACTAACGTTAAACCGGTTAGTGCCGCCGCTGATTCATCCGCTTGAACCCACACTTTCGGCGTGCCCGGTTGCAGTGTCGCTCGCGTATGCATCATATCAGTTGTTTCTGACATCACACGCCGAACTTCATCGCCCAGTGTTTTTAACGTATCCAGATTAGGGCCAAAAATGCGAAGCTCAACAGGTGCATTGAATGGAGGGCCTTGTTCTAATTTACGTACAAGAATTTGAGCTGATGGAAATAAGTCATCTAACTCCATTTGAATTACTGGAATCAATTCGTTAGCTGCTTTGAAACTGGTCGCTGTGATCATGCCTTGGGCATAGTTTTGCAATCCGTCTTTTGAAGGTATTAAGTTGTAGTAAAAAGAGGGAGCATTCTTGCCAATAAACCAACGTGCTGCAGCAATACCCTCTTGCTGATAAAGGTACTGGCTTACCTTATCTGTCATGGCTTTAGTGTTATCGATACTGCTTTGAGCTGGCATAAACACTTCTATTTGGAACATATCTCGGTCAGAGGGGGGGAAAAACTGTTCTGTTAAGTGTTTAGCAGCGATAAAGCCAAAAAGGGGAAGGCAAAAAACGGTGGCTATTGTGATTTTTCGATAGCTTAATGCAAATTGTAAACTGCGAGAAAACGCCTTCGACAATGTATTCAGTTGAATACCCGCTACGTACCAAGCAGTGCTGCCTCCAGTACCTTTTGCAATAAAGCGCCCAGCTAATCCCGCGACTATTGTATGAGAAATAATATATGAGCCAATCAGCGAGAAAATAACACTTAATGCAATGCCGCCAACGAACTCTCCAGCGGGACCTGGCATAAGTACAATTGGCATAAACGCCAGTACGGTTGTCACGGTGGAGCCTAAAAGTGGCAGCCATAAATGCTTGACGGCATAGCCCACGCTGTCGAGACGTCGCATACCTTGCTGGCGCTTATCTTGAATGGTGTCGGTCATCACTATGGCATTATCGACCATGATCCCCAAGGCCACCACTAGCCCTGTTACTGACATTTGGTGAATAGGCAAGCCCCATGCATTCATTACTGCTAGCGTAAATAACACGGTCAAAGGTAGTGACACAGCTACTATAAGCGCCGAGCGCCAACCAAGTGTGACTAACAATACCAGTGAAATCAGTACAAAGCCAACGGCTATATTGTTTACTAAGTCGCCTAGGCGTTCTTCTGTGTAGGTGTTTTGGTCAAATAACAGTTCAAGTTCAATGTTATGGGGCAGGTATAATGCAAAATCATCCAGCGCATGTTTTACATCTTCAGTCCATTTGTCGATACGTAAATTAGGTAGCATACGTGTGGCGACAACAACAGAGGGTTTGTCGTTCACTATTGCTATTTCACTGGCAGGCCATGCGAGGGTTTTACTGATATCAGCGATATCACCTAACGTCACTAGGCTGCCTTTGTCATTCGTTTTTAGGGGAATATTTTTAATGCGCTCAACAGTGTCTAAAGCCCCTGTTAATTCAACCTGCATTTGATTGTGTTGGTTCACAAGCTGCCCCGCAGATACTTTAGCGTCAGCCAAAAATACCTGTTGGGATAACTGCTCGGCGGTTAACTGTAAGCGCGAGGTTTTGGCTTCGTCTATTGCCACTAAGATTTCTTCTTGGCCCCGACCAAAGATAGACACTAAATCTGTGCCAGGTATTAAGCGCAATCGATTTTGCAGCTCATTTGCATAGCGCCCCAAGCTTGCCAAGTCCGGTTCAGTGTCATCAAGCCAGTTCAACGCTACTAGTTTGGTAAACGCATACCCTCTGTCATCCTCGAGCGTTGGTTGGCTTGCTTCAACGGGTAATTCAGGAACAACATCGCTGATTAGGTCGCGAATGCGTGACCAAATTGGACGGGTGTTTACGATTTCATCTTTTAATTTTATTTGAATGACAGAGAGGCTAGGGCGTGAGGTAGAGGTAATTAAATCAATCTCTGCCAGCTTTCGTAGTTTTTGTTCTATTTTTTCTGTCACTAACACTTCAACACGCTCTGCGCTGGCACCTGGAAGTTGCGTTAGTACACTTGCATTTCGGTTTTGAATGCGTGGATCTTCAGTGCGAGGAAGTGTTGATAAAGCGCCTAAGCCTGCCACGATAAGCAGAGCAATGACTAACGACATTAGTCGCCCATTGCGAACAAAAGAACGGATCATTATTCTGCTCCACCTTTCGCTGGTCGGATAATTTGACCTGGTACGTAGCGGTGTAAGCCTTCTGAGATAACGGTCAAGTCATTGCTCGTAGGGCCAGCAACAAACACTTGGTCAGTCGTGGTATGCAGCACATTAATTGTTTGAGGCGTTATCTTAAATTGTCCTTGTGACTCTGTAACAAGATAGATATTCCATTGTCCACGAATACCGTCTGTAATAGCGGTAATTGGTAACCAATAACCCGGTCTTTCGATACGCTGCTCTATCGAGACACGTGCGATTACCCCGCTAATTTGCTTGTCTTGGTCGTCCACTAACATGCGGACATTGACTGTTCGTGTGCCAGGGTCTATTTGTTGACCAATAGCAGATACAGTGGCGTCAACATGCTTGGTGCCTAGGCTAACAGGGAGTTTGTCACCTATTTGGATATCAGAGGCTATTTGGGCAGGAATACCAAAAGAAATTTCTTGTTGGCTTTGTTTTATCAGCGTCATCGCAGTATTGCCAGCAGCAACTAAGTCTCCCACTGATATCATACGGTCGTTGACGATCCCATCGTATGGAGCCGTCAAAGACGCTTGTTTTATTTGATATTGAAGCGCGGCAAGCGATGCTTTCAATCCAGCCAAGTTTGCATTGAGTACACTTTGCTCTGCATTCAGCTCATCAATCGTTTGTTCAGATGCATAGTCGTCCACTATTAATTTCTGAGCGCGTTTCAAATTCGACTGATTTAGCACTAATTGCGCTTCCACTTGCTGAACTTGGGCGGCTAGCTCAGCGACACGAATGTTGAGGAGTTCAACATCTAGCTTGGCAAGTACTTGGCCTTTTTTAACTTGGTCACCACTGTCGACAAAAATATTGATAACACGACCTGGGTATTCAAAGCTGAGTTGCGTTTGCTGTTTGGCAGCTATCTTCCCTATGTATTGGCGAGCGATTTCATAGCTATCGTCGCGACTGTAAGTCGCAACCGTCGCACTGTGAATATAAGGCTGTTCATTTTCTGCAGAAATACTGCGCTCACAGCCAGAAAGCAACGTAGTAGCAACTACCAAGGGAACAACAAGAAGGTAGCGAGCAAGTGGGTTAACCAAGTTCATATCTTTCCCTGCAATATGTGTCGTATTTATAATATTAGACTAGACTGACTAGTCTAGTTAGTTTAGTTGACTCAAACTGGACTGTCTAGTCCATTTTAGTTAGAGTACGGGAATAACGTCAGCCTAGTGTAAGTTTATGACAAAAATTCGTAGTAAGAATGAAGCCAAGCGCAACCAAATTCTCACAGCAGCCACAGAGCTGTTTACCGAGAACGGCTATTTGGCAACAAGTATGTCGCAAATTGCGCAACACGCCGATGTGTCTAAACAAACGGTCTACAGTCATTTTGGTAGCAAAGAAGACTTGTTTGCAGCGTCTATTGCCAATAAATGTGATGCTGAAATAAATATTGACGTCGACACCCTAGACTTCTCAAACCTACCAAACACTTTTTTGCTGGTTGCTAAACGTTTCTTTGACATGATTACGTCAAAAGAGGCGCTAGCAGTTCATAAAATCTGTGCCTTTGAATCCAAAACCTACCCTCAATTATCCGAGCTTTTTTATGAAGCGGGACCTGAACGTCTAACAGATGAGATGACTAAATTGATGGAAAAGTGTCATCAGTTAGGTTTGCTCAAAATTGAAAAGCCTCGCCATGCAGCGATTCAATTTTTGAACTTAATGAAAGGCGAAGGGTGGATGCGTTGTGAGTTTAATACCAAAAAGCAGCTAACAGAATCAGAGGTGATGGATTACTTGAGTAGCTGCGTAGATATGTTCATGCGCGCTTATTCGGCGCAGTAGAGTACAAAACTTTATTTGAAGCTTAGTTGATTGTCGTGGTTGAGTCTCTTACTACAAGTTCAGGTGTGTATAGCTGTTCAGATACCGAGTTATCATGCTTTCTCGTGTGAGAAATTAATAAATTCGCCGCCTTTTCCGCAATAGCTTGGTTAGGTTGATGTGCTGTGGTCAGCTTTGGCCAAGTTTGACGCGAGAAAGGACTGTTCTCAAAGCCAGCAATGGATAGCTGTTCTGGAATGGCTATATTCATTAAACGAGATGCAAACAATGCACCCGCCGCAATTTCATCGTTACAAGAAAATATCGCCGTGGGTTTATTGGACAGTGACATTAATGATTTTGCGCCTTCAACGCCTGAATCAAACGAGTATTCGCCTTGAATAATGTGCTCTGGGGTAACTTTAATATTATTAGCTTCTAGTGCAGCTTTGTAGCCGTTGAGTCGCTCGGTACTCGACTTGTGTTCTAAACCACCAGCAATAAAAGCAATGTGCTTATGTCCCAAATTCACTAAATGCTCTGTAATGCTGTAGGCCGCTGCGTGGTCGTCAATCATGACACATGGAGTTAAGTCATCCGGTGCGGCATCACCTGACATAATACGCACGACACTGACATCTAAAGCTTTAATTTTTTCAACGAATTCAGGCATTTCTGAAAATGGAGGAGTGAGCACTAAACCAGCAATACGCGAGGTTCTAACCATATTGGTAATTTCATCAATGATATCGGGTTTCGTTGAGTCACAAGGGTGTATAACAAGCTCAAATCCTTGCTTTTTACAGGCGGATAAAATGCCATTTTGCATGTCAATGACGTAGTAGGCATTGGGATTGTCATAGACGAACGCGATGCTATAGGCTTTCGTGCCTGCCAGGTTACGCGCCGCAAGATTAGGTTGATAGTTGAGTGCTTCAACGGCTGCCATCACTTTTTCACGGGTAGGCTGTCTCACAGATGGCTCGTTGTTCATGACACGAGAGACTGTTTTAATTGATACGCCTGCCTGCTTTGCAACGTCGTTAATGGTAGCTTTCATCCGACTTACTATCCTACACCCTTGATACTAGTTTTTCGGCATTAGGTTATTGTGAAACAGGCGACGCCGCAACGATTTATTCACAGATTAATCATATTTGACACACTCAACCTTGATTTTTAATTGAATTGACAGCGCTGTCATTTTTATCTATTGTGCAACGAAAATAAGAGAGTAGAGGAAGAAAACATGTCGACCAGAGAACAACTGCCAAGCTGGAAACTGCTATCAGCCATCGCAGAGAAGAAAAAGGCACAACACTTAAACGATTTGTTTGCGGTTGATGCAAACAGGTTTGAAAAGTATTCAATGTCTTTCGATGAGATCTTGCTCGACTACTCAAAAAATCGAATTGATGATGAGACCATAGAGGCTCTGCAGTCTTTGCTGGAAGAAGTTGATATTACTAGCTGGCGCGACCGAATGTTTGCCGGGGAACGAATCAATAAAACCGAGAATAGAGCGGTACTTCATACCGCACTGCGTGACTCTGTCTCTGCAGATGTCAGCGTTGACGGGCAAAACGTACGAGCAAGTGTTGAGCAGCAGCTGTTAAAAATAAAAAGTTTCAGTGACAAAGTTCGACAAGGAAAGTGGTTAGGGTATTCAGGTAAGCGTATTACGGATGTTGTGAATTTGGGGGTTGGTGGCTCAAATCTTGGCCCACAGATGGTGACTGAAGCGCTAAAGCACTACAGCGATAACAGTGTGAATGTGCATTACGTCTCCAATGTAGATGGTGCACAAATAGTTGAGACCTTGCGTCCTTTAGATCCACAGAAAGTATTATTTATTGTCTCCAGTAAAACATTTACCACCGCGGAGACAATGACTAACGCCCGTACGGCAATGAACTGGCTTACAGCAGCGAGTTTTGACCAATCCTCTATTGCTAAGCATTTTGTTGCGGTAACTGCCAATACCGAAAACGCACAAGCATTTGGTATTGAAGCAGAGAATATTTTCGATATGTGGGATTGGGTCGGAGGTCGTTTTTCACTTTGGTCGGCTATTGGGCTCCCAATCGCACTTGATCTAGGGTTCGATAAATTCAAAGAGTTGCTTGCTGGTGCAAAGTCTATGGATGATCATTTCAAGCGTGCGCCTCTTACTCACAATATGCCGGTTACATTGGCGCTTTTGAGCTTATGGAATACGACGTTCCTTGGTGCTAAATCCCAGGCTATTTTACCTTATGATCAAACATTACACAGGCTGGCCGCTTATCTTCAGCAGGCGGAGATGGAAAGTAATGGTAAGTCAGTAAACGTGAATGGTGAAACACTGAGCTATGCCACTGTGCCATCTATTTGGGGAGAACTTGGCATTAATGGTCAGCATGCTTTTTATCAATACTTGCACCAAAGCAATAATATCGTGCCAGCTGATTTTATCGGCTCTATCGAGAGCGTCACGCCAGTAGCGGGGCACCACGAAACCTTGATGTCGAACTTTTTTGCGCAGACACAAGCGCTGATGACAGGAGTAAGCGAAGCACAAGTGCGAGCTGATCTGAAAGCCAAAGGTCGCACAGATGAGTTTATTGATATGGTAGCACCTCACAAAGTACATCAAGGTAACCGGCCAACAAATACCATATTGTTGCACCGCTTATCACCAAAGACGTTGGGCAGCTTGATTGCATTGTATGAGCATAAAATCTTTGTTCATGGCGTGCTGTTAGATATTTGCTCGTTTGATCAATGGGGTGTGGAGTTAGGCAAAGGATTGGCAAAAACAATACAAGCACAGTTAGAGGATGAAAGTGCGCCTAGGGAACATGACAGCTCCACGGAGCAGTTGATTAGATACTTTCATCAAGTACGAAGCCAATAGAGCCGGGGACATAACAAATATCATCAAGGCGGTTAATACCGCCTTTTTTATGCCTGAAATATCATATAAATATGAGTTGTTTCTAGCTGAATTTTGAACATTGCAACTAAAAATAAATCATTTAATTACAATGTGTTAATAGGATGTTGTGACTTAAATGTGAACAAAGTGTAGCCAAATGAAATTTTTCTGTGTATCGTAAATGTCAAGTTAATGACAACGCTGTCATAAAAGAAAAAGACAACGCTGTCATCTAATAACCAATAAGATAATGAAAACATTACAAAAACGTGTATAAGGGAAAGTCGATGTCTACATTTACATTCAAAAAAGGTGCTCTAGCAACTAGCATTGCTGTCGCACTAGCAGGTGTTCCTGCTTCAGTCGCTTATGCTGATGAAGCGCAAGCTGACGACAACATTGAAAAAATTGAAGTTCGCGGTATTCGTGGTTCACTAAAACAATCACTTAATGCTAAGCGTTTCTCTAACTCGGTTATCGATGCCGTAACTGCGGAAGATGTGGGTAAATTCCCAGATTCTGATGTTGGCGAGTCACTAGGACGTATCCCTGGCGTTGCGGTAAACCGTCAATTTGGTCAAGGTCAGCAGGTGTCAATTCGCGGCGCTTCAAGCCAATTAACGCGCACACTTTTGAATGGTCACACAGTAGCATCTACCGGTTGGTACGATCAGCAATCTATCGACCGCAGTTTCAACTACACATTGCTTCCACCTGAAATCATTGGTGGTATCGAAGTATACAAATCATCACAAGCTGACCTGCCTGAAGGCGGTGTTGGTGGTACGGTTATCGTCAACACACGTAAGCCTTTAGAGCTAGATGCAAACAGCGTTTTTGCAAGTTTGAAAGGTGATTACGGTACAATTTCTGAGGAAACTGATCCACAGTATTCAGGCCTATACAGCTGGAAGAACGACGCAGAAGATTTCGGCTTTATGGTGTCAGCATCAATTGCTGAAACAACCTATCAACGTAACGGTGTTGAGTCACTTGTTGGTTGGGGTGATATTGTTCCATCAACATTCCAGCAAGACCGCGAGCGCACAGCATTCAATGTTGCACTTCAATACCGCCCAACAGAGCGTTTAGAAATTGGTTTGAATGTTATCAGCCTGGAATTAGAAGCGGACAACACCAATACGTCATTATTCGCTATGTTCCCTGATGACAAGGATGCAGCATGTGAGCAAACGAATGCAGAAGGTACATGTACGTTCTACCGTCGTTCAGGCACTGGCGCTAATCCAGGTTGGGCACAGACATGGGCACGTGCAGGTAGTATGACATCTGACACTGTTGATTTTGACTTCACTTATGAAGGCGACAACTTCACGTTAGAAGGTCGTATTGGTACTACTGAATCAGATGGTGGTACAGACTTAACGGCAAACTACGGTTTCTGGATTGGTACACCGGGTGACTTTGCTGGTACATACGACGCTACAGGCGATGAAATCAAAATTGATATCGCAAACAAACATTTTGGCCCAGAAGACTTCCAGGGTGAGTTATCGCCAGCCTCTTGGGCACTTAAAAAGCAACCTAACTCTGACGAAGAAACTTACGCACAGTTTGATTTAACGGTACCTGTGGAGCTTGGTGCAATTACGCAATTCAAAACAGGTGTTCGTTGGACAGATCACGAAGTGAAGCAGGAAACATTCACGGTAAATACGGTTGATCCTTATCCAGGTGGTAAAGATGCGTCTCACTACTACTCAGGCTCAGTGTCTTCTGGTGCAGGCTTTAAGTTACCGAATCCAAACATTGGCAACATGCTAGACGATGCATACGGTGCTTTCTCAAGCTTTGATAATACTTCTGATGTTTATAAGTCGGGTTACGGTACGATTGAAGAAGAGAACTTAGCACTATATGTAATGGCTGACTTTGAAGCCGACGGCATTCGCGGTAACTTCGGCTTACGTTACGTATCAACAGATGCTGAATCTGATTTCTACAGCTTCAACAACGGCGTATATGCGGATTCTTTGTCTACAGATAAAGCAGACTACAATGATGTATTGCCAAGCGTTAATGTAGCGTTTGATTTAACTGAAGATGTCATCTTACGTGCATCAGCGGCACAAGTTATCTCTCGCCCGAACTACACTGACATGTTCTCTGCATCTTCTTTCGCGGGTTATGATGATGGTACACCAGGCAATGAAGTATTAACTAAGGGTAATGTTGGTTTAGACCCGTTCAAAGCGACCCAAGCTGATTTAGGTGTCGAGTGGTACTTCAGTGAAGACGGTATGTTCAGTGCAACGTACTTCATTAAAGATATTACGTCGTTCGTGACATCGACGCAGCTATTAGACCAAGAAATTGGTGTTGTACCGCCGGAATCAGGTGTTGATTCGTGGACTGTATCAACGAAAGTGAATGCTGGTGGCGGTGAGATTGAAGGTATCGAGCTTCAATTGCAAGACGCGTTTGACAATGGTTTTGGTTACTCAGTTAACTACACGTTTGCTGATTCAAGCTCGCCAGCTTCAAACTACCCTGATTTAATCAGTGAGTTCTCTGATTCATCAGACCATACGGTGAACATGGTAGGTTACTACGAAGCAGACAAGTTCAGCGCTCGTTTGGCATACAACTGGCGTTCAGAGTACATGATTCGTGAATTACCGGGTTTCTACGGTAACCGTGAGCACGACTCATATGGTACGCTAGATTTCAGTGCAGGCTATGCAGTAACTGATTACTTAGATATTACGTTTGAAGCCGTTAACATTACTGAAGAAGACAGCATTCAAACGGGTGTAGCGCCAATTGAAGCAGACGTTAAACCTGAGCTTAAGCTTGGTTACCCTGCATGGAGCTTCGAAGGTGAAGCACGCTACAAAGTAGGTGTTGCAGTACGTTTCTAATTATCTCCCTAGATTAGAAGCTTAAGCCCGGCAATTGCTGGGCTTTTTTATGTACAGGAAGTACGGTATGCCGCGGTGTCATGGATGATAGAAGTTAAATGAATGAAGGTGATGCGCACGATGAAAATTTCCAGAGTTGCAATAGTTGGAGGCGGTACAGCAGGGTGGCTGGCTGCAAACCATTTAGGCAAAGCGTTATTCGCTAATAAAACTGTATCAGTCGATGTGATTGAGTCACCCAATATCGCACCTATCGGCGTAGGTGAAGGCACTGTTCCAGAGATCCGCCGCACCTTGAAACACTTTGGTATTAGTGAAGCCGATCTCATTCGTGAGTGTGACGTGACGTTTAAACAGTCGATTAAATTTGTCAATTGGCTCAACAAAGGCAAGCATGGCGACAATAACTTTTATCACCACCTTTTTGAGAAACCTTATAAGTTTAGTGAATTACAGACGAATGATTGGCTAAATCATCATGCCAACGACTCAAACACTCCCTTTGCACAACATGCCAGCTTTCAACATGACTTATGTGAGGCTGGCAAAGCACCAAAGCTCATCACAACACCAGAATACGAATCGGCAGCAGGTTATGCCTATCACTTTGACGCGTCAAAATTCGCTAAATTGCTAGCAAAAAATGCGATTCAACGCTTTGGTATCGATCATCTTCAAGCAACGGTTGAGCAGGTGCATTTGACACAGTCGGGCGGCATCAAATCTCTTAAGACCACCGAGTTAGGGGAAATAAAGTACGACTTCTATATTGATTGTTCTGGCTTTCACGGCTTACTGCTCGACAAAGCACTGAAAGTACCTTTTGTCGATAAAGGTGATTCACTGTTTGTAGATAAAGCATTGGCTGTTCAAGTACCTACAGATGGTAAGTCAGCTATTCCACCGTATACCCTAGCAACAGCGCATCAAGCGGGCTGGATATGGGATATTACGTTGCCTAATAGGCGTGGCGTGGGTTTGGTCTATAGCAGCAAGCACCTTTCAGGCGATATGGCACATCAAAAGCTCAGGCATTATGTTGGCGCTCAGATTGACAACCTGACTGTTCGTGAAATTCCGATGAGAATTGGTTATCGAGAAAAGTTTTGGCATCAAAACTGTGTCGCATTGGGGTTAGCGCAAGGGTTTGTCGAGCCACTTGAAGCAACATCAATTTTATTGACTGACTTTGCTGCAAGTTTTCTAGCAAAGCGCTTCCCTTTTGATAGTCAAGAATTCGACTTTCTGGAGACGCGCTACAACGAAACAGTGGGTTATGCATGGCAGCGTACGATAGACTTTATTAAGTTACATTACTATTTGTCAGATCGCGATGATAGCGAGTTTTGGCGTGATAATCGTGAAGAGTCTTTACTTTCAGAGACGTTGAAAGAGCGTTTGTCACTATGGAAATGTCAGGCGCCTATCAGTGAAGACTTTTTTTCGAAGTTTGAAGTATTCGATTTGGACAATTACCTTTACGTATTGTATGGCATGCGTTTCAAAAGCACCTCTGGTGCACTGAACGTAAATAACGATCGGGATGATGCAAAGCGAGCGGCACGTTATTTAGAGCAGGCAAAACAACAACTGCTGACACAGTTACCCGAACATAGGGCGTTAATCGAAAAAATTATTCAGCACGGATTACAGAAAATATAGGGTGTTGTTGTCCGTAAATATGTTTGAGCTGTTCTACGTGATCACGAAAGAATGAAGCTTGATGTTGGCAGTAGCGCTCAATATCGTCAAGTGAAGCCACTTTTTTATCGAAAGGCTTGGTTTTTCCTATTTTAGATAAACGCCCTTTACCGGCAAGCAAACAATACCAACTAGGCGCAAAATACATGGTTTCAGAATCAAAATTGTGCAGTGCTTGCGTGAAATTCACCTCAGGTCTATCCCAAGCGTCAATAATCGCTTGGAGTTTGTCTGAATGATTTTTATTGTTTGCGCAATCTTGCCAATAGACGCTGTCAGTCCGTGTATTCATGCGGTAATGCAGGCAAATATAGTCTTTTATGCTATCGAAAATGGCGTTAATGCGCTGGTTAAATACATTGCTTGCTCTGCCTGAAGTGTTCGGTAATTGCGCATCGTCTTCATGTAGCGCGATAAAATGCTCAACAGTGTACTGAAGTGTGGCGATAGCAGTCGCTTCTAGTGGCTCAATAAACCCTTGAGATAGTCCTACAGCCAATACATTTTTGCACCAATGCTGCTGATATCGGCCCACGCGCATTCTTAAATGCTTCGCTGGTACTGATTTGTCGACGCCTAAATAGTCCCTAAGTTCTTGTTCAGCCTGCTCTTCGGATAAGTAATGACTGCTGTATACATAGCCATTGCCAAAGCGAGACGAAAGGGGAATCTTCCATGCCCAGCCATGTGTTAATGCCATAGAAGTCGTTTCAGGAATAAGGTCATTTGTTAGGTCGATTTTGCTTGCTATGGCAACAGCCCTGTCATTGGGCAGTGCATCACTAAAATCTTCGAAATCGACGTTTAGCGTTTTACCCAGAAGTAAGCTTGCAAAACCTGTGCAGTCGACATACAAGTCAGCTTCTAATACTTCGCCATTTGCTGTGATAAGTTTTTCTATGCCGTTTACACCCGACTTAATATGTTCGACTGTTCCGATGGTATGGTTTACTTTGCCTCGCTTCAGTAGTCGGTTTTTGAGAAATTTACCAAGCAGTGCTGAGTCGAAGTGGTAACCATAATCCAGTGAGTGGTCTTGAGGCTTTTCCAAAACCGGGCATTTACCTGACTTTGCTAAGTAGTGTTGCAGCCAGTAAGGATCTGGCTTGGCTTCGATATCATAGCCCTGTCGTCGAAGGTTAACGTTGTGAAGATATGCTTGGCCGGTTTTCCAATCATGATCGGAGTAAAAGGGGTGAAAATAGGTATTGTCTTGAAGGTGACTCGTCCAATGTGGAAACCGTATGCCACACTTATAGGTCGCGTGACAAGCTGGCATCCAGTGTGACTCTTCAATACCAAGCAGTTTAAAGAAAGCTTGCAGTGAAGGGGTTGAGCCCTCGCCAACGCCTATGGTCTCAATAGCTTCCGATTCAATTAAGGTGATATGTGTACCATATTGTGCCCAGGCATGTTCAAGCAGTGAAGCTGCCATCCACCCAGCTGTGCCGCCGCCTACAATGGCAATTGAACTTGGACGCTGCATATTTTCTACTCAATATTTATCAGTCTTCATCATAAAACTTATGACAGCGTTGTCAAATGTTGTTCGCAAAAACTAAAAAGAGCGGGAAGTAAGACGCTTTCAAGGGTTACATCACTGAGCAAATCTGCTATAACGCTTGTGTTAAAAAATAGATATACAATAAAGGAAACAATATGAGTGCGCCGGTTAGACCGTTAAATGCCATCGATCACGGTAAAATTAAATTACCTAAAACGCGTCATTTTCCGCACGTAAGCGACCAACAAATAGTGCCGCTTATCGTTCACGAATTTTCAAATGCGAGTGCAGAGATGCCAATCGTATTTGTCAAAAACTCAGAAACAGGTGAGTTTCAGTCAGTAGCCGTATTGGGCTTTGAAGAAGGTGAAAACCTTTTTGTTGGCGAGGAAACGTGGAAAGGTGGCTACGTGCCAGCTGTTGTAACACATTATCCATTGGCGTTAATGCCGTCTCCAGAAAACCCGGAAGACATGCAAGTGTTACTAATCGAAGACGATGTCATCATGAACAATCAAGAAGGCGAAGCTGTTTTTGATGAAGAAGGCAAAGAAACACCGTTCATGGAAAACCGCAAAAACGCGATAGGTAAATACTTCGAAAACATGCACGTCACTAAAGCGTTTACACGTTTTCTTGCAGAAAAAGAACTTCTGGTAGAGCAAACGTTAAACATTCAACTAGGTGAACAAAAACGCCAGTTAAGCGGGGTATACTTGGTAGATGAACGCAAACTCAATGCGTTATCAGATGAAGATTTTATTGACATGAAAAAGCGTGGCTATTTGTCACCAATTTATGCGCACATGTTATCTGTGCACCAGCTGAATAATTTAGCGCGTATGAAAGCAAAATAAAGATTTCGCTTTTGTCGCCAGTGAGCTAGACTTTTTAGCTCACTGGCGCTATTTTACTACGCCTACTTTTCAGCTAGTAGATTAAAAGGATTTAATCAGCTATGTCGGCAACAGGGATTGTTCATTGGTTAAACAGCATTGGCTTGATTCTCAGCTTGCTAATGTTCCTCAGTCTATTCTTTATTCCTCCTCTTGAATCAACACGCGACAGGACATCGTTACGTTTTTGTCGAGCGACTATTTTGTTGTGGGGTGCAGGATACTTTTTTGGTTCTCAACAGGTTTTGTATGCCAATCAGACGGCTTTGATTAATATCACGACCTCTATAGCTAATGTCTTATTCATTAGTAGCTACTTTTCAATTGTGTTAGCGACTTCTCTGCTCTTTAAAGTCAAACATGGCAGTATTAACAACCGCTTTTATAGTGCATTGTTGATTTTTGTGGTGCTTGTTACCTTAGTGTGGCGCGATAATTTTGTTGTTCGAAATGTGTTGTTGGCTCTTACTGAAGGAGGCTTAGTGTTGTTTGCGTTGAGTTTGACGCTGAAAGGCCGGTTGAGCAGAAACCGCGGTACTTTGTTTTATCAGTTAGGGCTTTGTTACGTATTATTTAACCTCGTTGTAAGTTACCCCTTAGCCGCCTTGTTTACCGATCAACAAGTACAGTTTTCTTGGGCGTTTTTGCTGATTGTGATGAGTAACACAGTTGTGATTACACTGGCAATTTATGCGCTGTTCCTGAACAAAATTATCGCAATGGCGAGAAAAGACAGTCGAATAGATGCGTTATCTGGCGCCTACAACAGAAAAATTCTGAATGAGCATTTGCCGGAGTTTTATCATAGCAATTATCAAGGCAGTGTGATTATCTGTGACATCGACCACTTCAAGCGAATCAATGACGAATATGGGCATTGTGTCGGTGATCAAGTGATAAAGCGCTTTGCCAAACATATCAAAAATTCCGTGCGCAATGAGGATTCTGTTATTCGGTATGGCGGTGAAGAATTTTTGATTAAATTACCTCATGCTTCTATTGAATTGGCGCGTGATATTGCTAAGCGCCTCTGCCAATCGACGCGCCATTTAACCATAGCGCTTGATGGTCATGACATTAAATTTACTGCAAGTTTTGGTGTATTTGGTGATGACCAAAAGACATCTCTTGGTGAAGCAATAAAGATAGCCGATGCGCGCTTGATGTTGGCGAAGCAAATGGGGCGAGATAATGTTTACTCGTAACAGTGGCTCATTGGTGAGCAACATGAAGCTAACGTCATTAGTTAAAATTGTTTTTATCTTCATGTCGCTATTGCACTTTCCACTGTTATCTATCAAGGTAAAGGCAAAAACAATACAAGAGTTTAGTATGGAAGCAACCGGCAAGTTTGATGTGTCTTTAACACCTCAAAAAGACGACAAAGTGAACGCAGGTCGAATGCTCATCGATAAAACATACCATGGTGAATTAACAGGTAAGGCTGTTGGCCAAATGTTGAGTAAAAGACTGGAAAATGGCCACGCTAGTTACATTGCTATTGAGGATTTTGATGGTGAACTTGCGGGCAAAAAGGGCGGTTTTACGTTTATTCATCAAGGGCATATGTCAGCACAAGGCCAATCGTTGGTGATTGATATCATGCCTGGCTCTGGCACTCATGAGCTATCTGGCATAAGCGGCTCGCTTGTTATCGATATCCAAGACGGTCAGCACTTTTATACGTTCTCTTACTCACTTCCTGAATAACTGTACCGACCAGACAGTAACATATTGAAATCTCGTTACTGTTTTCTTTTCTTAAAAAATAGTTGTGACAAATTTGTTATTTAGTTTTGACAGCGCTGTCAAAATTGGTATCTTATAGCCAATCTAGAACGAAAAATATGCAAATAATGAAGTTATCTACCGTTGCCTTAACCTTATTTTCCTTATCAGTCCTCAGTGCTTGTAGCGATAACTCGCAAAACGAGTCTATGCAAAACAAGACAGAGCTGAGCGACCAAGTAGCGCCGGCTAATGTGCCAGAGACACTTCAATCTGCTGGGCAAGCTGATATTGATCTATTGGCGGCAGTGTTAGATGTGAAATATCGTCTAGTGACTAACGAACCGAGTGTTAAGTGTGACAAGGATAAAGCTAACGGCGCTTGCTTCGAGGTCGAGCTTAGCTTCACCGCAAAACAAGATATCAAGGTTAAAGACTGGTCTATTTACTTTAGTCAAATATCGCCAGTACAAAGTTTTGAGAGTGACTGGGCGCAAGTCAGTCATTTAAATGGCGACTTACACAAGATTTCTCTATCAGAGGGATTTACAGGCTTTATGGCTGGTGAAACTAAAACCTTACTATTTAGAGCAAATTTTTGGTCTTTGTCAGAAACAGATGCTTTGCCAAATTATATTGTCACTGGTGACAACCTGACTGCCCGCGTTATTGCATCAACCAAGCCTATGATTAACCCAGAAACAGGGTTAGAAGTGTTGCCTTACGTTGAACCGTACACGGACGAAGTAAAACATTTCAAGCGTGATGCAAATGACAAGACGGTTTGGTTAACCGCAGAGCGTTTGTATGAGCGTAACGCTGCAGTAAACGAGCATGCGCAGGACATTTCTTCCCATATTATTCCTACGCCAAAACAGTTAGTTGAAACCACAGGAAAGCCTGCTGACATTAGTGCAGGTTTGAGCATTAATTGGGAAAACGTATCGCAAGAAGAAGTGGCACCAGCGCTAGAACGTTTAACGAGCTTAGGCATCAATTTTAATAATAATGGCTTGCCAATCACTTTCAGCAAAAAGCGCGATGGTAGCAAAAAGCCTGGAAGCTATTTGTTGTCGGTTACGGCAACCGAAATAAGTATCGTTGGTGTTGATGGCAATGGTGTATTTAATGGATTGCAGTCATTGGCAGCTTTGTTAACACCTGGGAGTGCTTTACTGCCAGCGGTGACGGTAGAAGACGAACCACACTATGAATTTCGCGGTATTCTAGTCGATGTTGCGCGTAACTTTCATGATAAAGCGTTTATCTTAAAGCTACTCGATCAAATGGCAGCGTACAAAATGAATAAGCTGCATTTGCACTTGGGAGATGATGAAGGCTGGCGCCTCGAAATTCCAAGCCTGCCTGAATTGACAGAGATTGCCAGTAAGCGTTGTTTCGATCCGGAGGAAACGACGTGTTTATTGCCACAACTTGGTGCGGGTGTAGACCCAGAAAGCGGTGTAAATGGCTATTACTCTGTCGCTGACTATCAAGAAATTCTTGTTGCTGCTAAACAACGCTATATTCAAGTGATTCCATCGTTAGATATGCCAGGGCACTCTCGTGCGGCAGTTACCGCGATGAATGCGCGTTACAAAAAGTACATGGCGCTAGAGCAAGAAGACAAAGCAACAGAGTTTTTACTGCATGACCAAGATGACAAAACTGTGTACTCATCGGTGCAGTATTACAACGACAACACTATCAACGTTTGTATGGAGTCATCATACAAATTCATCGAGCAGGTGATGAAAGATGTCAAAGCTATCCATGCTGAAGTAGGCCATCCGTTAACGCGATACCACATTGGTGCAGATGAAACGGCAGGCGCTTGGGTTGATTCGCCCGCTTGCCAAAGCTTTTTAGCTGAACATAAAGCAGAAATTGCTAGCTCGAAAGAGCTAGGTGCGTATTTCGTTGAACGTGTGTCGAATATGCTTGCTGAACTAGATATTGAGGCCGCTGCTTGGATTGATGGCTTAGAACATACGAACCCTGAAAATATGCCTCCAGTAGTACAAGTGAATGCTTGGCACCCACTTGCATGGCAAGGGCATCAATCAGCGCACAAATTAGCGAACTATAACTGGCAAGTAGTCGTTTCTAGCCCTGATGTCACATATTTTGATTTTCCCTATGAAGCCGACCCTAAAGAGCATGGCTACTATTGGGCTGCTCGCCAAATAAACACGCGTAAAATGTTTAATTTTATGCCAGATAATTTGCCTGTACATGCCGAATTCTGGTTAGACAGAGCTGACAACCAATATGAAGCGGATGATACGCTGCAACTTGATGAGCAGGGCAAGGTAAAACATGCGCCACTAAACAAAGGGTTAACATTCTTAGGGCTGCAAGGGCAGTTGTGGAGCGAGAATGCGCGTACTGAAAATACCGCAGAATACAAATTATTCCCACGCTTCATCGCATTAGCAGAGCGCGCTTGGCACCAAGCAGATTGGGCGGTTCCGTACAATTATGATGGCTTCAAATACAGTAAAGAGACTAATGCGTTTACCGCTGAGCTCAGAGCACAGCGAGATCAAGCGTGGTTCAACTTTGCACACACACTTGGCACGAAAGAGCTGGCAAAACTCGATATTGGCGGCGTTCACTTTAGAATTCCAACCGTAGGCGCCAAAGTTATTGACGGCCAGTTGCACGCAAACACCGCGTTTCCAGGTCTAGCAATCGAGTATCGTGAGCAAGGCAAGCCTTGGCTTCGCTATGAACAGCCTGTAGCCGTAGACGGCGAGGTCGAAGTGCGCAGTGTTAATTATCTAGGTGACCGCTTTGGTCGCGAGCTAAAAGTAAAATAAATCAAAAAATATTTTTAAGTAATACAAAGGCATAGTTACAATTGTGACGCTTTGTAAATAAAGTAAAAAAAAGTAAATGACAACGCTGTCATTTGTGGTTAAGATGTAATCATTAAGAGAGCGCCGCACATAAAAATACAACAGCGGCGGAGTATAACGAGGTCTACATGCTTAAAGGCGATTTAAACAGCCAAGGGTTATTTTTAGGGATAGATGGCGGCGGTAGCAAATGTAAAGCCGTACTGGTCGATGCACAAAATAATGTGCTAGGTACCGGTATTTCAGGTCCAGGTAACCCTCTTCATGGTTTTGAGCAAGCGACTCGTTCAATTACCGAATCTGCAAAACTTGCGATCGCTGATGCAGGTTTAAGCGCAGATATATTACCAGAGCTTAATGCGGGTGTCGGCTTAGCTGGCGTTAACTTGCCAGTACTGTTCAACCAAATGAATGCGTGGCAACACCCGTTTAAGCAAATGTTTTTAGCCACTGATTTACTTATTGCTTGCTTAGGGGCTCATGCAGGTGAAGACGGTGCAGTGATGATCACTGGCACTGGTTCATGTGGCTTCGTTCATGTAGATGGAGAGTCGCACATTGTAGGTGCACATGGCTTCCCGCATGGTGATAAGGGCAGCGGTGCATGGATCGGCCTCCAAGCAGCAAAACAAGTCTTGTTGTCACTTGATGGTTTGACCGAACCGACTAGTTTGAGTGATACGGTGCTGAAACACTTAGAGGCAAATGATGCTGTTGAAATGGTCGAAGCGATTGCTGCTAAGCCAGCAGCGTTTTACGCGAAAATGGCAGGCTTGGTGTTTGATGCAGCGAAAGATAACGATCAAGTCGCCAAAGATATCATCGAAGAGGGGGCTGATTACATCAGTCGAGTAGCGCGCAAGCTGCAAACCCGTCAACCTAAGCGCATATCGCTTATTGGTGGATTATCTCACATCTTAACGCCATGGCTTGATCAAGACATTCAGACAGCGTTGGCTGAGCCGCTATTACCTCCTGAGATAGGCGCAGTGATTTATGCGCGCCAGCAGTTAGCAGCAAGCTAGCAACTTGAAGACATAATTTATTTACGAGCAGGTTAACAATGACTCAAACTATCATGGAAAAAGAGGCGGCAGAGTCGCCTTCAATCATTGCAGTTCAACTGGCGGCAAATCAGTCTCTGATGGAGCGTGTGGGCGAAAAGCTGCGCTTACTAAACCCTAAAATGGTCATGATTATTGGCCGTGGTTCATCAGATCACGCCGGTGTATTTGGCAAGTATCTAATTGAAATTGAGGCAGGTGTTCCGGTGAGTTCCGCTGCGCCATCTGTTGCGAGCGTCTACGGAAAACAGCTGAATTTGCAAGGTGCGATGGTGATTGTTATCTCACAGTCGGGCCGAAGCCCAGACATTATTGCTCAAGCTGAAATGGCTAAAAAGGCGGGCGCATACTGTATTGCGCTAGTAAACGATGAAACATCACCACTGACAGAAGTGGTGGATGATTTTATTCCACTTAAAGCGGGTGCTGAAATTTCGGTAGCTGCGACAAAGAGCTACTTATCGACGCTTTCTGCATTGCTACAGTTAACGGCATATTGGACACAAAACCAAGGGTTAATTGCTGCATTAGATACATTACCTTCAGCGTTACAAAATATGGTGGATAGTGATGCTCAGTTGACACCAGAAGCATTAGCTGATGTTAAGAATATGGTTGTTTTGGGCCGTGGCCTTGGCTATGCAGTATCAAAAGAAATGGCGCTGAAACTCAAAGAAGTCAGTAGCATTCACGCTGAAGCGTTTAGTAGTGCTGAATTCTTACATGGGCCTGTCACGCTTGTAGAGCAAGGATTGGCGATATTGAACTGTGCAGTAAATGATGAAAGTGCAGCGTCTCACAACGAGCAGGTAGAGGAAGTGACAAGTCGTGGTGCTGATGTCGTTCATCTTAAACAGACAGATAACTCGATTCATCCGCGCATTGCACCGCTGGTCGTGTTGCAGCGCTTTTACCTTGACGTCGCAAAAGTGGCTGTCGCTAAAGGTTTTAATCCCGATGAGCCTAAAGGGCTTAAGAAAGTGACGAAAACGGTATAGGAAATTCCATGTCAGGCAGTAAAACCTTCTTCGCAGCACGTGTATTTGATGGGCAAAACTTTTTGGACAATGTTCGATTTACCGTCACTGACGGTAAAATTACCTCGCTTGATTGTCAGTCTCAATTGGCGCCAGAAGATACCCATTTACGCGGGTTGGTTGCGCCCGGCTTTATCGATTTGCAGGTCAATGGTGGTGGTGGCGCGTTACTCAACTCTTCTCCCTCAGTTGAAGGCGTCCAAACCATCATGGCCGCGCATGCCAAATACGGTACTACCGCGATGTTGCCAACGCTGATCACCGACAAAGTAGAGGTGATGGCGCAGGCAGCGGACGCTGTTGCTAATGCGTTAGTTGAAGGTGTTGCTGGGATTGTCGGTATTCACTTTGAAGGGCCTCATTTATCGGTCGCTAAAAAAGGGGCGCATAGTGAAGAGTTTATTCGCCCAATTTCAGCAGAAGAATGGCATATCCTTGAGCGTAAAGACATTGGCCAGATTCTTGTCACGCTAGCACCAGAAAATGTACTTCCTGAAGATGTCGCACGCATGGTGTCACTTGGGATTAAAGTGTGTTTAGGACATACCAATGCTGACTTTGCGACCGCCCAAAAAGCGGTAAACGCCGGTGCTGATGGATTTACACATCTATATAATGCGATGTCACCGTTAACGAGTCGTGAGCCTGGCGTGGTTGGTTGTGCCTTGTTAAATGATAATACCAGTTGTGGTTTGATCGTTGATGGTCATCATGTCGATTACGCAACGTGTCAAATTGCGATAAAGGCAAAGCCAGCAGGTAAAGTGTTTTTAGTCACTGACGCCATGCCACCGGTAGGTACGTATGATAATGAATTTGCTTTTTTCGACCGTACGGTCACGCTTTCAGACGGCAAGTTAACCTCAACTACCGGCGAGTTAGCAGGGTCAGTCCTAGATATGGCAAGCGCTGTTAAAAATACCCATCAAAAGGTCAATATAGCGCTTGATGAAAGCTTGCGTATGGCAAGTCTATACCCTGCGCAATACGCCAAACTAGACAATCAAATAGGCGCATTAAACCAAGGCAAACAAGCAGATTTTGTTGTACTTGATACCGAACTGAATGTTGAGCAGACATGGATCAAAGGGCAGTTAATTTTCAGCCACTAAAAACATATAAAAATAATAAAAACCGATAACAGAATATGAGGAACGCGAAATGAATTTACAGGCAATAGCGGCTCAACCCAAAAGCAGTTTGCTGCCAATGGCACTAGCTGGTTCGATGTTTTTTATTTTGGGCTGTATCACATGGCTCAACGGCGCAATCACGCCATTTTTACAACAAATGCTTGAGCTGTCGCCAATTCAAGCGTCATTTATCATTTCTTCGTTCTATATCGCCGTGACCATTGCAGGTATTCCGTCAGCAATGCTAATTAAACGTGTGGGCTATAAAAATGGTATGGCGATAGGTTGTGCAGTCATGGCTGCATCAGCATTGCTATACATTCCCGCAGCAAAGCTACAAGCGATTGAAATTTTCCTCTTTGCGCAATTACTGATTGGGGTAGGGCAAACCGTTTTACAAACTGCCGTTAACCCATATGTCGTTAAAATGGGCTCTGAAGAGTCTGCAGCGGTTCGTGTTTGTATTATGGGGCTGTTGAATAAATTTGCAGGGGTTGTGGTTCCTATCATCTTTGCAATGGTCACGGTTGCTGCCGTTGCCAGTGAAGGTGAAGCGCTCAGCCAAGCTCAAAAAGATGCAATGGCAAACAGCCTTGTAGCGCCATACATTGGTATAGCGATACTTATCTTTTTATTTGCTGCCTTTGCGAAGTTTTCACCGTTACCTGATTTAGTGTTTGAAGATGAAAACCCACAAGCAAAAGGCGAAGTGCGAGAAGCACTGAAACATCCGCACCTTGTGTTAGGGGTTATTGGTATTGCACTTTATGTTGCTGTTGAAGTGATAGCGGCGGATACCATCGGCTCATACGCCTTAGCCATTGGTATTGCCGATTACTCGATGATGACCTCATACACGATGACGTGTATGTTGCTGGGTTACGCCATAGGTATCGCGCTTATTCCTAAGTTTATGTCGCAACAGCAAGCGCTCGTGATGTCAGGTATTGCTGGCATTGTTACCGTTGCAGCCGTTGTGTTTGGTAGCAATGACTCTTATACGATCTCTGAACTCATTCTGGTGCCATTCGGTGGCCCGCAGTTACCGAATCCTTTGCTGTGCATTGCGTTATTAGGCTTTGCCAATGCGATGGTGTGGCCAGCTATTTGGCCGTTAGCATTGCGTGGTTTAGGTCGATTGACGGGTACTGCATCAGGGTTGCTTATTATGGGAATTGCTGGCGGTGCTTTAGGGCCATTATTAATTGGACTTGGTAATGTTGCTGGCCTAGGCGCGCAAGGCGCATATGCCCTGATGATTCCAAGCTATCTCTTTATTTTGTATTACGCGGTGAGTGGCCATAAGAAAACTCATTGGTAATTGCCTTATTGCAAGGTTAGTTTCTTTTCTTCCCAGTTTCCGGGTGCGTTAAAAGATCGCGTTGATCGCCCTAGGTGTTTTCCTAGGGTTTTTTTTACGTTTTTTGGCTATTTACAGCTGAACTAAATTCGCTAATATAGTCCGCGGTTATAGTCAGTGGAAAAATGTGTGCCAATAAAAGTAGTTTGGAATAAGGGAATATTCAATTGCCGCTTTACCGGCTTTATCGAACATGGTGATGTGTTCAGCGCCATGAAAAGTTTCTATCATGATGAACAAGCATCGCACGCGGATGCTATTATTATCGACCTCTCTGCCGTAGATACTATGGTGTCTAATTTTCAGTTAATGAACCACGTGACGACAATTGACGAAAAGAATGCGCATGTATTTGAAAATATGAAGTTTGCTTTCATAAAAGGAAATGCATCTGCGCAGGCATTTATTGACAAATACCTAGCACTTGCCAAGAAAATACCCTGGCATTATCACGTTGCTGATAGCTTGGAAGATGCAGAATGTTGGGTAGCGTTATAATGGCTAAAACAACTGCTTATTGATTGGTGAACAGAGTGCTTCAAGCGCAATTTAACTGTTGAGATAGATAATAAAAAAGCCGCTAGTGGGCGGCTTTTTTATTAGCAAAGCGACTTAATAGTCTGCTTTGTCCAGTTGTTCTTTACTATAGGTTGGTTTCTGATGGTGTTCCCCTATCGCATCAGCAACTTCTTTTGGCATGTAGTTCTCGTCGTGTTTTGCCAATACTTCACTGGCTTCCAATATCGTGTTTGTGATAAGTACACCATTCGCAACGATACCCTGACCTTCACGGAACAAGTCAGGCAGGATGCCGTCATATTTCACGGTAATAGTGGGGCCCGTATCTACGAGCTTAAACTCTACTTTTAAGTTTTCTTCGTTGCGATTTACTGTGCCAGGCACAACTAAACCGCCAACTCGAATACGTTGACCAATTTGTGGTTTGATACCTGTATCTTTCTTTCCTTGATGAATTTCAGTCGGTGTATAAAACAAATCAATGTTTTGACTGAGTGCATAAAGCACTAAACCTGCTACCACGGCGATGCCAGAAAAGACTGATGCGACGATGGTTAATCGTTTCTTTCTTCTAGGATTCATTGTTTGCCTCTTTAGCTCTTAATTCAGCGGCTTGTTTCAACTTGCTTTCTCGTTTTAACTGCTGAGCAATTTGTGCTTTTATTCGCTTGTGCGCCAGGTTACTGCCAATGGTCAGTGTTGCTAGCAGTAATGCCCCTGATCCAAAGCTTAGCCAAACGTAAAAGCCATAACCACCCATATCTAGAAAAGACGCTACACTGTCAAATTGCATTATGCGCGCTCCTCATTTGTTACTAATTCTCTCACCCAGGGGCGCATTTTATTTCGCGCTAACACTTCTGTTTGAAATCGCATACAAGCGATAAATCCAATCAAACAGATAAAACCTAAGAAACACACCACAAATGGCCAATACATATCCGCTGACATAGCAGGTTTACCTAGTTTAGATACGGTCGCGCCTTGATGAAGCGTATTCCACCATTCAACTGAGTATTTAATAATCGGTAAGTTTATGACACCAACTAGGGCGAGAATACCTGCAGCCTTGCCCGCCATTTGTTTATCATCAAAGGCGTTGTGCAGAGCAATTACCCCCAAATACAAGAACAACAGGATAAGTTCTGAAGTAAGGCGTGCGTCCCACACCCACCAAGTTCCCCACATTGGTTTGCCCCAAGATGCTCCGGTAATTAATGCGATTGCGGTAAACACTGCGCCAATAGGGGCAAGCGCTGCTGATGACGCGTCAGCGAGCCTTACTTGCCATACCAAGCTACTCAATGCAGCAATCGCCATAGCCAAGTATATGCTCATCGACAATATTGCAGCAGGTACATGGATATAAAAGATCCGAAAACTTTCGCCTTGTTGATAATCGGCAGGGGCAAACAACAGTGCCCAAATTAACCCTACGGTTAATAACAAAAAACTACCCCATGCAAACCATGGTTTGAGCTTACCAGTAAAGTGGTAAGACGTTTCTGGATTTGCGTATGGGTGCAACCATTTCCACATTTAGTTAGTACTCACTCTTAATGCGGCTCCTACAGCAAATGGAGCTAGTGTTAGTGTGCCAAAAAACAGCGCGGCAATTATAGCAAGTTGCCCGTTGTAGGGTAAGTTCATTCCTGCAGTATCGATAGCGCTTGTCGCGAATATTAATACGGGAATGTATAGTGGCAAGACTACCAAACTTAGTAATACTCCGCCTTTTTTGATGCCCACTGTTAACGCTGCACCAATCGCACCAATACAGCTCAATACAGGTGTACCTAGCAGCAATGTTGCGATAAGTGCGCCATAACTTGAAGAAGGTAGCTGCAACATGGCAGCCAATAACGGTGCAACAATTATTAGCGGAAGCCCTGTTATGAGCCAATGAGCTGCAATTTTGGCTAGGGTAAAAATAAACAGTGGCTGAGGACTGACGATGATTTGTTCAAGAGAGCCGTCTGCGTGATCGGCTTTAAACATTCTATCTAATGATAATAAGGTAGCCAGCAATGCGGAAACCCAAATAATACCAGGTGCTATTTTTGATAATGTTGATGCTGCAGGCCCAATACCTAGTGGAAATAGAGTGACCACTATAATAAAAAATAACAAGGGATTGACCATTTCATCTTTATGGCGAAACGCGATAGTCAAATCACGTTTAAGGATGAGAGAGAATGTGTGTCGATAAGAAATAGCAGCAGACATAACTAAAACAAACGGTATTCCAAGGTTATTTTTCTGACGCGATCAGCGGGTAATGACAGATCTTGGTGAGTCGTGAGAATAACACAACCGCCGTTGTCACTGTGCTCAATGAATAAACGTTCTAGCTTTTTGACCCCTTGTTTATCTATTGCGGTAAATGGTTCGTCTAAAATCCAAATTTTTGCATCAGTTTGCCAGAGCCTGGCAAGTGCAATTCGGCGGTGTTGGCCAGCGCTAAGGTGTGCAGCACTGGCATCTTCAAACCCCAATAAATTTACTTCACTTAACGTATCTTCAGCTAATTTGGCATCTTGCCCTGCTAGAGCAAGTGAGAAGGCAAGGTTTTCTTGCGCGGTAAGCTCTGCTTTAACACCTGGTGAGTGACCGATATACAGCAGCTCTTGTCCGTAATCTTCTTTTGCCTGCTTAATATCACTTTCTTTGAATAGGATACTTCCTTCGAAAGGCGCAGATAAGCCGGCAAGTAAGCGTAGAAGGCTGGTTTTTCCAGCTCCATTAGGGCCTTCAATTTGAACAATGTCGCCGGGGTTAATAGCAAAAGAAAGCTGTTCAAACAGAATACGATCTTCCCGAATACAGGTGAGATTATCGGCTTGCAGCAGCGGTGATACAGAAGACAAGATAATTAACTACGTCCAGCAGTGCTGATCAGAAAACGTGAACCGTATCATACTATAAAACGCTTCAGACGAAACCGAAATGTCGGACAGAATCGTACTTTGTTGCAATAGATCAGTTTTTTGACATATTTTGTCAAATATTCGGTCTTCGAAAGCATGAAACCGCAGAGAGTTTAGTGATAGACTTAGCGGGTTAACGTTAGCGGCAAGTTGTCCGCTTATATACCGGAATTTGTGGAGAATTTTATGATCCCTGAGTTAGGGCACTTTTCCTTAATAATTGCGATGGCATTTGCCATATGTTTATCTATCGTCCCTCTTGTTGGGGTATATACTGGCCAGTTAAAGTTAGCTGGTTATGCTAAGCCGCTAACCTTCGGTATGTTCATATTCACTACGATAAGCTTGGTTATTCTTGGTTATAGCTTTGTGGTCGACGACTTTTCTGTCCGCTATATCGCCGGACATTCTAATAGCTTATTGCCATATTACTTTAAAATAAGTGCGGTGTGGGGCGGACATGAAGGATCACTACTCCTTTGGGTGTTTGCGCTTACTGCATGGACCATGGCGGTTGCTAAATACAGTAAAGAAGTAGAGCCTGAATTTATTGCTCGTGTATTGGCTATCATGGGGATGATTTCGCTAGGCTTCATGGCATTCACATTGTTGACGTCTAACCCGTTTGAACGCCTGTGGCCGAATGTGCCGGTTGAAGGTCGTGACCTAAATCCATTGCTGCAAGATATTGGCCTTATTATTCACCCGCCAATGTTATACATGGGCTATGTTGGCTTCTCTGTCGCTTTTGCGTTTGCTGTGGCGGCGTTGATGTCTGGAAAAATGGACGCCGCGTGGGCACGTTGGTCTCGCCCTTGGACGGTCGCTGCATGGATTTTCCTCACATTAGGTATTGCGTTAGGAAGTTGGTGGGCATACTACGAACTTGGCTGGGGTGGCTGGTGGTTCTGGGATCCAGTAGAAAACGCGTCATTCATGCCATGGCTTGTAGGTACCGCTCTGATTCATTCCTTAGCGGTGACGGAAAAACGCGGTGCGTTTAGAAACTGGACAGTCTTACTCGCTATTTTCGCTTTCAGCTTAAGCTTGCTTGGCACCTTCTTAGTACGTTCTGGGGTTATTACATCGGTGCATTCATTTGCAGCTGATCCTACGCGTGGTTCGTTCATTCTATTGTTGCTTGCGATTGCAGTGGGTGGCTCTCTTACCTTGTACGCTTTTAGAGCGAGCAATGTGCAGAGCTTCTCACGTTTTTCATTTTACTCACGTGAAACCGCCCTTTTATTTGCTAACGTCATATTAGTGACGTCGGCTGTAACTGTGATGCTTGGTACGCTTTACCCGTTATTTTTAGATGCGCTTGGACTCGGCAAAATTTCTGTAGGTCCTCCATATTTCAATGCTGTATTTGTACCGATGATGTGCTTACTGTTCGTTGCTATGGGTATTGGTCCACTTATTCGATGGAAGAAAGCAAAGCAAGGAGAGCTGCGCAAACAAATCAGTCCAATTACTGTGATTAGCGTACTTGTTGGTTTAGCGTTCCCGTTTGTATACGATGGCGAGTTTAACTGGTTAGTGATGTTAGGCATTGGTTTAGCGACATGGGTCGCAGGTGTTGTTATCAAAGAAGCCTACAACCAGTTGAAAAAGGCCGGTAAATTATCGCTGAGTCAGTGGGGCATGACGTTAGCACACTTTGGTATCGCAGTGACGGTTGTGGGTGTGACCTTGGTGTCTGTATATGAAACTGAAACGAATATCCGAATGGAGAAAGGTCAGCGATCAACTGTTGATGGTTATACTATTGAGTTTCAGGGTATCAAGCCTGTCAAAGGGCCTAACTACAATGCAGAACAAGGCCAGCTTGCAGTCTATAAAGGCGATGAATTTGTCACGTTATTACAACCAGAGCGTCGTGAGTATTTTGTTCAAACCATGGGCATGACTGAAGCTGGTATTGATGCTGGGTTCACACGCGACGTTTATTTGGCATTGGGCGACCCTTTAGAAGGCGGTGCTTGGGCAATCCGCGTTCATATCAAGCCATTTGTCCGTTGGATATGGTTAGGTGCAATTTTTATGGGGCTAGGTGGCTTAATGTCGATACTGGATAAACGTTATCGCCAACGTAAAACAGCATCACAAAACACACGCGTAAAAAATACCGATGAAGTGACAGGGAATTTAATTCAAGAAAGCTAATTATGACCAAGTTGATCCGTTTTTTGCCGCTAATAGTGTTTATAGCGTTAGGGGCAGTATTGTATCGCGGCCTATTTTTAGAGCCTGAAAAATTACCCTCAGCACTTGTTGGTAAAAAAGTGCCTGACTTTTCATTAACGCAACTGCAAGATCCCGCTCGAACACTAACGCCTGGTGATCTTGCTGGTGACGTTGTGTTGTTGAACGTGTGGGCTACATGGTGCCCGTCTTGTCGTTATGAGCACCCTTATCTGCTTGATCTTGCGAAGAGCGATCGTATCAAGCTGTATGGATTAAACTACAAGGACGAACGTGACTTAGCCATAAAGTGGCTGAAAGACTTGGGTGACCCTTACCAATTTTCAGTGTTCGACGACACAGGCCGTCTAGGATTGGATCTCGGTGTTTATGCAGCACCAGAAACCTTTGTTATCGATCATCACGGTATCATCCGAAAGCGTTTTGCTGGACCGATTGATGCCAATGTGTGGCAAAAAGAATTTGCACCACTGATTAAAACCATTGAGCAAGAAAAGGCAAGAGGTGAATAACATGAATGTTTTACATCTAGTCATTACATTGGCTTTGTTAGCAGTGTTTGGCATGAAGTCTGTGGTTGCTGACGATAAGCTGGGTTTTGCCGATCCTGTTATGGAAAAGCGTTACCAATCACTTATTAAAGATTTACGTTGTCCTAAATGTCAAAACCAAAACCTAGCAGACTCTAACTCGCAAATTTCTATCGATTTACGTAATGAGGTTTACACCATGCTAGAGCAGGGCAAAGCAGATATGGAAATCACCAACTACATGGTAGATCGCTATGGTGAGTTTGTACTCTATCGCCCTAAAGTTAACCAATTGACCTACGTATTATGGTTTGGTCCTGCCATTGTGCTACTCGTTGGCGTGATCGTTATTGTTGTAATCGCAAGACGTCGTTCAGCATCACGAAAAGAGCTGTCATTGTCTTCAGAGCAACAGCAGCAGTTGAATGAAATTTTAAAAGAAAAAGAATAACCTATGATTGAAGTGTTAGTACTAATTATTGTTTTCATTCTGCTCCTATTAGGCATTATTTGGGGACACTTTCTACGTGGTCAACAAGGTAATGAAACTGCAGCAGATGTTCGTGAAAATACTAATGTTGACCTCTATAAAGAGCATAAAGCTGAAATCGAAAAAGACTATGCTGAAGGGTCAATAGATAAAGAAAACTATGAATACTTGCTGGCTGAGTTAGATAAAAGTCTGCTTCAGGATATCGAGCAAGGCGGCAAAACAGGATCCGTAGAACAACGCAAGATGACCATGTTCTGGCCGATTTCTTTGTCACTGTTCGTATTGATTTTTAGTTTGGTGATGTATAGCAAACAGGGAGCGTATAAGCAGCTATCACAACCTCGCAATGACTTTGATGCAAACCAGCAAATTGCAGCGCAACAACAAAATCATGACCGCTTCAATCAGCTATTGGCGCAAGTAGAAGCAGAACCGAACAACGCAGATGCATGGTTTAATTTAGCGCAGCTGTACATTTCAGCAGGCCAATTTATGAAGGCAATTGAAGCGTATGACAAAGTCATCGCACTTGAGGGCGAACACCCTGATTTGCTGGGCATGAAAGCGCAAGCGTTATATTTTGCAGCTGAGGGCAATTTAACACCAGGGGTGCAAGCACTGATTGATAAAGCGTTATCCATGGATGCCAATGAACCATCAACTAACATCTTACTGGGTATGCATTACTTTGGTCAGCAATCTTATCAATTGGCTATCGACTACTGGCAGAAAGTGATGGACAGTGGCCGCCAAAGTGTCAATACACAAGCCCTTGGTGAATTACTTGCTGAAGCGAAGAGTCGACTATCTCTTACTGGTAATTCAACAACACCAGAAATTACTGATCAAGGCCCTCAACTTCGCCTAAAAATCGAGCTAAGTGAAGAATTTAGCGAACAATTAAACCAAGGCGAAGATAAAGTCGTATTTGTCTACGCGGTGCCGGCTGCCGGTGGCAGAATGCCTGTAGCAGCTGTGAAAATTATGGCGTCAGATTTACCCGCAGAAGTGGTACTTAATGACGCGAGAGCAATGAGTCCGCAAATGAAACTGAGCAGTGTAGATGCGGTTAATATTTTGGCTGTCGTGTCTCAGTTAGGTGGCGCAGGTATCAAGCCAGGTGATTTCAAAGCACAACTGGATAATGTCGACGTTTCAACACGCGACACCCTGCTATTATCAATTGATACATTGGTTGAATAAGCCAATATAAGGAAAGAACAATGAAATTAGCTGTAATAGCGTCAGCATTGATCGCGGTTGCTTCAATGGCATCGCCTGAAGCGAAAGCTGCTCCAAGTGAAAACACGGAAGCAGGCGCAAGTTGCGCACCATTTTTCGACCATTCATTTCGTAAACTTCATGCTAAAGACGATGTTGATTTGTGTAGCTTAACGGCAGGTAAGCCCGTGCTGGTTGTTAACACAGCATCAAACTGCGGTTTCACACCACAATTCAAAGCGTTAGAAGCGGTACATAAAAAATATAAAGACCAAGGGTTAGTCGTTATTGGCTTCCCGTCAGATGACTTTTTCCAAGAAGAAGACGACGAAAAAGATACCGCTGAAGTTTGCTTCGTCAATTATGGCGTAACGTTCACTATGTTACAAACGAGCGCTGTTCGTGGTTCAGACGCGAACCCAGTATTTAAACATTTAGGTGATGAAACTACATCGCCAAAATGGAACTTTTATAAATACCTAGTCAGCGCTGACGGTCAAAAAGTGAAACACTTCAACAGTCGTGTGTCACCTGACGATGAAGCTTTTATTGAAGCAATTGAAGCAAGTTTATAATCCATATCGATTAAGGAAGTAGTGCAGTATGTCTCGATATCGTGGACTCGATAAATCCATTCATGATCGCAAGTTGAAAACAGGTGTGTTACTGACAAATTTGGGCACACCTGATGCGCCGACACCTGCTGCACTACGCACCTACCTTAGCGAATTTTTGTCAGATCCACGCGTGGTCGAGATACCACGTTTGGTTTGGATGATTATTCTACACGGTATTATCTTACGAGTTCGTCCTGCTAAATCTGCCAAATTGTACAAAAGTATTTGGACGGAAGACGGTTCACCGTTGATGGCTATCTCGAAAGCTCAGACAGCAAAGGTTAAACAGCATCTTCATAAAACGTACGGAGAAGATGTCACCGTTGATGTTGCAATGCGATACGGTAATCCAAGCATCAAAGAGGCGTTAAATCGTTTTCAGAAAAATGGTGTGAACAACATTGTTATTCTGCCCCTGTATCCACAATTCGCTGGGCCTACAACTGCCTCATGCTTTGATGCGGCGGTCAAAGAAGTATCAGGTTGGCGCTGGATCCCAAGCATACATTTTATCAGTAGCTACCACGATCACCCATTATATATACAAGCTCTCGCGAATAGTGTTCGAGAACATATTGAGGCACATGGAAAGCCAGAGAAACTGGTGTTGTCTTATCATGGCATGCCAAAACTGTTTCACGACAATGGGGATCCTTATTACTGCTTTTGTGCAAAAACAACGCGTCTGTTAGCAGAAGCGCTTGAAATGAAAGAAGACGAGTTTGTGATGACGTTTCAGTCGCGCTTTGGCAAAGCTGAGTGGCTTAAACCATATACCGACGAGACGCTGGCAGATCTTGCCAAACAGGGTATTAAGCACGTAGCCATAGCAAGCCCTGCATTCAGTGCTGATTGTTTGGAGACGTTGGAGGAACTCGTCGAGGAGAATCGAGAAGAATTTATCGACGCAGGTGGAGAGACCTACCACTATATTCCAGCGCTTAATGACCGAGACGACCATATAGAGATGATGCTTGACCTACTCAAGCCGCATATTTAGCGCTGTCGGCCTAAAACATAACAAAGTGATTACACTCTAAAACAGGACAATATTTGACCGCTTAGTTAGAATACCCGCTTTTTAATGACAGAATTATCAAGCGGGGAACTGAGGTGTTTAGAGCGTTACTGTTTGTCAATTTACTAGCTTTTTCGTTAGCGGTCACTGCTGAACAATTGAGAAATCTTGAAGCAGAGCTACCTAATGCGGAAAGCTTATTGCAAACAGAGCCTGGTAGGCTTTACTCCAACTTAACCGCTATCAAAGGCGAACTAGAACAGTTCGACACATATTCCCAACATCACTTCTGGGCTCTTTATTGTAAAGCAGCAGGTCAAATAGAGCTTCATGATGAAGTTATTGATATTGTAAAGCATCAACTAGCAGAATCGAATGGGCATTTAAACGCAGAGCACAAAGTGGCATTACTTAATTGCCGTGCTGGTGCTAAGCAAGCACTCGGTAAGTTGCAGCAAAGTAAGTTGGATTTCAACTTAGCATATGAGTATGCGGTATCTGCGAACAGTGTAGCTGGACAGATAAAGTCTTTACTGGGGGTTGGTGAGTTACACGCTTATCAAATGAATTTCAGACAGGCGAAGAAAGATCTGATGCATGCCTACAAACTAACCCAACAAGGCGACTTCCCACTATTGCAGCACCAGGTCAACCAAGCATTGGGAATGCTGTACGGCTACAAACAGGAGTATGACAAAGCAGCAGAAATCTTTGCGCAGAACAAACAGCACAACTTAGATAATGGTTTTATTCAACAAGCCTCTGTTAGCGCGTTCAATCTTGGGGTGGTTTACAGCAAGCTTAAAAAATGGGGACAAGCGGAAAAGTATTTGCTGGAGTCTAAAGCGCTTGCAGAGCAGGCCGGCGATATTGCAGGTATCGCTTATGCGGAGCTCCGTATCGTACCAACGTTAATTGCAGCTAAAAAATATCAACAAGCAGCAGTGGCGCTAGAGCTTGCTGAGAATTTTTTTGAACAGCAGAGCAACCAAAGTAAGTTAGCTGAAATAAACCTCTATCATGCTCAGCTACTCATGGCACAGAATATTGAAGATAACGTTATTCGTTATCTCAATAAGGCGTATCAGATTTATGTGGATATTGGCTTAATCGATCAACAATCAGCTGTGCTATCGAATTTAGTGAAGGTGCATCGCCAGCTTGGCAATTTTGATATAGCGCTGGATTATCATGAAAAGTTCCACGCCATTACACTGACGATAGAAAAGAACAAAAATGAAAGTGCCACAAAACAGATGCAAACGGAGTTTGAACACCTCATTAGAGAAGGTGAGAATAAGCAGCTCAAAAAACTTTTAGCGGCTGAACAAGCAAAGGTTAAAAATCAAGAAGACTCAATGTTTTGGCAAGTAGCATTGTTAGGTGTATTGTTTGTGCTGCTTACCCTCGTCACTATGTTTGTGTATCGCACGCTGCGTCATCGAAGAGAGGTCAAGTCGCTAGCAATGACTGACAGCCTCACGGGTGTTCCTAACAGACGTTCTATTATGAAGCGTTTAAAAAAATCTATTGCTTGGGCAATTCGCTATGATTCACCGTTGACTGTCGCCATATTTGATATAGATGAACTGAGTCAAATAAATGCATTGTATGGTTATGATGCTGGGGATGACGTACTGCATGATTTCGCACAGCAACTGCAAGAGAATATCCGCTTAACCGATGAATTTGGACGACTGAGTGGTGAAGAGTTTATGTTAATTATGCCAAATACCACGAGCGACCAATCTCGTGTGCTACTCAATCGAATTTTGCCAGCAATTCGTTCGCTAGAACTGACGGTTAAAGGCAAGCGTGTAATCGTTACGGCAAGTGCAGGCGTCGCAGAGTTTGATATTAAAACTGAGACCTTAATGGGCCTATTCAAGCGCACAGAAGCGGCATTGAATACAGCTAAGTTAACTGGAAAGGATAGGTTTTATGTTGACGGCAAGGATAGCTAAATCGTGCTAAGTTATCGGCACAAAAAAAGCAGCCTATTGGCTGCTTTTTTAACGAATCTAAAGAATTAGATAGCGTTTACGTTCTCAGCTTCTGGACCTTTTTGGCCTTGCTTAACAGAGAAAGAAACCGCTTGACCGTCAGTCAATGTGCGGAAACCTGAACCCTGGATTGCGCTGAAGTGAACAAAAACGTCTGGACCGTTTTCTTGTTCGATGAAACCAAAGCCTTTCGATTCGTTGAAAAACTTAACTTTACCTGTAACTGTATCTGACATACCTGCATTTCCCGTAGTCACTAATATAAACAAATGGCCCGATGGCCGGTTTTCACGGAGTAAATGCTCTCTACCCAAGAAGTACAGACAGAGAAAGGTATCCAATAACACATACGCGTCAGGAGAATTAACTTACTGCTACACAGCTAATCAAAACCTTCTTCCGAACGCAAAAACTCAACGCGAATCAAGCTTATCACAGCAATCGTGAATAAGCTCTAAAAAATTAAAGAATTTATGTTGCAATTTTATGATGTAAAAAAGAAAAGGCTGTCACATTTTTGCGACAGCCTTTAAGCTTTTATGGCAAACGGTGAGGTTAAAGTGCTTCGATTTGCGCTTTTTGCTCAACCATCTTAGCTAACGCAGATTCTGCTTCTGCTAACTTTGCTTTTTCTTTTTCGATAACAGCTTCAGGAGCCTTGCTAACGAAGTTTTCGTTGCTCAGTTTACCGCTCACTTTCTGAACATCTTTTTCAAGCTTTTCGATTGCTTTAGAAAGACGAGCAATTTCAGCATCTTTATCGATTAGACCTGCCATTGGAATTAGCACCGACATTTCACCGATAACAGAGGTTGCTGACGCAGGGCCTTCTTCACCGTCAGCTAATACTTGAATGGACTCAAGCTTGGCTAATGACATTAAGAACTGCTCATTGTCCGTCAAGCGACGTTGGTCATCTTCGCTAACATTCTTCAGTAACACTGGTAATGGCTTGCTTGGAGCAATATCCATTTCACCACGGATGTTACGGATAGCAACGATAAATTGCTTAACCCACTCAAGGTCAGCTTGTGCGCCATCATCGACTAAGCTTTCATCAAACTGAGGGAAGCTTTGGATCATGATGCTGTCACCATTTTTCTCAAACGCGGACAGCGGTTGAACCGATGACCAAACCGTCTCAGTGATAAACGGCATAATCGGGTGCATTAAACGCAGTAACGCTTCTAGTGTGTTAACTAGCGTGTAACGAGTACCACGTTGCTGTGCTTCACTGCCTTTGAATAAAACAGGCTTGGTCAGCTCTAGGTACCAGTCACAGAATTGGTTCCACGTGAATTCATAAAGTGCTTGTGACGCAAGATCAAAACGGAAGGTTCTGAACGCTTCATGAACCGTTTGTACCGTATTTTGGAATTGAGATTGGATCCAACGATCAGCTAATGAAAACTCCATATCGCCGCCATCGCGACCACAATCTTTGCCTTCGGTGCTCATTAATACGTAACGGCTTGCATTCCATAGCTTGTTACAGAAGTTACGGTAACCGTCTAGACGCTTCATATCCCAGTTGATATCACGACCGGTAGAAGCCAATGCCGCTAATGTGAAACGAAGCGCATCTGTACCGTGTGCTTCAATACCGTCAGGGAATTCTTTCTTGGTAAGCTTAGTAATTTTTTGCGCCAATTGAGGCTGCATCATATTACCGGTGCGCTTTTCAAGTAAGTCATCTAACGAGATACCGTCAATCATATCTAATGGGTCAATTACGTTACCCTTAGATTTAGACATCTTGTCACCGTTTTCATCACGAATTAGGCCAGTTACGTATACTTGCTTAAATGGTACTTGCGGCTTGCCGTTTTCATCTTTGATGAAGTGCATGGTCATCATGATCATACGAGCAACCCAGAAGAAGATAATGTCGAAGCCAGTCACTAACACATCAGTAGAGTGGAATTGCTTCATCAGCTCTTCTTCGTTCGGCCAACCTAAAGTTGAGAATGTCCAAAGGGCAGATGAGAACCAAGTATCTAATACGTCGTTGTCTTGGCGAAGAACAACATCATCCGCAAGTGAGTATTTCTCGCGAACTTCTGCTTCTGAGCGGCCAACGTAAACATTTTCATTTTCGTCGTACCATGCTGGAATGCGGTGACCCCACCAAAGCTGGCGCGAAATACACCAGTCTTGAATGTCGCGCATCCAAGCAAAGTACATGTTTTCGTATTGCTTAGGAACGAACTGAATGTCACCGTTTTCAACGGCTTCAATAGCAGGCTTAGCTAATTGCTCAACGCGAACATACCATTGGTCAGTCAATAGTGGTTCGATGATAACGCCAGAGCGGTCACCGTATGGCGCAACTAGGTCATGGTCTTTAATTGATTCTAATAAACCTAGTTCATCAAACTTAGCAACAATCGCCTTACGTGCTTCGAAACGGTCTAGGCCAGCAAACTCTGCCGGCAAGCCTGTTTCAAACTCATCTGATGGCTCACCATTGGTGTTATATACTTCAGCTTGAGCAAGCACTGCCGCGTCTTTGTCGAAGATATTGATCATCGCAAGACCACAACGCTTACCCACTTCGTTATCATTGAAATCGTGTGCTGGCGTGATTTTCACACAACCTGTGCCTTTTTCCATATCGGCGTGTTCATCGCCAACAATTGGAATACGACGGCCAACTAATGGCAATTCAACGAACTTGCCGATTAGGTCTTTGTAGCGTGGGTCTTCTGGATTAACAGCAACACCGGTATCACCTAACATGGTTTCAGGACGTGTTGTCGCTACCACTAAGTGATCTTTACCTTCAGCCGTTGTTTGGCCATCAGCTAGAGGGTAGCGAAGGTGCCACATGTGGCCTTTCTTGTCTTTGTTTTCAACTTCTAAGTCAGAAATTGCTGTGTGTAACTTGGGATCCCAGTTAACTAAGCGCTTACCACGGTAAATTAAATCATCTTGGTATAAACGAACAAAGACTTCTTGAACCGCATCTGATAAGCCTTCATCCATGGTGAAGCGCTCGCGTGTCCAGTCAATTGAATTGCCAAGGCGACGCATTTGCTTACCAATGGTGCCGCCAGATTCAGCTTTCCATTCCCAAATTTTGTCGATAAACGCTTCACGACCATAATCGTGGCGTGTTTTATCTTCTTCTGCGCCAATTTTACGCTCAACCACCATTTGCGTGGCTATACCTGCGTGGTCAGTACCTGACTGCCACAAAGTATTTTTACCTTGCATACGCTGGTAACGAATTAGCGTATCCATAATGGTTTGTTGAAAGGCATGGCCCATGTGTAGGCTGCCCGTTACGTTTGGTGGCGGAATAGCAATACAGTAACCATCACCTTCGCCTGTTGGGCTAAAGTAACCTTGTTCTTCCCAGCTTTGGTAAAGCTTGCTTTCAATATCAGAAGGATTAAATGTTTTTTCCATCTTTCAGTCTTTATGCGTTCGTTTGTTGATTTTTGCTGCTTTCTACATTGACCGTATCTAGAGTAAAACCTTGCTGTCGATACTGTCGAAACCTTGCTCTTGCCTGTTCGCGAGCAGAAGCTTCTGATGGCACGAAATCAATGACTTGTGAAAACTGGCCAGCGAATGCAGGTATGTCGCTGGCAAGATTAATAAGAATAGGGCGGCGACCTTTAGGGGGTTGCCAACCAATTTCGACCGGTGAGCCTTGGCGAGGCCCTTCACCAACCAGGTTGTGAGCAACGAAGCTGTCCGGTTCAAATGACCAAAGTAGTTCATCAATTACATGCGCTTGTGTTTGGTCATTGGTGTAGATGTACACCTTTTGTTGCTGGCGATAGTAATGCGCAGCCTGCACGCAGGCATACACATAGTGTGCATCCTGCGAGGCTGATTCGGGCATTACGTGGAACAACGCGTGCAACTGCATAGTTTATTCGCCTTGCTCCGCTCCCGCACGGTTCAATAAGAATTGCGTTAGCATGTTAACAGGACGGCCTGTTGAGCCTTTGTCTTTACCACCACTACGCCATGCAGTGCCCGCAATATCAAGGTGAGCCCAATGATACTTCTTGGTAAACTTAGACAGGAAAATTGCTGCAGTGATAGTACCTGCTGCGCGGCCACCTAAGTTAGTGAAGTCAGCAAATGGACTTTCTAGTTGCTCTGCGTAGTCGTCCCAAAGCGGTAAACGCCATGCGCGGTCACCAGATTGATCTGAAGCATTCAACAGCTCATGCGCTAATGGGTTGTGGTTACTTAAAAGGCCCGTCGCGTGCTTACCTAAGGCAATCACACAAGCACCCGTTAAGGTGGCCACATCAACCACTAGCTCAGGTTCGAAGCGTTCAACATAAGTCAATGCATCACAAAGTACTAAGCGGCCTTCAGCGTCAGTATTTAACACTTCAACCGTTTGACCTGACATAGTGGTTAATACATCACCTGGACGGTAAGCGTTAGCATCAGGCATGTTTTCACAGCCAGCTAATACACCAATGACATTAATAGGTAGGTCTAGTTCTGCAAGTGAGTGCATAGCACCTAACACACCAGCAGCGCCACCCATGTCATATTTCATTTCGTCCATTGCTTCGCCTGGCTTCAATGAAATACCGCCTGAGTCGAATGTTAAGCCTTTGCCCACTAACACGATTGGTGCTTGATCTTTGTCACCACCTTGATAGTTGATAACGCTCATCATTGATTCGTTCTCAGAACCGCGACCTACAGCAAGGTATGAACCCATGCCAAGCGATTCCATTTCTTTTTCATCAACAATGTGTGTGCTTACTTTTTCGTAATCGTTCTCTAAGATCTTGGCTTGCTCTGCAAGATAAGCCGGATTACAAATGTTTGGAGGCATGTTAGCTACGTCTTTACAGGTATTGATACCTTCAGAAACGGCTAAACCATGTGCAATTGCACGTTCACCAATTGGTAGTTCACGACGTGTAGGTACGTTGAAAACAATTTTACGCAGTGGGCGACGTGGCTCTTCTTTACGGGTTTTAAGGCTGTTGAAACTGTATAAACAATCTTGAGTTGCTTCTACTGCTTGGCGAACCTTCCAGTAAGTATCACGGCCTTTTACATGTAATTCAGATAAGAAACATACAGCTTCCATTGAGCCCGTTTCATTTAACGTGTTGATTGTTTTGCTGATGATTTGCTTATATTGGCGCTCATCGAGTTCACGTTCCTTACCACAACCAACCAGTAATACACGCTCACTTAAAATATTGGGGACATGGTGAAGCAATAACATCTGTCCCGACTTACCTTCAAGGTCGCCGCGACGTAATAAGTTGCTGATGTAACCTTCACTGATTTCATCTAATTGTTCGGCGATAGCTGACAGTCTGCGTGGTTCAAACACGCCTACAACAATACAGGCACTGCGCTGTTTTTCTGGGCTGCCGCTTTTTACACTAAACTCCATGGATTCTCCTACTGGCTTTGTTGCGTGTAATTGTCATCTAATTCGATTGAATATTGCGCTCTATATTTATTTAAACTTGATAAAATCTGCAATTAACAGATATGCTTAGCTATGAATTTGATGGCGCTAAAGGCTATAATTATAGCCACATTCATCAAGTTTACTATGCGCAAGTATATTTACTTATATACGAAAATAGCAATTTTACTTAAAAAATGCGCAAATGTCAGAAAAAAACTAAGTTTTATGTAATGGTTATCGACCCGGGGCTACTGTGATTATTTTTCGCTATTTATTAAAAGAAGTCGCCAAAACCCAACTGGCGGTGTTCTTTGTATTGATGACCATCTTTATCAGTCAAAAGTTTGTACGTGTGCTGGATGATGCCTCTGAAGGGGGTATTCCCGGACACTTAGTTATGGTTTTTATCGGCTTAAAAATGCCAGATTTGGCAGGTATGTTGCTTCCGCTGAGTTTATTCCTCGGTGTATTACTTGCTTACGGTAGGATATATGCCGATAGTGAAATGACAGTATTACACGCCTGTGGTGTTAGCGAGTGGTACGTAGTCAGGGTTACCTTAGTTCTTAGTTTTATTACTGCGATATTTACCGGTCTATTCACACTTTATTTAGCGCCATTGGCATCTGAATACGAATATCAAGTTAAAGAACAGTTAGCTGCCGATTCAGGCATTAGCGCCATGGTCGCAGGGCGTTTCCAAAAAACGGGCAACAAAAAAGCCGTTGTATTCATTCATGATAAAAACCGTGACGACAATAGTTTAGATAAAGTCTTTGTGGCACAGCTGCCAAACGAGGAAGAAGGTGCTCAAAGCGTTATCAATTCAAGTTTAGTGTATGCCGATACGGGTAGAGTGGAAGAGGAAGAGTCTGGCTTACAGCGTCTAATTCTAGAAGACGGAACAAGATATCAAAGCGATATGACAACGGGTGAATTTCGTTCTGTGGCGTTTGATAAGTATTACATCCAAATTCAAGATCAAAAAGTAGAACACAAGCGCCGAAAAATCAGTGCTGTGGCTACGGATGATCTCATTGACGACAATTCGCAAGACGCGCAAGCTGCTATTCAGTGGCGATTAGCCTTTCCAATAGCATGTTTAATATTAACGTTGGTTGCTGTACCTCTGAGTGTCGTGAACCCTCGGCAGGGTAAATTCGCCAAATTGATGCCTGCGTTAATGCTATTTCTAGCGTATTTCTTATTATTAACGGCACTTCGCTCTGGTGTTGAAGGCAACTCTATTCCGTTTTATGTCGGTCTTTGGCCAGTTCACTTTTTAGCACTAGTATTGGGCGTCTTGCTGTTAATGAAAAGTCGCAGTACCGGGATGCGAATTAAATCGAAACTACCGAAAAGACCTAAGAGGGCGTCTGCATGAAGATTTTAGACACCTATATTGGCCGCGTTATTACCTCGACGACATTTGTCACGTTGATGGTGTTTGTTAGCGTAAGCGGCATCATTAAATTTGTTGAACAAATGGGTGATGTTGGTAGAGGAGATTATGAGTTGGCTCATGCAGCGTTATACGTGCTGTATGCGGTGCCAAGAGATATTGAAATCTTCTTTCCAATGGCAGCACTGATAGGCGGGCTAATTGGTATTGGTATGCTGGCAAGCAATAGTGAGCTTGTTATTATGCAGGCGGCGGGTTTGTCGCGGATGACCATTATCAAGTCGGTGATGAAAACTGCTATTTTGCTGATATTGGTGAGCATGGCTGTGGGCGAATGGCTCGCACCCAGTGGTGAGGCGTCAGCCAGAGAATTAAGAGCTCAAGCTATTTCTGGAGGTAGCTTGATATCCTCAAAGAATGGCGTTTGGGCAAAAGACGGAGACTATTTTGTTCATATCACTGAAGTGGAAGATCAAGGCACGCTAAACAAGGTGCAAGTGTATCGCTTTGATGAAAACCTAAAACTTGAAAGCTGGTTGTCTGCTGACTCTGCGACGTTCAATGATGGCGCATGGCAGCTTCAAAACGTTAAAGATACCCGAATTGAAGCAAATCAGGTGATAGAGTCACAGGTGAATACTCAAGCTTGGGAATCTAGCTTAACACCAGAAAAGCTAGGTGTTGTAACGGTTAAGCCTGAGTCTTTATCACTGCGAGGTTTAGTCAGTTATTTGGATTATTTGTCACAGAACGAGCAAGATCAAAGCCGTTATCAATTAGCGTTTTGGCGAAAAATTGTCCAACCTATCACCGTAGCCGTGATGCTATTGGTGGCATTGTCATTTATCTTCGGCCCGCTGCGCTCTGTGTCTATGGGCGCGAGAATAATGATGGGCGTATTGACAGGGTTATTATTCCATATCACTAACCAAGTATTTGGTTCATTAAGTTTGGTGTATCAATTGCCACCAGCATTTGGCGCGATAATGCCGAGCCTTTTATTTGTATCAGCAGCGATATTTGTCATGAAAAAGCGAGCCTTTTAGCTCGCTTTTTATATGGTAATGAACAACGTACATTCGTTGTTAAAGGCCTTTCTCCAGTCCTTTTTGGCTGGCCTCCATAGACAGTACAACCACTTCGGTTTTGGTTAGTCTGTCCTGTAAGCTAAGTTTATTTTTACGGTCAAAAATAACCAGTAAATTCCCTAGCCCTAGCAATGTCGGCAGGATACGTTTTAGCCCAGTTTTTTTGCTTATTAAGGTTCCATCTTGATTTTGCACACGTAAACGCCAAGCTTTCATTCCGACAGTTTGTCCACTTCTCGCCCAAAAGTAGACAAAGAAATAGGCGGTCCAAGCGATACTCCAGCCATCAACCAAAATGCGGTAAAAAATAGAGCTTTCTTTTACATCTATCAAATGGTCATAACCTGCGGTATCTATTAGGCCAACATTTGCAGCCAATGCAAACAATGCGAATCCAATCGCACCCGCTACCATATATACAGCAATGCCGATTAACACATCATATATCCAAGAACCAAATCTGCGTCTAAATCCAGCACGGGGAAAAGTTGATTCGCTGTCTGTCATATTGATAAATAAAGCCACAATTGCAAAGTGGTGCGAGTATACCTTGGAGCGTTGCTGTTTATCAAAACTGTCAGGTTATCATAAGCCAGAACAACCCTTATGATGCTTTCTTAGCCAGTTAACGCCAAATTGACATAAAAGTATTGTAAAGGGGTTATGATTACGTATAATGCCATTCCGCTAAGTCAATGATTTAGCGTCACTGTGTTGCCGGAGTGGTGGAATTGGTAGACACGACGGATTCAAAATCCTTTGCATGGACAGCAAAAATCTTGAGAAAACACAGTTTATATTGTGCCAGTGTGATGGAATTGGTAGACATAGGGGATTCAAAATTTAAAATGTCTAAAGCTAAGTGATTGATGGTTATTAGATAAATTTAATTTTGAACCTTGCAAAGATTTGCAAAGTTTTTTGGATGTTTGCAAAATGGCTAACCTAGTTTTAAGGTTGGTTTAGCTTACAAAGAAGTTGATTTTTAGAAACGAATGTTAACTTCTTTGCAAGCTTAAACGCTTCTACACCTCTTTGCCGGAGTGGTGGAATTGGTAGACACGACGGATTCAAAATCCGTTGCTTTTGCGAGCGTGACGGTTCAAGTCCGTCCTCCGGTACCATTGATATGAAAGCCCTGTCCTTAATTGGATGGGGCTTTTTATTAGTCTGTTACTGTGTATTTCTCTATTGCGTCTTTGTAAGTTGATTCACTTTCATCTTTAAAATTCTTTCTCTCAGAAGTAAGTTGTGAAAGCTTTTCATAAATATTTTGATAAATTATTTTATGCGCATCGTTACCTATTTTACCTTCATCAGGGTTATCCATTTGAAAGTCTTCAAGTAAAGCCATATCAACTAGCTTAAGTAAGTTTTCTTTATTGATTTGGTCTATTGATATCCAATCATCACCGTTAATCGAAAATTTCGCCTGAGCATTTTCAATTTTTAAGTACTTCATAAGATTTTCCTCTTTCCTCATAAGGTGCTGCGCCTGCTTCAAGGCAATTTATTTGTACACTGTAGTTAGGATGTGACTTTCCGTCTAAACTCTTTAAGTCTCTGTCATTAGGATGACCAAAATATATATCGTAAGACACCTGACCATCCACAATATCTTTTTTCGTATAAAGTAAGTAATCTGGGTTTATTGAAGCTCCAACTGTGCTGTTATGGGTTACTACTATTACAGGCATATTTTTTGATAGATCTTTGATAAGTTTGTTTACTTTCGTCAACAAAAAAACGTTATCAAATGAAGATTCGGGCTCATCGATTAGCAAAATGTCATACTTGTGTGCATCTTTTATGTTTTGAAGTAATCTAAACTCTGACCTTTCGCCGCCCGACACCTTGAAGCCGTCAGCATTGAGTACTTCATAACGTATATTACAAAAGAATTTATAAAACTCTGTTGATGCTATTACCTCCATTGCGCGCAAGTGCTTAAGGTATTTGTACGGTTGATCATAAAGCTTATACAGCTCTGAAAAGGAATATTTTGTTTTACTTGTTGCTTTTAGTTCACCAGCACCTTTAAATTTAGACTTTCTAGCTACGACACTAAACCCATAATATGTCTCAATGGTTTCATCATGCTGATGTTTAAGCCCAGCAGCAATAGATTCGAATTTTTTAACTTTCATTTTATCTAATGCGACTTGATACAAATCGGTATCTGAAATAGGAGTAGTAGCTGACTGAACATTTAATTGAGCCTGTATATCTTTTACTATGCTATTAACAAGTAGCTTTTGCTTGTTTACTAGCAGTTCTGTTCGATACTCCTGAACTAAATCTTTTAGTAAGTTAATTAGAGCCACTCGAGAAATATTCTTTTCAATTAAATGTTTATAGGATTTGTTATCCAGCAAATCTTGAGTAGAGCTGATTAAGTTTTGTAGAGTTTTTAAATTGGTTGGTTTGTATGGCTGTTCACTAAATAAAGCTGTTGATGAATATGTGTCATGACGATTCTTGTTAAAAGCAAAGTTTTTAAGTGTGTCTAAGTATTGTTCTACTGTTTTCTCAGAGTACTCAAGATCAACATCTTCAACATCTTCAAGAACTGTTTTAAATTCCTTAAGGTATTGTTCTATGTATGATTTACGTCTGGTTTTAATACGTTCTTCAAATTTCCCTTCGTCTTCAGATTCACTTTTTTCCAATAATTCAAATTGTTGAATATATTTAATTTCCTCATATTCTGAAGACTCAACGATCCGATCTAATGTGAAGGACTTTCCTGATGAACGCTGACCTAATATTACGTTAAGCCCAGTTGATATTTCTAGTCCATTACTAAGAACAGTAAAGAAGCTATTCCCTTCGGTTTCAGTTAGAAATAATTTATCTCTATTTCTCAAGCATTGCTTCAGTGAAGCAAAGGTTAAATCACCTGTATCAATGTAAGTTTGTCTAATTGGAAACTTTTCTAATCCTATTTTAGCTCTCATATCGCTGAATAATACTGGAGGGTATTGGCTACCTTTATTTAGTGCGTATAGGAATTTTTTAACACTTTGTACTTCACCACAATCAATGTAATCTTTGAATTTTTCAAGAGTTGGTTTACCAAGAGATGGGGATTTATCTATATGCGGGATTAGGATGTATTGACTCAGATCACCAAATATTTCGTGAAATCTTTCAAAAGTAATTTCTGACTTCGCATCCGGTATATCTGCGTTTACCAACGCGCACTTTTTTTCAAAACTCTCGACGTTGTCTTGGTCAGAAATTACTAGTATATGACCACCTTCTATATCTACTTCAATACCGGGAAGTACAACGGCATCTATGCGATCTTTAATGATAAGATACTGAGCTTTATCGAAGATGTTGTGGTTTGTTATTGCAATGCAATCAAGGCTTGCATTGTGTACATATTTTTCAAGCGTATCTATTGAAAACTCGAACTTGCTGTCGCTAGGTGTAGCAACAGTATGAAGATGGAGATCTATTTTCTTCACGGCTATCCCTTATACGTGAAATTGATAAATAAATTTATATAGATACTAAAATAACAAAGAACAACCATATGTTCTACAAAGGTTTTTAGGGAGGGAGTTTTCTAGGGAGAGGGCTCGAAGAGTTTTGTACATTCGAGCCATATTTTTTATTTTTTCTTTGATAGGTTTGTTGATACTTTTTCTAACAATGGATCTAGTTCGCCAGCGACAGTCGCATCAATGACGGTACGAATAACGGTGGTTAAGTTCCCTTGTTCGCCAACTTCAATGACATGATTATTTCTACTTAATTCAAGTGCCCTGTTTGCATAACGTACTTCAAAAAAGTATTGGTTGTTACGTTTGAAAAACCACTTAGCTACGTTCTTCGGAATCCTCACTTTTTCCTGTTGACCCGTTTCAGGATTTTTCTGCCACTTTTCACGGTAGGCAGTAAAAGTTTCGCCAGCAACATGGGCTTCTGCCATTGCTAGTTGTTGGTCTAACTTGGCTAAAAGCTTTTCTCTGCGTTTCAATATCGGATTTTCTGAAGTTTTCTCAGGGCGAGCGGATAGGTTCAGAGATTTTAAAATACTCATGGTAGTTTCCTTTTAGTGGTTTAGGTTTTGGGTGAAGCGAGTTGCTTCGGTTTAAATTTGGTTGTTTTAGTTGACAAAGCCGATAGCTTTGCTTTGGTATTTACGATTATTTTCGGCTGTTAATATTTCTAGGTTTTTACTATCACTTAGAGGCTTTTTACTCATGCGGTTTAGCCTTGAAGTAATGGCAAAGTCCCCCGGTGTTAGATGCTTTAATTCGGAAAGTTTGTTTTTAATGGTGGTGGAACATTTACCAAAATTTTCTTCGTATAGTGTGAGTACTTGTTTCGTTGTTAAGTATTCAAAATTAAGTTTGAAATCAAAGCGGCGTTGGAGCGCACTATCGAGCTTTTGAGCGTAGTTTGTTGCCGCAAAGACTGTCTGCTCACATCGGTCTAATTGAATCAAAATTTCGTTCACTAGGACGCGCTCATGCGATTGTGACAGTTCACTTCTTGATGTCATGACAGAATCAATTTCATCTAAGAAAATAATCGCGTCATTGTCACTTGCTTGTTTAAAAAGCTTTGCAATATTTTGTTCGGCTTCACCAGCATACTTTGAAAGTACATCACTGGGTTTTATGGTGATTAGTTCTTGCTCTAACTCATCAGCAATATGATGAACCAAGGCACTTTTTCCTGTACCAGCAGAGCCAAGTAATAAACACCGAACTCCTGTAAAGTGGTTAACTGTGTCAATTATCTGTTCAATTTTGGTATGTGAACCATTTAAATTAATGAACCGAGGGTCAAAATCCATTTCAGGCTTATAACTCGTTACTGTTTTTTGTAGCCCACAGGCTAATAGGCATTGGTCAATATGATGGTCGATACATTCTTCGGCATTCTTGCCTGTTAAATGAAGTGCCTTAGCAATGTTGCTGGCGTTAACCACATGTGCTGGTGCCAAATCAGGAATGTTGGCTAATTCGTTTTTATACTCTTGTGATAGCCTTAAGCCAACCAGAGGTTTTGATAAGACTTCCGCTTTAATATGTCTAGGTGGTGAAGCTACTTGGAGTACGTAACTCATTCTGCGAATAACAGAATCAGGCAATATTTCTATATGGTTTGTTATCCAGAAACAAGGGGTAGTATTGGCCTCTAAAATAGCGTTGATTCTGTCCTTACTCACTCTCGTGCCGTCAAGGTATTCAACAAAGACATCTTCGATTTCATCGAGTAACAGACAGCTAAACTTGTTCGGTTTAAACAAGCTTTGCATGAGCTGGTAATGTTGCAAGCGAAGGTGAGCAACGTTTCTATCCGAATTTATTTCATCAGCTGGGCGAAACTTATTACCCCCTGATGCTTTAACGGCAACTAAGTTAGCTCTGGCATATTTACTCAGTACTTTTGTTAACTCAGTTTTTCCAGTACCGCTTTCACCATAAAGTAATATATTGACTCCAACAGCATTGGTTTTTACCGCATGTTTTAAATATTCACTAACATATTGAAGTTCGAGGTGTGGATAGTCATTAAGGTTTAGTTTCGTTGGTGTTGGCTTGTAATATAGACCTTCTAAGAAATCAGAGTAAGTTTTTGCTGGTTTCTCAATTAAGTTCACCGCAAGCGCATAGGGCATGATGAGTAAATAAAACAATGTTGGTTCACTTTGCTTAAATAATGACGTTTTAGCTACTAATTGGATGGCGTCGAGTAACTCATCTACAGAGATCTTCAGTGATTCAGCGACCAAGATTTCAATATCACTCACCCAGTGTTGAATATGTTCGTCGAATAGCCTGTAAAGTCCGTCATTTAACGTGGTTAATACGCATAACCTGAGCAATGGAATGCAGTGTTTAGGTAATTCTAGAGAAGTAGCTAGAAGATTTAGATTATCGTCTAATGGTGAATCGGTTATTGGTTTATTTTGCTTTATGGTTAGTGCGCTTATTAGGCTTTTTAGCTTCTTTTTAGGGCAATTTCCGTAGAGTTTCTTAAATGGTTTGCCTGTTATTTTACTGATGATGTCTCGTGGTAATTCTTGAATAAAGTCATCGTCATATATTTCAACTTCAAGCAGATGTGATGCGATGTTTGAAGCTAGATATCTCGCATAAGAATGAGCTGTTTTCATAGCTTTCCTAGTTGGTTGCTTTGATACCAAACTAACAGGAAAAACTGCCCAAATCTGCAATATTTATGACAACCTTATTCCCACTAGCCTTTCTTTAAAATAACGAATATCATCGATATATTGATAACCTCCAATTAACTTAAATAAGATGGATAGTAAAGCTTTTACGGACAAACTAACCTTCCTCTTCATTCAATATTTTGAATCTGTTTTGGCTAGAAAGCCTGATACTGAATTGAAAAGCCGCATTCAAGGTTTTATACAGGCAGGAGAGTTGTTATCGGTAATTAACCGAGAGCAATCCGCTAAAATAATGGAGAATGCTCACCTTCATGTGTTTGATGAAAGTATTAATGAACGAAAAAGTAAAAAGAAAGCATTCAAAGAGGCTTTAAAGTCGAGAGATGAAAGTTACTTTGAAATACCTGCATATGAAAGGCTTTAGAAACTAAGGATATAGTGATGAACCGTTTTTTATTATTTGTATTATCGGCTTTGTTATCAGCACCGACTTTAGCTGATTATCCAACCAGTTTTTCAAACGCCAAGTCTAAAGCTGAAAAGGCCGTGTATTTTGATAAACACACTACCTTCTATTGTGGTTGTGATTATGTTTTTGATGATATAGAAGATAGAGACGGTGATGGAAATAAACATGAAACCATGATTTACCCTGAAAACTGTGGATACAAACCTAGAAATCCAATCACTAAGAAAGGTAAGCCTAATGCCAGAGTAAGCCGTATTGAGTGGGAGCATATTGTGCCAGCCCATGTGATTGGTGGTCATTTAGATGAGTGGAAGAATAAAAGAAATTATCCTCAATGTAAGAAATCTAATGGTAAGTTTATTAGTGGTCGTGACTGTGCTTACAAGCTAAACCCTGCGTTTAAGAAAGGCCATGATGATATGAATAACCTCACGCCAGCGGTAGGCGAGTTAAATGGCGACCGCTCTAACTTTTCTTTTGCCGTCATTGAAGGTGAGAAAAGAGCCTACGGTCAGTGCGACTTTGAGATTGATTTTGATAAAGATGTAGCAGAGCCACCAGATAATGTTAAAGGTGATATTGCTCGTACCTACTTCCACATGATTAAAGAGCATAATGCTCAGATACCATCAGAAGAACTTACTATGTATTTATACTGGGATAAATTAGATCCAGTTGATGAGTGGGAATGCCTGAGAAACAAACGAATAGAAAGCGAACAAGGACTTGGTAATTCATTTGTGCATGAAGCATGTAAAACCAATTCACCTTAGGCATGAAGGCATAACAAACTTTCTACTTAAATAAAAAACCATTATACTGTTTTTATATACAGTTATTTGGTTTTTGTTTATGAAGGTTATTCCTATCTATGTTGAAGCGGGTATTTCTGGGTTTGAAAGTCCTGCGGCAGAATATAAAGAGCTTGGTTTATCTCTTGACCAATTATTGATTAAACACCCTAATGCAACTTTCATTGGTCAAGCCTCAGGCCAATCGATGGAAGGTATTGGGATCTTTGATGGTGATTTACTCATTGTAGACCGTTCACTAACCGCCAGAAATGGCGATGTGATTGTTGCTAATTTTAATGGTTGCTTTGTTTGTAAATTGATTGATAAACCACAGGCTAGATTGTTATCTGCCTCAAACGTCCACGCACCTGTCACCATTAAACCTGAAGATGATTTTCAATTAGAAGGTGTGGTGACTCGCTCCATTCGGCTTCATCACCAGGCGCCTGAATTATCTGCATGTATGCATTAGTTGATGCCGTTTCTTTTTATGCTAGTGCGGAAAAGGTATTTGACCCAAGTATAAGAAACAAGCCCGTGGTTGTCCTAACCAATAATGACGGCTGTATTTGTGCGGTTTGTCCTATTGCCCGTAAACTCGGTATTCCTAAGTTTGAACCTTACTTTAAATTAAAGTGGTTTTTACAAAAGCATGGTGTAGTAGTTCGTTCTTCCAACTATGAACTGTATGCGGATTTGAGTGAGAGGATGATGAATATCATCGCTCGTTATAGTGATGATCATTATGTCTATTCGATTGATGAATCTTTTTTACATTTTAAAAACTACGATGGTGTAATTAAGGACTGGTATCAATACGGGCATGACATCAGAAGGGCTATCTGGAAGGAAGCTAAACTCCCTGTTGGGGTTGGCTTTGGTATAACGTCTACTTTAGCAAAGGCGGCTAATCACGCGGCTAAAAAATTGGCTGGATATAATGGCGTTGCTGTTATTGATAACCCTAAAAACGGTAAAGAAATATTAGAGAAAATGGCTGTCGATGATGTTTGGGGCATCGGGCGAAAAATATCAAAACGCTTAACAATGCAGGGAATTAATACGGCCTACCAATTATCTTTACAGCCTCCTAAAGCGATAAGAAAAGAGTTTAGTGTAGTGACAGAGCGAACCGTCAGTGAACTCAACGGCATAAGCTGTTTATCGTGGGATGAAGTAAAAGAGCCTAAGCAAGAAATCTTTTCAACCCGAAGTTTTGGTCAACGTATTACTGATATTCATACACTAAAATCGGCATTGTCAGCACATGGCGTCATCGTTGGCAAAAAAGCAAGGCAACAATCATCAACAGTTAAAAAGCTGATGGTTTTCGCATCAAGTTCACCACATGATGAAGGACAATACTATAAACAAGCAATGGTGTATAACTTTCCTGTTGCCACTGATAACAGTTGTGATATTGCCAAGGCTATTAGTTTGGTATTGGAAGATATTTTTGTAGAAGGTGTTCGGTTTTATCGTTGCGGAGTTGGTGCAATTGAACTGGAAAGTCGGGCATTTCAACAACCTGATTTATTTATGCCTGATAATTCGAATCCAGAATTAATGAATTGCCTAGATAGGATTAATCATCGGTATGGGCAGGGGACATTAAAACTTGGTGCTGAAGGGCAATCAGAAGTGTGGCAAATGAAGCGGCATTTTTTAAGTCCTCAGTACACAAGTAACTGGCGAGACATTCCTAAAATTCGTTGTTAAGCTAAACCGTGAATGATAAGGAAGGCTAAATATGTGCGGAAGATTTAATGCTACATTTGATAATGGCGTTAAGAAACTGTATACCAGTTTAAAAATTAATAAGATTATTAATAACCCGATTGATAGTCGCTTTGTTAAAGCTGCGGATACGGTTTCCGTTGTTAGAAATATAGGTGCTCAACGCCGAGTGGAAAATGCAACTTGGTGGTTATTATTGGATGAAACAATTCATGGATTTAAACCGTCAAGGTACACTTCATTTAATACTCGATTTGATAAGTTAAATGTTCCTAGAAGTGCAGGTTATCAGGCATTTAGAAGTTCACGTTGTTTATTGGCGGTTAAAGGCTTTGGTGAAACTGAGTTTGTGAATAAAAAACCAGTTCATTATTACGATATGGTAGCAGAATCAGGAGGTCTATTGCTTGGCGGTTTATGCCGTGAATGGCACCATAAAACCACAGGTGAAATTAAATTGAGTTGTTCGGTTATTACCTTGCCACCCCATGAAAAGCTCAAGCATATCCACAGTAAAGCTATGCCACTAATATTGCCACAAGAGCCTAGCGTTATAGACAGGTGGTTAAATCCAGAAGTTCACGAAATAGATCAATTTGAACCCTTACTACAACCTCACATACCACAAAATATAATCGCTCAATGTATTGATAAGCCTAGTAGCTATAATCCTAAAGGTAATAGTCAAATTATCACTCAAGATTAATTGATGGTTTGAATTTGGAAATTAACTCGGCTAACTCATCTTCTTCTGCGTAAAAATAAGCGGTCGGCACTTGCAATAATGCAGAAAGTTTTTTAATAAATTGAAAGTCAGGAGTATGTACATTATTTTCGTACTGGCTCATACGTGCGCTAGCAACGGTTTCATCAATACCAGCTTCAATGCCTAGTTTTTCTTGTGTAAACCCCGATGCCTTTCTGGCTTCTCGAATCCTACGTCCTATTGGTGACCTATCTGACTTAGACATGCATTTCTTCTGAAAAATTAAATCTAAGTTATTCTTAAGTTTTCTCTTGTGTTTTTTACTAAGGAATACTTAGAATTAATATCTAAGTAATACTTAATATTTCAAGGAAGTAACGTGTCTGAGTACAAAATTATATTTAAGGGTGAAATCACCAATGAAGCTAATCGGCCTAAAATAGAAGCTGCATTAGCAAAGTTTTTAAAGATTCCTGAAGGTAAGATATCCACTTTATTTAGCGGTAAGTCATTTGCTCTTAAAAAGGGGCTCACACTTGACGTTGCTAAAGAAATGAAATCTAAATTTAGGGCTATTGGTATTGTCACTTACCTTATGAAGGAAGAAAGTCTCGCGGAGGGTGTTAGTAGCCAAGAAACAGTTAAGCATGATGAAAGCACCCCATGTGTTAAAGAGAAACATGTTTGTCTAGATTGTGGTTCGTCAAACACAGGGTTAAAGCGAATTGAAATTGAAGATGGTGATTTGAATTCTGTTAAAGGCAGTGATGCGTCCCGAGAAAATGACTCTTACTGGGCTGAAAGGTATAGAATCGGATTACAGCTAGATTCAGGGGAGATGCCTGAAGGTTGGATGAGCAAAGTTAAGTTGTATTTAAAGAACTTTAATATTTACGCCTTTCTATTTGGCATATTTTACATTTTGTATAAGCGTTCATGGGCGGTTTCATTCTTTTATTTAACTTGCACATCTCTATTAGATCTTTGGCTATTTATGAAGTTTGATATGGTTGCAAAGAATTATCCGTTTTTACTTATATTAGCTTTGTACAGAATTGCATTGGGTCACTATTTTAATAGGCTTCATTATTTTGCTTTGCATCATGAAGCGCCAAAAGATAATAAATGGGTTAAGTCTTTATCTCATGTTAAGGGTATTATAGCTCTAGGGATAACTTCGTATCTTGCGTTTATATCAGTATCATTGAATACATTTACCCCAGAAAATGCCTCGGGGGTTTGGTATAGCGCAAAGGCTAATGAACATATAAAGTTAGACTTTTCAAATAAGGTAATAACACTTGCTAATGGTGTTACTTTTAATCCAGTTTTAATCAAAAACTCAGTGATGAGTGACAAGTTCACCTTCAAAACAAATAGCCAAAATGGAGGAGAGATAAATACAACTACTTGGCGAGTTCATAGAACAAACTTTAACTTTTTCAATAATGAGTACAATTTGAAAATTGATGTTGGAGGCAAGGTTCTTGATGACTTGGTTTGGGTAGAGGATATATGAACTTTTGATAAGGTACTGTCTCAATTTGAGACAGTATTTACTTAATTGCTTTAGGATTCTTCATAGCTAAAGTGAGAGGCTTTAACTGTAGTGGTTATAAGTGTTTAAATAACAGGAAGTCACGTTGCTCTTTTAGTAAAGAGATGATTTTTTTATCGAAATAAGCAGTATCTATTTTTAATCTACTATCATTGAGTACTTTAGTTAACTTTACTCTTTCGGTATTCGATAGAGTTCTTCTCAAAGCGGATATGCCATAATTATTGATAATATCCCAATAAATAGAGTTTTCGCCTAATTCAAATTGAACTTTACTTTTATCTAATACTGATAGGCCTGATAAAATTCCAGTTAAACAATTAATATGCTTAAGCTTTAGTCCAGAGACTTTTTTAATATTGTATGGCTTAACTGAGATCTCAAATCGAGTTCTGATAAACGTTTCATTATTCAATTTTGACTCTAAAGTTTTATTATAAGCCATCAGTCTTAAGGCCTTGCTTGCTCCAACTATTGTAGTTTCTTTTTGGTTGCTAAGGTTTTGAAATTGTTTAAAGTAAGTGCATTTCTCTAGAGTAAAGAGCATATCATCAACAGTGTATCCATTACTGTCGAATGCAATATCAAACCTTGTTATATTGGCATCTAGTATTCTGTGTCGATAATCAATGCCTATAACACTCTTCAAAACAGTAGCAAGTATAGTTAAGTCTCTACTGTTTGCCTTTTGAGGGTTATAGGAAACTTTCAACTGACTAATATTTTTAAAGCAAGGATCTAATAGAACAGATAACGTACTTTCTTTACCACTTTTTATATTTACTAGGGAGTTGAATTTAGCACTGGTATCTTTACGCTCTCTAAAGGTGATTCTTTTGTGCTTGTTTGCTGCCCGTAATAACTTATTTTTTAGTTTTTTAGCCTCTTTTTTTGTTAACTCCATCGTCAGCTCTAAGTTATCTAAAAATAGGGTGGTACAAAGCTGTGGAGTTGCAAATTTGCAATTAAGAGTACTGAAATCTGAATAGTTGATTGGCTTTGCTGTACTAGCAACATTATTCGTTATAACCAGCATAGATTTAGCTGGTTTGTACTGCTTATGACCTGTTAATGTATCGTGTGCTGCTAGGCTCAGCATTACACAATCGAATTTAGAAAGGTCACAATTAAATTTATGTATAGCGTCATCAAGTGTTAACTCAGACTTACGTTGGTTTATATGATCAATGACTGTGATGTTATAAGCATCAGATAAGTTGGCAGACATAGTTGCTCCTTTAGAGGTATATTCATTGAAGTGAGACATCCTTGTCTATGGCTAAATTATGTAGGTGAACGTATAGATTTAGTCAGCTTATATAAGGCTTTAATTTCAGCCTGTAGCTTTTCAACTTCACTTAGTTCAACTTGAACTTTGGTCATCATGGAAAGAGTACTTTTGTATTTGCGAATGTGGTTTGTTAATTCTGGTATGACTTTACTGGCTGTAGAAATTCGTTCTTTAGCCTCACCATTTATTTCATTCTCTTTTGAAACTAAGTCATTTAGTTCCACGTTATTGTAATTATCAAAAGCACCTTTGCTACTAAGTTCTGCAATACATAAACGTGATGCATGTTCTCTAGAGCATTTTTCAACAAGTGCACCTGTAATTTTTTTCAAAGAAGGTACTGTATCAACTTGTTTTTTACATTTATTGAATACTGTGATCAAAAATTCATTGCCATACTCCTTTTGAACATCTAAAAGTTTTTGCAATGTATGATCATTTTCGCTTCCTATGGACATTAGCAGATTAAGGTCTTTTACTTCGTTGATATTTGAAGCACCTAGATACAAATAAACTAATAGTTGAGTGTATTTAAGTGTTTTACTTACGTTGTAGTCTTCAATACCAAAAAACTCTGAAAAGTACTCTGCCTGTGTCATACCTTTGGTTGCAGGGAGGTTATAGCTTATCGAAATGTATATTAACAATCGGTAGAAAAGTTTTGCGTTGCAGATGATGGAACGCCAATTTAGTAAACGTTGTTCTGATAAATAATCCGCATTATTTTCAAGGTTTAGAAGATCGTGTAACCCTTCTTCTATACTAGAGTTTAAATCAATATCATTGTGATTAAAGTCAGGAATTAACTCTGAGTTAGTACTTAGTTGCTTTTCATATTCTCGCTCACAGCTTAAGTTTCTCTCTTCTATTTTTGGAGCAATAGCCTTCGGCTTTATAGATCCAAGACCTTTTATATTTGATTTCTTCGCTTTTCGATAAGCCATAGTGATTACCTTTAGGGGATATGCTGAGAGCCAGAACTGGCTCTCTTTGAAATTTAATTGACTCTATTACTTTAACTTGGTGATTAACTTCTCAATTTCACGAATGTACTTTTCACACTTGCTAAAGGTTCTTGGTGAATAATTCTTTAAAGTTTTTTTCGCAGTAACACAGATTTGTTGAAGCATTAGTTTTTGCAATTGGCGTTCATTTCTGATGTCTTTATCAAACTTCTCTGGTGCTTTATATGTACATTCGCCTATCAAAAACTCGAATGTTGATAATGTGCTAGGAAAAAATAGTGGGGTACCCAAATCTTGTGTAGCCCTATAATACAATTCAATTTCGTTGAAATAGTTGTGAACTAAGGTATAGCCTTGTTCTTCTAGAGGAACCTTCAATAAGTCGACCATAAAACTTGAACCGCTTATGCCATTATTTATTATAGGTATATCGTGAGAGGACATTACTACAATATTGTTTGCACAATTTAGGAAGGTTTGAGCAAGATATAGTTGAAATTCTGGTGTTAGAATTTTATGTAAGTCGATAGCGTTTTGTAGTAGATAACGAGAAAATTCATTTTCAATCGTCTCAACGTCTAGTGGAGCGGATGTAATAAAAGGAACGACCGACTTGTCGAACCTACTCAAACTGTCAGTAACTAATGGTGGGAAGTTGAATAGACCTACCTCTAAGTCACTATGTAATGCTTGCTCATAATTTCGGCTTCCTTTGGGGTGCATAGCAATTGCAGAGCAAATGATAGAGGTTTTATTTTGATTCTGTTTATAAATACGTTTAGCCATTTGGATTTCCTATTAAAGGTTAGTTTTATTCAGCCCGTAAATTCGGTGCTGTCGATATAATGCTTTCGATGGCTTGGACGCTGTAGATAGGTTGTAGTAACTTTTTATGGACAGGCTAGGAGCCTTGTTTTTATAGCTCTGTACGCTTTTTATCTAATTATTTTTAATATGAAAATTTAGAAAAATAATCTGGCATTGAGTCTATTTTTCAATGAAGCTTCTGTTTTACGTGGGCTACAAGCAAGTTTTGCTAAACTAGGATTTGAAAAAAAATCTTACTTGTAATCCAAAGAGAATTTTTAGTATTAGTCTTTTAAGGTGGTTGTTTATATATGGAATTATCAAAACCTAAAATAGGTACATCTGGTTTTCCGATATTACTTGTTCCGCATACGAGTGATAAGGCGAAAAATGATAAAGCTAGTAGAGTGTTGTCAAATGGCAATAAAGCCAAGAAGCATGAAAAGAAAAACAATGCTTTATATTGGCCTAGAAAGAAAATATTAAATACACCATATGAAAGGAGTTTAGATGCAATTAAGAACTCAAAAGATTATTTTGAAGCATTTAATTTAAATATTATTAAAAATCCACACCTATCTGCTTTGGAAATAAAGCTAGCGTTATACTTTTACAGAGAAGAATTGAACTGTTTTGGACAACTTCAATATGGGCTTTGCTATTTAATTGACCATAACCAAAATACAAGCACATTAAATAGGTTAATAGGTGAGGACGGTTGGATTTATTATAAAACAGATGATATTCATTTTGATGATCTTAAAAAAGATGTTATTGATTTACGAGAAGAATTGCCCAAGCTTAATATCAATGATGAAATTTCGGATGTAAAGCAAGCCATTAAAAACTTGCAGGATTGGGGATATATAACCTTAACTCCAATCTCTTGGAAATTTGTACATAAGCGTTCAGCAAGGTCAGTAATGCCAAAAGACAAGAGTGAACTGACAAAAGAATATGCGGTTAACATTCGGGTTTTTCCACTTTATGCTGAAAAGCTTGTATTTAAAACGCCTAAACCCGATTAACATTTTTAGATTAAGAGTTATTTGGATAGCGCCCGATAAACTGTAGGGCGTGAACAACCAAGTTCTATAGCTATAGCGCGTTTGCTCATGCCAGACTCGAATAGTTCTTGGATTTGAGCGTATAGCTTTTTATTCGGTTGCTTACCTTTGAATTTACCTTTTTGTTTGGCTAATTCTATACCTTCGCGTTGGCGTTCAAGGATCATAGAACGTTCAAATTGAAAGACAGCGGCTAGCAATGTAAGCATCAATTCGTTCATGGGATTAGCTACACCAGAAAACACTAAATTCTCTTTCATAAACTTTAGTGTGATGCCTTTGTTATTGAAGCTTGTAACTAGGTTGAGTAAATCAGCGGTATTACGAGCCATTCGAGATATATCATGAACATATATCTCGTCACCTTCTCGGGCGTAATCAATTAGCTCTTGAAGTCCTTTACGATTTGAATCTTTGCCAGAGCATTTATCTTCAAATGTTTTATCGAAATCCATGCCGTGCAATTGTCTATCAAGATTCTGGTCAATGCTTGATACGCGAATATAAGCTAGTTTCTGAGTCATAAATCACCTGTAATATTAAGATCTTAGAAATCTACGTTACATGGATTCTTTACCGAGAAATAGACGTAAAAGTGACATCCTTATGCCCGCTCATTGTTGTCACTTTTAAGTGTACTCAAAGTATACATTTGAAGCCTGTTGTCATTTAGTGCCACCTGTACTTGTACTACATATGCTTGATCTGCCAACTCTATATACTAATATTACTGGATCTGCTTATGGTACTTCCTTAATATGACTTACTATTCAGCTAATTAGGGATGTACTATGGGTGTAGTGGATGATGCAATAGCTCGTCGAAAGAAATGTATTGCTGACGGTAATGAGATCTTACCAGGTGACTATAATGGAGTCACAATTGAAAAAATTAAGAATGTTCTGACTAAGATTGATAGATGTACTCAGAATATGATTGAAGGCGTATTTGCTCTTATGAGTACTGAGCCGAATTGGTTCAATAAAGCAGCTAAAAATGGCTACCAATTTAGAGACGGTGCTACTACGGCACATATAGGTACCCATGTAGGTATTCTTCAGCGTGGTAACCGAGATAAACTAGATCGAGAAGGAAGAGATTACTGGTTAAAGCCACTATGGGAAATAGGTGCAATCGAGAAAGTTTACTTTAATTCAAAGGATTCACTATTTATATCGGGGCACCCTAAAGCCAAATCTCCTAACTCTGCATATCGGTTATCAGATGAGTTTATTTCAATTCTTGAGGCCAAAGATGGTTTATGGCAGGAAATGGCTGAATCTTGGATTCAAGAAGATGTTTTGAGGGAGCGATTAAAGCTTCAGGCGGAGCAAGCGGAAGAAGCCAAAAAAAGCGTTGAAAGTGCTCATACTGTTTTAATCAAAGCGTCACATCAGGTTTATGCAAAACGATTTCTAAGAGGCTATGAAGTTGTTTATATAGATGATGGAGACGGCGATCGAGTTACTGAAGATCAAAAAGTAATATTGAGTAAAGCTGGATTATTGTTAAAACTAGGTGATGCTATGCCAGATGTTTTATTATGGAATCCTGATACAGACCATCTATGGGTAATTGAAGCAGTGACTAGTGATGGTGAAGTTGACAACCATAAGAAAGTTAGTTTGATTGAATTTGCTGAGCGAAATAAAAAAGCTGGGGTTGGGTTTACCACAACATATCCAACATGGAAGAAGGCCGCGGAGCGCCAATCTCAGTTAAAAAACCTTGCTGACGATACTTATATGTGGATTCAAGAAGACCCATCACGAAACCTTCATATAAAACAATAGGCCAATGAGACAAAATCAGCTTGATTGCTAGTAAGTTAGACATTGATGTCTAACTTACTTTTCACGGATGACTTACAAACCCTCTACAAGTGCATCAAATTGTTCTTGGTTGAAGGTTTCTACTTGTCGACCCATAGTGATTAGCTGCTCACGAGTTGGGTAGCGCAATGTTCGCAAGTCAGTAGCGTTAACTTGAGTGTGACCGTTAAACTGACGGAAATATTGGTCAACGATATTGCTATTTAAATAAACCCATAAACCTTTAGCAAAATCCATCTCTAGAGGCTGACCATCAGCATGGAAGTAGTTTGTTTTATTCTCGAACCCTACTACTTCAACATCAGCTAAATCAGCTGTATATAGTCCAGCAACTATACGCCGTGTTTCTTCTTTTGAAGTCAAACGCTTAGTTAGAATATAAGTACCGTTTGGAACCATTTGTTTCATGGTTTTATTGTTCAAAGCGATCGCATTGGGCTTTTTTTTACTTTCTACAGGATATTCAATCATGCAGTTGTTGAAGTGCATTGGGTAGATAAGTGGAACTGTATCTTCCTCAGGGTCATGGCGTAGGTTCGGTTTTGTACGAAAATCAACAACTTTACCTGTACTAGCTTCAATACCAAGGTCAATTAATGAGCATGGCATGCCACCTATACGAGTAGCAATGGCAGCTTGTTCATCGTTAGTTACAATATGAATAAAGTGGTCGGGGTTATTCGGATTAACGACTTCATTGTACTCAGCAATGCGAAAAATCGGTTCGGGGTCGTCGGCACATGTACTTGATGTAATCTCTACTTGACCCTGAGTTTCACCTTTTACAATATGGAAAATAACATTTTCTTGTAGAACCTTATCTCCTTTAAAAGCTTTTTTGCGACTTTCGAATATATGAAGCTTGCTTAGGTTGTTTCCATCAAGCAGGATGCGACGGAAATCATTGAAGTATGGACCGTTACAGAAACTACGTGGGGTAATAGCAACAAGCTCTCCACCTTCTTCCAGCAGCATTAGTGCTAATGTCACAAAGCAAGAGTACAAGTTACCAGTTTCTACACCAACGCTACGTAAGTTTTTACGTTCTTTACTAGCAGCGGCTATCTTCAAGTATGGTGGATTTAAGATAGCTTTATTGTACGTGGCCGTTTCTTCTCCGGCTTTACGAGCATTAATAATATCCACTGCATTTTGAATGAAATCAACTTGGCTTACTTCTGAGTGAAAAGCTACTTGAAATTCATCGCTAGCTTCTTGGCAAAGCGCAAATGAATGGTTTAAGTTTTCAATTAGGACATCTTCAATCTCCCATGCATTTGCATTAATAGCTGTAGGACGAAACTCCTTTAATGCGCGCTCTACCAAAGCAGTTGTCAAAGAGCCAACTCCTGCGCCAGCGTCTAGAACGTTGAGTTCACCATCTAGATTGCGAAACATGCCTGAGAGGATGCGGGTAGCTGAATCGGGAGTCATGAATTGCCCTTTCTGACCCCGTGTATCTTCATCTAGTAAGCTGTTAGCTTTTATCCTAATTTCATCAACAGTATCAACTAATGTTTCTATAGCTCTGAACTTAAATTCGATTGCTGAATTATTTTTCATTTGCACCTCTAAAATTTACGTACAGAGTTTATCGCTTTTTCAGAAATAACTAAATGGCTAGTAATGTTATCGCTAAGTTAGAAAAAAGGGTGTTATTTAATATAACCACAAGGTTACTTCATCCGACTTTTTAATTGCGATTGCACCATTGCTGACTCTCACATGAGCTTCAGCCCAAACCTTCAACCTTGGCTCGGCTGTTGAACCACAAACAAGAGTAATTGATTTTTTATTACCTTTCGCTGATTTCAATACGGGCTTTGAGGTACCCAGAACATTATGTTTCCCCATATGGGCGTAAAATTTACCAGTGTGGTCTTGATACTCCCCTGTAACTATTAGTTTTTCAAAGGTTATAGGATCTGTACCAGCATTATTAAAATCAACGACTAGCGTAAATGAAGAGTTGTTGTTCAATGGTAGAGCAACTTTATTCGGTAGACTGACTGAGAGAGCTACACTCGGTTCTGGTGGTTGGGAGTTATGTGTATGAGAAGCTTGAGAGATTCTATTTGCTTCCTCTCCTAGTTTAATCTTTTTGTATCGGTACCATATAGCAACAAGTAAGGCTAGTGCGCCTAGTGTTAATAAAAACTTACTATCTTTTGTAATTAGGTTAGAAATAGCCGTATATATACTTTCTATAAATTCCATGTATGTTTTCTTATTTGAGTAGTGAACTTGGATTATATAATAAATAAAACAATAAGTTACTAATGTTATTAGCTTTGTTGTATTTGTTAATTACAACCTCGCTTTTTAAACTCAGCTTCCCAACTTTGAAACCTCTTTTTTAGGGTTGCTAGTAGCCTTTTACTCGGTGGTTTTTCTCTTTTCACTTTTTTCTCAAACTTCACGCCTGAAAGTTCTTCTTTAAACATTGAAGGTACAACATGGCTATAGTGCTGTTCGATCATTGCTACACTAGTGCCACACTGTTTAGTTAATGTATTGGTTGCAATTTATTGTGAGTTATTGCGCAAAAATAGCAATGACATGTTTTATCGGGTTGTATAAGCTACTTCCAGTTTTAAAAAAGGGAGCAGATTATGCAAGAAGCCACAAAAGAATATTGCGCATTAGTAGTCAATCATGCGTTATCAAAAGCTTATTTTGAAGGTAAAACACAAAAAGATGTAGCTGATGAAATAAATGTTGATCCCGCAGGCTTATCAAGAGCCAAGAAAGGAAATCAAAATCTGGGGATTACAGCCATTAACACTCTTATTGATCTGTTTGGCGCACCAAAAGTCAGTGAAGGTCTTTACCTTGAAGCTATTGTTCTAGAGGACTTTAGTCAATTCAAGTTACTGTATCAATCTATTCATGACGATATTTTTAATAAAGAACTTGTTGCTTGGTTTAATCACGAAAAAATTAAGAATAAAACTTTCAAGCTTCTCGCTCCTTACTACCCATATAAGTATCCAAGTCAGAGTAGGTTCCCTAGTATCTTTGACAAGGAAGAACCGAGTGAAGCTGTAAAATTATGGGTTGATGAATTTATTAGATCTCCTGAATTTTTAACGTGGGTTAGAGAAGCTGTTGAATCTATTAAGTTTGTTAAGTCTGAAAATGATATGGAGCCAAGGTTTGCAATTAATGATTTGGAATTCAAAGGCGTAAACCATTGGGTGTCAGATGAGGACAAGGCTAGTTTATTAAACCTAGGCTACCTTATTGAAAACTTAGAACCAAATTATTCATTATTTACGAGCTCTGTATACCAACCTAAATTTTCAGTTTCTGAGGTTGTATTAACTGGTAGCTTAGTTGATGAATCAATTGATGATAGGTGTAATCAAGCCAGACAAATCAAATCACCCTTAGGCTTTATTTTTTCGGGTGAAGACTTTCCTGAACATCGTCATGGAAAGCCGAACAAATATCGAAAAATTCAGCAATTTAATTTAGTTAATTCGGCTTATATTGATTTGTACTTAAATGAAAAGATGGAATATCGTTTGAGGATTTTTGAATCTACAAGCCGTTATTCTAACTCTTATGTAATTAAGAATGTTCATGGAGCAGAGCTGTTTGATATCTACAACCAACTGCGGGAGTTTTATTTCCTACCGCAATCAGACCTAAAATCATTAAAATCATCGTTGGCTGAAAAAGGGGGATATATTCCCGGGGCATTAGTTTTATAAGTGTCGTCCTAACACTTAAATTTTAGGACAAAACTGTTCGGAGATTAACTATGTTATTTCTTAAAAATGGTCCAAGCAAAACGGGGAACCCGTCTGGCAAAGGACGCGGTAATAATCCACCTCGTGGTAAGTAGACGTTTTAAAGCTTGATTGATCAACTTGCTTAGACTTGTGTTATGAGTAGCTACTCAATTTTGAATGTAACCGCACTCTATGGAGCCATCTCTTCTGCTTTTTGTGTATGAGATGACATTGCTGTATTGGCATCTGATATTATCTTTTTAAATACAGGCAAAATCATTTCGTCTAAATCAGAATAGCTATATTTGTTCTCATTGGTTAACCCCTTGTTCATTGCTCTTTTGCATTTCCTTAGGTCTTTTTTAGAGCAGTTTTTAGCAACCATTAAGATTTCTTTCTCTAAATTCGAACACACATAATCGATTACATCCTGCTTTACTTTACGGGAGGATTCTAGAATTGATTGTTTAGCCCAATCTTGGGTTAAACTCGGCATGATTTTTTGATGGACTTTTGTGAAATGGTCATCATTATTTGCCAGTAATTGCTGAAGGTTCTCTTTGCCTTTAATTTGATAAGCTAAGATTGGGTCGATTGTTGCCAGCTCTGTTAGGGCTTCTTCGAAAGGCTCTAGCAACCGTTCCTTAATGTCTATCGATATTGTATTGCGGAGGTTGTAGAAGTACTCTAAAAGAGTTGTTCTCAGTTCTAAATCCATTTGTTCTGTACTGGCAGCTAGCCCTAGCTCATTGAGCTTAGCTGTTACATGCTTGATGTAACTATCACACGCTTCATCTGGATCAAATAGTGAAGTAATGATTGAGTATCTTAGCTCCATTAGTATATACAGAAGAGACCTAGCACTTTTCTTTTTTTCTAATTCGACCTTATACCTGTAACTTATTAAGCCAAAGAGTGCCGTAATAAAAATACCTGACAGTGCGATTAAGGCGGCGGTAATTTTCACATCCATTGATTTATTCCTTTTACCTACAACTATATACAACCACGATTTTTGAATTCAGCTTCCCAGCTTTTAAACCTATTTTCTAAAGCTGCTAGAAGCTTTTTAGATGGTGGCTTTTCTTTTTTAATCTTTTTCTCAAACTTCACACCTGAAAGTTCCTCTTCAAACATGGACGGAACAACGTGAGAGTAGTGTTGCTCAATCATTGCGACGCTGGTTCCACATTGTTTGGCTAAAATATCAAGGCGCAAATCACGGCGAAGTAATTGCCATGTAATATAAGAATGGCGCAATGAATATAATGTCCTAGGCTCATCAGCCGAATCCTTTAATCCACATTCATTTAAGGCCTTTCTAAAAGCCACGCCTAGCTCATTAGTCGCATTACCATTTTCAAGAATGAAAACTTTGTCATTCGGCCTACGGTTGGGGAAACGCTCACGAAGTTCATCTATACAGTCCCAAATTTCATCACGTGCAATAACTGTTCTAGTACCAGTATGCTTAGTCGTTTTACCTTTACGGACCTTAACTTTGAAGCGGACGTTGTGATCTTGGCGTGTCATTTCAATATCACTCCATGTTATGGCTTCCATTTCAGTTCCTGGGCGAATACCAGTGTTAACACAAAAATCCATATATGATGCTAGTAGCTCGCGAATTTGACGAGTAACATCTTTACGGCTGTTATTAGCCATGTTCAAAACCGTATCATAGACTTTATCGTACTCTTCTTTGGTAAATGATGCTCTACGTTTTCCAACTTGCCCCTTTGTATGAAGAACTGGTACTTGAGCCGCAATCATCCATCTATGTTCAATTGCTTCTTTAAATACTAAGTTCATCGCAGAGTTGTGAGTAAGTAACGTTGATTTAGCTAATTCTCTTCCAAACTTTTCTTTACGCCAATTATTGAAGGCGTTAACTTTTTCTTGATCTATGTTTGTTATATAGGTTCGGTCAAAGAACTCTATATGATATTTGTTTAAGGCTTGAATATAATCTCGATAGGTAACTTTACCGCCACCATTATCGAGTTCAGCTTGTAGCTTTTTGATAACTTGGTTAGCGACATCTTTGAAACGTTTACTGTCTACTAGCAAGTTATTTTCTGCTTTGACTTTATACTCCATAAATAGAATATGAGCGCGGGCAATTGCTTTATCCAGCTCTTTTTCTTTAGTGGCTTTGCTGTACCATTTACCATAAAGTACAAAGCGTGCGTACCAGCGTAAACTGTTGTTTTGTTTGTATACGTACAATCCGTCTTGGATGTCGTGGCGTTCTGTCTGAGTCGTCATAAACGCTAGTATTCAATAAAACATAATGATTTGCAAAGAATTTGCAAAGTGTCTTATTGTGCTTTTATTTTATTGATATATAAAGATAAATTTAGGCGTGTACTTTTCAAAATCCCCCGCAGCAATGCGTGGCGGTTCGAGTCCGCCCACTGGTACCATTTCCTTGAAAAGTAAAGAGTTTTTCAAGGTTGCAAGCCGACGTAATGTCGGTTTTTTTGTGTCTTAGATTTGCCTTTTTATACATTTTTTCTGTTATAAACACCTCTTCGAGACTATCTTCATAGCCCTATAACTAGCCTAAAATTCTACTTCTCTGGTCTATATCTTGTCTTTTGTCTGTGCGTATTCTGTGCGTGATGAAAATTAATAGAAGTTATTAATGTTTATTGCTATCAGAAACTATTGCATTTGATTTTAAGAATGCTGAACTATGCACTCTCCTGTTATTATAGGTTTTGGGGTAGTTTTGTTGCTAAGCTACGGTCTTTGTCTTGCTTTAGGATTTCTCTATGAAAGATATTGTTAGTAGCTATCTAGAGAATCAGATGTCTATTGATGCTTATGCACTAGAGGAAGATCTTAAAAATAACTTAATCGCCGATGATAGAGAATTGGTTCATTTAGTAATTGATGACTTTGTCTCCGTCGCGATTAAATGTGGTTCTGACAAAAACTCTGTGGGGCAAAATCAACCATCAGAATCAATAAATAATATTTTTAACCAAGCAAAATTTAAGACTGATAAAGCCTACTATTATTGTGACGCAATAAGGTATGCTTTTACTCATTTTGTTGATGGAGGTTTATTGCAACTGTATGAACATCAACAAAATGAATGCTGGTTTCCCAAGCTAGTATTGAAGGACGAATTAAAGCCAAATGACATTAGTACACTGCCTGAAATGGTGACAATTTATAGAGGCTGCGATATAAGTGAATATCATGCTGGGGGATATAAACAAGCTTGGACAACGAACAAGAATGTTGCAAAGCAATTTGCTTATGTCCATTACCAAGGGCAGGACTGGTTTAAAGAGGCACATAGAGTTGTGTTGATGACACTATATCAAAAAGCGACATTTTTTACTCGAAGCAATCGTCTGAATTTGAGGTTGTCATCAATACTGACAAATTAGATATTGACGGTATTCATATTTTTGACAGGTACAAGCCTGTCAGTTAGCGTGTTGAGCTTCTAGCAATTCATCTATTTCCTCAATAAAAAGTAGTAACTCTTTTTCAGTATGCCACTCGGTCTCAGGCCTGAACAAAGTCAAATCACGAGCTTTTTCAGCAAGAGTACTTAATTCGCTGTGAGAACCAATGTCCTGTTCGTAGAGGTAGTATGTGCACCATTTGGTAAACGCATAGATCCACTGGGATACTTTTAATGCATCATTCCATTTAGACCAGTTACTTGTGCTTGCTAGAGGTTGTTGAATAACTCGACTTTGTGCATTAAGTATTTTACTTATTAATTTCAAAGACTGAGTTTGTTGCTTGGGACTACTATACGCAAAAAGGTAGGCACAAACGTTTGTCGATCGTGCTTCACAATTGCTAGAAAAAAGAAGCGAGCCGTTTCTTCCTTTCTTTTCTAAAGTATCTATAAGATCTTTAAGCCAGATATTGCAGGCATCATCATATTTAGCTCGAGAGCTGTTAAGCAGAGGGTTAATAATATCGTTAAACTGCCATACCTCTATCCATCCCAATTGGTGCATATGTCCTTTCAATTTATTAACAAGTGACTTTAGGTCGGTACTATTAATGTCTTGAGGTAAAGAATCATGAAGTTCTGATATTATTTCACCAAGAAATTTTTCATTTTCGTCACTTTTAGGTATTTGGTTAAGTATCCACCCGTAGAATTGAAATTGCTCTCGAGAGTTAAAGTTTGAAACTTGCTGATTTATAGACTTTAAATCATTTCTTACAATCAACGTTTGCTTAAGGATATTCCAGCCTAGCCACTTTATGAAGGATAAACTACTGTTAAGTAGTGCTTCTTGTTGAGAATCTGAAATTTGGTTGAATTGATGGCTTAATGAGATCTCGTTTATTATTTGGCCTAAAAGTGATAGCCGAATTGTTTCAGTAATTGAAAACTCACCGTCCAAACACTTAGCTTCATTTTCAACACGTTCAATAAGTAAATCAGGGGCATTGTTCCAGAGTAACTTAATTGCGTAAAATTCAGCCCATGTAAGACACTTATGCTTAATCATCCGTTGAAAGTGTTCAAGTCTAATAGGGTCACTTAAGCAATCTTCAAGTGAGTTTTTAAAATAGCTTGGGTCTATTACAGAAACAAAATCTTCATCATCAGATCTTTTTCTTTGAAATGCGGATGTTAAAAAGCTAGACAAAAAGGTTAAAAACTTTGCCTCATTCTTTAGTTCGGTAATGTTTTCATCTCCAACTGGGGTGAAAGCTAGTATTTCGCCTAGTGTTTCCCACAGTGCTTCAGAATGGCCATTTTGCTCATCTATTTGTCTTATACAATTGATGAATCCTTTCCTTTCTAGCTTATGTAAGGACTCATTTTCTAGGATGCCTAAATTGGTCACCTCATCTTTCAATTTAGTTCCCGTTAAGTCTTTCAATGATGGCTGCTCGAGCCATGTAGATAGCAAGTCACCAGCTGATTTACTATCGAGTACCCGAAGAGGATCATAAATCACGGACTCAATTTCTATGTCCTTCGAGTCAAAGAGTATAGATATTGAAGTGTTTTCAGCTGGATTGTTTGCCTTATTGATCAAGTCGAATGCGTATTGATTAACTTCATACAACACATCTGTAGGAATAGGTGTGATCAGCAAAGGATAGTTTTCAGCAGCTTTTTGGAATGAGTTAGATAAATGAAAACCCTCAATAGGTAGTCCATTTTGATCATGAATGAGAATATAACGATCATGTAGAGAGCCTTCTTTCATTCCGTAAATAATGAACTTGTTATCTTTAAGTTGTTTTTTATGGTGATTACAGTTGGCTATCAGGTTATTAATTCCATTTCTTACTTTATTGTCAGACTTTCTGTTTCTCGGCTTATTGGGGTCTATTGGTTTAGGGACTGTTCTAAAAACAGTGCAGCTTGCCATTGAAGAAATGTAGAGTGTCAATAAGCCCATCCCTGCATCCTCAAAATAAGGATCAAAGATAGCAACATGTTGTTGATTGTTCTTCTCTATTATCCCTTTGAACCATTCAACAAACTGTAACCGTCCCTCACCACCACTCTCACTAATTCTAGGGAAAAACTGCCCCTTAGACTTTTTCGGATACAATGTTTGGAAAGTGTTTTTTAGTCGTTCATTAACCGTAACCCAAGAATCAATTTTTCTACCGCCGATTTTCGTGTTAGATACTTGGTTCTTTATAGAAGAAGTTAATGCTTTTACAACTCTGTTACTTTGCTTTTCATTAGTTGTTTTTTCAAGCCAGTCAAAATTTCTTGAGTGAGAGCTGTTATCTGAAATTCCAACATTAAAATTCATTTCACGAACGTAATTTGCTTTGTAACTGCTGCATAGATATCCCTCATCACTTCGTGAACTAGGAAACCCGAAAATTTCAATATAGGTACTATCAGCTGATTCGAATAATTTATCGTTTAAATCAAAAGTGTAAACAAATAAGCCATCTAGATTTTTTGTTGCGTCAACTATTCTAGAATACAAAATTTGTGAGTCGCTTTCGATGTTTAGACGAAATTGAAAGAGTTTAAACTTCGGTAATTGTGAAGATGAAAATTGCACTTTCACCCCCTCGTTACGTTTAAAATCTACTGTTAACAGGCTTTTTTCATATTCATCTAGTGTTGGAAACACAAGTAGTTCAATATCGCCTAATCTAGTGTTGTCCGCTTTACCAAATTCCATCCCAGTATCAGCATTTAGTGTATTTATAAGCATATCTATAAGGTCTGATTCGTAGCGTTCTTCTATAGATAGTAACTTTAGTTTATTGGTTTGAATGATTGATGCGCTATAAGCTCCTGCACTTTCATGGGGGCTTACTTGTGCATTTATTGGAAAAGCAGACCGGTTGGGCTGGTATACCGTTGGTCGAAAAATAATATCTTCACTAGAGATACTAGCAGTGCCGAATTTTTTTAACACTTTTTCAGATTTACAAATGTTAAGGTTGAGATCAACACTTAACTCTTGAAGCGTTCTACCTTCAGAGAGTAGCGTTAGAAGTGTCTTACAACTTTGGCTCGGCACATAAAGATTTAATTTTGTTATACTTACTTTGGCCGACCCGAACTTTTTAGATGTATCCTTGTCGCTACTTGTCCAAGCACTGTTGTTAAAGCTATAGGGTAATAACCGCCCATAAAGAATACGATTCTCTGATACATCGTTGTTTGTAATTTGCATTATCCATAACTGGAGAGCACATGAGTGCACTCCCGCAGAGAATAACTTCTCTAGTCTACTATCATTTAGTAGGTCGGTAAGTTCATAAGACATCTCAACACCCTAATGCTCTGAGGCTAACTGTAATTCGAAAACACTTATTCAAGTTATTGAGATGAGGGAGCTTTTTTACAAGATCTTTTATGTAATTAATTTAACTTAAAACACATATCAAAACCTTGGTTATAACCAATCAACCGAGGTTTTAAATGAAGAAAAAATTCAAATTTACCAACGCTAGTATTAAGGCGTTGCCTGCTAATTCCAAAGATTCTAAAGGGACTGACTTAGAAGTATCCGATACTGAAATTGTTGGTCTTAAATGCCTATCTGGTAAGAATGGCAGCAAACGGTTCTTACTCAGGTATACCTTTCAAAGTCGAAAATGCAGTATCGCACTGGGCAGATTTCCCGAAGTGGATGTTGGGGCTGCTCGTCGTATAGCTAGTAAGTATAAATTGCAGCTGGCTGAAGGTGTTAACCCTCAAGAAACTAAAAGCTCAGCCAATAACATGCCTACCGTTTCAGAGTTTTTCTGGAACACCTATTTACCTGTAGCTAAACAACGAAAGAAATCTTGGGACGATGATGCATCTCGCTTTGAACATCACTGCAAATCAATTTGGAATATCCGTTATGACGAGCTAAAAGCAAGTCATGTTCAGAACGTGCAAAACGAAATGATGGCGACGAAATCAAAGCGCGGTAGCTATGCACCAGCGACCTGTAATCGTGTATTAGCCTTGGTCAAAACAATAGGTTCATTAGCTGAAAAGCTGCTAGATATTCCTAATGTTGCTAAAAAGGTGTCAATGTTGCCTGAAAATAATGCTCGTACTCGTTACTGCTCTATTGAAGAAGTACAGGCCATTATTAAAGAAGCAAGGCGTTATCATCAATTCTCGATTGGAGCCTACATTGCCATGTTGTTTCTAACTGGCTGTAGAGCTTCTGAAATGCGATTAAGGAAGTGGGAAGACCTTAACTTAGCAGAGCGAACACTGACTATAGGTAAAACCAAGAACGGCACACCTCACGTTGTATATCTTACAGATATGATGCTTGAGATTATCCGTGATTTACCTCGTGTAAGTGGTAATGCTTATATATTTGCAGGCACAAAGGCAAACAGGCCTATTTGTGAAGGACGTTACGCATTTGAGACTATAAAGAAACGGGCGGGAATACATAAGCCAGAGGAAGTTGTATTCCACACTGCGAGGCACTCTTTTGCGAGCAATATGCTAAGTCATAGCAGAGAAACAGGCGCAGATATTCGCACTGTACAAGTTCTGCTGAATCATAAAGATTTAAGTTCAACGATGCGTTACAGCAAGATATCACCAGATAAGCAACGCGATACGATGAACAGTTTGGATGGTTTACTCGCTTCTAACTCGTAACAACACCTATCTTAAACACATATCACTAATACGACATTAACAGCCAGAACCTTTTCGGGTTCTGGCTTTTTCATTTCTGGAGTATGTAATCATGCAGATCATTAACCATTGGCCTGATGCAGACGAAATCGGTTTACCCGATGAAGTCGTTTCAGAGCTAATCAATTTTCTAGTCGAGCCATTTGCTAGTGAATCGGAAGCACAAGCGTTCTGGCAAGAATGCCCTAGTACCATCATAGTGTTATACGAAAATACAAACTTGGCAGAGATTAGCGGCTCTATCCGTCAATCGATTTCATTTTGTCTTAACTATCCTGAGTTTGAAGAAGCGTTACCGAATGGTTATCGCTTGCTACTTGCGATTATCAATGATGAAGGCACAGGGTGTTATTTAGTATTGCCATCCAGCCTTGATATGACCGAGGTGATGGATGGCTAGGAAAAAGCAAAGTCCTTTCAGTCATACTAAAACATGGCAAAAGCTCAAGCAGATTAAAGGTCTTAAGCAGCTTACAGAAAGCGCACTTTTGCTTTACAGCTTAATTCTCGATGGCGATACACCTAAGTGGGTCAAAGCGGTCTGTATCACTGCTATCGCCTATTTAGTTTTTCCAACTGACTCTATCCCTGATGCACTTCCTGCATTGGGCTATAGCGATGACTTGTTATGTATTAGCACTGCAATTGGTGCTGTAACGAGTCATATTCAACCGCACCACAAAGACCAAGCTAACGATATTTTCAACCAACTATAGGAGGCCTGTTATGGCTCGTAAAACGACAAAAGATCAAAAGGAACATAGTAAAAAAGCTGATACTGAGCAATTGCCAGAAACCCATCAAATACTCATTGACGACAAGGCGAGTAAGCTCAGTCCAAAGCAACCTGGATTTATTTACTTTGAACTGGGTAAGCACTTGGAAACTAACGAACTTGAACTTCGACTGAAAGGTAATGATGGCGGCGGTCTGCATTCGAAAGAATGGGTGAAACTATCTACCATCTTAGAAATATTAGACGAGCAAGAGGAAGATAAACCGTTCAAATCTGGTGTATTCAAGCCAGTATTTGAAGGTAAGAGCGCTAATAACGCTTCCTTTATTGCTGCGGTTTTGCGTTGTAGCGCCCTATCACTTATTGGTTCAACAGGGAACTCAATCTTTCTCCACCAACGGCATAGTAATTATAAGCAGGGAAGAGAAGCATTGCTTAAGCTCGCCAACAGTAAGTAAATAGCACCAGCTTATACTGGTATCTCACCGCTAGGGTTCTCTAGCAACTTAAAAAAGGAAATCATAATGAAACTGACTTTTGACCAAAGCCAGTGCTTTGCTGTGCCTGAAAAACTGTTCTCAGTTTTAAACATTGAACTGGCTAAATGGCCTGACGTTAATCATTCAGCGACTAGCATTATCTTTAATTTCAGAGATGTTAATTACAGTCCTGAAAACGGTGGTTTTCACCCTGTCGAGATAAGACTGATTAAGTACAAGGCGTTATGGCATTTTGATTACATCACTGACTTTAGCTACCAAGGTACTGGATACCCTGAGTTAGTGAAAGAAATTGATGTATGTTTTCAATCAACTGAAGTAACCCATTTGCATTTAGGCTTGCTGACCAAAGCGAGTGCAGATGAACTAGTCGAGCTGTTTCTAACCAACTTCATTGATTATGTCGAAATGGATGTGTTCACAGTTGAAATAGCGTTTAGCTAAGCCAAAAGGAACGGGAAAAGACCAGAAGAGTAGTAAACTCTTCTGGTCATAATCACGTAGCTCTTTGCAGATCCTTTGGTGGTAAGGCTTCTGAATTTTAAATATCTACTAGACGTAACGGATTCCAGATCCGTTGCGTCTCTCTAGTATCTATAAGATAATTTCAGGGATGATCAAATTAGTAACTCAAGTGAAAGGGAAAAAACTTGCCAACCAATACACCTAACTCAAATCAAAACAATAGTGAAAGTACTAATAATTCAACTCAGAATAATAGCGGTGTTTATTTATTTCTAACTCATATGGGAAAACCTTTTATCTATGTAATCCTTTTAATTGCGTTAGCCATTATCGTAAGCGTATTTTGGCTTGCTGAGCCGGGCAGTAAAATAAAGCTTTCGAATTTTGAGATGACTAAGAAAATAACACCCGAAGTGGAGTTACGAAATGCCACAGATGCTGTCGCAAATGCGCTTTCGCATCATAGAGTGACGTTTAGTGCAGTTGAGCCTTGCTCGAAGTACAGAATCTCGGTGGGTGTAGAACAGAAAGAAATTAATATTTTAGAGCAAAATATTGCAGTGAGCGGATATCACTTAACTGTATTTGAAGGGGGAAACGTTATTAAAGTTCCACTCCCAGATATGCATGAAGAAAAAGCTGCTGAAGTACATTCTAGCTACTCGAAGCTTCAAAATGTCTGTAGAAATATCTCAATTAATAACAGCTAACGCACTTGGCGTTAGCTCCTATACCCATAAAACCAGCTAAGATCCCAGTCTATAGGTGAGATAAAATCATCTGGATCATTAATCATTGAGCTTTGATTCCATTCTTCTTTAGGCAGTGTTGGAAAGCTTACTATTTGTTGAACTATGTCTTCACAGGCGTTATTGATTGGCTCACTGAAGTAGTGAATAAGTTTGCCTTGTTTGTTGTAAATGACGATTCCGAAATTATCTACGTGCTCGACCTTGTCTATAATGTTGCAACGGATCAGGTCATCATTTTCGGTATCAATAAAGCTTCTTGGATCTAACTCGCTGGCTTTAAGCTCGATTGATAGATTCAGTTTGAGTTGATTAAGAGACTCTGTTTCATCAGGGAATGCGCGACCAAGTATATTACCATCAAAGTCATAAATACTGATGAAACCATGCGCTGATGTTATTGTTTGGCCTACTGATTCAGGTGCAATATCCAGCGCCATTAAGATAGATTGAGACATAAGGACTCCTTAGTTTGAACATGTTCAATCTATTGTTCTTCGCAGCTATTTACTCATTTTATCTATGGAAAATTGCAACTCTGTTAATAAAGCTTGTTTTAACTCTTTAGGCGATAAGATTTCGATATCAGGTAGCCAGTATTTTAGTACTGGGAGTATTTGATTTTTGTCTGTTATCGATGCAGTGGCTAGTAGGCAACCGTCATCAAGCCCTTTGATGATGTTTTGCTCTGGCAGTAGGTTGCTAGCAGTAAAGTGACTAGCTATTGCAGCATCTATTTTTACAACGACTTCTATTGGTGTTTCTGTTAACCATAACATGGCCTGTTGTCGAATCTTCTGCTCTACAGAAATGTCATATTCGAACTTTTCAGGAGCTATGTTTACCTTACTTAACTTAGTAACTTTAAATGATTTCAAAGTCCCATTATGTAACGCAGATAAATACCAAACTCCACGGTCATTCACGAGCTTATAAGGCTGAGAAAAAAGATAAGTTTGTTGCTTGTATTCAAAGTCGATCAAATGATGATTTTGAATGGCTAACGTAAGTTGTTTGAAGGACTCGGTGTATTCGGATATATCTTCAACTTTAATATCTCGAAACAAGAATGGTGGTTGCTTGTTTGTAGGCCTATTGAATGACAAAACATCGAAAGATGGAAACATTGAAGCTAAGCCTAGTTGTTCTAAAACAGGCTTAAGGTCGGCTTTCTTATTTCTGCCTAAGTAGATTGGGTTTAATGAATAAGTCGAACCATCACGTTCAATAGGCAGATAGCAAAGTCGCTCATTGAAATCTCGCTGAAGTGTTCTTTCGGTCACATTAAACTCTTGTGCTAGAACGGACAAAGTTAAGCGCTCACCAGAATTCAACCTAGTAAGTATCAATCCTAACCTTTTAGCCAAAGTGTCATGTTCTGTCATCCACATAATTTTATGGGGGTACTGCGAAAGGAGGTGACGACCATGTGGAAATTTTTACGAATTTAGTTTTATCAGGCTAAGCCTTTTGACATAAGGCTTTTAGTTTTTGGCTTATCTATACGCGTAGCCGAAACACCACTCATTTTATTTAAATCAACTCATTCTGCGCGACACAACCTGTCGAGCAGCCTAGTTACACTTAAATTAACTATTGAAAGATCAATAAGAAGGAATAGACATGGAATCATCGAAGAACAAGTTCATCTTAGCTGTAATATCAGCACTATTATCAATCTATATATTTTGGCTGGCTTGGGGTGGTGACGAATTCAACCTAGGTAGAGCTGTATTTTCTAGCGTATTAGGCGTTGGCTTTGCCTTATCAGTGCTAGCGGTTCTGCTTGGTGCGAAATCGCAGCTATTAAACAAAGCTACAATGCTTCTAGTTGGAGTTCCTTCTCTCATATTGCTTGCGTTATTTGTGTGGTTCTTGGTTGATGGGACTTGGGATTTCACATTGAGTAAGGTTGCTGGTGTATTTGCATATGCTTACGGTGTTTATATCGCAGGGGCACTGGCAAGTTATTCAGAGCAACAGGAAGCATCTTAGTTATGAGTTCGCTCATTTATTTCATTATTTTGGTAGTGATTGTTCTAGTGCTAAATAAGATATTTGAAGACCCAAAAGCAGCTGTACTGGCTGCTTTTGTCTTTTTAGTGCTTGTGACTTGCGCGGGGTAAAGTCTATGTTGTCTTTCTTGATTAGCTTTATAATTTACTTAGTGCTGGTGATTGTAATTGGAACGCTATTTGAGCTGCCACCTAAAGTGGTTCTAATTGCTTTTGCTATTGGGGTTTGGTGGTTGTTCTTTTAGTAACGTCGAACTCTTAAATCGTGAAGAAACCTAGGCGATTTAGTTAAAGCTTTTGCTTTTCCATGATAATTAGTGTTTTAATGACTTGGCTTATTACATATATATGAATCAAGGAGTTAACATGCTAAATGTAGATAACGAAGGTATCATCCAGCGCTTAGGCAACGGTAAGAAAAAGAAATAATGAAAGCGGCGCAAAGCCGCTTTATTTTTTTATAACTGTGTGATTTTACGATCTCTTGAGCCGTATTTTATTTTTTTCGTAATGTCACAAAGTCTTAACTCTCTGATAAGTATGAAAGAAGTTGCCGTGTGCTATTAGGGGGTGGGGGTTGTAACGCTACCACTCCTCATCAGGTTCAATGTTAGGCATTGACCTGTCTAGTTGCCCTGATGTATCTGCATCGTCATTAATGTTTATTGTCTTGGCTAGCATATCTGACATTGCTTTATGCTTCTCAGAATTGCTTATGTTTTCTAAGTCGCGATATTGAATAGCTGAGCCGTCTTCATTGGTTGGAAGTGCAGAGGCGTCATAATTCTCACGCCTCTTGCCTGTTTTCTTCTTCTTCATACCTTCAATCAATTTAACCCATTCAATCGGAGCAATAATCAAAGGTGTATTAAGCTGCCAGTGCTTCATTTTGGCACCAACAGGCTCAATAGGTATTTGTAATGTGATGGCTGTACCTGATGTCATGCAGAAAAGGTAATTTAACGCTAAACGAATGTTTTTGGCGCTATTAATGAAATGGCTAGGATCTTTACTGCCTCTATCTTTCAACGCCGATGTACTGGCAAATTGGATTTGTTTTTTTGTATTTAATTCGACAGAAGGTAAAGCTAATAATTTAACTAATGACGGTTCATCAACAGCATTGGCTATTTTATCCGAAACTGTTAGATATGCTGAGTTGTTCAGTGTTTGAGTGAAGATATTATCGACTCTTTCTGGTGCAGTGCCGTTTGTTTTTATCCAGTCTCGGTATAAAGCTGAGTCATAGAAGTGAAAATCATTCAGTGAATTACTGGTATTTAGCAGGCCGTAGAGCAGCTTAGAACCATTCTTTTTATCAATCGAAGTATTGGCTAACCCCATGAATGAAAAGGCCAGAAATAGTTTAAGTGACCAAGTAGGATCAGACTCAATCTGAGATTTAACCTGATTTTTCCTTAACTTGTACCATTGCCACTTGGCGTTATAGCCTTCTAGTTCATGGTGTTGTGATTCTTCACTGCCTTTAATCTCTTGATTAGGTATTAGCAGAGTAACATTAACGTATTCTTTACTTAGTGCGTCTAATGGGCATAAGTCATTAATGAGTTTAAATAACTGGGTTTCGTGGTGTCCGTATTTTTGATCTTTACCAGCAATAGCCAATAACTCCCCGAAGAAATTGGAAACCTTAAACCAAGTACCTGAAAGTGTATTTTTAGTGTAATTAGGTGTTGGGGTGTTATGTAATAAGTACTGGTAATGATGCTCTTCCAGTTTGGTTTCTATCCCATCTAGTCTTTTTGAAGGGTAAGTGAGGTTTTCGAATAACTCTTTACTAGTTAAACTGGAGTCGATACCGAGTGCGTATTTTATAGCTTCAACTTGCGTCTCATTGGTGCCTAATCGAAGTAAATACTCTTCAGAAACCGATCTCATCACCTTGTCCATTATTCCAATATTCCCCGTTATCGACTGCTTACTGATAAAAACATGATGCAATTTCCCGCTTAATTAAAAAATGGGAGAAGACCATGTTCATTGAAATTGATTATACGAAAAAAGCATTCGAAGCGGCAGCGAGAATTGATGATAAAGACACTGAGTATAGGGTAAAGGGCAAGCCTCACTTGCGATTGGTTGTCTATCGCCTTCGTAAGTCACTATTAGTTAGAAAGTGCTGGAAAGGTAAGCGCTATGTAAAAACTCTTGGTTCGTTCCCAACCATGAGCCTTAAAATATTTGAGCGATTGGCTAATGAATATTGTGAACGAATTGAATCAGGGGAGTTAAACAAGTTATCTCGTCGAGTCACTTTAAATCGATTCTTTGACCGTATTTGTATTGAACAGGCCAAGAAGAATAAGAAGAGCTGGAAAAGTGACTTAGGCCGCTACAACCTCTATATACGTGAAAGTATTGGTAATCACTGGCTTGAAGATATTAAAAGCTTCAATGTGGAATGTTTACTTAATGATTTACCTGAACATTTATCTGATAGAAGCCATGATCTTATCCGCGCATTATTGTCAGGCATCTTTTCTTTAGCCGTTAAGTATGAGCTATTAGATAAGAATCCAGTGTCTGTTGTGCCAGCCCGTAACAACTGTAATGTGAACACCCGAACGCTGACAGAGGCTGAGCTGGTTGCCTTCATTCAATCTTGCTTGGAAGAAGCTGATCCCACCAAAGAGAACTTCTCGTTTCATGCCCTATGCTTGTTGCTAATGATATTTACGGGAATGCGGATTGGTAACTGCTGCACTATTCGCAAAGAAATGGTTTCACCTGATTTCAACGCAATATATCTACGTGATACTAAGCAGGGTAAACCGCAAACCATCTTCTTATCTAAACAAGCCCAATGGATAGTGAAAACCGCAGCTAGTTTAAGCTGGAATGAATATATCTTTCCGTCAGCTTTAAAAGACAACGCGCCTATATCCTATCCGAGATCTGTGTTTGTACGTATTTGTAAACGTGCGGGTATTGCGGTTAATGGTAGCGATCACCCGATACAAGCAGGCTTTCCAACTGAGCCATTTAACATCCATGCAGGGCGTAAAAGCTTTTGTTCCCATGTGTTAAAGCAAACGGGCGATATTCGACTTGCTAGCACTCTGCTAGGTCATTCCTCTTTGTCAGTCACTGAAAAGCACTATGCTTTTTTTCAAGATGTCCGCTTGCAAAATGTAGTGTCTGATGTGGCAGACGATATGACAGCCAACATCCTTAATTTTCCTGCCCTAGAAGCCAATAACTCTTGCTAATAGTAAGCATCATTTAACTTCAATAAGGTTGGGTTAACTTTCCCAACCTTCCCCGCCTTTTCTAAATAAATTCAGAACTCCCTCATTCTATCCCTACCGATTAAACACGAATAGCACTCAGGTTTGGGGGATGGAAGAAACATTTTTAACTAAGCAACAAATCGCAGAGCGTTATCAGCTCTCGGTTAAAAGCGTGAACACCATGTGTTCCGCAAAGGGTGAAAGGTCTTTACCTCCTTTCATCAAAATTGGACCACATGCCAATAGTCCCATTCGATTTCGATTGACTGAAGTATTGGCTTGGGAAGAAGAACAAGCGCTATTACAGCGTCAACGTGATGCTGAAATTGAGCAGCAAACAAACTTAGAAGATTTACTGGGTTTGTAACAACTTAACCGTCAATGCTGTTGTATTGACATTTATTAACCGAGCTTGGCGGCTCATCAAATGAATATTTTTAATAAAGAGGAAAACATTATGTCTACAGCTAAAAAACTAAACAAATCGAATTTTGTACGTACTCCATTTGGAGCATTCAATAAGAACCACGTCATTTCAATCACTCCTACAGATAGTGGTGTAGCAGTATTTGGAGATGGTAATGCCCTGATATTTTGGCTAGAAGAGAAGGACGAAAAGAAGGCTAGGAAAGTCGCTGATGCTCTAACTGATGCAGTTATAGATGGAGCTAAATTAGACTGGAAACAATTAGGTTACGTACCTGCTTAATCAATAACCCTGCTGCCGCCAAGTAACCATCAATAGCCCTGAATCTCAGGGCTTTTTCTTTTGAGGATTTCTTATGAATGCAATAGTCAACACCGCACAGCCGCAATTTAGCCTTTTACCTAAAATTGAGTTTAATACCCACATAGCTATGCCGTCCTTTGAAACGGTTGGAACCTATTCAAATAATTCTATTGATATAGAAGCTTTATTAACCGAAAAGCGTAAAGCGCTTGAAGAGCAGTTATCAGGTAAGAAAAAACGAAAGCGCCATGATATGCGATTAAGCCCTATCTTCGGTTTTGATACTGAGTACCAATATGATCAAGATGAAGATAAGAATGTTGTTATAGCCTATTCATATTGTATTTGCTATGACGGACAGCAGTGCAGCGGTGTGTTTAAAGTTAAACAATTTGACGAATCAGGTCGAATGAAATTCGATAAGTTCTTCGTCAAAGCCATTGAAGCTGCAATTAAAGCTGAAGTATTAGCAGGTTGGGAAGATGCAGAGCATGTAGTGATGGCAGCTTTTATGATTCGAGCTGATTTGTTTAGCTTTTCAGGTGCATTTAAAGACTTTAAGACTCGTTTAGATGGTGTACGAAAATCAGTAGTAACCATTAAAGAAGATTATGCGGTAGACATCGAAGCGGTCTATAACCGTGGCTTAGATTTTAATGAGCAGAAGTTATGGGATAAAAATCGAAATCGCCGTGAAGTAGATATCTCTTTCTATGACCTAATGCTACTTGCTCCCGCAGGTTTTAATCTCAAGAAAGTGGGCGAATTAGTAGGCCTACCGAAAATAGATATTGAAGCACCCTATAGCATTGAGCGGATGATTGAGTTCATGACTAAAGCCCCTGAAAAGTTTGATGAATACAGCATACGTGATAGTGAAATTGCGGCCTTGTATATGGAAAAAATGATTGAGTTTTGCTGTGATGAATTAGGCTTCTCTTCGGTGCCATATACAATTGGTGGTATCGGCGTTAAGCGCTTTAAATCCCTTCTTGAAGGTGACTTTAACGAGGTATTTGGTTTCGAAGAAATCAAAGAAACGGTTTGGTCACATAAGAAAGCCAAGCCCGTTACCATGAAAAAACGAGTAGTTAGCTTGCTACGCTCTATTTTCGAACAATTTGCAATTGAGGGTTATCACGGCGGTCGGAATGAAAGCTTCCTGAATGGTTTGTCTCCTAAAGGTCGGTGGAAAGACTATGACGCCCCTTCTTGCTATACCACTATTCTCAACAGGTTAAGACCCTTGAATTTCGAGTCTTTCCGAACAACTAAAAACCCTCTAGATTTTGTGGGGGACAAGTTTGGTGTTGCATACGTCAAGTTTAAACATCATGGAAATCCGCGTGTAACTACGTTGCCAGTTAACGCTGGTAGCAAAGGTCTATTTTATGTCAAAGAAGGTGAATGTGTTGTTGGTAGTTCTGAAATAGAAGTTGCATTAAACGCTGGCGTGGAAATTGAAATAATTCAAGGTGTGGTCGGCGATTGGGTAGATCCTAACAATCGCATCTTTTTACAATTCATGCAGGAAGTTCGGGCAGAGCGAAATAACTATGAAACAGGCTCTTTTGAAGAGCGCATGTGGAAAGAAATTGGAAATAGTTTGTATGGAAAATTGGCACAAGGGCTTAGGAAGCGCGCCGTATTTGATACGTCTTCTGGTTTAAGTAAACCAATACCTCAATCACCAATAACTAATCCTTTATTTGCTTTAATCGTGACAAGTGATGCTAGAGCATTAATGACAGAGATGATGTTGAGCATTCCAGAAGAGCATTACATAGGAAATGTAACGACAGACGGCTTTACAACAACTGCTGATTTAGACAAAGGTGAGATAGATCTAAACGGTGCTATCTGCCAGCGTTTTCGTGAGTGTTATCACATGATTGAATCGAGCGATAAGGAAATTCTAGTTAAAAAGCATGAGGTTGCTCGTTTGAATTTTATGAAAAACCGTGGTCAAGAAACCGTTGAATTCATTGATGGCGAAGAGCCGATTCAAGCGCGTGCAGGCATCACCCTACCTAAAGGAGTTGAAGACAAGCACCAATATATGCGTGATTTGTACTTTAATCGTTATGTCGGTCAGGAGATAACAACTAAGCACTTAATCTCTAACAGGGAAATGTTCATGGATGAACGTGACTTTGTTTCTGTTGAACGAACTCAGGTGATGAACCTTGAGTGGGATATGAAAAGAGAGTTGGTTAACCCTGTTGAAATGACTCACGACGGTGTTACCCATATTTTCTGTGAAACTGTACCGCATAAGAACTTGGATGAAGCAATGGAAATGCGTGCTCGCTTTGATGGTTGGCGCGTTAATAACTGCCTTAAACGGTTGTCTGATTGGGAAAGCTGGGAAGATTATTGGCTGACTACACGTCTGACACTGCCTACGGGTATACGTTACCAGTTTCTTAAAGGTGAAGATGGGAAGGTACTGAAAACCGAAGATGGTCAGAAGATTGGAGAAGGCAGTGATGGCATCCTACGGAGGTTGTTCATACGTGCCTATATGCAGGATTGTTGCGGTTTAGATAGCAGCAGCGTAGAGCGTAAGGAGTTAGCTGAATGGTTGACAGATAATGGCTACATTACAACGGCTAACGAGGTTCGTGGTGCTGCCAGAGCCTTGTTTGTTGAAGGTGTAGTCCCAGTCACTGATAAGGCCGTTAAGCTATTGCACCTGTTGCTAGAACGCTTTCCTGAATTTGAATATCAGGCAATGTTTGATCCCGAACAGTTAGACGAGTTAGAGCGGAGGCTTATCGCTTAAATCACTGAAAGGCTACGAAATACTGTAGCCTTTTTCTTTTTGATCGTCTGATGGTTTATTGCCAAGTCTTATGTTTCATTGGTTTTAGGATTTGTGTGTCACAAGAGTATGGGGGTGGTTATAATAATTATTTTAATATTGGGCTTGTCAAAACACTAACGGAGTTTAATTTGGATAATTATATTGGTATAGCCAAGTATACTGGAGATATATATCAGGGTGATAGAAGTCATGGTGTGCGTGTTGAAAGTTCAATATTACTTCCATATCGTTTTATAGGCGAGGGGTTTGATCCTGAATCATTCGACAAGGATTTTGGTTCACTTCCATTTTACATATTCAAAGAAGACTTTTTCGATCCCATAACTCGTATTAAGCGAGGTTGTTTTTATGCTGCCGAAAGTGAAGACGAATGGTACTTGCAGGATAATAAACGGAATGATCTCGAAAAAATTCAGTGCAGAGGTGGTTTTGCTCAAAGAGAACGTTTAACTACCTACCAGAAAGACCCTTTAAATCAATTAAGACAAGCTGTGCATTATCCAGATGTTGCACTTGGGAAGGAGCCATTTCTTTCAATCTGGAAAATAATTAGCATAGAAACATCAATTACAGGTGTCCCAATTGTAACCCTTAAATCTCATCGCTCTTTTGGTGAATTGCCAAGCTTGAACGAAGGAGTAATTAATATTGACGTTTTACCTGCGTTAAAGACAGCGTTAGACAAATTGGAAAATAGTATAAATCGATTAAGCCCTACTGATGTTGTTGATCGCTGTAGGGATGCGCTGTCTGTTGTATTCGGTGACTTATGTGGAAACCGTGAGAAAGACCTTGGGAAAGCTATTGAAGGGTATGTTAAACAGCAGGACAAACAGTTAGAAAATATGATTTCTTGGGCTGGTAGATTAGTAAATCGATTTCATCCAAGAGGTAAACCTAATGAGCAATTTAAGAAAGGATTACGTCCACCATCAGAAGAAGACGCTCAGCTATCTGTAAGATGTGTTTGGTTAGTTCTAGTCGAACTTGGATGGGCTACTGCTTAGTTATTAAAAAAGCCTTCACTTTCGCTAGTTAACAAGAAGTGAAGGCATGTGACTTTGCTGAAATTAAAGCAAGCTATAAGTTTCTGGCTCAGGAAACAGTAAAGATAGATCTTTCTTATTTATTTTGAACAGTGGACCTTTTTCACTAACTCGCCCATCTTTAGCACGACGTTTAATTAGATGGTCCATAGTAATGATTCCATCCCTCAGTAAAGGCATGAGTTGGTTGCTCATCGGGTTTTTTGTATGGGTAACAGATATAAGCTTGAAGTGTTCTACACCGTCAATATCAATGCTTTCTACTTGAACCCAGAAAGTTTCTTTGTGCTTCTCAAGCAAGCGAGATCTCAATAGCTTTCCTGGCCACACAGCAACGTCACCAAAATCTACATTTGTTTCAGTTAATAAATCGGACTTTTCATCGTAAACAAACTGAAGCCCTTGACTGTTAGGCTTTTTCGTAGAGAGAGTACAGTAGAGTTTGAAGTCTTCATCGCGGTAATAGCCAAATTGGTCTAGTATTTCAGCACTCTTTTTAAGTGGGCTTATTTTCCAATCCGCTACTTGTGCGAAGAGAGTAGTTCGGTTCTTGGTGCCTCTACCTGATTTTAATTCAATTCCCTTATAGTCAGGCTCCTTACTACTATTGATGTTAATACCAAGAGCGGTTTCAATAGCCCTACCAACAGCTGTAGAACCTTTTACGGTTGCTCTTAGAGGCTCTCCTCTAGCCAGTATTTTTAGTTTATCTAATAACTCGTCAGCGACAGAGCTATCACTTGGAATCAATTCAAGCAGTTTTGCAATAACTTGGCTATTGCTTTCATTCAAGTCAACGTTGCTGAGATTGATCAAAAGAACGTCATCGCCAGCAATACTCAGTGATACTTGAGCGCCAGCTTCTGCGAATTTGCCTAAACCTCGGAACCACATTCTAGGGTCACCCATTTTAGTATTTGGGCGGTAAAGGCTAACGACTGTCTCTGTAACTTTATCCTTAGAAATGAAGATGGCTTTCTTCATCACTTTATTTTCTGGACCTTGCCCCTGAGACTCGTAATCATGGAATCCTGCTTCGCTAAACAACGTGCGCACGGGTTGTGTGGCGTCCAGAATAGATTTCTTTAACCCTGTAGCGGTAGGCTCAAATGTAGCGAAGTCTTGCCCGATAGATACAAGCTTTCGCTTATTATTTAATACACGCTCTTTTACTTCAAAGGTCAGATCCTCTTCACGTTCACTTTCTACTGAGCAATCATCAGAGGTATCAGGCTCAATTGAATCTTCAATAGCGATAGCCTTTACAGCGAACATATCTACTTGCTGCGACGTGGTATCTTCGATAGCTTGATTTTCGCAAGCACGCACAAGCTCTGGCCAATCATTAAAACCATATTCTTGAGCAATAAGTAATTGTGCTTGATGTAATTTTAGGGAGTGCTTTTTTTGAAAAGTTTTAGCTTCTTTTTTATACGTGGATAGCTTTTTCATTCTAATTCCTATTGTGACAAATGTTTTGTGCTCAACGCGCCCTCCACAAAAAGTTTCTCAGGGCTTTACAATCTCAATGGATTGAAGGCTTTCGACCTATCAGGAATTAGACTACTGTATAAAAAGATAGTGGTCAATCATTTGAGTTGATATACTTTGGAAAAATTTTAATTGATGACAACAGTCCTGGACTTTTCTCAGCAAAATAATTAAAATTGACGCCAACAATTAACACTAGGTTTTTACTGAATTGAATTATATAGAGTTATTTGCCGGATGCGGTGGTTTGTCTTTAGGCTTAGAGTCGATAGATGGGGCAAATATGATCATGGCGAATGAGTTGTCGCCTATGCCTGCGCAAACATTTGCTTATAATTTCTTTAATGAAGATTTAGAAGTCGATGGTTTAATACCTGAAAGAATTAAATGGTTATCTAGTCAATATTCAGTCTCGAATTTAAAGTTGAGATTGCGGGAAGACCCTAGAACTTACCCCGAGCTAAATAGCAGTAATCATCACACTGATATAGTTGATGACAACCTAAATGGTAAGTTAGTAGTTGCCAATATTATCCACTTAAATCAGTTTTTAAGATCTAACCCTGACATCACAGAACAATTGGCCAATGCTTATGGGCAAGGCTCATTAGACTTTGTGTCAGGTGGACCACCATGTCAAAGCTTTAGCATGGCGGGGCTTCGGAATAGAGATTGTGATAAGAACTCACTTCCTTGGGAGTTTGCGCAGTTTGTTAATCAGGTTCGGCCTAAATTTGCAATTTTAGAAAATGTTACTGGTATATTGCGAGCTTTCGAGCAGGATGGTGAAAAGTATCATGCATGGGTAGAGGTATCTAAAGCATTCAGTGAAATTGGTTATGTGCCATTATGCCTCCATGTTAACGCTCGTTTTGCAGGGGTTCCGCAGAATCGACCTCGATTCATTATGATTGCTGTTAGGCATGACATATACGAGCAATTAGCTCCAACCTTTAACGATGCAGAACAGCGATTATTTGAAAGTTCCCTAGAGTTTTTTCAATCGGTTCAAGACGGTAATAATCCTGGGATAGAGTTATTAAACTATCACGACGTAGTAAATGAAAGTGACCTAGAACTATTTACCAATTCGTTTTTAGCTAATGTTGTTATTGCTCCAGTCGAACACGTTACTGTTGCGGAAGCTATAGATGATTTGCGGTTTAATGGAGAACTCGCTGAGCCGTCAGAACATGTTCTAAACACTGCTGAAATTCTGGGGCATGGGAATTTAATCAATAGAGATGCCTTAACTAACCATGAAGAACGAGCTAATGGAGAGCTTGTTCAGCGCCGTTTTAGGCTATATCAAGTGATGCAACAGGTTGGAAATGGATTGGCTAAAGAAGTTCGTTCTGTATTAAGAGGGGCTTTAGGTATCATTAGTGATGAAGCTTGGAATGCTTTCCGTGAACATGATTATCTAATTGAAGATGGTACATATATTCAATTTGAGACGAAAAGAGAGTTTTTAGATTTTCTTTCACGCCACATGACCAAAAAGCAAACCCAGAAAGCGCTAGATGCACACTCACCTGCGCCAGCGGCGTTATCAATCCCCGATGATGCTTGCCATTACCACCATGATGAGTTACGGACATTGACTGTACGTGAAATGGCAAGAATACAGTCATTTCCTGATAGTTTTGTGTTTCGATCTAAAGTAACAACAGGAGGGCAGATGCGAAAGTTTGAAGTGCCTCAGTATACGCAGGTAGGTAATGCTGTACCGCCTCTGTTAGGAAGAGCCTTAGGGTTATCTATTCAAAACCTTTTAAACAGATTGTAGAAGCTTTTGATGTGCTTATTCTATGCGTGACATAATCAACGGATATGGATTGTTTTTAATCGATATCCGTCGCGTCATGAGGTTGTAACTTATTAATATCTATGTATATTTATGGATATTAAACGCCTTGCAAACAATTCAAAATCCGTTGCCTTTGCGGGCGTGACGGTTCAAGTCCGTCCTCCGGTACCATTATCTTATTTTTTCCAAAAATAAGATAAAACAAAACCAGCGAAATGCTGGTTTTTTTGTGCCTAAATTTTGATGACACATTAAAAAAGGCCAGCAAATGGCTGACCTTCTACAGTATTTCTTTGCTACTTTTCTTACGAGTTTTTCACTGCTTTAACAAAGCTTTCCACAGAAAGACCATTACATTTCAACGAATTTGATTTGTGGCCTACTGCGCGAACACCCTCGTTTACGGCTTTTAAACAAAGCTGGCTTTCTAGTGATTGGTTGCCCGGAACCACCTCTATTGCCTTGTTTGCAGTTGTTTCATCTGCTTTAAATGCGTCAGCAAATGATTTGATGTTTTCACCGTTACATTGTGTACTTTCAAAGCTACGCGCTTTAACGTCGTTTTTTACCGCGTAAGCCGTTGCCGCTTCTATACCTTTTTGTGCAGCGATAACACACAGGTTAGTTTCGACAGACGCATTTTTTGCGATGATTTGAACGTTTGATGAAGATGCTTGAGCGCTAGTCGCCGCGGCAACTAATACAAATGCACTTAGTACTTTTTTCATTACAACCTCTATATGAAAATGGATGGATGTGCAAAAATCGGCCGCAATTATAGGGCGAGAACACATGAAGTAAAGCAAGTTGTGTCTAAATAGTAACCAAAAACATGTTATTTAGTGCTTTACTGTAAACGTGAATGAACACCATTTTTGGTGCACTCTATACAAATTAGAACTTTTACTTTAATAATCAATAAGCTCAAGCAAAGGCGGGCTTTACAGTCAAACTAATGATCATGGCTAGGTGTTTGTAACTGATTTGTTAGTCTTTCATTGGGAGGAAGCGAGTAAAGTCACTCTTAGGCAATACATTCGGCAAAGCGCTTGTAGCTAACTTGAGCTTTTCAGAGTGAATATACGTAACTAATTTATTATGAGTAAACCGATGGAACACGACTTGATTGCCATAGAAACGTTGAATAAAGACAAACATCTTTATGCTGTTGCAGAGCTACCGCTAATTACTATTTATGATGACAACTGGTTTGTTCGTAATGACTATGATGTATTGTCGCCAGGGCAGAGAAAATACATGGTGGATTTCTTTGTGAAGAAGGGATTTAAACAGAAATCAGGACGTCTCTTAAATAAAGGCGATATTAATATCCATCTACCTAAACCTCAAAGACTACTGGCAATGTCTGGCTTTGAAGATGGCTACCTTAACTCATCCGGTCATGAGCTATATTGTGTGACACCAACCACATTTGCAGAGGCGTTGTTTCGGTTATATCAGGGCGATTTTCAATCGCAAATTGACGCAGTGAAATTGCTTATCGATAAATGTCCATACAATATCGAATGGTTGAGAGATATCAGTGCGTATTCACCCATTGAACAATCGACAATTGAAAGCTTCAACGTATTGATGGCCTACCAAAAAGCAGTCGTAGCGGAGAAGTTTAAAAACAAACGCGCATTGTAGTGGCATGTATAGTTACCTAATCAATAGCGTCAAATTGGTATTTATCGGCAAGCACGAGCAACCATTGGCGAATAAGTTGCTGCACGTTAGCTTGAACATTCGATCCTATCCACGTCCCTGCTTGCTCGATTGCTGCGTTTAGCTCGTCCGTAATCGTGATAAAAACATGCTGCTTTTGAGCAATATCACCTAGTTTTACAGCAGTACATTTGTCGGTATCAACGCTCCAGTCAGTTGAATCGAGTGCCCTAAATTTTTCATCAAATGTATGCTGTGAGATCAGGGTAAACTGGCAACGAATATTATAATCTTCATCTTCGAACCAATTAGCCTTCATCGTTTCAAAGTTTGCCCAAGCTTCAATGCGCTCCAAGATCTGCTTATTTAAGTCGAATTGCTCAGATACTTGCTCTTCGGCTGAAACGGTAATCGGTAATTTAATGGTCATAGGTATACTGTTTAGTCACTCAGTCGACAAGGCTGGATCCATCATAACCCTATAATCGATTTGTCACACCTTTAATTACTGACAGTTTACGCGCCTTTGATAGCATTTATCGCCAACCAATGCTTTTCATCCACCGGCTGAATAGAGAGTCTTCCGCCTTTTTGTACCATGACCATATCAGCCAGTTCTGGCATTTTTTTTAAGCGAGCCAATGGAATAATGTCGTTGAACTTTTCCACAAACTTAACGTTAACCGCGATCCACCTTGGATTTTCTGGTGTCGACTTCGGATCATAATACTTACTTTCAGGATTAAACTGGAAGGGATCTGGAAAAGCTGATTTTACAACTTCGGCAATACCGGCAATGCCGACATTTTTGCAGCTTGAATGGTAAATAAATACCTTGTCGCCAACTGCTACTTTGTCTCGTAAAAAGTTGCGCGCTTGGTAATTTCGAATACCTTCCCAGCACTCGCCTTCTTCATCTACTTTGGCTAAATCATCAATAGAAAATTCATCTGGTTCGGTTTTAAATAACCAATAGTTCATTTTTTATTTCCTTTAAATCAGAGGCATACAGGCGATATTAATAAATATCAATTTACCGAAACGGTTATCTAGTATAAAACTAGACGTAATGGACTGAAATAAGTAATCAAGGTAGTTATGTCACGTTACTTGCTTTCTTCAAACATTGTTTTTGAACCACAGCAAGCAAAACTATATGTTGGTGAGCAACAAGTAGAGCGCGCTTTGGACAACTTGGAGTTCAAAGTACTTTCGCACCTGATTGATAATCGAGAACACATCCTAAGTAAAGCCGAACTATTGTCGTTATGGCCGACAGCGGTCGTAATGGACCACTCACTTGCGCGAGTGTTATCTTCGCTCCGCAAAAAGCTCGATTGTGGCCAAGGGAAAAGCGTTATCAAGACAATTCCCAGACAAGGCTATCAATATATTGGACAGTACCAACCGGAAATAGTGGCGGCTTCGCGAGAAGAGGCTGTCGTAGTCGACAACTTTAATTACCTTACTTGGCTCGTTGCTATCGTTATTTTTTTATCAATTGTAGCTATTTTTTTCTTTCAAACTGACGAGCCAATGGAGCGCTTTTTAACGTCTACTGTGATTGACAAACAAACGCAGAAGCAAGATCTTGCTCCTCGTTATGATGGCCAGTTACTTGCTTACTCAGCGAGAGCGCTCTCCGAAGAGAATTGGCATTTGAAGGTGAAAAATATGGCATCTGGCAGGGCCAGCGTCTTCAAGTCAAAAAACGCCAATATCACGAACCCTATCTGGGTATCAAAAGAACAAGTCGTTGTTATCCAAGAAAGTACGAATACAGAAAAATGCGAACTTTCTATCGTGTCGTTAGGTGCTAAGTTGCAAGCGAATACCCTGAGAGAATGTCAGCAAGGAAAACGTATTCTAGATGTCGCCCTGTCAAGGGGACAACAATTGGTTGCCTTGGTTAGTGATGTCACCACTGGTGAACAATTTATTGAATTTATAGATATCTCCTCCGGTGAACGCAGTGATGTTTTGGCTCAATCGAGCTTGTCAGCTGCTTATCAACTCGCTTCGTCACCAAACGGCGCGCTCATTGCTGTTTTGTCCACAGAAGGGTGGAGTGGAACCAAAATCGAAATCTATGAAACCGATAACTTTACCCAGCCAGTTTGGCTAGGCTCACTGCCGCATTCTATTTATCAACTGACACTATCAGATAGCGAAATAAGTTACTTCAATGAGTTTGGTAACCTTGTATCAGTCTCTTTGCAAAGTGACCAAACCCTACCCATTAATGTCGCATTTACATCCGCAGTCTATCAACCTGTGATATTCGAGAATGGTTACTTCGTGTTAGAGGGGCAGTATGGTGCCTCAACGTTATATAGCCACAGTGAATCAGCGACCGTGCCTATATTGACCATCCAAGACGGTAATGCGGAGCTTATGAAGTCATTCGGTGATAAGAGCTGGCTCTATGTGTCGGCCGAGTCGGGCTTGTCTCAATTATGGTTATTTGATGGAAACACGCATCGGCAACTGACTTATTTTAGCGACAACCTTTCTATTAGTGATTTTTCTGTTTCTACATCAATGCAGTCAATAGCGTTAACCATATCAGGCGATGTGAGCGTGTTTTCTTTGAATGAATCTGGCCAATACATCAAACATCACGTAATTAAGAATGCTGAATCCCCCGTATTCTTTGGCGAGCAGTTGTGGCTGCTGGTATACGAGGACGGGCAGCCGCTATATCAGGTGGCAGATATTGGCAAACAGGCTTCCAGCAAAAGGGTTATCGGTGTAAATAGCATGCAGGTATCCAATGGCGAACTTTATTTTACTTATGAGAAAGAAAATGGTCTTTGGCGAATGTCTAAAAGTGGTGAACCTGAGCTCGTGACTGATATCGATTTGTTCAATATGCAGTGGCAAGTTGTTAGTGACAAATTACTCACTCTAGACTTGGGTTTGCTGAGTCGCTATGACCTGACCACGCGTCAGTTGATAACTGAGGAACAAACACCATGTGTTTACCTCGTCAACGCTCCTCAGGTAGATTGTGTCTATCTTGAAAGGCAAGCTGTTGCCAACCGTATCATTCGCTTAACAAAACTCGATTAGTTGATTGTTAAGAAAGGGAAGTCGTTTAGACCATCTATTCCCCAAGTGACATAACAACCCATGCTGTCCTGACATGACTTTGTTGGTAATCGTGAGCCTAATGATTTTGCGGGTTTTCTAAACGATATAATCTGCTGATCTAAAGCAGCCTTTAAAGGCATTGAAGTCACGGTAATTACTTCAACTTCGTCGCTAGGCCATTCGCTAATATTATTTTGTTTTGCTAATGGGGTCTTAGTTAACGCTTTATGCAATAGTGGAAACTTATCTGGCGTAATCTCTTCTCGCTCTTGAATATAGTCGATAACTGTAGGCATATCGTGATGACGTTGCTCGTAAGCTTTCGCTAGATATATGTCGGCTTTTTCCTGATTAAATGCACCAAAGTCTTTGTTGTAGTAGGTAATACCGAGTAAAAAGGTCGCACTGCGATAATGTCGAAACGCTGACTTTTCTAAGTAGCGAAGTCCTTTGTTTAAGTCTTGATGCTCCTTATCGCTGAGATAGAAAAGCCCCAATTTATAGAGTGCGGCTAAATTACCTAAACGGGCAGAGCGTTTAAGGTAATAGAAGGCTTTCTCTATATCTGGCTCAGTTCCGTAACCAAAATAGTAAAACTGACCTAGCGTAGCCATTGCATCAGCACTGCCGCGGTTCGCACCCGTTTTAAACTTTTTAAAATAGGTGACGCACTCTTCTGTGTCGCATGGTTCAATTTTTGCCGCAAACGCCGCGCTGCTTGCCGATATCGCGGCGGCTATTAATACTAAGCGACACAAAAGCTTCATGATGATGTCCTTCATCCAATATACGAGCATACTTACCTATCCTCGTATATTTGATCATCAATGTCAGTTAATAAATCTTAATATTAGTTTATTTGCTGGCAAAATTAACCATATCTTCAATATCTTGGAGGTTATCTGCGCTCTGACAGTTGGGGAGCAATCGACAAGGAAGCGAAGGTAATCTGCTCCCTGTTGTTTTTGCAGGTCGACGAAATGCTAGTGCTTGATCATCCAGTATTTCAGTGAGCGGTGGCGAAACAACGGTTATCACTTCGATATCGTCATGTGCCCATTTGCTCTTGTTGTTATCGGTTTTGACTAAAGGATAGTAATCCATAGAGTTGTATAGTCTTGGGTAGTTAGACGTTGAAATCTTTTCTTTTGCAGCGATCATATCAACAACTGCTGGTATTTTTTGATGCCTATTTTGGTAAGCTTTCGAGAGATACTTATCGGCTTTTTCTTTATCTGTTGCGCCAAATTCATCACTAAGATAAGCGATAGCCAATAAAAATGTAGATTCTTCATGGCCATGGAAAGAGGCTTTTTCTAAATGCTTCAGTCCACGTGGTAAGTCTTTATCTGGATTATCGCCAAGATAGTACAAGCCTAGTCGGTACATTGCGGCAACATTGCCGAGGCGTGCAGCTTTCTTGAAGAGTCCTACTGCTTTTTCATGGTCAACATTTGTGCCATAGCCAAAGTAATAAAATTGCCCCAACGTCGCCATCGCTTGTGCGTTTCCGCGCTTAGCACCGACAACAAACTTGTCGAAATAGGCGACACAGCTTTCAGTATCGCAACGGGTTAGTTGTCCTGATGTTGCACTAAAAGACAAAGTACTTAGCAATGCTATAACAGCAACTGATATTATTCGTAAGGCCATTCGCTTCCCCTTGATTACGTAAACGCTATGTAGTTAACAATAGTGTATGGATGCTTAGAGCACCTCAATGAGTTACGTAACCAAGTGTGTAATGGACTCGCTACATTGTCAGTTAATAAAACTTAATATATGAAAAGCGCTGATAAATATGGCCTCTGCTACACTGTGCCTTTTAACTGATACAACAAATCTAACGCCATTTTTGGTGTTAAGTTGTCGACATCTATCGTTTTCAATTCAGCCACAGCTGGATGTTCAGTGTCCATAAGTGCTAGTTGCTCAAATGCTTGTGGCTTAGTTGCAACCGTTGGTGCTTGCTGAGTCTCTAGCTCGCTTAATCTTTGCTTTGCACGATTAATCACATGCTTAGGAATACCTGCTAATTGCGCGACTTGTAAGCCGAAAGACTTGCTCGCCGCACCTTCTTGGACAGCATGCATGAAGATAATGTTGTCGTCATGTTCAACGGCATCTAAATGCACATTCGCCAGTGTACTAATTTGCTCAGCAAGTAGTGTTAATTCAAAGTAATGGCTGGCAAATAAGGTAAAGGCTTTAGTTTTAAGGGCAAGCATTTCAGCTACCGCCCAAGCCAATGACAGGCCATCGTATGTACTTGTGCCACGACCAATCTCATCAAGCAGCACTAAACTTCGGTCAGTGGCATTATGGAGAATATTAGCGGTCTCAGTCATTTCAACCATAAAGGTAGAACGCCCGCTGGCTAAGTCATCAGAAGCGCCAATTCGGGTGAAAATTCTATCTACTAAACCAATGTCTGCTTGTGTTGCAGGCACAAAACAGCCTACGTGCGCCAATAGCACAATAAGTGCGGTTTGACGCATGTAAGTCGACTTACCACCCATATTAGGGCCTGTGATGATAAGCATTTCGCGACTGCTATCTAGCACGACAGGGTTAGCAATAAACGCATCGGTTGTCATTTGTTCGACCACAGGGTGACGTCCTTGCTCGATACTAATACCTTTGTCTTGAAGCAGGTTAGGTTTAACGTAATTCAATGCTTCTGCACGCTCGGCAAAGGTGTTGAGTACATCAAGCTGTGCAATAGCATCAGCCATGGTTTGCAGCTCAGGCAAGTGAGGCATTACCAAATCAAACAGTTCATCGTAAAGGCGTTTTTCTAGTGCTAAAAAGCGGCTTTGGGCGGTAAGAACTGTTTCTTCATGCGCCTTTAACTCTTCGGTAATGTAGCGCTCATTATTTTTCAGGGTTTGTCTGCGGATATACTCATCAGGTACTTGAGAAGACGATGCTTTACTGACTTCAATAAAGAAACCGTGCACTTTGTTATATCCCACTTTCAGTGTTTGAATACCTGTGCGCTCTTTTTCACGTTCTTCTATTTCGTTTAAGAAGTTTGTTGCTCCTTGGCTAAGGTCGCGCAGTGTATCTAGTTCACTGTGGTAACCTGGCGCAATGACACCACCATCGCGAATCAATGCAGGAGGGTTGTCGATAATGGCGCGTGACAACAAGTCCGCCATATCAGGCATCGGTTTGGCTTCGCTCGCAAGTTGGTTTAGCGCATCAGAATTGCCTGATTGCAAAATGTCTTGTAGCTCTGGTAATTGATGTAACGCATTGCGTAAACGAGCAAAGTCACGGGGTCTAGCCGAACGCAACGCGATTCGAGCCACAATACGTTCAATATCGCCAATCAACTTTAATGTATCTTTTAATTCACCATAAAGTTCCTGATCGAGAATACTACTAATGGCATTTTGGCGATAATTAAGTACGCTTAAATCGCGTAACGGGAAATGTAACCAGCGCTTTAATAGGCGAGACCCCATTGCTGTTGCTGATTTATCAAGTACTGACGCTAAGGTGTTTTCTGCGCCGCCTTGAAGGTTTTGCGTTAACTCTAAATTACGACGCGTTGCCGCATCAAGCACAACACCCGTTTGTGCAGACTCTGCGACAATTGAACGGATATGCGGCAATGCCGTGCGCTGACTGTCATGCACATAACTGAGCAAACATCCTGCTGCCGTTAGTCCTTTGGTGTATTCGTCAACACCAAAACCTGTTAATTCTTTTGTTCTAAACTGCTTATTAAGTATCGATTTAGCGGTTTCTAAATCGTATTCCCACTCAGGGCGGCGACGCAAGCCTTTGTAGTTATCCAACATATCAGGCTTGCAAAAGTGCTCTGGGTATAACAGTTCTGCTGGTGACAATCGTTGCAATTCAGCTTGTAGTTGCTCTTCTGTGCGCGGCTCGGTTAATACAAAACGACCACTTGTCATATCCAAGTATGCTAAACCAAAACCTGCACTCGATTCAGACACTGCGACAATAAGGTTGTCTTGACGTTCTGTTAGCAACGCCTCATCACTTACCGTACCAGGCGTGACAATTTTTACCACTTTGCGTTCTACGGGGCCTTTGCTGGTAGCAGGGTCACCCACCTGTTCACAAATAGCGACTGATTCCCCAAGTTGTACAAGTTTCGCTAAGTATGTTTCAACAGCATGATAGGGGACACCGGCCATGGGTATAGCGTTGCCGCCTGACTTTCCGCGTGCAGTCAGTGATATATCTAATAAATCTGCCGCACGTTTGGCGTCATCATAAAACAACTCATAAAAATCACCCATGCGATAGAACAATAGGATATGTGGAAATTCCGCTTTAATGGTGAGGTATTGACGCATCATTGGCGTGTGAGACGCATGATCGGGACTGGCTGGTGTCATAGCTGGAAATTATTATTGTTGAAACAAAAATCAATGCGGCATTATGTCAAAAATCGCCATTGAAAGCTGTAAAAAATTTACTGTAAAAGTACTGAGTAAATTACTGGATAAATGCTGTTTTTTGCCCTCGAAAAGAAAATAGTTAAAAATACATTTGGTAAAAATGCATATCAAAAACAAAAGGTTAAAGGTTAAAAAAGATTTTAATAAGTAATAATTGAAAAAAATACTTGATACTGTATGAATGGACAGTATACTTGTTTCCAACTTAACAAGATTAGTCAAACAGTTTCTCGGAGCGATAAATGGACCAGAATAAAGAAAAAGCACTCTCTGCTGCATTAAGCCAAATTGAACGTCAGTTCGGTAAAGGCTCAATCATGAAGTTAGGTGAAAACCGCAGCATGGACGTTGAAACTATTTCAACAGGCTCTTTGGGCTTAGATATCGCACTAGGTGCGGGCGGCTTACCAATGGGTCGTGTGGTTGAAATCTACGGTCCTGAATCAAGTGGTAAAACAACGTTAACATTAGAAGTTATTGCTGAAGCACAGCGTAACGGTAAGGTATGTGCGTTCGTTGATGCTGAACACGCGCTTGACCCAATTTACGCAGAAAAGCTAGGTGTAAATATTAATGAGTTACTTGTATCTCAACCAGATACAGGTGAACAAGCACTAGAAATCTGTGACATGCTAACGCGCTCTGGTGCGGTTGACGTTATCGTAGTTGACTCGGTAGCTGCATTAACGCCGAAAGCGGAAATTGAAGGTGACATGGGTGATTCACACATGGGTCTTCAAGCACGTATGCTTTCACAAGCAATGCGTAAGCTTACGGCTAACTTGAAGCAATCAAATACTATGATGATCTTCATTAACCAAATCCGTATGAAAATTGGTGTTATGTTTGGTAACCCTGAAACCACAACAGGTGGTAACGCACTTAAATTCTACGCGTCAGTACGTTTAGACATCCGCCGTATCGGTGCTGTTAAAAACGGTGATGAAATTGTCGGTAACGAAACACGCGTTAAAGTGGTTAAAAACAAAATCGCACCACCGTTTAAGCAAGTGGAATTCCAAATCCTTTACGGTGAAGGTATTAACAACTACGGTGAGCTTATTGACCTTGGTGTTCAAAACAAAATGGTTGAAAAAGCAGGTGCATGGTACAGCTACAACGGCGACCGTATTGGTCAAGGTAAGGCAAATGCTACCAAGTACATGAAAGAGCACCCAGAAGTGGCTAAAGAAATTGAAGGTCGCATCCGTGAAATTTACTTGTCTGCACCAGTCGCTGCATCTGAAGAAGAAGCTGAGCCGGTAGCTGAATAAGCCACGTTTTTAGAAGAGTCCCGCTTTATGCGGGATTTTTTTGTCTTTCATTCGGTAAATGTTTATAAATTGAAACAAATTATTGCTAAAACAACTAAACATTTAGACTAATATTCTTTATTATTCGGCGACTTTATCTAACCGCACAAACAAAAAATATAAAGGTTGGACCGCAGAAAGTTACAATTATGTTTATGATAGGCGCTTTACGATTATTCGATGCAAAGACGTGTCGAACAATTGCTGAATTCCAAAGGAACGCATGAAAAAATTACTTGCAATAGCATTAAGTGTAGTGATGCTCACAGGATGTGACTCGTTAATGCTCTCAATGAAAGAAGATAGCTATAAAAAGGCGGTAGAAGCTGGTCAGTTATCTGAACAAATTCAATTGGTTGATGAACTTTATCAGTACTCTCCTGAGAAATACGCATCAGCACTCGATGAAAAAGAATACTTACTTCCTACGTTACAGCGTTTGATGGCCGACCCACGAGATCTGTCGGGCATTGCTGATGATACGTTGCAACGCGCTATTGCTTTTGCACCTAACTACGAACCATTGTCATATGCAAAACGCTACTTGGCAGATCGTCAAAAAGTAAAAGCGACGATTGAAGAGAGTGAGAAGGCCGCAAAAGCTGTTAAAGCTAGCCTTGACCAAAAGCTAGCAACCATGCCAAAGCACATAGAAACGTATCAAACGACGTTATCGTTCAAAGGTATTGAGCCTTACTTTTTAACCTCTAATTATGCACGTCAACTGGTGGCTAAAAACTCTCGCACAGCGTTTAGTGGTTATCATTTAGAGTCGATTGTACGTGAGCTGACTGATCTGTTTATCGCGAATCAAGCTAAATATGATGCAATGGCTCAACTCGACAGAAAACAGCTATCTACATTATCGGATACAGAGCGCCAGTTTATTAAAGAGAACGGCGATATTCAGCGTATGTTGCTATGGCTATATAAAAAGCAGTTAACCCATAGTTACTTTAGTGCAACTGAGTCAAATGATTACTTGCAGTCACTATTGAACAGCAAATATGGTCGTGAGCGTTTGGATGACGTATGGATTCGCTTAGTTGAACCAGCAGCAAAGAAAGCGGTGATGCAAGCGAAGAAAAGCTACTTACTTTCTCTAGACCTTATTGCCGCGAAAATTGACAAAACGGCAGGAGACAAACCTCGCCTAAAGAAAATTTACAGCGAGACCCTAGCGCTAGATAAAACACTTCTGTCGCTAATGTGGCCACCAAACGGTTTAGATAACTTTAAAGCGACGTCAAAAGAAGCGCGTATCGAGCTTCAGCAGCAAATAAAGCGCATTCAGCAGCTTTAAAAATTACTTACCTTTCTAAATACAAAACAGCCAAGCTTCGAGAGAGCTTGGCTTTTTTTATGCCAGTAGACGACCTATTGTCGTCCATAGTCTCTTGTTAGGTTTTGACTGCCCTAAACCATTCATTTGCAGTGCTGGTGTATAACAAAACTACCACTAAAATGCTGGCAGAGTTATTAATCAGTAAAATTAGCTGACTAATTTCAATTGATAGCGATGGAGATGGACCAAAAAACAGCACAGTTGCTAGTGACAGAAGAGTAACAACAGCATTCGTGTGCCTAGCCCAATTTTTACCAATTTTAATAGCGTATCCCAAACCAACAAGCAGACCATAAATTGCTAGCCAATTTAGGATAACGCTTAAAAAAGGTGGCCTAGGATCAGCGGCAAGATAATTTGGAATGGCTCCCAAAAGGCTTATAGCGACAGCAATGAAATAAATATATATGGCAAATTTTATTGATTTGGGTTGTTCCATGTTTTAAAACCTAACGCTTTGCTAAGCGGCAATAAAATAGCTGGCTAAAATTAACGAGGAACGAGCAAAAGCCAGCTATTTATTGTCCGTTTAAGCAACTTGTTAGGACATCATTCGAATCGCCTTTATCCGAAAACTCAAAGAGACAAATATAAGTAGAATTAGCCAGAAATTCATAGCTCCTCCGCCTGAAGATTGTTTTACTTCTGGCTCTGGTAAAATGATTTGCTCTTTGATTTGTATTTTTATCGTAGCTTCATTTGAAGTAGCACCGTCATTGTCTTTCACTGTATACGTAATCGTATCTTCGGCAGCTGAACTTCCTGTATGTGAATATTCAATAACTCCTTGAGAATTAATAGTAAAAGTACCATGTGTAGGTTCTTGAATTACTGCTATAGAATCAACTATTATTTGGCCGTCGCTATCTTCATCATTATTTAGTGGTGTTAATTGCACAACCCCACCAATCAACACTTCAAAATTATCATCGGTGATTACAGGTGAGCTATTGTTAGCCAATACTCTCACATTTACACTATCAATGGCTTTGTACCCTTCATCATCTGTCACCAATAGCGACACTTGTACTTCGTTACTTTCAGCTTTATCTGGTAATGATGGTGCGATGAAATTAGCGCGTGATTCATCAGAGTTATTTATAGTCACTGTTTCATCTGCTGTAGTCCAATTATAAATGACTATACTACCTAAAGGATCGAAAGAATCAGATCCATTGAGGTTAACGATTTCGTGTTCATATACTTCGATATCAACACCTGCATTTGCATCAGGAACACTTTCATGTACCGCATTTACGGCAACTTCACCAGACAACATAGGCGCTGACAATCCTTCACAGTGCTGCTCAAAGCTTGCTTTGAACTCTTTAGGCTGATCGTTTTCCCAAACTAATTTGGTGACATTAAAGCGGCCGTAGTTTCTATTACACCCTCTACCGTTACCTGAGATAGTTAAACCTGCGGTACCTGCGTCTTGAAAGGGAAACCTTTCTGCGTAGTCATACTCTCCAACTTGCAATTGTACTTCGTCAGGAGCAGCAAAATCAGCTGACCAATTTGCACTGCCAGATATTCTAACGGAGACACCGTTATCATAATTTTTCGACATTGTAATTGAGCTTGTTGAAAGGTCATAAAACCAATCTTGACCAGCGCCAATATAGTCTCCAGCTTCGCTATCCATAGTAAAATATGTGCGAGGATCACTTTTACTATTAACATTAATGGAATGTTCAATAGATTCAGATTGACCCAACTCATCATTTACTGTTAGCTTTAAAACAATATCTTCTCCGCCAAGCTCAACGCCATTTAACACCTCTACCTCGGTACTTTCGTTAACAGCGTTAGCTATGTTGATTTCTGGACCACTTATCTGCTCCCAAAAGTAACTTTCAATTTCGCTTACTTTAGATAAGGATTTTGTGCCTGTTACTACAAAGCTATTTCCTTCGATTACTGTAAATGAATTACTTGAGATAATAGGAAATGGGAGTGGGTATGGTGTTTGAACATCAGAATTTATGCGTATACTACCCGAAAGCTTTGCTGAATTAGAGTCGCAATATTGAATAAAGTCCATTGCTAAAATTTGAGTTTCACCGCTGTAATCTAATTCATAAATATAAAACTCACCTGAAATTCTATTACAACCTCTACCTGAAGACCCTACTGCCATCCCAGGGTTTAAAGGCCCTCTAAAAGGTGCTCTTTCAGCCGATAAATAAGCACCTCGTTCTAATTCTCGGTCATTAGGAGGGACAAATAAAAAGCTAAACCCACTTGAATGGTTTATTGATATCTGACTTTTTCCAACGGATATACTAAAATCACCAGTTAATTCATGTTCTTGCCCATACCCTATCCAATCTCCTTGATCACTTTGTAAAGAAATATATGAGTCTGCGTGAGCAAAACCTACAGCGAACATGAACATGAGTGTTAATAACTTTTTCAAAAATAACTCCTTTGTATAATTTTGTTGTCCTAACATGTTTATAGCTAGCAAATCGCGCGTTTTTCTACCGTGCTGTCGCTCACTTTTCTGAATGATATATTTTTAACAAACCCGTTAACCTATTGCCAGTGTTATTAAAAATTGTAATCGCTAGCTTTTATCTAAGAATAAAAACGCGCGATTGGGTCGTTTTCTTGACTATAGGTGCAATTCATTTCAACTGAACATAAAATCAGCATGAGATAAAGATTATTAAATGTACGTTTGTCTATTCAAACGGACATAAAAAACGCCGCAATTAGCGACGTTTTTCGAGTAAACAACTCAGGGTAGATTACAGGTATTCGAATGCTTTAATCACACGGTTAACACCGCCAACGTTACGTGCAATATCTACCGCTTCTTGTGCTTCGTCACGGGTGACAAGTCCCATCAAAAATACCTCGCCGTTTTCAGTAACGACTTTGATATTGGTGGCGTCTAAGTTGTCGCTGCCAAACAGGGCAGTTTTTACTTTTGACGTAAGCCATACATCGTTGCTTTTCGTGCCAATAGACACTGAGTTACCTAAGCGAATTTGGTTATGAATTTGCTCAACACCCGGTACCGCTTTCACGATTTTCATTGCTTCATCGCGTAGGTAGCTGTTCGGCGCTTGGCCTACAATCAGCACAGAACCATTCATTGCGGTAATTTGTAGATTAGTGTTGTCAGAAATGCCTTCGTGCTCAGCAAGTTTTGCATAAGCATCGAGTTCAATTTTTTGATCGTCGATTTGTGCACCTACGGTGCGTTTGTCTGACGCTACGCTGGCGCCACCAACAACACCAACTACTGCAGCAGCAACACAGCCTTGTAATACCGTTACTGTTGCTGCAATGGCAGCAAGCTTAACTAACTTCACGCTTATTCCTCCGATTGTGGGAATAATGTGGTGTCTATAATTTCACACAAGCAGTGAATCACTAATAAATGCACTTCTTGAATGCGCGCTGTACGCGGTGATGGAACACGAATTTCAACGTCGTTCTCACCAAGTAGACCTGCAATGTCACCACCATCACGACCTGTTAAGGCAATAATTGGCATATCGCGCGCTACAGCAGCCTCAATGGCTTTAATCACGTTTGCTGAGTTACCACTGGTTGAAATAGCCAAGAGTACGTCGCCTTCATTGCCTAGTGCGCGAACTTGCTTCGAGAACACTTCATCGTAGTGGTAGTCGTTAGCAATAGACGTTAGTGTTGAGCTGTCAGTGGTTAATGCGATTGCTGGTAGGCTAGGGCGCTCTGTTTCGTAACGGTTTAATAACTCTGAAGAGAAGTGTTGTGCATCACCTGCTGAACCACCGTTACCACAACTTAGGATTTTTTTACCGTTAAGAAGTGCTTGTACCATCACCATGCCCGCTTGTTCAATTGGGCCAGCTAACGCTTCACTTGCTGCGATTTTGGTTTGAATACTTTCGGTAAAATTACTTTTAATCCGCTCTAACATAAGAGAAAAAACTCCTTAAAAGGCATTTTTCAGCCAGGTTATTTGTGGTTGTGCAAGATCGCCTTCTAAAGCAACCACGTCAAATCTACACGGGGTATTATATTCGTTTAATCCCAATTGTTGGAGATAAAGCGATGCACTGTTCTTAACTTTTTGTTGTTTACTAGCCGACACCGCCGTTGCCGCGCCGCCATATTGATTTGATTTCCGATATTTTACTTCGACAAATACGTAACAGTCGCCGTCTTTACATACTAAATCGAGCTCTCCACATTTAAAGTGTTTGTTTTGCTCGATAAGCTTTAGACCAGAACTTTGCAGGTGTGTTAGTGCTAATTGTTCAGTCGTTTGGCCTTTTTCGCGTGTACTTAGCAGCGACTTAATCCATGGCAATTTCAGTCACCTTATCCTTGTCGTACCTTCCCCACAACAAGCTTCTTGTAAGAATTTGATTGTTATTTAACGTCAATGTTCCCGTTTGACCAAAATGTTTCACGAAAGGCCTGTTTTGCATAGCATTGAGCTTGTTGACTAAATTCAATGCGTCAAAGCCCATTGCAAAAATGCGCTGTAAGCTGTCACTGCGTTGCGGAAACAGGGCTTTTGATTGCTCAGCAAGGCCCTTGTTTTGCTGCTTGCTGTCTAATAACCAAGGCATTTCAGTGAAGCTAAGACCTGCTAAATCACGTGTGTCACTCCCGTCATGTCTTGCGCTATGGCTTCGGGAGCTTGCGTACATCGGAATAGCATCAGCAAAAGGGCTAATGTTTACGTCAATATACGGTTTTAACAGTCGTGTTTGGGTTGGCGAACCAACGATATAAATCATATCGATATCACGACGGTTTCGTGGGTCAGCTTTCAGGTTGAACTTGATACGGCGGTCAATCTCTTTAATGCGACTTTGGCTTTGGTGAACGCCTAGTGCTGACTTAAGTGTTGTTTGCAGTGTTTTACCGCGTTCAAAAGGCAAGTTCGTTGGACTGTAGCCGGTTGCACGATGCCACTCTGATGTGAATGCCTTGGCGATGCGCTGGCTCACCGAATCATTGTGAACCAGTACGATTGGCATCTTGTAGTCTTTTTTCGCGAGCGATGCCGCAGCTTGAATAGCCTCATCTTCAGGGCGCATAGAAATCGCATACTGATACGGGGCTAGTTCATTAGGCTGAGGTAAGTTCAACAACAGCGTCGGCATTTCCGTGGTGACGTTAGCCAGGTATTGCTCTACGTTTGCACGAAGCAAAGGGCCAATGACAAAGTCTGTTTCGTCTTGTTCAAACTGTAGGTCAAGAGCTTGCCAATCAAGCGTTGTAGAGTCATGAAATTTTATCACCGCAGAGGCATTGTTTGCGTATGCCGCCAAAATGCCTTGCTGTGCAGCCATGCCTGCCGCTTGCTGTTTACCACTTAACGGCAAAATAACGGCTATTTTGTCGTAATTTATTGGCGCTTCAATCAGCTCTTGCTGGAGTGGTAAAATGACTGCGTTTGCTGGGTGCGTTGGGTACTGGCGTTGCCATTGAGATAAGTAGCGATTGAACTGCTCTTGCTCCGCACCAAATTGATTAGCGTAGCGTGTTAACTGCACCCAACCTTTTACGTAAGGCAACGACTGCTTTGAAATATCACTTAATTGCCAGCTATTCAGCTGTTTAAATTGTTGCCAAATCCCGTCAATATCTAATTCATTGGCACTTGGGTTAAGCGGAAATGCCTGCAAACTGGCGGCTAATACTTCTAAGTCGAAACCACGCGCTTGTTGCACTTGCGCCATGGTTGCATAGTAATTGAAGTGATGCGTTACCCCTAATTCATCTGCGTGCTCTAGTTGCTCAAGCGCCAACGAAATTTCATCAAGTGCCAGCAGAGCTTGTGCTTTAACCAGCTTAGCGCGGTATTTGTCTTGTGAGTTTGTAAGCAGTGCGTCAACTTGATTGGCCAACCATAACGCTTTTTCAGCATCCTGTTCGCTAAGTAGCAGCTCACTTGCTGTCAGCAGCGATAGTGTGGCTTGTTCAGCGGGTTGGTTTTTAGTGTCTTCGATATAGCTTTGCGCATCCTTACCTGTTTCAACAATAGGCTCTGGTTCGACAATAGTTGGCTGTTGCTCAACGGTTTTTTGCGGCGTAGCACAACCAAATAAGATAAAGGTTGAACAAGCAAGACAAGCGCTAATACGCTTCATGCGATGTAAGCTTTGAGGTATCACTAAAGAGAAATCCGTGCGTTCGGGCATGGGTTTATAATAAACTTCATCACATTCAGTCTCAACCGTTGCTATTTAAATGTCTGACTTTCAAATAAATGCTGGCACTTTTTATGTCGTTTCTACCCCTATTGGTAATTTAGGCGACATTACCGAGCGAGCTATTGCGGTGCTTTCGCAAGTAGATATTGTTGCTTGTGAAGATACTCGGCACACACAGAAGCTGCTGTCAGCTTTTAGTATTAAGACAAAAACGTTATCGCTACATGACCACAATGAAAGACAACGTCAGGAACAAGTTGCTGATTTGTTGTCGCAAGGTAAAAGCATCGCGCTAGTGTCTGACGCAGGCACGCCGCTAATTAGTGATCCTGGTTTTCATGTGGTTCGCTATTTGCGCGAGAAAGACTTTCCTGTAGTGCCGGTGCCTGGTGCTTGTGCAGCAATTACTGCGCTTTCTGTATCTGGTTTACCGACTGACCGCTTCACCTTTGAAGGCTTTTTGCCACCAAAATCGGGCCAACGCCAATCAGTACTTTCGCAAGTCAAAGCGGAAACACGTACTTTGGTTTATTACGACGCACCGAGACGAGCAATTGATACGGTAAAAGACATTGTTGAGGTATTGGGCGGTGAGCGCCAAGTGGTAATGGCGCGTGAGCTAACAAAAACGTTCGAGACGGTTCACTCTGATACGGCAGAAAACCTGCTTAATTGGCTGAGCGATGACCCAAATCAGCTTAAAGGTGAAATGGTGCTGATGATTGAGGGCGCTAAATTGGTGGAAAATAGCATTTCACCAGAAGCGGAGAAAACATTAAAGCTACTGCTTGATGAATTACCGCCGAAAAAAGCCTGTGCTATTGCTGCTGAAATTCATGGGTTAAAGAAGAAAGCACTTTATGATTTAGCGCTTTCAATGAAGGACAGCTAACTTTATTGTCGCAAACCTTTTACAACCAACCTTTTTGCTGAGCAATACGCGCTGCATCGATACGATTTGCTGCGTTGAGCTTGGCAATAGCCTCTGATAAGTAATTTCGAACAGTGCCTTCCGACAAAAATAGTTTGGCAGCAATATCACTTGTTTTTAGCCCGTCTCCTGCTAGCCTCAGTGCTTTGCGTTCTTTGTCTGTCAGCGGGTCGTTATCGTCTAAAGCACTAATGGCTAATTCTGGGTCGATGACTTTTTTACCTTGCTGAATCGACTTCAACGCCTGCAGTAAATAATCAGAGGGGGCCTCTTTTAAAATAAACCCTTTTACACCTGCGTTAATGGCCCGTTTAATATAGCCAGCGCGGGAAAATGTGGTCATGATCACCGATTGAATGTTGGGGTGATGCTCGGCCATATGTTCAACCACTTCAATGCCCGTCATTTCTGGCATTTCAATGTCAGTGAGTACCATATCTGGTTGGTGTTCATTGATAAGCGCAATAGCTTGTTTACCATTTTCAGCTTCTGCGACTACATCGACTTCGCCACTGAGTGACAATAATGCGCTTATCGCGCCTCGCACCAATGCTTGGTCTTCTGCAATAAGTATTCGGATCATACTGTTCTCGTTGGAATATTGATGGCAAGGCCAAAGCCATTGTCGTGGTGTATTTCACACAGCCCACCTAGTTGTTCACAGCGTTCTGATATGCCCTGTAAACCATTGCCCATTGTGGGCGCTTCACTCTCGCCGTTATCGTTAATTGTTATTGTTAAGCGGTCTGGAGACTGACTTAATGAAATAGAGACTTCATTACCTTTGCTGTGTCGCAAAATATTGGTGCAGGCCTCGGTAAGCATTAGCACAACGTTAGTTTCGACATTGGCATCTAATTGCTTGGTGTTATTTGATACATGAACCGAAAAACCATGTGACTTTAGTTGGTTCGCTAGGTTAGATAACTTCTCTGAAAGCTGTTGTTGTTTTAAATTTGATACCGCGGTGCGCACTTCAGACAATACTTCTCTACTCAAGGAAGCGACAGCAGCTACCTCTTGTTGCGCTTTGTCTTGTTGACCTGCAAGCATAAGTTTTTCTGCAAGCTCTGCTTTAAGGGCAATTGAAGACAAGGAGTGACCCACCAAATCGTGCAAATCTCTCGCAATTCGCTCGCGTTCAGCAATGGTTGCCAGTTGCTCTATGGTGTCTTGGCTTTTTTTATGGGTTTGTTCGTGCAGGCGTTCTTTACGCTCGGCATGGCCAAACGAGAATAAGCCAATAGAAACAACAATGGCTGGCGCTAGGAAAAAGGCATCGACAAAGTTAAACGTAAAGGCAGAAAATACAATAGCGAGCAATATGCCGATAAGGCCTTGGATACCTTTGTTGAAGGCGAAATTGAACCCGCAAAAATACGCCGCAAAACCAAATAATGACTGTGTGCCTGGCGTAATGTAGGTGCCACCAATAGACAACAGAATCATGGCTAACACTGGCATAAACGCTTTTTCACCAATGCTATTTACTGCTTTGTAATATAGAAATACAAAGCATGCATAAATAAGGAAAACAGCAATAAGCTTTAGACCAGCAAACGCGCTGAAGTTAAACAATAAAGGTAAGAAGTAAAAGCTGGAAAATGCCAGCGGCCCCCATATCCAATAAGGTCTATCGCTTTGCGCTAGGGCTTCGTTTAATTGAGTAGACATAACCGCTCCTTGTTAGGTTTACGTTAACGAATTTCAGCAGGCTTGCCAACAAGCGTAGAGTTTTCTTTTTGCCAGCGTTTATAAAGGCTTACTAAAGAGAAAGCATAAATGATGACGATGGCAAAAGGGACCAAGGTAAACGAATGTTCAGGCGCAACATACCAAATAACGACTAAGGTTAATGTGCGACTGACGGCGTGATAAATGCCAACAGGGTGTTGAATAATCCAAGAGAGCGGGAACCACATTAGGCCAGACAAAATACCTAACGCCATTGGCTGTGCAAGGAAGTTTTCTTGCATAAATGGAATGGCGATAGCAAAAACCAGTAATGACATGATCATCGTTGACAGGAACAAGGTATCGAACGGATTGCGCTTTTCTTTTGGTAGCAGTAAATCTTCGCCTGTGAGCTTGCCGATACCAATGGCAATGTAATAAATACTGCCTAAGCCAATATAAAAAGGGATGATCATCTGCTCTGGTGGAAAAAATAATGCAGCGATTCCCAGCACCAACCATACAAGCGTGCCAGCAAGTGGTGTTGCCATGAGTTTTTTCTGCTTAAATTCGTCTCGATAGTGGTCAAGTGTCTTGTTGTGCGTTGTCATTGTTTTGTCCTTGTCAGTTGCCTAGCCAAGCTAGACAACTGTTTATTTGCTTATTCTTTATGTGGTGTTTTTATTTATAGGGCTAATTATTGGTGCGACTTCATTAACTGCTGTGGCCATAAATAATCTGGCGCGATATCTGTCGCTTTAGCAAAGTCGACAAGTGCTTGTTCTTTGTTGTCTAGCTCAAGGTTTGCGAGCCCTCGCCACACATATGCCTCAGCCTCACCCCAGCTATAGTCATTAACCGCTTGTGACTGGTATAGCGAAATAGCTTGGCTTAGCGCCTCAACTGAGCGCTCTTTGCTGCCGCCAAACATGGCAGGTGTGTGGTAGTCACTGATACCTTCAACAAGAAAAATACGTGGGTTTTGGTTATTCAAAGATTTTGCTTTGGCTAACGCTTTACCTGACTTGGGACCATAAAAAACCGCTTTCATTGGTTGGTAGGCAATCATTAGCCCGTAGCTTTGTGATAGTAATGCCCAGGCTTCATCATCATTTTCATTTTGCTGTGTTAGCGCCTCTAACGTGTTGATAGCCACTTTTAGCGCTTCATTTGCCTTATCTTGCTCTGCTTGCAGGTTGTAGTTGATTGCTAAACGATATTGTGAAAACGCTTGGTCGTAACCTTCTGTTGTTTGGCTCAGTTCTACAAGCGCTGGCGTGTTCAGTTGCATAGCCGCATCTTCAATGGCTTGAGTGTGCTGTGGTGCAGCAAATACTTGGCTAGAAACGAATGTTGCAATAAGTAGTAATTTTTTCATGATGTTCTCCAATTCCTTGTGTCGTTAGTTCAAGGTTATTGTCATGAAAACGCGTGTTAGTTGTTATAGACACTTGTCACCAATTCAACATGACAAATGTCATAACGTTGATTCAGAAAAAATTTATCAGCACAAAAAAGCCGGAGGGCTGCAATAGCGCTCCGGCTTAGGTAACCAAGTGAGTATATTGGGCGGTGTTTACTGCATGACTACGCCTGATTTGGCGGTAATAAGTAAGGTGCCTACAAATATAAGCGCGATACCCGATAAAGCATATGCATCAAACTTCTGTTGCCAAATAAGCACTGAGGCAATGCACACCAGTGCGATGCCAACACCAGACCAAATGGTATAAGTTAGGCCAACACTCATTTCTTTGAGCACAACGCCGAGGAAAAGTCCGGCTAGTGAATACAAGCCGATAGATGCCATACCAAACCACCATTTCTCCCAGCCGTCAGATGCTTTTAGTAATAATGTGGCTGAAACTTCACTAAAAATTGCTAAGGCTAAAAATAAATAACTCATGTGCTTTCCTTGTGTCAAAACGTGTTTACTTTATTTATGCACAGCATACTTAATAGGTTATGGCTCGGTTAATAGACACTTGTCAGCAATTACAGGTGACAAATGTCATTGGTGAATGATCTACATCAAAGATGAAAAGTGTTAATTTATTGTAAATATGCAATAGTGTGACAAAGTTGTATTGAGATAACCTGATGGACGAACACGGCGAATACCAAGTTGAGTTAATTGGTCGCATTATCTCCTGTGTGCTGAAGGGCAGTTTTAATAAAGACGGGTGTAAAAGCTACACAGAGGCAGTGCGCGAAAAAGTGTCGCAATTAAGAGGCGAACCTTTTGCTATGCTTGTCGATGATTTGGAGCTTGAAGGAGGGACACCAGAAGCTTACCAAGAACTTGATGCATACAACCGCTGGCTGTCAACGCAACCTATTAAAGCTAAAGCGCTTGTTATTAATTCACCGATGCAAAAAGATATTATGCTCAAACGAGCACCTGCCCTAAAAACGCAAAATATTGAATTTTTCACCGATAAATCTCTTGCTATGGCGTGGTTGACGCAGCAATTGAATTAAACGCTTGGGGTGGCCCTCTATTTACGCTAAAATGCGCGCCGAGTTAGCTAGACAATCGCTGCTTTATCGTTGTATCAACCGTTTCGGCGGATGATAGACAGATAAAGGGGAGGAAAGTCCGGGCTCCAAAGAGCAGAGTGCCAGATAACGTCTGGGCGGCGAAAGCCGACGACAAGTGCAGCAGAGAGAAGACCGCCTAAGTGCTTTTAGCACCGGTAAGGGTGAAAGGGTGCGGTAAGAGCGCACCGGGCCGCTGGTAACAGTTGGCAGCAGGGTAAACTCCACTCGGAGCAAGACCAAATAGGGTTTCGAATGGCGTGGCTCGCGTTGAAACCGGGTAGGTTGCTTGAGCCTTAGAGCGATTTAAGGCCTAGACGAATGATTGTCCCCGACAGAACCCGGCTTATCGGCTAACTCACTTATTATAAGGGAACCCAGCTTCGGCTGGGTTTTTCTTTTTTTGAGACTTAATTGTCCACGAAGCTATGCCTAAAGAGTAATCGCCTTATCGGCTAATTCAATGAAAATTCACTCATTTCTCTTATCTCCATTATTTTTACACATTTTTATGCGATAAAGCGTTCCTGCAGAGCTGACTAACAGACGCTAAAGCGTGTGAACCGAACATGCTGTCATCAAAATGTATGCTGCGCTGATCGTGTTTAGTCAAACTCAATCAAAGAGTGATTATTTGTCAGTAGCTGTAATAGCACCCAAAAGTGAAAGCTTATTTAAATAAACATATAGAAAAAGAGGTTTTAATACATGCGTACATTAACACTTTTGTTTTTAGTACTTTGCGCATTCAATGTACATTCAGCGATCATCAATTATGACGATATTATTGACAATAGCTTTTATGACACAGACACCGAGCTTGTTTGGATTGACTTTGGTGTTACCAACAGCCGTCAGTATGTAAAAACCGTCCAGCAACTAGAAACGGGTGGCATTTATGAAGGGTGGCGTTTACCAACGCTTGAAGAAGTTATGACAATGGTTGGTCATATTGCCTATGCTGGCGGACAAAAAGCAGACGTTGAATTCGCTGAAACAGACAGGTCAGGAATCTATGAAGCACAAGACGGAAATTCATTAGGTGAAGATGATTCGGTTTGGGACAGTATCTTTGATGTTATCGGGTATAACGACACTTATGCTGGTGGACTAGCCACTTCTTCTGAGGCGCTTTTTCAGGGAACAGATGGCCTGTCCACTCTGATTATTTCTGATTGGGGGGCAACAGATTTTTCTGTAAATGATTACATTACTCTATGGGATCACCGCAATTTTGACTCTTCAGCAACCAGCTCATATAAGGGGCTATCAACGTTACTAGTTAGGGAAGCGAGAGTGTCGGTGTCAGAGCCTAGTGGCTTTGCATTGTTTTTAGGCGCGTTGTTATTTGTTATTGCTAGAAAAGTGAGAGTAAGCGGCTCATAGTACTATGAGGCTGCGACGACATGGATTTATAGTGAACTGCGCTGTTAATAGCGTGTAGGAAGTAACACCTAACTGGATAGGTCAATTACTGCTTTTTACACAAGCGCTATATACTGCACATGTTCCTAACGTCTTTTTGTTTAAGGGTGTGTTTTTATAAAGACAGTATGTTGTTTTGATTAGTAAGTTTACTTATCGGCTAACTCATCAATTCTTACAAACCCTGGCTTCGGCCAGGGTTTTGTTTTTTTGGGTAATGAATTGTGACGGCGCTTGAGATATTAAGACTGTCGATATAGCAGCTGTATTACTTCAAGTGTCTACCGCCATCAAGCTGCACATTTCGTCCTGTCATGTACTTACTCGCTAAGATGAAAAAGACGGCGTCAATGACTTCATTAAACCCTGCTTCACGCGGTATGAGCGCTTTTCGCAGTGCTTTGTCTTTATATTCGTCATCGTCATGTTCGTTAAATTTAAGCAAGGCTGGCGATATGGTGTTTACTTTTACCTTGGGCGCCAGTAATGCTGCAAACGACAGCGTGAGGTTGTTTAGTGCCGCTTTGCTTGCTGAATAGGCAATGTGCTTTTTGCTTCCTTTCTCAACCACGTAGTCGCTGATATGGATAACGTCGCTAGATTCTTCATTTGCGGATAGTAACTCTTGCAGTGCCATATTCATTTGATAAGGCACAGAGACGTGAATAGCCATCATCTTCTGCAAAATACTGGTATAGCCCATTAAGCTCTCTTCCGTTGAATGCCATTGCTTTCCTGCTTCTGGCTTGTCTGGACTCCAGTCTGATGCATTGTGCACAATAGCCCGTAAACTGGTGTACTGCTTATACAAATAGCTAATAAACTGAGTGAGCTGTTGGGGTTGATAAAAATCGATTTGATGCAAGTTCGCGCCCAATTCACGCAAGTTTTCCAGCTCGGGGTATTCGGTTCTGTAAGTGCCTTCAACGAGGTATCCCTGCTCGAGTAGTTTGATGGCTAATTCATAACCCAAGCGCTTACCTACACCTGTTATAACAATAACGTCTTTCACCCTAAAAACTCCGCTCTGGTTTGTGGGTTAGTTTTAAAACTTCCGCCCAGTGCAGTGGTTGATGTTGCAGAATTAACGTCAATGACACCTCTTGATTTTACGCAGTAATGCGTTGCTTTGATGGACACAGCTACATTGTCAGTCTCGGTTAGTGCTTGAATGGCATGAAGGATTTGTTGTGTGAGACGTTCTTGCACTTGAGGCCTCTGCGCAAAAAATCGCACGATTCGGTTTATTTTAGATAAACCAATGATTTTCTTGTCCGGTATATACGCAACCTGCGCGAGACCATCGATAGTCACAAAGTGATGTTCGCATGTTGAGGTTAAGCTAATGTCAGACACTTTGACCATTTCATCCACAGACATTTTATTGTCAATGACACTTATCTTGGGAAAGTTTTGATAATCCAGCCCTGAAAATATTTCATTCACATACATCTTCGCAATGCGATGAGGTGTCTCTGCCAAACTGTCATCATTAAGGTCTAACCCTAACGTACTGACGACCTCTGTCATCAAACCTCTGATCCTTTCATACTTTTCATCAGCGGTCATGTTAATGGGCATAAGAGGCGTTTCGAGCCCTTTATCAATCAATACTTGCTGCACTTTTTGTGCTTCGAGCGAAATCATGCCTGCTCCTCCGGCGACGCTTTGTAACTCAAGGTTAGCGACACTGAGTCAGCAAATCTTAAAGCATGCGGCTTATCTATTTTTACTTGTGCATACGTTACCCAGGGGTGGTCGATGCAAATACCGAGTACATCGCTGGTCAGTTTCTCTAAAAGCAGGAAACGCCCGTTTTCAACATGGCTGATAACGTTTTTACATATCGTTTTGTAATTGAGTGCACTGTCGACATTGTCTTCTAAACAAAGGTTGTTGGCTGGATAATGAATTTCTGCGTTTATAACGATATCTTGTTGTTTGCTTTTTTCTTCTTCATTAAAGCCAATATAGGTACGAAGCCTGAGGTTGGTAATGGTGATGATGGCATTATGATTCATAGTGCACCTCGTTAATTTAATCTTGATGTAACAATACGGCGCAACAGTTTGCTTAGATTAGTTTTGTGGATTTTAGCCGCTGTAAGTATTCACTTACTTAGCTGGACCTATCAATCTGTACCGCTGATATAGACAAATGAAAGTGTTAGGGCCACTTGTATTTGGAATAAGTCACCTTTTGGCATGATTGGTCAAAATCATTCCACATTTGTGAGTAAGTTAGCTGTGTAACAGGGTGGATAGCGTCAGGCAGGACATCCGCTAGAGGGCAAAGTACAAAGGCATATTCAGTAATTTCGCCTCTTGGCAGTTCAACACCGTCAATCACACCTACCAGATCATCAAACGTCAAGATATCCAGGTCGAGTGTGCGATCGCCATACTTTTCTCCGCCACGAATACGCCCATTATCATGCTCAATACTTCGAAGGAGAGCAGCTAATTCACCAACGCTTAAATCACAATCAAAAGTGACTACTAAGTTTAGAAAGTTGTTTCCGGTAAATCCGACGGGTTCACAATCATAAAAATGTGATACATGCAGTGGCACAAAATGTTTGTTGAGTGCGTTAAGCGCATTGCCTACGTGATGTTCCCGTTCAACATTACTGCCGATGCTCACTGCTACTTTGTGCATGTATGTGTTTTCTCTTTATTTGAGGTGGCTTTATGTGGTTCGCGTTTTATAACCATAGGCTACAAAATTAAGCGGTGCGGTAATACTTACGTATTCGTTAAGTCGTTAGACCTATTCATACTCGTTGTATTTTAACGGTTACAGATTCATAAGATATCTTCAAATACTTGAGTGCAGGCTATTCCTTTTATGTTTGTTTGTAATTCGTTAGGCTATTTGTGCTTAAACTTACGGAGATATTTTGCAATGTTGCGAGTTCTAGTAACCGCTAGCTTAGGGTTAGCAATGAGTATAGGAGCATTAGCTGATGTGATGACTCCTGAAAAACTTTGGCAAGTAAAACGTGTCAGCCCAATGGGATTAAATAAAGAGAAAACACACGTTATTTACCGAGTCACGACACCGAGTGTTGAAAACAATGACTTCAGCAGCAAGGTATATCAGGTTCCCGTCAAGGGCGGCGCTGCCACTTTACTTGATGGCTATCAGGGTGTGTTAATCAATAGCAAAATTTCACCTGACGGCAATAAAAAATTATTCCATGAGTCAGTCCAAGTTGAATCAATTCTGGCGTCTGATAAACATGAAGATATGGCGCAAGCGAATGCTTACGTCTTTGATGATTTAAATTATCGCCACTGGGATACATGGCAAGACGGTAGCTTTAACCATGTGTTCTATCAAGATTTAACGTCAGAAGAAAAAGTCGACATTATGGAAGGTAAGGCCTTCGATACGCCTACTTCTCCTTTTGGTGGTGCCGCAGATTATATTTGGGGCCCGAAGGGCGAAAACATTTATTACGTCAGTAAAAAATTGATGGGCACAGAGTATGTCACAAGTACCAACACAGATATCTATCGTTATAACCTCGCCAGTAAAAAGACAACAAACATTACTGATGACAACGAAGGTTATGACAAGTACCCTGCGTTCTCGCCAAAAGGCAGCCTTGCTTGGCTACAAATGAAAACGCCAGGCTATGAGTCTGACAAGAATGACATTATCGTTAAACTTAACGGAAAAAACGTTAACCTAACCGCACATTGGGACGGCACGGTAAACAGCTTTAAGTGGAGCCATGATGGCAAGCACATCTACTTTGTAGCGCCGACAGATGGCACGGTTCAAGTGTTTAAAGTGGCCGTGACATCAAAGTCAAACCCAAAGATTACCCAGCTTACAATAGGTCAATTCGACGTAAATGGTATTGTCGCCGCGTTGAAAGATCAGTTGGTGGTGACGCGTAATGACATGAATACGGCGAGAGAAATCTTCCGTTTAGATCTAAAAAGCAAAAAGCTAGTTGCACTGACACAAGTAAATAAAGACTTATATGCAGGTCTTGATTTACCCACAGTGAAAAAGCGTATGGTCACGACAAAAGACGGCAAAGAAATGCTGAATTGGGTTATCTATCCACCTAACTTCGATGAAAGTAAAAAGTACCCTACGTTGCTTTATCTTCAAGGTGGTCCACAAGGGGCACTATCGCAGTTCTACTCTTTCCGTTGGAATTTCCAAGTGATGGCATCACAGGGGTATATCGTTGTTGCGCCAAACCGTCGCGGTATGCCGGGTCATGGTGTTGAATGGAATGAAGTCATCAGCAAAGACTGGGGTGGCAAAGCTATGCAAGATTATCTTGATGCCATCGACGATGTGTCGAAAGAGTCCTATGTTGATAAGAAGCGTATTGGCGCAGTAGGCGCAAGTTTTGGTGGCTACTCAGCGTTTTATTTAGCGGGTAATCACGAAGGGCGTTTCAGTTCATTCATTTCTCACTGTGGTGTTTTTGATATGCGCAGTATGTATGGCACAACTGAAGAGTTATTCTTTGTAAATCATGATTTTGGCGGTGCATACTGGGACAACGATAACGAAGCAGCAAGCAAGGCATACGGTCAATTTAACCCAATCAATTATGTTGATAAATGGGATGCACCTATGTTTGTAATTCATGGCGGCAAAGACTATCGCGTGCCGTTAGGACAAGGTATTCAAGCGTTTCAAGCTGCGAAGCTGCGTGGCCTAAAGAGTCGTTTCTTATACTTCCCTGAAGAGAATCACTGGATACTTACACCGCAAAACGGTATTGTGTGGCAGCGCGAATTCTTCCAATGGCTGCAAGATACGCTGTAATAACAATAGTTATTTGTTAAATACCTGAACTGAAAATGCCAGCACGTTAAGTACATTAGCTGGCATTTTTATTTCGGATAATGGCTAGCTGCGTCCTAGTACTTTTAGCTCATTCTTAACGAGATAATAGTCCATCATTGAACGCAGCAATTTATAGAGAAGAATTGAGCCGTCAATTTCTTCTTTGCGGTTGGTTAAGCTCTCAATGTTTAAGCCAAGCGGCAGGTTGTAGGGGATAACCGCATCTAAAATTTGCTGCAAGCTATTGCTACAAATTCGGATTGATTCATACAGTGGGTTTTCAGCATTTAAGATTCGTAAACTGGTGGCCTCTGGCACACTCACACCCAACCATTCGATAAACTCTAAGGTTTTTTCGCTACCACAAGGGGAAAACGTCAGAATAATTCGCTGCGGTTTTAAACCTGACTTCTTACATTCAATTGCGTAGCGAGTCAGCTTATCAATCGTCGCTTGTGGGTTGTAGATAGCTTGAGAAATGAAAAAGTTACAGCCTTGCTCGTTTTTCTCAATCAAGCGTTGATGTTCGTTGCCTTTGCTGGCGTGGCGTTCAGCAATGGTAATACCGCCGGTAAAAAAGTTATGTTCATTTTCTTTTAATGCCTGGTAGGCATCATTTAGCGACAGAGAAACTTCGTGGTCGCGCGACGGGCTGCCCACTAACACGAGGTCTCTAATGTTGTAATCTTTATATGCTTCATCAGCCCATCTATGAAAATCCTCAACGCTTGATTGGCCAACACTTTTATAGGCTATCACCGGTCGCGTAGACTTTTTGTTGAGTATGTATGAATACAAGCGAGGATCTTGTGTGCTTTTGAACGGGAAAGGTCGTGGTGTATTTGTTCTAGATGCTTCATCTTGAATGTCATAAACGATAAAGCCGTCAACATCGATATCACTGACTCGCTCAAGGAGCTTTTCAGCGATCTCATCCACCTGTTCAATAGGGGTGTCATCTTTAGGCGGCGTAGTACCAATGAAATATACACCTCGGTTGTAGTCGTTATATCGAGCTTTTAACTCTGAGCCATTATTCAATGTATTGCCTTAATCTAATTTATTACACCTTTGATTTGGGAGTATAGATGTTTAGCCGTCTAAAATAAAGTGGTTAATTTATACCTTTTAGAATGAATGAGAAAAATGAGCTCTGTGAGAGTGATATTTCTTATGGTGTATTAGTTATTTGGCGGACTTAAAGGTTTGGTAGAAGTGGTGCAAAAAAAGCCGCCAGCACAGTAATGTGCTGACGGCTTTTAAGTTCGTTTATTACTGGTAGTGTTTTACTTTGTCATCGCTTTTCGTTTCGCGTTAAAGCCTGCAAATCCCAATACGCTTAGCGCGAATAACGCCAGTGTGCCTGGCTCTTCGACGTCGACAGTTTGATTGTTCACGTAAGGTACACTGAAGTTACTGACACCGAATGTATCCCAGATTGACCATACATTGCTTGATGTTGTGATGAAATCTGAGGCTGCAGTAGAGCTGAAAAATGTGTATTCAATTTTAAACATATCGACAAAATCAACAGGTATTACATTCGTCGAATATGGGCCGCCTCTGAAGCCATCATCCCACACATAATAGTAGCTTGATCTAACTAAAGCATCATCGTAGTAATAGTAAAAATGGCCATCAATTTGGCGATTAGCGTATTCATCAAAAACAAGATCAAAACCTTCATAGCTACGATCGTTAATACCGCTAAAGTCCCAATATGAGCCTTCGTGACCAGCTGAAAACGAGAGTGTTAGTGTGTCACCAACATTGAAATTGGTATTACGAATATCTTCACCACTTTCCAGTGTCAGGTTCGTACCATCAAACGAGTAATTTGCTTCAATAAGGCCTGCATGAGCATTATTTATGGCAAGGCTCAATATAAAAAGTTGAATTAGCGTTTTCATTTCACATCCATTAGTTGATTGCGCTATCAAGACCATAGTGTCTCGAATATTGGTATTTATGGTGGAAGCATATCAACACAATGTGCAAAGAATATGGATTGCTTCTTGGTGATAACAAATTTTTCTTTTGGTTAAGTACGTAAATGCTGGAAGCCGCACCGTAAATTAAGGGCTGTGTGGCGAACTAGTAAGGGAAAGGTTTAGAGAAATTACCTTAGTTTTCAAAGCGCTCCATAATTGGTTCACAATCCTGTGGCATAAATGAAGTTTAAAGCTTTATTTGTGCCTTGAAACCTATTAATGACAGGGACTAGAGCCATACTTAAAAAGAAACGTTTTAGGCTGCCTTTTGGACAAAAACTGCGATATTGCTGAGGCTTGTCAATTAACTGTTGTAGTTTCAATATTTTGGCAAACATGATCACCGACATGTAAACTGACAACATAATTATTGTTTATAGTCGCCTGAAAGCGTGTGTTGAAAAAGAGTCTATATGTACAAAAAATTAATATTCATTACATTGGTCGTTTTACTGCTTCCTCCACTCTCCTTCGCATCAGATGACGATGTTAAAGCGCTACTCGCAAAAATAGTCGGCACACATGCAGCAACGCCAGAAAATGAAGCGTGGCTAACAACCTTATTTGACCATGCTGATCAAGGTGTAAGAAATAGCGCTAAACAGCGTGTTGCTGCGCTGTATTGGAAAACAGGGCGTTATGAAAAAGCAGAAGAAATATTGAATGAGTTATCAGCATCCTATGACGAATACAGCCCTCAATATAAAGTAGAAAGTTTACTGACGTGGTCAACCTTGGAATTTCGACGTAACAATTACATTGCGTCAGAAGAGTATGCGCGCAAGGCATCAGATGTTGCTCGCTTGTCTTATCCTGACTTACTTGGTAATACCTATTACTTACTTGGTAATGCATTGCAGTACCAAAAAAAGTTTGTCATAGCGAAACAAGTGTATGAGCAAGCACTTGATGTATACGAAGAGCAGGGCAATGGCAAAGGTACGTTACTTGTTTTAAATAGCCTTGGTTTGATGTTTAAAAACAATGGTGATTTAGTACTGGGCACTCAATATTTGTTGCAAGCGAGGGAGGCTGTCGAAGCTCATGGCAGCAAAAGTTATCGAGCGTCGGTGTATTACAATTTAGGGGACATATTTTTACAGTCGCAAGAACCTGAAAAAGCAATTGAGTACTTTGCAAAGGCGCAACAATTAGATGAGGAGCTTGGTGATATCGGCAGTGTAGCTGTTGATATGAAGGGGATAGCAGCTGGCTACCTGAAAATGGAAGAATACCTCAAAGCGTTATCAATTAACCAACAAGCAATTCAACAATTACTAAAAATAACGACTCCAAAAGAGCTTTCACAAACTTACCTTCAACAATCTAGAATCTACGATAAATTGGCAGACGAGCAAGGCCGGGCAAAGAGTTTGCAATTGGCTCGTCAAAGCGCTGAACAGTCAGACTCGCCCTACCAAATAATGTCTGTACGAGTGGAACAAGCGAGATACAGCCTAGACCAAGAAAACTATCAGGCAGCACTAGATGAGTTAATACCCGCACTAAAAGTGGCAACAGAGCTCTCGCTTGAACAAAATTTAATGGAGATAACTAAACTCCTTGCGGGAGCTTACACAGGCGTCAAAGATTATGAAAAAGCCCACTTTCATTTGAATGAAAGTGTCGAATTAACTGAAAAACTGAATACAGAAGATCAACGTGAAAAGTTAGAACGCTACAAGCGTGACGTTAACTTGCTTGAAGAAAAGCTAAAAGTGACTGAACTTGAAAAAAGTGAGGCTGAGCAAGCTAAGGTGTTGGAAACGCAAGCGGCAGAAAAACAGGTGTTAATGATTGTGTTGGTTGCTGTGGCTATTGTGTTTGTCGCATTAACATTTTTGCTTGTTCAACGACGCAAATTGGCAAGCATAAGGGCTGATTTATTTGAAAAAGCACTGCAACAGAAACAAGAGCTATTCGCGGATGTATCGCATGAACTTCGCACACCACTGTCAGCACTTAAACTGCAAATTCAAGCTTTGCAATACGACATCGTCAGTGATGTGGAAGACAGTTATGACAAACTAGACCGCAAAGTTAACGAAATCAATAATTTGATTTCAGATATCTATCAGCTTGCGCAAGCAGACACACATGCACTAGAGCTAAACTTGGAAGAAGAAGCGCTACATCCATTATTTGAAACGTGGCAGGGCGACTGGCAAGGTTTGGTTGAGGGAAGTGGCTATAGCTGGCAATGTCAGTTAGCACTCGCAGATGTCAAAAAGTCTTTGGATGCTGAGCGTATCAAGCAAGTGATTGATAATTTGTTATCAAATGCTATTTCCTATACCGACCAGCCAGGCACGATTTCCTTGAGCGCTGGCATGAAAGACAGCCAGTTAGAGGTGAGTATTGAAGATACAGCGCCGACGGTTAGCAAAGACAAGTTGACGATGATTTTCACACGCCTTTATCGTGTTGAATCATCACGCAGCAGACAAACGGGCGGCTCTGGACTAGGGCTGGCAATTTGCGAAAGTTTAATAAAAGCGCATGGTGGCTCAATTAAAGCAGAGCAAAGCTCTCTAGGCGGTTTAAAAGTGACGTTCACCATCTAGTGTTGCCTGTCGACTAGTTTTAGCGCCCCAAAGCTGCAGTCACACTGTACAAAGGCGCGTTTTGAACAAATTTTTGAACGGTCTTTACACGCTATTCAAGCGAAAAAGTTGTCATCAAGCTGCTGGTATCTACTCCTCCTGCTTGCAGCGCACCACCAATGACATAAATTGAACCGTTTATGGTTAGTGCCCCCAAACCATGACGTGGGCTTGGCATTTCGCTAACGGCCTGCCATGTGTCTTTGGAAATACTGTATTGCCAAACCTCTGAATAAACGCCGCCACCATTATTGAAAAACTCACCACCAAATACGTAAATATGTTTACCATCGGTAGCACAAGCTAAACCGCCTTGTGCCGCAGGCAGTGGCGCTAATGTTTGCCATGTGTCGGTTTTAAAATCATACGCTTCATGAGAGGCCAAATTACCACCAGAAACGGTTCGCCCGCCAATGGTATAAAGCTTATCTGTGGTGACGCTACAGGCACTGTTTCGGGCAGTCGGCGCGGGAGCTGCATTGGCCCAAGTTAGCGTGTTTAAATCAAAGGTGTAGTGAGTGCTGACATCCGCTTGTTCTATCCACTGGCTGTTTTTGCTCTGAGTTTTAGGTGTGCGGCCAGTAACTAAGTGCACTTTTCCATTATGTACAGCGCCAAGCGTCTCTGCCAAAGGCGCGGGCATTTGCGCGATGTTTTGCCATTGGCCTGTGGTCAATATATCTCCATTACTACCAGCTTTTTTGGGCGTGAGTTCAAGCACATCAGTGCTGTTATGCCAGATGCCTTGCGCGTCAACGGTAAAACCACCGAAAGACAATAATCTGTTATTGACGACAACGAGCATTGGGTGATGTCTGGGTTCTGGCAAGCTAGGGCCTTCTTTCCACACTTTTTTTTCTAGATCATAAACAACAACACGGTCTGAAACGCCAATGCCTTTCGCGCCAACATCAGGTGATAAACCGCCTGCGACGATAATGTGGTTGTTAAATACCGTTGGGTAAATTTCTTGCACCTTATACGGAAGGTTTGGAGCATTTTTCCAATGGCTTTGGTTAGCTTCCTCAGCACTATTGGCTAGCTGCGGTGTTATCAACAAAGAAGAGAATATGAGTGGGTAAAGAATGTTTTTAACACTGATATGAAGGCGATTAGTCATACTAGGTCTCTTGTTTTTTAATAGAGTACGGAGTTTTAGGATAAGTATGTATTGATACAAGACATTATTTAGCTAGATCAGTTCCCTAGATAGTATATGCAGATTATGTTGTTTTCAGCATGCGGTATTTGTTAGCGACTATGTAATCTTCGCAAAAAATCCCGACTTTTCAATTGCTAAAACACTAACGCAATCTAGTCTTTAATGTAGAGTATTTTGTAAGTTGAGTAGAGCAGCTTTATGCATATCCATGGTCGTTGGGCGTTTAAAATAGATAAGAACAATATTTTGCTTGTTAAGGTGATGGACGCTTGGAATGTAGAAGCCGCAGTGGCGTTTTCTGAAGAGTTCAAGCGGGTGTCTATGGCGTTGGTTGAACAACCGTGGGCTATTCTCATTTCTACGCAGCACGGTGAATTAATGGTGCAGGAAGCGCTACCAGTATTACAGGACTTAAATAAATGGACGGTAGAGAACAATTGCCGATGTGAAGCGAGTATTGTGAAATACCAGATTCAAAAAGAAGTATTCGACAGAACAAGAGCATGCGGAGAATACGAATACATCCAACGGGCATTTTTTGACTTTTCGTCAGCTACCCAATTTTTAGCCGATAGAGGTTTTACACCCCAATCAAATGAGCAAGATATAGCAGACTGGTTTGCGGTGAAATAAAAAAGCCCTGCAACAGCAGGGCTTTGATGATTCATTGAATGATAATTTTAGAAATTCAATCTAGAGACTTTTCTAGAAATTGAATCTAAAAACTTTAGCTAGAAACTTAGGTTATCTAAAATATCGTCTTCAACTAAGTTTGCTAGCGTTACTTTAAGCTTAGGTGTACGTGCCATTTCGCGTTTAATCGCAAAGTTAGCTTCTTCGTTACGTGCCCAGCTACGACGAGCAATACCGTTGTTTACATCAAACAGTAACATTGATTTTAAACGACGCTCTGACGCTTCGCTGCCGTCAAGTAACATGCCGAAACCACCGTTCATTACTTCACCCCAGCCAACGCCGCCACCGTTATGGATAGATACCCAAGTTGCGCCGCGGAAGCTGTCACCAATCACATTGTGAATCGCCATATCAGCAGTAAAGCGGCTACCGTCGTATATGTTAGAAGTTTCACGGAATGGTGAGTCAGTACCCGATACGTCGTGGTGATCACGGCCAAGTACTACTGGACCAATTTCACCTGCGTTGATGGCATCGTTAAATGCTTTAGCAATTTCTGCACGGCCTTGCGCATCAGCGTATAAGATACGAGCTTGAGAGCCGACGACTAGCTTGTTCTGCTTAGCATCGTTAATCCAAGTGATGTTATCTTGCATCTGCTGCTGAATTTCTTCTGGTGATTCTTCCATGATTCGGTTCAGCACTTTGGCAGCAATTGCGTCAGTTTTATCTAAATCGTCTGGGTTACCTGAAGTACATACCCAGCGGAATGGACCAAAACCGTAGTCGAAACACATTGGGCCTAAGATATCTTGCACGTATGACGGGTATTTAAAATCAATGCCGTTTTCAGCCATAACATTGCCACCTGCACGTGACGCTTCCAGTAAGAAGGCATTGCCGTAGTCGAAGAAGTAGGTGCCGCGCGCTGTGTGCTTGTTCACTGCATCAGCATGACGCTTCAAAGTCGCTTGTACTTTTTCTTTGAATACTTCTGGTTCTTCACGAATTAAACGGTTCGACTCTTCGTAAGAAATTTCAACTGGGTAGTAACCGCCTGACCATGGGTTGTGCAGTGATGTTTGGTCTGAACCTAAGTGAACGAAGATTTCTTCTTCATAGAAAGTTTCCCAAACATCAACCACGTTACCAATAAAGGCAATTGAAACCACTTCTTCATTGGCCTGTGCTGTGCGAACACGTGAAACTAAGTCGTCCATGTTATCGATAAGTTCATCAACCCAACCTTGTTGGTGACGTTTAGTTGCTGCGTGGGCGTTTACTTCTGCACAAACAGTAATACAGTTGGCAATGTTACCTGCTTTAGGTTGTGCGCCACTCATGCCGCCAAGACCGGCAGTAAGGAAAATTTTACCTTTTGGTGACTCGCCCTTTTCAAGCACTTTACGGAATGCATTCATTACCGTAATGGTTGTGCCATGAACAATACCTTGTGGGCCAATGTACATGAATGAACCCGCGGTCATTTGACCGTATTGGGTTACGCCTAGCGCATTGAACTTTTCCCAATCATCTGGCTTCGAATAGTTCGGGATCATCATACCGTTGGTAACAACAACACGCGGCGCATCTTCTGAAGACGGGAATAAGCCCATTGGGTGACCTGAGTAGATATGAAGCGTTTGATCACTTTCCATCTCACTTAGGTATTTCATTGCTAATAAGTACTGCGCCCAGTTTTGGAAAACCGCACCGTTACCACCGTAGGTAATTAGCTCTTGTGGATGCTGTGCAACCGCAGGATCTAAGTTGTTGTCGACCATTAACATAATGGCAGCTGCTTGCTGACATTTTGCTGGGTAGTCTGAAATTGAGCGGGCTTTCATTTCATAATTTGGCTTAAAGCGGTACATGTAAATACGGCCAAAATCTTTAAGCTCTTGGGCAAACTCTTCCGCTAATTCAGCATGCCATTCAACAGGGAAGTAACGTAGAGCATTACGCACCGCTAATTGCTTTTCTTCTACCGATAAAATGTCTTTACGCTTTGGCGCACGGCTGATACCTGCTGGGTATGGTTGAGGTGCTGGTAATTCACTTGGAATACCCTGAGTGATGATTTCTTGAAAAGTCATTACTAATTTCTCCTAGTGAACGTTTACGTTAAAGGCTTGAGACTTAACCATAGCGATAATGGCATCAATATCAGGCTTTAATAATCTGTCTTCTTCTAACTTCGCTACTTTTTCACGAATGATCACGAAGTTTTCTTCGATGATGTCTGAACACTTGTTAGGACGTCTAAAGTCGATAGCTTGAGCGGCGTACATTAATTCAATCGCAAAAATTTTCTCAACGTTGCCTAAGATTTGATTCAACTTGCGGCTTGAGATACTACCCATTGAAACGTGATCTTCTTGACCCATCGATGTTGGAACACTGTCAGCAGATGGTGGGAAACAAAGTGATTTGTTTTCTGTTACAAGTGCTGCTGTTGCATATTGTGGGATCATCATGCCTGAATTTAAGCCACCCGCTACAGTTAGTAGGCGCGGTAAGCCGTGTAAACCTTCAAGTAATAAGTAACAGCGACGGTCAGAAATATTACCTAACTCTGCTGCTGCAATTGAGGCGTAATCTAATACCATTGCTAGTGGTTGGCCGTGGAAGCTACCACCTGAAATGGCTTCTTCTGAGCTGATAACAATCGGGTTGTCAGTAACAGAGTTCATTTCAAGTTCTGTCATTTCTAATAAATGGTTGTATGCGTTACGTGATGCGCCATGTACCTGCGGAATACAACGAAGCGAGTAAGGATCTTGTACACGATCACAGTCTTCATGTGATGCCATGTTTTCTGAATCTTTAAAGAAGAAACGCATACGTTTAGCAACTTCAATATTTCCAGGGAAAGGACGCGTTGCGTGTAGTTCTTCTCTAAACGGAGATTCACTACCTTGCATGCCTTCAATACTCATTGCACCAGTTAAATCGGCTAAATCAAGCAAGTAACGCATTTTAGTTAAGCCAGTAATGGCGTGCGACAGAATGAACTGGGTACCGTTGATCAGTGCTAAACCTTCTTTGGCTAATAATTCCATTGGCTCAAGGTTATGTGCTTTTAGCACTTCAGCAGCTGGTTTAATATCGTCGCCTACCCAAAATTCACCTTCACCAAGTAATGGTAAGAAAAGGTGTGAAAGCGGTGCTAAATCGCCTGAAGCGCCGACTGAACCTTGCTCTGGTACCACAGGGATAATATCGAGCTCAATAAACTTAAGCATTCTTTCAACCGTCTCAAGACGAATACCTGAGAAGCCTTGGCTTAATGCGTGAACTTTGGTGATCAGCATTAATTTAGAATTGTGTTTAGCAATTGGCTCACCAACGCCAACCGCGTGGGTGATTAATAAATTCTTTTGTAATAGAGCCGTTTCTTCTGGTGTGATTTGGGTATCACATAATGGGCCAAAACCTGTGTTAATACCGTAAACGGCTTCATCTGAGGCTGCCATTTTCTCAACACGTTGGCGGCTTGTATTAATTTTTTCGATTGCCTCAGCGCTTAGTTCAGTTGCAATACTGCCATCGGCAATACCGTTAACCGTGTCTAGGTTTAGACGATCAATACCGTACTTAAATGTCATCTTAATGCTCCTAGTTATCTGTTGTTTAATTTGTGGTTTGTATACTTGGTTGTATATACAAGTTATGTCGCGATTTTACCTTGCTGATAAAGTTTTATAGATAGATAATGTTCGTAATTCATTCCGGTTTTATCGAACTAATGGCCGAACTAAGAATCGAGCTAAGTTCCGGTAAAAATTCATCACTTTAAGGTTTTGGGAAATGCAAGTTCATGACGTTGATTTAAAACTGCTCAGAATATTTGTCGCAATCGTTGAGTGCGGCGGTTTATCAGCGGCTGAATCCCGTTTAAATATAGGACGTTCTACCATAAGTGCCCACTTATCTGATCTTGAAGTTCGGTTGGGTATAACGCTTTGCAAAAGGGGACGTAGCGGCTTTGAATTGACAGAACCTGGCCGCGTTACCTATCAAGCATCGCTTGAGCTGCTTCAACAATGCGAGGCTTTTGCATCCACAGTTGCCAGCTCTAAAAACGAGCTCTCTGGGCGGCTGACCATTGCAACCATAGATACGTTAGTGAGTGACCCAAGGTGTGGCGTAGCGAGGGCTATCTCTGCGCTTAAATCTAAAAGTCAAAATATTCAATTTGATATGAATGTTTGTGAAGCACGAGAGGTAGAGACATCGGTTATCAATGGTCGTTCTCAAGTCGGTTTAGGTGTCAGTCGCCACCAGATTCGCGGTCTAGATTACTATCCGCTACACAACGAAATTAACTATTTGTATTGCGGTGTAGGACATTCGCTTTTTGATTGTAAGCAGACAGAACAAACCAAACTGCTCAAGCAAGCTGAGGTTATTACCAGCAACTACATGCGAGATAAAGAAGTGCGTAATGACGGACTTAATTACACCAATAGTGCAACCGCCTATCATGATGAAGGGATTGCCCAATTGATCCTATCAGGTGAATTTATCGGTTATTTACCTGAACATTACGCCAGTTATTGGGTAGACAAGGGGCAGTTTAAAGTGATTCGCCCTGAAAAGTATTCGTACCAAATTCCGTTGATGTTGATCACGTCAAAAGCAAACAGCGCGTCGCCATTAGCTGATGCGTTTGTTGAAGAAATAAAGCGTTGCCATCAATAGCGTTATGACGTAAGAGCTTAGTTAGACTAAGCTCTTACAAATAGAAAGTTCTGCTAGTAAATGACAAAGGTTAGTCTAGCGATACGGTAATTTTCTTGCCTAATGACATAGCAAGGTTATTGTCGTAATAAGCCGCTTCGTTAATGAAATGAGGGTAGGCTTCATAATCACCTTGATACGTAATTTCGCCACCGTCGAATAAGGTGAATATTGGGTCGCCTTTAGTCAATGGTTTAAAATCATTGTCTTGCACATTTTTATGCACCATACCAATACGCTCACCGTTTTCATCCATCGGTAGCTTGATACTTTCAACGTAACTATAGGCGTCATAGCTTGAAGGTAGTTCAGGTAAGTTGTCACTGTTGTAAAGTTCAACGAAATCAAGGATCGCCTGTGTCATATTTTCCATCCAATCAAGCACATCTTGGCGAATAACAGATTGTGATTGAGGACCAATTTCTACAATGACACCTTGGTCAGCTATCGACGCTAAAAAGTAGTGTTCTTCCATTGATACTTGATCTTCAAAAACGACAACTGCTTCTGGCATTTTCGCGAGAACATAAGCGCCCATCTTTTTATTAAAATCATCTGACTTTAATAAAATAAGGGTTGGACCCATGTTGCTCGTGGTGTTGTGTAAATCAATGATGAAGTCAGATTTTGCGTTGCCTTTTGGGCCCAGTTGCGCATTAATCACTTTTGCGCGACTTTGCTCATAATTAGTGAGTTCGTTATTGGCTAAGTCTGCCAAGGTAAACTGACGGTTTAAATCGCAGTCAAGGTAACGTTTGTTTTCTTCAAACCCTTTAGGGTTGGCGAATACAGTGTCGATGCTTAATCCGGGTCTATGCAGCAATTCAGGTTTTCTTTGCCACTTCTTTAACAAATAAATACCACTGAACTCATTTCCGTGAGTTCCGCCGACAACGGCAACTTGTTTAATCTTACCCATGAATACGCCCGTACGTTCAAATAACACAAAGCCAACATCTTACTGAACTGCCATAAAAATAACATGCTTGATTCGGTAATTTTTTATAACTATTTATAGGGTGTTATGAGTTCTCAATAGGTGTTGTCGACGAGCGGTAGAATAATTGAGCCGATTCAAATGCTGAATGATATTTCGACGATTGAAGTTATGTTACTATGCCGTTGTTGATAGCGTTGCTTGTTGGCAACATATCACGTGGACAACCACCGATTGGAGCTAAATCCTGCTGTTCTAGCTCTTAAAGGAAAAGAGATGAAAACACATATTAAAAACCTACTGTTTATTTCTGCTTTAATGCCCATTGGTGCAGCTAATGCACTTTGTGATTTGCATGGTGGTTTTGGCGGTTTTGGTATGCATGGCGGGTATCGTGGCTTTGATGCCATGAGTGGTCATCGCAAAGCGTCAGGTTCTGTCTCTGCGCCTCGAATCATGGTAGAACGAAATCAAGTTACGTCAGCGAATGAATCCGGCAAAGTCAAAGTTGGCTACTTAATTGCTGCCGCATACAAAAATGTTGAACTCAAGTTTTCTGCAAGCCCTGGGGTTACAATCGAAAGCAAAGAAGTGGTGACTATTGATGGCTTAAGAGGCCAGCATCTACTTGTATACCGTGTAGAAAAGCCTGGTAATTACAGTATTGATATCGAAACTAGTGCGGTGACAACCCAAGATTCAGTTTATTCGGACAAGCAGAAGATAAATATTACCGCATTGTAGACCTATAGCGTTCTCACTAACTTGTGAAACAAAGTCAGCAAACATAGCGTTTACCCACACACAAAAAAGGCACCTTTCGGTGCCTTTTTTACGTTTATGCTAACGTATTATTGAACAGTCAGTGGTGTACCTACTGTCCAAGGACTACCAGCTTGACTCATGGCTTTTTGAAGCGCTGGAATTGTTGCTTCTTCAAGTGTGTCAATGCGCTTAATCACTGCATCAAGGCCTTCTAATGCGTACCCGAATTGTTCGTGGTGTTGCTTAGTTGGGCCGTAAGATGAGCGCACGCCAGACATTGCATAGCCTAAACGACTTGAAATGTTCGCTGGTTTTGTACCCATGCGGTCGCGTGATTTCAAACCGTACAGTTCAAAGTTAATGGCATTAATTTCCGCTTGGATATCGGCATATTGCTTCTCAAGTGCTGGCACATTGTTCGGTGTGCGATCAAGCGCTGTACGAAGTGCTTCCATCTTCTTGTTAATACCTTTCAGTACTGCGCCTGCTGCTGAAGAGCGACGCTCGGCAGCCACAACCTCTTGACCAAACTTAAGGACATCATCCGGAGAAGCTGGCGTTAGCGCATTTTCAAAAATGGCTTTCAGCTCAAATTCAACTGGCGTAGCTAGCTGGCTAACTTCACTGCCTTCGCGTTTGTATAGTGTTGCGGTGTATTTGCCCGGCGCTGCCATTAGGCCTTTACCCAGAGGGTGCCATGGTGATGGTTTTTCACCTGTGATTGCACTTTCTTTCGCGTAAGTCATGCCCCATGTAATACGGTGTAAGCCTTTCGTGGTTTTACCTGCTACGCGGTTAACAAAGTTACCTTTTGCGTCTCTGATTTCAACGTAAACAGCAGGCTTCGCTTCTTGGTTTTCTTTTTCAATTGATTCCCAAGAAGGGTATTTAGGATATTTCTTATCCTTCACCATTTTCTTTTCTGCAGCTTGACGTTTTTCTTTCGCTGTTAATAAGCTGTCTTTTAAGAAATAGGTCAGTGTTGCACCATGTGCAGGGTTTTTCGCTGCATAGCGATCATCACCGTCTGTGCGCGCGTGGTTGCTGTCGAGCGTGAACCATTTTACTGGGCGGCTTGGTGCGAATAAAAGTGCCTCTTGCTCCATTGATTTCGCGGTTAAGTTACGCAGTGGCGCGTAGTCATCAAGAATGTAGATACCACGACCAAAAGTACCTGCCACTAAATCATTCTCACGACGTTGAATTTTCACGTCACGAGTAGAGATAGTTGGTATACCACCATCAAGTTCTAGCCATTTTTTACCACCGTCAACGGTGAAGAAAATACCAAACTCAGTACCGATGAACATAAGGTCTTTGTTCACGTGGTCTTGTACGATACGCCATACCAGGTGCTTTTCTGGCAAGTCTTTCGCTAGTGACGTCCACTTTTTACCAAGGTTTGTTGACTTGATTAAGTAAGGTTTGAAATCACCGTATTTGTGGTTATCTAACGCCACATAAACCGTGTTTTTATCGAATAAATCAGCGCGGATATCGTTAACATAAGCTGTTGCAGGTACACCTTTAACTTTGCCTAGGTCAATTTTCTTCCACGTTTTACCGCCATCCGTAGTGACTTGAATTAAGCCGTCGTCAGTACCTACCCAAAGAACGTTTTCATCAACAGGGCTTTCTGAGAAGTTGGCAATGGTGTGGAATTCTGACATCGCGTAGATATCCCAACCTGCTTCAACAGACCATGTACGGCCCATCATCTCAGAATGCATACGGTTACCGTTCTTGGTTAAGTCCCCTGAGATTGGTGTCCAGCTATTACCGCGGTCATCCGATCGCCACACGCGTTGTGACGCATGGTAAATACGCTTAGGATCATGTGTTGATACATTGATTGGCGCATCCCAGTTGTAACGCTCAGCCGGCTCGCCTGGACGAGGTTGCGGCTTAATGTAGACATTTTCACGGGTTTTTAAATCGTGACGCATCAAGTTACCTTGCTGCCATTGTGAATACATAATGTCTGGGTTGCCTGGCTCTACCGCTGGTTGGTGACCGTCACCGCCTAGTGTTAAGAACCAATCTTTGTTTTTGATACCTTCTGCACGTTTGGTGCGCGACGGGCCACCTTGTGTAGAGTTATCTTGAGCACCTGCATAAACCGTGTAAAAAGGTTCTGCATCATCTGGCGCTACTTTGTAGAACTGTGTTAATGGCAAGTTAGCAATGTAGCGGAAGTTTTCCATGCGGTCATGCGACATGTAAATACCGCCATCAGAACCGATTAATACAAAGTCAGGATCGGTCGGGTGGAAAGCAAATGCATGGTCATCTACATGCTTACGCTTGGTGCTGATAGGTGTCCATGTTTTACCACCGTCGTCCGACACTTTACTGTAGTTGCTGGCAATGTAAACACGGTCCATTTGATGTTGGTCGGCAAAGATTTCTTGGTAGTAGTGAGGGCCTGTACCACCGCCGACTTCGTCAGACATTTTTGTCCAACTTGCACCGCGATTTTCTGAGCGGTAGAAGCCACCTTTACGATTGTCTATTTCAATGGTGGCGTAAACGACATCTGGGTTGATAGGCGAAATCGCCATACCAATCTTACCCATGTTGCCTTTAGGTAGTCCGGTTTTTAACTCGGTCCACGTTTCACCGCCATCATCTGATGTGTGAATACCAGCACCAGGGCCCGTACCTACGTAAGACTCAATTTTACGCTGGCGAGACCATGTTGCAGCATAAAGCTTGTCTGGGTTACGCGGGTCAATTAGGAGCGAAGTGACACCTGTCCACTCATCTTCAGGTGTTAATACTTGTTTCCACGTTTCACCACCATCAGTGGTTTTGTATAGACCGCGTTCACCGCCGCCAGTCCATAATGGACCTTGTACTGCCGCCCAAACAATATCTGAATTGGTAGGGTGAATAATAATATCTGAAATACGCTCAGACTTTTTCAAGCCCATGTTTTTCCAAGTTTTACCACCGTCAAGTGATTTGTAGATACCGTCACCAAAACTAATGTGGCGACCACCATTATTTTCACCAGTACCTACCCAAATGATATTTGAGTTACTTGGGTCAATGGTGACATCACCTGTTGAGTAAACCGCTTGCTTATCGAAAATAGGCGTCCACGTATTACCGGCATTTACGGTTTTCCAAACACCACCAGAACCAACAGCTGTGTACCATGTTGATGGATTGTTCTGATCAACCGCGATATCTGCGATTCGACCTGACATGTAAGCAGGACCAATGTTGCGAAGTTCCATCGCATTAAAGGTTTTGCTCGTAAACAATGATTTGTCATCTGCGTCAGACTTTGCAAAAGCACCTGTTGCAGAAACCATTAAAGATGCAGCAATAGCTGCTTTTAAAAGGTTTTTCATGTTTCACCGAATGTGTAGTTGTTATTTTGTTACACATCTACACTAGATTGAAACAATCATGTGTTCAAGACGATAAGCGACCAATAGTAAGAAATCAGCGTTGAGTGTTGTCGAGTAAACCGAGTAGTAGCAAGTAACTTATGTTTGCGGTGTTATATTGTAACAATAAATTTAATTTGCAAATACTCTGCATTTTTCAACGCTTTTATTAGATTTGGCTTTTAAAAGTAAGAGCGTTTATGGGGTGTGAACGTTTTGTTGAAACCTGAATTAGTTTCATGTTTTGTTGTAATGTAACGATTTTGATTGCTTTGCAACTGGTTACATTTTATTTTAGGTAAACTAATTAGTGTTGTTTGGTGCCCAAGAAATTACAAAAAGAAATGTGTAACGGCACTCAAAAAAAGCCCTCAATGGAGGGCTTTTTTGTATAGCTAACTTAGTTTAGTAGTTAATGGTCGAGTAATGATACTTGTTTAACATTTTTCAATCTCAAACAAAGCAACATAGCAGTACCTATTAACACCGAGGACAACATTAATATTTGCCACCAATACATGTTTATATCAAATGTGTATCTTATTAATGCCAACAAGCCAAAATAGCCAATAACCGCGTATTGAATCCAGCTACCAAGCAAACCTAAGTAAGGCTTCTTTTCACCGATACGACTGAAAATATGTGACAAGCGAAGGCTCGTTAACGCCAACACCGATACCATCACGCCAACAAGAATGAAAGAGATCCAAACCATCAGTTCTGGCCACCCGATGACTTGTGCCGATTTTGCAGGACCTGACCAAAGTGCATCCCAACTCACTGCGAGAATTAGGCCCAAGGTGATCAGTATTTGCGAACTTGTGTTTTCTTGTTCAGGGTTTGCAAGCTCAGTCAACTCACCTTTCAAGAACAAGAAGATGCAAACAAACGCTAAAATACCAATCAATGGCGTAATTTCAGGCGTAATTTGCACACTAAAGTAAGCCAGTAAGTAGCCGAACATGGGAAACAGGGTATGGGTTAGAGATACACCAATAACCCAAAGTGCTGCTGTTCTTAAGGTATTGAGCTGATTTGACCTTGCTACCGTCGCAATAGCGACATCTAGCCCAATACCTAATCCCATTAAAATACTGGCGACGGTGAAATCGAATAACGGAAAGTCAAACATAAGCCCGCTCATGATTATTTCTCCGCTTGCGCAACCGATACGTTTTCGCCTTTACTCCAATCAAGGCGAATATCCCACTGGTGAATATGCTCGGGTTTCAGCGGTGCTTGTTCTTCGTTGACTTCAACTAGCACATTTTTCGCTTTCCCTAATGTTGCTTCGCGGCCATAGATAAAGCTCTGTTCTTCAACAATGGTTTTGTAAGCCTTGTTCAGGTCTAGTGCGCGACGGCGTGATGGTGTAATTAGCTCATAGATACTTTGCTGTGCGAGTACCTTTTGCGTGTTTACAGAACCATCGGCGTTGAACCAGCGATCAATCATTTCTTGGTTTTGGCGGAATTCATCACCACCACCAGCACGCTCTAAATAAGTAAGTATTTCGCCTTTTTCTTCACCAATGTTTGGCACATCGCTGATTGACTTCAGATTGATGTAACCCCAACCATTCACCCCGGCCACCTTGCGTGGGAAGCTAAAGGTTTCATCAATAATAGAACCCACACTTTTATGACAACCTGTACAGAAGAATTGTTCTTCATTATTTTGCTGGCGCAGTTCACCGTGTTCATTTTCTATAAAGCCAAGAAGTGTCCAACCGTGCTTGTTACTGACGCCATCATCGCCAAATTCGTTGTAGTAAGGTAGATTTTCAAAATGCTTTTCTTTACGTTCAAGGTAGTATCGGCCCTTGAGCTCGCCTAATGAGAGGAACTTTTTCTTGACCATGTAACGTACTTCTTTCATACGTGGTGAGACGCTTATCTCTCCCTCGTCATCTACATTGACGTAACGTACTGTATGTAAGAAGGCTGTCCCTTCTGGGTAAAGCATCTTCGCTAGCTCAACATGTGATGCATCTGCAACATAATGCGTGCCGCGTTTAATGGTGCGTACTTGTTCTTGTAATTGTCCATTGCCGTCTAAATCAACGCCAATGCGTTTTTCATTTAAAGGAATAGACGTCGTGCTTTGTGTATCGGCAATGGCCATTTCAACTAGCGCAAGGTTTGCGTAGTAGGCATCACGCGAATATTCGCCGTTTATTTGCATAAAAGGCTCGGGTAAGCGAATCATCACATCATCGGTTGAGCCGTTGGTTGGCCAGAACGTGCTTGGCATTGGTTTATAATTGAATGCTACCCATCCCGAGCCGTCTTTGGCTAGACCGTGCTCGTCAAACGCTTCAGCACCTAAATGTAGATTTTTGACTTCTGGGATAACGCCTTTCCAGTCGGAATTTTTTAGTTTTTCGATAAATGGAGAATAGTTATCTTGGTTAATGTAGTTAAGGATTTGACGATCCGTAATGTTGGCAATCTCGCGTGTTCTGTCTTTGAACAAATTTCGCCAGCTGTTGCTTACACCAATATCAGAGAAAGCATAGCTACCTTGTTGGAAGCCATCGTTCAGTTTGTTCGGGCGTAAGTGTTGGTCGTGATAACTTTGGTGACATACATAGCAAGGGTTATTTACTTGATCGGTTTTTGTATAACACTGTGCTGGAATCGGTGCCTCTTTGTTGTATACCTGACCCGCTTCAAGCCACTTTTTGGCCGGTGCGTAAGACTCGACTTGATGATATGTTTCTGCAAGAGAGTGCGCAGTATCTTCGTCATTGTTTTGAGCCGCGGTAAGAGCAACAGACGAGTTGATTTGTTCGGCCTCGTCAGTTGGCGAGCTGGCAGATTGCTCATTGTTACAACCGCTCAAAAACAGACTAGTTGAAGCTAAAAGTAGAGTTAAAGTAATGTGTAAACGCATGTTGGTATTCTCTTTCCTAAAATAAACGAAAAGGGTGATCAGGCTTGACCTGATCACCCAGCCAGTCAAAGACTGCTTATTAGTCGTTTACTGAAGGGTCGTACATCCAAAGCGTGTTGTTTGCTTGACCACCGTCTTCACCGATAAGGATTCGGCCATCTTCCATAACAACCACGTTATCAGGCTGTGAAAGACCATTCGCGTCACATTCTTCGATACCTTCAACGTTGCGCTCTGCAGCGCCCATCAATACAGGTTCGATGCGGCTTACATCGTAGTCGTCAGCAAGTGCCATACGGTAAACACCACCACAGTCTTTAACGCGTGCACTTAGGCGAATGTCACCTTCACCATCAATCATGCCGCGATCGATATCAGCGATAGCAAAATAAACGTATGCAGTTGTTGCAGGGTCGCCATCTTCAACAAGCTGTTGTGCACGCGTAGTGTTGATGTTGATACCTTCAAACTTGCGCCATTCAGCCGTTGCACCTTTAGCGCGAGCTGCTTTGCGAGACTCAAGGAATGCTACACGGTCATCCATTGCTTGACCTGCTGAAACCGTACCTGGGTATGTTTCTGCACCTTCGTAACCGTCGGTTACAGCTTGTGCTGATTGAGCGTCAGCTGCACCGAATGTCGCTGCACCTGCTGCCCATGCAATAGCATCTGCGTCAGTTAGGTAGTTACTGCGGCCATCAACATAGCTATCTGTATCAATAGCGTCGTATTCAGCAATCCAGCTTTCGATCGTTGCTTCGTCGCCGCTTGCTAACTCTATCCAAGTGATGTCAAAACCTGTCACCGCTGGTTCTGTGCTACCTGCATCTTGTGTTAACTTCGCTGCATACAAAGTACCTGCACTTAAGTCACCGGCAGTATCTGCCACGAATTTGTAGAACACACCGTTGGTGCTGTCTTGTGATAAGTAAACGGTTTTTTGGTCAGGCATTACAACCGCATTTTCATGCTCAAAGCGACCTAACGCATAACGTTTAACTGGCGTAGCAGCACCTGCTGGATCCGTTACTTCAACAATGTAGTGGTAACGGTACGTGTTAGGGAATAAAGTTGCTTCAGTTGCATTAGTAATACCTGCATTGATGAATTTCGCTAACTCATCACGTGAAGCATTGTCTGTATCAGCAGGGTCGTTCCAAGACCAAGTTGCATCACCATTGTTACCCCATTCTTCTGACGTTAACGGCGTGTTCCAAGGCGTTACTGAACCGAAACAGTTTGCCACTGTGCCGTAAGTACCAAAATCAAGCATAGTGACGTCTGTATTATCAACAGACCACTCGCCTGAGCTAGCGTCTTTAGAGATTTTCATACGGCTCATGCCACCAGGGAAGTATTCCCAGTTGGTAAATAAGTAGCCTTCGTTTGTACCTGTTGAGATATAGCCGTTGAAGTCAGGCCAGCCTTCTGCCACAGAACCAGGCTCTTGCTTACCACTTGCACCCATAATGGCACCTAGACCGTTGACCAAGTTACCCTCAAACGTATCACCGTATTGACCAAGTAATTTGTATTCACCGTACGCCACTTGTACGGTTTCTTTTTCTTCATCAGACACAGGGATAGGTGTAGAAATCGCATTTTTAGGGATTTTGTTGATGTTTACACCTTGTACAACACCAACGCCGCCGCGGTTGTGTGCTTTTCCTTCCGCATCCACCTCGTCGTTTACATCATCAGGGTGTTGGAAGTTGAAGAATAGATCACCGTCAGCATTGACAAAAATACCTGTTACTTCAGCACCTGTAGGCACGGTAGCTAAACGTGTTAGTCCCGCTGGTTGCATGATACCGCGATCACCAGGAGAGCCGTCTTGACCGTCAGCACCGTCAGCACCATCGGCACCGTTTTGACCATCTACACCAGCCACACCTTGTGCACCAGTAGCGCCTGCTGCGCCATCGTCACCATCATCACATGCTGTAAGGGCAAGTAACATAGATAAAGTAATCGCCGACAATTTAAAGCGGCTTGATAATATATTAGACATTTTATTTTCCGTTTTTATTGGTTTTCCAAGCGTAATGTTTCGCCCTACAGCTGGTTAATTCGCGATAAGTAACCACAGGGGATTGCTAGTTTGTGGAGAAGTGGTGACAGTTTGGTGACTGGAAAATGAACATCCGTTTACAGATATTTAACAAAAAAGTGGCAGAATTAAGACAAACTCGTTAACCACAACGTCGAGATATTAGCAGAGGTCTAATGACTCCTTAGTTCTCCATATTTGCTCCATATTGTTTGCAAAGTCATTAGTTATAGTACGCCCATACTATTGTTTTATAGGGTGACGTGATGACTTTACTGCTGACAAACTGTCTTATTGCTTTACTTTTAATGTTGCTGATCAAAAGAATCTATTTTGCAGATGTGACGCATTTCTATAAGCAATACAAAGCGAAAACGAAACGACGTGCAATGCGTGATCGTGTCGAAGTAGAACAATTACGTCGTCAGCGTCTACAAAGTTATATCCACGACAAAGTGATTAGTGGCCAAGTGAATAGTGTTGCAGCGTTAACACCAGAGCTAGAACTGTGCAGCAAACTTGAAAACGAGAATGTGTCAGAATTATTTATCGATCGTGTCGTCGAAATCATCACTTCTGATCATGCAACCAACAGTTTTGATGTGCTAGCAACGCTAGAGTACTTGAAAGGCAAAGTAAGAAAGCAGCACTTAAAGCCATTAAAACAATTATTTATCCGTTTTGGCGCAACGAACAATTTATTTGATATTGAACTGTGCAAAGTGGTTGGTAGCTGTGCAGAAAGCAAAGAAAAGAGTGATTTGATCGCGTTTATCAATCAACGCACACCTATGTCACCGGCGCTTGTGCTTGCGAATAAGCATGAGCAATTGGCCATGCCAACCTTGCAATCATAATTGGCTCAACAGGAAACAACTATGATTCGCAGCACCCATGTTGATTATATTCTGTCGGTTTGGTTGATTCAAACTGTCTATAAATTATTCCCACAGTATGCTTACAAGTTGCTAAAAAGAAAATTGCTAACACCTAACTCGCGCGCAGCAACGTGGGGGAAGAGCGTTAAGCAAACAACCTACAAAACAAAATATGGCAAAGTGCGTACATATTCTGTCGGTGAAGGAAAGGTTATCTGGCTTGTCCATGGATGGACTCATGCTATTCAATTTACGCCGTTAATGAAAAAGCTCGTGAAGCAGGGATACTGCTGTGTGGCTATCGAATTCTTACCAAATAGTGTGGGTGATAAAGTTTTGTCGGCACAACAATGGAGCAATACATTCGACGTTGTATCACGACGATTGCCTCGCCCTTATCACGTTGTAGCCCATGGCTTAAGCGCCTCAGTCGTCGGCAATAGTAAGTGGCTTAAAAACAGCCCTACCGATTTAACCTTGATCTCCCCTGTACTTGATTGGTACCAGTCTTTGGCAAGGGTTGTAAGCGAGAACAAGTTGCCTAAAGCACTATTTAACGAACTTGAACGTGAAATTCATTTTGTCGATAAGGTCCGTTTAAGTGAACAAAACGCGACTCAACATATTAACGCTATAACAACTCGACTTTCCGTGTTTTATAGCAAAAAAGACGGTACTTCTACGGTGGGAGCCGTTGAGAATTTAACAGAAAAATCTCAACGTAAATTTGCCGAATTTAAAGGCGCGAGTACCGATAGAATGATCAATAGCCGCTCTTTGTTAGCAACTATTTCGCAGTCACCCAAAAAATTAGATATCGCCGTATGAAACCACATGGAAGTTGGTACATTGCGTGGCAAGACGACTTGATGACAATAGACCTTGAAGGCAGTTTCAATAAGGAAGGTGTGCTTCAACTGCAACATGATATTCGGTCAGAGGTGTTGCGAAAAAAGATGACCGAGTGGGCGAGATTAGAAATTTTCCATGTAGATACTCTGGCTACGCCCGATGCTGTTCATGCTGTTGAACAATTTTCACCTTGGTATGCGCTTAATGGTTGTGTTGCGTTCGGCGCTGTATGCAATGACTCCGTGCAAAAAACGCTATTAAAAAAGGTCTATCGTGATGGCGTATATATATACAATGACACGAATGTAGCGGTGCAAAGTCTTCAGGGTATTCGCCATCCACGTAGATACGGTTGACGCTCAATCATATCGCCAGACCAGTCTTTTGGGCTGAGTACATATCAACTAGCACTAATTTAGTGTACCTTTTATGACGCAGTATCGTCGTTTAGGAGCCTTGATGAAATCACTGTTTCGTTGGACCATCTCAAAAAAGGTGGGTGCCATTGTTTTTGTTATGCTGGCGTTTATTCTGGCCTTGCTGGTGCACTCAGTAGCGGCGCTTGGTGAGATTGGCATTGAATTAAAAGAGATAGCGGTAGTTGATGTACCGCTAACTGAGCATGCTAATGCAATTGAAATAGCGCAACTGGAACAGCGGATCTTAATGGACGAGTTTATCCGTAAGCAGTTGGTTGAAAATACCGATACTACATCAGAGCAAGAGAATATTGTTCGTTGGAACAACAACATTCAACAAGAATTCACACAGGCACTTAACGTCGCTGAGATTGGTCTAAAGAGCAATACGTCAGATAAATTTAAACAAATACATTCACAACTGTTGCTGCTTCAGTCATCGCATAGCGATATAGAGGCAATGTTGAAAACGTTAATGGAGCAGGGCTATAGCAAGCAAGTATTGGCTGACATTCTCAAATTTGATGAAGCGTTTGACCGTAATGCAATTTCGCTTATTCATTCAATTGAGTCTATCACCCAGCGAAAAGCACTATTGGCATTAAAACATGAGCAACAGTTTGAAATTGTTAATTATTCATTAAGTGTTATAGCGTTGTTTATCGGGATTGTAATGGCCACCATTATTGTGCTGAGTATTAAAGCCAATATTCGTTTAATGTCGCGAAACATTGAACGAGTAAAAACCGCGTTGAAATCGAATGAGCACATTCCTGTCAGTGAAGTTGAGCAAGTCAGATCGAATGATGAGTTAAGTGATTTATCGGTCGATTTACAAGATATGATTGAGCATGTGTCGACTAATATAGAAAAACGAGAAAAAGACTCACAGCGCTTGTCTGAACGTGTCATACGAGATCACCTCACGGGCTGTTTCAACCGTTATAAATGGGATCAAGACAGAGCGTCTGCTATTCGTCATTCGTTGGCAGAAAACCAACCCTTAGCGACTATTTTCTTCGACATTGATCACTTCAAGAAAATCAATGATACCTATGGCCACGATGTTGGAGATATAACCTTAAAAGACGTGGTTAAAGTCTGCTTTGAACGACTGCGAAAACATGATTCATTGTATCGAACTGGTGGTGAAGAGTTTGCTATCCTGCTGCCTGACACTGATTTAGCCGATGCAGAACAGCTCGCCGAACGGTTGCGTGTTGCCATAGAAGACCAACCTTTTTGTCAGGTTAAAACCGTGACTATTAGTGCAGGCGTTACCCATTTCTTGCGCGGCCAAGATAACGGCGAGTCTTTTATAAAACGTGCAGATCTTGCTTTATACCAATCTAAACAGGCAGGGCGGAATTGCATCACGATCATGCAAGAGTAAGATGTTCGACCCATTGAGTAAACGCTCCTGATGAGTTACTCAGGCACTAGGATATTGAGCGATTTTGGCTGCATCGATACAAGGATGTTGTCGTCATGGTAAACCTCGCCATCAATCACATATTTTATTGGTGATTGACTCGTGATCAATACCTTTTGAGCAGATGCATACCTAAATGTTGAGGCGCGTTCCTTCAGACCAACACTGGACAGCGTAATATCTGACAACGCCAACATTCTATTCGCTGTTGAGGCTGGTCCAGGTAAATAGGAAACGTGTAGCTTTCCATCGTCTTTCAACGGCACCTCACCACCATGTGCTAATACCGTGCTAAACGGTGCGATGTTGGCAGCAACTAGGCTGTGAACCTCTAGTGTTTGGTTGTCTTCGTCACCCAGTTGCAAGGTGATTTCTTGCGTATCACTAGACACGAAAGCGTTGAAAAAACCTGATAAGTAGGCGAACTGACCTTTTGCATTTTTTTGCTGCCTGTGTGCGAATTCAATCATTTGTTGTTCAAATCCTATACCCATGATCAGTAGTACCAGATGATCGTTGCACATCGCCGTGTCTATTTTTTGTGTATTGTCGGCCAAAAGGGTTTGGCATGCCGTTTCTATAGGCATAACTTTACTGGTCACGCCATACAGAACGTGACAAAGCGCATTTGCAGTACCACAAGGAATAATGCCCAAGGTTAAATTAGTATTTACTATTTCACTGGCAACCTCAGTGACAGTGCCGTCGCCACCGCAAGCAAAAATACGTGAAGCGCCCTGCGAAATAACTTCTTGGGTTAATTTGGTAGCACTGCAATCTTTCTTGGTTTCTTTGATGCGTAAACGAAATTTGGTGGATAGTTCCCTAATGATTTGCGCTTTATTTTGGCGCCACTTGCCGCCCCCAGAAACTGGGTTGGCAATAATGAAGGTAGGTGGCTCAAGGGTAAGCTCCTGGTTTGTATGAATTGTTTCTAATACGCGCAGTTGGTTTTTGTTCAGTCGTGCAGTTGAACGTAGCTTATTAATACTCAATAAGGCGTCTTTCACACTTAACGCGCTGTCAGATAACAACAAATAAGCCGCTACAACAAATACAGAACGTCCTCGGCCAAGTGCGCAGTGCACAACAACAGGCTCGCCATCGCTTAATTGACAATCAATCCAGCGCAGAGCATGCATTAGCTGGGTAAGTGAAGGGGACGTGTGGTCTAGTGTAGGAATCGTTAGGTAATCAAACTCTTCGCCAGCCATATCAGCATCTAGACCAACAAACTCTGCGGTTACATCACAAATCCGTGTGATACCTTTTTCCTTAAGTTCAGCGAGGTCTGAAAAGAATAGACGTCTCGACACAAAGAGGTTGGGATATACTTCCTGCATTGAGGCTACGCTATCATGGCGTCGAGCCCAGGCGTTGTAACTGCGAGCGCTGATAAAAAAAGGAATGAATAACCAACGAGCCCAGAGGCTTATTTTGCCGTTGGTCCGTTTTCGAAAGACATTAGGTTTGTTTAAACAGTACGCGAGACTGACTAACCCAAACGAAAGTGCTATCCAGCTAAGTAATAGCGAGATAACAATGTAAGGGCTAGCAAACGCCAGTACCAGCGCAATTGTCGCGACCAGCACATATCCTTTTAAAATTAGCATCATTTGTGCATCGATTGGTTAGTGAAAGGTGGCAAGCTTAGCTTGCCATTTCTTTTTCATATTCATTAGCCAGCGCTGTTTTCTCTTTATCACTGAAAACTTTACCTGCTTGCTGGAAAAAGCGTTGCTCTTCCTCTTCTAAATGGTGAGTCACAGCATGTTGAAGCTTTTTCAACAGCGGCATCCATTGAGGCGATGCAAAGTCAGTTTCGTCAAGTTGTGCAATTAACTTATCAAGAGCATGGTGCTCTGCTATGCCATGTCGTGACATATCGATTGTTCTGTCACTCTCTATCAACGGTGCATAAAAACAACGTTCTTCAGCGGCAGCATGTTGCTCTAACTCTTCTTTGAGCATGGTATAAAATAGCTCACGCGTCGAGTAGCCTGCGGTGGTTTCTGTTAATGCGTTAAGTAGTAATTTCTGTTTCTCATGACTTTCTCGTAATGCATCAAAAATCGTGTTCATTATATTTCCTTTGTTTATACGGTGTATGTGAAAACGGCGGGTGGTGTCACCCTGTTTAATAAATACTGTCGTCTTAGCCATCTTTTGTGCATCATCGATAGCACAGCTGCATCCAAGTTGACGCTTTACGGTGCAGCTGCGCTAACGATTTTGCAAAAATGAGGTTAGTCCGACACTAACGCTATCCATCAAAGTTCGGTAATCTAGCCCTTGATTGGACACCTTCTTCTTGCTGCGTTTTGGCCAATATTGGAGGACGTGCATACCTACTTAGCCACGTCTAACCTGTCGACTACTCGAGCTACGTCGGATGTATTCTCTGCAATACTGATTGCGAGGTCTTCTTCGGCGCTAGACTCAACAACCCCTGATAGAATGACAACGCCTTCTTGTGCCGCCACATCAATGGCCGTGCCGTTCACATCGCTGTCGAGTAGTAGACGAGTTTTAACGACTGTGGTGATTTTCGTGTCTGTTAGCGCTTGCATGGTGTCACCACTGCGATCTTTTACTGTGAGTTGGTTATCAACGCTGTTTACGCCATCTAGACCAGCGATTAGCTCTTCAGCCAATGACTTTTCAACATTGGTATCAACCATACCTGTCAGTGTGACGTGTTGACTTTCAACATCAGTGTTGATGTCAAACGAATTCAAATTTGTGTTCAGTAGTAGCGTTGTTTCTGCTTTACCATCAATCCATGCATCTAGTGCATTGTCTTTCCATTTTTGCTCGGTATTGTCTGCTAGTACTGACATCGATGCGCCTGTTAATACGGCTGCGAACACTAACGTCGGTGTGATACGTTTCATCATATTCTCCTTTGCTGAGGGTTCACTGTAGAGATAGCAAAGACTAAGCCGGGTTTGCTAAGTGATTGAAAAATATATTTATAGTGGGTTTTTGGATTGTATTTATAGAAGAGGAGGGTTGGGAAGCATGAAATTTTTACAGAGCGGTATGTAAAAAATGTGTGCATGTAGCTGCTGTGCAGTTAATTACTCACCAGCAGCTAATTTTTTGCTAATCGTTGTATTTTTCTAGTTTGTTATAGAGTGTTTTCACACTAATATCGAGTGCCTTGGCCGTATCTGTTTTGTTGCCTTGCTGTTCATCAAGTGTATTTAGAATGGCTTGTTTTTCGATTTCAGCTAAAGGAACACCGGCTGGTACTGCTGAGGTATGTAGTGGTTTTTCATTGTCCAAGATGATGTGTTCGGCATCTATGATATCGCTCGCAACGATAAAGGCTCTGTCGACAACATTTTTCAGTTCTCTTACATTGCCGGGCCAGTGATGCGTAGTCAATTTGTCCAACGCTGCATCGGTAATTTGTTTGCCGTGATTTAGCTCAGTATTTTTGTATGCTAAAAAATGTTTAGCAAGTTCTGTGATGTCTCCACCTCTGCTTCTCAGTGGCGGGACATGAATGAGAAATTGTGCCAGCCTAAAGTATAGGTCTTCACGGAAAACACCCTCAGCCACTGCTTCAGACAATTCCCTATTGGTTGCCGCAATAATTCGTGCTCGCGAGTGAAGCACCTGATTACTGCCAACAGGTGAAAAATCGCCGGTTTCCAAAACTCTCAACAGCTGCACTTGAAGCTCTTCTGGCATTTCGGTGACTTCATCTAAGAACAAGGTACCTGCCCCAGCTTGCTTAAAAAAGCCATCACGATTTTGGTGAGCGCCCGTAAATGCGCCCTTGATATGACCAAATAAATCGCTCGCTGCTAATTCTTTTGTCATCGCGCCGCAGTTGACCGCAATAAACGGGTGCTCAGAACGATCGCTGGCGTTATGGAGCGTATGAGCAACCAGCTCTTTACCCACGCCACTCTCACCAACAATGAGTATGCTGGTATCAAACGACGCGACTTTTCGCATACTCCTATAGAGTTTTTTCATGATACGTGCAGATCCGTAAAGCAAGCCGAATTGATCGAGTTGGCTTGTCGCAACGGTACGCGCATTGCTCACTGATTCGTTCAGTTCTTGATTCAGCTCGTTGATTAACTCTTGAACGCTCTCCATACAAAATGGAGTACGGTAGTGGTGTGCGGCACATTTTAATACAACTTTATCTAATATTGGGTTGGGCACACCGTCGCTGAGAAAAATTATTTCTGTATCTGGACAAAACTGAAGTGCTTCGATGCGTTCGTAGTCGAGCGAGCTGAAGTTATTACCCTCGATGATTGCGATAGCGGGTTGCTCGGTAAGGTAGTCATGCCATGTATCCTTATTGGCATAAGTTACGCTAAAAACATCAGTAAGTGCTGTTGAGTCGATGAACTGCTGGTATCCAGGGGTGTCCAGCTTTACTAAAACGGTTGCCATTTCGGGCTCCTTGAAATGTTGTCAAATTTACACAGTGCTTTTGTAAAAAATGCCCGAGTCGCATCTATTAAGAAACGCACTTAGCGACTTTTCAAGTACTTAGCATAACGCCAAGCTTGGCACATTTATTGGAAGATGTCAGTAATACGAAGCAGCAAGGAGAAAAGTTGTGGACCCTTTCACATCAACCAACAAACATGGTGATTTGTCGCTTTTTCATGACGTCATGCAGGTGTGTATTGAAGAAGTTGAACAGTTACTTGCATTGCAGCAACAGTCAAACAGAAACAGTGTTGTTTTTGATTTTAGTGAAGCGATTGATGTCAGGTTGGGGGTGATTTCCTCCCTTAACAAAATGGCAATTGATTGCGCCGCGAATATTTTGCCTAAATTTACCTATCATCATCCCGTTGCCAAGCCCCAAGGCAGGCGAGCGCAACTGTCTATGCTTCAGCGTTTAGTGTCGGATACGTCACAGAATATTGAGCTTATATCCACTATTCAACGCTTCATTCAAGACAAAGTGGCAAAAAAAGAGTTCGAGAACGTCATACGCTCCTTAAAACATAGCCAGGAGCAACTCAGTGGTAAGGCGCACTGGCTTGAACGTCAAGCAAATAAGGAGGACGTATGAAACATGCTTATCTTGAAAAAGTAATAGAGAAACTGACAGCTCAATTCGATGGTCAATCGGAGTATATACAGGCCATCGAAGAGCTCACAACCTATATGAAACTGTCTGACGCGCAGTGGGAGTTAGTGACGCAGGACAACATATTGGAACGGTTGATGTTACCCGATCGCATTATTCAGTTTAATGTGGCATGGGTTGATGACAGCGACCAAGTGCATGTCAATCAAGGGTGGCGAGTGCAACATGCAAACTTGATTGGCCCTTACAAAGGTGGATTACGTTTTCACCCCAACGTATCCGAATCAACGTTTAAGTTTCTAGCACTGGAACAAACATTTAAAAATGCAATAACGGGGTTGCCCATAGGTGGTGCCAAGGGCGGCGCTAATTTTGATCCCAAAGGAAAATCGGATCGAGAGGTAATGCGTTTTTGCCATGCTTTTATGGATGAGCTACATCGCCATATTGGCGCCACAACCGATATTCCTGCCGGTGATATCAATGTTGGGCAACGAGAAATTGGATACCTGTTTGGCCGACACCGCAGATTGCAGAATCAGTTCACAGGGGCGTTAACGGGGAAAAATGTGGAATTTGGTGGTAGCCAAGTAAGAACAGAGTCAACAGGATATGGCGCTATCTTTTTTGTGCAACGGGCGCTGGAAAAGCATGATAAGTCGCTTGAAGGGCAAGATATTTGTATTTCAGGTGCTGGCAATGTTGCACTTCACGCTGCTAAAAAAGCTATTGAATGCGGTGCCAATGTACTGACATTATCGAACAGTAAAGGAAGTTTATATCGCGAGAGCGGTATATCCCTTGATACCGTGAACGGTTTATTAGAGCGTGGCCGAAATGCAAAACTTGATGAGCAAGAGGGGGAGTGGCTAGATTCACAAAAGCCTTGGGGTATTCCCTGTAAAATAGCCATCCCTTGTGCCACACAAAACGAAGTCGATAGCCAAGATGCTAGCTCACTTATTGAAAACAAAGTCGAATGGCTATTTGAAGGGGCAAACATGCCGTGTACAGCAAGTGCAATAACGACGCTACGGGAAGCGAATGTCAATTTTGCTCCCGCTAAAGCGGTTAATTCGGGCGGTGTTGCAGTGTCTTTGTTTGAAATGGAGCAGAATGCTGCATTTTCGCCTCAATCGTTTGATGAGTTGGAAAAGCGATTAACAAAGACGATGAGAGATATTCATGACAATTGTTGGCATGCGGGTGATGGAGATTACCTTGTCGGCGCGAATAATTTTGCATTCCAACGGTTAATACACGCGATGAGTGCGCAAGGCATTTAATACTTTTTACAAGTAATTAGGCACTATTTGGCGTAAACTGCTCCGCAAATAGTGTCTGATTAAGGTATTTGCTGTGAAATTTATTGTTCTTATCGTCGTGATAGCGCTTGCTGTGTTGTGGTTTCAACGTAATGCTAATAACAAAGCGCTCGCGCTCGATAACAAACGCATTGGCGAAACTTTCTTGATAGAGAATAAACAAGTCGAAGGTGTAATCGAAACAGAATCAGGCTTGCAATACCAGGTGCTTGAAAAAGGCGAGGGTACCGAGCATCCAACAGCAACCTCTAAAGTGAAAGTGCATTACCACGGTACCTTACTTGATGGCACTGTATTTGACAGCTCTGTTGAGCGTGGCACGCCTATTTCGTTTGGTTTAAATCAAGTGATTTCAGGATGGACAGAAGGTGTGCAATTAATGGTGGTGGGCGATAAAACACGTTTCTTTATTCCTGCACATTTAGCTTATGGCAATACGTCTGCGGGCAAAATTGCACCGGGTTCGACCCTTATTTTTGATGTTGAACTTCTAGAAATTCAATAACGGCGTCCAGTCATTATTATGATCAATCCGAATGCTAACTCGCTTGTGGTACTCGATTTCGAAACCACGGGACTCTCACCAGAGCAAGGTGACAGAGCAATAGAAATAGGTGCAGTTAAACTTCAAGACGGCGTTATTGTTGATAGGTTTCAAGCATTAATGAATCCTGGTAGGCGCGTCAGCCCATTTATTGAAGATTACACGGGCATCACCAATCAAATGCTACTTGATGCCGCACCCAACCATGAGGTGATGGCGGCGTTTGCAGACTTTATACAAGGTCAGCATCTTGTGGCGCACAATGCATCATTTGATCGCAAGTTTCTCGATTCCGAGCTACAAGCCATTTCAGCTGGCTATAGCGGAGAGTTCGCTTGTTCATTGCTGCTTTCAAGACGAATATATCAAGATGCGCCTAACCATAAATTGGGTACGTTAACGCGTTACAAAGGCATATCGGCTGAAGGCAGCTTTCACCGCGCGTTATTTGATGCGGAAATGACAGCTAAGTTGTGGCTGGTCATGCTTGAAGATATCGCGGAGCAAACCGGTGATACGCACGTCCCGTTTTCACTCATCACCAAAATATCTAAAATATCGAAAGCTAAAGTATCGCAGTTGCTTGCCAATGCGTAACCACACCTATCTGAAGCATACTTAATCACTATGTCGATTAGTCACCAACGTATTGACAAATTTATTGCTGAACATTGTGGAGTCAGTAAAAAAGCGGTGCGCTTGATGGTGGCGCAGAAGCGCATTGTGGTTGATGGCGAAGCGGTGATAAGTGTCGACCAAATCGTTAATCGCTTTTCCCAAATTGCGCTCGATGGTGAGGTTATTCAAAATAACCAACCCGTCTATATCATGTTACATAAACCAGTCGGTGTTGTTAGCGCGACAATCGACGAAAAGCATAAAACGGTTATCGATATACTCGCATCAAGTTTTGATAAATCGATATGCGAAGAGCTTCATATTGTTGGTCGGTTAGACCTAAACACGTCAGGGCTTGTGCTGTTAACAAACGACAGTCGCTGGTCAAGTGCCCTGACCTTGCCTGACAGTAAAGTTGAAAAGAAGTATCGAGTTACGTTAAAAAACAAAGTCACGGAAGAGTATGTCGATGCGTTTACTGCTGGTATGTATTTTGGCTATGAAGATATCACGACACGTCCTGCAACGTTGGAAATTATCGACGAATATACAACGCTGGTGACACTAACCGAAGGGCGTTATCACCAAATTAAGCGCATGTTTGGTCGATTTCGAAACCCTGTAGTCGGTTTACATCGCTTTGCCATTGGTAACATTGTTTTGGATGACAAGTTACAGCCTGGTGATAGTCGACCGTTGTCTCCTGAAGAAGTGAATTGGGTGATATAAACGTCATAGCAACACCATAAAGTTACACAACCGCAAACAAAAAAGCCGAAGCAAATGCTTCGGCTTTTTAAATGCTACAGGCGTGTTTTAGAACGTAGCAACTAACCAGTCTTCACTGTCTTGGAAGTAAAGCGTGCGCACGTCACCCTTACCTTCAATATTGACCATGTTAATTTGCATTGGCCATAAGTCTCTTAGGGCACCGTTGTACAACTTAATACCTTTTAGGTTTTTAGGTGGCACAGTATCTTGGTAAACCCAAAAGAATTTGCCTTCTACTTCAAATCCTACACTGTTTAATGGCAAGTCTTTGTCATCTAACGTGCGCGCTAAAAACTGTTTAGCAACATAGTCAGCAAACTGCTGCTGTGTTTCTTTTGAATCAAGAATATCTGCATTTTTGTCAAACAGGGCTTGCACGGCGTGCTCAGTATCATGCAAATAAAAGCGATGCATAATCTCAAGCTGGCCAGAGTTTTTATTAAACAGTACGGTGGTTTCTGCCGCTTTTTGCTGGTGTGCAAGTACTGTGCTTGAAAACACAGTACTTACTAACAGGCTAATGGCGGCGAGGAACGTTAATAACCGGTTGGTCATTAGTTATCCTTTTTCTCTTCTTTCTTGTCTTCTTCGTCAGTTTTCAGCTCAGTTTTGATATCTTGCATGATATCGCGGTAAACCTTACCTGCACGCTTCTTACGCTTGTATGCCTCTACACGTGAAGGAATGATTTCACGTGGGTAGTGGTTGTTTTCAACGTCAACGTCAGCTGTTTCCCAACCTGGATCAACAACAACACTTACAAGCTCTTTCTCTTTATCCGTGACGATAAGCTTGCGAACGTTCTTCGCGTTACGACGCCAGATTTCAGCGGGAATGTACTGGTCTTCAACGGTGCCGTCTTTGTACGTTAACTGAAGAAGGATAGGCATAACCAAACCACCAACATTAGAGAATTCTAATACGTAGTAGTTTTTGTCTTCTTTAACCGCACGCTCAAATACTTCACGTTCCCAAGGCTTTAAGTCTTTTAGGAATTTGTTGTAGGCGTTGCGCTCTTTGTTCGTCACTGTGAAGCGATCGTTTTCATCGTAGAAGTCTGTTACGTCTTTGTTGCGGTCAATCCACAATGTTTTGCCTTCTGCTTTGTTACGTTCAACATGCAGAGATGAAGGCTTGTCGTTTTCAATATCACGTAAACGCGCGAAATCGATGTCAGGGTTTTTCGTGTCTAAACGCAGTTTGTAAACTTTGTCGATTGAGATATCAACGTGGTCTGTAGAGTAGAACCAACCACGCCAGAACCAGTCTAGGTCAACACCTGATGCTTCTTCCATCGTGCGGAAAAAATCTGATGGCGTAGGGCGTTTGAACATCCAACGCTCAGAGAACTCTTTAAAGGCGAAGTCGAACAACTCACGACCTAAAATCACTTCGCGAAGAATGTTAAGTGCTGCCGCAGGCTTAGTGTAAGCGTTAGGGCCAAGGCGTAATACGCTGTCCGACTGCGTCATAATTGGCACTTGTGTTTGCGACTTCATATAGCCAGTAATGTCACGCGGCTCAACACCCCAAGGAATGTTTGGATCCCATTCGCGACCTGCAACACCGTCTAAGAAGCTGTTAAGGCCTTCGTCCATCCAAGTCCATTGACGCTCGTCTGAGTTAACAATCATTGGGAAGTAGATGTGACCAATTTCGTGAATAACTACACCAATAAGGAAACGCTTTTCCGCTTGTGAGTAGGTACGATCGCCATCATCACGTAATTCAGTGCGAGGACCATTGAACGTGATCATTGGATATTCCATACCGCCTACTGGGCCGTTAACTGACTGTGCAGTTGGGTATGGGTAATCAAATGAGAAACGTGAGTACACTTCCATGGTGTGGATAACTGATTCAGTTGAGTACTTCTTCCACAGGTCACCGCCTTCTACAGGGTAGAAAGACATCGCCATTACGTGGTCTTGAACGTCACCACCTTGCTGGTAGCCTTTTGCATCCCACATGAAAGTACGCGATGAAGCCCATGCAAAATCACGTACGTTTTCAGCTTTGAACTTCCACGTTTTTGTTTTGCTAGTGCCTTCTTTTTCGTTCTCTAATGCTTCTTCTTCGGTCACAATAAACACTGGGCGCTTAGCGGTTTTCGCCTCTTCTAAACGCTTACGTTGTGTTTTTGTTAGCACGTCTTTCGGGTTAGCTAAAACACCTGTTGAAGAAACAATGTGATCTGCAGGAACGGTAATTTCTACTTCGTAGTCACCGAATTCTAGAGTGAACTCACCACGACCTAAAAATTCTTTGTTGTTCCAGCCTTCGTAGTCAGTGTAAGCGTGTAAACGCGGGAACCACTGTGCTAGAAGGAAAATGTCATTACCGTCTTCAAATTTCTCATAACCTGCGCGCGCAGATACGGCGTCTTCTTCAACAATATTGAATGCGAAATCAATAGTGAACTCTACTTCACCGCCTGATTTTAGTGGTTTTGGTAAATCAACACGCAGTTGAGTACCAACTATGACGAAGTCTAATGCGTTACCACGGCTGTCTTTAATCGCACTGATTTCATAGCCCACTTCGTTGTCGGCTAAGAACTGTTGACGACGCAATGTGCCAAGGCTTAATTGTGCTGGCTTGTCACTACTACCTGCAGATGCGCTAGGACCACGGTTACCAATGCCACCGAAGTCGTTTGACATGTTAGCAATCGAATCTTCTTTGAAGATATTTTGGTCTAACTGTACCCAAAGGTACTTTAGGCGGTACGGTGAGTTATTTTTGTAGGTAATGTCTTCTGTAGCAGTAATGCGACGCTTTTCTTCGTCAAGTGACACTTTGATTTTGTAGTCAACTTTTTGCTGCCAGTAGTTTTCACCTGGTTCACCTGCTGCATTGCGGTAAACATTTGGCGTAGGTAGTACTTCGTCTAGTTGACGGAACTTGTCTTCAAAATCGCCTTTAGTTTGCTTGATAGCAGACGCGTGCGCAGTTGAAGCTAAAGTTACCGACAATAGAAGAGCTGAAATCAAGGAATTTTTCATATCTTTAACGCTATCTATTGAGTTTTAATTGTTATGTTAGTCATTTGGATGAGCAAAACTTTGCCATTCTATCGGTTTACGTACCAACTTTCGATAAAGTCTCGTTGAACCAACAAAGTTTAGCGACAGATGTAACTGTTACAATATAACAAAGGGTGAAATGTTTCGAAATAGCGTGAAACAGGTAATAACATTGCTTATCGACTAACCTTAACGTATCCTTGCCGCCTTTTTATTATCCGCACCCAGAGTCACCATGAGCCTTTCACACCTCGACCTATGTCCAGAAATTGTTTCCGCCCTTGAAGAAAAAGGCTATAGCGAACTTACGCCAATTCAAGAAAAGGCAATTCCTGCAGTGCTTTCGGGGCGCGATGTGATGGCGGCTGCACAAACAGGTACAGGTAAAACGGCAAGTTTTGTATTACCCACGTTGCAACAGCTTCAAGCCAGTAAAAAGAAGGTAGGGGCAAACCAGTGTTTTGTACTTATCTTAACGCCAACGCGAGAACTTGCTGCGCAAATTGAAGCGAACATCGAAGCGTACAGTAAAAACCTATCGACAAAACATACGGTGGTATTTGGTGGCGTTAAAATTAATCCACAGATGATGCGCTTGCGTGGTGGTGTCGATATTCTAGTGGCAACACCGGGGCGTTTACTCGACTTACATCAGCAAAATGCCGTTAAGTTCGATGCTGTTGACACTTTAGTGCTTGATGAAGCTGATCGCATGTTAGACATGGGCTTTATCCGCGACATCAATAAAATTTTGGCACTGTTGCCGAAAAAGCGTCAGAACTTATTGTTTTCAGCAACCTTCTCTCCAGATATTCGTGAGCTTGCAAAAGAACTGACCCACAAGCCCGTAGAAATTTCGGTAACGCCAGAAAACTCAACCGCGGCAACTATCGAGCACTGGTTGGTTGCAACCGATAAAAAGAAAAAAGCGCCGCTACTAAACCACCTCATCAAAACCGAAAATTGGCAGCAAGTGCTCGTGTTTTGTCGTACAAAGCACGGGGCAAACCGCTTAACTCGCTATTTAGAGGCAGAAGGACATAAAGCCGCGGCCATTCACGGTAACAAAAGCCAAGGAGCGCGCACGAAAGCGCTCGCGCAGTTTAAAGATAAAACCATTCAAGTATTGGTAGCGACTGACATTGCGGCTCGCGGTATCGACATAAGCCAGTTGCCACAAGTAGTGAACTTTGACTTGCCGAACGTACAAGAAGACTATGTACATCGTATTGGCCGAACAGGCCGTGCAGGTGTTGATGGCCAAGCTATTTCATTAGTAACCGCTGACGAACACAAGCAGCTGGAAGATATTGAGTATGTTATTCAAAAACATATTCCTCGCCGCGAAGTGGAAGGCTTTAAAGCGAATAACCCGCTACCAGAATCGCGCCCAATTAAGCCGCTGAAAGCGAAAAAACCTAAGAAACCGAAGAAGCCTAAAAAGCTCGACTTAAATGCTAACCCAAAACGCGCAGAGCACCAAGAAGGACAGCGTTCAGGTCAGAAAAAACATGCGGTGAATAAAGGCCAACAAAAGCGTCGCCCACAGGGGAATAAGCCTAAAGCGGCGAATGGCAATGCGCCAGCTAAACCAAGTAGACGACGCTCTAAGCCAAAGACGAGTAGTTAACGCCTAAACTAGGTGCGCCGCAGGATTCACCTGTATTTACTTATTAGGCTTTATCGGAGTGGAACACTATCTACTCCCATAAACGCCCATATCTTCCATTCTGTTCCATCTTTTTTAAAAAAATAGAAAGTAGTTGATTGATTATCTATAAATGGTGCGCCAGACTTTCTAACGGCCTGTGAGGTAACTTTCGCTACAACGTACTCTCCACTCCTACCAACGTAGTCAATTTCTTTCATCTCTATTGATATATCATACTGCTGGAAACTTTGTTGCATCATTTGTGTGAATGGGGCGTATTGGGGTGACTGTGAATGAAAGCTTGATGTTGTTTTAGGCAGACTTTCTTGGTTCAAACCATCGACATGCTTTTGAAGCTCTTTTCGTATATCTGCTTCATTTGCTTGCGCATTAAGTGCGAGTATCGAAGTGAGTATCAGCAAAATTTTTTTCATATCTATTCCTTTATTTTTATCGAATTGTTTTTTAGCCATGTCATCTTAATATTCTGTGCCGGGCCGTAGATTCCCATGCCGTACTTGTAATCATTTTTCTGTGACTGGTTTGCCTGAATCTGAAAGTCATGAACTTCAAATTGGAATGAATTAGCTCTAAGAATTTCTTTCTCTGAATAAGCAATCAACTTCACGGAATACTTTCCTTTTTTTAAGTCAAAATTCTGATCAAAGAGATCTTTCGCTTCTTTGACTAGATGCCTCGGAGCCCGAATCAATCTCTGACCTCCAATCACCGCCTGCTGATCACCTAAATCTTCGACTATCTTGAATCGGACTTGATTAATTTTGTACTCCATCTCAGGGTCATGCTTCGGGTAAAAGTAAACCAGATTGCTCCATTGTTCGTCTGGTTTAATAACGATCCTTGTTATTGGTGTCACAATAGCATTCGGCCCACCACTAAATTGTGTAATTGTTTCTGCTATTAGAGAACTTTTTGTCGAGTCTGGGTCTGTTAATTCAAGAACTAATTTTGTTATAGATAAAGGTTTATTGCCTTCGTTCTTTAGATCAATTTGTAAGCCGTAAGAGACGATACCAAAATAATTTCCAATTGCTGTTCTATTCGAATGTAGCATCGACAAATCTTTGTCTGGAATCCATTCAGACAATGGGGGGGTCAATGAAAATAGTAATGCTAAAGCAGCAATAGAAACGCTCCAAAAATTACTGCTCTTCAAAAAACCTAGTTTCATAATAATTCCATCTAAAGCCTAGCACACCAACAAAATGAAACCCGAGTGTTGGGCATCTAGCCAGCGTATATTTCCTGGCGATTTTTAATGGGCTTGTTACGTGTTGAGCTCAACATGCAACCCATCATTTAAATCTAACTCAAGCACCTGTGGGAAGTTAATTAGCCCTTTGGATAAGTTAATTCTTAGTGCGGTGCCACAACTAAATAATAGTTGCAAATAACCAAATTGCTTATAGTTTACAAGTGAAATTGTAGAATCAATAACGACTCATTTGCGCTGTAAAGCTCAAAAGACATTTATACTTATATACAGTGTCTGATATGGCTATGCCTGCAACACTATTTTTGTTAAGTAAACAAGGATGAATAGTGCAGCGGTGAAAGGTGTTAAATACTACTCAAATGTCGACCTATCTCGTTTTAATCCATCAGTACCAAGTGCAATTTCTTTTAATTCAAACGTTAAATTGCGAATAGGAAAGCGGCGAATATTAGCCAAAATAATCACGGTTAATTGGTCGTCAGTATAGCGGTGTAGATTTGATAAAAAACCGTCCATAGAGCCACCGTGGCGAGCTAGCTTGCCTAGCTTTTCTTGCCCAGCACCTCGTTGGTATTCTCTGATGCGAAAACCGTAGCCGTAATAGCCAAACGCTTGGTTCTCGCCTTTAAACAGTAAGTCGATGCTTTGCTGTGATAGAAAGTCCGGCTTGTATAGCGCTTGTTCCCATATCAGCAAATCGTTAACGGTTGAGTAGATATCACCTGAACCTATCGCGTAAGAAACAATGTTTTCGTCTCGGTCGATGCCAAACATGCTTTTCCGATAACCGTTTGCGCGGTTTGATGGTGGCAAGCTAATACGTTCAACCCCTGTATTTTTCATCCCTAATGGCGTAAAAACTAACGCCTGCATGGCTTGCGCGTAAGATTGCTTAGTGACGTTTTCAACGGCGAGTGCTGCTAAGTGATAATTGAGGTTGCCATATTCGTAATCCGAACCGGGCGCAAAGGACTGCTCCGCGGTGTTAATAATACTGAGAATCTCAGCTGAGCTAACGTCTTTTTCTTCGAAGTGTGTCAGCTGTTCTAGATGACGGTTCAGCCCTGATTGATGTTTGAGTAAACGGTGTAACGTCAGCCCATCGGCTAGCTCGCTATTTAGGTTGGGAATATAGGTTGAGATAGGCGCATGCAAGTCGAGTTTTCCTTGCTCAACCAAGCGCATTACCGCAACAGCCGTAAATGATTTTGTCATTGAGCCAATAAGAAATTGATGATCCAGTGTGTTGGGTGTTTTACTCGCTCTGTCGGCATAACCATAGGCTTTTTGAAATATCGGCTTACCGTACTGTGCAACTAACACTGCACCTTGGAAATCTTCTTGTTCGACATACTGCTCAATATGTTGGTTAAGCTTTTCACCTATAGATTCAGAAGAGACAGCGTTGGCAGTAGACAGAAATGAAGAAATAAATGCCACACCCAAAAGTAAGTTTCTTATCATGCTGTTTGCGCTCCCTAGATATTGCAACTACTGCGCTGCACAGCTGCAGTTAATTATATGACGCGCAATTACTGCTCTGGTGGACTTAGCGTTTAAACAGGCGTCGACGTAAAACGTATTTCACCTTATCCGGCCTGTTTTTTTAACCTCAAAATTGTTGCAGTAAGTGTCAGTCACTACTATTCGGGCAATACTCCGCTTTGTTACCCCATTTAGGTAAGCGACGTGACACAGCTGGGTTATTTAACTGTGCTTACAGCGCTTTGAGTGAAGTCATTTAGGGTATCTAGTTGCGCTTCTAACTGATTGTGACTGATGTTTCCTTGCTGAAATGACACTTCTACTTGAAGCAAATCTTGTGTTCGCTTCAATAATTCAAGGTAAAGCGGAGCGTTCGACGTACGACTGCGTTTTAGATTAATGAGAAGCTCATTCAAATCGCTAAGAGAAGCACCAGATAAGTTTTTGCTGACAATATTTTGCGTTAAGAAAATGTCTAGGTAATCCGGATACGGAGGTGGATTGTTGACATAAAAGTCTGCCTTCGAACCGTCTTTCGCAGGTAATGAATTATGATACTCAACCAGCACACGTGTATATTCGTGGCAGGTTTCAACCGATGAGATTGAAGACAGCAAGAGCTTGATGACATCTTGTTTTTCTTGTTTTACGGTTTCGTAATTGGTAATTGAAATGGCGAGAAAAACGCCCACCAGCGTGGCAACAAGTGTCAGGAAAAAGTTAATCCCTAAATTGTACCTCTGGGTAAATTGACTGAATCGTGGTAAGAAAACGAACACGCTTAATAAGATAAGTGCGCAGGTAATAATAAAATAGAGCATTGGCTTCCTTTCAACAAATTATAGCTAGCGCATTAAAGCATTTTGGCTATATTTCGCAAGTAGTTACGCGTGAAAACTACCGTCAATTAGTATTGTATTCAAAGGGTTGCCTGTTTACTGTGTTGTCAACTTTAGGGCGTTCTTATAAACCTTGCCGTCTTTCATAATGACCAATAAGGACTCATAAGGGGTAGCCAATAGTTCGATATTTTCCAGTGGATTCCCATCTACCAAAATCACATCGGCGTATGCCCCTTCGGCAATGATGCCAAGCTCGCCTTCTAGGTATGGATTACGGGAGCCAGTTTCTTCTTTTAACATGCGTGCATTGTTGTAGGTCGCTTGTTTTAGCACTTCAACGGGAGGCCAGTACTTAGCTCGTACGACAAATTCATTGTTGGCATTACGTTGGGCTGATAAAGGTCCTACTACGTCAGCACCAAAAGCGATTTTGTCATAGCCAGATGCTTTTAAAATGCTTATTTGTTTTTTGGCGCCATCGTATATGGCTCTCGCTTTATGAGCATTTTGTGGTCCGACATAAGCCTCGATTGTTTCCCATGGTAATGACAGCATGGTGAAATAAGGAGAGATCCATGCTCCCTTCTCCATTATTTTCTTCATGCCTTTTTCCGTCATTAATGTGCCGTGTTCTATTGACCTAACTCCAGCATCGATTGAACGAATTATTGATTCATCATGATAAGCATGGACCATTACATAGGTACCATAATCTCTCGCGGCTCTTACGGCAGCTTCTATTTCTTCAGGTAAATATTGGGTTGTATAGAGTGGACCAAAACTTGAAGAAGCACCGCCTCCTGCCATTAATTTCAATTGTGTTGCACCAGAACGAAGTACCTCCCTAGTGCATCGTAAAACCTCTGGAATACCATCACAAAGCAACTCGAACCCTTGTGGTGTTTGCATTGCATGGGGTTTGTTGCCTGGCATATTGGGGTGGGGCGTAGTGTAAGCTCGATGATCGCCATGCCCCGATGTTTGTGAAATTACGGGCCCAGAAGGATAGATACGGGGGCCAGCTACTTTACCGTCTTCTACCGCTCTTTTTATACCTACTGCAGGGCCACCAGCATCACGCACTGTGGTGTAGCCACGCATCAACCAATCTTCAGTAACCTGAGCAGCCGAAATTCCCCAGTACATAAAGTCGACGTCGTTCGTTAATGTTCCTAACTGCTCTGGAACTGCAATGTGAGTATGAGTGTCAATCAGTCCAGGCATTAGCACCTTTCCTTGACCGTCAATAATATTGGCTTTCGCGTTTATGTCGCTTTTATTGGCCCTTAGTTTTTTAATAAGATTGTTTTCAATAAGAACATTGATAGGCTTGGTAATACCGTTACTTTTCCCATCCCACACATGGACGTTAGTGAAGAGTGTTTGGGAGGGCGTGGGTGGCTCTTCAGCAAAGCTCGTAAAAGGGATGCAAAGTAACGCAGCTTTCAATATATTTTTCATGAAAATCGTTCTCTTATCGGCAACCAGCCTCACTATACTATGCAGTGGTTACTTATTGCTCAAGGGAATTTTAAGCTCTTATTTACCTAACGCTCCATGCAAATGACAGAGTTTACTATTTTCGCTAACGAGAATTTTCTTTGTCCAAGGTAGAACTCGGCAAATGTTGCCATTGCCAAAAGCAGAGCGTGATGGCGATACCTAGCACTAAAGAAGAGATCACTAACGGTAAGGTAGTTGCGCTATCTACTAAGTAGCCCGCGCAAAAAGCGCCAATTGATGTGGCCGTAATTTTGGCTGCAGCAACCCACATATATACTTGCCCAGCGCAATGCGTTGGTGCGTATTCTGTTCTTGCCGCAAGTGATGAAGCAAAAAAGAACGCGTTCACAATGCCGCATAAACAATACGCTACTAGCCCTGTGGAAAAGGAATAGCTGAAGTAAATAATCACTAAGCTAACGGCTAGGGCAATACTGGTCATTCTTAGTAAACGTAGCGCTTCTTTTTTTAGTGGTTTTGCAATCAAAATCAATGAGCCGATTAGGTAACCAATGCCGTAGCTGGTAACAAGGTATGCTCCTTTTTCTTGATTTTGCTGCCAGCCATCCACCAGATAGATTGCTATAACGGGCAATGCTGCGACAGCAAATGCAGCGCTCGATGTCATTGCAATGGTGCGCTTGAGGGCAGGGGAGCTGTATATGATATTAATGACCTGTCTAAAGCCCGCAATATCATTCGCTTTTGCTCTACTGATATGGGGTGTTGGCATATGCCAAATAATGAACCCAGCAAGCAGTGGCACAAACATAACGATGCCAACCGATAAAGGCACTGAATACGCACTACTTATGGTAGCGATAAGCAAAGGCCCTAGCGTAAGTCCCGAACTGTAGGTAATGATGTCCCAGCTTTGAGAGCGGCGCCGAATACTCAAATCTTGACTGACAAGGTGACGTAATTGTGAACTTAAGCCGCCCATCATCAGTGATGTGCATACGCCACAGATCAATAAGCTCGCAATCGTTATTGATACCAGTTGCCAATGAAAGCTTTGTATGACTAGTTGAAAACTCACCACAAAAACGACGCATGCGGCGGCAATTAACGAAAATGGATTTTTCGCTTTGTCTAACCACTTCCCGTAAATAGGTCCCAATACGTGCGGTACTGTTAAACAAGCCGAGTAAACACCGATAAGTTTGCCACTTGCGCCGAAGCTGTGGGCAAGTAATACGATAGCCACCGCTGCACCACCAGTGGCAACCCTTGCAAGCGTGGCTGCCCATAGGTAATGAATAAAGCCGCTATGTGGCAAGTCAGGCTTGCTTGTGTTGACGGTGACTTTTGTGTGCATTTGCGTTATTTCAAATCCAGCTGTGTTATTAACGTGGCTAAGATGTCACGATCTTCTTTGTTCATTGGTTTAAGCGGTGCAGGTAAACCGTTCCCTTCAACAAAGCCTAGTATGTTTGCAGCTGTTGCCATAACGCGCAGACCGCCTTTGTACTTCACAAATAAACCCCAGAGCGTCTCATATTGATTTTGAGCTTGCTCTGGCAAGCATTGCTGTAATGTTGCGGCCTTCTCGATAAAGGCTTTTACGGTGTGCGGAAATAAGCCACCTAGGACTGATAGCCACAAATCACAACCCGCAGCCATACCTTTGGCACCAAACTTGTCACCACTCACGCCAATCGCTACATGTTCTGGCACTATCTTTCTTAGTTCAGTAAGACGCTGATGTCCTTGCTCGGTGGCAAAGGGCATACCGGGAATTTTTATGGCTGCCACATGAGGTAAACGTGTTACGTCACGATAAAGCTCATCACTGAAAGTGAAATTAGTCGTGCCCGGGTTTTCATAAACACACAAAGGCACAGAAAGGTTAGCTGTCACTTGCTGATAAAGTTCAAACACTTCATCTTCTTGCATGCGGTGATATGACATTGGCGCAAGTAATACGGCGTTAACACCCGCTTCTTGTACTGCTTGCGCATTCTTCAATACGTCAATGGTTCTTAGCGCGCCAATACCGGCCATGACAGGTGTGCCAGCCGCAAACTCTACTGTTTTTTGTGCGACAGATTTTATCTCTTCTGTTTTCAAATATGGGTATAACCCTGTTGAACCCAGTGCCCCGATAGAATCGACTTTAGCGTCCACTAAGTTACTGATAAGTTTTTCAAACGCAGTGAAATCAATGTGTTCATCCTTAAACGGCGTCAATGGAAAAGCTGATAAACCTGTAAACATTGGCACTCCTATGTGTTTATAATTTGCGAAGAAAGAATAATAAGCATGAGATAACGAGCAATTCGCTTATTGGCTCATGACAAAAAATATATTGTCATAGGACAAAAATGAAAGTCAATATTTTAGGGCAATCTGCACATGAAATTTTTGAGTCAGTGCGAGAACTTGTTAGCACTGGTCAACTAAAACCTGGTGATGTATTGCCACCTGTGCGCCAATTAGCAGAAGACCTGGGTGTTAACCGCAACACGGTTTCTTCTGCTTACCAACGCTTGACTAAAGCGGGTATTGCGTTAACGCAAGGTCGTTTAGGTACACGTATTTGCCAAGAGAGTGATGCAGGCGAGCAAGAAGGCGTTACTGACACCGCGCTGTTTGATTTGGCTGATGGCAGTCCGCGTCGTGAATGGTTGCCCGATTTAAACAAAGTGGTTAGCCAAGCATCACTCAAACAATATGTTTACGGTGAAGCAACCTTGCTAGAAGACGTGCATGACTTTGGCATGACATGGTTCGCAGATGTTTGTGCACAAGACTTTGATATCACCTTGTGCAGCGGTGCCATTGACAGTTTGGAGCGGTTATTGGCAGCACACCTTGTACCCGGTGATACCGTTGTGGTGGAAGATCCTTGTTACATAAGTTCGGCCAATGCAATTCGACTTGCTGGGCTGCAAGTTATTGGTGTGCCCGTTGATGAAAACGGTATGCAAGCTAAGCCACTCAAAGCGGCTTTGGACAAAGGTGCTAAAGCGGTCTTGGTTACACCACGTGCACATAATCCTACCGGCGCAAATATTTCACAAGAAAGGGCGGTAGAGCTACGCCACGTGTTGTCTGATTACCCTAACGTTTTGGTGATGGAAGACGATCATTTCTCATTGCTCGCAAACACAAAGCATCACTCTATTATTCCAGACACTACCGTTCATTGGTCGATATTTCGCAGCGTCTCAAAAGGGTTAGGGCCCGATTTACGAATGGCATTTGTAGCGGCCGATAAAGAGTCCATTAGGCGTATTAATACCAGGCTAGCACCTGGTATGTCTTGGGTCAGTAGGGTGCTTCAATCATTAGTGATTACCTGCTTGACGGATGAGGCATTTCAACGTTCGCTCGCAAAGGCAAAAACAGATTGTATTGAAAGAAGGGACACGCTTGTCCAAGCCCTAATGAGCGCTGGTATTAATATAAACGCTTCTATTGATGGCCTAAATGTTTGGGTTCCGGTTGGCGGAGATTGCAAGGCGGCTGCATACGAGTTGTCACGCAAAGGTTGGCTTGTCAGGCCAGGTTCTTCATTCGATATTGGGAATGAATCGCAAGCGATACGCGTCAGTATCCAGAAAATTGATACTGATATTGCTCAGAAGTTTGCACAAGATTTGGCGAGTATTGCTGGGTAATAATAGATAAGGGAACAATCTATTGTGCGACATGCCTTAGCAATATCCGCTCTTTCTCAATTCGCACTTCTGGGCGCTTTCGATAAGACCAAAGTAGGTCCCTCGCCATCTTTCCTGTTTCGACAATATCGACAATCGGCTGCGGGTAGTCTTCGTCCAATTGCACTTGATACATGGCTTGTTCCATTGGAGAAAGCAACCAAGGTTGATGTATTTGCTCGGCAGGTACTTGCGCTAGTTCGGGCAACCATTTCTTTATGAACGTACCATCAGGGTCATGCTCTTCCGATTGTTTAACAGGATTATATATCCTGATGGTATTTATGCCTGTCACACCTGCCTGCATTTGAAATTGTGGGTAATGAATACCTGGTTCAAAATCAAGAAATAGACGTGCTAAATGTTTAACGCCCATGCGCCAATCTATCAACAAATGATGACATAAAAAACTCACCAACATAGCGCGCATTCTGAAGTTAATGTAACCGGTTTCGATGAGGCAACGCATACAGGCATCTATCATTGGATAGCCTGTTTTTCCTGTCTGCCATGCTAATAAGTGCTCACACTCTTCTTGATCCTTTTGATAGGGAAAGTGGTCGTAACCCGCGTTTACCGGTTTAAACTCCATGCTAGATTCACTCTCAAATTTTTGCATGAAGTGACAATGCCAATGCAGTCGCGAGGATAACGCGGCAAGAGCCCGACGCCAGCCCTTTCGTTGCCAGTGGCTGAGTAGTTCTTGATAGAGCTCTCGTAAGCTAATATTTCCCCAAGCCAAATAGGGCGACATGCGTGAACACGCTTTACGGCTGAGCTCTGGCTTAGAAATAAAGCGATGGTAGTTTTGTCCGCGCTCTGCAAAAAATGACGCCATTGTGCGGTACGCCCACGTAACACCCCCTTGTTGAAAGTTAGGGGCTTCTGTTTGCCATTCCTCACAAATTGATTTTTCTAAGTGTTTCAATGGGGCTAAGTGCTTTTCATCAAGCCATTGAGTATTTTCTAGATCTGCTAATAGAACAGGGGCACGCATGACATTATGCCAGTATTTATCCCAGCCTATTCGATTGCGCTTACCTCTAATAACGGCCGCATATGGGTGTTCATGCCATGTTACAGAATGTTGAGTGCACCATTTGGAAACCGCTTTGTCTCTTGAAAAGGTATGGTCTAATCCAACCTCTTGATAACTAAAAAGCTGATTGATGGGCATGCATTGATGGATATCGTTTAATACGGTAACAGCATCACCGTGCGCAATGACTATGCGTGTGTTGTATTGTTCGAGTTGGTGATTTAAATCTTTTAACGATTGAAAGATAAAGCGCCAGTGGCGAATGTCCATATGCTCATCTGCTTCGAGTATCGGCTCGACAATATAAAGCAACAGCAAGGGAGTCTCTTGCTGACAGGCCTGATAGAGCGGAGCATGGTCTCGAAGTCTAAGATCACGCTTGAACCAGACTAGGTTAATTTCAGTCACGTGTGTGTTAATTGATGTATTTGTCTAGATTTACGGACGAACAACGCGGGTAGATCGATATAAATAGGGGCGAATAGCAATAAGTCTCAGGATAGTGTGAGCGTCGCTTTAGCTCTAAAAGTAGGTGCAAAAACAAATACAAAAAAGGCGGTAATAAACCGCCTTTGAACGTTAGTCAGTGGTATAAGAGTTACTGATTAACACGTGTGTCTAATGCTTTAAACCATTTTGTTAATAGCGGCTCAACATGCTTAAACTCTAGTTGAGTATCTTCGCCAGCTAAGGTTTCACCTGCATCAAGCTTGGTAAACGAGGTAATGACCTTGCCTGATTCAGAGTCTAATGCTTCTGCTTCTATTTTAATTTTGACACTCATATCGCTAAGGCCACCAGAGGCTGCCGTAACTAGGAAGGCGATAGGAATATATTGGTATGCAGATAGTTCTTTGTCATCGATAGTTAAGCCAGTAATCGCTGAGCGAAGTACAAAAGTATCAGGACCTTTTTGGTCCGTTATTTCGTATTTTTTACCCACGATTGTTGTCATGTTTTTTTCAACAAATTGCTCTATTTCTTTTTTTACCTTATCTGACATTTGTTTGCTGGTAGGAGCTTTGGGATAGTAATCAATACTCTCTATGATGACTTTTTTGTATTTAGAGCGGTCGATGGTTGAGTCATAAACATAGTTGATGGAGTCATCATCTTTATCGACTACCTTCATTTGAGAGTAATCGCTGAGGAAACCAGAATGTTTAACTTCTTTCTCTTCCGGTTGAGTTGAACCACAAGCGCTAAGAAGCGCAACTAAGCTTATTGATGCAAGCGCAGTTTTTACAAACTTCATATGAATACCTATGCCTATTTTTGTTGTTGTCTTATCTAAATCTAGGCACGATTGCTTATTTTGTAAACAAATATAATGACTTACTAATAGCTTTTCGTTATTTGGCTAGCCAGGTTTACGCTTCAAAGCTTTATAGTTTAAGGTGTATATGGACGCTTGTTGTTTTTAAAAAAGCTAATTGAATAGGTGACCGTGTTGTAAGCCGCCTATTTGTATGTCGCTAAGCCTAATTAGCTGACAGCGCATAACCAAAAGTGTTTCAGGCACAAAAAAAGCACAACATGTGTTGTGCTTTTTACATATTCCTATTTGTTAAAAGGTGTAAGCTACACCAACTAACGCTGCTGTTTGGCTATCATCGGCAACAATAGGGCTATCTTTTATTTCATCGCCTAGCGATGTGAAATTTGCCCCTGCTAGTGCCAGCCACTGTTTGCTAAAGCGATATGTGGCTAAAGCGCCTACACTAAAGTTGGTGGTAGAGTCACCTTCGTATCCGTTAATACCATAGAAGTAGTTGACCGTGTCTTCACTTAGGGCTTCCACTTTGGCTGAGGCTGTCAAAGAAAACTGCTTGGTTGCAATAAAGGTATATGACGTGCGTAGAACAATTTCAGTACCAGGTTCTTCATCATAAAAGTTCTCATCTGCTGATGAACCCAATAAAGAAAGCTCTGCTGTAAAACGACCACTGTGATAAGCCACATTAACACCAGCGAGGATAGCGTTCTCAACTTCTTTGTACTGAGGCCCTGAAATGTCAAAATTGAGGCTAGATTTTAAGTCGTCACGCTCCCAGCCTTGGCGCATACCAACCTCAAGACCTACGCGAATATCACCTTTGCCTGGCTTCCAGAACCACCAGCCGCCGCGGTTAAACTTCCAATATAGTGTGTCATTGTAGTCTACATTAATCAGCGGAACTGCTTCAGTCTCTGCGTCGTCACCACCCACGTATTCAGGCACATTAAGTGCACCAGCACCAATCATACCGTGGAACCCTTTACCTGATTTTACTGAGGTGTCGGGAATATCATCTAAATTTGCCATTGCTGAAAAGCTTGATGCGCAAAGTATCGAGGCTAGTGTTGTGCTTAATAGTGTTTTCTTGTGCATAGCTGCATCCTTCTTATGACTACGTTTCATGACGTAAATGCCTCCCTAATACTTCCGCAGAGGCTTAACTAAGTGGCTCTTTAACATGCACGCCACTTAGGTATTTTTATTTGTACATTCACTGATAGACAGGTGTCGTCTCAACCATATGAACGGAGAACAAGAAAAATTAGTTCAGTAGACACCAGATTATTTTTAGATATTTTTTAACCGCATTAATAGAGTTATAGATGACTTTTATAAAAAAGGTAAATTTCTTAATAAATTTAATGTTATCAATGCCTAAATCACATTAAGTTGCTAGTAGATTATTGGTTCTGTGTCAGCACGCTACATAATTTTTCAAAGGGTAGCGGCTTACATAATAAAAACCCTTGAATAAAGTCACACTGATTGTCAGCGAGAAATTCTAACTGGGTATTTTGCTCCACGCCTTCGGCAACCACAGCTAAATTTAACTTGTGCGCCATCGCTATAACAGCTGAGACAATCGCCATATCATTACTGTCGTTTGCTAAATCCATAACGAACGAACGATCAATCTTTAACGCGTCAATGGGGAGGCGCTTTAAATACGAGAGTGAGCTATAGCCAGTACCAAAATCATCTACTGATAAGCCGATACCTACTTTACGTAGTGCTTTGAGTTGTGCAAGCACAGAATCGAAGTTGTAAATGAGTAGTCCTTCAGTTACCTCTAACTCAAGCTTTTCTGCGCTGACATTGAATGATTCAATCGTGTCTTCAATAAACGGTGCGAGTGAGTGGTCGCTGAATTGTTTTGGTGACAGGTTAATAGCCATGCCAATGTCGTAGCCTCTGTAATTGAGTTCGCCAAGTGCTTGGCAGGCTTGCTCAAAAATCCATTTACCTAGCGGTATGATCAGGCCAGTTTCTTCTGCGATGGGAATAAAGTGACCTGGCATTACAAGGCCAAGTTCGGGGTGGTTCCAACGTACTAGTACTTCAACTTTGGCAATACGCTTGTCAGGTGTAAAGTAGATAGGCTGGAAGAAAAGTTCGAATTGGTGTTGTTCTAACGCTTGTTCTAGCTCTTTTTTTAATTTGATTTTACGTTTGGACTCATTCTCCATTTCTTGGCTGTAAAACGCATACGCTAGGCCCTTCGTATCTTTCGCGTGACTTGCCGCTATATCAGTACATCGTATTAAACGCTCTACGCTGTTTCCGTGTGCTGGGAAGCCAGCGGCACCAATTTTTAACGAAACATTCAGGGTGTTAATTTTATTCTTGAGAAAATGCGACAAATTAAGTGAAACCAGACGGTCCAATACTTTTTTACAGCGATTTTCATCGTTAACGCCTTGTAAAATAATCCCGAATTCATCGCCTCCTATGCGCGCTACCACATCATCCTTTTTGGTGGTTTTACGCAATTGCTCGGAAATCAAGAACAAGACTTCATCGCCAACACTATGTCCAAAATCATCGTTAACGATTTTGAAGTTTTCTACATCAATATAGAGCACGTAAAAAGGAATACGTCGTGCAATAAAACTCTCTAGTGCATTCCAAAAGTACTGCCTATTTGGCAGTTCGGTGAGATTGTCGACCAAGGTGAGCTTTTCATTTTGCTGCTGTAAATGTTTAACACGAGATATATCCGTGGCAATAAAAATCCACTGAATGACTTTACCTGAATCGTCTTTGACGGGAATAACGGATAGCATCAACCACTTCATATTAAATGGGGGTTGCATCCAACACAGTTCACCTTGCCATGGTTGGTCAGAACATAAAATGCGATTGAATTCCGGGTATTGCTTTTCTAACAGCTGCAATAAGATACCAAGCCCTTTGTGTGTGTCTTGTTCTGGCGTTAAGTTGAACAAATGAAACACAGCGGGGTTCTCAAGCTGACAGTTGAGCCCGCTGTCGGCAATGATAATGCCGGTATTGATGGCGTCTACCGCTTGACTGACTGATTCGAGAATAACCTTTAGATTGTCAGACTCGGATACCAAACTTGCGACTCTTTCTTGCGCATAATGGTGTCGCGACAGCACATTTTCGTTGGCGAGTATCATTTCACGTGCTGACTGCAAGGTTTTTTGCTTCGCCTGAAACTGGTGAGCTAAGTTTTTGATCAGCAGGAGTTGCAGGTTGTCATTATTGAGCGCTTGCGCTTCGAAGTGGAGTTCGGTGCCATTAGGTTGTTGTTCAGCCCAGATACCCGAATCGTAAGGTTCCTTATCATTACTTTCCCAGTATGTTTCTGCATCTCGAATAAAGTCATCCAGAAATAGCGAATGACCAAATAAACTGATGGGATTTCCTTGTTGAATACTTGGCACTAGATTTTTTGCCCACAATGTTTCTCCAAATATCGTATCGAACTGCCCGTGTCCTTGGTATTTGAACGCTATGCAGTCGAGTGATTTCAACACCTCGACTAAGTCATGCTCCATGTTAACTGCGCTCCTTCAACAGATTGCGGGTTATGCTTTCAAACAGTTGCTCGACGTTTTGTCCATCTTTAGCACTTGTGCGCACCACTTCACTGAAGCCTAGCGATGTTGTTTGTGCGAGTTGTTCATCCGTTAGTTGATTCGGTAAGTCTTGTTTGTTGATGACGAGATAAGACTGTGCGTTTGATGATTGGCGTGCTTTTGCGTAAACATCTAGGGCATCTTCAAAACTGCTTACTCGGCTTTGATCTATCACGACGACATAGGCTGCTGCGCCATTTAAAAAGCGCGGTGTAAAACCTGAAAACTGATCAGTCCCCTCAATATCCCACACCATTAACTGTGCTTCACCTTCCTCTATTGCGACGACTTTTTTATCAATTTTGACACCGATAGTGGTTAGGTATTTCTCAGAAAAAATACCATCAACAAAGCGGCGCACGAGACTGGTTTTGCCGACTGCCGATGCGCCAATTAAACAGACTTTGAAATGCATCATGGAGCGTTACCTGAAATCAAACTAATAACCACTGAGCGTGCAGCATCTGCAAGCGCGTCAATGGGAAGTTCGCCGTGGCCAACAGCGTAAATAATCTCGTTTGGCACCCCGCCTAATACTAACTGGGCTTTGACAGCATCCGCTCGTTGTTGGCTGAGTGTCAAATTAGTCATGGGGTTACCCGTTTTATCACTGTATCCAGAAACAATAACGCCGAGTTTTATACTGCCTTGTTGGCTTAGCTCATTAAGTTGCGTCAATTGTTGTGCAACCACATTGAGCGCATCGGCGGCGTTTGCATTTAACTGTGCACTTTTGACATCAAACAATACCGTTGTATTGCCAATGTGTTTGCTAAGTAAGGCAACTTGCTGTGCAACGGAATTGTATTGGTTTGTGGGTATTACGTTGATAGCTGCACGTTTCACAGGAAGTACCGAGGAAATTCCCGGGGTAGCAAGTAGCCTTGTTCGCAGTTCATCAGATATCACATGGTCGTTTGCGATTAATGTGATGGTTTCATCTTTTAGTGAATAGTTTATGTCGGCGTTACTCTCTTTTATGTGGTATTGCACCTTCTTCTCAACAATTTTTGGTGACAAAGAAACAAAGGGGGTTTCGTGAATCTTGATAGACTGGTCTGCGAGATTAAGCTCGTTTAACCAGCCTTCAATGGATTGTGCAGCGGGATCTCGCATGACAGATAATTGGATATTGTCACCCACATTTTTGACCGATTGAACATGCCAGCCTGCGGGAGGAGCTGTGTTTTTTAGCGTATCGATGACATGTTGGTTTTGCCACCATCGGAAACTGACAACACTTACAAAACAAAAAAGTAACGCTACCGCAAATAATGCTTTAGTTGGTTTCTTCTTGTTTACATTGGGATTTATTTCGGACAATAAGCAACTTTTTAGCAGGGGCTCAACTTGGATAAACGGCTCGCAGTCGCCAGAGAAGTCAGCAAGTTGCTCCCCCATTTCCTGCTGGATGCTTTCATTCGCTTCTTGTAATTGTGACTGTAGCTTAGCAGGTGGTAAACCAGACACCGCAGCCACCAGCAAGGCTTGAGGGGCTCTACTAATCACCAGCGTGAAATTATGCGTTTTTATACTGTCTATGCCACCGGTGTCTGTTTGTTTGAACGAGTCAGCAACAAAATCGTTAATAGCCGTTAGCATGGCAGAGGTCAGTGCAGGGTCATTACAAGCACTGTGTTCAGAGGTAACGTCAAGTAAAAGTGTGCCAGATTCACGATGAATCAGCAGTACATCTTCAACCTGATAGACAAAGGTTTTCTTGAGAATATATTGAACGAAAGGGATACCTTGTCGCCAAGCTTCAAATCGCCATTTTAGTCCTTTAATCGTTAAGCTGTATTCGATGAGATAATTGAGCTTCTCGAGAAAGTTGGCAAAGAAAACTGCGACAGATTTTCTCACTAAGCTACCAACTAGTGGATACATAGCATTAACAAAGGTTGATTTGTTTTTCTCAATACCATGCGATATCGCACTGTCTAACATAGGCGCTAAAACACGTGAGACGCTGCCATCTTTTTCCTGGCGAACTTGCGCAGCTTCAGAAATAACGTTTGTGACGATATCGTGCGCATCCTCACGCACCGCCTTTTTGATGTGTTCATTATCAGCACCCAAAATGAGTGACTGAACACTGGTAATATCAGCTTCTGACACCGACTTTCTGTCCATAATGGCTATTGTTCAGCGTTGTCAGACTCAGGTTGTAGACGCACTCGCTCTGCTGCTTGCGTTAATATGTCAGCCAACAAGTTCCGATCAGCTTTATTATCGTCCAGTGAGGCGCCCAATGTATCAATCTTCTCATTGAGCGTTGTAAATTGCTCTTCAAGTTGCCTTGCCAATTGCTGCTTATCGTCCGACAACTGCTTTTGCAAATTATTGCTTGCTTGCTCGGTCTTTTTTTCAAAGTTGGCTAATTGATTTGCTGTTGACTCTGCAAAGCTTTGCAGTTGGTCTTCTCGCTCACTATGAAGGTGGTCGTTATCGCTAATTTGGTTAGCCATAGCCGCGAATTGCTTTTCTATATCATCGCGCAAGGCATTCAGCTCTTGGTTGATGTAATTTGTTAACTGGTCTAGTTGAGATGTGGTCGTTTTTTCGATGCTTTGAAAATGTGCTTCGAATTCTCTTTTGTCCTCACCAAATAATATATCTCTCAACTGTCCAAGTTGGTTAGATAGTTCAGGTGAGTCAGTGTGACCATTAGCTGCCTGTTTTGCCACGAGAACCTCCCTTATGCTCGTACTTTCCTACGTTGACAATGTTGTAAGTTTACACCCGCATAAATAAGTGTAGACGCTACTGGTCAAATATCTGATTTTTTTATGCTTTATTTTTAAATATTTTCTAGATGTCTTGTTTGTAGCCAGTTCTTGGTGTTTTTTCGTATTAAAGAATGTAAATGCTTGAAATTGAGAGGGTATTGGTTTTATCCGTTATTATTTATCGTTACTATGTAGTGGTTATGAATGGGAAAACTGTCTATGCGTGTCGTAATAATAATTTTTTGTGTCGTTTTAATGTCATTGTCGAGCGTAGCTTATGGTCAAAGCAAAGACGCATTGTTGAGCCAATTTGACGAGATCATCGCCCAACATAAAGGTAAAATTATTTATGTCGACTTTTGGGCAAGTTGGTGTGTGCCTTGTCGACAAGCATTTCCTTGGATGGATACGCTTGAAGCAAAGTATTCGCCAGAAAAATTCAAAGTGTTGGCTGTCAATTTAGACGCGGACCGCTCGTATGCTGATACTTTCCTAAGCGAAGTGCCGGTTGGCTTTGAAATTTTCTACGATGCAAAAGGCTATACCGCCCGTAGCTACAAGATACAAGGCATGCCCAGTAGCTTTATTCTTGATCAACAGGGTGCAGTTGTTGCCACACATGTTGGGTTTAATGACGAAAAGCGCCAGCAATATGAACAATTGTTCGAAAAATTATTGTCTCAATAAACGTATTAGATACGTAACAAAATCAAAAGCTTTGGTTTGCACTTTATGGTTTAGCTGCAATAGTTAGATGATAAAGGTCAAACCATCACAAGAATAAGTTAATCATTTAGGCGCGCAGATGTTTAATACCCAGTCACTGATAACCCAATTCAGCAAGCGCTACCGTTTTGCTCTAGTGCTTGTGGCACTTGTCGTGACCGCTTCTTTTTTCACCTTGGATTTGCAATATCGTCATCAACGCGATGACGCTGAAATTATTAACACGGCAGGGCAGCAACGCATGCTGTCTCAAAAAATTGCGCTCATGTCTTGGCAATACATCAACCCAGTCACAGATCCGACACAACGCAGCTATATATCGAGCGAAATTATCAATGCAGCGGAAAAAATGCGAGATAACCAATACCGTTTGTCGACACTATTAAACGATCCGCTACCTGATAACGTTGACAATTTGTATTTTGGTGATGTGAATTTGAACGAGCGCGTAGCGACTTTTGTTGACCATGCCAAAAGCTTAACCAAACAGGCTGACGTGTACAGCATAGAACAAAGTGACTTCATGATGTTTGACCGCCTCAATGTAGAAGCACTTTTGGTTGACTTGGACAACGCGGTAAAGGCATTTCAACAAAATACTGAAGATCGCCTATCGTTTATCGAAACCGTTGGCATGGTCATTTGGGTAATGTCGTTGTTGGCACTGATTTTAGTGGGAAGATATATTTTTAAGCCATTAAAACAGGTGCTAAAGGACACTTATGACGCGTTACTTCGCGAAAAAAATAAGGTGTCGGAATTTCAAACTGCAATCAATAAGCACTCTGTGGTTGTACAGCTTGATAAAGACGGCAACATTAAATTTTATAATCGTAAGTTCTGCCAGCAGTTTGGTTACACAAGTGAAGAGTTGGTGGGGCAAAGTTATCAAGTTCTTCAGAGTCAGGTACAAGCAGATACTTTTCTAGACAACATGTTGGAAGAGTTAAAAGCTGGCCACGTTTGGCGTGGTGAAACCTGTAACCTATCCAAAAACCATCGAAGATATTGGTTCAGTACCACTGCTGTTCCTATGTCGAGTAATGGTTTTGATATTGATAATTTTATCCTTATTCAAAATGATGTCACTGAGCAAAAGCGTACAGAAATTGCCTTAAAGCGATTACATGATATTAGCGCCGATCCCAAACACGGTCTGGATGTAAAAATAAACGCGATTTTAGGACTAGGCAAAGAGTTATTCCAGCTGCCTTTCGGTATTGTCAGTGAAATTCATGATGATGAGTATAAAGTGCTGTACGTAGATACCCCTGAGGGGGAAATTGAAGTAGGCGCGACATTCAGTTTTGAGGGTACGTATTGTTTCCATACCTTTAATGCCAATGGACCATTGAGCTTTCATCATGCCGGACAAAGTGAAATATCTGGCCACCCTTGTTATACCGACTTTGGGCTTGAAACCTACATTGGCACGCCAATTATGGTAAACGGCGAAAAGTTCGGTACGCTGAACTTCTCTAGTCCAGACGTCTATCCACATCCGTTTACTGACGCAGATCTTGAGCTGATTCAACTATTTGGCCAATGGATTGGCTTTGAATTAATGCGAAAAGCACAGCGACAAGAGTTGGAAAGTCACCAACAGTTAATGTCGCAAATGAGCCTGTTAGCGCGCATAGGGGCATGGGAAGTTGACTTGGTTACGAACACTATTTACTGGTCAGATATGACCAAGTTAATTCATGAAGTGCCACTTAATTACGAACCTGATCTAGAAACCGCAATCAACTTTTACAAAGAAGGGTACAGCAGGGATCTTATTAACACATTGGTACAAGAGAGTATCGAGAGCGGAAAGTCTTATCATGTCGAGTTGCAGCTTGTCACTGCCAAAGGTAACGATATTTGGGTAGCCGCAAAAGGAGAGTCTGAGTTCGTTGACGGTAAATGTGTGCGCCTGTTTGGCTCATTCCAAGACATCAATGAACGCAAGCTGACAGAATCTGCATTACAAGATAAAAATGAACGTATGGAGTTAGCCGCCGACTCTGCAGGTTTTGGCGTGTGGGACTACAACATTCTTACCGAGGAGATGGAATGGGACGATTGGATGTACCGACTCTTCGGTGTGTCTGAACTTTCTGAACGCAGTGCCGCGGAGGTGTGGGATAACGGGCTGCACCCTGAAGACAAACAAGTGTCGGAAGATCATCTCAGTCGTGCTTTAGGTGGAGATGAAAAGTTCACCAATCAATTTCGGATTGTTTGGCCAAATGGTGAAGTTAGGCACCTAAAAGCCTCTGCAATCACTAAGAAAAACGAACACGGTGAAGTGACGAACATGGTTGGTGTGAACTATGACGTTACAGAACAAGTGCATAATGAACTTGCTTTAACAAAAGCAAAGGTAGAGGCGGAAGCGGCTGCAAAGGCTAAAAGTGAATTTTTGGCGAGTATGAGCCACGAAATACGTACGCCAATGAATGGTGTACTCGGTATGCTTGAACTGCTTAAAGATGAAGAACTTTCACCTGATCAAAGCCATAAAGTGAAAATTGCGACTAGCAGTGCGAATTCATTGCTGTCTTTAATCAATGATATTCTTGATTTTTCAAAAATAGATGCAGACAAATTAGACATAGAGTCAATACCATTCGATCTTAATCAAATGCTTTCAGAGCTTGTTGAAGCACTGGCAACGCAAGCTGAGTCTAAGCAGTTGGAACTCATTCTGGATACCGTGTCTATTGCTGAATCACACGTTATTGGTGACCCAAGCCGTATTCGTCAAATACTGACAAACCTAATAAGCAATGCCATCAAGTTTACACATGAAGGAGAAGTGGTAGTCAGCGCCAGTATGGCAGAAGATGGCGTCGACAATTGGCGCCTGATTTTGAGTGTTAAAGATACTGGAATTGGCATTAGTGATGACAAAAAGCATCTACTGTTTGAGAGCTTCCGTCAGTTAGATGCCTCGACAACACGAAACTACGGTGGAACAGGTCTGGGCTTGGCAATCGTGAAAAAACTTTGCTTGTTGATGGATGGCGATATACGCGTTGATAGCAATAACACAGGTAGCGAATTTATCTGTGATATCAGGGTAGGCAAAAGTGAGCAAGTCACCACTGAAATGCCTTCTGTTGATATGTCAGCTCTGCACATCTTAGTCGTCGATGACAATACGACGAATCGGGAGGTTATCGCTAAACAGTTGATGAAGTGGGGCATAAAGGTAACGCTTGCTGAGAGTGCTCAGCAGGCCATCGAGCAGTGCCACTATCAACTTGCGCAAAACAATCCAATGTTCGATATCGCTATTTTAGATATGCAGATGCCGAATATGGATGGGGAAGCACTCGCTGTTGGGCTGAAAGCAAACCCTGAATTTAGCGGTATGAAGTTGGTCATGATGACCTCAATGCAGTCTAGAGGCGATGGTAAGCATTTCGCTAATTTGGGCTTTAGTGGCTATTTTCCTAAGCCTGTCGTTCGTGCAGATTTGTTTGCCGCATTGCATATCATAGCGGATGGTGGCAGCGCACTAGAGCGCGCTAAACCCTTAGTCACACAGCATTACATTAAAGAAATTCATGACCCGAACGCGCTGCAAACAGACAGTGCTGACACGTCGATTGCATTAGACGCACTAAACATTTTGCTGGTTGAAGATAACCGCGTGAATCAAATGGTGGCAAAAGGTGTATTAAATAAGATGGGCCTAGATTGCGATATTGCTATTAATGGTGTTGACGCACTCAACAAGATGCGTGAAAAACACTATCAACTGGCGTTAATGGATATTCAAATGCCTGAAATGGATGGCTACGAGGCAACACAACGTATCCGACAGGGCGAGGCTGGTGATAATCATCGAGACATAAAAATTATTGCGATGACGGCAAATGCAATGTCGGGTGATAGAGAAAAGTGCATCGCTGCCGGTATGGACGAATATTTAGCGAAACCAATTAATAAAGAAGCGCTACATGACCGCCTAGCGATGTTTTTCATGTAGCTTGTTACCTAGTTTTTTACATCGTTTTTTGGATAGCAGTTGTTTTGTTGTGCTTCTTTACCCCAATGTCTATGACTGCTTATCGGGCTTCTCTGAATGCTTCAGCCGTTAGATGATGTTTCCCCAAAAGTTTATAAAACTCTGTACGATTACGTTGTGCAATGCGCGCAGCTTTGGTGACATTGCCATTGGTTAGTTTGAGTAGCTTTGCTAAGTAATCGCGTTCAAATTGGTCTCGGGCTTCTTGAAACGACGGTAATTCACTGGGTTTATTTCTTAATGCGTTATTGACCAACATAGCGCTAATTAGCGGCTCTGTTGATAGCGCGATACTCTGTTCAACTACGTTTTCTAGTTGTCTTATATTACCAGGCCATGGTGCAGTGATTAGCACATCCATCGCTTCTTGCGTAAACCCTTTGATATGGGCATTACCCGCTTGATGCTTACCTTGATTGAGAAAGTGCATGGCTAGCAAGGGGATATCTTCTCGGCGCTCGGAAAGTGGCGGTAGTTCAAGCTCGACAACATTAAGGCGATAGTAAAGATCCTCTCTAAAACGGCCTTCTAAAATTGCTTTACGTAAGTTTTTGTGTGTTGCAGAAATTACCCTGACATCAACTTTCACAGATGTCGTACTGCCTACCGGCCTTACTTCTTTTTCTTGAAGCGCTCTCAACAATTTGACCTGGAAAGCGAGAGGCATATCACCTACTTCGTCGAGAAATAGCGTACCGCCATCGGTTGCTTCAAATAGGCCAATATGCCTTTTTTCTGCACCCGTAAAGGCACCTTTCACATGGCCGAATAGCTCAGACTCGAGCAAGGCTTCTGGAATAGCTGCACAGTTGATGGCGGTAAATGTATGTCCTGCACGTTTACTTGCTTGGTGAATAGCTTTCGCTAAGAGTTCTTTACCAGTGCCGCTTTGACTCATGATCATCAAACTAAAATCACTTTGTGACACCTGTTTTGTTTGTTGTAAGAGTGCTTCCATTTTCGAGCTACGGCTGATGATGTCTTTACGCCAACTTTCCTCACTAGGCGTTTCGAAATCAATGGGTTGTAATCGCAGTGCTTGCTCAACAGTATCGAGTAATTGTTGCGATTCAAACGGCTTAGTTAAAAAGCTGAATACGCCTCGTTTAGTGGCGCTAATGGCATCAGGAATAGTGCCGTGGGCTGTCATTATTACCACCGGCATGTTTGGAAATTGTTTTCGAATTTGCTCAAACAGTGCAAAGCCATCCATACCTTCCATTTTTAAGTCGCTGATCACCATATCTGGAGAAAAACTGGCAATAATACCAAGCGCTACTTTTGCATTTTCGGCGGATTCTACGTGATAGTCTGCGGCACTCAATCGGATGGAAAGTAACCTCAACAGGCTTGGATCATCATCGACTATTAGAATGCGTTTGCGTGGCATAAGTTGTGTCTCATTTTTCATCGCTACTCACCCTATTTTGATAGCTGTTGTTCGATTGATTTGAGCTGGTTTAGCTTTTTCTCTAGTGCAGCTGACGCTTGCTGTGCCATGGTCAACTGAAGCGTTAGTTGGGCATTTGTTTGCTTGGCCTTTTTATTGAGGTTATCAGCACGTTGCATCAGCAATAGTTGTTGGTTCAATTGATCGCGAAGAATACTCACAAACGCTCTGTTTTCTGGGGTTTGTGTTGACTCAATGTAGGCATTGAATGGTTGATTGTTGAGCATAGACTTTGCACGATAGGGGCTAAAGACATGGCTTGAAGGAAGACTATAAATTGCCAATAAATGTAATTGCTCTTCGCTGAGTGGCTCGGTTGCTTGTTTTAACTTATCTTGGTATTCCGTTTTAAGCTCTTCTTTTGTTAAAGACTTTAACCAAAGATAATATAAGCTCAATTGCGTGTTTTCTGTTTGATTAGGTTGGGTTTCGAACGTACTCATACAGCCACTTAGACCCAAGAGTATAAAGCAGAGTAAGACGTGTGATACTAATTTGAACATTGGTGTTATTCTCCTGCGTATGCTCGGGGAAGCGTGACGGTAAACGTGGTACCTGTCTGTTCTTCAGGTATTGAGCTGACTGATATTTGGCCGTTCAAACGCATCACTAGCTCTTTTACAATAGTTAGGCCTAACCCACTGCTTTTAACTGCGCTGTCACCTTGTGTTTTACCTTGATAAAACGCATCAAAAATGTGTGCTTGCTCTGATAGTGCAATACCAACCCCTTGATCTGACACGGATAGTGTTAACTCGCTATTTTCTAATTCACCTTTTATCACTAGCTCACTTTTATCTGGGGCAAACTTGATAGCGTTAGAAAGTAAGTTTTCTAAGATCACCGCGAGGTGTTTGGTGTTGCCATGCACTTGGATGGGATCAATATGAGAAGATACAGTAAGCGACTTTCGTTGTAGGTTTAATTGATGGTCATCAATGACTTGGTGAACTAGCTTCTTAACATCTATCACTTGGTTGTCTTGCAGACTGGTTGAGTCCAGCACGATATTGAAATCAAGTAAGTCCTCGATAAGTTGCTGCAAACGAAAAACATTTTCCTGAATAATATGGCTGATCTCTTGTTGGCCATCATTGAGTGGGCCCACGCTATTGTCTTCTAACAAAGAAGTGCCTTCACGAATTGCTGCTAATGGTGTTTTCACTTCGTGTGAAATATGACGAATAAAACTAGATTTTTGCAGCTCTAGTGCTTGTAGCCGAGTACGCATTGTTTCTAGCGCATTTGCTATATCGATAATCTCTACCGAGCCATTGCTAGTGATGGGCTTGTCGAAACTGCCACGCTCCAGCATCTTAATATCGTTTGTGAGTTTTTTCAGCGGGCGGGTTATCAAGACGACGAAGATACCCGCAATAGCTAAGGATACAGGCACAATAAGTAAACTCTTTAGCACAAGGCTGTCTGCCTGCTCGGACTGGTTTTTAATGTCTGCAGCGCTAATAGCGATAAGTTGCTCACTTCTGTTTTTAATGTCGCTTCGCGCTTCTGTGACTTTACTAAACCAGAGTTGCGCGTCATCTAAATCGTTTAAGTCTTCTGGCAAAGTAGGAAGTTGTGTGGCAATCCCTGATAAATGCTGCTCAAGCTGGCTTAGTGAGCTGTTGAGTTCTTGGTCAGCAATGGTTTTCAACTGTTTATCAATAATGGTCACAATGTTGAAGTGCTCGACGGTAAACCTGTCTAAAAGTTCACTGTCCTTCAATACAATATATTGGCTAGCATGTCGCTGTGCTCTCGTGATTGACTGGTCTAGTTCTCGATTTGCAGACACCAAGGCAGAAACTTCATATATTGCTTCAGCGCCATCAGACGCTAAAACCTTTGTTTTTTCTGCCAAATAAAAAAGACCAACGAACATCAACAAAAAAACCAGCGCGAAGCCAGTAATGGTGAGTTGTTTTACAGATAAGCGGTGAATGGGGCTAAGCGGCATATTTAGGTGTTTTTCTCTAAGCGACGAAGTACGTTTTACGGTATTTATTATCACAGCTCAACGGTGTCTCTTACAGGAGACAGTGCCTTTGTTTGTGTTTTGTTTGTCTAAGTATATGAAAAATAAAGTTATAAATATTTTTCGGTACTTTTTATGAAGAATAATGATTTTACATTTCGTAAAGCTGTCTCAATTAAGAGACGGTTCAAGCCCGGTGATTACGTGATGTTTAATGAAAAACTCTTTTATAACAACGGTTTGAGTAAGTTGGTATGTTGCCTGCAATGCATAGAATAAGTCATGTCAGAGTTACTTATGCGAGAAGCAAGACATGATCTGTATAACGACATAAAGAGTAAACAAGGAATCATCATGAAAAAAGTAAGCTTATTAAACGTATCACTGTTTGTAGTAACAGCTGCCGTAGCATCATCAGTTAATGCGGGTGACAAAGTTAAAGTAGAGAAAAAAGCAGATACTGTTATTGCCGCTAACGAGTTATTTGAGCCATTGGATACAGATAAGAATGGCGTTATTAGCGAGAAAGAGTTAGGCGATAATCAAAATGCGCTACTAAAGAAAGAGTTCAAAAAAATAGACGCAAATGCCGATAAAGGTATTAGCGAAGAGGAGTTAAAGCAGTACCTCGCTAAGGTGGATGTAAAAATAGACATCTAAACTGGGTAGTGTATTCCCACTTAGCCGACTGTTGACCCAACCGGCAGTCGGCCTTTTTACTAAGGCTATAGTATGACACAGGCTATTACACGCTATATGCGCATGGACGGCTGGATATTTGAAGTTAAATCAGTTCGCGCATTGAAAGTAGATAGCTATGGACAGCCCTATGAAGCAATTGCTCACCTCAACATCAACGGCGATTTCGCCTTTCTCGATGGCACCATGCATGCGCATGACGCCCAATTCACCGAACAAGACTTAGCGACATTTCAGTCGGTTTGCCAAGCATTAGGGGTGACGTCATTAAAATATGACCGGCGGCATCACCTAGCAGGCGCTGATGAATGTAGTAGTGATACACACGGTAATGACACTATCCGCAAGATTGCATAGCAACTAATTAGGTAGCTATAACAGGCACAGGGTGCGCTCTTGTGCCTCGTGAAAGCGTGAAAAGTGCGTAGTATGTGTAGCGTGGTCCTATCAAATCACGCGCTTTTGGCTTTTGTCTATCTGAGTACTTTTCAGAGCAGTTTTACTGCGTCATGTTTTTACATTCATTATCCATTTTTCGCTTGTGATAACGCGCTATTCACCACTCACAAAATGAGGGTTAGTTACTAATTTTACGAATAAAAATAATGTGATAACTAGAGATTGGTTGTTTATTGAACTAGGCTAAAGATTACCCGATACCGTATAAATTTCGCTTTAGCTTGGAATAATAAAAATATGAACTGGCGATTCTGGCTACTATTTATCCTAGGTACATCACTTTTTAGTGTTAAAGCGCAGCAAGCAGACCCACGACTCGTCGAATGGGCGCAACAACATCCAACCGTCACGATAGGTGCCGACGAACAGTTGGCTCCTTATGAGTTTATCAATGACAGTGGTGAATTCGTTGGCTTTGGTAGAGATGTTGTTGATGAACTCAACGCGGCGATCCCGTTTACTATTGAATACGGCAGTGCAGGTTTATTTTCTGAGCAAGCCAGAAAAGTCTCTATGGGTGAGTATTACGCCCTATCTTTATGTGCGCCATCCACTGCAAAGCGTTTTGATTTGCTGATCTCTAACCCCATCATCAGCAAAGTGTCCTACCTTGTTACCCACAAAAGTAACGCGATAAAGCAAGCTAATGACTTACGTCCCAAACATAGGATTGGTTACGGAAAAGGCTATGCAACAGTAGCAGATGCAAAGTCGTTATCTGGCGGCGCGGAAATTGTCGCGATATCGAGTGTTGAGGAGGGGATTGCACAAATTGCAAACCGTCAACTTGATGGCTTTGTTACCGATGCTGGCCAAGCACACTATTGGACTGAGCGGAATCGATACACAGGTATTCAGTTGCTGTCTATTCCCCGTGTGAAGAGTATGACACTCCATATTTGTGTCAATAAAAAGCACCCTGAATTGGTTGAATGGGTCAACTATGGATTGAATAAAATAGGTGCGACGCGACTGTCTACATTAAAAACCAAGTGGATGGGCATTGATACCGACAAAGTGTTTGCAGAACAACAGCAAGCACATGATACAACCTTTCAAGTCACGGCATTAGGAGTTGCTGTCGTCTCTAGCTTTCTAATTCTATACATTTTTTTTAATTATCGACGACGTGCGGACTCCATTGCGGAACGCTTTGGTTCAGACAAATTTCGCAATGGTTATATTGTTGGTGTCGCTTTCATCATTGCGCTCATCATCGGGTTGAATTATTTCATTCTACAAAATAATCGAATTAGCGCGACTCAAGGTTTTGCTGAAACCTTAGATGTCAGTTTAACTACCACGGATAGGCGTCTTATTGACTGGTATGAAGAGCGAGTCTTATTAATATCAGAAGTCGCCAAATCAGTTGATGTGCAGGAACTTTCTTGGGTATTGAATGAGCTAAAAAAGGCTAACTACGACACGATCGGTTCGCAAGAATTGCGTGCCTTCAGAGACACAATTAACAGCCAAGCTGTCATTAACACTATAGCCGTAGGTTATTATCTATTGGATATGGAAGGCCATACTATTGCCGCCAAATATAACCAACCCATTGGTAGTGAAAGCTTAATTCAGCAACAAGCCAGCAAACTACTAGACAATATTAAACAAGGTAAAAACGTATTTATTTCGCCAGTGCTCTCTGATGTCGATCTCGATGGCAATGTTAGTAAGGATGATAAAGATCCCGTAATGATTATCGGCACGCCGGTGAAATATGAAGGAGAAATTATTGCGGCAATGCTGTTCGCTTTCGACCCTAATGGCGAATTCTCTCGCATCTTTTTGAACGCGCGTACAGGCAAAACTGGTGAAACTTATGCTGTTAATAGCGACGGCATGATGATTTCGCGCAGTAGAATGAGCCAAACCTTTATCGACAAAAACATTATTCCTGTCGGCGAAAGCTCCATTCTGAACGTCGACATTCCCGATCGCGGTGAATTTAGTATTTTGGAAAGCGTGCGCGTTAACAACAGCGGTGAGAACTTATTAGGCTACCTTAACTACAATGATCGCCTGGTGATCGGTAAGTGGTACTGGCACCCATTACTCGACATTATGTTGGTGTCGGAAATTGAAGTCGCTGAGGTGAATTCGGGTTATAACCGCACTCGCAATAATCTGTGGCTGATCACCATTATTGCTGCCATGACAATCACCTTGCTTTCTATCTTTATGTTTATGATTGGGCGACGGGCGCACATGCTGCAAATTGATTCAAACAAGCGCCTTGAGAAACTTGTTGAAGAGCGCACTCAAGAACTCGTGAAGTCCGAACAAGACAATCGCTTGATTCTAGGTTCAGTGACTGACGCTATTATTGGTGTCAACACATCGTTGTCTTGCATATATACCAATAAAGCGTTCAGTAAGATGTTTCAACGTGATGCGGACAGTGCTGTGGGGCTACCCGTCGATAAAATTATTCGCGTATGTGACGACAATGAACAAGATATCCTTAAAGAGCAATTGTCACAGAGCTTGCGAGACGGTCAGGCAACAGGCTTCAGCTCTCATCATGTTAAAAGCCTTGAACTATTAAATCTTTCCGTTGAAGTGGGTATTAATCCGCTCATTGTTGATGGCAACATCGTTGGCGCTGTAATTGTTTTTCGCGATATCACCAAAGAGGCAGAAGTAAAACAGGCCTTGGTGGAAGCGAAAAAAATGGCTGATGAAGCCAGCGCATCTAAATCGAACTTTTTGGCGAATATGAGTCATGAAATTCGCACCCCCATGAATGCGATTATTGGTATGTCCTATTTAGCGCTGCAGGGTGATTTGGACAGTAAAACGCAAAACTACATCAGTAAAGTCAATCGCTCAGCGACAAACTTATTGGGCATCATCAACGATATTTTAGATTTTTCGAAGATTGAAGCAGGCAAAATTGAGTTAGAGCTTATACCGTTTAACTTAGACGAAGTATTAGAAGACTTAAGCACTGTAGTGTCTGTTAAAACAGAAGAGAAGAACTTAGAACTGCTGTTTAATATTGACCCCAATATTCCGATTGAGCTAATTGGTGACCCGCTGCGCATCAATCAAGTACTGACCAACCTTACTGCTAACTCGGTGAAGTTTACCGAACAAGGCGAAGTGACCATTTCCGCGTTGCTTCAAGAAAACAGAACGTCTGAAGTAGTCGTGCAGTTTTCAGTGAAAGACACTGGCATTGGCATGAGTCCAGAACAACAAAACAAGCTGTTTAAGTCGTTCTCTCAGGCTGATGCTTCTACGACGCGAAAATATGGTGGTACAGGTCTTGGCCTGTCTATTTCAAAAAGCTTGGTTGAACAAATGGGAGGCCGAATTTGGGCTGAGAGCCAATTAGGTGTAGGGAGCGAATTTATTTTTACCATCGTGCTGCAGAAAAGCGCTGATGGCGATACGTTTGCTACGCAAACCGCGAAAACTATTCTTGATGATAAGAAAGTGTTGATCGTTGACGATAATCCGTCGAGCATTGAAGTGCACAAGGAAATCATGGAAAGCTTTGGTTGTCAGGTCTACAGTGCTTTATCAGGTCAACAAGCGGTGGAGTTAGCGTCTAAGGTTGATTTTAGTTTTGATTTAGCATTAATCGACTGGAAAATGCCAGACATGGATGGTCTAGAAACCTATGAACGTTTGAAAATGTTGCAAGGTGAGCACGTCAAACATGCGGTCATGGTATCTGGTCATACGCGAGATACCATAGGTGATAGCGCTATTAGCGAAAACTTTGATGCGCTGATTCCAAAGCCCGTTACCCCATCCTCTCTCTTTAATGGGCTACGAAAGTTAGTAGCAAGCGAAGCGTCTGACTTTATCAAGCAAAAACAAGCGGCACGGACTCAAGCTGATATTAGGCGCTTGGCTGGCTATCGAGTGCTATTAGTTGAGGATAATGATCTTAACCAAGAGCTTGCCGTTGAATTACTTAAGCAGGCTAGCTTGGATGTCACTGTTGCAAATCACGGTAAAGAAGCGGTGGAAAAAGTACGGGATGGTCAGTTTGATATCGTGTTGATGGACATTCAAATGCCAATTATGGACGGTTATGAAGCAACACGTATTATTCGAGAAACACATAAGTCCCTGCCTATCATTGCGATGACAGCAAATGCGATGAAGAGCGACAAGGAACGGGTGGTGAAAGAGGGGATGAACGCCCACATCAGTAAGCCTATCGATGTGAAACAAATGTACGGCACTATGGCACAGTGGCTCGCACCCAAAACAGATGATGAATTATCCCAAGTCATCAACAAACCTCAAGAGGCTGTGAGCGCAAACCCTGTTGCACAACCGCTCAAGTTAACGGTTGTTGATATGGCTAAAGGGTTAGAGGTGTGTAACGGCAATGAGTCATTGTATCGTCGCTTATTAAGCCGTTTTGTTGAAGGCCAGCGAAGCTTTAGTGACGAGTACAATGCCTATTTCGAGCAGCGAGATTGGAAAGGCGCGACAAGAGTCGCTCACACGTTAAAAGGCTCTGCGGGTAACTTAGGTGCTACTACTTTATTTAAATCGGCAGCAGAGCTTGAGCACATGACCACGCCAAATGATGTCGAAAAGCTTGCCGAGCATCAGCAGCAAATTCGCGGAAAGCTGTCGCAAGTTAATGCTGACCTTGCAGATGTTATCGAAGATATCGAAAGCAATGACCTAATAGTGCTTCGCGACACGCCTTCACAAGTGAATGTTGATAATTTGTATTCAAAAGAAGAAATCGCAGAGCGACTTGATGAACTTGGTGAGTTGATCGAAGAATTTGACGCTACAGCGCAAGATATTGCAGCGGAGCTAGAAAATCACTTTGTTGACCCTAGTACCAAACACATGTGTTCTCAGTTAGTGAAAGCCTTGGTCGACTATGACTTCGAAACGGCAGAAGAGAAGTTACAACAGCTGAAGGAGAAGCATCATGAGGCTCATTAGTACGATATGCGTGTGCTTCAATATCTTGGTGTTATCGAGTGTGTCAACGACATTATATGCATTTGAAAGCGCTGCCAGTGACAACAAACAAAGCGAGTCAGCAACACTGACAACAGACAACGTCATTCGCATGATCCCACCTCAGTCTGATGCCGACGCCTCACACAGTTATTTGCTCGATTTATTAACCCTGGCTTTGTCGGCTACAGAACAAGAGTATGGAAAAACACGGATTGAGTTACTGCCGACAAGTTATAATCAGCGCATTATTTTAAGTTTGTTAAATCACAACGGTATTTTGGATGTGGTGACTTCAGCGCCCACGACCGAACGAGAAGAAAAGTTTCGTTCAGCACGTGTGCCGCTAATGCGGGGCTTACTTGGCTATCGCATGATGCTGATAAAGCCCGAAGATGAAGAAAAATTCAGAAATATTAAATCTGAGGAAGAGCTTAAAAAATTACGCTCTTGTCAGGCAAGCCACTGGCCAGATGCTGATATTATGGAACAAGCTGGTTATGGTGTTGTACGAAATCCAGATTACTCTCAATTGTTTTTTATGCTGCTGGACGGTGACTGTGACTATTTCCCGCGTGGTGTTGCAGAAGGTTATGCTGAGGCGGTAAATCATAACAAAACCTATCCAGAACAGCCTTTATTGGCGTTTGACGATATTCTTGTGCACTATCCGTTGCCACTTTACTTTTATACAAGCCATAAAAATTTTGAATTAGCGGCACGTCTAGAGCGAGGCCTAGAAAAATCAATTGCTGATGGCAGTTTTGATGCTTTGCTGGCGCGAAGTGAAGTTACCAAGGTGCTGTTTCCGTTAAGTAAATGGCGCAATAAAACAATTTATCGCTTACCAAACCCATTGCTCCCTAAATCTGTGCCATTAGAAAAGAAACATCTATGGATTGATTTAGCGAATCAGTAAGTGATGCGTAATTTCTTTTTTATCTTTTTCTGTCTATTGCCAAATGTGAGTGCAGCACAAACGTCAAATACGTTTTGGCAAGCGCTATATGAAGAGGCAGACCTCACCAATTCGCTGTTCTTTTTCACGCGTAACCGTGATCGATATGAAGGCGGCAGTGAAACCTTTGTTAGTGTGCGTGATAACTTCGACGATGATGTTATCGAGTCAGGTTACAAAAGTGATTTAGACCACACCACAGTGCAGTTTGGCTTAGACTATCAAAGTGGCCGCTGGCTTAATTACATCAGTTATCGTCTGGCAGGTTATGGGGCTAGTGATATTGAATATGATAACGACGCAACCCGTAACATAGAGCATGAGTTTTCTTTTGCGGGAGATCGTTGGGGAGAGGAAAATAAGGATAAGGCAGACTCCGACTGGGCAGTAACCGTTAACGCTGTTTCCCTGCACCTCATAAATGACAAGCTTACTGCTACTATAGGATATAGCGCACTGCATGTCCCAGGCATTATTGGTGTTAACTGGTCAAATCACCCTGGCACCTACCAAGGTGTTCAACTCAAATATGAAACAGACAACGTGACTTACTATGGTGCTTGGGCAGATGAGTATAAAGCACCGTGGTATCGCTATACTCAAAAGTTTTACAAAGTGAACTCATGGGAACCTTTGAATAGTGAAACTGAAATTGACTACATTTGGGGCCTAGGGGCTAGTTATCAGAGAAAGCCGTTTACGGTTGAAGCGGGTTATGGCGAATCGCAGGATTACCTAAAAAGCTATTACCTAAAGTTTGAGAAAACACTCAATATTGGTGACAGCGCTAGCGTGAGTTATTCGTTTTATGGCTCTGAGTCGTTAGGTGATGATGAGTTTGAGCTTTATCAAAGTCTTGCTTGGCAGCAAGGCGTTCGTTATCAAGCAACGCATGACACCATTGACTGGCGGGCCGAAGCTATTTACACCCGAGCACAAGGGTTCGGTAACTACATACCGCGTTTAACCCGCGGTTATGCGAACTCTCAAGGCGCATCTGAATTTTGGTGGGATGCACGTTCTGATTGGAACCACGACGGAGAGAAAGCCGTATTTACAGGTGTTTGGTTAAACCCGGTGAATATCATTGGTCAACAGGGCTGGCGAATTGGCGCCTCGTTGGTTTATGGCTGGGGTGCTATTCGTTGGCTAAATGGGGAAGAAGATAAGCGTGCGCCGCGCGGTGAAGAGTGGGCCTATAACATTGATATTGGCTTCACTTTTCAAGAGGGTTACTTTAAAGGGGCAAGTATCAACTTACATTACACCGACTATAATAATCGACAGGACGAACTAGGTAGTTGGTATTATCCCAATATGTTTACCTCAGAACGAGATGTTAAATTATTGATAAATATTCCATGGCAGCTGTTTTGAAAAACTTGATCTAGATCAATAAGTTGGCGACCGAGCAGTTCAGCCATTGACGATTTTATAGGTTTGGTATCAAATGCCGCCATTAAAAAAGTTGTAACAAAGAAGCGATAAAGAGACGTAACGAGTATGGCAAATTCCGGAAAAGAAAGGTTGTTCTCTGAAGATCAACAACTTGTCTCAACCACTGACACCCGAGGTGTTATTACCTACGCAAATGACGCATTTTGTGACATTGCTGGATACACTCAAGAAGAGTTGGTGGGACAACCTCATAATTTAATTCGACATGCTGACATGCCAAAAGCAGCGTTTGCCGACTTATGGGACAAGCTTCAGCGAGGTGACTCATGGCGCGGTATTGTCAAAAATCGTTGTAAAAATGGTGATTACTACTGGGTCGACGCGTTTGTTACACCGCTATACGAAAATGGCGTAGTGACTGGTTATCAGTCTGTTCGCCACAAGCCGACAAAAGAGGCCAAAGATAACGCACAAGCATTATATGATGCGATTAATCAAGGCGGCAGCGTAAACGAATTTGGCTTAAATTATGCGTTGAAAATGGCATTGGCCGCCATAGTGACATTACTATCAATGGGCGTTGTCGCTTGGTTGTCTGGCAGTCTGGTAGCGTCGCTAGTTCCACTCTTGATGGTGGCGCTTATAGTGCTTATCTACAATGAAGAATTTATTCAATTGCCGAAACATATCAAAGAGCTGCAAGCGCAATATGACAGTCCGACGAGATGGGTTATTAACGGGACAGGACTGGTATCATTATTAACCTATCCCCAACGCTTACTTAACGCAAAAGTTGTTACCATTTTAGGGCGCGGCAACGACTCCGGCCGTAACTTGAAAAAAGTTGCTGAAGACTTGCAGGCCAGTTCTGCTAAATCATTTGCAGGCATTATGGAAGAGAGCTCTCATCTTGACCAATTGGCTACAGCAATTACAGAAATGAGCACCACCATCGATGAAGTTAGCCGCAATACTACCGGCGCTTATGACAAAGTGAAGGAAGTGCAAGACACTGCCGATAGTGCCATTAATGTCGTTAATTCCAGCCAAGAAAAAATTAGTGTACTTGCCTCAGATGTAGAAAATGCTGCCAATACCGCGACAGAACTTGTATCAGAGGCGGATGAAATTGCTAATATCATGGCAGAAATTGAAGGTATTGCTGACCAAACCAACCTACTAGCACTTAATGCAGCAATTGAGGCGGCACGCGCGGGTGAGCAGGGTAGAGGCTTCGCGGTAGTAGCAGATGAAGTGCGTACACTTGCAGGCCGCACGCAAATGGCAACGGAGCAAATACGAGGCTCGGTTCGTGGCTTACAATCTACGCTTGAGTCATGGAGTACATTAATGTTGACCAGTCGCGAAAATGCTGAGCAATGTAATACAGAATCAGTAGAAGCTAAAAATGCCATGGATAGCGTGATTGAAATGATGCATGAACTTGGCGATGTCACCTCGCAAATATCCACCGCCGCAGAAGAGCAAAGCGTAGTGGCCAATCAAATCACGCAAAGTGTTCATACCATTAGTGGGATATCACATGAAAACACGGAAATAGCGCGTGAAGTAGAGCGTAATAGTGAGCATGTCTTCGAAAATGTAGAGAGTATTGAGGGCCTAAGTACTACATTCAAATAACGACACATACTGGGAAGAAAAGGCGTATCGGTCTCAACCTGTACGCCTTTTTTGTTGCTGCTTTCTGGCATGAGCAAGCCACTAAACTACATGTTTTATCACTAATTTCGTTTTAAAACCCACATGTTGCTTTAGTCAACACGTGGTGATATGTTGACTAAAGCAACATGTGGATTCAAAGGAAATTGGTATGACAACCATTGATAGTTGTATAGATAAAGTACGCAGTTTTAATAGATTTCATACCTCTCTGGTTGGGGCATTGGATGAGGGGCTTTTAGATTCTGATTTTCCACTAGTGCAGGTACGGTTGATGTTTGAGCTTGCCAATTCAGTCAATATTGCTGCGGCTGACATAGTTGAAACGCTATCAGTAGACAGAGGCTATTTAAGCCGAATGATAGCGGACCTGTTCAAGAAAGGTTTAATTGACAAAACACCTGACCCTAAAAATAACAAACGCATCATTCTCACATTATCGGCTAAAGGGAGAAAAACGTTTTCTGTGTTAAACGACGCCTCCTCTAGTGAGGTACGAGAACTCTTGTCACCTTTGTCTGATTTGGAAAAAGATGAGCTGATTGCGGCAATGGATAAAATCCGTTCTCTTCTCGGCGGGAAACAAACAGAACGAACATATGTCTTGAGAGACCCAGTTCCAGGAGATATGGGGTGGATAGCGCATCGAAATGGAAAATTGTATTGGGATGAGTACCAATGGGATTGGAGATTTGAGGGGCTTGTGTCAAAAATAGTAGGAGAGTTTGCCGAAAACTACGATCCAAACTACGAAAAATGTTGGGTTGCAGAAATGGATGACAAAATTGTGGGGTCGGTATTTCTGGTTCGTCATAACGAAACAACAGCAAAATTACGATTACTCTATGTTGAGGCTCATGCACGAGGTATTGGATTGGGAAGAAAACTTGTACAAGAATGTATCAGTAATGCAAAAGAAAAGGGATATAAACGAATGATACTATGGACAAACTCTGTGCTTACGTCAGCCCGAAAAATTTATCAGGCTGAAGGATTTAAGCTTATTGAAGAAGAGCAACACCATAGTTATGGGCAAGACCTTGTAGGGCAAACCTGGGCTCTAGATTTATAAAGCCGCGGGCATGTCCACTCTATAGTCAAGTGCAGTAACTTAGCTAGCTGCCTGTTATTGGCGCAAATACATCTACCTTGCTTGCGCTAATAACAAGGTAAATTCACTTCCGTGTCCTAATTCGCTTTTGACTGATAAATCACTGTTTAGCAGCTGGCTTAAACGTTTACTGATCGCAAGCCCTAAACCCGCATGTTGGTTTTTCTCACCTTTAGCGTTGCTGGCACGGTAGCGGGCATCAAAGATGTAGGCTAAATCTTTCTGGTGGATACCTGTACCAGTGTCTACCACACTCACTTTCAGTTTGTCGTCCAGCGGCTCTACCAATATTGTGATTTTGCCATTTTCAGGCGTGTGACGTAGGGCGTTTTCAATCAGGTTAGTTAAAATGCGCTCTAGCTTGGCAATATCAGTAAAAACTGCTTGTTGGCAGAATTCAGGCTGTACGTTCAGGGTAATACTTTTGCTTTGTGCTTTTAACGCAAATTTAGCCAAAATATCATGCAGCAGTTCACCTATCGGGAATGCTTCGTTGTTTACCGACACTTGACCGTCTTCCAAGTGTGCGAGTTCAAATATTTGGTCAATCAGCAGTTTTAATTGCTCAACATTTCGCATGACCGTGCTGATATATTGCTGTCGTTCTTCCACTGATAACTTTTCGTTTTTCAGCGATAGAATTTCAACATAGCCTTTCATGGCGGCAAGAGGTGTGCGCAGGTCGTGTGAGAGGTGTGCTAACAGTTCACGTCTTATTTTGTCATTACGCTTTAACTGCCCAATTTGCTGATTAATTTGTTCTGCCATGGCAACAAAATGGCGACCGAGTTGGTGGACCTCGTTGTGACCACTGGCTTGCCATTGGTTTAGTTGTACTTTTTCTGTATCAAAATTGGCATTCCGTACCGCATTGATGTCTCGTTCTAGGCGACGAATGGGTGAGGTAAACCCTCTAAATAATGCCAATAACAGAAGCAGTAATAATACGAAACTTCCACCAATCCAGGCGATATGCCCCATCAGACGTTGGTCTTGCTTGGCGGTGGCATAAATAGAGTCATAAATTTCGCCACCAATAATGACGTATAGGTAGCCTTGCAGGTTTTCACCTTTGTAGATGGGGCTTGCCGAGAATATCTTCTTGCGATCAAAGTTTCTCGGATCATCCCCAAAAATCGGAATGCTTTCTGGCTGAGCAATCAGGCGGTTAATAGGTGCCAGATCAACAGATTGTCGTTTGATTTTGTCAGGTTTAGCAGAATAGGTCAGAATTTTTCCCGATGGATCAAGAAAGTAAAATTCAAACGCTGGACCCAGTACCATTAGGGTATGGAACAGGTTTTTTAATGCGGGTTTGTCATATACACCGTCTTGCAAAAGAGGGCTGTCTTGTGCCAAATGCTCTGCAAGATTGAGATGCAGCTTTTGCTCTGCTTGAAACTGCGAATGCTGTGCCAGTGAGCCACTCCACCAATAAAATAAATAGGCGAGAATTGCGAACGAAAAGGTGACCGATATGGCTAGACGCTGATAAAGCGAATTCATCATTAATGGACTCCTGCGGAGTTGAGTTTATAGCCTACACCCCAAACGGTTTGGATAATTTGTGGGGTAGAAACGTCTTTTTCTAACTTGTTTCGCAATCGATTAATATGAGAGTTAACTGTGTGTTCGTAACCACTGTGATGATAGCCCCAAACCGAATCAAGCAACTGGCTGCGCGAAAATACTTGGTCTGGGTGCCGACCCAAAAAGCTCAGTAATTCAAACTCTGTTGAGGTCAACTCTATCGCGGTATCACGATAGGTCACTTTGTGACATTGATGATCAACCATCAGCTCACCAATACAGGTCACGGCATCTTGGCTTGGCGTGGGATTAATGGCCAACGTGCAATGTACTCGCCTTAACTGTGCCCGCACTCTTGCTTGCAGCTCTCTAACGCTAAAGGGTTTAGAGAGATAGTCATCCGCACCAAGTTCTAAGCCTAACACTCGGTCAGTTTCTGAACTGCGTGCGGTAAGCATGACGATAGATTGTAATGGTTTAGCATCACGAAGCTGCCTACAAATATCTAATCCACTTACTTGCGGTAGCATCACATCCAATAAAATCAGCTGAAAATCTTGGTTTAAGGCTTGTTCTAAACCTTTTTTGCCACAGCAACAGGTGGTTGCATCGAGCCCAAGTTCATCCATATGCACTTTGATCAAATTGGCGATGTCTTGATCGTCTTCAATGATTAAAATTTTGTCAGTCATAATCCCTGGCCGGCAACCGGCCAGGGCCGATTGCTTACTTAGTTCGTGTTATGGTTACGCGAATCGTCGGATTATCAAAGCGATGTGCTTGAGTAAGTACCGACGTTGTTAAGCCATCATCCATAGACACCACACCAGGATGCATCGCAACAAAATCAACATCGTCACGCTCTGCAATATATCCTGTACCACCATCTGCAGGACCTGGAATTGTACCCGCTGCTTCGGTATTACCTTCAGTACCAGCATCGTAGCTGCCTAAAGTGTATGAACGCGAGCTGTCTACTTCTAATGATGACAAGTCCAATCCAGTGAGACCGGAGAAAGCGTCATTTGTATTCACTAACATGGTGGCAATTGATACAAATGTTGCTGTTTCATCCGTTGTGGTAACCGAAACACTGCCGCTCATGCCAGGCATAACAACGCCTTCACCACTGCCAGAGGCTAGAATGCCTTCTTGTGCCAAAAACATAGTGTTGTCGCCACCTTCGGCAAGAATTTCTAGTGCTTCTGTTGCTGGCGAGCCCACAGTCCATAACTGATTTTCAGCATGGAGTGCTACTGCTATTGGTGATAGAGGTTGCGCATTGGTAAGGTTGATAACGCTTACTTCGTAGCTGTATTCCGTTGGCGTAGGTGCCGGTGCTGGGTCTGGCATTGCTACTGGTGTTGGTGAATCGTCATCATCATCGTCAAATGGACAACCTGTTAATGCCAGTAATGTTACTGAGGCAACTAATGATTTATAAAAGGTTTGCTTGGTAAACATAGCGACCCCCTTACTTCACAACGATTGTGATTTTCGCGACTGGGTTTAACCAACGGTGTACGGTGTTATTTATGTCGCTTTTGCCGCCTGTTAAATCGTCATCACCCAGATTGCCGCGGTGAATGTGAACAGTCATGTTTGCTTCTTCAGTGGTTACGCCAGTGCCGCCAGTGCCAGCCATGCCACCTGGCGCCGCTGGAATACCTAACACACCTGACGCGCCGCTGCCTTCAACAACTAACTCGTTGTTTGCTTCTGTACCCGCGTCATACGCATTAAGGTAAGCAGTGTACGTGCCTGCTTCTTCTGGAATCATCCAGCTGTTTAAGCCAACAAAACCGTCGTTAGTTGGTAGAATCATGGCACTTAATGATAAATAGTCGTTACCGTCGCTGTTCATCATTTCAAACGTTGTTGACATTGCAGGGGCAAGTAGACCCGATGCTGGGTTTTCAACAACATCTGCGTCTGCACCCGAGAGTACTGACACTAAACCAGAGATGTCACCACCTTCTGCCATTGCTTGAAGTTCTGGGCTTGCTGCTTCACCAACATTGAATAACGCCAATTCACCCGTATGTGCTGTTGCTACGATAGGGGTGAAATAGGTGCCTTGTGTCAAGTTTGTGATCGTAATTTCTAAGTCTTGTGCCATTGCTGGCGCTGCTGCCGCTGATAGGAGCGTTGCAGTTGCGATTGATTTTACTAACTTCATTACTCTTCCCTCTGGGTTACCTGTAGTTTTAATTCAGGAACAAGTATCGAGTTCAGTTATCGCAGGGCACTCACGAATTTATAACAAATTTATAACAAATGTGTCCCAATACATTGTATAACCGTATATTAAGGGGTAGTCTACTGCTCAAAAAATAATAGATATAACGCTTGATTAGGGACAATTGATGACTAACTCTTCTTTGCGCCAACTTTTCCTTGTTTCCACAATATTCTCTTTAGCCGCATGCGGTGGTGGTGGGGGAGGAGGCTCTAGCAGCTCTTCTTCAACGGCAGCGAATGTTGCACCTGTTGCCGCTGACGACAGTGTGCAAGGTTTCGTTAATAGTGACGTTGTGATTAGCGTGCTGGCCAACGACCGTGACCAAAACAATGACACATTATCAATTTCATCGGTTTCATCACCAGGCTCTGGCCAAGCGACTATCTCTGGCAACGATATTGTTTATCGCGCCAACGAAGGTTTTATAGGCAGTGATACGTTCAGCTATACAGTAAGCGATGGTAAAGGTGGTAGCGATACCGCGACAGTATCAGTATCTATTGAAAATAAGCCTCCAACGGCAGTCAATGACACAGTGTCAACTACGCAAAGTCAAAGCGCAGAGTTAGATATTTTAGAAAATGACAGTTCGCTAGCAGGTCATGATTTAACGATTGTAAGTGTCACTGCACCAAGTAACGGTCAAGTCAGCTTGTCTGGCAATGTTGCGACGTATGTGCCGAATAATGGTTTTGTTGGTCAGGACTCGTTCGGTTATGTAGTAAGAGACACGTTAGGTGATGAATCGACTGCAACGGTGACCGTCTCTGTAGACAACCAATTACCTGTAGGCGAGGCTGATTCAGTCGCTACTGAGCAAAATGTTGCAGTAGTTATCACACCTCTGGATAACGATTTAGATGCGGTTGGCGATACGCTATCTGTTGCAGGTACGACATTAGCGAGCCATGGGCAAATTGAGTTATCAGGCAATGAAATTACCTACACACCCGACGACGGTTATGTCGGCGTAGACGAGTTCAGTTACACACTTGTCGACAATTATGGTGCGAGCAGCGAGGCAACAGTCTCTATTGATGTCTCTAATGCGTTACCTGTGGTGGAAGACGACACCGCTATCGCACTGACCAATCGTTCAGAAACGATTGATGTATTGGCAAATGATTCTGATGTTGTCGGTGATGCTATTAGTATCGAGTCTGTCAGCCAGCCGTCGAACGGCACAGTAACCATTGAAGACAATAAGCTAGTTTATCAATCAAACCCTGCCTTTGAGGGAACTGACTTGTTTGGCTATACCGTTGTTGACTCATATGGTGCCTCTGCTTCTGGCTTCGTAAATGTTGAAGTCAATAATGGCATTATGCTTACCGGTATCATCGAAGACGTTCAACAAAGTGGTGTTGATGTGTTGGTTACCGCTGGTAGCTACAATATTACCGTGCAAACAGATAGCGACGGAAAGTATGAAGCGCAAATCAGCATTGAGGAGCCTAATGCAATTGTGACGGCTGCTGCTGATCACCCAACGGCAAGTTATACTATCAACGCTTACTTTGGGGATGTTAGCACGTTAGATTCATTGGCGAATGAAGCACTTGTCGTGGAGAACCAAGATATTACCTATCTAACCAATGCAGAGTTTGCGCTTGTTAACTTTTTAGCGGGTGGTGCCGTTACCAATGCCGCCACGTTGCTTGAACATCAACTCCATATTGATAGTGTTTATTTGTTTGACTTTGCGCTCGCCGCTCGCATGCTCGTTGAGTCATCAGACGTAAGTCTTCCATCAGGCTTTAGCTCAATAAATGCGTTAATGGCTTCTCCTTTTGTGTTGAGAGAAAATTTATCTCAATGGCGAGCAGATTATCCTAATGCCTACTATCAACAGGCAGATGCGTTATTTAACAATACATACTCTTCATCAACTGTTGATTTTGATGCTGGCGATACTGTTCAGTTTCAAAACTACGCTGTCGCATCATCAATGTACACTGTTGAATCTATGGTGCTTGAGTCAAATGGTAGTGGTTATCTAGTGAAAACGAGAGAGCAACTTCCAATGACGTGGGTCAAGAATGATACGTCTTTCACTTTGAGTTTTTCTGAGGGTACCTATATTCGTCCAGCTACAGGTTACTACTGTGCAGATGGAAGCAGCTCAACAAGCCGCCAAAACTTTAATACCGATGAACTCGAATACCGTTTTATGTATCGCCTTGGTACAAAAGACGTCTATGTTCGAAAGGGAACGGGAAGTTATGAAGACAGCAATTGCTTCGATAACACTGTCCATTTTAACACCTTTGATGCTGTCGATGTAATGACAACAGACACTATTACGCTGACAGATGGCAGCTATTATCTAGCCACCATCAAGGAGTATAGTCAAACAGATATCGATAACGGTGCTGACCAATACTACACGGCATCTGGGTTAGTTGAATTCTCGGCAAATGGCACGTTTACGGAACAAGTCTCTGAAATTTACGCGCAAGAATCAGGGAATTGGGTCAATTCAGATGGCAACCTCGTGCTTAGCTATGCATCGGGATTAGAGGTGACATATCGCCAAATTGACCAAATAGGCGAGTCTCCAATTTGGACAATGAGCGTTGAAGATACCAATACTGGCGAATTAATTGGCGACGGTTCAACCTTCGCAGTGCTTCAAGACACACCCGTCTTTGCACAAAGAGAAGGGCTTTTTGCATTCTTTGATCAACCTTTGATCGATAACCGCATAGATCCGAAGTTTGCAATCGACTTCCAGTCGGGCACTACAGGTGTGCAAACCTCGTTTGACGGCGATACATGGAATGACTCCATTAGTGGTGTATTTAGTTGGTCTTTCAGCGATAACCAGTATGACTTGCAGTATTATCGCAACCCAAATACAGGCGAGTACCTGCAGTTCTGTGATGTCAGTGATGCTGACTGTGAACAATGGCGATTTCGAGAGTTCGAATTGATCGGCATGATTGATGGTTATTTCTTGGTAAGAGTGTATCAAGAATGGAATCTGCCAGGTCAGCCAATTAAGGCTGGATATGTTGGTTTATTTGAATACTTACCTACTCGATAAGTGCTAATCCTCTCTTAGTCACCAGCGTTTTTAAAACGCTGGTGATTTCTGATTCAACATTGTACGCAAGTACAACACGTCTAAATAACTGAAGCTCATCTATTGGTCTAAATACAATATCGGAGTGCACTAACACCTCTTCATAAGCGGGTAGTATTGCACACCCTAAGTCTGCACTTACTAACCCTAGGGCATAATCAATTGTTTGGATTTGTGCCCTTATATCTAAAGATATTCCGCTGAGTGCCAGCACTTCCTCTAGTTGTTGCCATGCTTGGCAAGGGAACCTTTTTATCATCGCGAGGCCTTTAAAGTCAGACAATGAAATACTGCTTTTAAGCGACAACGGATGATTATAAGGAATGGCTAGTAGATAGTTTTCTTGCCAAAGCGGTGTGGATTGCTCACCAATATTTAATTCTTCATTAATGATGATGCGTGCATCACATGCCTCTGAGGGAGGTACAAGGGTAAGAGCCATATCAGATACTGAGCTGGTGAATTCTTTTAGCAAAGAACTCATTCTTTCTACCCCTAAACCTTTGGTCACGCCAAGTTTATACTCAGGCTTGATAGTTTGTTCTTGAAAGCTTGCTTTTACCGCGTTGGCTTGCCCAAGAAGTCTTTTGGCCAGAGGGTAAAGCTTCTCTCCGTCTGCGGTTGGGTGAACACCTCTGGCGTGACGCTGGAATAATTGCGCCGCAAGTTCAGACTCCAGTTGTGCAACCGCTGCAGAAATTGACGGTTGGGCAACAAAACAAACACGAGCAGCGCCACTAAAACTTTGCTGTTCATATACCGCCATAAAATATTTTAACGCGCGTAAATCCATACCTATAAATAAAAACTATAGCTAATCAAGTAAATCTATATTTCAACTTTAGTTTAAGCCCGTTTAGCATGATTTTTAAACACTTTTTGTGAGTAATTAACATGACAACTGCAAACACTCGGCCTGTTTTTGATTGGCAAGACCCTTTATTACTAGATTCGCTGTTAACGGGAGAGGAGCGACTTATTCGTGATAGCGCCCATAGTTACTGCCAAGAACAGCTAATGCCACGCGTTCTTGAGGCGAATCGACATGAGACATTTGACCCGTCCATTATGCGAGAGTTGGGTGAGTTAGGTTTGCTGGGTTGTACCTTGCCCGAAAAGTATGGCTGCGCCAACGTTAACCATGTGGCCTACGGTTTGATTGCGCGCGAGGTTGAGCGTGTCGACAGCGGTTATCGCAGTGCAATGAGTGTGCAATCATCTTTAGTGATGCACCCTATTCATGCGTACGGCAGTGAAGAGCAAAAGTCGTATTACTTACCTAAGCTTGCAACGGGTGAGTTGATTGGCTGTTTTGGCTTAACTGAACCAGATTCAGGCTCTGATCCGGCGAGCCTTTCAACCCGCGCTGAAAAAGTTGAGGGTGGCTATGTGCTGACGGGCAATAAAATGTGGATTACCAACTCGCCTATCGCTGACGTTTTTGTTGTGTGGGCAAAGTTAGACGGCGACATTTGCGGCTTCATTTTGGAAAAAGGGGTAGAAGGGTTGTCAGCACCGAAAATAGAGGGGAAGTTTTCGCTTCGTGCGTCAATTACTGGTGAGATTGTCATGGACAATGTATTCGTACCCGAAGCGAATAAACTGCCCAATGCGAAAGGCCTATCTGGCCCTTTTGGGTGTCTTAACAAAGCGCGATATGGCATCGCTTGGGGCGCATTAGGTGCGGCAGAGTTTTGTTGGCATGGCGCGCGTCAATACACCTTGGATAGAAAACAGTTTGGACGCCCATTAGCTGCTACTCAGCTTATTCAGAAAAAGCTCGCAGATATGCAAACGGAGATTACAACGGGGCTGCTGGCTTGCTTGCAAGCAGGTCGTCTTATGGATGAAGGAAAACTGCCAACGGAATCAATTTCACTGATCAAGCGCAATTCCTGCGGCAAAGCGCTTGAGATAGCCCGTACCTCTCGTGATATGCACGGTGGCAATGGTATTGCCGATGAATTTCATGTTATTCGCCATGTCATGAACCTTGAAGCGGTTAATACCTATGAAGGGACGCATGACGTGCATGCCCTTATTCTTGGTCGAGCTCAAACTGGCATTCAGGCATTTTTCTAATCGTCAATAACGCTGGTTTTAGGGAGAGGTATAGGTATGGCTGATCGTAATCAATTGGTAAAAGAGAACTTTGTTCGCTTCGTCAAAAGTGGTGACTTACCAACATTAAGCACAGATAAACGGCCCGAGGAAGTTGGCTTATCAGATGTGGACTTAATTGACTTGTTTGAAACGCAAGTGATGAGTCGGCATTTGGATTTACAGTCACGTATTATGCAAAAACAAGGGCAAAGCTTTTACACGATTGGCAGCGCAGGCCATGAGGGGAATGCGGCCTATGCTAAAGCGTTTAGACCTACTGATATGGCATTTTTGCACTACCGAAGTGGTGCTTTCTGCGTGCAGCGCAGCAAAGAAGTCGATGGACAAACCCCGTTGTACGATATGTTGCTTTCGTTTGCAGCCTCGAAAGAAGATCCTATCTCTGGCGGTCGACATAAAGTGCTTGGCTCAAAAGCACTGAATATACCTCCCCAAACGAGCACCATTGCTTCGCATTTACCCAAAGCTATGGGTGCGGCATTTAGTATCGGACTAGCAGCAAGGCTAGGCCATCAAGGTGTAATGGCGCATGACGGCGTTATTATTTGCAATTTTGGCGATGCGTCTGCAAACCACTCTACGGCACAAGGTGCGATAAATGCCGCCGGTTGGACGGCTTACCAGTCTATTCCTATGCCAATAGTGTTTATTTGTGAAGACAATGGTATCGGTATTTCTACCTCGACCCCTGAAGGCTGGATAGCGGCTAACTTTCAGCATAGGGCGGGTATTCAGTATCTTTTCTGTGATGGATTGAATGTGCTGGATGTTTATGAAAAGTCAGTGCTTGCTGCAAAAATTGCCAGAGAGCAACACGGTCCTGTATTTCTGCATGTCAAAATGGTGCGATTACTAGGGCACGCTGGCTCAGATGCAGAGTTTGTTTATAGAGACGAAGCCAAAATTGCCGAAACTGAACGACAAGATCCGTTGCTCCATACTGCCCAAATTTTACTCTCCAATGACATCATGTCGGCAGATGACATTATTGCGCTCTACCAGTCTGTTGAAACAAGAATCGCGCATGTTGCTGAGCAAGCGGCAAGTCGCCCGAGGTTAGAGACTGCAGAGGAGGTGATGGAGAGCCTAGTACCGGATGCACTATCTGATGATCTAGCAACATCGAACTACCGTCATATCAGTGAAAAAGAGCGGGCGGCCTTGTTTGCTCATGATAAGCATAATTTAGCGAAGCCTCAGCATTTGGCCAAATTGATTAATTGGACCTTGTTGGATGCGCTTGCTGAGCAAGACAATATCGTCATGTTAGGTGAAGATATTGCGCGCAAAGGTGGCGTATACAATGTCACAACAAAACTCAGCGAGCGTTTCGGTAAGAACCGCGTTATGAATACGCTGTTGGATGAGCAATCCATTTTAGGCGGCGCAATAGGTTTGGCCCATAATGGATTTTTACCTATCCCTGAAATTCAATTCTTGGCGTATGTGCATAACGCTGAAGATCAAATTCGTGGTGAAGCAGCAACACTGTCCTTTTTTTCCAATAAACAGTACACCAACCCAATGGTTATTCGCATTGCTGGGCTTGCCTATCAAAAGGGCTTTGGTGGTCACTTTCACAATGATAACTCTTTTGCTGTATTTCGAGATATCCCGGGCGTTGTTATGGCGTGCCCATCTCACGGTCAAGATGCCGTAGAGATGCTACGTTCATCGATAAAACTTGCCCAAGAGCAGCAAAGAGTCGTGGTGTTTTTAGAGCCTATAGCCTTATATATGACCAAGGATTTATTGGAAGAAGGTGACGGTCTTTGGACTGCGCCTTATCAGTATCAATCACTCGCTGAGCATAAAATTGATACCGGTGTTAAAAGCTACGGTGATGGTAAAGATGTTTGCATTGTAACCTATGGCAATGGCTTTTATTTATCGCGCCAAGCTCAACAGGCACTAGCAGGTGAAGGGGTTCATGCAAAAGTTGTGGATTTACGTTTTCTAGCACCGTTAGATGAAGAAGGAATTATCAGAGAAGTGAGTGGCTATAACCGAATACTCATTGTTGATGAATGTCGAATTACTGGTTCTATCAGCGAAGCGTTGACGACCTTGTTATACGAGAGTCAGCCGTCGCAAGATATGAAGGTTGCCCGTATCGCGGCTGAAGACAGTTTTATTCCGCTTGGCAGCGCTGCCTATCATGTATTGCCTTCAAAACAGCAAATTGTTGATAAAGCAAAAGCCATGATGGCTGATAGCAATAGCTAACTGAGGAAGAGCGAATGAGCACAACGAAAGCTAGTCAAAGCAAACAACGCGTCGTTGTTATATGTCCTGGGCGAGGCACCTACAATAAGGAAGAGCTTGGCTATTTAAATCGTCATCATGCAGACAAAGTGGAGCTTGTCGAAGGGATAGATAATTACCGGAGCGCATTGGATCAGATATCAATAGCTGAGCTTGATAGTATGGCTAATTACTCTTTGAAACAGCATACGGCTGGTGAGAATGCTTCGGCATTGATTTATGCATGCGCTATGGCTGATTTTATGTCGATAAATCGTGATGCGTATGACATTGTTGGTGTCACAGGCAACTCAATGGGGTGGTACATTGCATTAGCGGCAGCGGGGGCACTTTCGCCTGAAAATGCCATTCACTTGATAAACACCATGGGGTCAATGATGACTGATGGTGTGATTGGTGGGCAGGTGATTTACCCTGTGGTGGATGATAATTGGCATATTTGTGAAAAACGCATTGCAGATATCGAAAACTCGCTGGCTACGGTGCAACAAATTGAAGGTGCTGAGGTGTATCCCTCAATCGAACTAGGTGGCTATCGTGTTTTTGGTGGTAATGCCAAGGGGCTGGCAACGTTTATGGAAGCATTGCCTGAAATAGATAGCCGCTACCCGATGAACTTGTTTAATCATGCCGCCTTCCATACCCCGCTATTACAAAACGTTGCTGATAAAGCTCAACATACGATAGAAAAAGATATGTTTAGCCCGCCATCGATACCACTTATTGATGGTATTGGTAATGTTTGGCAACCACATAGTAGCTCTGTGGAGCTGTTGTACCATTACACATTACAAACGCAAGTTGTCGATACTTATCAGTTCAGTAAAGCTATAGAAGTCGCAATCAAAGAGTTTGCGCCAGATAAGCTTATTATTTTAGGTCCAGGAGCCACATTGGGAGGAGCCGTTGCACAGTGTTTAATTGCACATCAATGGCGAGGCATCAGTGATAAATCCCGTTTTATTGACCAACAAAAAGCAGATCCTTTTGTATTGGCGATGGGGTTAGAAGAGCAGAGGAAATTAGTGGTTTAAAGTCGCCTGACATCATATTCGCGCGTGTTTAGCTCGTAGTTACCCGTTGCAGTAAGTTGATGTATTCCTAAAAAGCGTTTATTGAGTGAAACAGGATGTTGAGCGCTGATGCCTGCACATGGAAGTGCCGTCATCAGGGACAATAAGAAAGCGATAGGAATATATTAACGCTATAGCTGCGTCGGGCGTTGAGGGAGACGAAAGAGGGAAACAAACGTTTTTTCCCTCTTTCGTGCTGTCGGCACCCCGACAATAGAATTCGGCGAGATAGCTAGATCTGAAAGTATTTATCTACGAAATTATTCTGGTTGTTTAAGTTAATGTTTGTACTGACAACCCTGTCCCTGCTTGGCAAACAAAGATATCTGCTTTAAGGCCAAACTTAGCTTCGTATTGCGCATCAACGGCAGCTTTAACGTCAGCAATATCTTGCTCTCTACACAAGCAAATAACGGCGCCACCGAAACCGCCACCAGTCATTCTAACAGCGCCACGTTCACCCAATGCACCACCAATGATTTCAACTAAGCCATCAGTTGCTGGTACAGTTACTTCAAAATTGTCGCGAAGTGATACATGCGATGCAGTTAATAGCTTACGAAGCGCTGACATATCATTATCACGCAGTGCCTGCATGGTATTAACAACACGTTCATTCTCAGTGATAACATGATGAGCTCGTTTGTACTCATTGTCAGTTAATGCTGCTTTAACTGCGTTCAATCGCTCAAGTGTGGCATCTCGTAGTGTTTCAACTCCCAGTTTGTCTGCAGCATTTTCACAATCGAGTCGGCGCTGATTGTATTCGCTTTCAACAAGTTTTCGCGGGTAGTTCGAGTTGACGATAACAAGCGATAAATCGTCAGGAATAGCAACAGACTCAGTGCTTAGATCACGGCAGTCAATTTTAAGTGCACTACCGGGTTCACCTTTGGCCGAAATAAGCTGGTCCATAATGCCACACTGGCAATGCATAAATTCGTTTTCTGCTTGCTGGCCAATGAGTGCTATATCTTGTGCACTGATACCCAAATTAAAAGCATGATTAAACGCGCCGGCAATCGACACTTCTAATGCTGCCGATGATGACAATCCCGCCCCTTGAGGCACATCACTGGTGATAAGCAATTCAACACCAGCTAACTCATAGCCCCGCCTTCTCAGCACATAGGCTACTGCTCGTACGTAGTTGCCCCATTGTGAAGGACCCTCAACAATGTCGTCTTTCGCTGCAAATCTATCGTGTTCACCGGGGTAGTTAAGTGAGTAAACCGTAATAGTGTTGTCGCTGGTAGGTTTGAACATCACTTGCGTGGTGAAATTGAGCGCGCAAGGCAGTACATAACCTAAGTTATAATCAGTAAATTCACCAATCAAATTCACTCGCCCTGGTGCCGTGGAAAGGGCACTAGGCTGATGACCGTAAATATCAGTGAATTTACTTGCGAGTAACGAAGCTTCCATTAGTTGCCTCCCTGCTTGTAATGGCGAGTACTAACTTTCTTCAATATATCTGCTGCCGTTTCAGCGGTTAAATCACGTTGGCTTTCACCTAACATTTCGTAACCTACCATGTGTTTCTTTACTGTTGCCGAGCGCAATAGTGGTGGATAAAAGTGTGCGTGTAAGCGCCAATGGCTATTGTCAGCATTGTCTCCAGGTGCGCTGTGCCAACCCATTGAATAAGGAAAGCTGCAATTAAAGACGTTGTCATAACGCGTTGTCAGTTCTTTAAGCAGCGCTGCCAAGGTTTGACTTTGCTCATCTGTCACTTGTCCAAAGGTTTGAACGTTATCTTTAGCGATAACCAATGTCTCAAATGGCCATGCGGCCCAGAATGGTACAACGGCAATCCAGTGTTCGTTGTCGACAATAACGCGTTGATCTTGCTTAAGCTCACGCTCGATGTAATCAGCAAGAAGTGGGCTACCGTGTTTATCTAAATACTTTCTTTGTTGATCATCCGTTTTAGCAACTTCTGACGACATATGGTTGTGTGCCCAAATTTGGCCGTGCGGATGTGGTTGTGAACACCCCATAATCTCGCCTTTGTTCTCAAAAATATGAATGTTTGAGAAACGCTCGCTGAGTTCATTGAAGTTATCCCGCCATGTTTCAATAACACGGACAATTTCAGCTTCCGTAAGCTCTGGCATCGTTTTACTGTGATCAGGCGAAAAGCACACAACGCGACATTCACCGTCTGCGACTTCAACATTAAACAACTCGTCAGATTCTGGTGCGGCATCAGCGGCTTCAGTTAACGCGCCAAAGTCATTCACAAAAACAAAGGTGTCTTGATAATCTGGGTTGGTCGTGTCGTTTGCTCGGCTGTTGCCGGGACAAAGAGGACAGGTTTCATCATAAGTGGGCAGCTGAACTCGACTTTCTGATTCGGTCGCACCTAACCATGGGCGGTTATTTCGATGCGGCGATACTAATACCCAATCCCCGGTAAGCGGGTTCTTGCGGCGATGCGTATATTCAAACTGACTCATAATGAATTCCAATAACAAGCACATGCTGTATTGCTAATTGGTGTGGCAATACTAGCAACCATATAAGTTTGTTTTATCAATTAATCATTGCAGAAGCGCGACAGAGCAACATTATTACTGCCATCATTCGCTATTTTTCGCAATTTGACTATCGACTTTTTAACCTAAAACTTATTTATAGTATAAATACTACTATTTTAGTTTGTTTACCTGCAAGATTTTTTTGCTCGAATGCATTAGCTATCGAGTATGAAAAACAAGTGAACAGACAAGGAGTCAGGAAGTTAAGGGGATGAGCCGCGAGACAAACCGGAGTTTGCCACGCGACTACGAGGGACTTTTTATTAGGCGTTATTTTTCGCTTTTATTTTTATCTTTATCATTGCGTTAATGTTCTGGAAATGGCGTCCTTCCAGCCAGACAACAATTTGCTGCGCAAAGCGTCATCCATTTCCGGCTGATACGCGTTGTCGGTTTGCCACTGTGATTGAATGTGTTCGAGTGACTCATAAAGACCAGCCTTCAAACCTGCTAAATAGGCTGCGCCTAGTGCCGAGGTTTCAATGGTTTTGGGCTTATCGATTTCAATACTTAATACATCTGATAAGAATTGCACGAACCACTCATTTGCTGCCATACCGCCGTCAACTCTCATGGTTTCAATGTTGATACCGTCTTTTGTGATTGCACTGGTAAGGTCAAACGTTTGGTATGCCACTGACTGAAGGCCAGCAGAGATAAATTCTTTAATACCCGAACCGCGTGTTAAGCCAAACACTGCACCGCGCGCGTCCGCATCCCAATACGGAGCGCCTAAGCCTGTAAAAGCTGGTACAAAATAAACGCCGTGATCTAGCGGTGTTGTATTAGCAATACTTTCAGAATCTTTGGCCGAACCAATAAGTTTTACTTCATCACGAAGCCATTGCACAACAGCTCCAGCAATAAAGATTGAGCCTTCAAGTGCATAGCTTACTTTGCCATCAACCTGATAGCCGATTGTAGTGAGTAGCCTATTCGCTGAATGCAAGGCTTGATCACCTGTGTTAACCATCAGGAAGCAACCTGTACCGTAAGTACTTTTTGCCATACCTGGGCTGAAACATGTTTGGCCAATAAGGGCTGCTTGCTGATCTCCGGCAATACCCTGAATCGCGATTTCACCACCAAGCTTAGTGGTTACACCAAAATCAAATGCAGAGTCACACACTTCAGGTAAGATTGAAGGTGGGATGTTTAAGAGTTCTAAAAGCTCTTTGTCCCAGCACCCTTGATGTATGTTATATATCATCGTGCGTGATGCGTTGGTCGCATCGGTTAAGTGCGCTTTACCATCAGTAAGTTGCCACAGTAAATACGTATCCACGGTGCCAAATGCCAGTAAACCTTGCTCCGCTAGTTCACGAGCACCCTCTACATTGTCTAAAACCCATTTGATTTTAGTGGCAGAAAAGTACGGATCGATAAGTAAGCCCGTTTTTTCTGTGATCATTCGACCATGGTTCTGTTTACGCAACTCTGCACAGTACTCACTTGTGCGTCTGTCTTGCCAAACAATCGCGTTATAAATCGGTTCGCCAGTTTCTCTATGCCACACGAGTGTGGTTTCGCGCTGGTTACAAATACCGATAGATGCTATTTTCTCCGGAGATAGCTTTGCATTGCTTATCGCTTGTTTTGCTGTTTCCAGAACCGTATTCCAGATGTCTTCAGGGCGGTGCTCTACCCACGCATTTTGTGGATAAAGTTGCTCAAACTCTTGTTGAGCACTGGCGACAATATCGCCTGATGTATTGAAAATAATCGCGCGAGAGCTTGTTGTGCCCTGATCAATCGAAAGCAGGTACTGGTCCATTGGTCATCTCAGTGTTATATAAAACATTATTAATATGATAAATTAAAGCGTAGGGTTAATATGTCAAGTGAAAACACGCCCAACACTTTGCCATTTATATTTTAAGTTCTGATTTCAAACAACTAATTTGGCGAGATTTTTGACTGCTAGAATTGCTGTGCAATACTCAATATTAGAGAGATTTTTGCGCAGGGGAGTGCAGATGAAAACGATAGCAATGGTCGCTTTCTTCATTTTGGTGTATTTCTTGTCTCCACCTTACGCACTATCATCTGCACCTAATGTCACCTCTCCTTCATCTGTTGAGCTTAACGTCGCTGTGCTTTTCAGCACAAAGGGGCATCGTGGTCTGTTCAAGCAAGTTAAGCAAAAATTTGAGAGCTCAAATCCCAATATCAAAGTAAATTTCCACGGTTTGTTAGATGCTGAATATAAACAAGCCGTCTCCGGTTGGCTTGAATCAGGAGAGATGGATGTTCTCTACTGGCAAGCGGGCAACCGTTTAACGTTTTTAGCTAAAAATAATCTTATTGCGCCGCTTAACGATATGTGGCGCGACAATCAATGGGCGAATTTATTTCCAGCGCAAGTCCAGGATGCTGTGCGATACGATGGTAATTTGTATGGCTTACCTTTCGCATTTTATGCTTGGGGCATGGTTTATAACCACACGCTGCTAAATGAACTGGAAGTGATTCGACCAAAGAATTGGCCTGAGTTAGTCGATTACTGCAGGGAATTAACGTCAAAGAGTATTACCCCTATCATGATAGGTAGCGATGACCCGTGGGTACCTGCTGCATGGTTTGATTATATTGATTTGCGTTTAAACGGGTTGATCTTCCATCAACAATTGTTGCGCGGCGAAATAGCGTACACAGATCAACGCGTGGTAGAAGTATTTGAGTACTGGAAGCAATTAATTGATGCCAATTGCTTTTACAAGGGGCATCAGCACATTGACTGGCGCAGTATTCTTCCACCGCTTTACCGTAAAGTAGCGGGTATGGCGCTATTGGCTAACTTTCTTGATAGTGATGTTCCTCAGCATTTTGTGAAAGATATTGGTTTTTATCCTTTTCCTGAAATAACGCCAGATCTACCTCGTTATGAAGACATTCCGCTAGATGTCTTCATTATTGCGAAAAAAACCAAGCACCCGAAACAAGCACGGGCGTTTCTGAACTTTCTTGCCCATCCCGACATGCAAGATCAGATAGCTAAAGTGCTTGGTCAGAGTGTTCCTAAAAAAAATCCAAATCAAGATACAGGGCATTTTGCGAAAAAGAATTACACGCTACTCAATGAATCAGCGGGATTTGCACAGTACTTTGACCGTGATGTTGAGCAATCAATGGTCAGCGGAAGCTTGCGTGTTTTTAGAAATTTCCTATCGAATCCTGATATTGAACGCGCGACTCGAGACCTCGAGTTTTTGCGCCAGCAAGCCCTGTTTAATAGTGATTAATTTATTGTTTTATAAGTACAAATAATCGAAAAGACGGGTGTCTGTACAATAATTGTTACTAAAATTTTACTTGAATTGCTCGTTTAATAAGCTACTATGCTTATCATATTGACCATATTTATCATATAAATTATATTTTGATCGTTCTCTCGTTAGGAAAAAGATAAAAAGCATGGGAAATTTGAGCACAGTGTATGACGTTTTCGTAGTTGGCGGTGGCATCAATGGCGCCGGCATTGCTAATGATGCGGCAGGCAGGGGCCTGAACGTTATGCTGTGTGAGATGAATGATCTTGCGTCAGCAACATCGTCTAACAGCAGTAAGTTGATTCATGGTGGCCTTCGCTATCTCGAATACTATGAGTTCAGTTTGGTCAAAAAAGCACTGGCAGAACGTGAGGTGCTGCTCAAAAACGCTCCGCATATTATTTCTCCTCTAGTGTTTCGGTTGCCGCACCAACCCCATTTACGTCCTGCTTGGATGATTCGAGCAGGCTTGTTTCTTTATGACAACCTCAGCAAACGTATCAGCTTGCCTAAGTCTCGCTCGGTTAAGTTTGACAACAATGCTCCGCTAAAAAGCCATGTAGTCAAAGGATTTGAATACGCGGATGCATGGGTTGATGATGCGCGCCTAACGGTTTTGAATGCGGTCTCAGCGCAAGAGCATGGGGCGACAGTGTTAACGCGCACTAAATTGGTTGCCGCGGAATCTATCGATGATATTTGGCATTTGACCCTTGAAAATACTGATACAGGTGAAACAACGCTCGTAAAAAGTAAAACCTTGATGAATGCCGCAGGACCTTGGGTAGAGTCAATTACAGGCTTATCCAAGAAAATTACGCCCAGTCAGCATGTAAGGTTAGTCAAAGGTAGTCATTTTGTGGTTCCTAAAATCCATAATGATGATCATGCCTACATTCTGCAAAACGAAGATAACCGTATCGTTTTCGTATTGCCCTTTGAACAAGACTTTTCACTAGTGGGCACAACAGATGTCGATTTTTCAGGCGATCCAAGTGATGCAGAAATCTCACATGAAGAAATTGATTACTTGATTGAGATAAGCAATAGCTATTTCAAAACACAAATATCACGTGACGATATCGTCCACACTTATGCCGGTATTAGGCCGCTTCTGCAGGATGAAGCAGAAGACGCAAAAGCAGTGACACGTGATTACACTATTGAGCTTGTTACTAAAAAACACGCACCGCTGGTCAATATTTATGGCGGCAAAATTACGACATACCGAACGTTAGCTGAAGCCGCTGTTGATAAGCTCACTGCTCTATTCCCGAATATGAAACCTGCTTGGACTAAGGCCGCGGCCCTACCAGGTGGTAACTTTCACTCCCGTGATGCGTTGTCTGCAAAGTTAGCGGAAGAGTTTCCTTGGCTACCGCATGCTTTGCGACAACGCTTTGTTCGCAGTTACGGCACTTACACCAGTAAGATTTTAGAAAATTGCAATTGTCTAGAAGACTTAGGCAAAGATTTTGGTGCTGGTTTGTACCAAAAAGAACTGTGCTACTTGATGAATCACGAGTGGGCGAAAGGCGTAGACGACATAATTTGGCGCAGAACAAAGCTCGGTTTGCGTTTAACAGAACAACAAAAAAACGAATTAACAAAGTATCTAGCCGAAAAATGTGTGACGGCCGATTACGAAACAGCATGCTGTGCGTAGGCGGTACATTTTGGCAAACATAAAACAACAAGTAAGTAAAAAAGGGGAGATAAAATGTTCACACTTGGAAAGCGTACAGCTCTTGCTGTAGCTATCGCCAGTGCAGTAGGTGGCTACTCACAGGCGGTTCAAGCACAAGATAACAATGCGGAAAGTGATGTAGAAGTCATTACCGTCACGGGTATGTTAAGCAGCTTGAAGTCATCAATGTTAGACAAGAAAGAGTCTAACGTTGTTTCAGACGGCATTGCTGCTGAAGATTTGGGTAAGTTCCCAGACTTAAACGTAGCCGAGTCTTTACAACGTATCACCGGTGTGTCGATTGACCGCAGTGGTGGTGAAGGCCAACAAGTGACTGTGCGTGGTTTTGGTCCACAATTCAACACGGTACTTGTTAACGGTCGTCAAATTGCGAACGACAGCGCAGGCCGTGAATTTAACTTTGACGTTATTGCTGCAGACCAAATTACTGGTGCAGAAATTTACAAAACATCAACGTCAAACCTTCAAGAAGGTGGTATTGGTGGTACGATCAACGTATCAACAGCTAAGCCTTTCGACTATGAAGGCCTTCAACTTGTTGGCTCTGTAAAAGGTGTATATGAAAGCCTTTCAGAAGAAACATCGCCAGCGGCTTCTTTCTTAGTCAGTAACACGTTTGCGGATGACCGATTCGGTGCACTATTAGCCGTAAGCTATTCTGAGCGTGACGTTCAAATTAACCGTATTGAAACCGCGGGTTGGCGTGGTGGTCAAACAATTTCAAACAGTCGTGACGGTGTGCTTTACACAAATGCATACATTCCGCGTAACTGGGACCAAATTGTTGACGAGCAAGAGCGTACAAGAACAAATGCAAGTGTAGTATTCCAATACGCGCCAACAGATGAAGTCACTATTACGGTTGACGGTTTCGTGTCTAAATTCGAAGTGGAATCACAAGTTACTGATTTAGCTTCTTGGTTCGAACCTGATCGCGTAGGTTCTGCAACAATCGATCCTGCAACAGGCACACTGACATCGTTTACTCAGGATGTGGGTTTATCAGTGAGCAGTGGTGATCCTGCAACTGACTTTGTATCACACACTCGTAACTCTCGTGACGTTACCAATGACGGTTTTGGCTTGAACGTGGAATGGGATATTAACGAAGCATTTGATGCTACGTTTGATATTTCACATTCAACTGCTGAAAATGATCGTGCAGGTCGTGACCGTTTCAACGTTGTTGGTATTATCAATAGCTATGCGTTTGATGGTACAGGTGGTACTCCAACGGTTACTCATGACGGATTTGGTGGTGACACGTTGCCTGATCCTAGCCTCGCTCGTTTACATTACAACGAGAAAGGAAATCAATTCAGTGATGAAGATGAAATCACTGAATTTAAAGCAGATTTTGAATACACGCCAGATAGTGACGTGTTTGAATCTGCGCGATTCGGTATTTATCATCAAGAACGTGAGAAGAAGAGTTTCCAAATTTTTGGTAACCAATGTCAGTTCTGTGGCTATGGCACAGCGGCACCGCTTGATGTTATTGACTTCCGTCCATTCCAAGCAGAGAACTATTTCTCTGGCCTAATCGATACATTCTACACCTATGACGGTGATGCTTACGTAGATTACTTGGCAGATCAAGGCTTCCCAATTGAGCCTACGCTTCAAAACAACCGCTACACGGTAGAAGAAGAGATTACGGCTATTTATGCTGATTTCACGTTCGGTTTTGAGCTAGAAGATATGCCAGTAACGGTTAATCTTGGTGCTCGCTACTCAGAAACTGATGTAGATGCTGACGCGGTGCAAAGTGACATTATTAATGTTGTACCGACGACTGACCAAACATTATTTGCTAACGTATTTGGTCCTGCGCAAGACATCACAGAAAGTGGCTCATATTCAAACCTTCTTCCTAGCTTAAATGTTAAGTTAGAGCTTCAAGATGACATGGTTTTACGCTTTGCTGCATATGAGTCTTTGACACGTCCTACGCTGTCACAATTATCTCCAGCAACAACGTTCAACGAGCCGCGTCGCCAAAACTTAACCGCACAAGGTGGTAACCCAGGTCTTAAGCCTTTCACATCTGAAAACTGGGATATTTCATACGAGTGGTACTACGGCGATGCTAGCTTATTTAGCTTTGCATTCTTCCACAAAGAAGTAGACGACTTCATTATCACAAGAACGGGTGAAGAGACGTACACTATGACAGACCGTACGCCGCCAGATTTCGCTTGTGAAGGCGAAAACTGTACGGATGCGGATGAGCTAAGCGGTTCACAAGAAGTGTATACGGTAACACGTCCACAAAACGCAGAAGAGATTACCGTAACAGGTTTCGAAATTGCGTTAACGCACATCTTCGAAAACGGCTTCGGTTTCACTGCTAACGCTACGGTTGTTGATAGCGATCAGGAACTAGGTGATGACCAGTCTCAAGCCTTTGCACTTGAAGGTTTAGGTGATTCTCAAAACTTAATTGGTTTCTATGAAGCTGATAACTGGCAAGCACGTATTGCGTTCAATAATCGTGAAGGCTTCTTACGTGTCGTGGACAATGGCTTCAACGGTGAGCCAGTGAACACGAAGACATTTGGTCAGTGGGACGTTAGCGCGAGCTACGATATCAACGAAAACATCTCTGTATTCTTTGAAGGTATTAACATTACTGAAGAAGAGCTAGAGCAATACGGTCGTTTCGCGAATCAAGTCTACAACATTGAAGACAATGGTTCTCGCTACGCGATTGGTGTTCGTGGCAAGTTCTAAGCCTATATCAAGGTTTAGTTAACTCAATTAACATGGCCTGTATTGGTAACAAGCAGGCCATTTTTTTTAGCGAAATAAAGCGCTACTATTTATTTCATTAAAAAAAGTGCGACATGTTATTTTCACACGTAAGCAAATCTATGTTTTGGTTGTGAAACTAGGGGAAGTATTTTGAACGCAGTAAAACAAATCGTCATTGTTGGTGGCGGAACCGCAGGTTGGCTCTCCGCAGCCGTTATCGCTGCTCATCATAAAAATGCCAACGATACACAGCTTCAAGTCACGTTAGTCGAATCGTCTGATATTCCTACGGTTGGTGTTGGTGAGGGTACTTGGCCAACAATGAAAAATACCTTACGTCAGATTGGCCTCAGTGAGGCAGAAGTCTTTAGTAAATGCCATGCCACATTCAAACAAGGTGGTAAATTTGTGAACTGGGTACATGGCAATGGCGACTTTTATTACCATCCATTTACTGTTCCTTTGGGTTACGGCAAGCTTGATCTTGCTCCCTATGTTGACGACATCGAAAACTTTGCAGTAGAGGCCAATTTCCAACATCATATTTGTGAAGCAGGGTTAGCACCTCGCACACTTTCAGAGCTTGAATATCAAGGCCCTTGCAACTATGCCTACCATGTTGATGCTGGTGAGTTAGCTGACTTATTAAAGCACCATTGTCGCGATAATCTAGGTGTTAAACATGTTGTGGACACCATGGTTGAACCTGTTCTCGCTGCAGATGGCAGTATTGAAGCCATTTCGCTGGAGAAAGCAGGCAAGCTAACGGCAGATTTATTTGTAGATTGTACTGGTGCTGCTTCACTATTGCTTGGTAAAGCGATGGGCGTTGGCTTTATTGGCAAAGAAGATATTTTATTCAATGACAGCGCTCTGGCTATTCAAGTGCCCTATGAATCAGAGGACACGCCAATTGCTAGTCATACCATTGCAACTGGACAAGACGCTGGATGGATTTGGGATATTGGACTAACACACCGAAGAGGGGTTGGTCATGTCTATTCAAGTCGTTTTACCAGTGACGATGAAGCCGAAGCGAACCTGCGTCGTTACTTAGGTGATGTGGCTAACGGTATCGACAGTCGTAAGCTGTCGTTTTCGCCAGGACACAGAGAAAAGTTTTGGCACAAGAACTGTGTTGCGGTAGGCATGAGTGCAGGCTTTGTTGAGCCACTGGAGGCAACGGCCATCATGTTGATTGAGCTATCTTCACGTTATATTGCTGAAAAGCTACCAGCAGATATGTCGTTAATGTCAGTTGTTGCAAAACGTTTTAATGAACAAATGGACTACCGTTGGCAGCGTATTATCGATTTTTTGAAGCTGCATTATATGCTCACTAAACGACCTGAACCATACTGGCAAGCACATTGTGATGAAACGCATTTTCCAGAATCACTTAAGGAAGATCTAGCGCTTTGGCAATATCGCGGACCAACAAGTGGTGACTTTGACAGCGCAATAGAACTCTTTCCTGCGGCGAGTTATCAATATGTACTATATGGCATGGGTTTTAAGCCTGATTTTGGCCGCCAAAGCTATTTATACAACGAAAATCAGCAAGCAAAGCAGTATTTAGCGCGTAATCAACAGCTTACTCAGCAAATGCTACAAGCACTGCCTTCGCATCGCGCATACATTAACAAATGGCTGATGACAGCATAAATAAGTATAAGAACAAGGATTAATATGCCTCAATTACATGCATTAAATAGTAAAGCACATGGTGCTTTGAAGGTTGTAGACAATGCTGATTTGCTGTTTGCCAAATCGAATCATATTTTGCCGTTAAGGGTTAGTGAAGTAGGACAAGCGAGTACTAGCTTCCCTGTTTTTCTCATGAAAGATGGTAATAGCGGGTTGTGGCGCTTAACGGTTGTTACTAGCTTTGAACGAGGTTCAAACTTATTCGTCGCAGATAACCAATGGCACGCAAACTATAAGCCGACGGCGATGCAGGCATTTCCCTTTTTCCTGATGAATGCCGAAGGTGAACAACAAGGTTACACCGTGGGTATCGATCCAGAAAGTCCAGCGTTTTCATCAACTTCAGGCGATACCATTTTTGATAGCAAAGGCAATGCAAATGAAGCACTGCAACGAGCAACATCTCTACTACAAGCAGATATTCAAAACGATATACAAACGTATCAGTTTGGAAAAGCAATGGCTGAATTGGACTTGTGTCGTTCAATAGATATTGTGCTTCAAAAACAAGATGGCAGTACCGAAACCATTCAAGGTTTATGCACCATAGACCAAGATAAATTTAATACTCTGTCTATCGAACAGTTGGCAGAATTACGTGAAAAGGGCTATTTGATGCCAATTCACGCAATGCTTATGTCTGTATTTCAATTGAACGCGTTGGTACGTTTATCTTCAACAAGGGATGATGTGGCGACGATTGCACAAGTGAAGTTGTCTGCGACTAAGGCGTTATAGCACCAATAGTATCGGTGATTTGCACATATGACTAAAACAGGGGCATCATGCCCCTGTTTTGATATTGACCACCTGACCTTATTTTTTTGACATTAATTAAGTTCAATTAAGTCCCATTTGTTGCCAACAATGTCCTCAAAAATGACGACTTTGCCATAAGGTTCTTCTCTTGGTGCTTCACAGAATCGAACGCCTTGTTTGGCGAGTTTAGCGTAACTTGCGTCAAAGTCATCCACTTGCAATATAGCAAATACGCCGTCACCGGCCTGTTTGCCTACTATTGCTTTCTGCTGCTCAGTTGCTGCATGTGCAATAATCACTTTTAATGCGTGTTCTGAGTTGGTTGAAACGGTTAACCAGCGATGACCATCTGGCGCAGTTTCATCATCGGTAACAACAAACGAAAGCACCTGCGAGAAAAAATCCAGTGCTTGTTGCTGGTTATGGACATATAGGTTTATAGCGGCAATGTGTTGTGTCATTGACATCTCTGACTCTTTGATTTTTAACTATTTTAGCGTAATCAATGACATTCGGTTAGGGCTAATGCTATAAACGTATCAAGAGCAAAGGTCTGATCAGTTGATGACGTAACAATCTGATACGGATGATTAACGGGTTTAGGAATAACACGCGAATGAATAAAAATTATCCAACTATGTTTGTTGTAACAGCGCTGTTTTATCTTGCCATACTTGGCTTTGCGCCATTTATGGGGCAGTTTCTTCCCAAAACGTTACCCATCGCGCTACTCTTTCTTTGGGCTTTTAACGCGCTTGAAGGCAAAGTCAGGTCCCTAATGTTAGCTGCGATAGGTTTTTCTGCCATTGGGGATATCAGTTTAACCTTTGCCGGAGATACAGCTTTTGTCATCGGTCTTTCAGCATTTTTACTTGCTCATGTTTTTTATACTGTATTGTACAGCGGCTATCGGAGCAAAAAACTGAATCCGCTTGCGGGTGGGGCAGCTATTGTACTTATTGGTTATGCTGGGTTAATGGCTAACTTTTTACTTCCACATACCGACAATCTCGCGCTACCTGTTGCCTTGTATTTATCTGTTATCACTTTAATGGGGATTTTTGTGCTGATTAGCCGTCTGCCTACATGGGTTGTGTTCGGTGCGCTAAGTTTTGTGTTGTCTGACTCACTGTTGGCTTACAGCTTATTTGTTAGTCGATTCTCCTTAGATGGGCATGCTGTTATGGTGACTTACTATATTGCTCAATTTGCGATGTTAAAAGGAATGATTGAGCATCAATTAAATGAGCCGCTATCTGAAGAAACCGCTATAAATAGCCATAGTAAAAGTTAACCCTATGCAAACACGCTTACCTCATTTCACGGTGCGAGCCTTAATTAATTTTCTTGTTCGCCAAGGGCTAGATAGACAGCAATTGCTATTGCTGGTCAATACGTCGTTAGAAGAGTTAAATGATCAAGGAACATCATACGCGAGTGCTGCTTATGAACGACTGCTGCAATTTGGTGAGCAACAGCTTGGTATGTGTAATGTTGGCTTTTTACATGGTAAAGCGTTTGAATTGAGCTTTTGGGGGATATTGGGTCATATCGTCGCCGCATCCCCAACCATTGCAGATGCACTATATTATCAAAAGCGCTATCAATGTTTACTTGGCACAAATGGCACTGCGTATCATGAATTAGAAGGTGATGTGGCAACAATTCGTTGGTTATCTGGACCGGACGCTAGTGCAAATAGCATTGAGCAGGTAATTACCGCATGGATCGCATTTGCTTTTATCTTTACGCAAAGTGAAGACCAACCATTGAGTGTTCACTTCACACACGCACCGTTGGCAGATAAGGCAGACTATGAGACTTTTTTTCGTTGCCCTGTATTTTTTCATGCTGAGTTTAATGGGGTGCGATTGAAAACTCGGCTTTTACAATTGCCGCTTAATGCTTATAACCAAGAAGTGCTGGATGTACTTTGTCATCATGCAGAGCAGAAATTGACAGCGTTGAAGACATCGGGGTCAATAGACATTATTCAGCAGTTTATTACCGAAAGTCTCCCCACAAGAGTACCTGAACTCAATGACGTTGCCTCATTTTTAGGCATTAGTTCGAGGCAATTACAACGTAACTTCCAAAAGCAAAGCACTAGTTTAACAGAAGTGCTAGATACGGTGCGCAAACGTTTGGCTGCGGCGTATTTAACACAAACTGATCATAAGCTTGTCGATATTGCGACTATATTAGGGTATTCAGAACAAAGTGCCTTTCAGCGTGCATTCAAACGTTGGTTTGATACCACACCACAGGACTTCCGGTTGCACCCAAGACCCATTAATACATAGTCTTGTTTATCAACGCTAACCACCAAAGTTAGCTGTATTTCTGTCACTAGGTTAATTAGAGCCTATCGATTCAATTGGAGCTGCTTCTTTATTTGGAGCGTCTGTTTCAGTTTGGTAGATACGTATAAAGCTCAGCGCGGAGAACAGTGTGAAACTCGCTACGATCCCCAAAGCCATTGATAACATAGCTGCAGGTATGAGATAGATAACCGCCATAGCATTGATTAACAACCTAGCTAGTTCGGAAAATTTCACCCATCCCGTGTTTGATTGCATAGCACTGATGACCCACAGATTGAATGTCGCAATGATGCAAAGTAATAAGTTGGTGTTGAGATCCCAGTGCTGACTTTGTAATAGAAGTACAAAGACTAATCCGACAAAAACAATAAACTGTGCAGCTAAATAAATCGTGGTGTATCGGCTTGTATGCGTTTCATATTTCACCATGGTTTTTGTGGTTGCATATTTGCGAGGATGCGTTTTGTTGACATCAGAAGGACGCCAACCTGGCGGCATAAAAAAGACTTTTACTTTATCTCTCCAGCTACCTGTTCGCCATGCATCTTGCATGAGGTTGAAATAAACCTGGCAATTGGCCCAGATAGGATTCCAACTATTAAGTTGACCGCTTACCCCATAAACAATATCAATGTCATCTGACTCAGCTTTGAAGCTGCCAAATAGTTTGTCCCATAGGATGAAAACACCAGCATAGTTCTTGTCGATGTAATCGCGATTCAGCGCGTGATGAACACGGTGATGACTAGGGGTAACAAAAATTGCTTCATACCAATTGGGCATCTTATCAACATGGCGAGTGTGTACCCAGAATTGATAAATGAGGTTGAGTGAACCGCAAGCAATAGCCATTTCAGGACTTACGCCAATAAAGGCGAGAGGTAAATATATCAACCACCCGAATATGCTCGGTGTACTAGTTTGGCGAAGCGCAGTGGTCAGGTTGTATTCCTCACTTGAATGGTGAACCACATGAGAGCCCCACATAATAGCAATACGATGATTGAGTCGGTGTTCCCAGTAGTATGCTAGGTCATAGGCAATAAATGCGAATGCCCATACGAGATAACTATCCATGGGCAAGTTGAAAAGGGCGACATTGTGATATAGCCAGTAGTAAACCGAGATTCCTATCGCTGCTTTAGCTATGCCTGTAATACGACTAAAAATTCCTAGGTTGAGTGACCCTATTGCATCGTTAAAGCGATAGTAACCGGTACCTCGCTTTCTATCTAAAAAAATTTCAATTGCAATAAGTAATAAAAAAAACGGAATAGCAGCCAAAATTAAATGCATAGTGTTCTCTTATTGGATTGAGTATCGCCAACGTTCACCCATCTATGAATAATGTATTCATAGAAAACGGCGGTCACCTTGCAATGTAATCCATACCACAGAGGAAATATTGACAGGAAACGCCAAATATTGACTTTATGTACCAAGAAAACAGATTAATATGGGCAGAGGTTTGGTGTGATAAGGGCGGTGACTAGCACACGCCCTTACCCCGGGGGACAGGTTTTGGTTGTTCGGTTAGGCTGTACGAGCTACTAACGCAATTGGTTTTTTGAACACCAGCCGATTGATAAGCAGTGCCATACCAATACAGCTAAATAAGGTAATACACATCATGTGAATGTAGTGGAACGGTGCCCAAACAAACACAAAGAATGCATAAAGCAAGGTACCAAAGATAACCGCTGTAATCGCTGCTTTGGCATGCACATCTTTGAACAGAAGGCCGACGATAAATGTCGACAGTATTGGCATGCTAAGTAAACCAAACAATTCTTGTACTAAGTTAATAATACTGTCTGCCGTTGCGTAAACAGGAACAAGCGCCAATGCAATCGTCACAAATACCACTGTGATAATCGCGTTAAGTTTTCCTACGTTAGCATCTTTGTTGATGTATTTTTCATGAATATCACAACAATAAAGTGCGGCAGAAGAGTTAAGTATGCTGTTAAAGGTGGTCAGTACGGCAGCAGCGATAGCAGCTGCAAATGCACCTGATAACCATACTGGTAAAATGTCTCCAGCCAATGTGCCGTATGCTGCGTCACCAATGTCACCATACAACTTATAAGATACGATGCCAGGGATCACTATCATAGGTGGTACAATTAAGAAGCGAATAGCCGCAGCCGCGAAGACACCCTTTTGCGCTTCTTCAAGTGTTGGCGCAGCCATCGCACGTTGTGTAATGGTTTGATTTGTTCCCCAATAAAACATTTGGATAAAAATCATACCTGTGAGCAATATATGCCAAGGTAGCGGAGAGTCGTCATCACCAATCATGGTCAGTCGTTCCGCAGGAATCCCTGAAAAATCAAAGTTAATAGCAGCGACCGCTAGGTATACAATGAGAATACCCATCCCTATGAGTAGTACGCCGCTGTACGTATCTGATACTGCAACAGCTCTCAAACCACCAAATACAGCATAACAGGCACCAATAACGCCAAACGATAAGGCGATAATAATCAGAGGGATATCTGTATTAAATAATGACTTCATAAACAGCGAACCACTGTAAAGTACGCTGGGAAGGAAAATAAATATATTGCCGAACAAGAAGAGGGCGGCAATTACCGCACGAATATGCTTGTCACCGTAGCGCTTCTCTAACAGTTCAGTTGTTGTTGTACAGTTGTTTTTGTAATACACCGGCAGGAAAACTTTGGCTAAAATGAACAAGCCAATTACAGCAGCAAACTCCCACCATGCAAGCAACGCCATTTGGTTGCCATTCATGCCGATAAGTTGGTCGGTACTGAGGTTAGTTAAGGTAATTGAGCCAGCGACAAATACCCATGACAGTCCACCGCTCGCTAAGAAATATTCTTTGTTTGAATCCGTTGCCCGGCTATGACCGCGACATTTTAAGTAGGTCATAAAGGCTATCAATGCCGTGATGCCAAAAAAGACCAAAAGTTGAATGGTTTGCGATGCCACGAAATTCTCCCCAACGGCTAGGTTATTTTTTATTATTGTTATGATGGATGAAGTTGAACAGATTCAATTGTTTAGTTACCACGAGTTGAATACTCGTATCAGTAATCTGGTCAACCACGTTTCAATAAATCATTCATGCTGTTCTACATCATACCTAATTTACAGCATAAATATCTTTATTACTTATTTATAATATATATACTATCTTTATTTCGTTGGCTTTAAAATACTCAATATTGATTTTCTTAGCAAACGCAAAGTGAGCTATTTTAAGTTTATTCATACACATCATTTGCAACGAATTGTGGCAATAGCAAAAAGAACACGAGGGCACAATGGGCGACTTTCCTGATTTTATTCACTTACGCGGCAAGCGCAGTAGCTTTGTTTTAGATATGCGTAACCGCTTACCGGTAGCACTTTATTGGGGAAAATTACTTAGCCAGCAGAATTCGTCTGCAATGTTGGCAATGTTAGCGACTAAACAAGAAGCCAAATGTGCGGCAGTTGTAGAGCCGCCCCTCTCGTTAACGCCTGTGTTGGGTCAGGGCTTTACTGGCTCTCCTGGCCTTGAAATTATGGATGAAGGCCAAGCATGGTCTACTTGCGGTGATATTGTTCATGTCGAACAAGAAAACCAACATTCAGTGTTGATCAAAAGTTTCGATAATATTCGCAAGATTAGCTTGATACATACGCTAAGTTTGGACCCTGATACCGATATACTTCAAGCGAGTACGCAACTTATCAACCGTGGTGATAAACCTGTTCATGTCTTATCCTGTGCGGCGCCTACACTACCTGTACCCGCCGAAATGACAGAGCTTACTGGCTTTCAAGGCCGCTGGGCACAGGAGTTTCACACGCAGAGCTTATCGCGTTTTCTTGGCAGCTACGTCAAAGAAAATCGTAAAGGTAAAACCTCTCATGACAGTTTCCCTGGCTTACTAGTACACAGTAAATTTGCGGGTGAACAACAAGGCGAATGCTTTGGTTTTCACCTGGGGTGGAGTGGAAACCACAAAGTATTATGTGAGCAATTATCTGACGGTCGTGCATATGTTCAAATGTCTGAGTTATTGCTGCCTGGAGAGCTTACGCTTGAAAAAGACGAGAGCTATCAGTCGCCCACTCTTTATGCTACTTATGCTGAGCAAGGTTTTAACCAGCTCTCAAATAGTTTCCATGGTTTTGTGCGCAATAATATTCTGCGTAAGCATATTGTCGACTCGCCACGCCCAGTGCATTACAACACATGGGAAGCCATTTACTTTGACCATGATACTGAAACGTTAGCAGAACTTGCCAAGCAAGCTGCAGATGTTGGTGCTGAACGTTTTGTACTTGATGACGGTTGGTTCAAAGGGCGTCGTGGAGATAATGCTGGCCTAGGTGACTGGGTTGTTGATAAAGAAATCTATCCGCAAGGCTTGCAGCCACTAATAGATGCAGTACTTGCAACGGGTATGGAGTTTGGTATTTGGTTTGAGCCTGAAATGATCAATCCGGACAGTGACTTGTATCGAGCACACCCTGATTGGGTGTTGGGTTCGGCGGGCAATGAGCAAATTAAATTCCGTAATCAACTTGTTTTGGATTTAACGAATCGTGACGTTACCGAATACTTGTATCAGTCAATCGATGCAATCTTGTCTGAATACACCGACATTAGTTACATCAAATGGGATATTAATCGTGATTTAAATCACGCAGGGAATATCCTAGGACAGCCTGCCGTGCATAAACAAACATTGGCACTGTACCAATTAATCGATCGACTAAAGCAAGCCCATCCTGAGGTCGATATTGAAAGTTGTTCGTCGGGTGGTGCACGCGTTGATTATGGTATTTTACAGCACACCGATCGCGTATGGACGTCAGACTCCAACGACGCACTCGATAGGTTGCTGATTCAACGTGGTTGCTCGATTTTCTTCCCATCTAATGTCATGGGCGCGCATGTAGGGCCGAGAGACTGTCACATTACTGGCCGTCGAGTGTCTATTGAAATGCGTGCTGCAGTGGCGTTTTTTGGTCATATGGGGATCGAAATGGACCCACGAGAGCTAACAGATCATGAGCGTATTGAACTGAAAAAAGCGATAAGTCTACACAAACAAAATCGACACATTATCCATGGTGGAGAATTGGTAAGGCTTGATAGTCCCAGCAATGAAGTAAGATTTGGCCTTGTGGATAAGGACAAACAAGAAGCATTATTTAGCTACAATCTTCTTTCTGAAACCTTGCGCTATGCCCCTGACAGATTTGTTTTCGCGGGCTTAATTCCTGAACAAAAATATAAATTACGTTTGTTGTGGCCGTCGAACGTGAAGGAGTACTCAACGTCGGTACTTTCCACTGCGATTGATCAAGTTTACACAGGGGAAGTTTTGATGGCGTTTGGTATGCAGTTACCTATCCTTGACCCTCAAAGCTCGCTTATCTTTAAAGTAGAAGCGGTTAAATAAGATTACTCCCGGCACGATATCAATTAGCGTAATAGCTATAAGAGCGTCGTGCAGAGTGATTCTTCAAGTCCTATTGGCGCAGGTAATTGGTAAATAAAAACGTCACCTGCGCTTTTTTGTTGTTCGAGCGTATTCTGTGACAATCCTTCTCTTGCCGACGTCACACATAACCAATCCATATTAGGGCCACCAATCGCCACACAAGATGGTTGTGCTACAGGTATGTCTACTTGACTCAGTATTTCACCGGTTGAAGAATATTGCACCACTCGGCCACCGCCCCATTGGGCAGACCAAAGATTACCGTTAACATCTATACAAGCGCCGTCTGGATAAACTCCCTCTGGCGTTATTGCTAGTCGTGTTTTAGCTGTTAAGTCACCTGAAGCTGTTATTTCATAGCGATATATTGAGCGGGTAGGTGAATCGGCATGATAGACAAGTTCACCGTTAGGGCTAAAGCATAGTCCATTAGATATTTGAATGTTGGTAAGCCTAGGAGAGTACGTCAGGTCTTGGTTGAGTTGGTAAAGCTTGGCGTTTTCTATAGATTGCTTCGCGTCTTCGACTAGTGTGCCAGCCCAGAAACTCCCGTTTCTGTCGACACGTCCATCGTTGAAACGATTACCGGGATTGTGTTGTTCTGGCTTAGATAGCCAGGTAATTTCTTTCGTTTCAAGGTGATATCGCGCGATGCCCTTGGCAAAAGCGACAATCAGCACGCTTTTTGTTGGTGTGAATGCAAAGCAACCGACACGATCAGGCATGTGAAATACACTGATTTGGTCAGCACTGGGCGAATAGCTGTATAGCTTACTATTATGGATGTCAGTCCACCATAGGCTTTGACTTAAAGCATGCCATTGAATGCCTTCACCTAGCTCGTTTTGGACAGATAACTGTTTGATTAGCGGTAACGGCATTTATCTGAAAAACTATGCTTTATAGACGTCATGTAACGCGAGATTTTGGAAAAGTGATGAAAAACCACTGAGCGTGATCTCTTCCACGTTGTATTGAACGCTTTTTATATCTCTCAATGAAAGTGTTTTGGCAAACAAATCAGCGAGCGTTGGATTACCAATAATATGAACTAGGGTGTTCTTATTAAGTTGCCACTCAGTTGCATTCAAAGCGGCACGCACATCAGTACCGAGCAACAGTCCTGACAAATAGGCCTTTGCATGCTTCTGCTCTAACTCATTAAAAAGCTGTTTACTGCGCACGCTAAATAGGCCATGACTAAAGCTACCAAATTCGCTTCCTAGCGTGTATTGAGCACCATCGATAAAGGCAGCTTCGTTAAAGTGTTGTGCTGACTGTTGAATCAGTACACTGCCGTTACTCAGTAAGTCGTATAGTTCACCTGTCATTGCGGTTTTAAACAACGTCACTTTTCCGTTCTTGACCAACACCCATTTCGTATGCGTCCCAGGTAGGCAGACTAAATGATCGCCTTCCATATGCTCAGGCTTTTGTGCAAGCCATCCTAATACTTGTAACTCTTCGCCACGCATGACATCGCGGTACTGGTTGTCATGACTGCAGTGCAGTCCTGGAACGATAGCAATTTGTTGCTCTCGACATATAAAGGTATGACAGGCAGAGGCAACCGCTGACGGTGAGATTGGGCAGCCTAGGTACTTGGTTTCTTTCCAGCCGATGCTTGAGCCAATTTGACCCGCCATTAAGATAGGTAGGTTACCGTATGCGTTTAACCAAGGAGCGATATTATCGAATAACTCTTTCTCAAACGCGCCATTTAACTTGGCAACGCCTTTACCGTGAGCGCAAGCATGAAGCTCAAGTGTTTCACAGTCATTGACCCTGCACAAATAAGCTCTTAACAAGCTGGTTCCCCAATCAACCGCGATAATAAATTGCTGGTTCATGTTAGGTTTTCCCACCGTCTATCGTCACACATTGACCTGTGATCATTGCACTGTCATCTGATGACAAAAATAAGGCTAACTTGGCAACATCCGCAGGCTCAATTCGCTGCTTCAATGCCATGGTAGACATCCAGCGTTTCTCTTCATTTTCACTCAAGTAAGAGGCTAATTGTTTTTCGGTAGCGACCCAGCCTGGCAGAATTGCATTGACGCGAATATTATAACGACCGTAGTCTTTAGCGAGTGATTTTGTCATACCAATCAGGCCAGCCTTCGCTGTCGTGTAGCCAACCATATTCTTTGGGCCAAGTAAGGCGTTGATAGAACTGAAGTTGATAATGACACCGCCTTTTTGCTTTTTCATCGGCGCGAATACGGCTTGTGCGGCAAAAAATGCAGCGTCTAAATTAACTTGCATGCAATATTGCCAGTCACTTGGTGAAATATCTTGTGGTCGGTGACGCATATCGTTGGCGACGTTATTTATTAAGATGTCTATGCCACCTAACGACTCTGAGGCATCCACAATACTTGCTTGTAGTGCTTGATTGTCAGTGACATCAACGGTTTGATGCCAAATTGGTATACCTTGCTGCTCTAGATCTTTTTCCAAGCGTGACGACGCGTTCGCATCGATATCGACAAAAGCAACTTGTGCTTTTTGTTCAACAAACGCTTTGACAATGGCTGCACCAATGCCAGTTGCACCACCTGTGATAAAGACACGTTTACCTGCGAGATTGTGATATTGAGTAAGAGATGTCACCAATAAGTCCTGCGCAATATTTTTAATCGCACTTTCACACGATTCTTCATTTTATACAATGTCTTCGAAAAACATTGTTTGCTGTTCAAAAGTCGATAAGCATAATCATAATAATATGTTATATATTATTTAATTGCGTAATCAAGACAATCCCTTGTTTCTTTTTGATAATGTTAAAGATTTGTTAACAAAACAGCTATCGCAGAGATGGTAAAACTTGTAGTATAGTTTGTCCAAGACGGCACACAATATACAAAATTTTAGGTAAAGAGCTGAAAAATGAGAAGTAATCCTAAACATAACTTAACCCACCAATTGACACATGATCTTGGCATGGCCATTGTGAAAGGTGACTATCCTGTAGGTTCAGGATTACCGTCAGAAGCAGATTTGTGTGTTGAATTTGACGTAAGCCGAAGTGCTACGCGCGAAGCCGTTAAAATGCTCTCTGCAAAGGGGTTAATTTCTTCCCGTCCGAAGCAAGGTATTCAGGTACTGCCAGAAAGTAACTGGAATATGTTCGATACTGATGTACTTGGCTGGATTTTGAACTCTAAACCGTCATTAGCCTTGTTGAAAGAATTTACACAAGTACGTGTAGCTATAGAGCCTCAGGCTGCAGCTTTGGCCGCGGTAAATGGCACAGAAGAAGATTTTGCCAACATTGAAAAAGCGTTATCAAGAATGGCTGATGCCGATAAAGGGTTAGATGATCCACTTGATGCTGACATTGCTTTTCATACCGCTATTTTGATGGCTAGTGGTAACCGCTTCATTGCACAGTTAAATGATTTTATCAGCACCGCGCTTAGGGTGAGTATTCGTTACACTAACCGCATCAAAGGTGTGCCAGGTGCTGATGTCCAAAAACATGCTGATATTTTTAATACCATTAAATCGAGAAAACCAGAGCAAGCGTCTGCTTCAGTAAAAACCATTCTTGACGAAGCCCTAGAGCTTATTCAATCTCAGTTGGATGCGTAGCAGCTTAGTCGAGCTATCTCCAATTCCTTTCTGTTATAATTGATCTTGCTTTGTAGGTAAGTGCGTACTTGCCTACAATGCTACTTACGATGTGTGTTGTGTAAGAGCTTTGCGAAACAGGATAATTTAACCTGAGGAGCATTATATGCTTAGACATTACTTTATCAGTGAGGATTTAGCTGATCTAAAAGACGTTGAGCAGGAACTCACCGCACAAGGCATCACCGAGCCACAAATCCATGTGTTGAGCGAAGACGATAGTGCTGTAGATCAACATGACTTACCCGAAGTAGAATCGGTTCTCAAGAAAGATGTCGTTCATTCCACAGAAGTTGGTGCGATCGTTGGTGTTATCGCCTCATCTGCAACACTACTAGCAGCCTACATGCTGGGGTGGACAGAGTCACCAGCGGGTTGGCTACCCATAGTGTTTCTAGCCATTATTATATTAGGCTTTTGCACATGGGAAGGTGGCTTCATTGGCATTCAGCGCGTTAATGTGCACTTTAAGCGCTTCCAAGAGGTGCTCCGAAAGGGTAAACACGTGCTGTTTGTGGATATTGAACCTAGCCAAGAACCTATATTAGCGAAAGTTGTGATAGGGCATCCTCGCCTTCAGCAAGCGGGTACTGGAGAAGCGGCTCCAGGTTGGGTGGTAAAAGGTCGCAATGCCTATTCAAGCTTCATGAAGACGATGCCGTAAAATAAAGGCTGTAGACAAAAAATAAAAAGGCCAGCATTTGCTGGCCTTTTTACGTTAGTGTTTTCAAGCTTATGAGGTTTTTACGCGAACGATATCTGCGCCAAGCCCTTGCAGTTTACCTTCAATATTTTGGTAACCACGGTCAATATGGTAAATCCTGTCTACCTGGGTTTCTGTAGTGGCGACAAGGCCTGCAATAACAAGACTTGCAGATGCACGTAAATCTGTTGCCATCACCTGAGCACCGGTAAGTTGCTCTACACCAGTCGTTATTGCCGTGTTGCCTTCTAACGCGATATCAGCGCCCATGCGCTGTAATTCAGGTACGTGCATAAAGCGGTTCTCAAAAATGGTTTCCGTAACGCGTGCAGAACCTTGCGCTAATACATTTAACGTTACAAACTGTGCCTGCATATCGGTAGGGAATGCTGGGTGAGGTGCGGTTTTAATGTTGACGGCTTTAGGGCGGCTATTCATTGAAAGCTCAATCCAATCTTCACCAGTCTCAATATCAGCGCCAGCTTCTTGAAGCTTCACAAGCACCGCATCAAGCGATTTAGGGTCAGCGTTAACACAGCGTACTTTACCTCGAGTTACTGCTGCTGCGACCAAGAATGTACCGGTTTCGATGCGGTCTGCCATCACGCTGTATTCACCACCATGAAGCTTTTCAACACCTTCAATAGTTAACATATCGGTACCAGCACCAGACACTTTCGCCCCTAAAGCGTTAAGACAGTTAGCTAGGTCGACAATTTCAGGCTCACGCGCAGCGTTTTCGATAATTGTTGTACCCTCTGCAAGAGCAGCAGCCATCATCAAATTTTCAGTGCCAGTAACGCTAACTGTGTCCATGAAGATAGTTGCGCCATTTAGGCGGCCTGCTTTTTTCGCTTTGATGTAACCTTGCTCTACATCGATATCAGCGCCCATTTGCTTGAGGCCTTGGATGTGAAGATCAACAGGGCGTGCACCAATCGCACAGCCGCCTGGTAGAGATACTTCTGCATGACCATACTTCGCAACTAGCGGACCTAGCACAAGAATGGAAGCACGCATCGTTTTAACCAGTTCGTAAGAAGCAACATGCTGGTTAATTGTGCTTGCATTAATCTTTAGTGTGTCTTCGTTTAACCACTCAGCCTCAGCACCTAATTGGTGAAGAAGCTTTATCGTCGTGTTGATATCATTGAGGCGTGGCACATTACTGATAATCACGTCTTCATTAGATAAAATCGCAGACATCAATATAGGAAGTGCGGCATTTTTGGCGCCTGAGATTTTCACGGCGCCATGAAGTGGTTTACCACCATTTATTTTGAATGAGTCCAAGGTAGCAGTCTATTTCTGGTTATAGTGGTAAGTTAAACATTTTGTCACGTTGCCATTGATCTGGCGTAAACGTCTTAATTGTGACGGCATGAATACGACCGTCACTGATTGCCGGTGAAAGAGGGCCATAAATAGCTTGTTGTCTTTTCACGCGGCTAAGTTCGCCAAACATGTCTGCTACGGCAATCACTTTGCATTGAGAACCATCGAATGCAACATGAAGTTCATCTAATTCGATAGCGTCTTTGATCATTTGTTCTATATCTGAAACTTCCAATGAAGGCTCCTGAGGGATGTAATTAGGCGGTCATTAAGAAGTCATCTACCGCACTGAGTTGCGCCAATTTTAATAAATCATCGGGCAAATGTGCAAACGTCAACTGACATTTAGTGTTAAGTGCTTGTTCCACCAAGTAAAGAAGCCATGCTAAACCTGCAGTATCGACGTCTTTGACGTCACTTAGGTCAAGTGTCATCTGTTTGCTATTCACAATTTTTGCTTGGTGTTTGCTACTAATCGTTGCAACAGTGGCGCTGTTAAGGTCGCCACTGAGCACTGTCGTTTTATCACTAATATTTAAGGTTAATGGCGTCATATTAAGACCGCTCTTCTCCCTTAAAGACAACATCCCTGCTGGCTTTTTCTTTAAGCATGTCTGTAACGTGTTGCAAACCTTTCTGACGAATAATGCTGCTTAGTTCAGCTTGTTTACTGTCAAGTAAACTAACTCCTTCAGCTATCATATCGAATGCCTTCCATTCATTCGTTTTTCGGTTATGACGCACTTTAAATGAAATATCGATAGGTGGGCGACCTGATTCCAAAACTTGGGTGTCCACTACAACAATTCGTTCATTGTCTATATTTTTAGCTGGTGCAAACTCAACTTTTTGATTGTCATATAGGGTAAACACCTGCGCATAGGAAGTAATTAGATAGTCTCTAAATACTGGTACAAAAGCCTTACGCTCATCTTCTGTTGTTCGCTTCAGGTTAACGCCAACCACTTTAAATGCAGCATAGCGATAATCGATATAAGGCATGAGTTCTTCACGGACGATATCTTTGAGCAAGTTGGGGTTGCTGCGAATACTTTGTTGTTCGTTAGCAAAGCGCTTAAATGTGATATCCGCGACTTCCTGGATCATGTCGTACGGGTTTGTTTTGTCTACCTCAGCAAATGCCGAAAACGACAGTGCGAAAGCAAATACGCCAGCGATTAATTTTTTCATAATGATTTCCTAGTCACCACTTCCTTGGCTAAATAAAAATTGTCCAATTAACTCTTCTAGTACTAATGCAGGCTTAGTATCTTCAATAAAATCACCTGGTTTTAACGTCTCCAGTGAATCATCCATAAAACCTGGCTCTAAGCCTAAATATTGCTCACCTAGCAAGCCAGCCGTTAAGATTGATACTGATGTTGCTTCTGAAAAGTCTTTATACTCTGCGAAAATTTCTAAGGTAACAATGGGTGTAAAGTCATCATTGTCTAATGAAATTTTGCTCACACGGCCTACTACAACACCACCAATTTTTATTGGTGAGCGCACCTTTAGGCCACCTATATTGTCAAATTTAGCATGTAATTCGTAAGTTTCACCGTTACCTGAAATACCTGAATCTGCTACTTTCAATGCGAGTGCTAATAATGCCGCTATCCCTAGGGCAACAAAAAATCCAACGGTTAATTCTAATTTTCTAGACGTCATGTCTTCACCTAATTTACACAAAAACTTGCTAATAACATTAACGGGCAAACATTAATGCTGTTAATACGAAATCTAAACCTAGTACCAGTAACGATGACTGAACTACGGTAGCTGTAGTTGCTCGGCTAATCCCTTCCGAAGTAGGCTCACAAGCGTAGCCTTTGTATACCGCAATCCAGGTCACAACAAAGGCAAATACAAGGCTCTTAATTATGCCATTGAGCACATCCTTTTCAAAATCTACCTGTGCTTGCATTACTGACCAAAAGGTACCGCTGTCAACGCCTAACCAGTCAACACCAACTAAGTGTGCACCTAGAATGCCAACCATTGAAAAAATCGCAGCGAGCAACGGTAAGCTGATAAATCCAGCCCAAAAACGAGGCGCAATAACACGGCGTAAAGGGTCTACCGCCATCATTTCCATACTCGATAGCTGCTCAGTCGCTTTCATCAAACCGATTTCAGCCGTTAATGCGGAGCCTGCTCGACCCGCAAAAAGTAGCGCTGCAACAACGGGGCCTAGCTCTCTGAGTAGTGACAAGGCTACCATTGGCCCTAGGCTGGCTTCGGCACCATATCCGACTAAAATGGTATAGCCTTGAAGCGCCAGTACCATGCCGATGAAGGTACCAGATACCACGATAATAATAAGAGACAGTACGCCGACCGCATAAAGCTGGTTTACAAGTAGCGGAAAGCCTTTGCGTGGGTTGGGTACTTGTACTATCGCAGCAGTAAGCATCAAAATCGCTTTTCCTAAGCCAGCGATAATATCCATGGTTGTTCGGCCAAGGTTGGCAATAGCATTTAACATTACCTTAGCCTCCAATTAGTTCTTGTTTGTACGAAGGTGCCTTGAAATGAAACGGCACGGGCCCATCCGCTTCACCTTTTACGAATTGCTGCACTAATGGTGATGTTTGCTGATGAATTTGCTCTGGCGTGCCATGACCAATAATCTTTTGCTCGGCGATTATATAAATGTAGTCGGCAATACTCATTACTTCTGGAACATCGTGTGATACCACTACCGAAGTTAGGCCAAGAGCATCGTTTAGTGACTTAATCAGTCGGACAATTACGCCCATTGAAATAGGGTCTTGGCCCGCGAAAGGCTCGTCATACATTATCAGTTCTGGATCAAGAGCAATCGCACGTGCTAGTGCTGCGCGACGGGCCATACCGCCTGATAGTTCACTAGGTTTTAAATGGCGAGCGCCTCGAAGACCTACAGCTTCGAGTTTCATTAGCACCATTTTTTCAATAATATGCTCTGGCAAGCGAGTATGTTCTCTGATCGGGAAGGCGATATTGTCATAGACCGTCATTTCGCTAAAAAGTGCTCCGCTTTGGAACAACATACTCATACGAGTGCGAACATCATACAGTGCGTTGCGGCTCAACGCTGGAATATTATGGCCGTCAAACAGAATTTGACCGCTTTCAGGTTTTAATTGCCCACCCATAAGACGTAGCAGTGTTGTTTTACCAATACCACTGGGGCCCATGATCGCCGTTACTTTTCCTTTCGGGATAGACAAACTAATGTTGTCATAAATTACCCGTTCGTCACGTTTAAACGTAACGTCCTTAATTTCAACCAATGTTTGAGACATTCGAGACGGTTTTTACATCAATTTAACAAGTTAGCGTAGTGGCGAATATTACCCTAGGCGCTAAGATTGTTCACCAGTCTTTGACAATTTTTTACATGTTAATTGTTTAAAAGTGTGACGTTTGAACCCATCACTATAACAAGTATTTCAATGCATCGGCCTGATACTGGTGAAAAGTAATGAAAGAAGCACGTAAAACTTTGATTGTTAATTGAACAATTACAGCTGTTTTTGTTCAGAAACTAAAATTGTCCTTTTTTTTTATTCGGTTAACAGCGACAATTTACAGTGTTGATCGGGAGTACTAGATGTTATTGCAAGTTTTAATTTTGATTGTGTCATTGGCTGCATTGGTTTGGAGCGCAGATAAATTTGTGTTTGGCGCATCATCTGTGGCACGAAACTTTGGTGTCTCGCCAATGATTATCGGTTTAACCATTGTTGCTATGGGCTCGTCCGCTCCTGAAATGATGGTTGCAGCTACAGCATCGTTAAATGGTAATCCCGATACTGCTGTCGGTAATGCTATTGGCTCGAATATTACCAATATAGCGTTAGTGCTCGGCCTAACGGCGCTGCTTAAACCGTTGCAGGTGTCTTCATCATCAATTAAGCGCGAATTACCCTTAGTGCTTATTGTATCGTTAATCGCTTACTTTATGCTTTTTAACAGCCACTTTAGCTTCCTTGAAGGGGCTATTTTAATGGTTGGCTTTTTCACCTATATCGCCACTTTGTTGGTGGTGACATTACGACGAGCAAAAACGGCACCAGTTGACGACCCAATGATTCTCGAAGCTGAGCAAGAAGTGCCAGAAGCAACGACCACAGGCATGGCTGTTTTTTGGTTAACGGTAGGTTTAATTGTTTTGCCATTGAGTGCCAGTTACTTAGTGGACTCTGCTGTGTTTATCGCTAAAGCATTCGGCGTGAGTGATTTAGTGATTGGGTTAACGGTTATTGCTATTGGTACCAGCTTGCCCGAACTTGCGGCCAGTGTGATGAGTATCATCAAAAAAGAAGACGATTTGGCACTAGGTAATATTATCGGCTCAAATATATTCAATATTTTGGCCGTGTTGTCATTGGCTGGTTTAATTGCGCCAGGTGAAATTGATGGTGCAGCAGTATCTCGTGATGCGCCATACATGGTCGGTATAACGGTCTTTTTACTTGTTTTATGTTTTAGCCGAAAAAAAGGGGCTTTTCGTATCACCCGATTAAAAGGTGCGGCATTGCTGATAGCATTCATTGCTTATCAGTTCTTACTCTTTGGTCAAGCCAGCTAAAGGAGCGCGATAAATGAGCACAAAATCGTTTACTGTGTTAGCTGAGCAAGTTATTGATGTCGAGCTTGATGCTGTAGAAGGACTGAAAAGGTTCATCGATAATGGCTTTAACGATGCTTGCCAAACGCTGTTTGACTGTCAGGGCAAAGTAGTTGTGGTAGGTATGGGCAAATCAGGGCATATTGGCGGTAAAATTGCTGCGACATTAGCTAGCACAGGGACACCTGCGTTTTTCGTTCACCCTGGCGAGGCTAGCCATGGCGATCTTGGCATGATCACTAAAGATGATGTCGTCCTTGCCATTTCAAACTCTGGTGAAACAGGAGAAGTCCTAGCAATTATTCCCGTGATTAAGCGAATAGGCGCGCCATTGCTGGCTATGACGGGGAATCCAAACTCGACGTTAGCGAAGTTATCAGAGCACCATATTTGTGTAGCTGTAGAGCAGGAAGCTTGTCCGCTTGGCTTGGCGCCAACATCAAGCACCACAGCAACGCTTGTGATGGGGGATGCCATAGCGGTCGCGTTATTAAATAAACGTGGTTTTACTGCAGATGACTTTGCCCTTTCTCATCCAGGAGGAAGTTTAGGAAAACGATTGCTTTTACGTTTGGATGACATTATGCATACAGGGGCGTTACTGCCGGTTGTGTCTCATTCAGCATTGATTAAGGATGCTTTAGTTGAAATGACACAGAAGGGACTTGGCATGACAGCTGTAGTAGATGAAAGCGGTCAGCTAGCCGGTATATTCACGGATGGTGATTTACGCCGTATTTTGGATAGTCAAATTAATATTCACCAAGATGGTATAGCATCGGTTATGACTAAGTCGCCAACGACCGCTCATGCAAACCTATTGGCTGCTGAAGCTTTGAATATTATGGAAGAAAAGAAAATAAATGGTTTAATCATTGTTGATGAATCACAAAAACCAATAGGTGCTATGAATTTGCAAGATTTGCTCAAGTCCGGAGTACTGTAATGAATACTTTGTATGGTGATGTATCAAACGCGATTATAGACAAGGCGTCACAGATCAAGTTGTTGGTTTGTGATGTCGATGGTGTATTCTCTGACGGCCGCATCTATCTTGGCAATGATGGCGAAGAGTTGAAAGCTTTTCATACAAAAGATGGTTTTGGTATTAAGGCGTTGATTAAATCGGGCGTCGAAGTCGCTATTATTACAGGTAGAAACTCTACTATTGTCGAAAATAGAATGAAATCACTGACTGTGCAACATATCGTTCAAGGACAAGAGGACAAGCTACCAGCCATGGAGAATATCATGGCTGAACTAGGCTTAGTTGCAGAGCAAGTAGCATTTATTGGTGATGATATGCCTGATTTCCCGTGTATAAACAAAGCGGGTCTTGGCGTAGCTGTGAGTGATGCGCATCCAGCCGTCAAAAACGGCGCAGATTACGTTACCTTCACACCAGGTGGGTTTGGTGCTGTGAGAGAGCTTTGCGACTTGATTATGCAAAGTCAAAATACACTTGCTCAGGCAAAAGGTGCTAGTGTATGAGTCGATTGTACGTCCTAGCCATCACTATTTTAGCGCTAAGCTTTATGGCTTATGGCGTAGTGCAGTGGCAGGCGTCACAAGAAGAATCGCAAGAATCTTTTGAAGTATCGTTAACCCCTGACTTCATAGCAGAAGCATTGAAAAGCGATATTTACTCTGAATCGGGTAAACTGTCTCACAAAATAGATGCGCAAAGAATGGAGCATTATGCTGGGCTGTCTTTTACCCATTTTGAATTCCCGCAGTATACCTTATATCCAAATGATGATTCACCGCCTTGGCAATTAGCGGCGTCTGAAGGTACGCTGTATAACAATAATCGAGTGGTATTAAAAAACCGAGTCATATTGGAGGCAACAGAGCCAAACAGCTTGATTCAGGAAATACACTGTAAATATTTAGAACTAGATTTGAATACCAACATAATTAGCTCTGATCAAACAATTTTGATCCAAGGGAAAGATTTTACCATGTACGGTTCTGGGCTAATTATTGACTTAAATACGAAACAAATGACGTTAACCGAACATGTACAAACTATTTATAAAAAAACTACTAGCTAGTGTATTCACCATCGCTTGCATTTTGCCAACGGCAAATGCCGCGAAAATAGACTTAGAGCAAGAGATTGTTATTAAGTCTAAGCGTCAAGCTGGTGATTTAAAAAATAAAATTGCGAGTTATTTAGACGATGTGCAAATAACGCAAGGCACATTGACGATCCAAGCAGATTTAGTGCAAGTATACAGCCAGGAAGACCATGAAACGGAAACCTATGTAGCTAAAGGAAAGCCTGCTGTATTTGAGCAGCAGCTAGAAGATGGCAGTAAAATTCGTTTAGAAGCTAACGAAATTAAATACGAGCCACTGGCATATACCATTACTATTTCGGGCAATGCATTATTGCGTCAAGCTGGTAGCGAAGTTACGGGCGATAGAATTATCTATAACACGCTTACCGAACAGCTTGAAGCTGAAGGTTCGGAAGAGCAGGTAGTGACGACTATACTCAAACCTAAAGCGAAAGCTGATAAAGAGAAAAAGGACAATAAGTAACAGATGTCTTCAGTGTCGTTAACTGCGCAAGGCTTAGCAAAAGCCTACAAAGGTCGTCAGGTTGTCAAAAATGTTAGCCTTAATGTGAATAAGGGGCAGATCGTTGGTTTATTAGGTCCAAACGGTGCAGGTAAAACAACCTCGTTTTATATGATTGTTGGTTTAGTGCCCAATGACAGCGGTCAAATAACACTAAATAACGAAGATTTAACGTTTTTACCTATGCACGAGCGTGCTCGTCGTGGTATAGGTTACTTACCGCAGGAAGCGTCGATATTCCGTAAGCTCACTGTCTACGAAAATATTATGGCTATCTTGCAAACGCGCAAAGAGCTTAGCGATGTTGAACGTGAAGAAAAGCTCGAAATGCTCATCGAAGAATTCAACATAGGCCATATTCGTGATAACACAGGTATGAGTCTCTCAGGTGGCGAACGCCGCCGAGTAGAAATCGCTAGAGCTTTAGCCGCTGATCCGCAGTTTATTCTGCTTGATGAGCCTTTCGCTGGTGTTGACCCTATATCGGTAGGTGATATTAAGAAAATAATTATTCACCTAAAAAATCGTGGTATTGGTGTTTTGATAACGGACCACAATGTGCGTGAAACACTTGATGTGTGTGAGCATGCATACATTGTGAGCCACGGTGAATTGATTGCAGAAGGTGACGCGGATCAAATTCTTGCGAATCAGCAGGTAAGGGATGTATACCTTGGGGAACAATTCACGCTATAGTTATCATAAAGAGCGGAAATACATCGACATTAATTGATTAGAACAATAGGAAAGAATTAAACGTAGATGCGCCCATCACTTCAACTAAAAATCGGTCAACAGCTAACCATGACGCCGCAATTGCAGCAGGCGATCAAGCTGTTGCAGTTATCGACTTTAGACTTACAACAAGAAATTCAAGAAGCGTTGGAGAGCAATCCGCTTTTGGAAGTTGATGAATCCGCTAGCAATGCCAGTGAAGAAAGCCAAACCAGTATCGAAGAAGCGTACTCGGCAAGTGCAGCAGAAACCCCTCAATTAGATGGCAGTGAGGATGCAACGCCAACCATTGATGAAGTCAGCACGACAGAAGCAATGGAAAAAACGGATATTCCAGAAGAACTGAGTGTTGATACCACCTGGGACGAATCTTTTAGTGCGGGTGTTTCTAGCTCAGGAATTGGTACTTCAGGTGCTAGTGAAGACTACACTTACCAAGGTGAAACCACCGACTCTATTCAAGATCATTTGCGCTGGCAAATGGAATTAACGCCTTTCACTGAAACCGACGAAGCGATAGCGATGGCTATTATCGATGCGGTTGATGATGCTGGGTATCTTACAGTGTCTGCTGAAGATATTTTAGAAAGCTTAGGCCTAGAAGATGTAGAGTTAGATGAAATTGAAGCAGTGCTCAAACGCATCAATATGTTTGATCCTATCGGGGTTGCAGCACGCTCTATTCCAGAATGTTTGCTGATTCAATTAAATCAATTCGAAAAAGATACGCCGTACCTTACAGAGGCAAAAATGGTCATTACTGACTATATTGATTTGTTGGGGAACCGCGATTACCGTCAAATTATGCGAAAAACGCGCCTGAAAGAAGATCAGCTGCGTGAAGTGATTCGATTGATTCAGTCATTAAACCCTCGTCCAGGTGATGCAGTAATTGCAGGTGATGACCAGTATGTTATCCCTGATGTCTCTGTAGAAAAGAAAAATGGACGTTGGGTGGTGGAGCTGAATCCAAATACTGCGCCAAGATTATCAATAAATCAGCAGTATGCGGCGATGTCTAAAAGCATGAAGTCGTCTGATGATAATCAATTTATTCGCTCTAACCTACAAGAAGCGAAGTGGTTTATAAAAAGTTTAGAAAGTCGAAACGAAACACTACTTAAAGTGTCTAATTGTATCGTTCAGCGCCAACAAGGTTTTTTCGAGTATGGCCCAGAAGCTATGCGCCCAATGGTACTGAACGACATTGCGGAAGCGGTTGATATGCATGAATCAACCATATCGCGTGTAACCACGCAAAAATACATGCACACGCCGAGAGGAATATTTGAGCTGAAATATTTCTTCTCAAGTCACGTCAGCACAGAAAATGGAGGGGAATGTTCATCTACAGCTATTAGAGCATTAATTAAAAAGCTTGTTTCTGCTGAAAACCCCGCAAAGCCATTAAGTGATAGCAAAATGGCCGAGCTACTGGCGGAGCAAGGAATTAATGTGGCGAGACGGACAATAGCTAAATACCGTGAGTCTTTATCTATACCACCGTCGAATCAAAGAAAAAGTTTACTATAAAGTAAAAAATAGCAATGAGGATAAAAGCTTATGCAAATTAATTTATCAGGCCACCATGTTGAAGTAACTGACTCTTTACGCGATTTCGTTAATACCAAGTTTGCAAAGCTGGAGCGACATTTTGACCACATCAATAATGTATACGTCGTTCTTACCGTAGAAAAATTAGATCAAAAAGCAGAAGCGACAGTGCACTTAAATGGCACTGAAGTTCATGCCTCTGCCGTTAAACCTGACATGTATGCATCAATTGACGCGTTAATTGACAAGCTAGATCGTCAAATTCTTAAATACAAAGGGAAAATCACACAGCATTAACTCATGAAGCTGCAAGATATACTCACCGAGGACTGCACATCCTGTGCAGTCCCGCTTTCAAGCAAAAAGAAAATACTTGAACATATTTGTGAAATAGCAACTAACCGAATTCCTGAGCACTCCACGTTTGAACTGTTAGAGAGTTTGATGGTGCGTGAAAAAATGGGCAGTACAGGCATAGGAAATGGTATTGCTATACCTCACGGAAGGTTAAATGGCACTAACCATGTTGTCGCCGTATTACTGACGACAGAGCAAGCTGTTCCATTTGATGCTATTGATAATCGTGCTGTAGATATTTTCGTGGCCTTATTTGTGCCAGAAGATTGTTGTAAAGAGCACTTATCGACCCTACAAAGCATTGCTAAGCTGTTAAGTGACAAACAGATGAGTAAGAAAATTCGTAAATGTACGAATAACCAAGAGCTGTTTCAGCTCGTTAATCAAACAGGCTAATAGATGAAGCTAATCATAGTCAGTGGACGTTCGGGATCAGGTAAGTCTGTCGCTCTAAGGGTGCTTGAAGATCTCGGGTATTATTGTGTTGACAATATTCCGGTAAATTTGCTGCCTGCTCTCACGCATACAGTGATTAATGACTATGAAACAGTAGCGGTTAGCCTTGATGTCCGAAACTTGCCTGCTGAGCCCGGTGATATCACGGAAATCATTGACTATTTGCCAGCTGCTGTAGAGCTGACAATTCTCTATCTTGATGCTAATGATACTGATTTGACACGTCGATTCAGCGAAACAAGGCGCCTTCACCCCTTGATTCGACAAAATATGGCGTTAGACCAAGCACTCTCTTTAGAGAAAAAGTTGCTAGAGCCTGTCTCTACACGTGCTGATTTATATATTAATACGAGCCAGTTATCACCGCATCAACTCGCAGACTTAGTGCGTGAGAGAATACTTGGCAAAAAGACCGGTTCAATGGTTTTGGTGTTTGAGTCTTTCGGTTTTAAGCACGGTATTCCAGCAGACGCTGACTATGTATTTGATGCTCGATTCCTACCCAACCCTTTTTGGGATAAAGAATTGAAAGCTCAGTCAGGCCTTGACCAACCGGTACGTGATTTCCTGGCCAGCCAACCTATAGTCACTAAATTTGTTTGGCAAATTAATAGTTTTTTAATGACATGGTTACCGCATTTAGAACGCAATAATCGTAGTTATGTCACTATCGCGATTGGCTGTACAGGCGGTAGGCACCGTTCTGTTTATATTGCAGAATTACTCGCAGGTAATTTTAGAAAAGAACGCAAAGACGTGCAGTCACGTCACCGAGACATCGACATAAAGAGTAGTTAATGGCTATTGTTTCTAAAGAAGTTACGATTATCAATAAGCTGGGTTTACATGCTCGTGCAGCAACAAAACTAGCTCAGCTTAGCCAGCAATTTTCAGCAACCGTGACGGTTGAGTTAGGCGGTAACTCTGCTGATGCCAATAGCATTATGGCATTGATGCTGTTAGCCGGCGGCCAAGGAAAAACGGTCAAGGTGGTTGCTGACGGCGATGACGCTGCTGAAGCCCTAGAAAGTATTTGCCAACTGATCAACCAGCGCTTCGATGAAGCTGAATAAAACCCTGATTTTTCCTAAACAGCCCAAATTAACAGCTGAAAATAATCGTTAGATAATATACACTTGCCTATTAACTGCTGACGCATTTTCTTCATAATTTGTAATTACACTGACGTCAGTATGCTTTTCCATTTATTTCGAATACCGTCAATATTGGCAGTAGTTTGTTACGGCGCAGGGTGATTTATGCCGGAAATAACAGAACAAGAATTTAATCAACAACGTCTGCAAGAGGTTAATGAAGCTCTTGATAGCGGCATGTTTGTTTATGTTCGTAAACTACTGCAAAGCCTTCCTGCTTATGACATCGCACTAATTTTAGAGTCGTCTACACCCAAAAGTCGCCCTGTTGTTTGGAAACTGATTGATCCTGATCATCAAGGTGAAGTACTTGAAGAACTCAATGAAGAAGTACGTAAGGGCATCCTGAAAAGTATGCGACCTGAAAAGGTTGCAGAAGTGGCAGAAGGAATGGATGTCGACGATGTTGCTGAGGTTCTTCGTACGTTGCCTGATAGCGTGTATCAGGAAGTTGTTAACAGCATGGACTCCCAAGACCGTGCACGCGTAGAGAAAGCGCTTTCGTTCGAAGAAGACACGGCAGGTGGTATCATGAACATCGATACCATTACTATCCGCCCAGATGTTACGGTTGATGTCGTGCTGCGTTATTTGCGCTTAAAGGGTGAACTACCTGTAGCAACCGACAGCTTTTATGTTGTTGATAGAGATGATCGCTTTATTGGCGCTATTTCACTGGCATCAATTGTGACGGCTCAAGCTGAAACCATTATCTCCACGCTTATTGATGCTGATATTGAGGCTGTACCACCTGAAATGCCAGAAACGGATGTAGCGGCATTGTTTGAGCGTTATGATTGGATTTCAGCCCCTGTTGTTGATGAAGACGGCCGACTGCTTGGGCGTATTACTATTGATGATGTCATTGATATTATTCGTGAAGATGCTGAACACTCGATGATGAGTATGGCGGGTCTTGACGACGAAGCCGACACGTTTGCTCCCGTTCTTAAAAGTACTCAGCAGCGTTCTGTTTGGCTGGGTGTTAACCTTGTAACTGCATTACTTGCTGTAGCTGTTACTAGTATGTTTGAAGATCTATTTAGCCAGTTAGCTATTCTCGCTGTGCTAAACACGCTAGTACCGAGTATGGGTGGGGTAGCAGGTAACCAAACGCTAACACTTGTTATTCGTGGTATCGCGCTAGGCCATGTCGGTGACAGTAATGCGCGATCACTGCTCTACAAAGAACTCGCAGTTGGATTCTTAAACGGCATTATTTGGGCTGTATTAATCGCCACGGTTGTTGCCGTTTGGAAGCAAGATATTATGCTTGGCGGGGTAATAGCCTTTGCTATGCTAATGAACTTAACAGCTGCAGGTGTGGCAGGCGTTACCATACCGCTTGTACTGAAACGTATGAATATAGATCCTGCGCTTGCAGGGAGTGTGATTTTAACGACGATCACTGACGTTGTGGGTATCTTTGCATTCTTAGGTACAGCAATGTTATTGCTGACCTAAGAATTCAAGAACTTTATGAATAATAGCAGGCTAATTACCTGCTATTTGCATCTCTTCAATGAGTAGCGAGCCTGTACGGATACTTCCTCGCATATCAGTATCATTGCCAATTGAAACAATGTTTTTAAACATGTCTTGTAGTTTACCTGCAATGGTAATTTCAGAAACAGGGAAGGCAATTTGGCCATTCTCAACCCAAAAGCCAGCTGCACCACGGGAATAATCGCCGGTAACTACATTAACACCTTGCCCCATAAGCTCAGTCACTAATAAGCCAGTACCAAGCTGCTTAAGCATAGCGTCAAAGTCGCCTCCATTGGCAGTGACTTGCCAGTTATGAATGCCACCTGCATGTCCCGTTGTTTGAAGGCCAAGCTTGCGTGCTGAGTAGCTTGTTAATAGGTAAGTCTCAAGTTGACCCTGCTTGATAATTTCGCGATCAACGGTCTCTACCCCTTCGCTATCAAATGCACTACTAGCGAGTGCCTTCTTAAGGTGAGGACGCTCACTAATTGTTATATGTTCAGGGAATACTGGCTGCCCTAGTGCATCTAACAAAAATGATGATTTTCGGTATAAGTTTCCACCACTGATGGCAGCAATGAAATGCCCAAAGATGGTGTTTGCAATATCTGCTCGAAACATCACTGGTACTTTTTGCGTTGAAAGCTTTTGAGCATGTAAGCGAGAGATAACCTCTTTCGCTGCATTTTTGCCGATCTCTACAGGTGCATCCAGCAAGTTAAAGTCGCGATTTACCGAATAAGCGTAGTCACGTTGCATATCATCGCCATCGCTAGCAATAGAAACACAGCTAAGGCTATGGCGAGTACTCGGATAACCGACAAGTTGCCCGTGACTATTTCCGTAGACTTTAAAACCTTCGAAACAAGCCAGTGTTGCGCCATCTGAGTTGGTGATACGAGGATCTGCATCGAGCGCTGCCATTTCACACTGTTTGGCGATATCGATAGCTTCATCAGTAGATAAGACTTTTGGATGGTATAAGTCTAAGTCTTCAGGTGTCATGGCCAATCGATCTTTGTCTGCTAGACCTGAACACTCATCGACTGACGTATAACGAGCGATATCTACCGCGGCTTTAACGGCATTGTTTAGTGCATCTTCTGATAAATCGGCTGTAGAAGCACTGCCTTTGCGGCCTTCTTTGTACACTGTGATGCCAAGCGCACCATCATTAGTGAACTCAACATTTTCAACATCGCCCATGCGGGTATTGACGCTTAAGCCTTGTTGACGACTCATGGCGACTTCTGCGCCATCAGCACCCAGTTGTTTCGCTAGAGACAATGCGTTTTCTACGCGATTTTTAACGTGTGCAATTTGGCTTTCAATGCTATCGACTTCTTTCATGAGTAAATCCGTATGGGCGCCTTTGCATTGGCGCTAGGGTTGTGTGTTGCCCGAGTTGCGTTTGTAGTATAATGGCGGGTAACTCTATTCTGACTTACGAATATTATGCACCACTTAGACCACGATATCGATGAATTCGATGAAGATTATAAAAGTAAAACTGATGTTAAGCGTGAAATGCATGAGCTTCAGGAGTTTGCTTTAAATATGATACGTTTACCTAAAGTGAAACGGAAAAAGTTACCGCTCAACGAAGAACTGCAAGATGCGATGGTATTAGCTGATAAAATCATCAATAAACCAGAACCTTTAAGACGTCACTGTCGGTTTATCGCTAAAATTTTATTAGAAACGGGTACTGAAGAGATTCAAAAGTCGCTTGATGCAATGGCGAATAAACATCAACAGCAAACTATGCAGCAAGAGAAGTTTGAACTTTTGCGTGAAAAGCTTATCGATGAAGGCGCTGACGCTATTGAAGCCTTACTTGCAGAATGTGACAGTATGGAACGCCAAAAGTTACGACAATTAGTACGTCAAGCAGCCAAAGAAAAGAAAAGTGAAAAACCAGCGAAAGGTTATCGTGATTTATTAGCTTACATTAAAGAGCACAATAGTTAAGTAAGCACAATAAAAGGTAGCCACACTTAAACGTTCGAGGTAGCAAGTGTGAGCTCTGGAATGTATTGTTGTGGCTAAACCATAAAAAAAGCTCGATGTTGATCGAGCTTTTTTATTTGAATGGTTATTGTTGAAAAATTAACGAATCATCAAGTACATCGTACGGTTACCACGAAGTACATTAAGTGCTAATACACCTTTGTGGTCCTTCAAGTAGCTACGTAATTCGCCAATGGTATTGATGCGTGTGCGGTTTACCCCCGTCACAATGTCACCAGCTTTTAAGCCTACGGCTTCTGCAGCACTACCACGTTCAACATCCGTGATATTAATACCTTTGCCGTCAGTACTGTTATCAAGTTCGGCGCCATCTAGCATTGGATGCAAACTTGCTGCTTCAACATTTGTTGCTTCAGCCTGCTTTAACTTAACCGTGAATTTCTTTTCCTTGCCATCACGTACAACCGTTAGTTTCACTTTCTTACCAGCACCAATTGAGCCAATCTTACCGCGTAACTCACTAAATGTGCGTACGGTTTTACCATTAACCTTGGTAATCACATCACCGGCTTTCAAGCCGGCTTCAGCAGCTGCTGAATCTGGCGTTACTTGCTCGATAAAGCCACCTTGTGTGGTTTCTAACTCCATGGCTTTTGCAATTTCGCCGTTAACACTTCGACCTGCAACACCCAACACGCCGCGACGCACTTCACCAAACTCAATAATTTGGCTTACCAAGTTTTTCATCATGTTGCTTGGGATAGCAAAGCCGATACCTACGTTACCACCGTTAGGCCCGATAATCGCGGTATTGATGCCGATTAATTCGCCACGTAAATTAACAAGTGCACCACCTGAGTTACCACTGTTGATGGCTGCATCGGTCTGAATGAAATCTTCAAAGCTTTCAACATTTAAGCCACTGCGACCAAGCGCGCTCACAATACCTGATGTGACGGTTTGACCTAAGCCAAATGGGCTGCCAATAGCAACGGTAAAGTCACCAACACGCAGTACATCTGAATCGGCTACTTTAATTTCAGTGAGATTGTCTTCATCAATTTGAAGCAGCGCTATATCACTACCTGGGTCGGCGCCAATTTTCTTAGCTTCTACTTGGCGACCATCTTTCAAGGTCACCATAATTTCGTCAGCCTCTTCAACCACATGGTTATTGGTGACGATGTAGCCTTCATCAGCGTCGATAATGACACCAGAGCCTAATCCTTGAAATGGACGTTCTTGTGGTTGACCATTTCTTGGGTTACCGAAGAAGAATCTAAAAGCATCAGGGACACGTTGTTGAATTTCATGTGTACCTTTTACGGAAATACTCACTACTGCTGGAGTTGTGCGTTCTAGCATTGGTGCTAGGCTCGGTAAAGTTTGGCCTTCAACTGCCATTGGTAAATTCGCATGTGCTGGCGCAGTGGTTAATGCGATTGAACCCGAAATAAGTGCAGCACTAATAGCTAAAGATAATTTCTTCATACTTAAAATTACTCCTGAAACGAATTAAGTATTTGTCACTCAATAAGAGACTAGGTAGATAATTAATAGTTCACTTTTGGCCTATTCGGCATTTGTAACACTTTGTTTCTTATCATCAAATAAGCCGCTAGGGTTACCTGAATAGTCCAAAGGTGCCTCGGTAACAGACTCTTCAATCACTTTCTTTTTCTCATGACGAAGATTAACTGTTTGCGCAAGTTGTTCTTGCGTTTCTTGTGAGAAGAAAGGCATAACATCACCTTCTTTCGGTGTGGCGCTTTGTAGTAGCTTGGTGCTTTCTTCCATTTGTTTCATCGCTGTTTGGCAAGTGCTGTTCATTTGCTCAAGCAGTGTTGCTGAGGACTCTAAATGCTCAGCAACATCTTTCTTATACTGTTCAAGTGCACTTTCAGTTTGATTAACTTGTTCGCTTAGTTCTTTATTTTCTTTGGCTGATGCAGAGAAGAATCGGCCAGCGACAAAGCCAATAGCGCCGCCAACTAAAAGTAGAATAATGCTCATTACTGCCGTCATATCCAAGGTTCCTCGTTGTATTCGATGCAAAAAATTGTGAGAATATTGCGTTATAAATATAAGCTAACTATAGCGCTTCTTACTTTTCTTATATAGCGAATATGTTTGCGATTTTGTTATTTTCAAGCGCAAGCAGCGGATAGATACCTCAAATGATTAAACTTTCACCACTTGAGAAATACCAGCAAGACCTAACGCGTGATGATTTCCAATATGATGCAGCGCAAGAAAACGCTGTGAAGCATTTACAGCGTTTGTATGACGACTTACAGGCTAAGCCGTTGCCGGTCACAGGCTTTAAGAAAGTACTTAATCGTTGGAAGCGTGTTGTTGCCAAACAAGAGCCTAAGCTAGTAAGGGGCTTGTATTTTTGGGGCGGTGTTGGTCGAGGTAAAACATACTTGGTTGATACCTTTTACGATTGCTTGCCTTTTAAAAATAAAATGCGCGTCCACTTTCACCGTTTTATGCATCGCGTACATGAAGAAATGAAAACGCTAGCGGGGCAGTCTGATCCGCTAAAAATTATTGCTAAGCGGTTTGCTGATGAAACCTGCATTATTTGCTTCGATGAGTTCTTCGTTTCAGACATTACTGATGCCATGATTTTAGGTACGCTATTTGAAGAACTGTTCTCACATAACGTCACTTTAGTGGCGACATCTAATATTATTCCAGATGATCTTTATCGCAACGGCTTGCAACGTGCTCGTTTTTTGCCTGCTATTAAGTTGATTAACGAAAACTGTGAAGTCGTGAATGTTGATAGCGGTGTTGATTATCGTTTGCGAACGCTTGAGCAAGCAGAAATATTCCATCACCCCCTTGATCAGCAAGCGACTGAAAACTTAAACCGTTACTTTGGTCAGCTAGCTGTAGAATCAGGCACTTCAGCAAAAGTTATCGAAATTAACCATCGTCCATTGACCACCATTCAAGAAGCTGATGGCGTCGTTCATTTTGAATACAGTGAACTTTGTGAAAGTGCGCGTAGCCAGGGCGATTACATGGAGTTAAGCCGGGTGTATCACACGGTGTTATTGGCGAATGTGAAACAAATGAGTCTTGATTGTGATGACGCTGCGCGCCGCTTTATTGCACTGGTTGATGAATTCTATGAACGCAAAGTTAAACTGATTATTTCAGCAGAAGTTGCTATGGAAAGCTTATATAGCCATGGTGGTTTAGAGTTTGAATTTAAACGCTGCTTAAGCCGTTTGCAGGAAATGCAATCACGTGACTATTTAGCAAGTGAGCACCTGCCTTAAAAACTTTTAGTTACTGATCAAACACTTCAAAAAGCTCTACCTTGGTAGGGCTTTTTTGTATTTGAATAATCTATTTTGTCAAATTATACTGTAAATATGTACAGTATTTCATGTGGTATAAATAGGTGTTGCTATGCAGTCATTACTTGATACCTTGCACAATCGCCAGTGGTTGTGGCAAGGCGCAATACAGCAGCAAAAACAGCATGTTTGTCGTTCAGGTTACCAAGAACTTGATGACAAAATTATTGGTGGGCTTCCTGAAACTGGCGTGATTGAGATTCGCACCGCAAACGGCATTGGCGAGCTGCGTGCGATCTTACCCTATCTACAACAAAGACAAGATAAGGGGGTTATTGTCTTCATTGCGCCACCCGCCATGATCGGTAGTGAATTTCTTCATCATCACCAGATTGATACCGATAATATTTTGCTGCTTACACCAACACCTAATGATGCGCTTTGGTGTGCTGAGCAGTGTTTGAAAAGCGGTAGCTGTGCAAGTGTGATGCTATGGCACCAAGAGTTTGAAGTGTTCCAAGTTAGGCGTTTAAACTTAGCAGCAGAGCAAGGGCAAGCAAGTTTATTTATTTATCGACAGAGCCGAGCAAGCTATAACTTACCTGTTTCCCTTAGCTTAAGCTTTGAAGCCGATAAAGCAGGTTTGAACGTTACCGTTAATCGCTGTAAAGCAGGAAAGCCTAGTCAACCGTTTAGCGTCAATATGGCGAGATTATGGCCTGATTTTGTTTGTTTACCTACCGCTAATAATGTTGTGTCACTTTCAGGTTATCAACGTGCTAACGCCAACCAAAGAGTTAGCTAATGTTGTGGCTATACCTATACTTCCCTCAACTTCAACTGGATAACCTGTTTGTCAGCACTGACCTAAGCGGTGAGATAAATGGTGAGTTAAGTAATAAGTTAAGTAGTGAGCCTATAACTGGGGGCAGGGAAAAGGCAATTATTGTTGTCGATGCGAAACACAACAAGGTTGTCCAGTTAAATCAACAAGCCAAGCAGCAGGGTATTGAAGCAGGTATGGGGCTGGCAACCGCCTGTGCTATGTGCCATGACCTACAAGTGCTTCCCTATGATCGAAACATTGAGCGTAAGCAGCTTACATCAATAGGACATAACCTCTATCAATGGGTTTCTGATATTGCCTTTGATGAGCCAGACGGCATATATATTCGCATAGGGAATATGCTGTCACTGTATAAAAGTTTGCCAGAATGTTGGCAAAAACTTGAGCAAAGCCTAACGACAACGCAAGTGAATTACTTTTATGCAACAGCAGAAACGCCGCAAGCAGCCAAAGCAATAGCACGTTATCGCGTTAGCTTACTCTCAGAGAGTGCGCATGCCATAACACAGGTTTTATACCAGTTACCGGTGACAGAAGTTTTTCAGCAAGCGAAGTATCAATCGGCCTTACAACGTCTAGGTATTAAAACTATTGAGCAACTCATCACTATTGATACAGGAGAGCTGTCAAAGCGCTTTGATAGTGATTTTCTACTGCAGCTTGGGCAGCTAACAGGTCGATATACGCTACCACTGCACTTTTACGAACCGAGTCCAGATTTTAATGATTCACTAGAATTGTTATATGAAATTAGCCAAGTTGCCGTGTTGAGCCACCCACTCAAACGCATGTTAAATAAGCTTGAATGTTTTTTGCGGCAACGAAATTTAGCTTGCCAGCAATTATTTCTGTGTTTTCCTTATCGCGAGCATGAAGGAATTCGTTTGGTCGTACACAGTGCAGAACCTTGTGATAGTGCTCAACAGTGGCTGCAGCTTATTGAACTTAAGCTAGAAAATATTCAGCTCAAACAGCCTGTGGTCCGCATCACTCTGTCATGTTCAGCGCCTGTTGATAAGCATCAAGCTACCCAAGATCTGTTTGAGCAAGGTCAAAACGGTATTGGACAAGCAGCATTAGTCAGCCTTTTACAAGCTAAAGTTGGAGAGCAAAATGTGTGGCAATTACGCTGTAGAGATAGCCATATACCTGAACAAGCGCAATGTATAGAAGCAGCCAATGATGAGAAGCTTGGTAAAAGTACTGATGTTGTAGCGAGTACCCCGTTAATCCGTCCAAGTTACTTATTGTCACAACCGTTAAAAGTGAATCAACCCATAGATGTTGTATATGGGCCTGAACGTATAGAAACAAACTGGTGGCAACGCAGTGTGGTACGAGACTATTTTGTTGGACGTACCGAAGACGGCCGCTGGTGCTGGCTTTATCGACAACCTGATGATAGTTGGTTTATCCAAGGTTATTTTGGTTAGTTAACCATGGCTTATGCTGAGCTCATTTGTCAGAGCAACTTCTCGTTTCTTACTGGCGCTTCGCACCCTGAAGAGCTGGTGCAAACAGCTGCAGAATTAGGCTATCGCGCTATCGCTATTACCGATGAATGCTCGGTTGCAGGCGTTGTTCGTGCCTATCAGCACATTAAAGAAAACCGACTACCGACAAAGTTAATTATTGGTTCGCTTTTTCATGTTGAGCTATCGGCTGGCTATAAAGCTGAGCTGACATTGTTGGCGCCACACCGAAAAGCGTATGCGGAGTTGTGCCGTATTATTACTAACAGCAGACGCCGTACAGAGAAGGGGAGCTATCGTATTGAGGAATGGGATCTGAAGTCAGTACGCCATTGCCTCGTTTTATGGCGACCTAGTATGCATGAAGCGGCAGATCAGTGGTGGGCGAATTGGCTTGCAAAACACTACACTGGTCGCATATGGCTAGCACAATCACGAATGCTTACTAGTGGTGAACACCATTATCAGCACTATTGTACTCAGTTAAATGAAGCCTATCACTTTCCTTTGGTGGCTGTGGGGTGTGTACTCATTCACAAACGTAAACGACTGCCACTGCAACATACTTTGACTGCTATTCAGCAAGGAACAACGGTTAACCAGTTAGGAAGAGCGGCATTGAGTAATGGCGAACGTTGCTTAAGGCCTCTTTCTAAGTTAGCTAAATTATTTGATGTTGAGGCGCTAGCAGAAAGTTTAGTGATTGCGAGTCGATGCCACTTTTGTTTGTCTGAGCTGAAGTACGAATATCCGGCAGAGCTTATTCCTGCTGATAAAACTCCTAGCCAGTATTTGAAAGAACTTGTTGAGCAAGGTAAGCAGCTTCGCTTTCCTGACGGGGTGCCAGATGACATAGCCGAGACGATTGATAAAGAGCTGCACTTGATTGAAAAGCTAGGTTATGAGCACTTTTTTATCACCATTTACGATATCGTACAGTTTGCTAAGCGTGAGCATATTCTCTATCAAGGCAGAGGATCTGCTGCAAACTCGGTGGTGTGTTATTGCTTAGAAATTACGTCGGTAGATCCTAGGCAAATATCTGTCCTGTTTGAGCGTTTTATTTCGCAAGAGCGTAAAGAACCACCTGATATCGATGTCGATTTTGAGCATCAGCGCCGTGAAGAGGTTTTCCAATATATTTATCAGAAATATGGCCGTAAGCGCACCGCTATAACGGCAACGGTGATCACATATCGCTTAAAAAGTGCCATTCGGGAGGTCGGCAAAGCGCTAGGTATTAATGAAACCCAACTCGCTTTCTTTATTAAAAACATTAACCGCCGCGACAATAAGCAGCCTTGGTATAGTCAAATCAGTGAGCTGGGATTGGATATTCATGCGCGCCAAGGCCAGTTATTTATTCAATTAGTAAATGAAATAAAAGGCTTCCCGCGCCATTTGTCACAACATGTTGGCGGGTTTGTTATTTCGAAAGGCTCGCTTCATGAGTTGGTGCCTGTTGAAAATGCCGCCATGGAAGAGCGTACTGTTATTCAGTGGGATAAAGATGATCTGGATAGTTTGGCATTATTGAAAGTCGATATTCTTTCATTGGGCATGTTAAGCGCTATTCGACGTTGCTTTGATTTGATTAAGCTCCATTATCAACAAGAGCTCTCAATAGCAGATATTACACGTATGTCAGATGACCCTCAGGTGTATCGAATGCTACAACAAGCCGACACGGTTGGCATATTCCAGATAGAATCGCGCGCGCAAATGAGTATGTTACCAAGGCTCAAGCCAGAGAAGTATTATGACCTTGTTGTGCAGATTGCCATTGTGCGGCCCGGCCCCATTCAAGGGGGAATGGTGCATCCGTTTCTTAAAAGGCGAAGTGGTGAGGAAGCAGTTACTTACCCGTCTGAACAGGTAAAGTCTGTGCTTGAACGTACTTTAGGTGTCCCTATTTTCCAAGAGCAGGTGATTAAGCTTGCTATGGTTGCTGCTGGTTTTACGGGGGGAGAGGCAGACCAACTACGGCGAGCGATGGGCAAGTGGAAGAAAACCGGTGAACTGAATAAGTTTAAACATAAGCTGATTCATGGCATGACTGAGCGAGGTTATAGTCTTGGGTATGCTGAACGTATTTTTGAGCAAATTTGTGGTTTTGGTGAATATGGTTTTCCGGAGTCTCACTCGGCAAGCTTTGCGGTGCTGGCTTATGTGTCAGCTTGGTTGAAATATTACTACCCGCAAGCATTTTACTGTGCACTATTGAACAGCTTACCTATGGGTTTTTACTCGGCGTCACAACTTATCCAGGACGCGCAAAGGCACCAAGTAAAAGTATTACCGGTCTGTGTTAATCAATCTTATTGGCAGCATCACTTAACCCTTGATGAACATGCGCTACAACTTGGTTTCCGACTTGTTAAAGGTGCAAGGCAAGCTGCTCTTGAACAGTTAATTGCAAAACGACCAGCGCAAGGATTCAGCGATTTCAGTGAGCTTCAGCAATTATCACTCAGGCAAGAACAACTCGATGCACTAGCCAGTGCCAATTGCTTCAAAGTGCTTGGCGGGAACAGATATGCTGCCCGGTGGCAATTAATGAATCAAGTACATCAGCTTCCCTTGTTTGGCCAAACATCAGAGCCTCCCGATGCCTTTAGCATGCTAAACACGAACATTGATCAAACATCACTATCAGCTAACATCGAAAGAGAAAAGCATGTAGTGCTCGAGCCTAAGTCGACTTACCGCATTACTCCAACCGATTTCGATAATCTTATCGAAGATTACCAATCAACAGGATTGAGCTTAGACTTACATCCAATAAGTTTATTAAGAGCGGCTGATAAATTGGGACACTACACACCCGCCAATGAGCTTATTGGTGTTCGTCATAAATCCATTGTGACGGTGGTGGGCGTAGTAACAGGTAGGCAAAGCCCTGGAACTGCATCAGGCGTCACTTTTGTCACATTAGAAGATGACACGGGAAATACGAATGTCGTGGTGTGGCTTGCAACGGCGAGAGCGCAAAAGCAGACTTTTCTGTCAGCGAAAGTATTAAAAGTCGTTGGTATGATTGAGAAAGAGCAAAATGTTATTCATGTGATAGCGGGTCGGTTAACCGATTTAACTCCGTTGTTAGATGACTTTGATTGTCAGTCTAGAGACTTTCATTAGCCAGAGAAAAAGAGCAGTAGGTAACTCATGCGAAATCAGCAAAATAAGCGTAATCGCAACTATCAAGTGAAAAAGCGTGGCATCAAAGATGATTACATCGATAAGCAAGTATGGGTCATTCATCAAGCAATGGCGCTTAAACTACTAAAACACCCAGAGTTGCTACCACAAATAGAAGCAACGCTTGATGCACGGAAAAAAGCAGGAAGGCTTTCTTACAGCGCATACATCACATGGCTATCCATTATTGAAATGTACGACGACAAAGAAGCATTTTTGCAAGGTATTTTGGAGGACAGCCCAAGAATGAAACGCTTTCGCAGAGAAACGCCGCTTGTGGGGATTCTCACTGAAGACGAGCGTCAGGCAGCGCTTGAACAAGACGCCATAGGTGTTATTCCTAACATTAATGTGCTTTTCTGAATATGCTTCGAATAACGACGATAAAATATAAGCGATAACGTTATCAAAAGATTAAAATTTATACGTGATCTTTGAAATGAACTTCTGTATAATCCTGCGCTCCCTACGTTACAAAGCTTATTTCTTTCCCGGAATTAAGCGACAGGCTCGATACTCGAAGGGGTAGCGGCGTAGCCTTTTGAACCGATAACGCTAGGGCGTTATCAAGTTTAGTAACATTATTTATTGGGTTTTTTAAATGAAAACTTTTGTAGCAAAAGCTGAAAGCGTAGAACGCGATTGGTTTCTAGTGGACGCTGAGAACAAAACTCTTGGTCGTATCGCTACTGAGATTGCTAGCCGTTTACGTGGTAAGCATAAGCCAGAATACACTCCTCACTGTGACACAGGCGATTACATCGTTGTTGTTAACGCTGAGAAAGTAAAAGTAACAGGTAACAAAGCGAAAGGTAAAATCTACTACTCGCACACTGAGTTCCCTGGTGGTTTGAAGCAAATTAGCTTCGAAAAGCTTATCGACAAAGCGCCTGAGCGTGCAATCGAATTCGCTGTTAAAGGTATGCTTCCTAAAGGTCCTTTAGGTCGTCAAATGTACCGCAAGTTAAAAGTGTATGCTGGTCCTGAGCACAAGCATGCTGCACAACAACCACAACTTTTGGAGCTGTAAGCAATGGCTGATAATCAATATTACGGTACTGGTCGTCGCAAGAGCTCAACTGCTCGTGTGTTCATGAAAGCTGGTAACGGTACAATCACAATTAACAAGCGTGACATTTCTGAATTTTTCGCACGTGAAACAGCTCGTATGGTTGTTCGTCAACCACTTGAGTTAGTTGAAATGTTAGAGAAGTTCGACTTAAACATCACTGTTACTGGTGGTGGTAGCACAGGCCAAGCTGGTGCTATCCGTCACGGTATCACTCGTGCTCTTATGCAGTACGACGAAGCACTACGTGGTGATCTACGTAAAGCTGGCTTCGTTACACGTGATGCTCGTAAGGTTGAACGTAAGAAGGTTGGTTTACACAAAGCACGTAAGCGTCCTCAATTCTCAAAACGTTAATATTTACGTTTTCGAATGCAAAAACCGGCTATTTGGCCGGTTTTTTTATACCCAAATTCCAGAGTGCTCACGTAGTAAACACTTGCTTCTTTTGCAGTGAAACATTTTGCTACTATTTTGCACAAACTGTTGCAAACCCTACTGAATTACCTTGTAAAAAAAAGGGGTTTTCATTATGATCAGAAAAATTTTTTTGTCGCTAGTTTGCTCAAACACAACACGTACTGCTTCTTAATAAGAATCAATAACATTACGTACAGTTTGAGTGTAAAAATATTTGGAGAAATTGAATGAGCAATGCGCCCGTGGATAACGGCCGTCGACGCTTTTTAACTGCTGCTACTTCGGTAGTTGGTGGTGTAGGTGTTGTCGGTGTGGCTGTGCCTTTCATTGGTTCTTGGAACCCGAGTGCTCGTGCGAAAGCAGCAGGTGCTCCGGTTGAAGTCAATGTTGGGAAAATAGAGCCAGGTCAACTAGTTCGTGCTGAATGGCGTGGTAAACCTGTTTATGTTGTACGCCGTACTGAAGAAACAGTTGCCGCCTTACCTAAGCATGATGATCAACTGCGTGACCCGAATTCAGAAGAACCTCAACAACCAGAGTACGCGAAGAACGAATACCGTTCTGTGAAGCCGGAAATTATGGTTGCATTGGGTGTTTGTACTCACCTAGGTTGTGCTCCTACTCATCACAAAGGCGATTTCGAACAACACGTGGCAGGTGTTAAAGACGGTTTCTTCTGTCCATGTCACGGTTCTAAGTTTGATATGGCTGGCCGTGTTTTTGCGGGTGTTCCAGCACCTCTAAACTTGGCAGTTCCAGAGCATTCTTTCCCTAAAGAAAACACCTTATTAATTGGTGTTGCACCAGGAGATGCATAATGAATAACTTTTTGGCTTGGATAGAACAACGTCTTCCAGTAATGGAAGCGATGAACAAGCACGTACTTCAGTACCCTGCGCCGAAAAACTTCAACTTTTGGTATTTCTTTGGCTCACTAGCCATGCTTGTTCTTGTTAACCAAATCGTCACAGGTATCTGGTTAACGATGAACTATGAACCGTCAGGTGATGGCGCGTTCGCTTCAATTGAATACATCATGCGTGACGTAGATTACGGTTGGTTGCTACGTTATATGCATTCAACAGGTGCATCAGCATTCTTCGTTGTTGTTTACTTGCACATGTTCCGCGGCCTTATGTACGGTTCTTACCAGAAACCACGTGAATTACTGTGGATTTTTGGTATGTTAATCTTCTTAGTGCTAATGGCTGAAGCGTTCATGGGTTACTTGTTGCCATGGGGTAACATGAGTTACTGGGGTGCGCAGGTAATTATCTCGCTCTTTGGTGCAATTCCTGTAGTAGGTGAAGATTTAGCGACGTGGATTAAGGGTGACTATGTAATCTCTGGCGCTACCTTAAACCGTTTCTTCGCATTACATGTTATTGCTTTACCACTTGTGCTAGTGATTCTTGTGTTCTTACATATTCTTGCGTTGCATGAAGTTGGTTCGAACAACCCACAAGGCGTTAACATTAAGAAGCCTAAGGGCAGTGTTAAGCCTGAAGAATTATCTAAGTTCAAGTTCCATAAACAATACTCGGACAAGTACGACATTGTTGATGCGATACCGTTCCATCCGTATTACACCGTAAAAGATATTATGGGTGTGGCTGGTTTCTTAATTCTTTTCTGTTGGGTGATGTTCTTCTACCCTGAAGGTGGTGGTTACTTTATTGAAGCGCCAAACTTCACACCAGCTAATGGTCTTAAAACACCTGAGCATATTGCCCCAGTATGGTACTTTGGTCCGTTCTACACTATTTTACGTGTTGTTCCTGATAAGTTGTTAGGTACTATCGCGATGTTTGCGGCAATCGGTGTACTATTCGCACTGCCATGGGTTGATCGTGGTACGGTTAAATCAATTCGCTACCGCAGTAAGTGGCACTTATTAAACTTAACGCAGTTCGCAATTTGTTTCATCGTGTTAGGTGTTCTAGGTACTATGCCAGCTTCAGACACGGCTAACCTAATTGGTGTTGTTGCTAGTTTTGGTTACTTTGGCTTCTTCGTAGCTATTTGGTTCTACTCTAAGAATGAAAACACTAAACCAGTACCAGAAAGGGTGACTAAATAATGAAAAAGCTTTTAATCACTTTATTAGCCATGGTGCCTGTTTTAGCTTTCGCAGCAGGTCCTAGCATTCCATTGGATTCAGCGAACAATGATCTTTCTGATAAAGAATCATTAAAGCGAGGATTCAAAGCCTACATTAATTACTGTCTTGGTTGTCACCAACTTCAGTACCAACGTTACAACCGTACGTTTGCTGATTTAGGTATTAGTGACGAAGAAGGTAAAGCAGAGTGGATGTTCACTGGCGAGAAAGTCGGCGATCACATTACGAACACAATGCCTGCTAAAGAAGCGGCAAAATGGTTTGGTGCTGCTCCTCCTGATTTAACGCTTGAAGCTCGTTTCCGCAGCCCTGACTGGATCTACACTTACTTGAACTCGTTTTATGTTGATGAAGCGCGTCCTTTCGGCGTGAATAACAAGGTGTTTAAAGACGTAGGTATGCCTCACGTTTTACAGAACCTTCAAGGTATTCGCACAATGGACGAAAATGGTGTGTTATCACCAGCCGTCGGCGGTACGATGACAGAGCAAGAGTATGACCAGTTTGTTCGTGACCTTACTAACTTCTTAGAGTACGTTGGCGAACCAAACAAATTAGAGCGTAAAGAATTGGGTAAGTGGGTCATTGGCTTCCTATTCATTTTGTTCATTCTTTCTTACTTCTTGAAGAAAGAGTACTGGCGTGATGTTCACTAGTTAGTGAATAAACTCCAAAAGAAAAAGGCAACGTAAGGTTGCCTTTTTTATAATAAAATCCTGCTGGTCTGACCTGTTTTTAAAATAGTCAGAAATCCGCTATCATATGCGCACTTGTCAGCCTAGTGCTGACTTCTTTTTTCCCTTATTTGGAGGCACTATGGCCGTAGCTGCAAACAAGCGCTCAGTAATGACGTTGTACTCTCATGCCGATGATATGTACAGTCATCAAACACGTATCGTATTAGCAGAAAAAGGTGTTGGCGTTGATATTCACTTAGTTGACCTAGCAAACCTTCCTGAAGACTTAATCGATTTAAACCCTTACGGTACTGTGCCTACACTTGTAGATCGCGAATTAGCGCTTTATGAAGCAAGCATTATTATCGAGTATTTAGACGAGCGTTTCCCTCATCCACCGCTTATGCCGGTATACCCTGTTTCGCGTGGCCGTAGTCGTCTTATGATGCACCGCATTGAGCAAGACTGGTATTCTCTTGCTGAAACTATTATGAAAGGTGAAGCAGCAGAAGCTGAGAAAGCACGCCAAGAGCTTAAAGAAAGCTTGTTAAGCGTGGCGCCAATTCTTAATGAAGCGCCTTACTTCATGAGTGAAGAATTTAGCCTAGTAGATTGCTACTTAGCGCCATTGTTGTGGCGTTTACCAGTATTAGGCATTGAGCTGTCTGGTCAAGGTGCGAAAGAGTTAAAAACTTATATGCTTACCTTGTTTGAACGTGAATCTTTCCAAGCGTCATTAACAGAAGCTGAGCGCGAACTTCGTTTCGGCAATCCTGCATAATATGTCAAACGACATTAAAATGACCTCTAATAAGCCCTACATTGTTGGGGCTTTTTATGATTGGATTTCAGACAACGAACTTACGCCTTACATTGTTGTTGATGTAAACGTATACGGCGTCCAAGTGCCAATGGCGTTTGTACAAGACGGTCAGATTGTGCTTAACATCTCCTCGACGGCTGTTGGTAGCATTGTTATGGGTGAAACAGCAATTGAATTCTCTGCGCGTTTTGGCGGCAAGCTTGAACACCTAGTCGTGCCTTATGGTGCTATCGGCGCTATCTACGCGAAAGAAAATGGTGCAGGCACCTCATTGCCGATAGAACACCCTGAAGAATTGCCAGAAGAAGCTGAGTCAGTGCAAACTGCACCCAAGCCTAAATTGGCGGGTGTTGAATCTACCTCTGTGAGTAAAGAGAGCAGAGCGGATGATAAGACTGAAAAGCCTAAAGGCAAACCTAGTCTTAAAGTAATCAAATAAAAAGCAGCGCAAGCTGCTTTTTTTATGCGAGTTTCAAAAAGACAATTTATTGTTTACAGTTAATATCAGTCGGTTTTATTCCTGTTAAGAGTAGATTTGAAAGCAATCACTGAACCTATAAAGAAAGCGCTATATCTAAAGGCATTATGTTGCGTTTTGTTGATGTGTCTATTTTTTACTCATCAGGCTATTAGCCAAACGTTAAAAGTGGGGGTGACAGAATGGACAGGGTATACCAACACGGATGGCACTGGCGTTTATCTCTCTATGTTAAGGGATGCCTTCCCCGACTATGAATTAGAATTACAGTTCAATTCGTACACTCGAAATCTCCATCACTTTAACAGAGGTGATGTAGACATGGTTATTGGTGTTTTTAGAGAAGATGTTGAAAACGCGATGTTTCCAACGTGGTACCTTGACATCGAATACCCCGTTACCGTTTATTTTAAAAAAGCGTCTAGAAAAATTGAATCAACATCAGATTTAGAAGGGCTTGTCTTGGGGTGGTTACGTGGCTACGACTTTGATAGGTATATAGATGTTGCACACAAACCCTATTTGCTAAACTCAACACAAAGAGGGTTTAATCTAGCGTTAAAAGAACGCATTGATGCCTTCATTGACTACGAATACAACTTACCCCCTGCGATCGCTGATGAGCTTGATTCTTATGTGTTGTTGGCAAGTAGAAAAACCTATGTTGCTTTTAAAAACACACCGAGAAGTAAAAAGCTGATCAGAGCATATGATGCGCGAATGCAGGCATTGCGAAACAGTGGAAAAATAGAAGAATACTTTGGCGCTGAATACCCTCATACGCAATTTGCATATTTTAACCCCAGCAAACCACAAATCATCGTTAAGACACGTGATATAAATTTACTTAGAAAAAAGACGATAGATTCATCCGATTCTCTAGAGAGTACGGTTCTTAAAACAGTCTTGAGCCAGCTGCCTGACTTTGATGTTGAGGTAATAAAGTACGATACATTTGAGCAGGACAAAGCTGTTGCACAAGGGGAAGAGAATGTCTGCTTTGCTAACAAAGTAAAAACAGCAGAAAGGGTTCAACATTTTACTTTTAGTGAGCCGTTTACAATGTATCCAGGGCTGCGACTCTACCTAACAACTCCCTTAACGCTGGAGTCGTCTGAAAAATTGCATTTATTCGACTTTGTTGAACAGCAAAACGCTACGTTAGGGATAGTGCCAGGACAACATTATTCAGCAAGTCTTAATGACACGATAGCTAAACTGCCTAAAGCTGCTATCTATGAAACGACACCTGATGTTTTGACTCAGTTAGCGCAATTAAAAAAAGGGCTTTACGACGCTAAAATTGAGTACCCAGAAGTCATTGCTAAGCGTTGGCCCCTTATCTCAGACAAGCCTATTTTTAGCTATCCTTTGCAAGGCGCGTCAGCATTCACTTTAGGGCATCTAATGTGCACACCATCTGTATTAACGCAGAGCTTTATTGAGGCATTTAATCGACGTCTAGCATTGTTTAAAAATGCAAAAACGTTTAAGGCGATCCACAGGTTAGGTGCACAGGAGATAAGCGAAGACGAGTTTAATCATTTATTTAACAAAGCATACGGCATTGATGAAAACTGAACACAATAACAAAGGTCCTCTTTCAGGCATTAAAGTACTTGATTTAAGTCGCATATTAGCTGGGCCTTGGTCAACACAAGTTTTAGCTGATTACGGTGCGACGGTTTGGAAAATCGAACGACCAGAGCGAGGGGATGATACACGTCAGTGGGGGCCCCCATTTTTGAAAAATGCCGCAGGTGAAGATACTTCAGACTCAGCATATTACTTATCAGCCAATCGGGGTAAACAATCAATAACGGCTGATATAGCAAGCACTGAAGGACAAACGTTTATCAAAGCACTGGTGAAGGAAGCTGATATCGTTGTGGAGAACTTCAAAGTAGGTGGGCTAAAGCGATACGGCCTAGACTATGAATCGTTAAAAGCTGTTAATCCCAGCATTATTTATTGTTCAATTACAGGCTTCGGCCAAACAGGCCCATATGCTGAGCAAGCTGGCTATGATGCAATGATTCAAGCCATGGGGGGCTTGATGAGTATCACCGGTGAACAAGCCAATTTACCGGGGGGTGATCCACAACGTGTTGGTGTCGCAGTAGCAGATCTTATGACAGGCATGTATGCTGTTAGTGGTATTTTAGCTGCACTTCATCACCGAAATAATACGGGTGAAGGGCAACATATCGATATTGCATTACTCGATACTATGGTGGCATTTTTGGCGAATCAAGGTAGCAATTATTTGGTATCAGGTGAACCTCCTACTCGAATGGGAACCGCCCACCCCAATATTGTTCCTTATCAAGCATTCGCGGTTAAAGATGGGCATATTCTGCTCGCTGTTGGAAATGACAATCAATTTAAAAAATGTTGCGAAGTGATGGGGGTTGCAGAGCTAGCGGAAGATTCGTTATATGCAACCAATGCTAGTCGGGTTGAGCATCGTGAAAACTTAGTTTTGATTCTAAGTAATATTTTAAAGACAAAAGTGCTTGATGAATGGCTAACACTCTTTAATGACGCAAATGTACCTTGTGGCCCAATAAACACCCTAGACAGGGTGTTTGAAAATCCACAAGTGATACACAGAAACATGCAATTCTCGCTGTCACACCCCGAAGCAGGACAGGTTCCGTTAGTGGCAAATCCAGTAAACTTTTCTGTAACGAAAACAAAGTATCATCAGGCTCCTCCAACGTTAGGGCAGCATACGGAGGCGATAAAAACGTGGCTATCATCTAAAGATGAATAGTGCTTAATACCATTGTTTAATTTACTAATCCGTCTTTCTTCATTTGGCCAATAAAAGAGTCAATAAAAGGATCCATTAGGTTTCTAGGGTCACCAGCTTGCATCGCGCTAGACGCTGTGTTCCACAACAGCTCTTTCGTTTTTACTTCATAGATACTAGTGACTAAAAACAACTCTTTGTGTGAGGTAAAGTACGACGGCGTATGGCCAACTTCATGGAGTACACCATAGTAACGTCGGAATCCTCCATAGTAATCTTGGTACATTGGCTGAACACCATAGTAGGTGGTGCCTCGATGGAACATTTCAAAATCGTTCGAACCGACATAAACCGTCACAAGTACCGTATCCAAGTTATTTTCATTAGCAAATGCAATAACGTCTTCACTTTCGATTTTTTTCTTATCGATGAGATAGCTAGGCATAGCTCTGACACCTTGCGCTTTTAATTTTTCAACATAGCGATTTTCAAAGGTTTTTTGCCTGTCTTTGTTGTCAGATATTGCCACTACAAGTGTACCGCTAAGGTCTCGTTCTTTAATGTCAGGCGCTGCCCATGTTTGTTGAACTTCGGCGGTATTACTGCAAGCCGTGATAAAGAAAATGGCTACTAACGTGATAAATCTCATTTGTTAACTCTTTATTAGTGCGTGCATGTTCAATATAGCAGGTGGACTGAATCGGTGTTAAACACTCGATGAATTTGTTTCGTATACTAAAAGTGAAATGCACTGCAATGGGGTTTTTATGCCGAGCAGCGGACACGGTAAGTTTTCAATTTGGCTTAGTGATAATGTTATACACTCCTATGTGCGAGGTGAGTGGTCAGCAGATACTGCTAATAGGTATTCTGAAGCTATCCATGAAGCGGCCAGTAAATTGCCGAGAAAACATTGGGGACATATGGTGTACTTACAGCAATGGCGATTAGGTACCCCTGATATAGAACCTATCATCACTGAGCTGGTGACATGGTGTTTAGCGAATGGCCTAACCAAAGCAGCGCATGTATATCACCCTGATATGCTAAAAGACTATCAAATCAATAAGATGGTGATATCAAAGCAAGGGGAGTTCGAAAAACGAGAATTTGCCAAGGAAAGTGACGCAATAGCATGGCTATCGTCGTTTGCATTTAACGTTGAGCCAGCACACTAGCGCGCAGTGAACTTACAGCTTATGATGCGCTCTTTAAGGCTCAAACCATAGGCGTGTTCTGTCGTCACGTTTGATACACCTGTCACCGTTTTCCTATCAATACCTGAACTATGTAAAGGTCAAAACGTCAATCAGCCGATATCAATGGTAGCGGTCATAAATAGCACGGCATAACCACTGACGATAACGTTGTCGTTGTTGATTTCACAGTAAAGCGTGCCACCGCGTTTGGATGCTTGATAGGCGGTAAGCGATGTTTTATTCAATTGCGCTGCCCAATATGGCGCTAAGCCAGCATGGATAGAACCTGTCACTGGATCTTCATCGCCACCGTTAGCGGGCCAGAAGTAACGAGAGACAAAATCAACAGCGCTGCTTTTGGCAGCAGGGGCTGTAACAACGACATCTAGCGGAGCAAGCTGTGTTAAAGCCTGGGTGTCATAAGTTAGTCGCTTTACATCAGCTTCATCATCATAGATAGCAAAATATGCTTGCTCACTGCGTAGTACTTTACGCGGTGAAATTGATAAGCCGTCATACAAGGCCTTCGGAACTTCATTGACCGTTAGTGCCCTTCTTATTGGAAAGGTCATTGAGATTAACCCTGAAGGTTGTTGAATTACCGTCAGTTCTCCAACTTGTTGGGTGCTAAATTCAATTGTCGATAAATTAGGAGTAAGTGAATACAGCACTTTAGATGAGGCTAACGTGGCATGACCGCAGAAATCTATTTCTGCTAATGGAGAAAACCAGCGAATAGCAAATCGATTCTCACCTAATGGCTTTACATAGGCAGTTTCTGACAAGTTGTTTTCAGTAGCAATTGAGAGCATAAGTTGATCATCAAGCCATTCGTCTAACACAATAACAGCCGCAGGGTTGCCACTAAAAAGTTTATTGGTAAAGGCGTCAACCTGGTACATCGTCATTTGGGGCATATTGATCTCGTTAGTGCTTTTATAAAGGTTAAGGTAAACTTAGCAGCAAATTAGCTAGTTCAATCTTTTATGTCTGAGTCGTTCGAATATAACAACCAATATACCCTAGATAAAGCCTACTTAACTGAGTGTTTTGAAGCGTCTGTCAAGCCCTTACCAATGATGCAAGCGTATAAAAAAGCACTGTTTTTTGTCGTCATCGGCATGGCATTACTGATGTTTACGCAAGTTGATAAGTATCTTTCCAGCTTTATAGTGGTGTTAGGTGTTATTGAAGCGCTCAGTGTTAAGTATCAGCGAGCTTGGTGGGTCACGCGTCAGCTATGGGGAAAGAGCGGTAACAGCGATGTAGGATTGACGATGAACAGTGAAGGCATTGTTATCAAATCAACGTATGTTGAACAGCACTTTAAGTGGCCGAATATTAGCGATATTGAGGAAACGCAAACCGGATATTTGTTTATTGTCTTGAATCAAAAGCACTACCTGTCGAAAAGTGTATTGTCGAGCGAGGCAATTGACTATATGCTTAGCCAAATTCATGCAGACAAATAGCTTTTAGTTCAGGTTGTTGTTTTGTCTAAACCTAGTGTGCTACTCACGCCAAAATTTTTCCTTCCTTTCCTAATTGCTTGGAGTGTATTACTCGTTTTTTCGGGTATGCCCTTTGGTCAATATATGGACTATGGGCTGTTCAGTTTGCTCGGTGTACTTGGGGCAATATTTGCCAATTCAACGGGCGCCGGCGGCGGGGTAATTTTTATTCCAATGTTTAATCAACTAGCGTTTACTGAGGCACAAGCCATAGCGACAAGTTTCGGTATTCAGTGTTTTGGTATGACGGCTGGTGCCATCACCTGGTATCAACATTATCGGCAGGAAAAGCGAGATCTCACACTATGGCATGGCTTCAATCGAATAATCCTTGTCAGTACGCTTGCTTCGATTGCTGGTATTTGGGTGATTTATGGCTATGACGTCGCGTCTCCAGCGAGTTTACACCAGAGTTTTAGCTGGTTCTCTTTGCTACTGGGCGCATTTATTGTGTGTTCCGTCTATTTTATCAAACCGAAACGTGAATCAAGTAAGCTGGTGTGGTTTGATTATATTGCAATCGTGCTTATTTGTTTGGCTGGTGGAGCCATAACGGCATGGTTGTCAGTTGGTGTAGGCGAGTTACTTGCCATTTATCTGATTTTACGACGATTTGACGTCACGATGGCAGTAGCGGCAGCTGTTGTAGTATCAGCGCTAACGGTTTGGTCTGCTATTTGGCAACATACGCTTGTGGATTTTAATGTGTACTGGCAGGTTGTTGTGTTTGCGGGTCCAGGCGCGGTGCTTGGCGGTATTATCGCTAAGTCACTAGTAACGTATTTATCGGCACGGCGATTAAAGTTATTTTTCGCCTTTTGGTTGCTTGTGATAGGTACCGCAGGGATTTAATTCGTTACATATTTTAAATGAGAATTATTCTCAAAAACTTGACAGTGTAATGGATGTTATTTACTCTTTGCGCCATTGCCACCCTAGGTAAAAATAATAATTGAATAAAGGCTTGTCATGATTAAAAAATTAATAGGCTTATCAGCATTAATTGCGACTTCATTCACAGCTATTGCTGCTGAAGTTAATGTGTACTCTTACCGTCAGCCGTTTCTTGTTGAACCGCTTTTTAACGAATTTACTAAGGCTTCTGGCGTTAAGGTTAACGTTGTCTTTGCTAAAAAAGGTATGGCTGAACGTTTGCAACGTGAAGGTGAGTTAAGCCCTGCGGATGTATTGCTAACAACAGACATTAGTCGACTTATTGAATTACAAGAGAAAGGTTTATTACAGCCAATTTCTTCAAACACCCTAGAAGAGGCAATTCCTGCACAGTATCAAGCTGATGATAATACATGGTTTGGTTTAACCACTCGAGTTCGTAATGTATATACGGCAAAACGTTTGGGTGACGTTGCAATTAACTATGAAGACTTAGCAGACCCTAAATACAAAGGCAAAATCTGTACGCGTAGCGGTAAGCACCCTTACAATGTTGCGCTTGTCTCTTCAATGATTGCAGCGCATGGTGAAGCAGAAACGTTAAAGTGGCTAGAAGGTGTAAAAGCAAACCTTGCTCGTAAGCCTCAAGGAAATGACCGTGGTCAAGTACAAGCAATCCACCAAGGTCTGTGTGATGTGTCTTTAGGTAATAGCTACTACTTCGGAAAAATGATTAACGATGAGAAGCAAAAAGTCTGGGCTGACGCTGTTAACATTAATTTCCCTAATCAAGAAAACCGTGGTGCCCATGTCAATATCTCAGGCGTAGCCATGGCAAAACACGCACCGAATGCGGAATCAGCAAAAGCATTAATTGAATTCTTAGCCTCAGAGCAAGCACAGCAAATGTACGCTGAAACGAATATGGAATACCCTGTTCGAGAAGGTGTAAAGCGCTCTGAATTAGTCGCTTCTTGGGGGGATTTCAAGTCTGATAACTTACCATTAGAAACGATAGCTAAGCACCGTAAGGCGGCATTAAAACTGCTTGATCAAGCTAAATTTGACTTGTGATATTCGGCCAATCTAACAAAATTTGGCAATCCACTTCGTGGATAGTTGCACTGGCGCTTCTAGCGCCAGTGCTCGTTATGCTAGGTGCCAGCCTTGGCAGTTCTGGCGACTTATTTTCTCACCTTTGGCAAACCGTTTTACCTACCTATATTGCGAATACATTTTGGTTAAGTGTTTGGGTTGTATTGCTATCACTATGCTTTGGCGTACCAGCAGCACTGCTTGTTAGCCAGACCAATCTTTGGTCTCAAAAAGTACTTCGCTGGGCATTGCTTTTACCATTAGCAATGCCGGCGTATTTAGTCGCTTATCTCTACACTGACTTATTTGATTACGCAGGGCCCGTGCAACGCACATTACGTGCATGGTTTGGCTGGGAAAGTGCTCGTGACTATTGGTTTTTTGATCTTCGCACACTTGGTGGTGCAGCTTTTGTGCTTGCGTTGGTACTTTTTCCCTATGTCTATATGCTCACTCGAACTGCACTAGAACAGCAAGACAAACATTTGCTTCGGGCAGGTCGCTCGCTCGGGCTGAGCGTTAAACAAACATTGTGGAAAATCGCCTTACCTCTTGCTCGCCCAGCCATTATGGTTGCGGCCAGTTTAGTGATGATGGAAACGATAGCGGACTTTGCTACCGTTCAATATTTTGCGGTTAATACATTAACTACTGCAATATATGATACTTGGCTTGGTTATGGCGATATGGCAGCTGCAAATGCACTAGCGAGCGTTTTATTGTTGTTTGTCTTGTTCGCCGTTGTGGCTGAGCAAAGAAGCCGTGCAGGCCAAAGGCATCAATCAGGCAGACCTAACACGTCCCCAGACGTCTATGCGCTCTCAGTATCACAGCAAGTCGTGGCCAATTTATTTTGCTGGACATTGGTGTTATTAGGGTTTGGCCTACCATTTTTCCTGCTTATACAAATGGCTGTCGACTATGCTGACCTCAGCCAGCTAGGTGCCCTTGCGGAGATTGGTTTACTGACACTTGAAGTGTCGGCGATTGCTGCGACAGTTGCGGTGCTCGTATCGTTAACTCTAGCATTATTTCAGCGTTTTTATCCTCGAAAGACAAACAACTTGCCAGTTCAGATTTCTGGTTTCGGATATGCCGTGCCCGGTACCGTACTTGCCATGGCGTTAATGGCTACGTTCGGGCCTCTAGATCATTGGATTAATGATGCCGCGGTAGCATTTGAGCTGTCAAAGCCAGGATTAGTGCTATCCGGTACGTCTTTTGCCATCATTTTCGCGTTTGTGGTGAGATTTGCTGCTATTTCAAACGGCACTGTCACTGCTGGAATAGCTAAAATCCCACATTCTGTTGATAAGGCACCGGCAAGTCTAGGTGCAGGGCTGTTACACACATTACGTCGGGTGCATATTCCATTACTCAAAAACTCAATCATAGTTGCCTGGTTACTCGTGTTTGTAGAGGCGATGAAAGAGTTACCGGCGGTATTATTATTACGCCCGTTTAATTTTGAAACATTGAGTACATTTATTTATCAGTTGATCTCCGATGAACAACTAGAGCAAGGTGCCATTGGTGCAATTTTTATTGTGTTATTTGGCTTGATTCCCATTATTTGGTTAAACAAAGATAAACAGTAACGTAGCTCCATAGCCAACGGTATGGCGCTAAGGTAAACTTCAGCTGTTTTTATTAAGAAGAGAAAGTGTGTGACGCAAGTATTATCGGTTAAGCAAGTTAACGTGGTTTTAGACAAGCAAGCCATTTTGCAAGACATTACGTTCTCTCTCAATAAAGGTGAAATTCTTGGCTTAGTTGGCCCTAGTGGGTGTGGTAAAACAACCTTACTTAATACGCTTGCGGGCTTTATCTATCAGCAGGCAGGGAGTATTACGTTAGCAGGTATGCCCGCTATTGATAATGAGAATACACTAGCACCAGAAAAGCGTCAGATCGGTATGATCTTTCAGGACTATGCATTATTCCCTCATCTTACGGTGCAACAAAATATTGCGTTTGGCATTACCCAAATGCCTAAAGATCAACAACAGTCTCGGGTAAAGCAACTCATTGAATTACTGAAGCTTGAAGGCTTGGCAGATCGCTTCCCACATCAATTATCTGGTGGACAACAGCAACGTGTTGCTATAGCACGAGCCATGGCGCCTCAGCCTAAATTACTTCTGCTTGATGAACCTTTTTCAAATATTGATGCGCGATTGCGTCAAGAATTGATGTTGGAATTACGCCAATTGCTTAAGTCATTAAATATGACTGCAATTTTTGTGACGCATAACAAAGACGAAGTGTTTACTTTTGCCGACAAAATGGCGGTCATGGGGGAAAGAAGAATTCAGCAGTTTGGTGCGCCTGGTGAAATATGCCAACATCCTAATAGCTTTTTGGTGGCTGATTTTCTGCAACTGGGAAGCTGGTTACCTTGCACGATAGAAAATGATATTTTAGCAACTGGCTTAGGTTGTTTCCCATTCCCACAAGCACGTTGTGTTAATGCGGACATAAAGGGGAAAGGGCAAACATTGACGATGTTAGTCAAACCACAATTCTTATCGTTGGAAGTCGTTGATAAGGGAAACATGCAAGTGGTCAATAGCAGTGTGACTGAGCAAGGTTTTCATTATTTTTTAAGAAGTGTGAATGAAACTGACGAACTGTCTATTCATCAACTAAGCGTGTATAGCGATCAAATCATGAACTTAGGGCAACATGTAAACGTTTATGTTTCGCCACATGAGTTTGTCATTTTTCCAACCCAGTAGATGATGAACCTGCCTAAGATGACACTTTTCTCTTGAAGAGAGTGCTGTTTATATCCCCAGTAGTTCAAAAAACACCAAAAATCCCCACAAAAAGTTTATTTTATGGGACAGCGATCCACAAAACCCCACAGAATCATCAACTTCGCTCGATCGCCTAATTTTTCTGGTCTCTAGCCAGATCAAATTCGATAAACTTTCCTTGACATCGCTTTACTTAACTCTCTAAACTGTACAAATGTGGGAAAAAGTGGGAAATAGTGGATCTTGATGGAAATTCCATCACTAAATGAGATCACTAAACATAAAAAGCAAGGTCATGTTTAGAGGCACCAGCGCAATTACGCTAGACAGCAAGAATCGAATCACGATACCAACAAGGTATCGCGAGGAGCTTATTGCCGATTGTCAGGGCAAAATGGTGTGTACTGTCGACATTCAACATCCTTGTTTACTCCTTTATCCGCTTCCTGAATGGGAAGAAATCGAATTAAAACTGTGTGGGTTATCTTCAATGAATCCACAAGAGCGTCTGCTACAACAAGTACTTCTTGGCAATGCCTCCGATTGTGAGATGGACAAAGCTGGGCGCTTATTAATCAATGGCCCTTTATGCCAGCATGCATCGCTTGAAAAGAGCGTCATGTTGGTCGGCCAGCTAAAGAAATTTGAAATTTGGAGTGAATCGGCTTGGCAAGCACAAATGCAACAAGGCATTAGCAAGATCCAAGCAGGCGAAATCGAATTAACTGACCGATTACTTGATTTATCACTATAACAACAAATGCCAAAACAAAGTTCACACATTTCTGTATTGCTTGACGAGGCAATACAAGCACTAGCCATAGATCCAAGTGGCTGTTATATCGACTGTACCTTCGGTCGAGGTGGCCATTCGGGTCAAATTCTCTCTGCCCTTGCTGAAAACGGACAACTTGTTGCTATTGATCGTGATCCCACTGCGATTGAAGCGGCCAAAAAATTTGCCAATGACCCTCGTTTTTCTATTGAACACTTTGGCTTTGCTGAACTTGGCAATATTGCTGAGCGCCTTGAACTGATCGGCAAAGTTGATGGCATATTATTTGACCTTGGTGTGTCATCCCCACAACTTGATGAAGCTGAGCGTGGCTTTAGCTTTATGAATGATGGTCCACTAGATATGCGTATGGATACAACGCGCGGTGAGACTGCTGCGGAGTGGTTAGCGCGAGCCGATGTTGAAGATATTAGCTGGGTGTTAAAAACATTCGGTGAAGAAAAACACGCATGGCGAATAGCTAATGCGATTGTTGATACGCGTGAAGAAACGCCACTGACAAGAACCGGTCAGCTGGCTAAGTTAATTCAAACAACTGCGCCTCAGCGTGAAATCAAAAAACACCCAGCCACGCGCAGCTTCCAAGCGATTCGCATGTACATCAATTCTGAGTTAGATCAAATTGAAAAAGCATTAGCAGCGTCGCTCGAAGTTTTAAAACCTGGTGGGCGTTTAGTGGTGATCAGTTTCCATTCGTTGGAAGACAGGTTAGTGAAGCAGTTTATGCGTAAGCACTCTCAAGGTAAGCAAGTGCCAAGAGGCTTACCAGTAAGCGAAGCAGAATTACAAAAAGGAAAAAAACTGTCATTAGTTGGTCGTAAAACGAAACCAAGTAAAGACGAAATTGAACGTAACGTCCGCTCAAGAAGTTCGGTGTTACGTGTTGCGGAACGATTGGCTGACAGCTAATGGCAAAAAATGCCGCGCTAGTGGTGGATATATTCCACGATATTCAGCAGCACATTTTTACCTATGTGTTACTAGCAGCGGTGGTAGCGTCAGCATTTGCGGTGATTTATTTCACCCATGTAAATCGCCAAACAACGAGTGAGTTAGAAGTACTGCTTACTGAGCGAGACAAGCTCGATATTGAATGGCGAAATTTATTAATAGAACAAAACAGTTTGGCGGAGCACAGCTCAATTGAGCGAAGGGCAACACGGATGCTCGATATGAAACGCCCAGATGCGGAAACAGAAGTAGTAATCACATTACCATGACAAAAGCGGTGAAGAAACGACAAGGCAAGCAAAAGCCGACCACAGTTGCGTGGCGGTTTTATGTTGTGCTCGCTATCGTGCTGACCATCTATGGCAGCCTGATGGCTCGTGCCGCTTATATTCAAGTCATTGAACCTGACATGCTTAAAAAGCAGGGGGATATGCGCTCGCTTCGCACCGCTGCGAAAACAGTTCAGCGAGGCTCTATTCTCGATAGAAATGGTCGTGAATTGGCGGTAAGTGTACCAGTTGAAACTGTATGGGCTGACCCAAAAATCGTCATGGATAACAACGCGTTAGCGATGACGGAACATTGGCAAGCTTTAGCTGACGTGTTAGACCAAGACGTGAATAAGTTAACTGCACGCATTGTTCGTAATCCAAGTAAGCGTTTTGTTTACATAGAACGTCAAGTATCCCCCGTGATGGCTAACTACATTAAAGAGCTACGCATTCCTGGTGTGCACCTAAGAAAAGAGTCCAAACGTTTCTACCCATCTGGTGAAGTTAGTGCTCACTTAGTTGGTTTTACCAACGTTGACGATAAAGGTATTGAAGGAATTGAGCGTGTTTATGACAGCTTACTTACTGGTAAAGGTGGCCAGAAAAAGTTTCGTAAAGATGCTAAAGGTCGCAAAATTGAAATTCTATCTGTTGAAGAAGCAGAGCCGCCTAAAGACGTTCAGCTTAGCATTGATTCTCGCATCCAGACACTCGCCTATAAAGAACTAAAAGGGGCAGTTAAAGCATTCAAAGCAACCTCTGGCTCGGTCATCGTGGCGGACATTAAGACGGGTGAGATTTTGGCTATGGTAAATGCGCCGTCATTCAACCCAAATAACCGTAGTAATACCCCAGCAAATAAAATGCGTAACCGTGCAATTACGGACATGTTTGAGCCGGGTTCAACCATGAAACCATTGTCACTGTTAACTGCGATGGAGTTTGGTGTTGCCGATGCTGACACCATAGTCAATACCAACCCAGGCTGGATGCGATTGGGGGGCCGTCGAGTGAGTGACCCAATAAATCGCAAAGAATTGACGATGGAAGAAATCCTCATTCATTCATCGAATATGGGGACCGCGAAGTTAGTGCTGTCGATGCCTAAAGAATTCTTATTAGATAAGTTCTTTGAAGTAGGTTTTGGTGAAGAAACTGGCACAGGGCTAGTAGGTGAAACTAGCGGTATGATGCATGATCGCCAGCGTTGGTCGCAATTTGAATTAGCAACATTGTCTTTTGGTTATGCCTTAGCGATCAGTCCACTTCAATTAACACGTTTATATACCACTATTGCCAATGGCGGTACGAAAATTCCGTTAACGATTTTAAAAACAGAACAACGCCCCCAAGGCGAGCAAATTTTTTCAAGCAACATAACTGCTGATTTGCGTGACATGCTTGAAGGTGTTGTTGAAAAAGGTGCACCTAAAGCGAAAGTTGAAGGCTACCGCGTTGGCGGTAAAACGGGAACCAGCATTAAGGCAGTAGCAGGTGGCTATGGTAATGACTATGTCGGCTTGTTCGCTGGTATGGCGCCTATTGATGATCCTGAAGTCGTCGTTGTTGTCGTTATTAATGAGCCTGGTGGTGACTTATACCACGGTGGTGATGTCGCTGCGCCTGTATTTTCTCGTGTGATGAAAGGCACGATGCAAGTACTAAATGTAGCACCTAACAATGCACAAACCGTAAAAACAACACCTAAGCAAGGGGATGATAATGCCTAACCCTGCTTACAATATTAAAACAGCGCTTGATGCATTTGGAATCGAACTAGCGATTGACCTTCAAACAGGTCGATTAATTAATGATAGCCGCCAAGTTAGCACGGGCGATGTATTTTGCGCAGTTATTGGTTCGCAGGGCGATGGTCGTAAATTTATCGACCAGGCTATTTTATCGGGTGCTTCCCTAGTATTGGCGCAATGTCACCACAAGCAACAACATGGCAACACTATCACCCGAAAGTTAACGGATGATAGTGGTTGCGACATTGCCATTGAGATAGTCCAATTTTATCAACTTGATGAGTTGCTATTTGAATTTGCTTCTCAATATTACGCTGAGCCGCTTAGCCATTTGAAAGTTGTCGGTGTTACCGGGACTAACGGCAAAACCAGCACAACCCAATTTGTTGCGTCCATGCTAGAAACATTGGGTAGTAGTACCGCAGTTATTGGCACCACAGGTGCAGGCAAGATAAATAATCTAACACCGCTCAATAATACTACCCCTGGCGCGACTGAACTAAACCACCTATTAGCCGGTTTTGTTGAGCAGAATATTGAAAATGTCGCGATGGAAGTGTCTTCACACGCTTTGGAGCAAGGGCGTATTTCTGCCAAGCATATCGATGTGGCGGTGTTCACCAATCTTTCCCGTGATCATCTAGATTATCATCAAACCATGGAAGCATACGCTGAAGCCAAATTTGGTTTGTTTAGTCAGTGCGCTAATCAAGTCGCGGTCATCAATGGTGATGATGGTTATGGTCAACAATGGCTAGAAACGTTAACACAACCAACTATTGTCTTTGGAAAAACAGAAGTCGTTAAAGCTGCCAAACGTTTTGTATATGCAAGCAGTATCGCGCTAACCAATCAAGGTGTGAACTTTGATGTGGAGACAGAATCGGCTTCAGCGAGTGTTTCTTGTTCGCTTCTAGGCGAATTCAACGTAGATAACTTGCTGGCCGCGATAGGTGCATTATTAGCACTTGGCTACCCATTAGATGCCATTGTACCGACGGTGACAGATGTTTTACCTAGTATAGGCAGAATGGAGTCTTTCATAGCGAAAGGCAAAGCGCTAGCGGTTGTTGACTATGCGCACACACCTGATGCATTAGAAAATGCACTTAACTCATGCAGAAAACACTGCGAGGGCGAGCTTTGGGTGGTTTTTGGTTGCGGTGGCGACAGAGACAAAGGTAAACGTGCACAGATGGGCGAAGCTGCTGAGCGGTTTGCAGATCATGTTGTCATCACCAACGACAACCCTCGCTCAGAGGCACCTGAACTTATCGCTAATGATATTCTATCAGGTTGCGAGCACCCGGAACGTATTACTGTGATGCTTGATCGCAAGCAAGCAGTTGCCTCAACACTTGCTCATGCTAAGCCGAACGATATTGTCTTGCTAGCAGGTAAAGGGCACGAAAATACCATAACTATTGGCACTAACGTGATTGAATATTCAGAACGTGGCTTAGTGCAGTCAATCTATCAAACAGGAGAACGCGCGTGATTAGCTTAACTTTATCAGAGCTTGCCAACGCGGTTGCTGGCGAATTAATCGGTAAAGACCTAACCATTGATAGTTTGAGTACAGACAGTCGAACGTTAAAAGCAGGGGATGTATTCCTTGCGTTAAAAGGCCCTAATTTTGATGGCCATAAATTTATAGAACAAATCAAAGGGCAAGGCGCCGTAGCTGCGATTGTTGACCATAAAGTAGACAGTAACATTCCGCAGATTGTTGTTAAAGATACACGCTTAGCATTGGGGCAAGTTGGTGCTTTTGTTAAAGCACAGGTTGCGCCTAAAACGGTTGGCATTACAGGTAGCAGTGGTAAAACAACAGTGAAAGAAATGGTTGCCGCCATTCTCTCTCGGTTAGGAAATGTGCTGGCAACTGATGGTAACTTCAACAATGACATTGGTGTTCCGTTAACGCTCTTGAGGCTTAAGCCTGAACATGACTACGCTGTTATAGAAATGGGCGCCAATCACATTGGTGAAATTGCATATACCACTAATTTAGTTAAACCCGATGTAGCGATTATCAACAATATTGCTCCTGCTCACCTTGAAGGTTTTGGCGATTTAGCCGGCGTTGCTCGTGCAAAAGGTGAAATTTTCGAAGGTATCCCAGACGGCGGTACGGCGATTTATAACCAAGATACGCCATGGGCTCCAAAATGGCAGTGGCGTTTAACTGACAAGAAAGTACAAACCTTTTCTTGTACAAAAGAAGCTGATTGCTATAGCGAGGACGTGAATTTAGATGATAACGGCTGCGCTAACTTCCGCCTTAATACGCCTATAGGAAGTGCGTATATTCAGTTAACCGTGCCTGGTCGCCACAATGTTTGTAATGCCGTCGCCGCAGCCGCTATTGCGATTGAGTGTGGCGCTAGCCTAGATGATATAAAGCTTGGGCTTGTAGAGATGTCACCTGTTAAAGGTCGACTAAACCTCTATCAAATCGGCCAAGATTTTAAGCTGATTGACGATACTTACAATGCAAATGTTGAATCAATTAAAGCGGCAACAGAGCTATTAGCAGCTTACCCTGGTTATCGCGTTTTAGTCTTAGGCGATATGGCTGAGCTAGGCTCTGAAGCGCGCAGCTATCATCAAGAAGTCGGTGAGCATGCAAAAGCGCAAGGTGTAGATGCGTTATTTACTCTTGGTGTCCTGAGTCAAAGCACTGCAGATGCATTTGGTGAAATGGGTCAGCACTTTAGCTCTAAAGAGCAGTTACTGGCTTCATTATTTGAATCATTAACGGGTGAAGCAAGACAAATTTCAATTTTAGTAAAAGGCTCACGCAGTGCTCATATGGAGCATGTAGTGAGCGAAATTCGTGGTTGGCGACAGCGTCAACAGGATGAGGAGCACTCGTAATGTTGTATTGGTTAGGCGAGTACCTCACACAGTACTATTCAGGCTTTAACGTATTTTCGTACCTAACGTTTAGGGCGATTGTTAGTACTTTAACGGCGTTAATTGTGTCGTTGTATTTTGGGCCGAAGTTAATTCGTGCGCTACAACGTATGCAGATTGGTCAAACGGTGAGAGACGACGGCCCACAAAGCCATTTGTCTAAGTCAGGCACGCCTACCATGGGCGGTATTCTTATCTTAGGTGCGATTATATTTAGCGTACTGTTATGGGGCGATCTTACTAATGCCTACGTGTTAACTGTGCTTTTTGTTGTCGCAAGTTTTGGCATTATTGGATTTGTTGATGATTACCGTAAAGTTATCCGTAAAGACGCCAACGGGTTAATTGCTCGCTGGAAGTACTTTTGGCAGACCGTGATCGGTTTGAGTACGGCAATATTCTTGTACTGGTATGCACAAGATCCAGCAGAGACTGCATTGTTAATACCATTTTTAAAAAATGTGATGCCGCAGCTTGGGCTGCTTTATATTGCACTTGCTTACTTTGTCATTGTAGGTACGAGCAATGCAGTTAACTTAACCGATGGCTTAGATGGCCTAGCTATTGTGCCAACAATCATGGTGGCAGGCGCGTTTGCTGTATTTGCTTATGTGACCGGCAACGCAAACTTTTCTGAATACTTAAATATCCCTCATATTGCTATGACCAGTGAGCTTGTTGTGGTCTGTACCGCGATAATTGGTGCGGGTTTAGGTTTCTTGTGGTTCAACACATATCCGGCTCAAGTCTTCATGGGTGATGTTGGCTCACTCGCTTTAGGGGCTGCACTGGGAGTTATTGCGGTGCTTGTTCGTCAAGAACTCGTGCTGTTTATCATGGGCGGTGTGTTTGTAATGGAAACCTTATCAGTCATTCTCCAAGTAGGTTCTTACAAACTCCGTGGCGAACGTATATTTCGTATGGCGCCGATTCATCATCATTACGAATTAAAAGGCTGGCCTGAGCCACGTGTGATTGTCCGCTTTTGGATTATTTCATTGGTGTTGGTGTTGGTTGGTTTAGCAACGCTTAAGTTACGTTAATTAGGTATAAAAACGATTTACTATGTTTAATAGAGCGCATTTTGAAAATAAACGAATTCTGGTATTGGGCCTTGGCCTAACCGGCATGTCGTTTGTGCGTTTTCTAACGAAGCATAATTTACCGTTTAGTGTAAACGATAGCCGTACAGGGTTATCACAGTTCGACGATTTTTACAGCCAATACCCTCACATTGACCTTGTCACCGGTAGTTGGAGCAGTCGCTTAATTATTCAGGCTGATATTATATTTGTCAGTCCTGGCGTCGATACTACTGCCGCTGAGATTGCTAACTTTATTCAGCCTAGCTGCGATGTTCTTGGTGATATCGAACTTTATGCAAGAATTAGCGATGTGCCTTGTGTGGCTGTAACAGGATCGAATGGTAAGTCTACTGTAGTAAACCTAGTCCACCATATCGGACAGGAGCTGGGCGTAAAAACACAACTAGGTGGCAATGTAGGTGTTCCAGTATTAGATACCTTAGACGATGCACCTGAGCTTATGGTGATGGAGCTATCGAGTTTTCAGCTTGAAACTATTAGCAGTTTGAAACCCAAAGCAGCATGCGTATTGAACCTTAGTGATGATCACTTAGACCGTCACAAAACCATGCAAGTCTATGGTGAGTTAAAGCGTCGTATTTATAACAACGCGGATACGTTGGTGTTCAATGTCGATGATAAAGCGACTTATCCAGAGAGCATTCATGCTGAGAACGTCATTGGATTTACCCAAGCCGCGCCAAGCCAGCAACAGTATGGTATCAGCGATCTTGATGGTCAGTTAATGCTAACTTATGGTGAAACATCAGTTATACCTGTTGCTGAACTGCCTATTTCAGGCATCCATAATGCCACGAATATTATGGCAGCGCTTGCAATAGGCAAAGCTGTTGGCTGGGATATGCAAGCTATGGTTGCTGCATTACCTACTTTCAAAGGGTTGCCACATCGCTTTGAGCGTGTTGCTAGCAATGATGACTTATTTTGGATTAATGATTCTAAAGCGACAAATGTTGGCGCAACCATCGCCGCTATTGAAGGGCTAGCACCAACGCTAAGTGATTCACAGCAGCTTATTTTAATTGCTGGCGGTGAAGGAAAAGGGGCTGATTTTACACCACTTAAAACTCCTATCGCTCAGCATATTTCATGGTTAATCGCACTAGGTAAAGACAAATCAGCATTAACGCTGTTGACTGAAAACGCTAGTGAAGTGGATACCATGGATCAAGCAGTTGCACTGGCTCGTCAAAAATCGCAAAAAGGTGATGTGATTTTGTTGTCTCCAGCATGTGCAAGTATCGACATGTTCGCAAACTTTGTGGCGCGTGGTGAAGCATTTGTCTCCGCAATTGCTCAATCAAGGGAGGCAAGCTAATGGCAGCTAACTTCTCTTTAAGCGCAATTGCAATGCCTACACTACCAGATTGGATGAAGGTAGAAACTAACGCTAATGTGACGTTTGATCGCTCTTATATTGTGTTAATGGTGACCATGTATACCATTGGCCTTATTATGGCCGCTAGCTCTTCAATGCCCGTCGCTGAGCGTCTTTTTAGTGACCCATTCCATTTTGTTATTCGTCATAGCATCTACATTGGCCTAAGTGTCGTCATTGCGGCAGGCACTTTACAAATACCAATGAGTTGGTGGCATCAAAATAGCGGTAAATTATTGTTGTTAGCCGTTGCCTTGCTTATTGTTGTGTTAGCCATAGGTCGAACAGTAAATGGTTCTACTCGTTGGATAGTTGTTGGCCCTATTACCATTCAAGCGGCAGAGCCAGCGAAATTATTCTTCTTTTGTTATCTATCTGCTTATTTAGTGCGTCGCCGTGACGAAGTCATGGAGAACATCAAAGGCTTTGCAAAGCCGCTCGTTGTCTTTGGTGTGCTTGCCATGTTGCTATTGTTACAACCAGACCTTGGTACTGTGATTGTAATGTTTGTTACAACCTTTGGCTTATTATTCCTCGCCGGTGCGAAGTTGTGGCAGTTCATCGCTGTTGCCTTGGTTGGCTTGGGTGCGTTATCATCGCTCGCTTATTTTGAACCCTACCGGTGGCGCCGTGTCACCAGCTTCTTAGATCCATGGGCAGATCCTTTCGGCAGTGGCTACCAGTTAACGCAATCGTTGATGGCTTACGGTCGTGGCGAAATGTTCGGTCAAGGTCTTGGTAATAGTATTCAAAAGTTAGAATATCTTCCGGAAGCACACACCGACTTTGTTATGGCGGTGCTCGCGGAAGAGTTTGGTTTTATTGGCATCAGCGCCATTTTAGTTTTAAGTAGTATTTTAGTGATCAAAGCGTTATTGCTTGGCCGTCGCGCAATCAACAAAGAAAAGTATTTCGAAGGCTTTTTTGCTTACGGCATTGGTATTTGGTTCTGTTTCCAAGCCGCGGTAAATGTTGGTGCCAGCGCAGGTATTGTGCCGACCAAAGGACTAACGATGCCGCTCATTAGTTATGGCGGCAGCTCAACCATTATCATGACAATAGCCGTGGTTGTTCTTTTACGGATAGACCATGAGTTGCGTTTGCAAAGCCTGCAAGCGACCAAATCGACACGTAAGCCAGCTAAGCAGGAGGCGCAAGATGACGCATAGTTCTCCTAAATTGTTGGTCATGGCTGGTGGTACTGGGGGACATATTTTCCCTGGTATTGCTGTAGCGAAAGCGCTCGAATTGGAAGGTTGGGATATTCATTGGTTAGGCACTGCTAATCGTATGGAAGCCGATATTGTCCCTCAACAAGGCTACAAAATTTCTTTTATCAATATTGCGGGTATGCGTAATAAAGGCTGGAAGGAACTTATCAAAGTGCCTTTTAAGTTACTGCAGTCTGTTATGCAATCGGTAAAAGTGATTCGTGAAATTAACCCGGACGTCGTTTTAGGAATGGGTGGTTACGCCAGTGCGCCGGGTGGCGTTGCTGCATGGTTGTTACGTAAGCCTTTGGTATTACACGAGCAAAATGCCGTTGCAGGTATGAGCAATCGTTATTTGGCAAAAATAGCGAATACAGTGCTTTGTGCATTTCCTAATGCGTTTAAGCCAAATGTCCAGGCCAACGTTGTGGGTAATCCGCTTCGTAAAGAAATGATTGAACTTGAGCATGTTGTGCCTGAGCAAGCGTCTGAAACGAAGAAAGTGTTAGTTGTTGGCGGAAGTCTCGGTGCGAAAGTATTTAACGACACAGTACCTTCAGCCATCAAGCAAATACAGCAGCAGCAAATTAATGTTTGGCATCAAACTGGAAAAGGAAATGCTGAACAAGTAAATGCAAGCTACGAGCAACATGGCATTGCTAACGACCGTATCAAGGTTACAGAGTTTATTGAAGATATGGCGCAAGCGTATGAATGGGCCGATGTTGTTGTGTGCCGTGCCGGTGCTTTGACTGTATCGGAATTGGCGATGGCGGGTAAACCAGCAATATTTATCCCACTTCCTCATGCCGTGGATGATCATCAAACGAAAAATGCAAATTATCTTGTACAACGCGGTGCAGCAAAATTAATAGCGCAGCGCGACTTTAACGGTACTACGCTAGCACAAATGCTAAACAGTTTATTTGGTTCCGACATTGTCGTGAAGAACATGTCGAAGGCAGCATTAGATGCTGCTCATGCTGATGCCACAACGAAAGTAGCGAAAGCTTGTAAGGAGTTAGTGGCGAATGACTAGACAAGAGAAATTAAAAGCAATGCAGATCCCTGAAATGCGCCGAGTGAGTCAAATCCACTTTGTTGGAATTGGTGGTGCCGGTATGGGCGGTATTGCTGAAGTATTGTTAAACGAAGGTTACCAAATTTCAGGCTCTGATATTGCTGAGAATGCTGTGGTAAAACGCTTGGTATCACTTGGTGCGACTGTCAATATCGGCCATCAAGCAAGCAATATCGATGGTGCTAGTGTTATTGTGGTGTCTACCGCTATCGATAAAACAAACCCTGAAATTGTATCTGCGTTTGAACAACGCATTCCTGTGGTTCGTCGTGCAGAAATGCTAGCGGAGTTGATGCGCTTTAGACACGGTATCGCTATCGCTGGCACGCACGGTAAAACAACGACAACCAGTTTGATTGCGAGTATTTTTGCTGAGGCTGAACTTGACCCTACTTTTGTTATTGGAGGCCTTTTAAATAGTGCAGGTACCAATGCAAGATTGGGATCTAGCCGATACTTGGTTGCAGAAGCCGACGAGTCTGATGCGTCTTTCTTGCACTTGCAGCCAATGGTCTCTGTCGTCACCAATATTGACGAAGATCACATGGATACGTATGAAGGCGATTTCGAAAAACTTAAGGATACCTATGTCGAGTTTCTCCACAACCTACCTTTCTATGGTTTAGCCGTTGTATGTGTCGATAACCCTGTTGTACGAGAATTGTTGCCGCGTATTAGTCGTCAGTTTACTACGTATGGTTTTTCAGAAGATGCAGATGTTCGTGCGTTTAACTACACCCAAAGTGCTGGCGCAACCACATTTATGGTTGAGCTTGATGGTGAAGCGCCTTTTGAAGTGCAAGTTAATTTGCCTGGCGAGCACAACGCACTGAATGCTCTTGCTGCGATTGCCGTTGCAAAAGATGAAGGTATCGACAACGCTGCTATTCGTCGTGCGCTCGAGAAATTTGCGGGTATTGGTCGTCGTTTTGAACAGCTAGCCAATTTAAGTACTGGTGCAGGTGATATGGTGCTTGTTGACGATTATGGTCACCACCCTAAAGAAGTGGAAGCAACAATCAAAGCGATGCGTAAAGGTTGGCCTGAAAAACGTTTAATCATGGTGTTTCAGCCGCACCGTTACTCGCGAACTCGCGACCTGTTCGAAGATTTTGTCGAAGTACTGTCTGAAGTGGATGCCTTATTCTTACTTGACGTGTACGCGGCCGGCGAAACACCTGTTGCAACTGCGGACAGTAAATCACTTGCACGTGCTATTCGTCAGCGCGGTGTGATTGAGCCCGTCTATGTGAGTGATACAGATAAATTAGCAAGCTTATTGGCCAATCAGCTTGAATCAGGTGACATGATCATTACGCAAGGTGCTGGAAACATAGGTGCTATTGCTAAGAGTCTAGCTGTCCACCCTGCATTGAATGTGGAGGGGAGCAATGACTAAGTATCATTCTATTGCTGTCCTTTATGGCGGAACGTCGGCAGAAAGAGAGGTGTCCTTAGATTCAGGTAAAGCGATTGCAAAGGGGCTAGAGAATTCTGGCTTTAATGTGTCGCTGGTAGACACTAAATTTACCTCGCTTGCAGAGCTCAGCACGATGGATATCGATTGTGTGTTTATCGCATTGCACGGCCGAGGTGGCGAAGATGGTTGTTTGCAAGGTGCGCTTGAGTTCTTGGGGCTGCCATATACAGGCTCTGGTGTACTCGGTTCGGCACTTTGTATGGATAAAGTGCGTTCAAAGCAAATTTTTCAGTCGTCTGACTTACCAACTGCACCTTATCGGGTTGTGAAGCAATCACACTATAAAGTAGAAGATTGCCAAAAGATACTTTCAGCGCTTGGCGGTAAAGCTATGGTCAAGCCTGCAAACGAAGGTTCAAGTATTGGTATGGCGAAGGCTGAAAATGCAGAACAATTGGCTTCAGCACTGGAAGCTGCATTCGCATATGATAGCGAAGTGTTGATTGAGGCATGGATTAATGGCCCTGAATACACCGTCGCCATATTAGGCGATCAGGTTTTACCGCCTATCCACATGGAAACGCCTCGTGAGTTCTATGACTACAAAGCGAAGTATCAAAGTACAACAACCCAATATCACTGTCCTGCAGATTTATCGGCAGAAGATGAGACAGAATTGAAACGAATTGCGAAAGATGCATTTGATGCCGTGGGCGCTTGTGGTTGGGGGCGTGTTGATGTGATGCGCACCCATGAAGGCCAGTGGCAGTTATTGGAAGTGAATACCGTACCTGGGATGACAGAGACGTCATTAGTCCCTAAAGCAGCTAAAGCTATGAATATAGATTTTGCTAGTTTGGTGAAACGAATAGTGGAGCTTGTGAAGTAATGACGAAAGCTGCCACCCAATCATTAAAGCAAGTGCATTGGTCATTTTGGCTAGGTCTTACTTTTTTCTTTTTTGTTGTGGTTGGTTTGTTATCTGTCGTTTGGTTTGTTAGCAAGCGCGTTAGTGCGGAAGAAACTGCACCGGTAACGCAGGTGGTTATCAGCGGAGAAATGCCATACACCAAAGAGCAAGATATTTTGCTGGCGATTGAACCGCTAAATATAGGTAATTTTTTTAAGGTAGATGTTAATCAAGTGCAGGCGCGTGTTGACGACTTGCCTTGGGTGTACTCGGTAGCAGTGCGAAAGCATTGGCCAAATGAGTTAAAGATTTATGTGGTTGATCAGTCGCCGGTAGCTCGATGGAATGGTGACTTTTTTATTAATCAGCAAGGTGTAGCATTTCAAGCGAATGCAGAGCGAATGTTTCACCCTCTACCTCAATTTTTTGGTCCAGAAGGTAGTGAAGAGATCGCGCTAGAGAATTATCGCAACCTAAATAATTTGTTGTCATACAACAAGTTGTCTATTGCTGAATTGGTGCTAACAGAGCGTTTTTCATGGCAACTCACGTTAAGTGATGGCGTGCAGCTTAATCTAGGGCGTGAAGAACGCGTACAACGTGTGCAGAGGTTTATGGATATTTATCCACAGATCAAAGCGTACCGTGAAGATAAACAATTAATTGATTATATCGATTTACGATATGACACAGGTGTAGCCGTTGGCTGGAAACCAGCCTCGGAAGAAAGAGTATAACGAGATGGCAAAAGTGGCAGACAGAAAATTAGTCGTAGGTTTGGATATCGGTACTTCCAAGATATCTGTTGCCGTTGGCGAAATTACACCGGATAACACATTAAGCATCGTTGGAGTTGGTAATCAGCCTTCTCGTGGCATGGATAAAGGCGGTGTGAACGACTTGAATCTTGTGATTCAGTCAATTCAGCGTGCCATTAATGAAGCTGAATTGATGGCGGATTGTCGTATAACCTCAATTTATTTAGGCATTTCAGGCAAGCATATCAGTTGTCAAAATGAAAACGGTATGGTGCCGATTAGTGACAACGAAGTAGTGCAAGAAGACGTTGATAACGTTATTCATACGGCTCGTTCTGTGCCCCTATCTGCTGAACGCACCATTCTACATGTATTACCGCAAGAATTTAGTATCGACTGCCAAGACGGCATTAAGAGCCCTATTGGTATGTCAGGTGTTCGTATGGAAGCGAAAGTCCATATTGTTACGTGTGCTAATGATATGGCAAAGAACTTAGTCAAATGTGTTGAACGCTGTGAGCTTCAAGCCGACCAACTTATTTTCTCAGCATTGGCATCTAGTTACTCTGTCGTAACAGAAGATGAGAAAGAGTTAGGTATTTGTGTCGTGGATATGGGCGCAGGTACGATGGACATCGCTGTATTTACTGGCGGTGCTCTACGCCATACAGCGGTCATCCCTGTGGCGGGAAATCAGGTTACTAGTGATATTGCGAAGATTTTTCGCACACCACTGAGTCATGCCGAAGATATTAAAGTGCAATACGCCTGCGCGTTACGCCAAATGGTCAGCATGGAAGAAAGTATTGAAGTGCCTAGTGTTGGTGGGCGTCCAGCTCGCATTATGTCTCGACATACACTTTCAGAGGTAGTTGAGCCTCGTTATCACGAGCTATTCGAACTGATTCAAGAAGAGTTGCGTGAAGCAGGCCTAGCCGACCAAATTGCCGCTGGTTACGTGTTAACTGGTGGTACAGCGAAAATGGAAGGTGTTGTCGAGTTTGCTGAAGAAGTATTCCAAATGCCAGTGCGTATTGCCAAGCCTTTACCTGTTGAGGGCTTAAATGACTACGTAGACGACCCAACTTACGCAACGGTTGTCGGCTTATTGCATTACGGACTTCAAGAAAGTGGTAACGAAGAGACAACAAAGAAGAATGTAGAAGGGGTGACTGATTTATGGTCACGTCTGACTGCCTGGTTTAAAGGCGAATTTTAACGGTTGCACTTCTCATTGACCCTTATTCAGTGAGAAGCGCAACAAATTGTAATTTTTGGTGGAACAAAAAAGTAAACATACGGAGAGAGAAACTATGTTTGAATTGATGGAAGATCACAGCGAAGAAGCAGTAATTAAAGTCATCGGCGTTGGTGGTGGCGGCGGTAACGCCGTTGAGCACATGGTTAGCCAGACGATCGAAGGTGTAGAGTTTATTACGGCTAACACAGATTCGCAGGCGCTACGTAACTCATCAGCGAATGTAACGCTGCAGCTAGGTAGTGATGTTACGAAAGGGCTAGGTGCTGGTGCAAATCCAGAGATTGGCCGTCGTGCGGCAGAAGAAGATCGTGAAACGATCAAGCAAACGCTTGAAGGTGCTGACATGATTTTCATCGCAGCTGGTATGGGTGGTGGTACCGGTACTGGTGCTGCACCTGTCGTGGCAGAAGTAGCGAAAGAAATGGGAATATTGACAGTAGCTGTTGTAACAAAGCCTTTCCCGTTTGAAGGTAAAAAGCGTATGAACTACGCGGACCAAGGTATCGAATTTCTTGCAAATCACGTCGACTCGTTGATCACTATCCCTAACGAAAAATTATTAAAGGTACTGGGCCCTGGTACGTCTTTACTTGACGCATTCAAAGCGGCAAACAACGTATTACTTGGTGCTGTTCAAGGTATTGCTGAATTGATCACACGTCCAGGTCTAATCAATGTGGACTTTGCAGACGTTCGTACCGTAATGTCTGAAATGGGAACGGCAATGATGGGGTCTGGTATTGCATCAGGCGAAGATCGTGCTGAAGAAGCTGCTGAGGCTGCTATTTCTAGCCCGTTACTCGAAGACGTCGATTTAGCCGGTGCACGCGGTATTCTTGTTAACATTACTGCGGGTATGGATATCAGCATTGACGAATTTGAAACTGTAGGTAATGCGGTTAAAGCGTTTGCGTCTGAAAATGCAACAGTTGTAGTTGGTGCAGTAATCGACCCTGAAATGACAGATGAATTACGTGTAACGGTAGTTGCAACAGGTATTGGGGCTGAGCGCAAGCCAGATATTACATTAGTAAACCCTGCACCAGTCGTTGAACAGCAAGTTGTGGGTGGTGATTTCATTGCTCAACCGCAGGCTGAGCCAATGACAGCGACAATGCCAGAAGCAAATGCACAAGCGCAGCCGGTTAAGACATCGCAAGCGGAATTGGATAACTATTTAGATATCCCTGCGTTTTTGCGTAAACAAGCTGACTAATACATAATTGTTACAAATCGTACAGTTATCGCAGTTTTTTTGATTTTGTTGGTAAATTTTGCTACATTTCGCCACCGCTTATAAAGGTGGTCGGATGTTTTCCGAAATTTTTTAGCTAAGTAAAAGGCAATTTATGATCAAACAACGTACTTTAAAAGATAGCGTTTCAGCCGTCGGCGTTGGTTTACACAAAGGTGAAAAGGTAAAGGTCACTCTCCGTCCTGCACCTGCAAACACTGGTATTGTATTCCGTCGTGTTGACCTAGATCCTGTCGTCGATATTAAAGCGACGCCAGAAGCTGTTGGTGAAACCACTTTATGTACGTGTTTGGTGAACGAGACAGGTGTACAGATTTCCACCGTCGAGCACTTGTTGTCTGCTGTAGCGGGTCTAGGTATTGATAATCTTGTTATTGATGTTGACTCGCCTGAAATTCCAATTATGGATGGCAGCGCATTACCTTTTGTTTACTTGATTCAATCGGTTGGCATCGAAGAGCAAAGTGTAGCTAAACGATTCCTGCGTATTACCAAACCAATTCGTGTTGAAGAAGGTGATAAGTGGGCTGAACTTGTTCCTTATAATGGCTTTAAAGTGAACTTTGCCATTGAGTTTGAACACCCTGTTATCTCGAAAACAGGTCAGCAAATGACTATGGACTTAACGTCTTCGTCATTTATCAAAGAAATCAGCCGTGCACGTACCTTTGGCTTTATGAAAGATATCGAGTTTTTGCGCTCTCACAACCTAGCGTTAGGTGGCAGCTTAGAAAACGCGATTGTGCTTGATGAATATCGTATGCTTAACAAAGATGAGCTGCGTTATGATGATGAATTTGTGAAGCATAAAATCTTGGATGCTATCGGCGACCTATACATGGGTGGTGTAAGTATTCTTGGTGAACTTAAAGCATTCAAATCAGGGCACGCATTGAATAATATTTTACTTCGTGAAGTGTTCAAGCAAGCAGACGCTTGGGAATGGGTTACTTACGAAGATGAAAGTACAGCGCCAATTATGTTTCAAGAAGCGGGCGCTCTAAGCTAGTCAGTCTACAACGACAAATGAATTTCAAAAAAGGTCAGCAATTGCTGACCTTTTTATTTATTGGCGTGCTTCGCAAGTTTTCGTATTTTTTCTTGTAGCGACTTGGGCGCAGATGCTGCTACTTGCTCTAGTTGTTCGGCAGTGTGCCGAGACATATGTTTCTTGGGCTTATCTTCCTCCTTTATAGGCTGCCCATAGGCATGGCTAAAAGGAGATACCTTTAATTGTACTTGATTAATCGCACCTTCAGATGCGTAGGCTAATTGCAGTGCGATATTATTTTTCTCGAATTGCAGTCGTTGGCTCCACACTGCCGATCGGACTTCAATAACTACTGTTTCATTTTTAATATTTGCTATTTGCCAAGTATCTTCTGGCAGATCAGGGCAGGTTTGGCGTACAATTAAATCAATTTTTTTTAAAAAGTTGGTTTTTTGGTTAATTTGTGCCAAAGTGCCGCTCGACTTTGTTAAAAGCGACGCTAATTCAGACGGTTTTTTGTTGTTTCGAAACATACCCAAGCACAATTAATTTCTATCAATATGAGTTTAACACTACTATACCGCGGAAAAAATGTTAGATTCTCAATGAAGCTGACTAAGCTCCATTGGCTGTCTGCGCTTACCGTTTTTGCGTTAGTATCTGGTTTAGTTGTGCACCTGTTTATTTCTAGCAATACGGAGCCGTATCAATTGCAGTCAGGTATAGATCCTGAACAGGAAATTGGTTCGTTACCGACTTCTGACAAGCAGCAAGTGATTGCTTTAACGCTTAAACTTGCAGAGCTTCAGTCACAAGTGCTTCGTTTGAATGCCTTGGGTGATCGCCTAGCTACAGAAAATAATATCCCAGAAAAAGAATTTAATTTTGAAGAGCAACCACCTTCTGGCGGACCTGTACAGGCCATGGAATCGTTGCAAAGTAAAACACTGGCTGATTTGCTGCTAGAAATTGATTCTTTAACGGAAAGCGTTAACAAAGAAGAAAAACAATTAAAGATACTTGAATCCTTAACATTAGGTCACCATATCCAAAGCAATAGTTACTTATCTGGCCGCCCCATTAAAAAAGGGTGGTTGTCATCGTACTATGGTATTCGTAAGGACCCATTCAACGGGCGGCCGGCGATGCACAAAGGCGTAGACTTCGCAGGTAAAGAAGGTGCACCAGTTATAGCAACAGCTTCTGGCGTTGTTGTGTGGTCTGGTGAACGCTATGGATATGGCAACTTAATTGAAATTGACCACGGTGATGGCTACAAAACACGTTATGGCCATAATAAAACACTTGAAGTCGAGTTGGGTGACGTCGTTGAAAAAGGGCAAGTCATTGCCAAGATGGGGAGTACAGGTCGCTCGACAGGGCCACATGTGCACTATGAAATCTTGAGAAACAATGCACAGATTAACCCAATCAAATACGTATACCGCAAAGCCAAGTAATCCGATTGTAAGATAAGTATTGTTGTGAAGGTCTTAACCTTCACTAGCAATTTAGTTATTTATTGCCTTGTAAAATGGTTTAACAAGATGTTCGTAAAATTAATGACCAAACTTTTTGGTAGTCGTAATGACCGACTACTAAAAAAAATGCGTAAAGAAGTTGATAAAATTAACGCGTTAGAGCAAACCTTTGAAGCTCTTTCGGATGAAGAGTTAAAAGGTAAAACGGCAGAGTTTAAAGAACGTCTTGAAAAGGGTGAAACCCTTGATGATATCTTAGTAGAAGCATTCGCTGTTGTTCGTGAAGCCAGTAAGCGTGTATTTGGTATGCGCCACTTCGACGTACAAATGATCGGTGGTATGGTGCTAAACGATGGCAAAATATCTGAGATGCGTACGGGTGAAGGTAAAACGCTAACGGGTACATTACCATCATACCTAAACGGTTTATCTGGCAAAGGGGTGCATGTTGTAACGGTCAATGACTACCTTGCCAAGCGTGATGCTGATTGGTCACGTCCATTATTTGAATTCCTGGGCCTAACAGTAGGTTGTAACATTCCAGGAATGTCGCCAATGGACAAGAAAGCTGCTTATGCATGCGATATTACCTACGGCACAAACAATGAATTCGGATTCGATTACTTACGCGACAATATGGCATTTACGCCAGATGATCGTGTGCAGCGTCCGCTTAACTTTGCCGTAGTGGATGAAGTTGACTCCATTCTTATTGATGAGGCTCGTACGCCGCTTATCATCTCTGGCCAAGCTGAAGATAGCTCTCAGCTTTACATGGCTATTAACTCAATAGTGCCAAGCCTTGAGCGCCAAAGTGAAGAAGACAAAGATGAAGAAACAGGTCAATCTGAAGACTTTGTCGCTGGTGACTTCACTGTTGATGAAAAATCGAAGCAGGTTTACTTAACAGAACGCGGCCAAGTGCGCATTGAAGAAATTCTTCAAGAAAAAGGCTTAATCAAGGAAGGTGAATCTCTATTCGCTGCGGCTAATATCTCATTACTTCATCATGTGATGGCGGCGCTTCGCGCCCATAACTTGTTCCAAAAAGATGTTGACTACATTGTAAAAGAAGATGAAATCGTCATTGTAGATGAGCACACTGGCCGTACGATGGAAGGTCGTCGTTGGTCTGAAGGTCTACACCAAGCAGTAGAAGCTAAAGAAGGTGTAAAAATTCAGAATGAAAACCAAACTCTGGCGTCAATTACATTCCAAAACTATTTCCGTCTATACAATAAATTGGCGGGTATGACAGGTACTGCGGATACGGAAGCATTTGAATTTAACCATATCTATGGTTTAGAAACGGTGATTATTCCGACGAACCGTCCAATGATTCGTAAGGATATGCCGGACCTTATCTATCTGACCGCGGAAGAAAAGTTCGAAGCTATTCTAGAAGATATAAAAGATTGTGTAGAACGCGGTCAGCCGGTCCTTGTTGGTACAATCAGTATTGAAACATCGGAATTCTTATCGTCTTACCTGAAAAAAGCGAAAGTTAAGCACAAAGTACTAAACGCTAAATTCCATGCGCAAGAAGCAGAGATAGTGGCTGAAGCAGGTAAGATTGGTGCGGTTACCATTGCGACTAATATGGCCGGCCGTGGCACAGATATCGTGCTTGGCGGTAACTTAGACGCTGCTATTGCTAAGCTGAATAACCCAACAGAAGAGCAAATTGCCAAAGTTAAAGAGGCATGGCAAGAAGAGCATGACAAAGTATTAGAGCTTGGCGGTCTTCATATTGTTGCGACAGAGCGTCACGAGTCTCGCCGTATCGATAACCAGTTACGTGGTCGTTCAGGTCGTCAAGGTGATGCGGGTTCAACTCGTTTCTATTTGTCTATGGAAGATGGCTTGATGCGTATCTTCGCGTCAGAGCGTATCGCTAATATGATGCGTAAATTAGGGATGGAACGCGGCGAAGCTATTGAGCACCCATGGGTCACCAAGAGCATCGAGAACGCACAACGTAAAGTTGAAGGGCGTAACTTTGATGTGCGTAAGCAATTGTTAGAGTTTGATGATGTTGCGAATGACCAGCGTAAAGTTATTTACGAACAACGTAATGAATTGCTTGATGAAAGCGATATTGGTGAAGTTGTAGGTGTTATTCGTAATGACGTGCTTAACGGTGTCATTGATCAACATATACCACCACAGTCGTTAGAAGAAATGTGGGATGTGTCTGGCTTAGAAGATCGCCTGAAAGGTGAGTTTAATGCTGAGTTGCCAGTTGCGAAATGGCTAGATGAAGACAAAAGCCTTCACGAAGAGACATTACGTGAAAAGATTGTTGAAGAGTTTGAGTCGTCATATAAATCAAAAGAAGAAATGGTGGGGCCAGAAGTACTTCGCCAGTTTGAAAAAGCTGTTATGCTTCAAAGCTTGGACTCTCACTGGAAAGAACATCTAGCGGCGATGGACCATTTGCGTCAAGGTATTCACTTACGTGGTTATGCGCAGAAAAATCCAAAACAAGAATACAAACGCGAGTCGTTTGAACTGTTCTCTGAGATGCTGGATAACTTGAAATATGACGTTGTGGGTATTTTGAGTAAGGTACAAATTCAAGCTGAATCTGATGTAGAAGCTGTAGAAGAACAGCACCGTAAATCAGAAGAGGTACCAAAGAACTTCCAACATCAAGAAGCGAACAACGAAGTTGCGCCTCAGCAACGTCAGCCTAGAGTGGGAAGAAATGATCCTTGTCCCTGTGGCTCGGGTAAAAAATATAAACAGTGTTGCGGTAAATTATCGTAGCCTAGTTAAGGTTTATAAATGCCAGTCAGAGACTGGCATTTTTTTTGGTAATCATTCGGGCAAGTAAATTTATGAAAGTAGTACATGTGGCTGTTGGTGTAATCCTTCGTGATAAGCAAGTCTTTCTTACAAGGAGGCATGAAAATACGCATCAGGGAGGGAAGTGGGAGTTTCCTGGGGGAAAGGTTGAATTGGGAGAAACTGTTGCTCAGGCGCTTGCTAGAGAGCTCAAAGAAGAGGTGGCAATAGATGTACTAGCATGCCAGCCGTTAATGTTGATTGAGCATGATTATGGTGATAAGCAGGTTAAATTAGAAATTTTCGTTGTTGACCAGTTTTCGGGTGAACCCAACTCTTGTGAAGGAAACGAGCAACAGTGGTACTCAATAGGTGAGTTATCTGATATCGATTTTCCTGAAGCAAACTTGGCTATTGTGAATGAACTGAAGTCTGCTTACCGTTAAATCAAGATTTGGCTTTACTCTGGCTCTACAAAAAATTTGTTGTGCTGAACAAACTGCTCTTCTAGCGCGTCTAACATTTCTTCAGACATTGGTTCAGCACTCTGCAGAGGTTGTGATATTTTATGATTTTCTTCGGCCCAGTCACCTAAATCAATCAATTTACAACGTTCAGAGCAAAACGGACGGTATTCGTTTTCAGACTGCCAGACAACTGTTTTTTCACAGGTAGGGCAGTTTACTTTTAAAGACATAGTGGTATTCAGTCAGTGATTTGGGGCGAGTATAGCGCTAGCATTTTGCTAGTTCAAATTTCATGGCTTCATTCGCGTATTTTCTACCGTCTTTGTCACAAGGTCTCATAAAGCGGATCGAATATCGGAAGCGATTGCCACTGACAGTGGGGTAATATTCACTTTGGCTATTTATCTTTATTCTCAATAGTAAAAGCCCTTCACCGTTGTCTTGGTAAAAGCCACTGTCGGTATCGATTTGTTCAAATTCACTCTTCTGGCGCAAAAATTTCATGACCAAGGATATCGATTGTTCCAACTCTTCCAATTGTTTAAACCATTGTGCAGTATCATTACCGACTTTTTCTGGGGATTGGTGCAGCCAGTAATGTAGTTGTGGCAAGTCAAACGTTGAGGTGCCGCCTTGAATTGCAAACCGCTGTTTAACCGTTGCTAGGAATTTATCGTGGCGCAAAGAAGCCCATGGGGGCTGGTTTCCTCTTAATTGACAAACGAGAGAGACAACCTGCTTCAAGTTTTCATCCAATGCAGAGCTATTAATTTCCGGCGACTTCGACCAAACAACCAAATGTTGCTCTAATTTTTCAAGGTCTTTTATGAGTTCGCCGCGGATATCATTACGCTCTAAGGTATCGAATATTGCGAATAATGCGTGAAAAAAAACGAAGTGATTTGTGGTTATGTTTTCGGGAGCACATTGCTTGGCTTGAGCAAACAATTGTTCAAGTTTTAGATAATTCCTGATCCGCTCATTAAGCGGGTGCTCATATAATACTGACGACATAGAACCAACGATGAAGTACAACCTTGTATAGTTAGCTGACGCTATAGTAACCAGAGAATGATAAAATGGCGAATTATTTTAACAGAACTGTCATGTTGCTATCACCACTAATTTTTAAGGCTGCTAGTTAGCATTAAATACTGTTGGTGCAATTCTTCGATGCGGTGATTAAGCTTTTCAAGGTCATTATCGCTGTTGTCGATAACATCATCTGCTTTGCTCAGACGTGTCTGCCGTTCAATTTGAGCCTCTATTATATTTTTAACAAGCTCTGGGGGATTGTTGTCTCTTGCCACGGTTCTTGCTATTTGAAGCTCTTCAGGTATGTCCACAACCAAAGTGCGGTTGGTGAACTGTTCCAGCTTATTTTCAAAGAGAAGTGGTGCTACTAATAGCGTATAAGGAGACTCACTGTTACGTAGTTGAGTGAGCATTTCTTCTCTAATAAGAGGGTGTAACAGTGCATTAAGCCATAATTTATCTTCTTCGTTATTGAAGATGAGTTCCCTTAATTTTGCTCGGTTTAACTCGTTATTCTTATCAAGTATGTCAATGCCAAACCTTTCAATTATGGCCTTTAGCCCAGCTGTTCCAGGTTTCACTACCTGCCTAGCGACAATGTCGGCATCAACTATGATAATGCCTAGCGCATGAAAGAGATTAGCAACGGTGGTTTTCCCGCTGCCAATTCCGCCTGTAAGTCCGACTATCACTTTATACTAGTCCTAGTATTTACTTTAGCCCAGCAAGCCTAAATACCATTGCCAAATGCCGTTACCCCATAGCAAACAAATCCAACCTGCCACTGCAAGGTATGGGCCGAATGGTATAGCTTGGTCTCTCTGATGATTTTTAAATAGCATTAAAGACACACCAACAATTGCACCGACAAAAGATGCCATTAATATCAAAAGAGGCAGTAACTCCCAGCCCATCCAGGCGCCAAACAAAGCGACAAGTTTAAAGTCGCCGTGACCCATTCCTTCTTTACCTGTAAGTATTTTAAAAAGCCAAAATACTGAAAATAAACTCATGTAACCGGCTACAGCACCTATAACAGCTTGCTCCAGAGGAACGATTAAACCGTTTATATTAAGTAACAAACCCAACCATAAAAAAGGGAGCGTTATTTGGTCTGGCAATAGCATGTGGTCTAAGTCAATGACTGTGAGCGCGATTAGTGCAAAGGTAAGCAATAACACGAAAAGTGCCTGCCACGTAACGCCGTAGTGAGATGCAACAACAACACCTAGGCAGGCAGTAATAAACTCAATCACAGGGTATCGAGCTGAAATTTTAGTGCCACAACTGGAACATTTGCCCTTCAAAAATAGCCAGCTGATAACGGGGATGTTTTCATAAAACTTTATTGCGTGGCCGCACTTAGGGCATGTTGAGTTTGGCTTGGAAAGTGTTATTCTCTCGAGCTTTCTTGTAGGCTTTTTCGGCACTTCATCCGCTAGAAATTCACGACATTCGTGATACCAGCTGTACTCCATCATCTTTGGCAGCCTTAGAATCACAACATTCAAAAAACTGCCAACCATTAATGAAAAAATAAATATGGTTGCAAAGTATAGTACGGGGGTTTGTTCAAAATTTAAAATGATGCTGTCTAGCATAAAAATCTCTTTTAAAGAAAAAGCCATTACCCTATCAAGCAAGTAGGATAATGGCTTTAAAAACTTATCTGAACTTAAACGACTTTACCAATTTGGAATATTGGTAGGTACATCGCGATAATAAGTCCGCCAATTACTACACCCAAAAATGACATGATCATTGGTTCTATTAAAGCTGTTAAGTTGTCAACGGCGTTATCGACCTCAGCTTCATACACATTTGCCACTTTGGCGAGCATATCGTCTACGGCACCTGATTCCTCGCCAATAGCTACCATTTGAATGACCATGTCAGGAAAAATCTGAGAGTTACGCATGGCTAGATTCATCTGCATCCCTGAAGAAACTTCCGATCTAATTTCCATAATGGCATCGCGGTAAACAGCATTGCCTGAAGCGCCAGCCGCTGATTCTAATGCATCTATTAGTGGTACACCAGCCGCAAATGTTGTTGATAAGGTTCTCGCATAACGCGCAACTACTGCTTTATCGAGTATTTCACCGACAACCGGCAACTTTAAAATAGCTCTATCGACAGAGTCGCGAAATTTTTGGCTATTCCTATGTGTTCTTTTGAATAAAAAACCAGCACCAAACAAGGCCGCAAGTCCTATATACCAATAGGCTTGCATGAATTCTGATATACTTATTACAAATTGAGTAAATGCTGGTAATTCAGCGCCAAAGCCATTGAATATTTCTTGAAAGACTGGAACTACGTATATTAAAAGTATTGCCGTTACTATGAATGCAATGACTAGTACAGAAATAGGATAGGTCATTGCTTTCTTGATTTTTGCTTTTAATGCTTCAGATTTTTCTTTGTAAGTAGCAATGCGGTCAAATATTGTTTCCAAGGCGCCTGATTGTTCACCGGATGCTACTAAATCACAATAAAGATCATCGAAGTATTTTGGGTGCTCCCTTAAACAATCTGATAGAGGGATACCAGAGCTTAACTTTAAATTTATATCACCAAGTAATTTTTGCATATTGGCGTTATCATGACCTTTGCCAATCATCTCAATACTTTGAACTAGTGGGACTCCAGCAGTAAGCATTGTCGCTAGTTGTCGCGTCACTTGCGCAATATCTGCTGGCCCTAATGCTTTTGCGCCACCCCCTAAACCAAAAAGAGGTTTGGGTTTTTTCTTGATTCTACCGGGTGTTACCCCTTGCTTTCTTAACTGTGTTTTTAGCTCTAGAACACTTGCAGCTGAAAGTTCACCAGAAACTTTTTTACCTTTTCGGTTTACACCCTGCCAGATGAACACATCATTCGGCTTTGTTGTATTTTTTTTAGAAGCTTTTGAGGATGTCGCTGAAGATACTGCCATGTCTACTTCCTGTTTATTATTCTAATTCGCGGTAACGCGATTCATTTCTTCAATGCTGGTCACGCCAGATATGACTTTAACTATGCCAGATTGGCGCAGATTGTTGTAGCCTTCTTTTTGAAACTGTTTAGCTATATCCAAACTGTTACCTCCTTCCATAATAATGGAAGAAACTTCAGAGGTTATTTTTACTACCTCATAGATCCCCACACGCCCTTTGTAGCCTCCTGTACACTCATCACAGCCTACGGGCTTAAAGGCCTTAAATGTACCTATCTTTTCTTCGGGAAATCCTAATTGAGAAAGATGTTCATGTGGTACATCATCCTCTGCTTTACAAAGCCCGCATAAACGTCTAGCGAGACGTTGTGCAATAATAATACTTACTGAACTTGCTACATTAAATGCAGGAACGCCCATGTTTAATAAACGAGTTAAGGTTTCCGCAGCCGAATTTGTATGGAGCGTAGATAATACTAAGTGACCGGTTTGCGCCGCCTTAATAGCTATTTCAGCAGTCTCTAGGTCTCGAATCTCACCAACCATGACAATATCCGGATCTTGACGTAGGAAGGAGCGAAGTGCTCCAGGGAAAGTTAAACCAGCTTTGGTATTAATTTGAACCTGATTAATTCCTTCTAAGTTTATTTCTACAGGGTCTTCTGCTGTAGATATATTGCGCTCTGGTGTGTTTAATATATTGAGGCCAGTATATAAAGAAACAGTCTTACCCGAGCCTGTCGGTCCCGTCACCAATATCATTCCCTGAGGCTGCTCTAATGCTTCTAGGTAAATTGCCTTTTGTTCGGCTTCGTAACCTAACATGTCAATACCCAGCATGGCACTTGAGGAGTCAAGAATACGCATTACTATTTTCTCGCCCCACATAGTGGGTAGGGTAGAAACACGGAAATCTATCGATTTTTTCTTGGAAAGAGCCAGCTTTATACGACCATCTTGTGGTACTCGACGCTCAGCAATATCAAGTTTTGACATAACTTTTAAACGAGCGGCCATTCGTGAGGCCAATGCTACTGGGGGCGATGCTATTTCGTTTAATATTCCATCTATACGAAAACGAATTCTGTATGAGTGCTCATATGGTTCAAAATGTAAATCAGACGCCCCTTTTTTGATTGCGTCTAACAAAATTTTGTTGATATAGACGACAATAGGCGCGTCGTCTTGCTGATCACTATAGCTTTCTTCCTTTTGTTCTGTGTCTTCCTCAATATCAATACCTGCTAACTCGTCTGCATCTGATTCACTTAACTCTAATGAATCAACGTCGGATTCCAATAGCTCAGATATGGTTTTATCAAGGGTCTCTTGATTTGCAAGAACTAACTCGGTAGTGAAGCCGGTGTTAAATTGAATATCCTCTAGAGCGTCAATATCATTGGGGGTTGACATTGCAACAAAAAGAACCTTTCCTCGAAGAAATAAAGGAAGTGCATTATGTTTTTTTATTAATTTTTCATTCTTTACGCTATCTGGCAATGTATCTAGATCAATCTGAGATACGTCAAATAGGGGAAAGCCAAAGCTCTTTGACAAAACTGCAGCGATAGAACCTGCGCTTAAATGCTTATCACTTATCAGGAATGAAATAAAAGATTTATCTTGTTTTGAAAATTCTTCTGGGATACTGGCGATTACATCTTGTGATATAAGGCTGTTTTTCGCGAGTGCTGAAAGAATACTTGTTTGCTGGTGAATCCCTTTCATCAATTGACTCTTTGGTTACAAAAATTGTCAGGTTATATTTTTATAAGATAACAAGCTTGTTAAAAATTCGATATAAAAAAAGAGCCTCGAGGGCTCTTTTTTCTTCGAAATTCAAGTTTACGGTATTGTAGGTGCTGCAGTCTGATGAGTACAACCAGTCGGAGCTAGACTTGCGTCAGTGAACCCCCCAGCTGTGCATGACCATTCCCCTGCAGCAGTTCTTGCTAACAAGATTGCACCACTCCCAATTTGTGAAGGCGCGTTTGCCATTGTACACAGTAAACCGCCGACACCATCTGTACCCATCTCTGCAGTAATAGTACAGTTTTGAGTCGTTGCGTCTTTAATAGACGATAGAGCCGCTACGTTTGCAACTGCAGCGCCGCGGTTAGCAAACATTTCTACTTGTGTTTTTGCACCTGAAATTTCAGCTAGACCAGCAGATAGCTTTGAACTTGCTTGGTAGTCGCTGTACGCAGGCAAAGCTACTGCAGCAAGAATACCGATGATCGCAACAACGATCATTAGTTCGATTAATGTAAAACCTTTTTGAACGTTTTTCATAATAATAATTCCATATTTATTACGGGGGCTGACGCACATACTGCAATAAAAATTATAATATGTAAAATATTGTTATCGATTTTTTTTAGTTTTTTTGCAAATTAGCAGCAAATTGATGAATTTTAATGCTTTCTTAACATAACTTTTACATAGTTTTTGACCAAAACGTCAAAAAAACGTGTGTTTTGTAAAGTATTCTGACACTTCTACTTGGGTGTTTGATTAAGAAAACCGCATTGATAAATCAATAGCTCGTATATTTTTGGTTAAGGCGCCTGAAGATATAAAATCAACACCAGCAGCTGTGTATGCTTTCAATGTCTCGAGGGTCATGTTGCCCGAAACTTCTAATTTAGTCTGTTGGTTGTTTGTCGCATTATATGAATCAGTTAGCTTTACTGCTTCAGCTATCATCTCTGTTGTAAAATTATCGAGCATAATAATGTCGGCTCCAGCCTTTAGGCCTTGATTGAGCTCGTCCATGCTTTCTACTTCTACTTCAACTTTTATTTCTGGTTTGTTAGAACGTGCTGTTTTTATGGCTTCATCAATACCACCGCATGCAGCGATGTGGTTCTCTTTAATTAAATAAGCGTCGAAGAGGCCAACGCGGTGATTATTACCACCACCGCATGCGACAGCATACTTTTGGGCGCTTCTTAAACCCGGTAAGGTTTTACGCGTATCTAATAACTTGGTGCGCCTGCCTTCAAGTTCTTGCACATACGAAGCAGTTAGCGTCGCGGTACCAGAAAGTGACTGAAGAAAGTTTAGCGCGGTTCTTTCACCGGTGAGAATGAGTCTTGCATTACCTGATAGCTCGAACAGTACCGTATTTGCTTTTACCTTCTCACCGTCGTTCACAAACCATGTAATGTTGGTCTGTGTACCTGTAACTTCATCAAGTTGTTTGAACACTTCATTAACCCACGCTACGCCACATACGATACACTCTTCTCTGCAAATTACCGTAGCTACAGCCGTATTGTCCGAGGGAATAAGCATAGCGGTTACATCAAAAGATGCGTCTACTTGTTGATCAGAAGATAAACCAAGGTCTTCTTGAAGTGCCCAACGAACGGTATGTTGAATGTCAGATAATAATGCTTTGCTTAGCATAGGTGCATAGTCTCTTTTGGTTAGCGTTGTTGTAAAATTAACTGTTTGCCAGTTTGGCTGAATTCTACCTTTTTTAGTGCACTCATGCCTAACAGTATTTCATCACTTAGCATGCCAGGATTTATGTGTGCGGAGACATCTTGCAGAATAATATTACCAATCGTCAGGGTATCTATTTGGGTGCGATATACGATCACTGTGCCATTAGCGGTATTTACTGGATACTGACCTGATGTTTGCAAGTATAATCTGTCGGCTACTTGCGCAGGGATAGAAACTTGTGTTGCCCCCGTATCCAGTAAAAATACAACCGGTTCATTGTTTATGGTACCCGATGTAACGTAATGGCCCGCTCGATTTTGACGTAGTGTTACCTGTGCTCCGCCACTAGATAGTAACGCGCTGTCAGGTGAAGTATTGGGGTTCCACTGTTTATCGAGCACATCTTGAAAAATAATAACGAGTATTCCTAACCCCAAAACCCAGGCTATCCACAAAAAAGCTTTGCCCATTTGCGGCGTATCGTCATTGTTATCTCTCATATGAAATGCCTTGTGTAAAAAGTCGATGCTAACTTAAGTAACTGATTGTATTATTTGTCGAGTAAATAATTCAAAGTTTGTTGTAACAATGTATACGATAAAAAATGGTTGGTTGGTTGATGCCGAAATACATAAAAGTCCGCATTTTACCGAAAGAGATAAAGAGCATGATGTTAGCCTTTTAGTTGTTCACAATATCTCGCTTCCCCCAGGACAATTTGGTGGTCCATATATTACTGATCTATTTTTGGGGAATTTGGATAAAGCTGTCGATCCTTTCTTTGAGGAAATTTACCAATTGGAGGTGTCTGCTCACTGTCTAATTAGAAGGGATGGAAAGGTTATACAATATGTATCCTTTGACAATAAAGCGTGGCATGCAGGTGTATCAAACTTTAATGGCAGAGAACGTTGTAATGACTTTTCTATAGGTATTGAACTTGAGGGAACAGATACCACGCCATATACAGAAGAACAGTATAACTCACTGGTCTGCTTAGTAAAAAAACTACAAGAATCCTATCCGCTAATTACGCATAATACGATGGTAGGGCATTGTGATATAGCACCAGGGAGAAAAACAGACCCTGGTGAAGCATTTGACTGGCCCAAGTTTTACCACCTTTTAGCTAGTATTGACGAGTAATGATATGGGATTAATCAGTCTATTAATTTCGCTTGCCGCAGAACGGAAACTATCGGCATCGTTTTGGCACTTCAATTTCACTTTTTCGAAATATATGGCCTTCGCCAAATCGCAAAATCTGCAAAACGCCATTACGGGCCAACTATTCCCTTTGGCACTTTTAGTGGTTCCGCCGCTTATTACTTTCATTGTATTCAGCGCTATATCTGATACGTTAATTCATCTCGTTCTCTCAACTGTTGTGCTCATCGTTTGTTTTGGGTGTGTCAAAACAAGAGATACCTACAAGCAATATTTACGTGCTGCCTTTCGAGGAGATTTAACGACAAGCCAGCTCCACTACGAGCAACTGCTAAGTGATAAAAACCTAACTAACTATGGGTTTGGACAAACGTTAGTTTGGTTGAACTACCGCTACTACATAGCGGTAATGCTTTATTTTGTTGTCTTTGGCCCTGTCGGTGCGGTTTTTTATCGACTACTTTGTGCGCTAGAAGAGCAACAACAATCAATAGCGCTAGAGGACTCAGATAGCCCTGCATTAACTGGCATGTATCGAAAAGTGTTGTTTTGGGCTGATTGGTTACCTGTGCGCATTGCAACTTTTGGATTAATGATGGTGGGCCACTTTTCAAAAGGATTTCCGCATTGGGTGGAAAATCTATTCGACTTTTCCAAATCACCTCAATGCGTGCTGATTGATGTCGCTCAGCAGTCTGAAGACATTATGGTGGATAAAGATGATTGTACGGCAGAGCCTTGTTTGCTTGTTCGCCTTGCAAAGCGAAACGTCCTTCTCTTACTTGCCGTAGTCGCTGTTTTAATCTTGACAGGTATCATTTCTTAATCTGATCAGACCAGCCTGCTGTCCTAAAGCGCGCCTATGGTGCGCTTTTTTATTGCACTGGCAAAACCTGTAGCTTCAGCTAAATTCATTTACAGTTTGCCCAATATTTGCTAATTTATAAGGCTATAGTTAATGGTAAGACCAATTTACCAATTTTAGTTTTTTAGTTTCGAATTGACCTATGGTTGCAATAAAAAGCATCAAAGCAAAACAGCCTAAACTTTCTGATGTCATCTTGTCTCAGTTAGAGCAAATGATTGTCGAAGGCAGTTTGTTACCAGGTCAAAAACTATTACCTGAGCGTGAATTGGCGGCGCAGTTTGATGTTTCTCGTCCTTCGTTGAGAGAGGCAATTCAAAAACTTGAAGCGAAGGGACTTGTCACTCGTAAACAAGGTGGTGGCACATTTGTCACGAATACCTTGCATAGTGGTTTATCCGATCCTCTTTTCGACCTGATGTCAAAGAGCCATGAGTCTCAGTTTGACTTGCTAGAGTTTCGCTACGGTATTGAAGGCATGTCGGCTTATTACGCAGCAATGCGAGGAACAGAAACTGACTTTAAAGAGATTCAGCTAAAACACGACAATATCGGTACCGCACAAATTGAAAATGACTTCCGTGCTGAAGCAGAGGCGGTATTTGAGTTTTATTTAGCTATATGTGCGGCATCGCACAACGCAATTATGCTGCACCTCGCACGCAGCATGTCGAGCTTAATTATTGACAACATTGAACAGAATTTAACGGTACTTGCGCAGCGACCTGATACGTTTGGGAAGATATCGGAATACCGTAAACAGCTGATGGACGCAATATTAAGCGGTCAGCCACAAAAAGCCTGGGGGGCGAGCCATCGTCACCTTGCATTTATTGAAGAAGTATTGTTGAACCTGACGGATGAACGCAGCCGCATGGAACGTTCGATGCGTCGAATGCAGCGATATTAAAAAGAAATTCAAGCGGATAGTTAATTTTTAACTATCTTTAAAAAGATTAAATAAATAACAACACGGAGACTAAGTAAATATTATGTCTGAGCTCCCAAATAACGTGGATATTGATTCAGCAGAAACGCAAGAATGGCTAGAGTCGATGGAAGCTGTTCTGGAAAATGAAGGTCCAGAGCGTGCACACTTCTTAATGGAACAGTTAATTGATCGTGCGCGTCGTGGTGGTACACACCTACCATTCGATGCGACAACGGCTTACGTTAACACGATTCCTCCTGGGCAAGAGCCAAACATGCCTGCTGATCAAACCATCGAATCACGCATTCGTGCGGCTATCCGTTGGAATGCGATGGCACTAGTTCTTCGTGCATCGAAAAAAGATTTAGAACTTGGCGGTCATATCGGCTCATTCGCTTCATCAGCAATGCTTTACGATGTTGGTTTTAACCACTTCTTTAAGGCGGCTGGTCCAGAGAACGGCGGCGATTTCATTTTTGCACAAGGCCATATCTCTCCGGGTATTTATGGCCGAGCATTCCTAGAAGGTCGCTTAACTGAAGAGCAAATGGATAATTTCCGTCAAGAAGTAGATGGTAACGGTCTTTCTTCATACCCACACCCACACTTAATGCAAGATTTCTGGCAATTCCCAACGGTATCTATGGGTCTTGGTCCACTACAAGCAATTTATACAGCGCGCTTCCTGAAGTACTTAACTGATCGCGGTATCAAAGATTGCTCTGGTCAACGTGTTTACTGTTTCTTAGGTGACGGTGAGTGTGATGAGCCAGAATCATTAGGTGCTATTGGTCTTGCTGCGCGTGAAGGCTTAGATAACCTTTGCTTCATCATCAACTGTAACTTACAACGCTTAGATGGTCCGGTTCGTGGTAATGGTAAAATTATCCAAGAACTTGAAGGTACATTCCGTGGCGCAGGCTGGGAAGTATTGAAAGTTATTTGGGGTTCTTACTGGGATCCATTAATTGCTCGTGATACGTCAGGCAAACTATTGCAACTGATGAACGAAACCGTTGACGGTGAATACCAGAACTGTAAAGCAAAAGGCGGTAAGTACACTCGCGAGAACTGGTTCGGTAAGTACCCTGAAACAGCGGCGATGGTGGCAAATATGTCTGACGAAGACGTATGGCGCCTAAACCGCGGTGGTCATGATCCAGTTAAAGTGTATGCTGCATACGACCGTGCGATGAAAACTAAAGGTCGCCCAACGGTTATTTTAGCCAAAACAGTTAAAGGCTTTGGTCTTGGTGCTGCAGGTGAAGCTGCAAACGTAGCGCACAATGTTAAGAAGATGGATATTGATTCAATCAAACAATATCGTGATCGTTTTAACATGCCTATTTCTGACGATCAGTTAGAAGAGCTACCATTCTTCCGCTTCCCTGAAGATAGCGAAGAAATGAAGTACATGCGTGCGCGTCGTGAAGCCTTGGGTGGTTCGTTACCTGCACGTCGTAAGCAAGCTGAAGAAGAGTTAGAAATCCCTTCAATGAAGGCATTTGATGCTATTACCAAAGGTTCTGGTGAGCGTGAAGTTTCATCTACAATGACGTTTGTACGTGTATTAAATGCACTATTGAAAGACAAGAAAATTGGTAAACGAGTGGTACCAATTATTCCTGATGAAGCACGTACTTTCGGTATGGAAGGTTTGTTCCGTCAAGTTGGTATCTACGCGCATGAAGGCCAAAAATACACGCCGCAAGATGCTGACCAAGTCGCTTACTACCGTGAAGATAAAAAGGGTCAGGTTCTTCAAGAAGGTATTAACGAGTTAGGTGCAATGGCTTCTTGGGTTGCGTCTGGTACCTCTTACTCAACCTGTAATGCGACGACTATCCCATTCTACATTTATTATTCTATGTTTGGTTTCCAACGTGTTGGTGACCTAGCGTGGGCAGCAGGTGATAGCCAGGCTCGTGGTTTCTTATTAGGAGCAACAGCAGGCCGAACAACCCTTAATGGTGAAGGTCTACAACATCAGGATGGTCATTCTCATGTTCAAGCTGGGTTGATTCCAAACTGTGTAACGTATGACCCAACATACGGTTACGAAGTTGCTGTTATTGTTCGTGAAGGTTTACGTCGCATGTACGAAGAAAATGAAAACATTTTCTACTACTTAACGCTAATGAACGAAAACTATCAGCACCCGGCAATGCCTGAAGATAAAGATGTTGAAGAGCAAATTATCAAAGGTATCTACAAGCTTGACCGCGTTGAGTCAAAAGGTGCTAAAGCCAATGTTCAGTTAATGGGCTCAGGTACTATCCTTCTTCAAGTCCGCGAAGCAGCTAAGATTCTTGCCGAAGACTACGGTGTATCAAGTGATGTTTACTCGGTAACGTCGTTCAACGAGCTTGCTCGTGAAGGTCAAGAAGTTACGCGTCAAAACATGCTTAACCCAGAAGCCGACCCACAAGTGCCTTATATCGGTCAAGTGATCACTAAAGATGCGGGTCCTGCTATTGCCGCGACTGACTATGTAAAAGCATACTCAGATCAAGTTCGCGCATTTATTGATACAGACTACCGTTGTCTGGGCACAGATGGCTTTGGTCGTTCTGATAGCCGTGCGAATTTACGTCGTCACTTTGAAGTGAATGCTGCTTACATTGTTGTAGCGTCATTATACGAATTGGCGAACCGTGGTGAAGTTGATCGCAAAGTTGTTGCGGAAGCAATTAAACGTTTCGATATCGACACAAACAAAATTAACCCGCTATACGCGTAATTAGGAAAGAGGAGAACAACTATGTCTGACGTTCAAAAAATTCTCGTTCCTGATGTGGGCGGTGATGAAGTTGAAGTAATCGAGATTGGTTTTGCTATTGGCGACACGCTGGAAGCTGAAGATGGTATTGTTACTGTCGAAACAGACAAGGCGTCAATGGACATTCCTGCACCATTTGCTGGTGAACTTGTTGCCTTAACAGTGTCTGTTGGTGACAAGATCAAAGAAGGCGACGTGATTGGTGAAATTAAAGTGGCTGGTGCAGATGCGCCAGCTGCTGAGCCAGAGCCTGAAGCACCTGCTGCAGAAGCTGCCCCTGCGGCTACAGGTGGTAGCGAAGTGATTGACGTTGTCGTGCCAGATATTGGTGAAGACGGCGAAGTTGATGTTATTGAAGTACTTGTTTCTGTTGGTGATGAAGTCCAAGAAGAAGACGGTCTAATCACGCTAGAAACCGACAAAGCGACTATGGACGTACCTTCTTCACATGCGGGTATTATCAAAGAAGTACTGATTAATGTTGGTGACAAAATTGGTACGGGTGGCGTTGTTGTTAAGTTAGAAACAAACAGTGGTGCTCCTGCTGCAATTCAACAGCCAGCGGCCCCTGTAGCAGCTCCAGCGCCAGCGAAGGAAGAGCCAAAAGCTGCTCCAGCGGCAGCGAAAGCAGCGCCAGTTCCACATCACCCTCAAGCCGGTGATTTTAAAGCGACGGGTAAAGTTTACACATCGCCTTCTATTCGCCGTTTAGCACGTGAGTTTGGTGTCGACTTAACCCTTGTTAAAGGTACAGGCCGTAAAGGACGTATTCTTAAAGAAGACGTTCAATCCTATGTGAAATATGAGCTGTCTCGCCCTAAAGCCAATGCCGGTAGTTCAGTTGCATCAGGTGAAGGTGGCTTGCAAGTTATTGCTGGTAAGTCGATCGACTTCTCTAAGTTTGGTGAGATTGAAGTTAAAGAGCTTTCACGTATTCAAAAGATCTCTGGCCCATTCTTACATCGTTCATGGGTGACTATTCCTCATGTGACACAGTTTGATGAAGCTGACATCACTGAACTTGAGAAATTCCGTAAAGAGCAAAATGTTGTTGCTGACAAGCAGAAGCTAGGCTTTAAGATCACGCCACTTGTTTTCATCATGAAAGCGGTTGCTGATGCACTGAAAGCTTACCCAACGTTTAATGCGAGTTTGAGCGAAGATGGCGAAAGCCTAATTCTTAAAAAATACATCCATGTAGGTGTGGCGGTAGATACGCCTAATGGCTTAGTTGTACCTGTGGTACGAGATGTTGATAAGAAAGGTATTTACGAATTGTCCAAAGAGCTTTTAGACATTTCTATGAAAGCACGTGAAGGCAAGCTTAAAGCCCAAGACATGCAAGGTGGTTGTTTCACAATCTCTAGTTTAGGTGGTATCGGTGGTACAGCATTTACGCCAATCGTTAACTCACCAGAAGTAGGCATCTTAGGTGTGTCCAAATCTGAAATGAAGCCTAAGTGGAATGGTAGTGAATTTGAACCACGATTAATGTTGCCGTTGTCTATGTCATACGACCATCGTGTGATTGACGGTGCATTAGCGGCGCGCTTTACTGTGCATTTAGCGCAAGTATTATCAGATTTACGTAAGTTAATTCTATAGTACAAAAGCAGGAAACATTGGCGAGGTAAGAGCTTTCATATAAATCAAGCGTAAAAGCTAATTTGAAAGGTTTTACCTACGCTAACAATATCTTGGCGAAAATCGGTTGAAAAGATAGCGATTTGATTGAAGTTTCAGTAAACTTCGCGTCAGAAAAATGAGAATCAATTTTATCGGCAACACAAATGTAAATGCCGTTAAACAACACAAGTAATTTGAGGTTAGCATGAGCAACGAGATTAAAACTCAGGTCGTAGTTTTAGGTTCTGGCCCTGGCGGTTATTCTGCAGCATTCCGCGCAGCAGATTTAGGCTTAGACGTAGTATTAGTTGAAAAGTACAGCACGCTAGGTGGCGTTTGTCTAAACGTCGGTTGTATTCCATCTAAAGCGTTATTACACGTTGCAAAAGTGCTAGATGACGCGAAAGATATGGCATCTCACGGTGTTTCTTTCGGTCAACCTGAAATTGATTTAGACAAAATCCGTGCTTGGAAAGATAAAGACGTTGTTGGCAAACTTACGCAAGGTATCGCTGGTATGGCGAAAATGCGTAAAGTTAAAACTGTTGAGGGCTACGGTAAGTTCACGTCAGACAAAACGATTGAAGTTGAAGGTGCTGATGGCAACACAACTATCTCATTCGACAACGCGATTATTGCTTGTGGTTCTTCAGTGGTTAACTTGCCTTTCATTCCAGAAGATGACCGTATCATCGATTCAACGGGCGCACTTGAACTGAAAGACGTTCCAGGTGAAATGCTTGTACTTGGTGGTGGTATTATCGGCCTTGAAATGGGAACGGTATACAGCTCTCTTGGCGCGAAAGTGTCAGTTGTAGAATTTGCTGACCAGTTAGTACCTGCTGCAGACGCTGATGTTGTTAAGATTTACACGAAACACAACAAGCCACGTTTCGAGTCAATTATGCTTTCAACGAAGGTTGTAGCTGTTGATGCGAAAGATGACGGTTTATATGTAACGTTTGAAGGTAAGAACGCTCCAGAAGGTCAAGTACGCTACGACAAGATCTTAGTTGCTGTCGGCCGTAAGCCAAACGGCCACTTAATTGCTGCTGATAAAGCTGGCGTTAACGTTGACGAGCGTGGCTTTATTAACGTATCTAATGAGTTACGTACAAACGTTCCTCATATCTTTGCTATTGGCGATGTTGTTGGCCAACCAATGCTTGCACACAAAGCGGTTCACGAAGCGCACGTTGCAGCTGAAGTAATCGCTGGTAAGAAGCATGTATTTGAACCACGTGCAATTCCTTCAATTGCATACACAGACCCTGAAATTGCATGGGTTGGTGTGACTGAAAGCGAAGCAAAAGAGCAAGGCCTGAATATCGAAGTTGCTAACTTCCCATGGTCAGCATCTGGCCGTGCAATCGCATCAGCACGTACTGAAGGTAAAACGAAGTTAATCTTTGATAAAGATTCAGGCCGTGTATTAGGTGGTGCTATTGTAGGTATCAACGCTGGTGAAATGCTTGGTGAAATCGGCTTAGCCGTAGAAATGGGCGCAGATGCAGAAGATGTTGCATTGACTATTCACGCGCACCCAACGTTAAACGAGTCAATCGGCTTAGCGGCAGAAGTGTTTGAAGGTTCAATTACTGACCTTCCAAATGCAAAAGCGGTAAAAAAGAAAAAATAATCAACTACACTTAACAGTGTGTTGATGTTGAAAAGCTAGCGTATTCCGCTAGCTTTTTTTATGCTTGTTATATCGCAGGAAAATAAGGAAAGTTATGGTGTTAATGAAATATATTGCGACTATCTCTCTTTTGGTAATGAGCACAGCAGTGGTTGCTAAGGAAACGAAATACCAACGAGACTTTGATCATCAAGTGCAATTCGCTCAAGAAAAGACTGGAGAGGGCATTTGGCGATTGGAGGTATCGAGGCAAAATGACGCGAAGTTTGCCACTATGGTGACGTTTGCAGCACGTCAAGGCATGAAACTATGTCATCGCCATGGTTATGACATGAAATTTGTTTCAGGAGTTGAGGGATTTGATGATCGTCGTGGTATGCCAAACAAAATCTTTCCACCGCTCGTCGTGCAGATTACTTGTCCCAAAACGACTTGACGTTAAATACGCTAGTGTGAGTTCACATAAAGTAAAGCACCCAACAAAAAAAGGGCTACCTAACGGTAGCCCTTTTCGTTGTATCAATTAGCTGTTCTCTAGCTTGTGTTAGCTAGGATCTGCAATCTTAACTGCAACAGCGCCAGATGCTGGTACTGTCATCGCTTCCGTTGGTGGAGCGAAGCGTGTTAAGTCGATACCTTCAACAGCCGCTGTGTACTCATCCATAGTCGGGAAACGACCTAAGATAGTTGAAAGTACAACAAGTGGTGTTGAACCTAGTAAAGATTCACCTTTCTTCTCCGCGCTATCTGCTACAACACGACCTTGGAATAAACGTGTTGAAGTAGCGATTACTGTGTCACCTGGTTCAGCTTTTTCTTGGTTACCCATACATAAGTTACAGCCTGGGCGCTCAAGGTATAAGATGTTTTCGTACGTCTTACGTGCTTCACCCTTCGGGTTATCGTCATCAAACACGAAACCTGAGTACTTAGCTAAGATATCCCAGTCACCTTCCGCTTTTAACTCATCAACAATGTTGTATGTTGGTGGTGCAACAACTAATGGTGCTTTAAATTCAATACCACCGTTTTGCTTTTCTAAGTTGCGGAACATTTGCGCGATGATTTGCATATCACCCTTGTGAACCATACAAGAACCAACGAAACCTAAATCTACAGGCTTGCCGTCGTAGTATGAAACAGGGCGAATTACATCGTGCGTGTAACGCTTAGAAACGTCTTCATTGTTAACATCAGGGTCAGCAATCATTGGCTCAACGATTGTGTCTAAATCAACAACTACTTCTGCGTAGTACTTAGCGTTGTCATCTGGTGCTAATGCTGGCGTTTCACCAGACTTGATACCAGCGATACGCTCATCCGCTAACTTAATAAGGCCAGCTAATGTTTGTGCTTCGTTATCCATACCTTTGTCGATCATGATTTGGATACGAGATTTCGCAAGCTCGATAGACTCAATTAATGTTTCATCGTTTGAGATACAAACAGACGCTTTCGCTTTCATTTCAGCTGACCAGTCAGTGAATGTGAACGCTTGGTCTGCTAATAAAGTACCAATATGTACTTCGATTACGCGGCCTTGGAATACGTTTTCGCCTTCGAACTGCTTAAGCATTTGTGCTTGAGTCGCGTGAACGATATCACGGAAGTCCATGTGATCAGCCATTTTACCTTTGAAGGTAACTTTTACTGATTCTGGAATTGGCATTGCAGACTCACCCGTTGCAAGAGCGATTGCTACTGTACCTGAGTCAGCACCGAACGCTACACCTTTAGACATACGTGTATGTGAGTCACCACCAATGATAATTGCACGGTCATCAACAGTAATGTCGTTCAGAACCTTGTGAATTACGTCAGTCATTGAGTGATAAACGCCTTTCGGGTCACGTGCTGTGATTACACCGAATGCGTTCATGAATGCCATTAGCTTAGGCGTGTTAGCTTTAGCTTTGCTATCCCATACTGAAGCCGTATGACAACCTGATTGGAATGCACCGTCAACAAGTGGAGAAATCGTAGAAGCAGCCATCGCTTCTAATTCCTGACATGTCATAGGGCCTGTAGTATCTTGTGAACCTACGATGTTTACTTTAACACGTACGTTTGAACCCGCGTGTAATGGTGCGTCTGAAGATACGCCTACAGCGTTACGGTTGAAGATTTTCTCAACAGCCGTTAAACCTTGGCCTTCGTGTGAAATTTCTTTTGCAGCTGCATATACAACTGGCGCATCAACACCTAATGTTTCAGCAGCGAATGTTTGTAACTTCTTACCGAAAGTCACCGCGTAAGAACCACCAGCTTTCATAAATTCAAGCTTTTGCGGTGTGAATGCAGAAGCAACATCAGCAACTTCATCTGCGCCGTTGAATAACTTCTTCGCTTTGGTATCGATAGTTAAAACAGTACCTGTTGCAACAGAGTACGCTTCTTCTAATACTGGGTCGCCATTTGCGTCAGTAACTGTGTTACCGTCAGCGTCTACTTTCTTCACCCAGTTTTTAAGGTCAAGACCGATACCACCAGTTACGTCAACTGTTGTTAAGAAAATTGGTGCGATACCGTTAGTACCTGCAACAACTGGTGCGATGTTGATAAATGGTACGTAAGGAGACGCTTGTTCACCTGCCCAAAGTGCAACGTTGTTAACACCAGACATACGTGATGAACCAACACCCATAGTACCTTTTTCAGCAACTAGCATAACTTTTTTGCCAGGGTGCTGTGCTTGAAGCGCAACAATTTCTTTTTGTGCTTCTTCAGAGATCATGCACTTACCGTGTAATTCACGGTCAGCACGTGAGTGAGATTGGTGACCTGGAGATAATAAGTCAGTTGAGATATCACCGATACCAGCAACGTAAGTGACTACGTCAATTTTTTCTGACACGTCAGGAAGTTTTGTGAAGAACTCTGCGTTTGCATAGCTTTCTAAAATGTCTTTAGCAACCGCGTTGCCTGCTTTGTAAGCATCCGCCAAACGGCTAGTGTCAGCATCGTATAAGAATACTTGTGTTTTTAATACGTCAGCAGCTGGCGCAGAAACAGCTGCGTCGTCGCTTAATGCAAGGTCAAGAAGCACTTCAATTGAAGGACCACCTTTCATGTGAGAAAGCAATTCGAATGCAAACTCAACTGAGATTTCAGCAACGGTCGCTTGACCTAATATGATTTCTTTTAAGAATTTTGCTTTTACGCCAGCAGCACTTGTTGTACCTGGAAGCGTGTTGTAGATGAAGAACTTTAAAGAATCTTCACGGTGCTCATTCGCTTGATCTTTGATTTGTTCGATAATTTCCGCTAATAAATCAGCGCTATCAATTGGCTTTGGCGCAAGACCAAGCTCTTCTTTGCGGGTTTTAATTTCCGCTAAATATTCTGAATACAAGCTCATTTTTTTCTCACTTTGACTAATAAAATAGCTAATGGTTAACCAGTAGCATTATATTTTTGGCGCATATTTTACCTGATTTTTTGATGTCGAGTAATCATTAGATGAAATAAGCACTATTCACCTTGTTTATATATGGTAGAAATTTTGATTATAGTGGGTATAACAACTGGTTGATGAGGAGCTATTTACACCTGTACCAGCACGTCCCAAACTATATTGAGTATGGCTAATACTGCGTTATTTTCTAATTATTTGTCTCGTGAGCTATCCAAAAAAAATATCGAGCTTCCCATAATATGATTGGGGTGATACTCCGGTTAACCTATAATTAGGTTAATTCTTAAGGATCACCAGCCATTGGGCTTTATTGGCTGATGTGATGAGTGTCGTGATGTTAATTGTATGGTTACTAATGGTAAACTAGTATTTTCAGCCGGTTTATTATGCGTGGATAGTAAGCTGCTTTTTTAGAAATTTGATAGAACTCCTATGCAGAATCAACCCAACAACCCGCTACACGGCAAAACTTTAGAAAATATACTGACAGAACTTGTTGAAAAGATAGGTTGGGAGAGAATGGGCAGCACAGTCAATATTCGCTGCTTCAACAATGACCCTTCTATAAAGTCCAGTTTAAAGTTCTTACGCAGGACCCCTTGGGCGAGAACACAAGTAGAGGAAATGTATATAAACGTATTTCATGGCTTTCAATGGCCAGAAGAGTCATAGATTATTTTCCTATTTTTTTCCTTACTTTTTCCATATGTCGGCGAAAGCTAGCGTCGAATTTACTTTCTCCGCAGTTGAAGCTAGATACTGCTTTCACACCCTCTATGCCTACACTGGTAAGGTCTTCCTCCAATAAACAAGTTCCATCGTCGCCTTTTACTATGTTTTTTCCACCATACTGCGTGGTGTTTTTGGCTTTCTGTTGCTCTTGTGTCAATGGTACAACTGAGTGGGGCACAGCAGGCGGGTTAGGGTGCATTCCGGAAAGCGAGCGGTGTTGAGTAAATGACTCTGTTTCTGACTGAACGATTGAGCTGTTTATTTTGCTGCGAATGCTTTCTAGTTGCTGCAGCGGATTTATCACCTTTTGTTGATTGTTTTTATTTGTGAGTATCTGTTTAGCATCAGTCTGAATGTTAGACGGCAGATTATCGATTGACTCAGCTGGCTGCGCTTCTTTTGTTGCATATGAAAGGGAAGTGTCAGCAACATTATTTATTGCGGCTTTATCCTGTTCATGTTCGGTCTTTTCTAAATGTTCATTTTCAACTTCGTAGGGCAAAATGTCAGGTTCGACCTGATTAAGTTCATTTTCCAGCTTAGCGGCTTCAGTTGCCATCGGAGGGGAGTAAAGGTAGCTTTTGATTGAGGGAATATGTTCAACATGCGATGGAAGTTTTGGGGCATTAATAATCAGCCCAACTATTAATACGCCATGTATTAATACAGAGATAAAAACGTAATTAATACTTCCTTGTTTCACAACGACACTTCATTAACTTAAGTGAAGTTATGGACTGAATGTTTTTGTTTTGGTTCAACTTATTTTGTTTAGTAGCCTAGTTTTGGCTCCGTGGCTTTGTCTATATAAAGCACGTCAGCTTCATCTATAACTTTTCTTTCGAGTAAATTTGAAGGGAACAAACACATGCCATCGCACACAAATGCCTGAATAAAATATGCGAAAAATCAGCTTGTGATGGCGGTCAATATATAGAAGTGAATGGTGGCCCCTCCCAGACTTGAACTGGGGACCTACCGATTATGAGTCGGGTGCTCTAACCAACTGAGCTAAAGGGCCATTCAGAATTGCTTGGAATACGAAAAGGCTTTCGTTTAAGCGGGTGGCAGTATAAGCATTTTTTATTTTCTTGTCACCTTTGCAAGGACAAAAAATTACGTCTTTCAACTCAATAGCTTATTAATTAATCAGGTAGGAGTAGACATCCTTGTCTGGAGGAGAAATTACAGCTGGTTATTCGCCAGTTTTGTCGTGAGATGGTACTCGATGGTGTGATGCAGCTGGTTGTTTATATACACCTCCATCGCATAGGTTCCAGGTATGTCATGACTGTCTGTTCGCATGAAAATAGCGCCTCTTCCTGCTATCCTCATTGGCTTTCCCATCATTTTACGTGGCCTATCTTCGCCGTTGCTTGGCGGTAATACATGGACGGAGCTTAGTGTAAATTCGTCTGTTTCAGGGCTTGTTACGACAAGCCCAAAAAGTGATGATTCACCTTTATTGCTTATTAGAATATTCTTGGTTTTTTCGAAACCAACCGGTTCACCCATGTCATTGTGAATGATGACGCCAAAATCCATTTGATACTCAATCTCTGCAGCAAAAATTGGAAACTGCATCAATGACAAACTGATTGCGATAAATTCATGAAGCTTCATGGCTACCTCCAAATTGTTTTTTTAACCAAATAAGCAGTAGTGCCGCAGAAAATATATAACTAATGTTCGGTTCTGGTATTGGTACTGCGCCCTGTGGCGTTGTCCCCTGAATTTCTGCGACAATTTTGTTTTCTATGGCCCGCTGAAAGTCATTAAAAGTTGCAGGGGCCAACAAGAAAGGGGTATCTCCACCAACAACTTGCTCTGCGTACTGGTCAATGACGCTATCGTCCGTTGTAATAACGATTCCGTTGATGGTGTCCACGCCGTTTGCTAGTGCTGCAGCAGAGCCCGCAGCAGGTGATATACCAGAATTGTTTGTGCCGTCACCTGAGATATCGATAACGTTTTTCGTCCCAGCAAAGTCATTGTTAACAAACAAAGGGTAACCATATTCTATGGCTGAGCCTATAGCGGTCCAGCCTGAGAAAGGGCGAGCTATGTTTGCCATTACCGTGGACAAATCATGGGCAGCGTCAGCAGAGTCAACTAGTGTCCAGTCAATCATGACTTGTTGATTACCGCTGCCTGACCACATAATAAGTTGTACGGCTATACTGCCTTCAGTGCCATTGATGATAGCGTCTTGAACCCTTTCGCTAGCAAACGCATTGCTGTAACCCATCATTTGTAGGTCATACTCGGTACTGTTGACGCTACCTGATATGTCGACTAAAAGTTGTAGCTCTACATCGACAGGGGTAATTGCATAGCTGTGTGTAGTAGCAAGCATGGCCGCCAGAAAGCACAGCTTGTATCGCATTCTTTTCATAGCTACCTCCAAATCCTCGTTGTAACGCTAACGCTATTGCATAACGCCAGCCATATTTTTTCTCTAATGATTACATAGGGTTATGTTTTTGACAGAACCTCAGCGTTGCAATATGCAAAGATTTCCACGGTTTTACTTTGCACTTTGCAACGATATATCGAATGGATTTTGTTAAAGCATTGATAATTAATGGAAATATATTTGGTTTGTTGTTTGCACTATCAATATCGCGTGCTTCACAGCGCTGCTATAAAGAGGAGAACAGCCATGAGCCACAGATACAGAAGAGACAGATATTACCGGGGCAAAGCTTCACAGGTCGAGGCAACTATTCGACTAGTGATTATGGCCTTTATTATTGTCGGTGCCGTTGCATTTTCGTTCTTTCAATATCAAAAGGCAGACCAACTAAATGCGGTCATCTCTGGTAAAAATGAGCAAATTAAGCACTTTGAGAAGGAGCTTTCTATTTTACGTACTCTTAATCCGTATCATATCGACACTGATGAGATAGCGATTGAGGCGGCGCAAAACCGAGACTTATTTCCGGGTTGGGTGGCACGAGTTTACCCAGTGCCCGACAGTCATCGAAAGGCGCAAATGATGAACGATCTAGGATCGTTCATCATGAATGAAACGCGCTTTTCACTGTCCAGCCACACCCGTTACGGTATTACGCAGCCAACGAAGAGTATGTACAAGCTAAATGGCTTGTTTCCTAGTTATGTAGAGGGTCGGTTGCAAGTAGGCGTTGAGTTTTATCTAACTGGCAACTCACAAGCAGAAAGCAAAGATGCATTAAGCAAGTTGTGTTCTTGCTATGCACGTATTGATATCAATCAAAAGCGGGTGATAGACCAAAAACTTCATGTGGTAACCCGATATAACTATGAACAAGTGCTAACTGGGGAAGTTGAGTTGGGAAAAGGCTTGCTACCAATAAGCGCAACTTTTTACTGTGACAAAAAATCAGACTTTCAAGGCGATGAAGTTGAGGTGGCTATCTCATTTAGACAACCCGGCCAGTACAACCTGACGACCAAAAGAAACTCGGTATTTCATATTTACAAACCATCAGCGCAACGCTTTGCTCGACTTTAAGCGGGGTGAATTCGCAACCGGATGGTGAAAGTCGTACCTTCATCGAGCACTGTGTCAACGTCAACTTCTGCTGAATGTTTCTCGAGAATGGCATAAGACACTGACAAACCCAGACCTGTGCCACCAGAGTGGCTTTTGGTTGTAAAGAAAGGTTCAAATAGCTTTGCCTTTGTCTCTGCTGACATACCCTTGCCATTGTCTTTGATTTTGACCACAACATAATCGTCGTCTGTTTCCGATGTAATCGTTAACTTTCCGCCATCTGGCATAGCTTGCGCAGCATTGACCATAAGGTTAACGAACACTTGTTGTAGCTGACCGTCATTGCCGTGGATGAGAGGCAGATTTTTATCTAGTCTTTTATCGACGGTGTGCTGATACTTCAGTTGATTCCATACTATTTGCAAGCTGTCTTCCAGTACTTGGTTGACGTCGACATCACTCAAAGTATTGCTATCACTGCGACTAAAGTTTTTCAAACTTTGTACTATATCTGCAATACGCTTTAAGCCATTGGTGCAACTATCGATAAGTGGCGTGGTGTCCTCTTTGGCAAATTCTAGCTCATGTTGAATAGCCGGGTCGTCGACCTTTTCAGGTAAAGCACTTTCGAAGATTTTTACATACTCTTTTAAGGACTCTAAATTACTTGCAACATACCCCAGCGGGTTATTTATTTCGTGTGCGACTCCCGCTGCAAGTTGGCCAAGAGAAGCCATTTTTTCATTTTGTATAAGCTGTCTTTGGGTTAGTTTAAGTTCAGCAACGGTAGACGTTAATGAGTGGTAATTGTAAGCCAGTTCAATTTCGCCGTGACGCCTTTGTAAAGCGGTTTGAAATTGTTGACAAGACATATCCATGGTTTGTTGGAAATCTTCACTGTAGCAATAATGACTGGCGTCCAGCACAACGATAAGTTTGAAGTCTTCCGCTATTTCTAACAAGCAAGCAATGGGAGATAACTGTGTTTGCCAATCTAGTAGTGTACCCACTATCTGTGTGTGTTGCTCAGAAAGTCTCAACCAGCCTTGTGTGTGCGACAGTTCGCTAGCGAGATAGTTAAAAACACGCTCGGTATTTTGTACGTCGTCAATTTCTTTTAACTGCGCATTCTCAGAGGTAAACGTGCTGATACTGACATTACCCTCGAGGCTTTCGAAAACGAGGCTTTTTTTAATATCGACGAAGGTTGCAATATTGGACAGGTAAATGCTGGCCAAGGCGCGTAAATCATGTTCTTCATAGATGTTGGCGGTGAGAGTCGACAAAAACTGAAGTTGAATTTGCCTTAGACTCGCTTGCTCATAGGCTTCAACAAATTCCTTATTGTTGTCGTAGTTGATTTGCGCATTGTCTTCGAGCTTTTGTTGAAGCTTTTTGTTGACACTTCTTTCTCGTTTTAATGCGTTCGATAATAATTTTATCTCATCCTGCAACGCTACGATGCTTGCTTCGTTACCTTGATCAGGCAATGCTTTTCTCCTTCGTGCATACAAGCTATTTGTGATACGTCTACGGGCTGATCAAAGTGATCAGCAGCCCCTAATATAAGTCCTTCGGCAAAATGACACATTTTGCGCTTCGACATATAGCGCACGATTAATGTGTCATCACTTGGTTGATCATAAAGTAGCGTAGGAGTGTACGCTAATGGATCGGCTTTTTTGACTTCGATGTGAATAACATTGTCTACAGCTTCTAAAAACTCAAACAAATTTTCAATATCAGCTACGTGATGCTGTGTAATACTGTAAAGTGTCTTAAAAAAATAGCGACCAAATTGCCTCGACAGGTCTATTGCTGTTACAGAAGTGAGCTCATTAATCGCGCCTAACAGGGTAAAAAGCTCTTCATCTTCATAAATTTCAGTAGAGATGTATTCGCCGTTTGACGGTAACGACACACTGTCGAGAGCCTTAAGCCAAGTAGTTAAACCGTATGTTTGTTCAACAAAATCGGAGAAACCTACAAAAACCGCTCCTTTCATTGCACTAGCCTTTGAAAACGAAGTATTGTTATATATAACTATAATGCTCGTGTTTTTGATAGCAAGTTATTCATCTTTATAACTTTAGTAGGACTAAATTATGTTGCCGTCGGTGTTGTTATTGGATGACGAAGAAGAAGTGCTCAGTGCTTTAGTGCGTGTGCTGCGCAAGGATTACCGCATCTACAAGTTTACTGACCCTTTAAAAGCACTCGATTTTTACAAGCATACTCCCACGCATATTGTGATTTCCGATATGCGTATGCCCAAAATGGACGGGGGCACTTTCCTGTCTGAAATTGCAAAAAGCAATGACAAATCTAAACGTATTGCGTTAACTGGGCACGCCGATATTGATTTAGCACAGCAAGCGATCAATGAAGGGCATATTTCCTATTACCTGAATAAGCCATGGAACAACCAAGAGTTGCTCGACAAACTGGCGCTTTTGGTTGATGAACTGAAGAGAGAAAATCTGCAACGTAACAAATTGAAGTTGCTGTTGGCAGACAACAAAAAACTCTCTGAAAAAATACGCGCTGTTGATTTACTGCAATCCGTTTCCAGTGAGCAAACGGAAGATTTAAACCACAAGCTAACGCAATTAAAACAGATGAATGCCGACATGCTTCATCTCATGGCTAACCTTGTTGCACATGCATCAGGTGACACCTGGGGACATGGCCAGCGTATTGCGGCACAAGCCAAAGTGCTGATGCGTAGAATGCAAGCTGATGAGTCCGAAATAAGTGCCGCCTATGTGATTGGATTACTTCAGCGTATCGGCATACCTAGCCTACCTAATGAAATTAGTAATGCCCTTTGGTTCCATATGTCTGTTTATCAACGCCAGCAATATGATCATTATTTTCAAAATAGTCAGCAAATATTGTCGTCATCGCCATTTCTAAAGCCATTTGCCGACGTTGTGGGCAGCATTACCGAAAATGTTGATGGTAGTGGTACGCCCCGAAAAATATCAGGTAAACAGATCCCTATTGCTGCAAGAGTGTTACGTATTTTAATCGATTTTGATTTGTTAGTTAGTGGCAAAATTACGGGAAAGGTTGTACCGCCTAATGAAGCTATTTCATTGTTAAAAGAAGATATTGCTGAAAAGTATGATAGACATGTTTTTGAGCAATTTGTGTCAATGATGACATGCTTGAGCAGTGACGACGATTACCAAATTCCTAAATTAGTGTCAGCGTTAGAAAACGGTATGATAGTGGCGTCAGACATTATCGACCCACATCAGCATAAGCTGTTGTCAGAAAATACACTCATCAACGAGAGACACATCGACAAGCTTACTGAAATACAGGGAGGTATGAATGACATTTTATTGATTTACATTCATGCCAATTGGCCAACGCTAGGCAAATATAGTGAAAATGGCGGAGCAGAGTAATATGGAACTGCCTTTAGTTGTTTTAGTGGATGATGAACAAGGTATTGTAGACGCCATCAAGCGCTGCTTAATGCGCATTGATGCTAATATTGAGACCTTTACGAGTCCACGATTAGCACTTGAGTTTATTCAGGATAATCAACCAGCCTTAGTCATCAGTGATCAAATGATGCCTGACATTCAAGGTACTGACTTGCTTGCTAAAGTGAAAGGTTGGTGGCCGTCTACTCGTTGTGTTTTGTTGAGTGCATATCAAGAGTTTGATGCAGTGATGGATGGCTTTAACCAAGGGGTCATTGACCAGTTTATGTCAAAACCTTGGCAAAATGCAGAGCTTCAACTTGTTGTTAGCGAAGCTATTGGAAAAGGCCAACCAAAAAGTAACGTGTCGAGCCAGCATAGCATCATCGGCGAGCACGATAGTATGAAAAATTTGCTCGCTCGTATTGGTCAAGCAGCACTGGCCAATGTTCCCATTTTTATTCATGGTGAAACAGGTACAGGTAAAGAGCTTATCGCGAATGCTTGCCATCAACTTGGCTGTAAACAAGGTGGTCCATTTGTCGCAATAAACTGTGCAAATTTGTCAGATCAATTGATTGAATCACAGTTGTTTGGCCATAAAAAAGGTGCCTTTACAGGCGCCATCGCTGATCAGAAGGGATTATTTGCCTCAGGTGATGGTGGCACGATTTTTCTTGATGAAGTCACCACGTTACCCCTTCCGCTTCAAAGTAAATTACTGAGAGTATTGCAAGAGCGCTGCTATGCGCCGGTGGGCAGCCTAGACACGGTGCCTTTTGATGCGCAGATTGTAAGTGCATCTTCGATGTCGCTTGCTCATGCAGTGGCCAGTGGTGAGTTTCGGGAAGACTTATACTATCGATTGCATGTGGTGCCATTGACGTTGCCGCCGTTAAGAGAAAGAGGAGATGATGTTGTTTTACTTGCTGAGCACTTTTTAGCGAAATTCGGCGAAACCCTTGCTAAGTCCTTCTCTGGCTATTCTCCAGAAGCAATGCGATTGTTAAAGTCACATCAATGGCCAGGTAATGTGCGCCAACTAGAAAACACTATACATGCGCTGGCTGCGATAAATTTGGGAGGAGAAGTGTCTGCTGAAATGCTCTCTGAAGTTATCGTAGATGCGCCAACACCATCAACTTTTGTACCTTCACCTCAAGCTGCAGCGGTGAGCTTATCAACAGTTACGCCTGCAGCAGACGTTTATAATAATTCAGTCAGTTCGGAAGGTGGTGAAATACAAGCCTTAGATCAAATTGAAAGGCAAGCGATTGAAAAGGCGATTGCTGCTTGCAATGGTAATGTCACTCAAGCTGCTGCTATGTTGGAAGTTAATCCGTCCACGATATATCGTAAAATGAAGCAGTGGGAAGAGTAGGCGCTTCTGCGCCTATCACGTTAGAAAGCGATACTGATTCCTGCCATTACTTCAGTCTGTACCCAAATATCACTTTCTACAAAAATTCGACATTCATCGCTATCACAAAAAATTTCACTATCAGAATCTACAAAAGAACCGTATGCTCTGCCGCCTATGTAGAGTTTTGTTGTGTCAGTTAATGGTATTTTACTCGCAATACCTAAGCTCATCGAAAAGGCTGTTTCATCATCTAATTGGTCGCCATCTGGTGAAAAGTAGGAGATACCTAATCCGCCCGACAAATAAAATGGGACTAAGCCATCGCTCAACAAAATATTGCCACCCACATGCATATAACTAATGGATAGGTCTTCGTTATCAATGGCAAGACCTGGGCTATCAAAATTAGTTTCGTAGTGGCTTACTAGAAACTCTCCTTGGCGCTTTCTATCGAATTTCCATGCCGCAATAGCCCCAAACGAGGTACCTTCTTCTAAGTCTATGGTGATATCTTGCTCTGTATCTTCAAACTCACCACTCATTCGATAACCGACGATGGGGGTAATTTCATAGTCAGGCACTTCTGTCGTTTTTGCACTGACCGCGAAAGAGCAAATAGCTGCTGCATAAAGCAAGCAATGGGAGAGGCGCATAATTGTAATCCAGTATTGTTCTTTTCGCTAAGTATTGATTTTAATAATAAAAAAATCCAGCGCAATGGCTGGATTTTTAAAGTCTTAACGAAAAAGTAACGTTATTCGCCGTCTAAGAAGCTCTTCAATTGCTCAGAACGAGAAGGGTGGCGTAGCTTACGTAGTGCTTTGGCTTCGATTTGACGAATACGCTCACGTGTTACGTCAAACTGCTTACCAACTTCTTCAAGTGTATGATCTGTATTCATATCAATACCGAAGCGCATACGAAGTACCTTCGCCTCACGAGCTGTTAAACCTGCTAACACTTCATGTGTTGCATCTTTCAAGTTTTCAGATGTTGCAGAATCAACCGGCAATTCACCGCTACCATCTTCGATAAAGTCACCTAAGTGCGAATCTTCATCATCACCGATAGGCGTTTCCATCGAGATTGGCTCTTTTGCAATCTTCAATACCTTACGAATCTTATCTTCTGGCATTACCATACGCTCTGCTAATTCTTCAGGCGTTGGCTCACGACCCATTTCTTGAAGCATTTGACGAGAAATACGGTTCAGCTTGTTGATGGTTTCAATCATGTGAACAGGTATACGAATCGTACGTGCCTGGTCCGCAATAGAACGCGTGATTGCCTGACGAATCCACCATGTCGCATAAGTCGAGAACTTATAACCACGGCGATATTCAAACTTATCAACCGCCTTCATTAGACCGATGTTACCTTCTTGGATAAGGTCTAAGAATTGTAAGCCACGGTTGGTGTATTTCTTCGCGATAGAAATAACAAGACGTAAGTTTGCTTCAACCATTTCTTTCTTCGCGCGGCGAGCTTTCGCTTCACCAATTGACATGCGACGGTTGATATCTTTAATGCCATGAACGTTTAAGAACGTTTCTTCTTCAAGTTGCTTCAGCTTCATTACGCTGCGCTCAACTTCAAGTTCAATATCACCTAAGCGAGCTGACCAAGATTCACCTGCATTACGCTGTGCTTCGAACCAGTCCATTTCTGTTTCGTTGCCAGGGAAAATCTTGATGAATGTTGCTTTTGGCATACCCGCACCAACAACACAGTGCTTCATGATTAAACGCTCTTGAACACGTAAACGGTCCATCACGTCGCGCATGTTTTTCACAAGTTTGTCGAATACTTTTGGTACTAAACGGAATTCTTTGAAAACGTCAGCGACAGCGTCGATTGCTTTTTGCGAATCTTCATGACCACGGCCTTTTTTGTCGATCACTTTGTTTGCTGCTTCGTAAGCTTCACGCAATGCGTCAAACTTTTCTTTCGCTAGCTCTGGATCTGGACCTGTATCTGCCTCTTCTTCGTCATCATCACTTTCGTCATCGCCTTCAACATCCGCATCTTCATCTTCTAACTCTTCTTCAGACAGTTCAGAGCCAACATGCGTTGCCGCAGCTGCGATGTCTTCTTCTTCTGCGTCAGGGTCGAGGAAACCTACTATGATGTCACTTAAACGAATTTCTTCAGCAACAAAGTTGTCCCATTGTTCTAATAGGAAATTAATCGCAGGCGGGTACTCAGACACGCTGCGTTGTACTTCTTTAATACCTTCTTCGATACGCTTAGCGATAACAATTTCGCCTTTGCGTGTAAGTAGCTCTACAGTACCCATTTCACGCATGTACATGCGCACAGGGTCAGTGGTACGGCCAATCTCACTCTCAACAGTCGCGAGCGCTTGTGCAGCGGCTTCAGCAGCATCTTCATCAGTATTTGCTTCGCTCATCATTAGTTCATCGGCATCAGGTGCGTTTTCAAATACCTGAATACCCATGTCATTGATCATGCGAATGATGTCTTCTACTTGATCTGTCTCTATGATGTCCTGAGGGAGGTGATCGTTAACTTCTGCAAAAGTTAAATAACCTTGTTCTTTACCCTTGGTTATTAACTCTTTAAGTCTAGATTGTGGGGCTTGATCCATTGACGAAAGTCCACCTATTTATGGCTATCAAATTTTAAACATTAAGCGGTAAATTCTAGCAAGTTGATGATAAAATTACCAGCGATTTAACCAGTATCTTTAGGGACATTGGTTACTGTTTTTGTCAGCGATTCTGCTCGTTTAGCAGGACCTGTAATTCTCGTTTTTCGTCCGGTGAAAGTTGCCCTAATCGAGCGTTGTGAAGCAGAGATTCCGTTCGCTGTTCAACCAGAGTATTGAGGAGTTTCTCAATACTATCAAGGAATACATCTTCAGCATGTTCACTGTCTATTTGATGTTCCCAACACAGCAATTTAGAAAGTTGAGCACCTTGTTCGCGCTCTCTGAATTGCTCAATAATTTGTGCGCTGTTGATCTGTGGGCTAGCAGCACAAATTTCAAGGATTTCGTTCAGCAAATCGATTCCCGGTACAGACAGTTGACGCAAAATTGTCGTATCAGGTAAGGCTTTTACCAATTCTGGTTTTTCCAGCAATAATGCAATAGCAAGGCGAACGGGGGTTGCCCTAGTTGGCTTTTTAGCCGCTTGCTGAGCAGGGCTCGCTGGTGCTTTTTGACTCAGTTGTTTAACTAAATGTTCACTACCTGTACCAAACTTATTGGCGAGTTCGTTGATGATGGCATCTTTGAGGATGCTTTCTGGTAGCTTAGCCAGGTATGGCTGGAACGTATCAGCAAGTGCAGCCCTTCCTTCAATACTGTTGGTATCTACCTTTGCGATCAGATTTTCAAACAAAAACTCTGATAACGGCTGTGCTGAATCCAATATATGCTCAAACGCCTGCTGCCCTTGCTGTCGAACTAGGCTGTCTGGGTCTTCGCCATCAGGCAAGAAGACAAATTTCAGTGAAACGCCATCTTTGATCAAGGGTAAGGCGTTTTCCATAGCTCGCCAAGCAGCCTCTCGACCAGCTCTATCACCATCGTAACAACAGATAACATCATTAACGGTGCGGAATAAGGTTTGTAATTGCTCACCTGTGGTCGATGTGCCTAGGGACGCGACCGCATATTCAATACCATGTTGAGCAAGAGCTACGACATCCATATAACCTTCAACAACGACTATACGTTCAAGGTTTTTGTTTGCTTGTTTGGCTTCGAATAGGCCATATAACTCTTGGCCTTTATGATAAATACGCGTCTCTGGCGAGTTCAGGTATTTTGGCTTAGCATCACCAAGTACGCGACCACCGAAACCGATGACTCGACCGCGTTTATCGCGAATAGGAAACATGATACGGCCGCGGAACCTGTCGTAAGGGCGTCCACCTTTATCACTTTCTATTGCCATGCCAAGATCAATTAGCTGTTTGGCAATGCTGCCATTGTGAGCAAACGCATTCATCATGCCGTCCCATGCGTCTGATACGTAACCGATACCAAAGCGTTTTGCAATTTCACCGCTCAGTCCACGTCCTTTTAAATAATCGATAGCGGTGTCTTTATCTGGAGCGACGCGCAACTGCTGTTGATAAAAACGGGCAATCTGCTCCATGATGTGAAAGTCATCTTGCTTTTGTTGCTGTGCTTGTTGGTATTTGCGCTGTTGTTCTGGCGTTTGGCGATTTTCTTCACGTTCGACTTCCATGCCATTAAGTGAAGCTAGCTCCTCAATAGCATCGACAAAATCAAGCCGGTCGTACTCCATTAAAAATGAAATTGCGTTGCCATGCTCTCCACAGCCAAAACAATGATAGAACTGTTTGTCCTGACTTACCGTAAATGAGGGGGTTTTCTCGGTATGAAAAGGACAGCACGCGTGATAGTTTTTACCGGCCTTTTTGAGAGGAACACGACTGTTTATTAGCTCGACAATATCGGTACGAGCAAGTAAGTCATCAATAAATTGTCTTGGAATCAAGCCGGCCATAACACTCAGTAAATCAGGATGAACAATACAAGGCTAAAGAATAGCGGGTTTGTGCATATCGAAAGAAAATATTTGCTCAAACAGCCCCAAAATAGCGAGGTATTCTGACATAAAAAAACCGTGAAGCCAAAGGCGTTCACGGTTTTCTCAACGATTAATTATTTTCGATAACTAAGCGTTTAATGCTGCTCTTACTTTACCACTCACGGCACCTAAATCAGCTTTGCCTTGCATTGCTGGTTTGAGCACGCCCATCACTTTGCCCATGTCAGCCATTGAGCTAGCATCGACTTGGTTGATAGCGTCAGAAATCATTTTATTGATTTCTTCTTCGGTAAGAGGCGTCGGTAGAAACGCTTCCAAAGCGGCAACTTCGGCAGCTTCATTAGCGGCTAATTCTTCACGACCACCTTCGGTATACATGGTAATCGACTCTTTACGCTGCTTAACCATTTTGGTTAATACAGCAATAATACCGTCATCATCGAGTTCGGTTTTATTGTCGATTTCTGTTTGCTTAATCGCTGCAAGTGCCATACGTATAACACCAAGACGAACTTTCTCTTTCGCCTTCATTGCAACTTTCATTTCATCTTTTAATTGAACCAGCAAACTCATGTGTCAGTCTCAAGCAAATTGACTAATAACTGTAAAACAGTTGATTAGTACATACGAACGCGACGTGCGTTCTCACGAGAAAGTTTTTTAGCAGCGCGCTTAACAGCAGCAGCTTTCTTACGCTTACGTTCCCAAGTCGGCTTTTCGTATGACTCGCGACGACGTACTTCTGAAAGGATTCCTGCTTTCTCACAAGAACGTTTGAAACGACGTAGTGCTACGTCAAATGGTTCGTTTTCTCTTACTTTAATAACTGGCATATGCCTCTTACCTTAGATATTTCTATATAAATCTACTCACGCTTTCGGTGTTATTCACCTGGCGCTCGTACGCTCATATTGGTTAATTGGGGCGCGCATTCTATGCCGAAAAAGAGAAAATGTAAAGGCTAAATTCTCCCGAAAGTGAAGAAACTCGTGATCTCTGGCGATTTCGCAGGTAAAATCGCGCCACTTAGTAATAAAGGTATGTTTGTTTATGCGAATTCTGGGTATTGAGACCTCATGTGATGAAACGGGTATTGCCATTTTTGACGAGGAGCAAGGCATTATGGCTCATCGTTTATACAGTCAGATAAAGGTGCATGCTGACTACGGTGGTGTTGTGCCTGAACTCGCTTCACGTGACCATGTTCGCAAAACCATCCCGTTAATCAAAGAAGTGATGGCTGATGCAGGTCTTAGTCCTGAAGATTTAGACGGTGTTGCGTACACAGCTGGTCCTGGTCTTGTAGGTGCCTTGTTGGTTGGTTGTTCAATCGGTCGCAGTTTAGCATACGGTTGGAATATTCCCGCTGTGCCTGTTCATCACATGGAAGGACACCTTTTAGCACCAATGTTGGAAGATGATGTACCAGAATTCCCCTTTGTTGCCTTGTTGGTTTCAGGCGGCCATACAATGCTTGTACGCGTTGACGATATTGGTGAGTACGAATTATTGGGTGAATCGGTTGATGATGCGGCAGGAGAAGCGTTTGATAAAACGGCAAAGCTATTAGGCTTAGATTACCCTGGCGGACCCGTACTAGCAAAAATGGCAGAAAAAGGCACGCAAGGCCGTTTTAAGTTTCCTCGTCCAATGACTGACAGACCCGGACTTGATTTTAGCTTTAGTGGCCTAAAAACGTTTGCAGCCAATACTATTGCAAAAGAAGATGACTCAGCACAAACCTATGCCGATATTGCATATGCTTTCCAAGAAGCGGTTGTTGATACACTGGCGATAAAATGTAAGCGTGCATTGGAGCAATGTGGCTTAAAACGCTTGGTGATTGCCGGCGGTGTGAGCGCTAATACCTCGTTGCGTGAAAAGCTTGAGAATGTTACGGGTAAGCTGGGCGGAAAAGTCTATTACCCACGTCCTGAGTTTTGCACGGATAACGGCGCTATGATTGCTTATGCTGGTATGCAACGTTTAAAAGCTGGAGTGAGTGCTGACTTAACCTTTAAAGCAACGCCACGTTGGCCATTAGATACTTTGCCTTCCGTCAAGGCGACAGCTAAAGAGCCAGAATAAGAGTCGTTAGTGCGGCTCTTTTTCTTTTAAGCAATTAATTGCCTTAAAAGTTATTGCCTATTTTGGTTTCTGTGCCTTTTATTAGGCGCGAGATATTGTCTTTGTGCCTAAGAATTATCAATGCTGATAACATAAATACCGCATATACATACTCTGGCTTTAACAACCAAACGTAAAGCGGTGCGAGTGTTACAGTGACAATAGCGGCTAAACTGGAGTAGCGACTGCTCTTAGCGACAATTATCCACGTCAGTAACAGCAATAATCCCAAGTCTACACCTATTGGTAACAGCACCCCAAAAGCCGTAGCCACAGCTTTGCCACCTTGAAAGCCGAAAAAAATAGGAAACATGTGCCCTAAACATGCAGCGACAGCAACAACGCCTAGCATGATAGGATCTACACCAAGGAAATAAGCCCCCCAGACAGGTAGTGTGCCTTTCAAAACATCAAAAGCGAGTACACTTGCAGCAGTTGCTTTATTGCTGATACGGAGGACATTGGTTGCACCCGGGTTTTTAGATCCTGTTGCTCGCGGGTCTGGTAGATTCAGTAAACGACAAATAAGAATGGCACTTGAAATAGAGCCAACCAAGTAAGCCAATACCACCATGGCGATTGTCGTTACCATATCGTCCTTAACTTTCAATCATTTATCTGAATACTGCATTCTATCCATATTACAACTGGTTTTTCTATACCTTGGCAGGTAAACTCGCCATTTAATTTGTGTAAACACATAAATACAAGGGCAGAGAGCGTGGATAAGGTATTTATTCAAGGCCTAAATATTCAAACAACCATTGGCTTTTTCGAATGGGAAAAGCAAATCAAACAAACACTCGTTATTGATTTAGAAATGCTGTGGGATATCAAACCAGCGGCTGAGCGTGATGAGCTAGCGAAAACCTTAGACTATGCACAAATTTCTGAGGCGATAGCGGAATTTGCTAATAACAACCCAGTAGACTTGTTAGAAACATTGGCTGAGCGTATGGCACAGTTTCTAATGACGCAATATCAAATTCCAGGTTTGAAACTCCGCATTGGCAAACCCAATGCCGTGCATAATGCATTTACGGTAGGTGTAGAGATTGAGCGTGGCAGCTATAACAATGGCTAGAGTCTACATTTCAATAGGGTCGAATGTTGAACGCGAAAAATATGTGCAAAAAGGGCTTGATGCACTGGCCGAACTATTGGGTGAACTGAGGGTAAGTTCGTTGTATGCGTGTGAGGCCGTTGGCTTTGAAGGGCCTGAATTTTATAACCTAGTCGTTGCAGCCGATACAGGTATGTCACTTCTAAACTTGTCTAGTGCATTGCGAGATATTGAACTGGCTAACGGACGTTGTCCTGATGCAGTTAAGTACAGTCCACGCACGTTAGACTTGGACCTGCTACTATATGATGACGTGGTGTGTGATGACCCTGTGCAACTGCCACGAGATGAAATTACAAAGAATGCTTTCGTGCTTTGGCCACTCGCAGAAGTCGCTGGTAGTCATAAACACCCGCTCAATCACAAACCCTATCAACAGCTTTGGCAGGACTTTGACAAGTCTAGCCAGAAAATAAAACAATTACCGTTAACGTGGACACAAAAATAACACTATGGATTTAATTGAAATAATTCTACTGGCGTTGATACAGGGATTGACAGAATTTCTACCTATCTCCAGTTCTGCGCATTTGATACTGCCTTCGCAATTGCTTGGATGGGTCGATCAGGGGCAAGCCTTTGATGTAGCGGTGCATGTTGGCTCACTGTTGGCTGTATGCCTGTACTTCAGAAAAGAAATCGGCGATATGCTCATTGCATGGTATGCGACGTTGACCCCAAACAAAGAGGATGACGCGGCGCTGACAGCTGACCAAAAGTTTAATGGACGACTGGCGTGGTGGATTATTTTTGCTTCTGTTCCACTGGGTTTATTCGGATATTTAAGCGCTGATTTTGTTGAACAACACCTTCGCTCTGTTTTAGTTATTGCTGGAACGACCATCCTTTTCGGTGTGTTATTGGGATTTGTTGACGTAAAAGCGAAGCAAAACGTATCGATGGAATCGCTAGGTTTTAAAGGCGCAATGATTATTGGTGTTGCTCAAATGTTGGCTATTATACCGGGCACGTCTCGCTCAGGTATTACGATGACGGCCGGTTTAATGCTGGGACTTAATCGAGAAAATGCCGCACGCTTCTCTTTTCTGATGTCGATTCCTGCTATTTCGATGGCTGGTGGTTATTTAACACTGAAGCTAATAACAGGCACTGAAGCGGTTGATTGGACATCGATGGCGATAGGCAGCGTGCTGTCTTTTGTTAGTGCCTATGCTTGTATTCACTACTTCTTAATACTTGTGAATAAAGTGGGCATGATGCCGTTTGTTATTTATCGATTGATACTGGGCGCAGCCTTGCTTGTGTTTGCGTTGGCTTAATGTCAGTGTAATGAAAAATCTACAGTTAAAACGCACCTTAAGGTGCGTTTTTTTGTTATCAGGTCCAAGAACTGATAGTTGCTGAGTTAAACTAGCGAAAAATATAACACAACAGGTATTCACTGAGATGGATTTATCACTGACCGAAGAGCAACTGATGATTCAAGATATGGCGCGTAAATTTGCGGATAGCGAATTAGCCCCAGTTGCTGCTGAGCTTGACCATGATAATAATCAAACACTTTTTCAAAGCAACCTTGCTAAGTTAGCTGAACTGGGCTTTATGGGCCTTAATATTCGTGGTGAATATGGTGGTGTGGAAGCAGGCACAGTTGCGTTTAGTTTAGCGATCACAGAGTTGGCTCGCGCCTGCGCGTCAACAGCAGTTACAACGTCTGTGACAAACATGGTCGCAGAAGTTATTCAGGCGGTTGGTAATGAAGAGCAGAAGCAAAAATATCTACCGAAAATATGTAGCGGTGAATATTTAGCTGGTGGCTTTTGTCTTACTGAGCCTGCAGCGGGCTCTGATCCTGCGGGCATGCGAACAACAGCAATAAAAGACGGCGAAGACTATATTCTCAATGGCAGCAAAATCTACATTACCAGTGGCTCTTTCGCTGGGGTATTTGTTGTTTGGGCGGTTACTGATCCAGAGGCGCGTAAAGGTAAGGGCATCTCTTGCTTTTTGGTGGAAGCAGGCACACCTGGCATGACCATTGGCAAAGCAGAAGAAAAGATGGGGCAAAAAGCCTCACCAACCAACGAGGTGCATTTTGAAAATTGTCGCATTCCTGCCAGCGCTCTTATGGGCGAGGAAAACAAAGGTTTTGGTATTGCCGTTGGAGAATTAGCGGGTGGTCGCATAGGTATTGGGTCATTGGCTTTGGGTGTTGGATTAGCCGCTATGGATTACGCTCGCCAATACATTACTGAGCGCCAACAATTTGGTCAGCCACTGTCAAGCTTCCAAGGGTTGCAGTGGAAGCTCGCAGATCGCTACACAGAGCTCGAAGCGTCGCGATTATTATTGATGCAAGCGGCCGACTTAAAAGAAAAAGAGTTACCATTTAGTCAAGCAGCATCCATGGCGAAACTCTTTGCATCGGAGAAAGCTAATAAAGCCTGTTACGACGCACAGCAGCTACTCGGTGGTGCAGGCTATATTAAAGAGTATCCTCTAGAGCGCCTTGCTCGTGACGTGCGTATAACCTCTATTTACGAGGGGACGAGTGAAATTCAGAAAGTTATTATTGCGCGCGAGTTATTGAAAGCCTAAATAATCCCGTCAGTCGAAAGCCATCGTTAATACATTGTTAGCTTTGGCTTTTTGGTCATTTCTGCTTATAGTGTAAGTAACCCAAGGACGAGTTAACTTCCACTCATGAAATCGATAGTCTACATCAGCAAGGCGTGCCAACAATTTTCACAAGAAGACCTCAATCGACTTGCTCAAAAAGCAATGGAGAAAAACGGTCAGCTCGACGTGACAGGTTTTTTGAGTTTGCATGACGATCGGTTTATTCAGTATATCGAAGGTGACGAAAACACAGTTGAAGCGCTGTTTCAAACCATTCGTCTTGATGAGCGTCACAAAGTCATTAAAACGTTGAGTAAGCCTTTGGCAAATGGAAGGAATTTTCCCAAATGGCGGATGAAGCATATTTCTAGCAGTGTCTATCGTGAGCTTAGTGTTGAAACCTTTATACTAAAGCAACTTGAAATGATGCAAGACTGCACTATGGATGGGCCAGCTTGGCATGAAATGATCTGGCAGGGCATCGATATTCTTGCTGATAAAGCGGATACAATTAATTGAATTGATGTCTTGTAACCGACATAAATTGCCCCAACAATAGAAGCATACTTATTGTTAGGAAGCCTCACGTGAACCCAAATACTGTCGCTTTAACCCTGGAAAATTTCCAGCAGGTTGTATTAGAAGACTCTAAAGAAAAACTGCTTTTGGTAACATTTTTTGCTGAGCAAGTACCGGAAAGCATAGAGTTACGGGATACGCTCGCAGAAAAAACGGCTCATGCTGCCGACCACATTATTTTCGCTACTGTTGATTGCCAAGCGCAACAACAGATTGCAATGCAATTTGGCATTCAAGGTTTGCCAACCGCGGTACTTGTTAAAGATGGCCAGCCTATCGATGGTGTCTCAGGGCCACAACCCGCAGAAGCTATTGATCAGTTTTTAGAAAAACACTTACCTAAGCCTGAAGATGGGTTGCTATCAGAAGCTAAACAGCTTATCTCTGCGGGCGATGCCAGTGGTGCTTTCACTGCTGCAAAACAAGCGTTTGATTTAAATGCAGAGCGTGCTGATATTAAATTAGTGCTTGCGGATGCGTGTGTTTCTATAGGCAAAACAGAGGATGCACAAGCGTTGCTTGATACTATCATGATGGTTGATCAAGACAGTTATTATCAAGCGATTATCGCCAAATTAGAACTCGCTAATGAAGCGTCTAATTCGCCTGAAATTCAAGCGCTGGAAGAGGCGTTATCGGCCGCTCCCGATGATGTTAGTGTGCTCCACCAACTGGCAGCACAATACAACCAAGTAAATCGTCAAGAAGATGCGTTGCGCATTTTGTTTGCTCGCGTTCAAGCAGCAGGGGATGATGCAGAGAGTAAGAAGTTGTTGCTTGATGTGATTAAGGCCCTGCCAGAGGGGGATGGATTAGCATCTACCTATCGCCGTAAGCTATATACCCTGATGTATTAAAATCATCACGCCCATAAAAAAGCCGCTAGCAAGCGGCTTTTTTATGGGGTCGACTTTACTTTAACTGGATCATTTCAGTTTTGATGCAAAGGTTTTCTTAAACTTCAATAATTTGGGGGAAACCACTGCTTGGCAGTATTGGTTTTCAGGGTTAGCGTTAAAATACCCTTGGTGATACTCTTCACCACCGAAGAATTCTAAGGCTGGTGTTACTTCAGTTACCACCGGGTCTGGCCACACTTCCTCAAGTGTCATCTCGACAATAATTGCTTTAGCGGCTTCTTCTTGATCGACGTCGTGTGTAAATATTGCAGAGCGATATTGGCGTCCAACATCATTGCCCTGACGATTAAGTTGCGTTGGATCATGCAGCGCGAAGAAGATTTCTAATATTTCACGGTAGCTAATGGTGTCTGCGTCAAATGTTAATTGAACGACTTCTGCGTGATCAGTACTCCCTGTGCAAACCGTTTTGTAATCAGCGGTTTCAGCCGTACCACCCATGTAACCTGATATCGCCGATTCAATGCCTTGTAGCTGGTTAAATGCTGCTTCAATACACCAGAAGCAACCGCCTGCAAGTGTTGCAGTTTGTAGATTTTTCGCCATCAAAACGTCCTCACATCGATAGTTTTCGGTAAATATACATCATGGACGTTTGGACGTCTAGATGTTTTTAAGGGTGGTTTCTATTATCTAAGTTATACGCAATATGCTGATGGAAACGAATAATAATTTCATCGTTTACCGGCGACAGCTCTAGTTCGGTAGCCATCAGTTTCACCGCCATTTCAATTTGGTTGAGAAACTTGGCATGTGCGACATCAGTCTGTTTTTCCTTGGTAGCAACAAAAACGAGTTGAATATTATCAACGAGGCTACGCGCATCCCACTTGCTGATAAAGCCACAAGGAGACAGGTCTGGGTTATAGCCTAACATTTGTAATTCACCCACACGAGATACGGTCTCGTACTCACTTTTACGGACAATGGGTATTAGTCCATTAGCGATCAACGCACCGTTATTTAAATTGTAGCGTTTAGCCGCCACGGTAAAAGCGTCTGTTACTAACGTATAGAAAGGGTTATAAGGATCATCAGATTCGTGATCTATCTCTGCTAAACTGACTAAATGTTGTTTTACAGGAATGTTCACCGTTGCGTACGTCATTTGTCGCTGCGAGTCCGGTAATTCGACATGTTGGCTTGCGTAGCGAACATTAATAGTACGCAGCTTGTGCGCCTTAGTGTCTACGCCTGTTTTTTGTTTAGAAAACAAATCGTACGTTAAGTGTTGGTGGTCGCGCAATCTAAACGACAAGTCGCCAACATCTAGCGCGTCTTCAAAAGCCAGTAGAAGCTTACTTATACGCGCATGAAAATTAGCAGCATTAACACGTATGTCGCTGCCTGTGGCAAGAAACAGTAATGTTATTTTCTCTGCACGATATTCGACATCATAAAAAGACTTTTGTAATTCATGATAAGCCGGATTGTAGTAAAACAATATTTGTTGATTGGTTTGCCATTGGTGCATTTCTTGAGAGTAACGTACCCGTGCTAACTTATCATTGGCAATGAAAAGGCTATTAGCTACTTCGAACTTTTGGCTTACATCGAAAAGTGTTTTCGCAAGGTGTTTATATACACTAGCGTATTTGCCTTCATGTAGAGCGTCCTGCTGATTAAATGTGTCAATTAACTTATCGGTTAGTGGAAATTCTGCGAGAAGATAGTGATTGTCGCGAGCATTGGTTGGGATATAGGCCTTTTGATTAGCCGATCGCTTGCGAATGATTGACATAAAGTGTCCTTGATTCGTAACTGTCTAAATTTCGAGGCGAGTATAGGCAGGTGATGTGACACTTTTATTGCATTAATGTCGCTGGAGAAGGCGTAATTAGGCCGCTTTCAGCAGTTAATTCAATACTCTGCCGGTCTATATTAAGTTTTTGTGAAGTTGACCAGTTAAAGGTACTGACATTTGAAGAGTCCCCACTTACACTGTCGACTTGTCGAAAAGTGAGGATTAGGTTTTGCACATAGACCAGCAAGCTATGGTGGCGGCAATAAATACAGTAATGCCCTTTGGTAAATATGCCGGCAGAAAATTATTACAGCTACCAGAGCCCTACCTAGTGTGGTTCAAATCAAATGGCTTTCCTGAAGGAAAACTCGGCGAGCAACTCGCCCTTGTTTATGAAATTAAGCTTAATGGCTTAGAATCAATACTCCAGCCACTCTTGACTCAAGAGTGACTGACATCACTTATCCTAAGCTTTTTACTCAGTATCGATTTCGATAGGTTCGGCATCTGATGAGTTTGTATCATCGTCAGAGGCTTCCACTTTTGTTCTGCCAAAAAGCGTATGAAATTGTTTTGGCGAAAGCACCTTGTTTTGGTACTTAAGCCACGTTTTCTCGAGTTTGCTTTCAGCCAATTCCTTACCCTGGCAGACATCAACAAAACGTTGCTCTTCGTCGGTTACAGGTTCGCGAGTTCCATTGGTTAGCTCTTTAAAGGCAACACCATAGGTCTCTAAAATCTGTACCTCTTGAAGGGTGAAATCACCGCTACGGCTCATGCCACGCGGGTAGTTGTGATCATCGTAGAATTTCCGGCTAGCTTTAAAGCTATCTTTTGAAATGCTTACTGTGCTCATAACATCTCTCAAAAAATAAAAATAAAGTGTTCGATCGCTTTTTTATCCTAAGTTTTCTCGATTGGCAATATTTTTGTTTATGAAATTTTTATCGCAAATTTGTGACCTTAGTTATAACTCTGTTTAGTGTTTATTTTTATTAAAAAACTTATCTCTATATATCTGGGTTATATAAGAGGGAGATAATTTACTGTTTAAACAAGGCGTTAAAAGCGAGGAATAATTTGCCGAGAATGGACACAAGTTTACGTTACATTAAATGACATTTTTATGAAGAATTTATTATTGCAATCATTTCCTAATTGTTCTTAAATGAATTGTCAGCTGATGTTCTTAGTTGGCCGTTTAATCAAGAAATTCAATTAACTTTTCAATAAGTTACGGAGAAATATCTATGAGAAGACAAAAACGAGATCGTATGGATAGAGCGCATGCAAACGGCTATCAAGCCGGCCTAAATGGTAAATCTCGAGAAAACTGCCCTTATCAAAATACCGATGCCCGCTCAGAGTGGCTAGGTGGATGGCGAGCCGCTGTAACCGACCGAAATATGGGTCTCTTCAAATAACACCCAACAACCACATTCGAAAGAAAAAGCCCGCATTTGCGGGCTTTTTCTTTACTCAATTTATTCCACCTTGCCTATCGATAATACTTCGTTAGCGGTGAAATAAAATTCATTAATCACTTACTACCGCATACAGGGCAGTCGGGTGTTTTTTGCAGCGTAAATTGTTGCCACTGTTGGCTAAGCCCATCGAACAGGCACAGCTGGTTGATTGTCGTCGAATTATTCGTTAAATACTTAATTGCAGTCAGGGATTGCATACCCGCAATGATCGATAAAACAGGCCCTAAAATACCCAGTGTTTGACAGTTTTCCGTAGGTGCTTGCTGAGCTTTTGGGAAGACACATTGATAACAAGCGCTCTGTTGGCTGGGGTCTACTAACATAGTCTGACCGTCAAAGCCTGTCGCAGCGCCCACCACAAGTGGAATAGTGTGTTCGTGACATACTTGGTTAAGTAAATAACGAGTGGCGATGTTGTCGGTACAGTCGATAACAATATCTACCTCACCTAAATATGCGCTAGCGATATCTTTATCAAACATTTCATCAATGGCTTCAATCTCTACGAGCGGATTTTGTGCGGCAAGTTTGATGGCGGCAGTTTCAGCCTTATTTTGACCTATATCGTCTGGCGTATAGAGTATCTGTCGCTGCAAGTTAGTTAGTTCAATACTATCGCCGTCACACAGTAACAAATGTCCAATGCCTGCTGCAGAAAGATATTGCGCGGCAGGGCAGCCTAGACCACCCATCCCGACAACTAATACACGTGACTGCTGAAGCGCTAGCTGACCTTGCTCTCCTATTTGGGAAAGCATGATTTGACGCCCATACCTAAGTTGTTCTTGCTGTGATAACACGGATAATCCTTAGTGAGTGATCGGTTGCACTGCGCTTGCTTTAAATTGCACAAAAACAGGTTTACCCACGTGCAAAGAAAGGTGCTCGAGTGAGTATGTTGAAATCGATGCAAAAACGTTCTCGCCTTCGCAAGATATTGTGACAAGTGCTTGGTGGTTGTTAGTCGTAATATCAGTAATGTGACCAGCCAGCTGATTCACGATAGAGCTATCATGGGGTGCTACGGTACAGATGCTGACTTCACTAGCGGCGATCATTATTTGCTGTGTGATACCGAGCTGGTCAAATGTTGATGAGGTACCTTTTATCTGTAGACCATTGGCTGCGGTAAGTTCTGTCAAGCCATGTGTATCGAACATACTTGTTGAGCTGACATCAAAGGCACAAAACGCGGAAATTTGGGCTCCCGTCTTTAACTTGTTCATCACCGTATCCATATTGCCCATTTCTGTGATTCTACCCTCTTCAAAAACCATTAACTGATTACATAGTGCTTGGTGCTCATAAACATCATGACTTACGAAAAGAATAGGCGTTTGTGTTGCTTTTTGAAGGGCTTTAATGGTGCTAATTAATGACGACTTGCTCTTGGCATCTAAAGCACTCAGTGTTTCGTCTAAAATAAGCAAATCCGGCTCTGCAAGAATGGCTTGCAGTATCAGTACTTTTTGCGTTTCACCACCAGATAATGTGTCGATGGGTTGCTTAAGCAAGTGTCTAATATTTGCCGCATCAATTAGCTGCTCTACATCTAAATTTGGAGAAGGCAATCGATGCCTGCCAAACAACAAATTTCCAGTGACATCAAGGTGTGGAAAAAGCTTATCTTGCTGAAATACGGCGGAAACGTTTCGCATCCAACTCGCTAAATTGATTTTTTTGGGGGTGCTATGCAACACTTTATCATTAAGCAAAATCTCTCCTTCAAAACCACCGTGTAAACCTGAAATAGCTTTTAAGAAGGTCGATTTCCCCGCTCCTGAGTGTCCAAATACTCCAGTGATACCGTTTAGTGAAAAACGCTCATTAATCAAAACATCAAAGCGGGTTAGCGGTATCTTGATATTAACTAGTAGTTGAGTCATCTAATGGCGCCACCGTTTTTCAGCTTGGAGCGACTTAAAGCAAATGATCGCGGTTCCTTAAAGTTCAGTAAGTACACTGCTGAAAGAACTAGAAGGGACCCCATGAGTAGTCCTGCTGCAAGTTTGTGTGCTTGTGCATAGTCGAATGCTTCGACATGATCAAACAATGCTATGGATAATACGCGAGTCTCGTCTGGGATATTTCCGCCAATCATCAATACCACGCCAAATTCGCCAATAGTATGGGCAAACCCCAGTGTAGCTGCTGTGATGAAACTCGTTTTAGTGAGAGGAAAAACGACAGAGCGAAATTGATCAATTTTATTCGCGCCCAACATTGCAGCCTTATGCAGCAAGACTTGGTCTAGCTGTTCAAATGCTTTCTGTAGTGGCTGAACAACAAACGGCAACGAGTAAAATATGGAGCCAATGACGATAGCACTGAAACTAAATGCCAGTTGTTGCCCTGTCACATTCTGCCAGAGCTGACCGGGCAAGTATTGCGGTGAAAAGGCTATTAAGAGATAAAAGCCGAGAACTGTAGGGGGCAACACCAAAGGCAGAGCTACTAGTGCTTCAGCAACCACTTTCCATTTGCTTTGCCAGCGACTTAGGCCCCAAGCGATGGGCGTACCAATAACAAGCAGTAATATAGTGGTAACCGTGGCTAATTTTAATGTGGTCCACGTCGCCAACCAGTCCAATTCTGTCATCGACTTTCGCCACTAACTGATAAAATAGGTTTGTAGCCAAGTGCTGAAAGTTGTCTTTGGATCGGCTCACTTGTAAGGAAATTCAAATAGCTATTGGCAATTGATTGATGTTGGCTGCGGGCAAGCACTCCACCGTATTGGGTTAACAGTGAATCGTCTACTTCGAGCAATGTAAAGGGCAGGTTATGAACAATTAGCTGACTCAATGCAACAAATCCTATATCTACAGCGCCGCTTCGTGTTTGCTGGAACGTTTGAGCAACATTCAGGCCTAGAATATAGCGCTTGTTGTCTTGCCAGAGCGCTTGTTCTTCTAACCATGCCTTTGCGGCTAGACCATATGGAGCGAATCTTGGATTGGCAATCGCGATGCGCTGTAGTGCTGGTAATGTTTGTTTTAGCTGCTTGATATCAGTGGGTATTTGCTTAGTAGAGTACACAGCAAGCTGGCCTATTGCGAATGGTGATAAGGACTGCATTGTGAGCTCACCAGTATCAGCAAGTTTGCGCGGGCGTTCTTCATCTGCTGCTAAGAATACATCGTAAGGTGCGCCATGTTTAATCTGCTGAAATAGGGTACCTGTGGCGCCAGTAATCCATTGAAGTTTTACGTTGTGTTGTTGCTCGAAAACAACACTAAGCTGTTTTGCTGTGGCAGCAAAGTTACTTGCAACAGCAATGTTGAGTGTGAGTGTTTTAGCAGTACTCGATGGTGAGAAGAAAATGAGCACTAGGGCGAAAATGGCGATATACAATCGAGTGAACAAGCTTACCAACCTTTTGCTTTATCTTCGTCGCTTTGCTTTGCTTCAACCCAGGCATCACCCGAAGTTCTTGTTTCTTTTTTCCAAAAGGGCGCGTTGACTTTCAAAAAGTCCATAATAAATTCCCCTGCGGCAAAGGCATCACCTCTATGGGGACTGGTTACGCCGACAAAAACAATATTATCGCCCAACTGCAACTGACCCACTCGGTGAATTACAGTAACGCGATTTATATCCCAAGAGCGTTTTGCTTGTTCCACAATGTTGTGCAAAGCCACTTGCGTCATTGCGGGATAGTGTTCAAGAAAAAGCCCTGTGACGTCGTGTCCATCATTGCGTGCGCGGACTCGCCCGGTAAATGTGACAATGGCACCATCGTTAATATTTTCTCGTTCGAGCTTTTCCATCTCTTCGGCAAAAGAAAAATCAGCATCGCTTACTCTAATCACGATTAACCGCCGGTAACTGGTGGGAAAAAGGCAACTTCATCGCCAGGTTCTACAATATGCTCACCGTTAACGACTTGTTGGTTAACAGCCACCATTACCGATTTTTCTGCCAGCGGTTTGTGCCAATCAGGGTGTTCACTAACAAGTAGGGCAATGATTTGGTTTACAGATAAGGCGTCTGAGACTTGCTCTAGAACGATGTGCTCTTCTCCGAGTTGTTCCCTCAAGCGTGCAAAAAAAAGTACTTTAACCATAAATTAACGTTCCCAATGTCCGGTTTTCCCGCCCGACTTTGTCTCAACTTGTATGCCGTTTATCGTCATTGCCGGATCAACGGCTTTACACATATCAAATAACGTTAGGCACGCTACGGATACTGCTGTAAGTGCTTCCATTTCCACGCCCGTTTGCCCGGCAAGTTTACATAAGCTAGTAACATGAACACACTGGTTGTCGTAATCTAACTCAAAATCAACTTGTACTTTAGTTAGCATCAAGGGGTGGCATAATGGGATTAAATCGCTACACTTCTTGGCAGCTTGAATCCCGGCAATTCTGGCGACGGCAAAGACGTCACCTTTTTTGTGTTCGCCTTGGCCAATCATCTGGAGTGTCTCAGACGACATACTAATAGAGCCACGAGCTGTTGCTTGGCGTTGTGTTACCGCTTTTTCAGTAACATCCACCATATTGGCTTCGCCTTGCGCATTTAGGTGAGAAAGCACTTTATCCATTAACCACGACTCTCACATTGCTCAAGTACATTTTTAAGGTGAGGAACAAAGTTACATGGCTTATGGCTGGCATCAAGCTGTTCACCAATCAGTTTGTCCCATGCTGTTTTGCAGGCATTGGTAGAACCGGGTACACAGAAAATAACTGTTTGGTTTGCCATACCTGCAAAGGCTCGGGATTGCACGGTTGAGGTCCCTATTTCGCCGAGAGAAATGTGCCTAAATACTTCGCCAAAACCTTCTATGTTCTTATCAAAAAGTGGTAAAAGGGCTTCAGGAGTATTATCGCGTGCAGTGAAACCTGTACCACCCGTTGAGATTATCGCGTGAATATTGTCATCGGCGATCCATTTGGAAACGATAGCACGAAGCTGGTATACATCATCTTTGACTATCGCTTTTTCAGCCAGCGAATGTCCTGCGGATATCACTCTGTCAACCAGTGTTTTTCCTGATGTATCTGTGTCTTCTGTGCGAGTATCAGAAACGGTTAGGACCGCTATATTCAATGGAAAAAATTCAGCGAGCGACGCTTTCGCCATGAGTCAATCCTCTTTGGTTATTCATATGTTCTAATGCTTGTTGCCACTGTTGTGGCGTATTGGTATTAAACAGAGCGCTGTCTGTTTTGCACGCTACTTCTTGATGAGGTACTGATGATAAGAGTTGTCGCACCGAAGGCCCTTTATTCCCTGGTTGTGAAAAACAACGATTAAAAAACAGTTCAGTGTAGCTGTTTATAGGAAGATAAAGGGGAAGCGAATGTCCACTAAAGTAGGTAGCTTTTTGGCTAAGTGAGCCAAGATGCTTGAGCTCAGCTAATACATTTGCTGTCATGAGCGGTAAATCAACGGGTAATATTAACGCGGCTTGGCAATTTGTTTGGGTCAATACACTGTAAATGCCGCCCACAGGGCCTTGCTGCTCGTAAATATCCGCTATGTCATGTGTATTTCCACTGACGACAACGTTCTCTACGCCAGCCTCAAGAAGCAGTTGCTTGGAGAATTCCACCATCGGTTGATTGCGACGCTCAAGAAACGCTTTATCTTTGCCCATGCGAGAAGATAAGCCGCCGGCCAGCACGATACCTAAACAACCGATCACATTAGCCTCCCAACATCGACAGGTGTTTAGTGGCGCCGGTTAATTTTTCGTGCAGGAAATGGCTCACTTTTTTATCACCTAGCAGTGCGGTGATTCTGTCTGCTATGGCATCTGCATCATTTTCTGCAAGCAGTGGTCTTAAATCGTGCCCTTGTTCCGCAAACAAGCACAAGTGCAATTTACCTAACGAACTAATTCTTAATCGATTACAGCTTTGGCAGAAATCCTTACTGTATGGCATGATCAAACCAATTTTGCCTACATAATCTGGGTGATAGAACTCTTGTGCGGGCCCTGCAGTTTTGTCTTTAATGGCAGGTAACCAACCCGTTTTCAACAAATACTCTTTGATGGTTTCGCCGCGAACATGTTGCTCACCAAAAAAGGTGGCATTGTCGCCAGTTTGCATGAGTTCAATAAAGCGCAGTGAGACTGGACGTGATTTAATCCACGCCAAGAAACGCTCTAATTCGCCAAAGTTAAATTGGCGCATTAATACCGTATTTATTTTGACGGTCAGGTTTTCTTCGGCAAACGCTGTGTCTAGCCCGTCGAGTATGGTGTTCAGTTTGTTGTGACCCGTAATAAGCTTAAACTGGTTAGTGTCTAAACTGTCGATACTGACATTTAACGCGTCTAATCCAGCCTCTAACCAACTCGGCAAATGCTCAGGTAATTTAAAGCCATTGGTGGTGATAGCGACCTTTTTAATACCGTCAGTTTGTTTGCACGTGTCGATAATGTCGGGTAGGTCTTTTCTAAGCGATGGCTCACCGCCAGTGATACGAATTTTCTCTGTACCTAACTTAGCAAATGTTTGTGCGAACAGTTTAATTTCAGGCAGCGTGAGGAACTTCCTGTCATGGTCACACTGGTAACCATCAGGCAAGCAATATTGACAACGGAAGTTGCATACGTCTGTTATGGACAGCCTGAGGTAGTAAAACCTTCGGCCAAAAGTATCAGTTAACATCTCACCTTTCCAAATACGGGAGGCTACTCGGTTTCCCTAATAACCCTGGTAACTATTGTTACGGCCAATAGCACATATTCTCAATACATCTTAAGGACTTAGTGCAAAAGGCTCGGCGAACAAGTATAGTTTAAGCATAACAAGTATTTAACAAACTACAAGCGATTGCGGTTGTTAATCGGGCATAAAACTTCGTATATTGTTCTAGCGCAAATTTTTATCCCAGCATTTATTGAGGCGTCGATATGGCATCTTGTTTTTCTCAGCCTGGTTTGCTTCCGTTTGAGCAAGCATTCTCCCTAATTCAACAAAATATTCCTGTCGTCAAAACCAGCGAAACAGTATCAATAGAAAAGGCATGTGGTCGCATTTTATGCGAAGCGGTTATCAGCCCTGTCAATGTGCCGCCGCATGACAACTCTGCGATGGATGGTTATGCATTTGCTTCATCGAGTGCTGCTGAAGGCCGGCCACTAACACTAGTCGGTAAGGTCTTTGCGGGCTCGCCTTATACAGAGACCGTCAATCGCGGCGAATGTGTTCGTATCATGACAGGTGGCAAAATACCTACTGGGTGCGATAGTGTCGAAATGCAAGAAAACGCCATGGTCGATGGAAATCTTGTGACGTTGCAGCAAGCGGTACGTGAAGGTCAGCATGTCCGTCGTTGTGGAGAAGACATCAAAAGTGAGCAGGCCATTTACCAACCTGGTCATAAGTTTACTGCAGCAGATATAGGTGCGTTAGCGTCGTTAGGGATCAGTGAAGTAACCGTGCAAAGAGCGTTGAAGGTCGCCCTTATCGCAACAGGTGATGAGTTAAAGTCGCCCGGTCAAGAATTAACAGATGGCGATATTTATGAAAGCAATCGCTACTTTTTAAAAGCGTTACTCGAGCAGTTCGGCGCAGATGTACTGGATTTTGGCATTATTCCAGATGTGCCTGAACAAATTGAACAGGCTTTTCAAGACGCGAATGAACAGGCCGATGTATTAATCACCAGTGGCGGTGTATCGGTAGGCGAGGCAGATTTTACGAAAGACGTATTGGAAAAGTTAGGTGACATCGGATTTTGGAAAATAGCGATGAAACCCGGCAAACCATTTGCCTTTGGAAGACTGTCGAAGGCAATGTTTTTTGGTTTGCCAGGCAACCCTGTTTCGGCATTGGTGACTTTTTATCAATTAGTTCTGCCAAATCTGTATGCCATGTTAGGCACAAGTATGCCTCCAAGAGTAAAGCTAAATGCTATCGCGGGTGATATCCTGAGAAAATCTCCAGGTCGTACTGACTTCCAACGTGGCGTTTATGGTATTGATGAGAGTGGCCAGCTCGTTGTAAAGAGCACGGGGGCCCAAGGCTCTGGTATTCTAACCAGTATTGCAAAGGCAAATTGCTTTGTCATTCTTGAAAAAGAGCGCGGTAGGGTAGAAGTGGGCGAACAGGTAACTATCGAACTTTTTGATCAATACCTTAGCTAGTACTACCTAATCTAAATTTGCAGAACACTCGATAGTAAACCGCATCAAGTGGCTTCCCCAACGACTATGCACTGCCTTAGTTCATTGAGCTGTTAGCCACTTTTAGCGGATAAATTATTTGATAGCTGGCGTTATTTGATGTCCACCTGCAAATTTTGATAGCTACAGTACACTTGTCCTACTTCTTGTGTTTTAAGAATACCAATTGCGCGCGTCCACGCACTTGTCTGGCTGAAGGTAATATTGAAGTGTTGTGCCTGCCAATGACTTGTCGCTACATACTGTTGTTCGTTATTAATACAATGATGCTGCGCTAATTGTTTGTAGCGCAATCCTTCAAAGATTTGCTGGTTTTCCTGTGACTCAGTTGAAGCGAGTTCAGTTATATTTTTCCATGGTGCAAATGCTAGAGTCAGCTTGCCATTATGTAACTTGGCTCTATCCTCGCGAGTCAGATAATGCGTGATATAGCTGTTTTTAATGTTGCCCGGTTCTGTGATGAAAACACCACCTTGGCCAACAACAGTCATTTCCACGGTATCTTTTGTTAATGGAGCAACCAGCAGCGCAGTGGCTTCATCCACGCCAAAGCCAAATGATGCGTTTGTATCTTGAACTAATTTCATCAAACGGCCCTGTCGACCGCGCTCAGAGAAGTGAGTGTCCATCACGCCATAAGGAAACAACGACAAACCTCCTTTTGAGTTATACGTTAAATCATCTTGCAATAGCGTTTCTGAGCATTGATTGTCTTTAGCACAGCCCGCATTTGGCAACAGATCTGCCTTTGCACCGCGCGCGAGCGCCACTTCACTTCGACCATTGGTGATCATGGGAGGTGTCGTCTTTGCTGAGGTTTCGCCCATAACTGCTATATCGCTGCCACCGGACATAACTGCTGTGCCAGCACTGGTACCGCCGACAATCAGGCTATTGTTCGTCACTTCCGTTTTTATCGCTTTTAGGATGGCGTTGTCTCTTCCATCTTTATTTTTGAACGCCTCTTTGGTCAGTGATTGGTCACCACCATTGATAAACAGGCCATCTGCCTGTTCGATCATTGCGACAAACTCATCTGGTTGTTTACATAAGGTTTGCTGGGTCGAGAACCTGTCAGGATAAACAAACGCTCTATTCGTTGTAGCCAGAGCGCTTAGCTGATATTGCGACAGTAATTTACATGATGTTGGGCTGCTACCGTGTTCCTGCCATAACCGGTTGACGGCTGCATCTATTGGTAACCATGTGACGTTGGCACCTGCCTGAGTGAATACTTGCTCATAAAAGTCGACTGCTTCGTAAGGATCTCTGGCAGACGCTGTCACGACCAAAATATTGGGTCGTTTATCGGTATTCGTGTTTTTTGAAGAAGCAAGCGCTACAAATTTATTGAAAATTTCCTGGTTAAATACATTACGCGTTTGGCTGAGCTTTACTTGCTCTTTTTTTCGCTCTCCGTTGTTGTGTTGTACAGGCATTTCGAGTGAATCGAGCAATAGGTAATACTCTCTGTCGGCAAGTTGTCGAATAACGCCTTGTTTGTCATGTTTCTTCAAAATCGCTCGTAAGGCATTTTTGTCACCAGAAAATTGTTTACCTTGAACCTTGGCCAACAGTGATAAAACCTTCTCTCTATGGCGTGATAGGTGGTTTTGAGGCCAAATATCTGCGAGCTTTTCTATTTGCATGGCTGATATACGGTAAAGGGGATGTTGCTTGTCGCGGTCAGATAAAAAAGATTTGTCTGTACATTGACTTAGCGACATCGACGAACAAGTTTTAAGCCCTCCTCCAACAAGAAATAATTGGCTTTTGTTTACGGAGGCTAGGGTGTGAATTGGCGACAAGATGAATACAAATGTCAGCGCTTTTAGAGCTTTTGGCAGCATTTTTATGAATTCCCAACGTCTAGGGCTGATGCCCGAAAAATGTTTAACTCATAGTTGACAACTTAATTCAACCAGAGTATTTCTGTAATAGAGAGTTAAGAAATTGCTTGCGCCAACAAGCAGCCTATCAATCAACTAACAGGCCATATGCCTAAGTTTGGATAAGACTTTTTAATATGTACAAGAAAGCGTTCGCTCTATCAACATATTCTTATCAAAACTACTACCTTTCGGAGTGGTTTGACGAATAAACCTTGAACCCCAATTGGGCTTCGAGGGCTTTGTTTTTCAAATGCCGCTCAACTTCAAAATACATTCAAAATTAATTTTACGCGCAGACACGCTCATAAATACAACACAATAATTGTGTCTGTGCTTTGTCACTTTTCCGTGGCAGGCAAGATAGAAAGGGTAGATAAATGGCAATGTTCAAACCACGTGCGTTAGCACTCACTATTGCGAGTTTAATGGTTTCTTCGGCAGTAACAGCGCAAGCCGCAAACGAGCAAGAAATTGAAAAAATCACTGTCACCGGTAGCCAAATCAAAGGGGTTGACCTCGAAGGTATGCAACCAATGGTGGTGCTTTCTGCTGAAGATATTCGTAACTCCGGGGCAACCACCGTTGCAGAGTTAATGCTTCAAGTGAATCAAACTCGTGGTGGTACGGGCTCTTTTAACACTTCCGAAAGTGGTGCAACCTCAACCTCTACGCCAGCTGGGCAAGCGGCGGCATCGCTTAGAGGCTTAGGCCCAAGCTCCACATTGACCCTCATTAATGGCCGTCGTGTTGCGGCAAGCTCATTTGCTTCAGGAACGCAGAACTTTGTTGACGTAAATAGCATTCCGCTAGCCGCTATTGAACGTATCGAAGTCCTTGCTACCGGTGCTTCTGCAATCTATGGTGCAGATGCTGTAGCGGGTGTTATTAACTATATTTTAAAAACCGATTATCAAGGCGCTGAAGTGAATGCGACGTATGGTAATAGTTTCGAAAGCTCCGATGAGGGCAAATATAGCGTAAATTTGGTTTGGGGTGGTGAACTGGCAGGGGGCCAATTTACAGTATTTGCTGACTACTTTGACCGCAACAGTTTCCACGCAAAAGATCGTGACTATACCCGTGATCCGGTATTGGCAAGCAATTACTCATACTTACCAAAAGATACACCAAATATTTATTATTTTTCGTCTCGTTCAGGCAATGAAATTGGTGCACCGAATTGTAAAACTGACTTTGTCACCACAGAGTTTGGTGAAGAAATTTGCGCATATTATCGCAACGAAGACGATGAACTACTGAGTGAATTAGAGTCTGCCTCGACAGGTTTTATGTTCAACAGAAGCTTTGATGATATCACGTGGAATACCGACTTTTTCTATAGTCGCACGAAATCAGTGGCTGTTTCCTCCCCTGCACCCATCAATCAAGTTGATGACAGTGAAGGCCCATGGGTTGATGAGACTGCACTTAATGCGTTTAGTGACGACATTCGTGATGACTTGCTTGACCAAATGTATATCGACCCATTTGATACCATTGTGGGCCGCGAACTATATGGATTTCAGTACGATGCACGCTTTGGTACGCCTCGCACCGTTGAAGTAGAAACGGATGCATTTCGGTTAGTGTCAGCGTTAAGCGGCGAGTATCAAGGGTGGGATTGGGAAACTGCGGTTACCTTGTCTAAATCAGAATCTGAACAAGTGGCTATTGCCGGTATTTACAACCGATATAAGTATCATGCAGCGTTAGCGGGCGAACTTTGCAGTGACGGCAGTATTGCTAATTATGACCAAGATAGTGATGTGCTCTCTTGTGCAGGAGGCTCTCCACTTGCTATGTATAATCCGTTTTTAGCAGGCGATAGTGCGAATGACGCATTACTGGCTATGACTCAAGAAAAGCCGACTCGCGACGGAGAAAGCACGGTATATGGTTGGGATGCGCGAATCTCGGGCGAGCTATTTGAGCTTAACGATCACATGATCAGTGCCGCATTTGGGGTTGAGTTTAGAAAAGAAGAAATCACTGATGTGCCATCACTCAACTCTCGAGCTCGTGCAGAAAATGACTACCTAGTTGATGTCTTTGGCTTCGGTTCAAGTTTGTCAGAGGCCGATCGTCAACAGTGGGCTGCTTTCGCTGAATTTTATGTACCTGTTACCGACGAATTAGAGCTGCAACTAGCGGGTCGTTATGATGATTACGATGACTTTGGTGACACCTTTAACCCTAAAATTGGTTTTAGTTATCGCCCAACCGATAGCCTTATTTTACGCGGCTCATGGTCAACGGCATTCAGAGCACCTTCACTCACTCAAGCGGGGGTTAAGCTTCGCACAACAACGGCGACCTTTGATTGTGGGGCGAACCAAGCTGTTGCAGACTTGTATTGCGAAGGCTTTGGCGATGAGCGCAGCCCTAACGTTCTTGAATTAGGTAACCCAGATTTAGTGGCAGAAGAATCAGAGTCTATCAGCGTAGGGCTAGCATTTAGCCCAACCCAAGATACAACACTAACCGTTGATTATTGGCAATTTGAACATGAAGATCTTGTTGATACAGATATGACGGCAACGCTGGATGCCGCAATCAATGATCACACCTTACGCCATTGCGGTATTGTTCCAGAAGGCGAAATGGGCATATCTTACGATCCAGATCTCTGTTTAGTGTCAGACAATGCTGGATTAACCATTGAGGAAGCAGGCGCTAATCTCACTGAAATTCTCGATGCATGGGTTGCGTTTGACGACCCTCGCTTCGCAGAGCTGCCACTCTATCGTGACCACGTTATTCAACTACAGAATACGGGTGAGCAAACAGTAAAAGGCCTTGATGTCGCTTTTGACCATCGTTTTGGCTTCGATTCAGGCAGTTTATCTATTGCCATTGATGCAACCCACTACTTGGAGTTTGAGCGTAATAAGCCGGGCTCTGATGAAGTTGAAGAGCTTATCGGCACATGGCGTTACCCAGAAAACATCGCCAGCGTCCGTGTCGCTTGGGAGCAAGATAAATTTTATGCCAGCTTAACTGCTCAATATACCGATAGCTACGAAGACGATATTGAGGGGCTTCGCGGTCGTCAAATCGATGAGCTGACAGACATAGGGAAGCTAGATGAAAATGGTGAGCGTGATGTTGATTCATGGACAACAGTAAGGCTAAACATGGGTTACGATTTTGACGATGCAAATCTAAACTTTACAATCAATAATCTATTCGATGAAGAGCCGCCTGTAGCTTATGGTTCATCTCGAGGTTTTGACTCAATCAACCATAACGCACTGGGTGTGAACTATAGTGTATCCTTAACCTACTTTTTTAAATAAAACTGGGCGGTAGGTGGGTTCTACCTACCGCTTTTATTTGAATATATTGGCATAGGGCGTATATACGTTGTGTTACGCCCAAAATAAGTAGAGTAGGTTATGACGAATCCTCAATCGACGAATGCATCCGGTAAATCGATGCCTGATGCATTTGTTATCTTATTTTTTGTTGTGCTGTTTGCTGCGTTTGCAACACATGTAATCCCAGCAGGTCAGTTCGATATAACCACTGATGAGGCAACCGGTAAGTCTGTCCTTGTTGCTGATAGCTATGAGCAAGTTGAGGAAAGCTACGGTGTTCCTTTGTTTGCCGAAGGTGGCGGCATTGGTTTCTTAAACTTTGCGTTCGAAGGTATGGTCTCGGGCGACAAATGGGGCTCAGCAATCGGAGTTATGATGTTTATCATCTTAACCGGTGGTGCATTTGGTATCGTGATGCGATCAGGCGCAATAGATAACGGTGTTCTGGCCTTGATAGAGCGTACTAAAAACTTGGATGTGCTGTTTATTCCAATTTTGTTTGTTCTATTTTCACTTGGCGGTGCGATTTTTGGTATGGGCGAAGAGGCAATTGCCTTTTGTATTGTCCTGTTACCGCTGATGCTGGCTATTGGCTACGATGCGATAACCACGGTAATGGTAACCTATGTGGCAACTCAAATTGGCTTTGCTGCTTCATGGATGAATCCTTTTAGTGTTGCCATTGCACAAGGTATCGCGGGCGTTCCGCTAATGTCTGGCATGGGTTTTCGTATTGCCATGTGGGTTATTTTTACCTTGATTGGTTTGGTATTTACTATGCGTTATGCCAACACGATAAAAAAGACGCCATCGTTGTCTCCGAATTTCGACATTGATGAAAAGCATAGACAGGAACAAAGTGCGAATAGTGCGGTCAATTACAGTAATGTAGATACCGCAATATTACTGAGTTTCTTTGCGGGTATTTGTTGGGTTATTTGGGGCGTAATTGCCCGTGGTTATTATATCCCTGAAATTGCTAGCCAGTTTTTCACCATGGGCATTGTTGTTGGTGCCATTGCTGTGTTGTCAAAACGGCTGTTGGTTAATGATGTCGCAGACGCTTTTAAGCACGGGGCAAAAGATTTACTCCCTGCCGCCATGATTGTCGGGATGGCAAAAGGCATTGTTATCATTCTTGGCGGAGATAGTGCCGACCAGCCTTCGGTGTTAAACACGATTTTATATTACGCAGCAGGTGCTATTGGTGAATTGCCAACGATGCTGTCAGCACTACTGATGTTCGTATTCCAATCGGTGTTTAACTTTTTTATTGCGTCGGGCTCTGGGCAAGCAGCACTGACAATGCCATTAATGGCGCCATTAAGTGATCTCGTTGGCGTCTCTAGACAAGTTGCTGTACTAGCGTTTCAACTCGGTGATGGCTTAACCAACCTTATTATTCCTACCTCTGCATCCTTAATTGGCTGTTTAGGTGTAGCGCGCATTGACTGGCTTGTATGGGCTAAGTTCATTGGCAAATTCATGCTATTGATGATGAGTACTGCTGCTTTATTTATTGTTGTGGCTGTTGCTATCAACTTTCAATAGCTAAACATATGGAAAAAATATGAAATTATTTAAACAGGCTGAGGTGTATTCACCTCAGTACTTGGGTACTAAGGACGTGCTTATTGCCGGTACCAAAATCCTCAAAATAGCGGATGAGCTAACATCTTTTTATCGCGATGATATTGAGGTGATAGATTGCCAGGGCAAGATATTATGTCCGGGATTTGTCGATTCTCTTGTACACATTACCGGTGGCGGTGGAGAAGGCGGGTATTCAACCCGAACACCCGAAATGTCGATAGAAGAAGCAATAGTCGGTGGAGTTACAACCTTAGTGGGCGTTCTTGGAACCGATTCGATTACCCGTAGTTTAGAAAACTTGCTCGCCAAAAGTTATGCTTTGGAAGAGCAAGGCCTCAATGTTTATTGCCACACTGGCTCTTATCATTTGCCTGCAGTCAATATTACGGGTTCAGTCACTAAAGACATTATGCTAATTGATAAGTTTATTGGTGTTGGTGAGGTTGCAATAGCTGATCACCGAGGCTCACAGTTAACGGTAAATGAGCTGGCGAAAGTTGCCTCTGAAGCAAGAGTTGGGGGCATGTTGGCGAACAAGTCAGGCATTGTCAGTATCCATGTCGGTGACAGTGAGGAAGGGGTGTCGCTTATTCAGCAAGTAGCAGAAGAAACGGATATCCCTGTAACACAATTCTACCCTACACATATGAACCGAAGTGCTGAATTACTTGAACAAGGAATTTCATTGGCGAAAGCGGGCGGTTATATAGACTTTACGACCAGTACAAATGAGCAAATTTTGGCATCGGGAGAAGTGTCAGCGGCGCACGCTATGGCTATAGCGTTAGATAAAGGCGTGCCTGTTTCTCAGATAACGATGAGTTCAGACGGTAACGCTAGCCTACCACTGTTTGATGATGCGGGTAAGTTAGTGGATTTACAAGTGGGTAAAGTCGCAAGTTTGCATGAATCGGTTGTCGAGGCCATCTTAGAGCATAATGTGTCTATTGCCGAGGCTATCGCGAGTGTAACCCAGTCACCAGCAGACATTTTGAACCTTAAAAAAGGTAGGATAGTGGAAGGAGTTGATGCTGACCTTAATGTGCTTCGTGCTGACTCTTTCGCTGTTGAGGATGTTTATTCAAAAGGCGCAGAATTAATGAAAGCGGGTAAAGTGGTCATTACATCTCACTTTTGAAGCAGCTATATGCAGCGCGCTTAGTTGATAAAGAAGTGGCGTGCTCAGTGATTACTGGAGCACGCGCTTTTTCTTTACTTGAGGCATGGTAGTTATCTTTATTGTTCAAAAGTTACGTTAATTTTATTTACTGCTGCCACATCAATAATATCTACACCACCAATACTGCTTTGTAGGCGAGATGCTGTTTTGTTTGCACCATTGTTTGCTGCAAAGCTAATGATGTCTTCACCATTGCACATAACATTCAATGCGACTTCACGCGCTTCAAGGTTATAGTCTTCCATTGCGTGCTTCATACGAATAGGCTTGTCGCTTAACGTAGATTTACATACTTTAACTAAAGCTGCTTCAACCTGGCGGTCTAAAGCTAATGCAGATGTGCTCGCTGCTGACATAGAAAGACCTGTAATAATTGCAATTGCTGATACTTTTACTTTGTTCATGTTTCTTCTCCACTTATTAAATGTGCGTCCTGTTTCGCACACTTATATAGTGGCTTGTTTGAACCAAAAAGTTGTTAATACCAAACGTCGGGATGTAAACAACTTTACCGCTAAAACCTAGCATTTGGTCGCTAAGTGACTGAATTCCTTAACTAGCTAAAATGCATAAAAATTCATCAATGACATTAACTTTTACATTCGTTGATAAATAGACATACACCGCTACAAATCGACATGGTTTACGGCGTTGAAAATTGCTTTGTTTAGCAAATCTCATTTCTTATCTTGGTAAAAATGGTGAGTTGTGTTACTGTTGATTCATACAGTTTATTGTGCATTATTTTATCGCTGAAAAATTATCTTTCAGATTGGAGAGGAAAGGCATGGCAGTTGAAAGTCGTTTTGTAGTAATTAGACAGGGTAAGGAGGTACAGACATTTATGGATAAGAAGGCCGCAGATGAATACGACAAAATGTTGGATATGGCCGACAACCTTACTGAAATGTTTGCCGATGCACCAATTGAGCTTGACGAAAAAATGACTGAGGATTTAAGTATCTTCCTTGCTAAACATCGTGAAGATGTGCTGATTGCACTGCAAGCTAAAAAACCAAAAGTCACGAAGCCTACACCAGCAAAAGCAGAGAAAAAAAGCCCAAAGCTGAAGGCGGTTGATAAAGAAGAGTTAAGCGAAGCGAGTTAATGCCATCAGCAGAAATATCGCTGGACTATGAACTTGTAAAAAGTCACCGCCGCAAAACTATTGGATTACAGATTAAAGAGGGTCGCTTAATTGTACGCGCCCCTTTTTTTGTGGCTGATAGTTTTATTGAACGCTTTATTGCAGAGAAGTCAGTTTGGCTCCAGAAAAAGTTGGCGAATCACCAGAGCCGTAAAGCACAGTATCCTGCTTACCAACTTGTTGATAGTGGATGTTTATTGGTAGCTGGGCGTAATGTTCAATGTGAAGTGGTTGAAGCCAAGCAAACGCGTGTATTTGAGACATTAGATACATTGCGATTTGAACTCTCGCGTAGGACATGGAATTCATACTCAACAGACCAGAACCGAAACAAAAAATTGAAGTCGCTACTGAATAGCTACTTTAAAAGAGAAGCTGAAAAGATACTGCCTTCTCGCGTTGATGCATGGTCAGCGGTAATCGGCCTAGAACCCACTGAGTTAACCATTAAAACCTTTAAAGGTCGTTGGGGCAGCTGCACTGCATCAGGAAAGGTTAGCCTCAATAGTTGGTTGATGGCTTGTCCTGACTGGGTGGTTGACTATGTCATCGTGCATGAACTCTGTCACTTAAAATACCTTAACCACTCCCGTGATTTTTGGGGGTTGGTTGCCAACTATTTTCCGCAGCTAAAAGATGCCAAAGCTTGGCTGAAACATCACCACCGTATATTACTTGTTTGACGGTATTGGATGCAGAGCTGAATTTTTAACTATAATGTGTAATTTTTCATCAGTTTGATGGTCTAACAATAAACAGCATGCATCTGGCGCACGGTGGAAAAACCGTGGATATGGATTAAATCTTGCTTGTTTAATATTTGAGCAGTACATGGCATATAGTCAATTGCGAGAGAATATGATGAAACTATCAACTAACACGATGAAAATGATAGCGATTTATGTAGCGTCAGCGCTTATTTCGTTGATATCTTTACAGCTTATTGTTGCCAGCTGATAGCGCCGTCATAAAATCGTCAATTTACTGAAACAGTAGCGAATTAGTGCTGATTACGCTGCTAAGTGGCGTAATTGTCCGAAAATCTTACAACATTTCCTGTAAATATCATTAACAAACTTCCTAAATTGAGTTAGATTAAAGCTCCTAAAGAATAATAATAACGATGGAAGTTATAGATGAAATCGTCAGTTTTGATTTGTGATGATTCAAATTTAGCCCGCAAACAAGTACTTAGAAGCTTGCCAGAAAAATGGGAAGTGGACGTCCAGTTAGCTACCAACGGCTTAGAAGCTTTGGAAGTGCTTCGAAACAATCGTATTGATGTCTTATTTCTTGATCTAACCATGCCTGAATTAGATGGTATCGGTGTACTTGAAGGTATAAAAGACGAAAATATAACGGTAGATGTATTTGTTATTTCTGCCGATATCCAACCTGAAATGCAAAACAAGGTGATGGAGCTTGGCGCCAAAGCCTTTTTACGCAAACCCGTTAAAGCAGACCTATTAGTGTCTACATTGCAAGATCACGGAATGATGTAATGTCCTATGAGTTGAACGAAGATCAACAAGACTGTTTGCAAGAACTGATCAATGTTGCCATGGGGCAAGCGAGTGATCAGTTAGCGCGCTACCTTGATACCTTTGTTTTTTTGACCGTTCCAAGTATCGACCTAGTTGATGGCGAGGGACTCACTGAAAGCTTGGTCAACGATGAAGAGTCGACGTCCATGGTAAGCCAGGGTTTCTTTGGTTATGAAGGTATTCGTGGCGAGGCTATTCTAGTTTATCAACACCAAGACTCTGATCGATTGGCGGATTTGTTGGGATATGAACCCGACGAATTATCAATTGAAGAGCAACTCATTGATATCAGTTCAATTCTCACAACTACGTTTTTAAATGTGTTTGCAGGACAAATTGAAAATCAGATGTCGTATTCCGCACCTCGCCTGATGTCGTCGGTAGAAGGATCGTTGTCTGAACATTTAGATCAGCTATCCTTTGATTGCGATACGGCACTGAAAGTGAATATCAATTACCAAGTCACCGATTATTCCTTCAACTGCGAAATGGTGCTCCTGATTCCTGCTGAAGCCATAGAAAATATAAAAGCGGTTATCGATAGGATTTTGGAGTCGTTCTAATGAACGCTGATGTAGAACTTACTCAAATTACGGACTCCTTGAATTCCGGTATTCTGATTTTAGACTTGTCACTCAAGGTGCTTAGTTGGAACAGGTTTCTCGCATTACACGCGAATAAAAACTTAGACGATTTTAAAGGTGAATCCATCTTTGACGTGTTTCCCGAATTACCTAAGAAATGGTTTGAGCGAAAAGTCGCCAGTGTCGTTCAACTTGGCACACCTACCTACAGTTCTTGGGAGCAACGTCACCACTTATTTGAGTTGCCGCACACACGTCCAATTACGACAGAAAATAAATTGATGGCGCAAAATTGCTCTTTCTTACCTTATTTACAGGAAGGAACACTCGCCGGTATTTGTCTATTGATTGAAGATGTGACTGATGTTTGTCATTACCAGTCAAGGCTCAAAGAAGCAATGGATGAACTTGAGAGAGCTAGTCGAATTGATGGTTTGACACAGATCTATAATCGCCGTTTTTGGGAAGAAAGTCTCAGTCGTGAATTCTGTCGATGCGAGCGCTATAAAACGGCCATGAGTCTTATCTTGTTTGATTTAGACCACTTTAAACGATTGAATGATACATACGGACATCAATGCGGCGATATGGTGTTAGAACAAACCGCAGCTTGTATTAAAAGTCTGTTGCGAGACGCCGATATCTTTGGTCGCTATGGTGGTGAAGAATTCGCTATTATTCTGCCTGAAACACGTTTGCCAGGTGCCGCAGAGGTGGCAGAACGCGTTCGAAAGAAAGTAGCTGAGCAAGAGTTTGTCTTTGAGGGCGATCGCATACAGGTTTCTATCAGTTTAGGGGTTGCAGAGCTATCGGATGAACATCAGCGTTATGAACAAGTCATATCAAGTGCTGATAATGAGCTGTATAGGGCCAAGTCGATGGGACGTAACCAAATTTGCGTCGCCCAACAGCTAACTAAGTGCTCCTAATAGATACTCATAACTATCTGACGAATAATTCACAAAAAACGAATAACTAATCACTATCTTTTCTCAAAATTAGAGTTGACATTCTAATTTTGCAATGGCATTTTAAACCCATGCGTACAGTAAATAGCCACACCATTATCATTATTACCACTACCATTCTCAACGGATGGTGGTCATAGGCTGACGCGTAAAAAAAACAAGAATTTACCAAGCCCGTGACCCGAAAAGGTCGCGGGCTTTTTCATTTTTAGAGGAAGAGAAAATGCGAGTACTTAAGTTTGGTGGTTCGTCTTTAGCGTCGGCAGAACGCTTTGTGGCGGTAGCCAACATTGTTGTCGATAAAGCACAATCATCTCGCCTAGCGGTGGTTGTTTCTGCGCCACAAGGGGTCACCAATCACTTAGTGGCAATGGCAGAAAATATTAAGAATGAAGCGCAGATGCAGCAAGACTTGTCGCATTTTAAAACAGCCATTCAAAATATTATTGACGACTTAACCGCGACTCTACCTGAATTCAGTGTTATCCATGCAGAGCAAACTTTAGCGCATTGTGAACAACGCCTTTCGCGCTTTATGCAGGGCGCGCACTTGTTAGAATTTTGTCCTGACCATGTTCGAGCAGAAATCATTAGTACGGGTGAACGCTTAAGTGTTGCAATCCTTTCTTCAGTGCTAGCAGCAATGTCTTATAAGTCTGAGGAACTGTCACCTGAGAAGTTTTTGCACACAAATGACGTTTCGTTAAACGCCGTTGCTGATTTGGTGCTGTGTAAAGAGAAATACCAAACGGAATACCGTGAGCTAGCGGATATCGCCATTATGCCAGGATTTATTGGTGTTAATAGCTATGGTCAAGTAACGACACTTGGTCGTAATGGCTCAGACTATTCCGCTGCTGTGTTGGCTGTATGTGCTGAAGCTGAGTGTTGTGAAATTTGGACAGATGTTAATGGTGTTTATAACGCTGACCCACGTGTTATCAAAGATGCACGTCTTCTTGACTACTTGTCTTATCAAGAGGCGATGGAGCTATCGTATTTTGGGGCGAAAGTTTTGCACCCCAAAACAATCGGTCCGATTGCGCAATATCACATCCCTTGTCTAATCAAAAACACAAGCAACCCAGCAGCACCAGGTACACGGATTGCCAATGAAACTGATGACAAACAACAAGTTAAAGCGATATCAAATCTTGATGACTTGACTATGGTTAATGTCTCTGGTCCTGGCATGAAGGGCATGGTTGGTATGGCTAGTCGCGTTTTTGCTGCAATGAGTCGAGAAAATATTTCGATGGTGATGATCAGTCAATCATCAAGTGAGTACTGTATCAGTTTCTGTATTCACTCTGCTGACGCTCGTATGGCAGAACAAAGCTTGAAGCAAGAATTTGAACTTGAGCTACTGAATGGTCTGCTCGAGCCTGTCGATTTACAGAGTAACTTGTCTATCGTTTCACTCGTTGGTGACGGTATGCACCATCAACGCGGTGTTGCTGCCAAGCTCTTTTCATCTCTTGCGCAAGCCCGCGTTAACGTGGTTGCCATTGCGCAAGATTCATCTGAACGCAGTATCTCTGTGGTCATTGAACAACGTAAATGCACTGATGCACTGAAAGTGTGCCACCAGAACTTCTTCTCACATAGGCCAACAATTGATGCATTCGTTGTTGGATGTGGCGTTGTTGGAAGTGAGTTACTGAGTCAAATCGCTAAACAACAAGCGTCATTAAAAGCGCAGAATATCGACTTAAAAGTCTATGGTTTGGCAAATTCTAAAGGCATGGCGTTCAATAAAGAGGGCGTTGATTTAGCAAATTGGCAGTCAGTGTTTGAGAATGAACAAGAAGTGCTAAACGTTGATAACCTAAAAGCGTTTGTCCGCGACAACCATTTAATTAACCCTGTGTTAGTGGATGTCACCTCAAATGAAGAGTTAGCGTTGTCTTATGCAGACTTCTTGGCAGAAGGCTTTCATGTCGTAACGCCGAACAAAAAAGCAAATACCGATAGTTGGGAATACTACCAACAAATGCGCCAAGCGGCACAAAGCACAAATCGTCGTTTTCTTTATGAGACAACGGTAGGGGCAGGTTTACCAGTTATTGACACGCTTCAGAACTTGCTAAAAGCGGGTGATGAATTGATTCAATTTGAAGGCATTTTATCTGGCTCATTGTCTTATATTTTCGGCAAGCTAGAAGAGGGGATGTCGTTATCTCAAGCAACAGCTATTGCCAAGGAAAATGGCTTTACAGAACCAGATCCTCGTGATGACTTGAGCGGTATGGATGTCGCTAGAAAGCTACTCATTATGGCACGTGAAGCAGGCATGCCGTTGGAGTTGAGTGATATTGATGTGGATTCAGTATTGCCATCAAGCTTTGACGCCAATGGCAGCGTGACTGATTTTATGACAAACCTGCCAAGCCTAGACGCGCAAGTTGCTGAGCAAGTTTCATCTGCTCAAGCTGAGGGGAAAGTGTTGCGTTACATCGGCACGATTAATCAAGGTAAGTGTAAAGTGTCTATCCAAGCTGTAGGCGTGGATCATCCATTATATGCCATCAAAGATGGTGAGAATGCGCTTGCTATCCATTCTAAGTATTATCAACCATTACCCTTTGTATTACGTGGTTATGGTGCAGGTGCAGCCGTTACTGCAGCCGGTGTATTTGGTGATCTCCTAAGAACATTAGCGTGGGAGCAACAACACTAATGGCCGTGTCAGTTTTTGCACCCGCCTCAATTGGTAATGTCAGTGTGGGTTTTGATGTTCTTGGTATGGCTGTGCAGCCAGCCGATGGCACTTTGTTAGGCGATGTTGTTTCTGTTGAGGCGGCAGAGAAAAATGAGCTTGCCGTTGTTGGCCGCTTTGCGGATAAATTGCCAAGTCAGCCAGAGCAAAATATCGTGTGGGATTGTCTTGTGCACTTCAATCAAGCGCTTGCTAAAACTAGCCAAAAAGTACAAACAGTAAAATTGACGCTAGATAAGAAGATGCCGGTTGGGAGCGGTTTAGGGTCAAGTGCTTGTTCCGTTGTTGCTGCTCTTCACGGTCTAAATGCGTTTTACGATACCTTTTTTTCTCAAGAAGTCATGCTGAGAATGATGGGGGAAATGGAAGCTCAAATCAGTGGTAGTTTGCATTATGACAATGTTGCTCCTTGTTACCTTGGTGGTCTTCAGTTAATGGTGGCAGATCCAGACATTATTACTCGCACTTTGCCAAGTTTTGATGATTGCTTCTTTGTCATGGCTTATCCGGGGATTGAAGTCTCTACCAAGGCTGCGCGTGAGGTTTTACCATCAGAATATTCTCGTGCAGATCTCATTACTTATGGGCAAACACTGTCTGGCTTTGTTGATGCGTGTCACAGACAAGATAAAAGACAAGCGTTTGGCTTATTTGACGATGTAGTTGCTGAGCCCTATCGCCAACACCTATTACCTGGCTATCAAGCCGCCAAAAACTATTTAACAGAAGAATTATGTATAGCTGTCGGTATTTCCGGCTCTGGCCCAACGCTCTTTGCGGTTGCTGAATCAAAAGCACAAGCAGAGGCTACTGCAAAGTGGCTTAAAGAACATTATTTGCAAACTGATTTGGGCTTTGTGCATGTTTGCCAAGCTGACAATCAAGGCGCTCGCCGTATTTAAAATTTGAAGGACAAACATTGTGAATTTTTTTAATTTAAAACATCCCGAAGAGCAAGTCAGCTTTTCTCAAGCGGTAAGACAAGGCTTGGGCAGTAACCAAGGTTTATTTTTCCCAGAAAATATCCCTGCTTTAGACAATATTGATGAGTTGCTTGCTATGCCTTTGGTTGAGCGCAGTGTGCATGTATTAGCCCCCTTTGTGGCAGGTGACTTATCTAAACAAGAACTGACAGAAATTGTCACTAATGCATTCAACTTTCCTGCGCAAATTCAGCCAATTAGCGAGCAGCGCGCTGTGCTTGAACTTTTTCATGGGCCAACGCTCGCGTTCAAAGATTTCGGCGCACGTTTTATGGCGCAGTGCCTGCAAAAATTTAGCAAAGATAAAAAAATTACGATACTGACAGCGACGTCGGGTGATACTGGCGCTGCTGTTGCACACGCGTTTCATGGATTAGACAATATCAATGTCGTTATCCTTTATCCCAAAGGTAAAATCAGCTTACTGCAAGAAAAAATGTTCACCACACTGGGCGGTAACATTTCAACAGTTGCTGTTGAAGGTAGTTTTGATGATTGTCAGGCGTTGGTTAAAGATGCGTTTGATGACAAAGGGCTAGCGCAAACTATTGGATTGAATTCTGCCAATTCAATCAATATCAGCCGTTTATTGGCGCAGGTGTGTTATTACTTTGAAGCCGTTGCTCAACTAAAGCGTCAAAATACCAATGTTGCCGATATTGTCTTCTCTGTACCGAGCGGTAACTTTGGTAATTTAACGGCAGGCTTGTTCGCTAAAGCGATGGGTTTACCGATTAAGCGATTTGTTGCTGCGACGAATGTGAATGACACAGTGCCCCGTTACTTAGCCACCGGTGAATGGGCACCAAAGGCAACCATTCCAACGATGTCTAATGCAATGGATGTCAGCAATCCAAACAATTGGCCACGTGTAGAACATATGCTTCAAACTGGTATTGTTGAAGAGTGTGTCTCAGGTATTTGTGTAGATGAAGAGCAGACCTCGGCAACGGTTATCGGACTGAGTAAGTTAGGTTATATTAGCGAACCTCATGCTGCTATAGCTTACAAAGCATTAGGCCAATGTAGTGAAGAGGAGTTTGGTGTTTTCTTAGGTACAGCACACCCAGCGAAATTCAAAGATGTGGTGGAAAACACATTAGGTCAGCCAATCGCTTTGCCTAAGGAATTGGCTGATTGTGCGGGTGAGAAAATTCTTTCTGTGGATATGGCCGCTGATTTTGCTCAACTGCGCGACTATTTGTTGTCAGAAGTAAAATAAATAATCATTTCTGCAGCTTCGCAGTGGCAGTCATGTCCACACAGCACACAATCGTATCCATTCAAGGCATCTTCTCGCCATTTGTCTGGGTGCGATTGCACTAGCTCTCCGCCACATTTGGTGAAGTATTTTACTGCACTATTACCTGGGCTTTGTTTCCACAGATGACTTACCCCTGCACTAGCTCCTTGCATGTGCGCGGCGTTAATAGACAGTTTTAACAGCTCACTACCTATGCCAAAGCCACGGTAATTGGCGTCAACAGTATTACACTTAAAGTAACAAACTTCGTCTGGCGAAACACGCCATTTTGTCGGTGTGCTCCACTTGTCGATATCCCATTGACCAACCGCATAAGTAATGCGAAAGCCGACGAGTTTGTCGTTATCATATGCCACAAAGCCGGCATTAATGTTGTTTTTAAGCCCTTTTTCATACCAGTCTTTGATATTTGTCTGGTCTAAATATCCATCCCCATGCACAGAGTTGCCTAGAACAATAACTTGTGCAAAGTCTTCAGGCGTAAATGGGCGGTAGTTAATTTCAGCCATAAATTCTTGTATACAAATGACGAAAGGTAATGGCATAGTTTGCCACTGTTCTGAACACTTCGCATTAATAATTCCTTATGTACGATCCACTTCATGATTTATCGCCAGGCCAAAATACTCCCTATCCTGATAGCTATTGGGCCAATATTTCTGGCTCTGCGCCAACATCAAACGGGGAGTTACAATCGGATATTGACGCCGATGTTGTCATTATCGGTGCGGGGTTTACCGGTTTATCATGTGCTTACCACTTAGCAAAAGCGCACGGTATTCATGCGGTCGTGTTAGAGGCAAACCAAACCGCTTGGGGCTGTAGTGGCAGAAACGCGGGCTTTGTCTTGAAGTCTTCTGGTCGAAAACCTTTTAGTGCGATGGCGAAAGACTGGGGTGAAGAAGTGATGCGCGGAATCTACCAAGAGATGTCTGCAGGTGCTGAAACGGTCAATGCGTTAATTGCAGAAGGGATTGATTGTGACAGGCAAGCGCCTGGTTATCTAAAAGTGGCGCACAAACCATCAAAGCTGCAAGAACTTGTGGACTTGGCGGAGATTCAAGCGAAGCAATTCGGCTATCAAGTAGAGGTGCTGACGAAAGAACAAGTTCGACAGCAGTTTATGGATGATCAAAATGCATACGGTGCGATTCGATATCATGACGGTTTTGGTTTGAATCCACTGAAGCTTGCATGGGGTTATCAATCGTTGGCACAAAAAGCAGGTGCAATGGTATACACCGGCTCTCCTGTTATCGACTGGCAGCAGCAAGGCACTAGACATACGTTAAAAACACCTAAAGCAACAGTGACTGCAAGTAAGGTAGTATTGGCGACGAATGGTTATACACCTAAAGGTTTTCATGCCGCCGTGAATAATCGCTTTTTGCCTGTACTTTCCCAAATTATCGTTACTGAGCCGTTAACAGAAGAACAGCTTGCCGCCTGTAATTGGCAAACCAACAATGTTGTGATGGATACAAGAGCATTGAAGTATTATTACCGCAAATTACCGGATAATCGCATACTGTTTGGTGGTCGAGGTGCCATCACAGGAAAAGGCGCTGAAGACCCTTACTATGCCAATAGGTTGTTGTCTGTATTAAAGCAAAGTTTTCCTGCCTTACATGCATTGCGTTATGATTATGCTTGGGCGGGTTGGATTTGTATGTCGCTTGATGATATTCCTCATATTTATCATGATGAAAAGCAACAAGTGTTTTATTCTATGGGATACTGTGGTGCTGGTCTCGCTTTTTCTGCACAAGGTGGTAAGCGTCTAGCTGAACGTGTCGCTGAAAAGAAAGTGCCAGATCTACCGATATTCAATAAACCTCTACCAACGTTTCCGTTTGCGCCGTTGAGGCGTGTAGGGCAATGGGGCTATTTTCAATACGGCAAAGTAAAAGACAATTACTTCTAATTACTCTGATATCACTAAAAAAGCCACGCGTAGCGTGGCTTTTTACTGTGAAATGTTCAGGCTACAGCTAATCGAGATTGATTTCTCTGCTTAGTGTCGTCGTGACGCCTGATGGCGCTACAATTTCAATCGTTAATACGCCAACCTCTGCATCACCGTCTGCTGGGTTAATAACAAAGAAGCTCATTGAATGACCATTTAGTGCATTTCCTACCGTGAACGATGTTACGCCATCTAAATCGCCAACACTTGAAGTGACCGTGACCTGTGTGTCTTTCGGCATGGCTCTGAAGAATGGATTGCCGTCAGCATCAACAGCATTATCGTAAAAGTTAAAGGTGAATCGTCTTACGCTTCCGTCAGCAATCGATGGAATAGCAACGTTATTGCCTGTGTTGTTATTGGCATATTCGACATCAGAATCCCCATCAACAAGGCTGTAAAGCGCTGTTGAGCTTGCCATGACCATCAACAACGCTTTACGGACATGGATCGAAGTTGCACCGTCTGCACCACATAAGCTGCCTTCACATTGTGGTCCATTAAATACGCCATCACGGGCAGAAAATGTGTTGTCGTTATTGAAGTCGATAAAGGTTTCACCGGCATCAAAGGCGTTATTCTCGTTATCATCTCGCCATGCTTCGCTCATATCAATAAAGCCGCTATCTTCTGCGAACTGACGGCCAAAACCTGAGCTTACATTGTCATTTGGCGATGCAGTACCGTCGTCGTTATCGAATACGTTGTTACCGTTAGTATCAAAGAATGTTTCATGGCCAATAGCCGTAGCTAAAACGGTTATTCTGTGATCTTCCACACGCGGCTCTGCGCTAGTCCAAACCACAGAACAGTTACCATTGACTGTGGTACAGCTTGGTTCTATTTGACCACCTTCGGTTGTAAAGTTAACCGTTGTACCATCGGGTACTGGGTTGTTGAAGTTGTCTGCCAGATATGCAGTGATTGTTTCTTGCACGCCGTTGATGCTATTAGCTTCTGGGTTTGGCGTTGTTGTTGAAATGGTGATAGAGCGCTGTTCAGGCAAACCAGTGTTTACTGACAAAATGTCTGATTGCGTTTGAATAAGTTCCTCGCCTTCTCCTGCTGTTGCACTAACACGAACAGCAGTAGGTACGGTACCCGCCGACACTTTGGTGGTAACCAAACCTTGGCTATTGGTTTGTGCGCTTACAGGGTTAAGTGCAATACCACCTACCTGCGTATCGAGTGCGAAGTTAACCACTTGTTGGGCGACAGCATTGCCAAGTGCACTTTTAACTTGGAAGGTGAGTGTGGAAGTTTCTTGCTTACCTTGACCACCAGTCCCTCTCAATACAATGGAGGTTGGTTCTGCAGAGACAAATTCAATTGACCCTAATTGCTCGCCTGTAATCGTAAGTGTTGCGCTTGCTACACTGGTAACGCCATTGATGGTAATTGAAGCAATAATTTCATCATCGGTTCCTGTAAGGCCCGCACAGCTTATATCTTCGTAAGTTGCTTCAGCGCTACCAGCAACACTGTTGACGGTTTCATCAATCGTAGCATTCGTGTTTTGTACACAACTAGAAGTAAAGGTGATCGGCGTAGGTGTTGTGATCAGATTACCACTGCTATCTACCAGATTTACGGTCGCGCCAACAGTACCACCGGCACTAATTTGGCTGGCGCCCAAACCCACTTGGCCTTCAACAAATTCGCCGCTTTCATTAATGAAACCAATACGTACTTCATCTTCGATAATGACTGAATCTGATGCAATTATTTCGTAATTCAGTTGTGCAGGAACAACATCTTCTGCATTGGTGATTGTGCCAATGGCCACACCAGCTCCAATAGCGGTATCACCGGTCAATGTCACAGCCGCCATCCCTAGGCTGTCAGTTAACGCAGTTGCTGTATTCAGCGTACCGACATCAACCGTAAATGTGACGATTTCACCAGCAATCGGTTGGTTATCATCATCAGTAAACGTCGCAACTAATTGCGCTTGTTCATCAGCTTTGAACTGGCTGACAGGTGCACCGTCTAGTAATAGCTGCAAGGCAAGCTCTGCCGGCTCTTCCCCAGCGGTAAGGGTATATTCGTAGTCACTAGAATCTGATAGTTCTGAGAGTGTAGCTGTTGCCGTGCCAGCACCAGCAGCACCGTCAGCATTGCTTATGTTTACAATGGCTTGCCCACTACTGTTGGTTAACTTTGTTGCGACACTGAGTTCGCCTATCGTGGCGCTAAAACTTACGGTTCGGCCAGAGATAGTGTCGTTATTTTCATCGTAAAGCGTAGCAACAAGCTGCACGACATCGTCTCTATCAAAACTTTGTTGCTCGTCTCCATCGGCATTTTGTATCGAGAGTACAAGAGTAGTTGGGGTTTGGCTTTCACCAGGTGTGGTAGGGTTATCGCCTGAACTGCCGTTACAACCAGTCAATAATCCAAAACTCGCAATCAAAAATGCGGTGAAGAGTTTTCTCATCGGTGTGACCTACTGAAAAATATAATTTTTATAAACATTACGAAGCATAAAATTACCGCTGTAAAATGTCTATGTTTATCGGTTGAATATTTCCACAACCATGCATAAATACGGGCTATTGCGCTATTTATTGACTACGTTTAGGGGAGAGCCGGCTAGAAAACTTTCGATGTTTTCGCCTAGTATACGTATTAACCTTTGTTGTGCTTGTTGACTCGCCCAAGCCATGTGAGCGGTTATGACAAGATTATCTGGTTGTGCCTTTAACAAAATAGACTCAGGTGGAGGCGGTTCGGTTGAAAGCACATCAAGCATAGCAACACTTAATTGGCCAGAAGTAAGCGCGTCCAATAGTGCGTGTTCTTCAACGATCTGACCACGTGCAGTGTTCACTAATATTGCACCTTTTTTGCATTGGCCGAATGTCTCAGTGTTCATTAGATGCTTAGTTTGTTCTGTCAAAGGGCAATGTAAAGAAAGAATGTCTGAACGTGAAAGTACCTCAGTAAACGGTAATCTTCCCGTTCTAATCGCCGTGGCACCTGGCCTTTCAGCAATGAGAACATCCATTCCAAAAGCAATAGCAATTTTTTCGACCTGTTGGGCTATATGCCCATACCCTACAAGCCCTAATGTTTTTCCTGCAAGCTCTTGAATAGGGTTTCCTAAAAAGCAAAATGAAGTACTTGAAGCCCACTTGCCATCAATAACGTTTTTATTATGATGATTTATATTTTGAAAGTGGTTAAGTAACTGCGAAAAAATATATTGTGAAACAGACGGACCCGCGTAATCACTGGCGTTGCAGACAGTAATGCCACGCTTTTTAGCTGCTTCAAGATCGATGTTGTTGGTACCTGTTGCTGCAACACAAATCAGTTTTAAAGCCGGTAGTTCGGCCATAATTTCATCGTTAATAACAACTTTGTTGGTGACGATTATCTCTGCTTCTGCTGATCTCTCAATGACTTCTGATGGTGAGGTTAGTAAATAAGTATCAAGTTGACCGACTTGTTGGTTAATCGGGGTAAGTTCTATCGAGTTACTAAAGGTAGCTCTATCAAGAAACACGGCTTTCATCGAATCGTCTTGGAAACTCTCAAATTAATTTGTGGTCAGCTTATCGACAATCCGACATTGCCTCAAGTAACCTTATTACTAAACCCTTTTGAATTCAGCGCTTCATATAGATTAAGTGTGTATGAAGACAACAAATAACAACAACTAAATGGAATAGAGAGATGGATATTAAAAACTCTGCACGCTTGTCCTATCGGTTGCTCACAGCAAATGATGCGCAATTGTTGTTTGAATTAGATCAAGATCCCGCGGTGATGAAATACATAAACGGGGGGAAAGTGCATTCTATGGAAGATATCAAGAACATGTACCTACCTCGACTAAACAAGTTCACCAACCCTACCCAAGGTTGGGGATTGTGGGGGGTATTTTTGACTGAGAATAATCAATTCATTGGCTGGATTTTGATTCGTCCTATGGACTTTTTTGGCGACGAACCTCAGTGGGATGAATTGGAGATAGGCTGGCGTTTTAAGCAAGCAACTTGGGGCAAAGGATTTGGTACAGAAGCAGCGAAGCAAGTGAGCGACGCAGTTGTTGATTTAGGCATAGCTAAACATCTTTGTGCTATCGCCATGGAGGACAATATCGGATCAATAAGTATTATGAAAAAACTGGGTTTAAAGTACGTAAAAACCTATTTTCATGAGGATCCGCTAGGTGACTCTGAGGTTGTCTACTATCGGCTAACAGTGTAGCCGATAGTTAAGCAGGTTCGAGCTATTCGTAGTTACGCTCTCGTTTCGTTTTGATCACCGCGATGTATCCATGCCAGCTAGCATAACTCAGCAACGGCATAATTAGCACGAATCCATAGCCTGACGTTAAGAAGCCCAGTGCTACAAAGCTAACAATAACTAAAGCCCAGACAAACATAGCACTTACGTTATTGTTCACGGCTTTCACAGAACTGGCTACCGCTGTCATAATATCCACTCTACGCTCTACCATAATTTGTGGCGTAAAGGCGCTAATGGTGAACACAACGGCAGCGATAATCGCACCCACAACTGTGCCTAATCCCAAGAAAGCAGCTAGTTCTTCCATCGTTGGATTTACGGTGTTTGGGTATAGGGCGTGCAGCAGCGCTGCTATGCGCGTCCATGCCACCATACATATCATGAGTAAAATAGCAAAACCCCACTCGCCAACAGGGTTTCTGAACATTGATTTTAGGCTGTGGGACATGGTCGGTGTGTGGCCTTTCTCAAGCTCCCAAGCAACATCATATAAACCGGTGGCAAATGCAGGGCCTATTAACGCAAACGCGATAGTTGCCGGTAAAATAATGAGATGGTTTTCTGTGGTCGATACTAGGTAAAAAATCGCTACAGGTACCACGCTAAAAATGAGCCCGTAAATTATGCTAATGATGGGGGCTTTCATAAAATCACTGACGGCTAGACTCAGCCAATGGAAGGCAGCGAATGTGCTTACTTTATTGCTTTCTATCGTTCTGGCAAAAGCCGGCTGACTCTGAGATGACGTTTGGGTACTCGGCATATCGTATTCCTCGCTCTACATCTATTTTTGTTTGTAACGGCTTACTATTTTTGTACGGCGTCATATTAAACATGGTTCATTTTTGTTAATTGAGCCAATTTACATGCGATTTCGTAGATATTATTATCAGCGTGAGAGGTGAAAATGCAGAATGAATTGGATGTGAAGTACTGTTTATCAGTCTTCAATAAAGTGTTGTCCGATGGAGACAACGTCGATGGCAAACGACAGTGGCAAGGCTTATCTGCTTGGGCAGATTTTGACGGATACACCTGCTACTTGCAGTTTAATCAAGTTATCGTCACTTTGCTGTTCCACGGAAAATATGCGATCGAAAAGCCAAACGAAGACGCTTGGCAGCAGTTTCTCAAGAAGCTTAAACAAGTGTCTGAAAAGCTGTAACGAAGTAAAGGTGATACTAGAATAAAATTTGCTCGTTAAAGTCCGTTACCAGTCGATTGGTTTATGGGCCCAGTCAAGATAGCTAGCCTGACCGTCGAATTCGACTGCATCTTTGGCCGCAAGTAGTTGAGTGGCAACAAACGCTGGTGTAAACAGCTTATCTTTTTTGACATTCCGCTGAAATGGTTTGGATAGCGGAGAGTCTGTAGTGCCGGGGTGAAATAATATAAATTTTAGGTTTTTAGCCCGTCTACAACATTCAATGGCTAGGCACTTTATTCCCATATTTAACGCTGCTTTAGACATGCGGTAGCTATACCAACCACCGAGTTGGTTGTCGCTAATACTGCCAATACGTGCGCTTAATATAGTGATATAACAATGCACTTTTTGCTTCTCTAATACCGGAATAAGATGTTTTAACCAAGTCATCGCGGTCAAAGTGTTGGCATTCATCACTTTTCCTATTGAAGCTAAGTCGAGCTCTTCTATTTTCTTTTCGGGGAAAAAGTCGTCACCGTGCAGCACGCCATTACAAATAATGACAGACGTAAAATCATACTCCGCAGCGAGTGATGAGCATATTTCTGCGATAGTGTGCTCGTTGTAGTGTGACTGAATCCACCGAATATCAGTGGTAAACTGCTTCAGTTCGTCAGCAAGAGTACTTCTGGATATTGCGACAACTGAATTGCCTGATTTAGCGAGCTCTGCGGCTGCAGCTATCGCAATTGCACTGCTGGCACCGATAATCAGCACTGATGGCGTTTTCATGGCTTAGCTCCATTGTTATGCTCTTCAGAGCTGTTGCGTGGTGTTGAACCGCAGTCGCAGCTTTCAGTTGTTGAGTACTTACCTGTGATACGCGCATAAAGTGTCGATATGGTGTGTCGATTTGCGGCAAACAATTTGTATCCCAGCTTTGCAAATGGTCGTGTTATCTTCCATTTGAGTGGCGCAACCCAATGTTTTTTTCCCACCAGCCGCCATGCATGGTAATTGACGTCAATGCCCGTTATCACTTGTTTTGATTCGCCATAAAGTATGCCGTGAATAGAAGACAATGCAGCTGACTTCTCTATTTCTGGGTATTGTGATAACGCGCTCTCATCATGGAGATTTTCGAACGCTATTTTCTGGTCGACATCACGTTTTTGTAACGCTGATATTTCAGACATACAGAGTGGGCAATTGCCGTCGTAGAAAAGTATCATTTCGCTCATGTCTGCTCCGGCAAGTTGATGATCATCAGTAGGTGACAAACCACAACAATAGCGGTCAACACGGTGCGCAGCAGCAGGTAACCTTCGGGCTTGTTAGTAAACAGCCCAAGTTTAAATTCGCTTGCAAGTAAGGTCAGGTAACCGATAGCTAAAAGTGGTAATGCAAAAATTGGCGGTAGCAGTAGGCCAGCGAATGCTACCAGTGTAAAAGCATTTGAAAGAAAAGTGGGGGCAGTCTCTTGTTCATTATGATGTTTTAACCACAAGGTGCCTGCTAAAAAACTCAGAATACATGCGCTATACGCGCTAAAAATGAGGTAATTCGAGACCCCGACAATGTCGGTGTTACTATTCGTTGTCATGACTACTGCGACAAAAGGAATAAGTCCGAGGTAGCCAAGCGTTTGCCAGCTGGTCATATTGGCCATGTTTTCCACTCTGAAATGATTAATAGAGGATACGTTTGGCCAACACTTGCCGATCAGAAACCGCTCTAATCAACCGGTAGTGTTTGCTCGTCTACTGCATCAGCGATGGTGTCAACTTGTCGGCGAATGATCGTTTGCGCGTCTAGCAAACCTTGATTGTAAAAGTGTGGGCCAAGTTTTTCAGTAATAAAGTCAAATAAAAATACCGTATCAAATTGCCCCATTTCGATATGCAGTTCGTCCGCCATATATTGCTGCATTGTCTCAACTAGCTGCTCTTTTTGTTGTTTTGTCAATGTAATCATGGATGTGTCTATTAGATGGTAAAGTGGTAACTATCACTTTTAGTTATAAAAAAACAACGTTATCTACTTAAAAGATTTAATTATAAGATAGAAATATAAGTTATATACAAATAGAATATGCGCTCTTTCCTGATTGAATGATCTCGTTATCGCTCACAAAGGCTAACCAACGCGACAATAGAAGTGTATTTATGCTGTCATTAACTGATATTCAACCGCAAAAAAACGAAATTTATCTAGACAACAACGCTACCACACCAGTGCTTCCGCAAGCTGCTGAAGCGGCAATGCACACGATGCAGCTTTGCTACGGCAACCCAAGTAGCAGTCATATCACGGGTATTAAAGCGAAGTACATTTTGGAAACCACGCGAAGCTTGGTCAGAAAGGTCATCGGCGCGAGTGCAGGTGAAATCACGTTCACTAGCGGAGCAACTGAAGGTATTCAAACCGCTATTATTTCTGCATTGCAGGCCGCTAAAGAACGCGGAATTGAACAAAAAAAGCCTTTACTTTTATACGGAGCCACTGAGCACAAAGCGGTTCCTGAAACGTTGAAGCATTGGAATCGTATGCTGGATATCGGTGGCGAAGTTCGTGCTATTCCGGTCGATGAGCGAGGCATACTTGATATAGAGTTTATCAGGCAGCATGCGGCAGAGGCGATCGTGATTTGTACGATGGCGGCAAATAATGAAACAGGTGTATATCAAGACCTTGCTCTATTAGAGCAGGCTATTCGACATTATAATGCCGACGTATTTTGGATGGTTGACTGTGTGCAAGCGTTAGGGAAAATCCAATTGTCTCTTGACGATATATCTATTGATTATGCGCCTTTCAGTGGCCATAAACTCTATGCGCCAAAGGGAATCGGCTTACTTTATGTGCGTGCAGGGGCACCTTACACACCGTTTATAGCCGGTGGTGGTCAAGAGAGCGGTTTGCGCTCGGGCACAGAAAATTTGCCTGGCATTGCAGCTTTACATGCAGTGCTTTCACTACTTGATGACGAAAATGACGATACATTCAAGTCAAGCAAAATTCTTGAACAATACCGATCACAACTCGTGGAAACGTTAAAAGATGTGTTTCCTGACATTGTGTTTAATCACGATCTTTCATGCTCATTGCCAACTACGCTAAATTTTTCGGTCAAAGGGTTGTCGAGTAAAGACATTATGGATCTATTCGATGCGGCACATATTCGTGTAAGTTCGGGCTCGGCGTGTTCATCAAAAGTCAACGGCTCTTTTGTATTAGATGCAATGGGAAAACCAAAGTGGCAAAGTGAGTCTGCAATTCGTATGTCGTTTGGTCCGGCAACTTCACAACAGGACATAGATCAAGCATGTCAAGCGATCCGCCAAGCTGTAGAGGCACTTAAACACAGCTGTTTAATATTGGCAGATACAGAAGATAATAGTGAGTTTGGTGTTGATGGTCTTCAGCAATGGATTTATGACCAAAAATGTACATGGTGTTATGTCGATAAAGCCAGTAAAGAGTGTGTACTGATAGATGCAACGCCTGAGCTAGTTAATAAATTTGAAACCTTGGTGCGTTGCCAAGGCTATTCCGTAAAAGCCGTGTTGGAAACACATCGCCATCAGCAGCAAGTTCTCAATACAGACATGATAAGAGAACTGGTGCCAGAGTTTATGGCGTATGATCAATTTGATGCATTAGGATGGCCTGAAACCCAATCCCAAGTAATGTTAGCCGACGGTTCAATTGTACCAGCCCTTGCTATCGGCCCTAAAGTTATCGTCAAACTACCCATTCCTGGTCATACCCTAAATAGTGTTGCATATTTACTTGGGCAACCCGCAGGCGATAAATTACCTCCCGAAAATATTGAGTTTGCTTTTACCGGTGACACGATACAGATAGGTGGGTTGGGCAGGACCGATTTGGAGAGCGGTAATGTTGGGCAGCTTTATCATTCGATACAGCGTCTGGCTCGCGTGACGGCAGAAAGCGCGCTGCTGTGTCCTAGTCATGACTATCAAGCGTTGTTTAGCACGACACTTGCCATGGAAAAAAGCACTAACAGCCTATTGGCAGGAGTCTTATCTGGCGAACTTTCTGAAGCTGAATTTGCGCTGCAAAAAACGGCATTGGATCAAAAACTGCCAATGTCTGATGAACTGTATACCTGCGGGGCTTTTGTGTCAGTAGGCAAAGCCATTCATAATGTGGCGCCCAATGAGCTCGCTAAATTTATTGAGTCTCACCCAAATGTTACCGTCGTTGATGTTCGTGAACCACACGAGTTTGAAGCGTTTCCAAACGCGTATGTAGCAGGTAAACGATTGGTAAACATACCATTGACGCAAATAACACAGTTTGTAAATCAACAACGTGCGCAGAAAAATATCGATGAATTTATCTGTATTTGTCGCAGTGGTAATCGCAGTGATGCGGCAGCTAAAACGTTGCAACGCAATGGCTTTGCTAATGTGTATCACGTGCCAGGTGGTTTTGCATTAATAAATGAATAGGTTGATGCAGAGTTAAAAGTAAAAGGTCGCACCGCGGCCTTTTTTGTTGTAAACGCGTATACTTGACGTCAGTTATAAACAAATTGAAAGCTTCCTATGTTTACAAGGCTAAAAACGCTGTGGCATACCGATTGTGCGTTTTGTCGTAAAGCACGATATATGCTGTTGTGGCTTATACTGATGTTGGTAATGGATTATTTCTTTTTCCATCTTATTTTCTAGGAGAGGACATGGGACTTAAATGGATAGACTCATTAGAAATTGCACTGGATTTAATGGAAGCGCACCCCGATGTGGATCCAATGAAACTGCATTTTCCAGAATTAATGCAGTGGGTGATCGCACTGGAACGTTTCGATGATGATCCCGCGCACTGTGGTGAACGCGTGCTTGAAGCCATCCAACTCGCCTGGATTTCAGAAATGGATGATTAAACTTGGAACGGTAACGAGTTGTACAGAAAACCAATGGTCGGCTTTTTTGTCTAGGTTTTCTCTACTATACTGACACCCAATCTTGCTAAACTGTTTAAATAATAAACGTTTAGCGTCTTTTTTATCGAAAGAGCATCATGACAGAATCCAAAAAACGTCCGTTATATATCCCTTATGCTGGGCCAAATTTATTAGAAACACCGTTGCTAAACAAAGGCAGTGCATTCACCAAAGAAGAACGTCAAAATTTCAACCTAACAGGGTTGCTACCGCCGTCTTATGAAACAATCGATGAACAAGTCGACCGTTGTTACCGTCAATTTAGTAGTTTTCAGACCAATCTAAACAAACATATCTATCTGCGTGCTATTCAAGATAAAAACGAAACCTTGTACTACAAGCTAGTGCAAGAACACCTAGAAGAGATGATGCCAATTATTTACACGCCGACTGTTGGTGATGCGTGTGAGCAATTCTCTGATATTTACCGCAGTAACCGTGGCTTGTTTATTTCGTATGACGAACGCGACCAAATGGACGATATTCTTCGCAATGCCACGAAAGGCAAAGTGAAGGTTATTGTGGTAACCGATGGAGAGCGTATTCTTGGTCTTGGAGACCAAGGTATCGGTGGCATGGGTATTCCAATTGGTAAGCTTGCACTGTACACCGCTTGTGGCGGTATTAGTCCTGCTTACTGTTTGCCGGTTATGCTCGATGTGGGTACAAATAACGAAAAATTGTTAAATGATCCAATGTATATGGGGTCACGCCGTCAGCGTATTAGCCAAGATAAATACGACGAATTTGTTGATCTGTTTATTCAAGCGGTGAAGCGTCGTTGGCCACATGTGATGTTGCAGTTCGAAGATTTTGCACAGCCTAATGCAATGCCTCTGTTATCGAAATACCGTGATGAAATTTGCTGCTTTAACGATGACATTCAAGGTACTGCATCGGTGACAGTAGGGACGCTATTGGCAGCATGTCGTACGCGTGGTGTTCAGCTTTCTGAGCTAAAGGTTGCCTTTGTTGGTGCAGGATCCGCTGGGTGTGGTATTGCAGAGCAGATTATTACTCAGATGATTAGCGAAGGTGCATCACCAGAACAAGCGCGCAGTCAAATTTATATGGTTGACCGTTTCGGTCTGCTTACTGAGGGCATGGACGGATTACGTGACTTCCAAGAAAAATTAGTACAATCAAAATCAGCGGTAAGTAGTTGGGCAGTTGCCGGTGATTACGCGAACTTATTAGAGCTAATGAACAACGCTAAGCCTGATGTACTGATTGGTGTATCTGGTCAAGCAGGCTTATTCACGGAAGCCGTTATTAAAGCCATGTATGCTCAATGTTCGAAACCTATCATTTTCCCGTTGAGTAATCCTTCTCGTCAGGTAGAAGCGACGCCAGAGCAGGTGATTACATGGACAGAAGGCAATGCAATTGTTGCTACAGGCAGCCCATTTGAACCGGTTGAATACCAAGGTGAGCTATATCCAATAGCACAATGTAACAACAGCTATATTTTCCCTGGTTTAGGTCTGGGCGTTGTATCAGCAAACATCAATCGTATCACTGATGAGATGATTATGGTGGCGAGTGAGACGTTAGCTGAAGCGTCACCGGTGGCCAATACTGGCAAAGGTGAGTTGCTACCGCCGCTTGAGAGTATTTCCGAGCTAAGCAAGAAAATAGCGTTTGCTGTTGCCAAAGTTGCTTACGCACAGGGCTTAGCATTAGAAATGTCGGACGATATGCTGATTGCGAAAATTGAGCGCAATTTCTGGACACCGCGATATCGTGAGTATAAGCGCGTGAGTATTTAGTGTTCGAGAATGACTTATTATCTAAAAGCCTGCTTCAGCAGGCTTTTTTGTTAACACACGTCAATGCAATTACAGCACTTTTAATGAAAAGTCTTTCAGGTGGTAAGTTGTTTAACAATAACATTCATTCCCTCGCCATAACTTTGTCATAGTCATTTGTAATCACTTGGTCTATAATCGCGCCCAAAATTTATACCCTATTTATTCAATAAAAATTTAAGAGGCTTAATCGATGGCTATCGAACGTACTTTTTCTATCGTAAAACCAGATGCAGTTGCTAAAAACGTAATCGGTCAAATCTACAACCGTTTCGAAACTGCTGGTCTTAAAATCATTGCTTCAAAAATGGTTCACCTTTCTCAAGAACAAGCTGAAGGTTTCTACGCTGAACACAAAGAGCGTCCTTTCTTCGGTGCTTTAGTTGAATTCATGACTTCAGGTCCAGTTATGGTTCAAGTGTTAGAAGGCGAAGGCGCTGTTCTTAAAAACCGTGAAATCATGGGTGCTACTAACCCAGCTGAAGCATTAGCAGGTACTTTACGTGCTGACTACGCAAACTCAATCGACGAGAACGCTGTTCACGGCTCTGACGCTTTAGAATCAGCTGCACGTGAAATTGCTTACTTCTTCTCAGACGAAGAGATTTGCCCACGCACTCGCTAATTCACCTTTAATCTGCGCCTTGGGCGCGATTTCAGCGTCGAGAATGCTCACATACACATGTATGTTGCGCCCTCTCTTCTTGAACTCGCACCAAACGCTTTGATTAAACACTGAATTACTAAAAAGGGTTTTATCGAATTATCGGTAAAATCCTTTTGCTTTATATTGATATCGTGAAAGCGGCGAATGATAAGGGTTTTTGTTGTTTATTGAAGACAAAGAACTTTTATCATTATCCGAATTAGAATTGTCTCTTTTGTCTAAAAAGTGTACAATTTTGCGCCTTTAAATTTTGTTGTTTTGAGAAATTGATTTATGTCTGAAGTGGTACAAGTCGCCGAAAAAGCGGTTTCTAAAGTCAATCTACTAAACTTTGATCATCAAGGATTACGTGAATACTTTGCCTCAATTGGCGAAAAGCCATTCCGTGCCGACCAATTGATGAAGTGGATGTACCATTTTGGCTACGACGATTTCGAGAAAATGACGAACTTGAACAAAAAGCTTCGGGAAAAATTGCAACGCAATTGTGAAATTGTCGCGCCTGAAATTTCACAAAAGCAGGTGTCTAAAGACGGCACCATCAAGTATGCGTTGAAGTTGGAAAGCGGTCAGGAAGTCGAAACGGTTTGGATCCCAGAAAACAACCGTGCAACTTTATGTGTGTCATCTCAAGTAGGTTGTGCCTTAGAGTGTAGCTTCTGTTCTACGGCCCAGCAGGGCTTTAATCGTAATTTGAACGTCGCTGAAATTATTGGCCAAGTATGGCGTGTTGCCAATGACATTGGCGCAACACGTATTGCAGGTACTCGTCCGATTACCAACATCGTAATGATGGGTATGGGTGAGCCACTACTCAACATGAAAAACCTTATCCCCGCATTAGATAACATGCTTAATGATCTAGGTTACGGTCTTTCGAAGCGCCGTGTAACGGTAAGTACTTCGGGTGTTGTGCCAGCGCTAGACATGTTGAAAGAAAAAATTGATTGTGCACTCGCTATCTCGGTGCATGCGCCAACCAATGATCTTCGTGATGAATTGGTGCCTATCAATAAAAAATACCCGTTAGAAGATTTCTTAGCGGCTTCTCGCCGTTATATCGATGGTTCAAAAGCGCAAAAAGCGGTCACGGTTGAATACGTGATGATTGATCATGTCAACGACAGTATGGAACAGGCTCACGAACTTGCGCATGCGTTAAAAGACACGCCGAGTAAAATTAACTTGATCCCATTTAATCCTTACCCAGGATCACCTTATAAGCGTTCGAGTAATTCTCGCATTGATCGTTTTGATAAAGTGCTTCAGTCGTATGGTTTTACGGTAATTACTCGTCGTACACGCGGTGATGATATTGATGCCGCATGTGGTCAATTAGCCGGTGATGTTTTAGACAGAACAAAGCGAACAGCGCTTAATGCAGCAAAAAAAGGCGTGAAAACTGAAGACATTTCAGTGAAAATGGTGTAATTACATGGTCTTTTGCAAGATCCTAACTTTTTAGGTCCTTGCAAAATTTACCGATTTAACGGCAACAGGATGTTGTCGTGCATGCAGAATTACAACAAGAAGTGATCACAACTCGTTATGGTTAAAGCGTTTAAACTCATCTTAGTGGCGGCATCATTCACGTCACTTAGTGCTTGTGTAACTCAGAATTATGAAAATTCTGATACACCCGTTATTCAAAATGAATCATCTAACAATGATATCGCCATGACGCGTATTTCGCTTGGGTTGGGTTACCTAAAAATGGGTAACACTACTCAGGCTAAGCTCAATCTCGAGAAAGCAAAGCGCTTTGCTCCAAACTTAGTGCAAGTTTACACGGCCTTTGCGCATTATTACGAGACAGTGGGTGAAGACAAACTTACCATTGAATCCTATGAAAAAGCCTTGTCGTTAAAACCGGACGATGCCGACACTCTCAATAACTACGGTGTATTTTTATGTCGTCAAGATCTGTTACCTGAAGCTGAAATTCAATTCTTGCGTGCTATCGCAGTACCAAGCTATTTATTGGTATCAAAGAGTTATGAAAACTTAGCGCTTTGCCAGCTCAAAGCACCAAACTTTGAAAAAGCAGAAACCTATTTAAGCAAGGCGATAGATCACAATCCGACAAATGCAGCCACTTTGTACCAGATGATGCGCTTGCAATACGCAAAAGGAGAGTACGATGATGCGCTAGGGTACGCAAAGCGGTTTGAAAAGGCGACACGCCGCTTTAATCCAGATTCATTGGCGTTAACCTATAAAATCTATACGAAAATGGGCAACGATCGCATAGCTAAAAATTATGGCTCAATGCTGGTGAAAATGTTCCCTGAATCATGGCATGCAAAACAATATCTCCTGAATAATTTGGAGCAAATAGATGCGGACGAATTAGCAGAAAAATATCAGTTACTTAAGTTAGGTGCTTACGACAAAACAGAGACTAAGCGTGTCGTTGTGCTTAGTCCAACAAACAAGCCTGCCATGAGTATGAAGCCAAAAAGGCAGTCTTCAACGGCTTCTAAGTCAACCAAAAAACTGATTGAATTAACACCACCGAGTGAAGATGTTATTGCGGCGAGTGAAACAACAAAACCCGTTAAGAAAACGGTTGTTTTGCGCTCGTCTAAACCGAAAGTGAAAAAAGCTGTTCAGGACGACACTAACTCTACTGTTGTATCTGAGCAAGATGCGGATGCCAACCAAAGTGGCGTTGTAGAAGAGGCCGCCGAAGCCGCAAATGTGACGACCGAAAACAATGACACCCTGTTGGTGGAAGAAAGTGTCAAAGCGCAAGAGGAAACGCTTGTTGGCAGTGCTGCAGAAGCCATTGCATTAGCTAAAGCAGAACTGGCGGCTATCGAAGAGCAGTTGGGTGATGAGGCTTTCGAGGTTGATGAAGAATTAAACGAAGCGCCAGTTGAGCCTGAATTTGTTGACAGCTTGAATGACACCACATTAGAAAGTGAAGAGAGTTTAGAGGCATTAGAAGCGCAAGTTGCTGAGGAAGAGGCAGCGTTGGAAGAAAATACGGATGACATTATTGCGCTTATTAATGAAGAGGAAGACCAAGCTGTTGAACTTATTGATGATATGAATGTCAGTAATGTAGACGAAAGCGAAGTCAGCGATAACTTAGAGCCATCGATTGATGAAACTCAAGTGAGTACAGCACCAATTGTCGATAATGAAACACCAGAAATTGCAGATCAAGAATCTGTGTATTTAACTGTTGAGTCGTTGCCGCAGCACATTATCACTGATGGCGAGAACCTGTTTACAATTTCAAAACGTTATAACATTCGCATGAAAAGCTTACGCCAATGGAATGAATTGAAAGAAGATTCAGTCATTCATGTCGGCGATGTCATTTATCTGGCTGATCCGAGTCAAGTAGTAGAACAAGAGTAATAGCGATAAATGAGTAAAGAGTCGAACGAGTTGCCAGAAGATATCGAGGTCATTGGTCCCGGCCAAATGCTGGCGGAAGCTCGACAGAAAATGAATCTCACTCAGCAGCAAGTTGCTGAAAAGCTTAACTTTAGAGTGACGCTTGTTGATGAAATTGAGCACGAAATTTTTGATAAAACGCTTCCTGATACGTTCAACCGCGGTTACCTCAAAAATTATGCGAAGCTTGTAAACGTAACTGAATCTGAAGTACTTTCAAGTTACGAAATGTTGGGTGTTGCAGCTAAACAACGTACTGAAATGCAAAGCTTTTCGAAAATCACAGAAAAGCAGGCTCAGCACAGCCGTTTGATGTGGGTAAGCTATCTTATTTTAGCTGCACTTGTCGCATCAACCGTCGTATTTTATCTTCAAGACAGCCAAAACAATATGACCACCTCTGCAGCGCAAAATGACGTTGAAAGCCCAGTTTCAGAAGGTGAAAGTTCAATTGTAGAGCCCTCAGTAGGTGAGTCTTTAACGGCTAATGAAAACGCGTCACCGATTGAAAGTAGTGATATCCAGTCAGTTAATACGGTTTCTCAACTTGGACAGCTTACTGAGGATGGTGGCAATACAGATACAGAGTTACCACCAACAGCTAAAGGTGGCAGCTCATCGAACACAGTACAAGAAAGTGCAACAGCCGTTGAACCCGTCATTGAATCGGCGAGTGATGAGGTGATTGTGTTAGCCGAAGAGGCTCTAGAGTCAATCGCCATCTTCACCTTTGCTGGTGATTGCTGGGTTAATATTCAAGATGCCAATGGCGAGCGTATCGCTTATGGTATCAAAAAAGCTGGATATGTGATGGAGCTTAGAGGTACAGCACCTTTTGAAGTGACCGTAGGTAAGCCTGAACTTGTGCAGGTTGACTTTAATGGACAGTCAATCGATATGTCGAAATATAACGTCGGTAATATTGCAAAATTTACCCTACCTGAATCATCTTAGTTTATTTTTATGTTTACAGAATCTCCGATAAAACGCCGTAAATCCCGTCAAATCATGGTGGGTAATGTACCTGTTGGTGGTGATGCACCGATCAGTGTGCAGTCAATGACCAACACGTTAACAACAGATGTTGATGCAACGGTCGCGCAAATAAAATCGCTTGAAGCTGTTGGGGCAGATATTGTCCGCGTTAGTGTGCCAACAATGGATGCAGCAGAAGCATTTAAAGAAATTAAAAAGCAGGTTAACGTGCCGCTTGTTACAGATATCCACTTTGATTACCGCATTGCGCTAAAAGTAGCCGAATATGGCGCTGATTGTTTACGTATCAATCCAGGGAATATTGGCAAAGAAGATCGTGTAAAAGCGGTTGTTGAATCGGCACGCGACAAAGGCATACCAATTCGAATTGGCGTAAATGGTGGCTCGTTAGAGCGAGACTTACAAGAAAAGTATGGTGAACCTACACCGGAAGCCTTGCTTGAATCAGCAATGCGTCACGTCGATATTTTAGACCGTCTGAATTTCCATGATTTTAAGGTGAGCGTTAAAGCATCTGATGTCTTTTTGGCTGTCGGCGCTTACCGTTTACTTGCCGCACAAATTGATAATCCTCTGCATTTGGGCATCACTGAAGCGGGTGGCTTCCGCTCTGGTTCGGTAAAATCAGCAATCGGGTTAGGGATGTTACTTGCCGAAGGTATAGGTGATACGCTCCGTGTTTCGCTGGCGGCGGACCCTGTTGAAGAAATTAAAGTGGGTTTCGATATTCTGAAGTCACTAAAAATTCGCAGTCGCGGTATAAACTTTATCGCTTGTCCAAGTTGCTCGCGTCAAGAGTTCGATGTGATCGGTACGGTTAACGCCCTAGAGGAGCGTCTTGAAGATATTATTACACCGATGGATGTGTCTATCATTGGTTGTATCGTTAATGGGCCAGGTGAAGCAACGGTGTCAGACCTTGGTTTAACGGGCAGTAGTAAGAAGAGTGGTTTCTATCTAGATGGCACCCGTCAAAAAGAGCGCATTGACAACAATGACATTGTTGATCAGTTAGAAGCTAAAATCCGCGCAAAAGCGCAGATGATGGATGAAGAAAATAAGATTGATGTAAAGGCCGTCGACTAAGCACGGTTGTTTACGTTTTCCCCAGTAGCGCCTATAATGCGCCGTTGATTTTTTGATAAGAGATAAGTTACGTGAGTAAAGCAATTCAAGCTATTCGAGGCATGAATGATTGTTTGCCAAGTGAAACAAATGTTTGGCAAATGGTAGAGGAAGTATTGCGCCGTGTGGCGAGCAATTATGGTTTCGCTGAAATTCGTATGCCAATCGTAGAGTCTACTGCTTTATTTAAACGTTCTATTGGTGAAGTGACTGATATCGTTGAAAAGGAAATGTATACCTTTGACGATCGTAACGGTGATAGTTTGACACTTCGCCCAGAAGGCACGGCAAGTTGCGTACGTGCAGGAAACCAACACGGTTTGCTGTACAACCAAGAACAGCGTCTATGGTACATGGGGCCAATGTTCCGTCATGAGCGCCCGCAGAAGGGGCGTTACCGTCAGTTTCATCAGTTCGGTATTGAAGCGTTCGGTATTTCTACCCCAGATATAGATGCTGAAGTTATTATGCTATCAGCGCGTTTATGGAAAGAGTTAGGTATTAGTGAGTTCGTTACGTTAGAGCTTAATTCGCTTGGGTCTAGCGATGAACGTGCCGCATACCGAGACGCGCTAGTAGCTTATTTGGAAAAGCATGAAGACAAGCTGGATGAAGATAGCAAACGCAGAATGCATACTAATCCACTGCGTGTATTAGATAGCAAGAATCCAGATGTTCAAGCTGCACTAGTTGACGCGCCAAAACTGAGTGATTACTTTGGTGAAGAAACTACTGCTCACTTCACGCAATTAAAAACCTACCTAGACAATGCTGGTATTAAGTATGTTATCAATGAACGCCTTGTACGTGGGTTGGATTACTATAACCGCACAGTGTTTGAATGGGTAACGGACAGTTTAGGCGCACAAGGTACAGTATGTGCTGGTGGCCGTTATGACGGTCTTGTTGGACAGTTAGGTGGTAAAGATTCGCCAGGTATTGGTTTTGCTTTAGGTATCGAGCGCTTGGTGCTAATGATGACTAGTCTGGAAAAAGCCAATAATATTCGCCCTCAAGTAGATGCCTATGTTATCGCGTTAGGTGAAGGTGCGGATCTGCAAGCTATTAATTTAGCCGAGCAATGGCGCGATGCAGTGCCAAGCATTCGTATTCAAAACCACTGTGGTGGTGGCAATATGAAGAAACAGATGAAGCGTGCTGATAAATCAGGCGCGCAGGTGGCGTTAATTTTAGGTGAAGATGAGCTTGCTAATCAGCAAGTGACAGTGAAATACCTGCGCGGCCAACATGAACAACAAAGCTTGCCGTTAGTGCAAGTAGCTAGCTTACTAGCTGAGTTAATTTAAGGAATTATTGTGGAACAATTCGAAACAGAAGAACAACAAGTCGAAGCGATTAAGAAGTTTTGGCAAGAAAACGGTAACTACATTATCTCTGGTTTAGTTGTTGGTTTTGCGGGCTTTATTGGTTTTAACTACTACCAAGATACTAAGCTAGCGCAAGAAGAAGCGGTAGCGTCTGAGTATACAGCTCTACTGGAGAGCAAGGATACAGACAATGAAGCATTCAAAACGGATGCAGACAAGTTTATTCAAGCTAATAGCGAATCAAGCTATGCGTCGCTTACCGCTTTTAGTTTAGCGAAAGATGCTGTAGAACGTGAAGACTATGAAAAAGCGGTGGCTTTTTTAAATACAGCCATAGAAAAAGCACCAACTGATGCAATCAAAGCGATTGCTGTCATCCGCCTTGCACGCGTGCAAATTCAATTAGGTGAGTTTGATACCGCACTAGCAACAGTTGGTCAGCCGCTACCTGAAGGCTTTAAAGCATCAGCTGAAGAAATCAAAGGTGATGCATACCTTAAACAAGGTAAGAAAGAGCTAGCCCGAAACGCTTATCAAGCAGCGATTGATGCGGATGGCTTAGCAACCAACCCAACGTTGCAAGTAAAAATCGACGATTTAGCACAAGCGACAAACCTTACACAGTAATTGAATAAACCGTGAGCAGAAAATCAATGATAACGACAAAAACAAAACTCGCGGCAATGGTGTTGCTGGCAAGTTTAGTGTCAGCGTGTTCGTCAACTGATGATGAAGATGAAGCAATTAAGGTTGCCGAACTTACTGAAATTAACGAACAGTTTGAGCCAGAGGTGCTATGGGATGCCAGTGTTGGTGAAGGGGTTGATGATTACTTCTCTCGCTTAAAGCCCGCACATGGTTACAACAAAATCTTCAGTGTTAGCCGTGATGGCGATGCCTATGCATACGATGCGATAACAGGCGACCAAACCTGGCATGTAGATTTAAGCGACTTAGATAGTGAACGTGGCTTTTTCGATAATCGTCAACCTGCACTCATTGGTGGTGGTCCAGCAGTTGGTATCAATAAAGTCTTTTTCGGCACCGAAAATGGCGAAATATTTGCGTTGAACGCAGATACTGGCGAACTTGAATGGACAGGCAAGGTAAAAGGCGAAATGATCGCTAAGCCTGCGTTAGATTCAGGTATTTTGGTTGTTAACACGGCTTCAGGTGTATTGAAGGCATTTAATGCAATAACTGGCGAAGATGCATGGGAAGTGACTCTTGATGTACCACCTTTAACACTTCGTGGCATCAGTGCACCAACGATTGCAGCTGGTGGTGTGCTTGTAGGGACATCATCGGGTCAGTTAACCGTATTTATGCTTGAGAAAGGTCAACAAGGCTGGACGGCTGAAGTTGGTGAACCAACAGGGTCAACTGAACTAGAGCGCGTTATTGATGTCGACTCTTCTCCGCTAGTATTTGGTGACAAGGTATATGCAATATCTTCTCGCGGTAATTTAGTTTCAATTGATATTCGAAACGGACGTGTTTTGTGGAAGCGCCAGTACTCGTCATATCGCCAATTGGCGATAGATGGCAATACTCTTTACCTGACGAATTTAAAAGGTCATGTCTACGCTGTTGATCGCATTAATGGTCTAGAGAAGTGGAGTAACCTTGCGCTAACAAATCGTGGTGTTACAGGCCCAGCTGTTGTCGGTAACTACGTAGTTGTTGGTGACTTTGAGGGCTACTTGCACTTTATTGACCAGGAAACCGGTGAGTTTGTGGCACGTCATGAAGTAGACAGCAGTGGTGTTTATGCAACGCCTATTGTCGAAAACAATGTGTTGTACGTCCAAACTAGAGATGGTTCATTAGAAGCTGTAAAAGTACCATAAGGTCGTGTTACAGCGACTGTAGTCAGATTCGACTATAGTTATTAAATACTTTCAAACGGCTCCATACATCGCTTATGGGGCCGTTGTTAATTTCATAGCGATATTTTTTTGAGGTTTTCATGCTACCAGTAGTTGCATTAGTGGGTCGCCCTAACGTTGGCAAATCAACACTATTTAATCGTTTAACACGCACACGAGATGCGTTGGTAGCTGATTACCCGGGTCTTACACGCGATCGCCAATACGGCCAAGCATCGGTAGAAGAGCATCCTTTCATTGTCATAGATACTGGTGGTATTCATGGTAATGAAGAGGGGATTGATGCGTTGATGGCTGAGCAATCGTTGATGGCTATCGAAGAAGCTGATGCAGTACTTTTCCTGGTGGATGCGCGTGCAGGATTAACCTCGGCAGATGAGGCTATTGCTAACTATTTGCGGAAACAAGACAAGAAAGTCTTTCTAGTCGCCAACAAAATTGATGGTATTGATGCTGATTCTGCTATCGCTGAGTTTTTCAGTTTAGGCCTTGGTGACACCGTTCATCAGATTGCTGCAGCACATGGTCGTGGTGTTACGCAGTTACTAACGCTCGCCTTATCACCTCACATCGAAGAGTTAGGCCAAGAGCCAACAGAAGGCGAGGAAGACGAAGACGCGCTTTACTTTGAAGAAGGTGAAGAGGTTGAAGTCGATGCGCCGGAAGAAGATGACAAAATTAAACTTGCTATTATTGGTAAGCCAAATGTCGGTAAATCGACCTTAACCAATCGTATTTTAGGTGAAGAGCGTGTTGTGGTTTACGACATGCCAGGTACCACACGAGACAGTGTGTATATTCCTATGGAACGCAATGATCGTGAGTATACGCTTATTGATACTGCAGGTATTCGCCGTCGTAAAAACGTTAGCGATGTCGTTGAGAAATACTCGGTTATTAAAACTCTTCGCGCGATTGAAGATGCTAACGTGTGTTTGTTAGTGATTGATGCGCGTGAAGGTATTACCGATCAAGATTTAAGCTTACTCGGCTTTATTTTAGAGGCTGGTCGTTCATTGGTGCTAGCGGTGAATAAGTGGGATGGAATTGACCAAGAAATCAAAGACAATATCCACAAAGAGCTAGATCGTCGTCTGGGCTTTATTGACTTTGCTCGTATCCATTTTATCTCGGCGTTACATGGCACGGGCGTTGGGCACTTGTTTGAATCTGTGGAAGAAGCATTTGTGTCAGCGACCAAACGTATTTCCACATCTATGGTGACGAAAATATTGGATATGGCAGTGTTTGATCATCAACCACCTATGCATAACGGCCGTCGCATCAAACTTAAATATGCTCATGCTGGTGGTTACAACCCACCAATTGTTGTTATTCATGGTAACCAAACCAAGCATTTGCCGCCGTCATACAAACGTTATTTGATGAACTACTATCGTAAGTCATTAAAAATTATGGGTACACCAATTAAGATTGAGTTTAGAGAAACCTCTAACCCATTTGCAGGCAAGAAGAAGCTTACCTATACCGAACAGAAGAAATTAGCGCGTGCTACACAAGGCTATAAGAAAGATTAAGCCATAGCATAACATTGCTTTTGGCTGCCTATTTCGCTAGGGTAAACAGCAATTAACCGCTAATTGCTGGGATCAAAGTTTTAATGCCGGGTACGCAACAAGTTGATGTTATTAATCGCTTAAATCGAAATCTTGGTTTATTAGATGCCGGTGCCACGGTAACGATTGATATCGTGACGCCAGCAGGTAAAAAGGGCAAGTTCAGAACAACTTTTATTGGCTACATGCCTAAGCAATTTGTGCTTATTCAATTTCCTGATAGCAGCAAGCTTGGCAGTTTTTCTCATTATATTTCTCAAGGTACCAACATCACGGTCCGTGGCCTTATAGAAGGTCATGAAGGAGCGGTAGTTGCCTTTGTAAGCCCAGTTCGGCAAACCATCCAAATTCCTTCACGCATGATGGTACTGGAATTCCCCAAAACAGTTAGTCTCCAATCGCTAAGATCTTCCATGCGTATAGAGACTGATATCAAAGCAAAAATTCGCGTTAATAATGACTATTGGCAAGCGTCAATCATGGACTTATCAGTCAATGGCTGCCAGCTGTTTATAAACAACGGCGACTCCTTGTTGCTAAACAAAGATCAGCAAGTGCAAATTACCGTTGAAGAGTTAGATGGTGGCAGTAAATTAAAGGTAGATGCCAGTGTCTGTAACGTGAAAAATCAAGTAGATGGCATTGCTATCGGTGTTCAGTTTGATGAAGCCGCTAAAAAGCAAGTATTACAATTAATGCAGTCGACAATTGCCACAGAGTTAGAAGACTAGCAACAAGTTATTCGTGACTTAATCGTAATGTTTATCTCGCACCGTAGCTTTTATAATACCGTCACTTACTTGGACTGAAATATCGTCACCCAACACTACCTGCTCCGTTGATTTCACAATTGTACCTGTCTCACTGCGCGTAACACTGTAACCTCGAGCGATTGTCGCTAATGGACTAACAATATTTAGCTGCTCTACGATGTGAGCAAATGCATTTCGCTTAGTCGTTAACTGATGTTGCTGACAACTAATTAGGCGCTCTTTTAAATATTCAACGCGCGATACATAGCTCTCTATAGCGCGCGCTGGCGAGAGATGAGATATGCGTTGTGATAACTGCAAGGACGAGACCTGTCTTTCACGCATTTGCTGTTGCATCGCTATTTTTAAACGAGTGCTAAGTTCATCACTTCGTTGACCATGCATCATTAACATACGTTCAGGGTGTTGCTTAGCGAGCTTAGCTGAGGCTACCTCAGATTGCTGTTTATTGAGCTTTAGTTTATTAACAATGCCTATGGCTAATCTGCTTCTTAGCTGCTGTATTTTTGCCGCTAGTTCACTTTGATCGCCGGATACTAACTCCGCGGCAGCTGAGGGTGTTGGTGCTCTTACATCTGCAACATAATCAGATAAGGTGGTATCTATCTCGTGCCCAACTGCACTAATGACGGGGAGATGTGAGCGCGATATCGCTTGTACTACGTGCTCATCATTAAAGCACCATAAGTCCTCAAGAGACCCTCCACCGCGTCCAACAACAAGCACATCAACTTCACAGCGAGCGTTAGCAATATCAATACTGGCTATAATATCGTTTGGTGCCAGCTCGCCTTGAACAAGCGCTGGGTAGATAACAACCTCAATTGCCGGGTTACGTCTCGCTAAAACACTAATAACGTCTTTTACTGCAGCGCCTGTTGGAGAGGTAACAACGCCTACTTTATGAATGACAGAGGGTAATGGCTGTTTCTTTGATACATCAAAAATGCCCTGCGCGGTAAGTTTCGCTTTTAATGCTTCATACTGTTGACGCAATAAGCCTTCGCCAGCATCTTCCATTTGCTCAATAATAAGTTGAAAGTCACCTCTCGGCTCATACAAAGAGACACGGGCTTTAACTAGGACTTGTTGGCCGTTTCCCGGTTTGATTCGGACATAGCGATTGTTCCCTTTGAACATCGCACATTTTACTTGAGACTTACTGTCTTTTAGCGATAAATACCAATGACCTGAGCTCGCTGCGATGAAATTCGATATTTCACCTGTTAACCATACAGTATTGAGTTCACTTTCTAAGATGAAACGTACTTTTTTAGTTAGCTCGTTTACTTGTAATATGTGCCTGTCGGTTAACATTATTATAGTTTTATACGCTTTTACGAAATATCTAACGCTAGTATAACTTTGTTATAACCTTTATTGGCGAATTATTTTCATAATTTCATAAAATAAAGTTTACCTAGCGCCACAAAAGGGTTAAAATTCTGCCGCAATATTTACTCCATTCCTCCCATATAAGCGAGATATTGTGATGCTAAGAATTGCTCAAGAAGCGTTAACTTTCGATGACGTTTTATTAGTACCAGCCCACTCTAAGGTACTGCCTCATACTGCCGACCTAACAACTAAACTAACGCGCAAAATTTCTCTGAATGTGCCAATGGTTTCTGCGTCTATGGACACGGTAACAGAAGCGCGTTTAGCTATTACTCTTGCGCAAGAGGGTGGCATTGGTTTTATCCATAAGAATATGACCATTGAAGAGCAAGCTCGCAATGTTTCACAAGTAAAGAAATACGAAAGCGGTATTGTTTCAGACCCTATCACTGTGTTTCCTGACATCACGATTGAAGAAGTTATCGCGCTTGCTAAAGAGCAAGGTTTCTCAGGTTTCCCTGTTGTTGATAAAGAAAACAATCTTGTTGGTATTATCACGAGTCGTGATTTACGTTTTGAGACAGATCTTTCTAAGAAAGTAGCTGACCTTATGACAGGTAAAGAGGACCTAGTCACGGTGGCTGAAGGCACAGAGCGTGAAGATATCCTTCACCTTATGCACGAGCACCGCATTGAAAAGCTACTTATGGTTGATGATGCATTCAAACTAAAGGGTTTGATCACTGTAAAAGATTTCAAAAAAGCTGAGCGCAAGCCAAATGCATGTAAAGACGAGTTCGGTCGCTTACGTGTAGGTGCAGCTGTTGGTGTTGGTGCAGGCACTGACGAGCGTATCGACGCACTAGTCGCGGCAGGTGTTGATGTACTTCTTATCGATACATCACATGGTCACTCTCAAGGTGTATTAGATCGCGTTAAAGAAACTCGTGCTAAATACGCTGATTTACAAATTATTGCTGGTAACGTTGCAACTTCTGCAGGCGCTAAAGCATTGGCTGATGCTGGCGTTGATGCAGTTAAAGTTGGTATTGGCCCTGGTTCAATTTGTACAACGCGTATCGTTACAGGTGTTGGTGTTCCTCAGTTAACGGCAATTTCTGACGCGGTTGATGGCTTAAAAGGTACTGATATTCCAGTTATTGCTGACGGTGGTATTCGCTTCTCAGGTGATATCGCAAAAGCATTAGTTGCTGGTGCGCATTGCGTAATGGTGGGATCAATGCTTGCGGGTACTGAAGAATCGCCTGGTGAAGTAGAGCTTTACCAAGGTCGTTACTACAAATCATACCGTGGTATGGGCTCATTAGGTGCAATGGCACAGAAAGAAGGTTCTTCTGATCGTTACTTCCAAAAGACAGATGGAGAAGCAGATAAGTTAGTACCAGAGGGTATTGAAGGCCGTGTCGCATACAAAGGCCCTGTAGCAGCAATTGTTCATCAGCAAATGGGTGGCTTACGTTCATCAATGGGCTTAACCGGTAGTGCAACGATTGAAGAAATGCGCACTAAGCCGCAGTTTATGAAGATTTCAGCGGCTGGTATGGGTGAGTCACACGTACATGACGTAACAATCACCAAAGAAGCACCTAACTACAGAATGGGCTAATGAATACGTTAGTTCTTCATGGCTAAGCTGTTTACCTGCATTGGAAGTGCTCACTTGGTTTACCAAGCTCCGCGCTTCCGCTTTGTTAAACAACTTCCCACTATGAACTATCATTATTCATCACTTTAAAAAGATTTATATAGGCTGATTTACTGAAACGTAAATCAGCCTAGTTTTTTAAGAAATTATCTTGCTCTGAATAAAATTTGATTTATGAAGAGCCACAAAATGAGATATATCTAATGAGTAAAGATATCCATGATTCTCGAGTCCTAATTCTAGACTTTGGTTCTCAGTACACACAGTTAATTGCGCGCCGCGTTCGTGAAATTGGTGTTTACTGTGAGCTATGGGCATGGGACGTTACTGAAGCGCAAATTAAAGAATTCAACCCAACTGGTATTATCCTAGCGGGCGGCCCTGAGTCGGTTACTGAAGCTGATTCACCACGTGCACCTGAGTACGTTTTCAACGCAGGTGTTCCGGTATTAGGTGTATGTTACGGCATGCAAACCATGTCTGAGCAACTTGGCGGTAGTGTTCAATCTTCAGATCACAAAGAATTTGGTTATGCCGGCGTTGAAGTTATTGCACAGTCTGAGTTATTCAAAAACATTGAAGACCATATCGGTGACAATGGCAACGCAGTATTAGATGTGTGGATGAGCCACGGTGACAAAGTCGCCACGATTCCAGAAGGTTTCACTACGATTGCACAAACACCTAGCTGCGCGCACGCTGCAATGGCGAATGAAGAGAAGAAATTCTACGGTGTTCAATTCCACCCTGAAGTTACGCACACTAAGCAAGGTATGCGTATGCTTGAGCACTTCGTTGTCGATATTTGTCAATGTGAAAAGCTTTGGACCCCAAGTTCAATTATCGATGACGCTGTAGCGAAAATGAAAGAGCAAGTAGGTGACGACGAAGTTATCTTAGGTCTTTCTGGCGGTGTTGACTCATCAGTTGTTGCGATGCTTTTACATCGCGCGATTGGCGATAAGTTAACGTGTGTATTTGTTGATAATGGTTTGTTGCGTCTAAACGAAGGCCAGCAAGTCATGGATATGTTTGGTGATCACTTCGGTCTCAACATAGTTCATGTAAATGCTGAACAACGTTTCTTAGATCGCTTAAAAGGCGAAAATGATCCAGAAGCTAAGCGTAAGATCATCGGTAACGTATTCGTTGAAGTGTTTGACGAAGAAGCGGGAAAACGTAAAAACGCGAAATGGTTAGCACAAGGTACAATTTACCCTGACGTAATTGAATCAGCAGCTTCTAAAACAGGTAAGGCACATGTCATTAAGTCTCACCACAATGTAGGTGGCTTACCTGAAGATATGGAACTTGGCCTTGTTGAGCCTTTACGTGAGTTATTCAAAGACGAAGTACGCAAAATTGGTTTAGAGTTAGGCCTTCCTTACGACATGCTATACCGCCACCCATTCCCTGGTCCTGGTTTAGGTGTTCGTATCTTGGGTGAAGTGAAGAAAGAGTACGCTGATTTATTGCGCCGTGCTGACGCTATCTTCATTGAAGAGTTACATAAGCATGACTTATACAATAAAGTGAGCCAAGCGTTTACGGTATTCCTACCGGTACGTTCAGTAGGCGTAATGGGCGATGGTCGTAAATACGACTGGGTTGTGTCATTACGTGCTGTAGAAACAATCGACTTTATGACGGCTCACTGGGCGCATTTACCATACGACTTCTTAGGCCTGGTTTCTAACCGTATTATCAATGAAATTGATGGTATTTCACGTGTGGTTTATGATATTTCGGGTAAGCCGCCTGCAACAATCGAATGGGAATAATCCTTCTTTAAGCTTGCTCTTTTACTTTGTAGCGTTGTTGGTAAATGCTCATGTACGTTTGTACATTCCGCTTTACCGCCTACCTCCAAAGGAAAATTTCAGCGCTTAAATTAAATTATTAACATCTGAGTAGATATAAAAAAGCGCCTTTCGGCGCTTTTTTTGTAGGAGAAGATGAAATGTTTTGCGTGTGCTGTCGGTTTACATCCAACTGCAAAGGGTTACTCGTAAGAGCGCTCCATCCACATAATTTGCATTTTAAGATCTTCAATTTCCTTTTGAGCGTCAGCTAACTTCTGTGCTAGCGCTTTGCTTTCCTGTGTGTTCTCTTCTGCAATACTCGCTAATGCTTTGTCGTCGTCGTGTGCCATGACTACCCCTTATAAATGTAATGACATATGTAATATTACATGAAAGATTACATTAAGTCATAAGTGGAGGCGAAATAGCGATCATAGCGATTGTTTATTGATGTAAACTAATTCGCACAAAATATAGGCAAGTCATTGTTTTCTTTCATAGTAGTCAGCAATTTTTATAATGGCTTTGCTACCTATATCCGGAAAATCTTGGCGATATTTGTATTGGTGATAAAGGGTTGAGAATGCATCTGAGTTAGAAATTTGATCCAGTGTTTTGATCAATTCACTACCGTATGCGTCGCTTGTTAAGCAGCAAGAGACATATTGTTTGATGACCTCAATGAGGTCGCTGCCTTGTTCTTGAAGTAGAGAGTCTACTTCTAAAAAGTAAGCAGTGCCTGACCAATACACACGCATGTAAGCGCGTCTGCTCCACATGTTGTTTGAGACAGAAGATAGTGGCCCACGCTGTTTGGCAGTATTTTTTATGCCTCTACTAAACCCTGCTTTAATGCGCCGAACAAAAGTGTCTTTATCAAATACATCGTTATCCAACATAATAATTTGCTGAACGTAAGTGGCGAAACCCTCGCTCAGCCATATCGAGCTATCATCCAAAAACGGTAAATATAAATGTGCGATTTCATGATAAAGCGTCCAGTCGTCAATAAAGCTTTTTGTAGGAAATTTAGTGTCTATTTTCAGCACGATTATGTTTCCGTCTCGGTCAACTTGCCCCCAAGGCACTGGTTCTCTGGCGTTAGGTTGTGGGCTGACGTTGAACCGCAGTGTTTGGAAAGGAAGCAGTGAAAACGTTTGCTGAGATGCGGTTACACCATTGGCTAGCCATTGGTCTATTTGGGTTTGTTCAGATTTAGTGAATTTGTATTTATTGTGCCATTCATAAAGCGCTGAAGCATTTGCAGTGTTGAATAAGCAAAGCAATAGTAAAAAAGGAAAGAGTAACTTCATAAGAACAATTAGCATGTCGTTTGTTTGAATTACGTTGTCTTGCAAAGTTTAGATGATAAAGTAAACGCCAAAATTGACGGTTTGTGACAAGTTGTGAACATCCAGCTTTCACTGTATCCATGATGAGGCCATTGCATGTCTTCACTGATAGAAATATTTTCGCGCTTTTTCTTACTTGGCTGCACCAGTTTTGGTGGACCAGCAGCGCATATTGGTTACTTCCAACAAGCTTTTGTGCAGAAGCACAAATGGTTGAGCCAACAAGACTTCGGCAATTTAGTGGCGCTAAGCCAATTTTTGCCGGGACCTGGTTCAAGCCAAGTAGGCTTTGCGATAGGGTGTCATCGCGCTGGTCTTGCGGGTGGTATTGCTGCCTTTATTGGGTTTACAACACCTTCAGTACTATTGATGCTGACTCTCTTTTTTATCGGTCTAGAGTTTGCCAACACGATAACGTTTAAAGGCATTGTCACCGGACTTAAATTACTTGCCGTTGTCGTTGTTGCTGACGCGATAGCGACCATGGCAAAAAGCTTTTGCCAGCAACTTTGGCAAAAAGCACTTGCACTCGTTGTTGCGTTGCTGCTGATTTTTCTACCGTTACCAGGGTTGCAAATAGGGCTGCTTGCCGTTGCCGCAGTGATAGGGCGTCTAGTCTTTTCATCACCAGAACCGAGTTCTACAGAGCCGTTAGAAAGCAATAAATCGTCGCTTGATTGGCCGAGTTTTGCGTTGTTTCTCATTTGTCTTGTCGCTGGAATTGTCGTTAGTGGTGGCAATGCATTGACACAGATGATGAAAGATTTTTATGTAGCAGGTAGCTTAGTGTTTGGTGGTGGCCATGTGGTTCTTCCGCTATTACAAGAAGCCGTTGCAGGCAGTCTAGCGCAAAGTGAATTTTTAATTGGTTACGCAGCGGCACAGGCGGTTCCTGGACCAATGTTTACACTTGCAACTTATCTTGGGGCGAGTATGTTTGAATCGGCACCTATTATAGGTGCGCTTGTGGCAACCATTATGATCTTCTTGCCTGGCTTTCTCCTCATCATAGCGTTCCAGCCGGTATGGCAGCAATATGCTGCAAACCCCAAAGTAGCTGGCGCATTGTCAGGAGTAAATGCTGCCGTCGTAGGGCTTTTAATGGCAGCCTTTTATCAACCTGTTGCTGTATCAGCGATAAGCGGTTGGTTGGACGGTATTATTGTTTTACTGGGGTTATGCTTGTTAAGAGGGCTCAAAGTACCTGTTATTACTCTTGTGTTGTCATTTGCAGCGCTAGGCGTACTTTTGGTACAACTAGTCTACTAAGGCATGTCCATGGGGAATCACATGGCACGACAACAGACACTAAAAATTTACTATGCAGCTTCAATTTTCAGCGTCATATTTGCTGTTATTGGCTTTGGGTACAACGCTTGGCGGTTGGAAGTTAGCGAGCAAAATACCACAGTCAGAACGGCATCGTTTGAAGTGATGACAGCAATAGCTGAACTAGAGCAGAATATATTTTCTGCGGTATATGACAACGATAGCATTACAGGGTCTGCTCGGATTGGTTGGGTTAAAGTCGGGCTAATCAATGATCTGAGTTTATTGATTAGCCCAAAAGCGGCTGCACAAGCTGACAAGTTAAAAAATACATGGCAAATACACTGGTCATCAATTGCAGAAAATGAAGAATCACTTGCTGCCGTTAATAAGGAAGTAGCCTTGCTACGAGATGCGATTAAACAAGAACTGAGAACACTTAATTAGTCTTGATATAGCATTTTTGATGCTCTGAAATAGGCATATTTATGGAGAACTTATGCGATTTGTAATGAAACAAAAACTTTTGTCTTTGCGGGACAGTTTCGAAATTTTTGATGATAAAGACAGGTTAGCTTATGTCGCAAAAGGGAAGTTTTTCAGCCTAAGAAAATCGTTAACAGTTAGAGACGTCAATGAGCGTGAAGTAGTTTCTGTTAAACAAAAGTTACTGGCAATTAAGCAAACGTTTTTTATTACCTTTCCTGATGGCACCCAGTGTCGCATTAAAAAACGATTTTTCCCGTGGATAACAAGTCGCTTCATCATTAAAACGCCAGGCGCTGATGTAGAGGTGACTGGTGATATTTTTTCTCATGAGTACCAATTTGTTGCGGCTGGTCAACTTATCGCTCAAGTGTCAAAACGCTGGTTTAGTATAGGTGATACCTACGGTGTCGATATTGCACATGAAGAGGATATTCCTCTTGTGTTAGCGGCAGTGGCCATCATTGATATGAGCATGCATGGTGACAGCGGCAGCATTGGTAGTGACTAACAGGGTTAGTCACTAATTGGTTATATACATCATCACCAATAAAAAGCCGAGCAATATACCGTTAAGCCCCAAAATATAAATAAAGCCCTTGAGTCCATCTTTTGCGCTATAGCCACGCTGATTAAGATAGAACCACCAAATGCCACACATCAGTAGCGGTAATAAAAAAAATAATCGAATCATAAAGTTATTTTTCTAACATAAGTATCATTAGCATAATTCAAAATCCGCAGTCTTGCTGGTACTGCTCTTCACAGAGTTTATTTTGATTGTGGTTCTTGTTGATTTATGAGTTCCGTAAGTGGCTTTCTTATACTGTACAGAAATAACAAGCTTGGGATCACCATTAATGCTGTAAAAACAAAAAATAATGCCCAGTTGCCATCTAGCCAGTCGACAAATATACCTGAATATGAACCCAGCATAACGCGGCCAAATGTGCCCAATGATGCCATCAACGCGTATTGACTAGCAGTGAATGTTCGGTTGCACAGCACTGATAGTAAGGCGACAAATGCGACAGAGCCCCATGCTGAAGTAAATCCATCAACAAAAACGGTAAAAGCAAATAGTGCTTTATTAGGACCCACAAGCGCCATCACTGCGAACAAAAGGTTGCTAGCGGCCATCGCTATACCACCGATAAATAAGCCCTTTAAAATCCCATAGCGAATAGTAAAAATACTGCCCATCAATGAAAATACGATGGTTACTGACCAGTTAATCATCTTGGAGTAATACGCAATATCTTCGTTACTGAAGCCGACTTCTCGATAGAACACTATCGACATTCTGCCTAAATAGGCTTCACCTAATTTAAACAAGAAAATAAATAATAAAATTGATAAGGCCAAACGCGTGCCATTGCGGTCGAAAAACTCTTGAATAGGCGCTACAAGTGTCGTTAATAACCATGCACTTAATTGATGGACTTTAGAAGGGGCTATGGCAGGCGTGCTTTGTTCTAGCGTCATTAAACTGCGGTTGAGACCTGAGAGTTGCTTAGAGAACAAAAACAGTAACCCGACAACAAGCAAACTTATTGATAAAAATTGGTAGTCGTTGCTGATGATATCTGATGGCCAAGCGACATATCCTGTGTTTGCATAAACGATGGTAAGTAGAATCAGTGGCAGCAACAGTAAAATGAAAAGTGGCTTGCGACCTTGCGTTGGCAATACGTTCAGATAACGTTGTTGAATGTCGTTGTGCTCTTGTTCTCTATTACTCACAGGTTCATTAACGACGATAGCTGTAATCATTAATCCGACCATTATGGCAGCTAATACAACGTAAACTTCCGCCCACTGCCAATTTGGCTGGCTTACTAAAATAAATGGAATACTGCCAAGGCCTGCAAAGCCGGTCCACCAGCCTGACGTGGCCATTGCTGAACCAGCTGCCATGTAGTTTTTATCTTGGTCATTAAGAATATCAATACGGTAAGCATCAATAGCAATGTCCTGGGTGGCGCCAGAAATAGCGATAGCAAGACCGAACAATGCCATTAGGCTGAGTTGTGCTTGAGCGTCTAACTGCGACATGGTGACAGTGGCACTGACAATAATACCTTGGGTAAACAAAATCCAACTGCGTCGTTGACCGAGTGCCCTCAATATTGGGATTTTTAGTCTGTCGACCAGCGGAGACCAGAGAAAATTGATACTGTAAGCAACGAAGATCAGGCCAAATAAGCCAATGCTGGAACGACTTAAACCTTCATCTTTAAGCCAACCTGACATCGCTGAGCCAATCATTACCCATGGGAAACCACTGGCAACACCAAAACAAAACACGGTAAGAAGGCGACGATCACGAAAATACTGAAACGACTGGAGGAGAGACTGCTGCGACATGAAAATAGGTGATGGCTAAAAGTAGCTTAAGCCTACCAAAGCCCTATCCGCTAAACCAACATTTATTTTGTGTCATGCAGTAACAATGCCTAAGGCAGTGGTCTCCAACCTATGCAGTCTATCGGGTAGCTGCCTCGATTGGCAAAAAAGTCTAAACAGGTGGTTATTTCGCTTTTAAAAAACAAATCGTTGTTCAGTGATTGCGCGCCATGCAAACTCAGTTCATGTACTACATGCCAAAATACCCGTTCCTTGGCGCTACTGGGTGTTTCATCAGTCACTGACAATAAGGTCCACTCTTCCATGGTGTCCACAATGAATTTGTCTAGTTCGGTGTAATGTATAGTTCTGTCGATTACTGCAATTATGTATGCGCGTATTTGATTACTCTTCTCACTGATAAACTGCTCAATTATCATGATGTTCACTCTTGCCTTTACTGGCTTTAATCTCGGAAAACGCGTGTTATATCTAACGTGATAATAATTATTATTTACTTAAGTTATTGTCGATGAATGGACTCTTGTCAAAGCGCTTTGACAATTTATTACATTATTTTGACAGTCGTCAGTTTGAAAAGTTTGAAAGGCAACAAAATTTTGTTGCCAGACAAAAATGTAAGGATTTACTTATTCGGCAGGCAGCAATGTAGCTTTGATGAGAGTTATAGGCTCAATAGGCACATCATCCCAGCCCATTAACTCATTATACTCAGTTTTCACTTTTCCCATCGCTTCAATCACGTCGAGTCCCTCAACTACTTCACCAAAAACTGCATAGCCCCATTCTCGACCTGGATCTAAGTTAGTGTTGTCACTTAAGTTGAAAAAGAACTGGCGATTTGCGGAGTGGGGGTAGCGCTCTTTTGCCATGGCAATGGTGCCAAGGTCGTTTTTGTTGCCATTACCTGATTCGTTGACAATATCGGGGTAGGTTTTCTTCATCGTGAAGTCTTTATCGTAACCACCGCCTTGGACAATGAATTCCTCTATCACGCGATGGAATACCGTATTGTCAAATTCCCCTTCCACCACGTACGTTAAAAAATTATTGACGGTAACAGGCGCTTTAATACGGTCAAGCTCAACAATGATAATGCCCATTGATGTTTCAATTTTGACTTTAGGGAATAGGTTATCGGGGTCGATATTATTTTTTTCTGCAATCGCAAAAAAGGTGATGCAACACGCGATAAGCAATGTAATAAGGCGCATGATGTTATTCCTTTATAAAGTTTATGAGCTCTGCATTGGTCGCTATGTCAGTAATAAATTTGCCCAACTGCTGATTCAAGTCGCGTTCTAATACGGCAAGATCTGCTGAAAGTGGCCCATTACTGTTGCCTCGTGTTGTGAACACGTTTGTTTGTGTTTTATCGCCATTGGTCACTTTCAACTCGAGTACAATTTCACTGTTTGCTGTGTATTTCATCAACTCTTGGTTGACGCTAACCAAGGCTTTTTCGATAGTGACAGTAATTGTTTTTGAACCGCTAGAAGTCAACATTACCCCCTGTTTTTTGAGGGTGTCAGAAAACGTTTGTGAAAGTACATCACTGAGTGGTGTTTGAGGAGAATACAGCGTTGCTGCTTGATCTTTTTTCAGTATTTGAACGATATGTTGACTTGCTCGTAAGTCTTGAACAGAGAAAGTGACAGGCGTTTGTTGGTATGTGGCAACGACAGGTTGGGTTATTTGAGGTGCCAAAATAACGTGGCTTGGAGTTTGGCTACAGCCTACAACGGCAAGCGAAAATAATGCAGAAAAGCCTAACTTAACAAGTTTCATTCAATATCCTCTTATTGTTTTATGCTAGATAAAATAACAAATTTTTTGTTAGCTGAAATGGTTTGGCAGTTGCCAAACAAGCGTTTAAGTTTAACGTGGTAGCCCAATTGTCGATTACCAATAATGCGGAGCTCGCCTCCAACTTTAAGGATTCGTTTGGCATCTTTAAACATTTGCCAAGCAATATGGTCGGTAACTGCGTGTTGCTGATGAAAAGGGGGGTTGCAAAGTATGATGTCTGCACTGTTTTTCGGAGATGCTGCCAAGCAATCATCTGCTTCAAATTGACACTGTTCAATCAGGGCAGGGAAGTTCAATACGACATTTTCTCGCGCCGAAGCCACGGCCATAAAGCTCTCATCTTTGAAGGTAACTCTTGCATCAGCTGTTTGTGCTAAAACCGCTAAACCGAGAACACCGTTACCACAACCTAAGTCAATAACCTGTTGTTGTGAGCCAACATTAGGTAGATGTTCCAGTAAAAATCGTGCACCTATATCCAAGCTTTCTCGAGAAAAAACGTTAGCTAGATTGGTGAGTGTTAACTTACTTGTAGGTTCTTGCCAGGTAGTTTTTTGCCCTTCTTTACTTCCTGAATTTTCTATCACTGAAAAGACCAAACGTGCCTTTTTTACAGCCAACGATGTTTTGGTTTCACCGAGAGATTTTTCGAATATTTGCAACGTAGATTTGTGAATATCTTTGGCACGCGCTGCGGCAATAAAATTTACACGTTGAGAGTAGGTTTGGGCAATAGCGTTCAATTGATGCTGCAACAGCGCATTGATTTTAGGAATTTTGTAAAGAATGATATCGACGTCTTTTGGCAGCTCCGCCATTGAATCTATGATGGTTAGCTCATCAATATCTAAATTGTTTTGTTCGGCATTAAAACGGATACCTTGGTGGCTAACATAAGAGTCTGAAACCACCGTCACTTTGTAACCAGTCAATGCCAGCGCTAGTGCGCCAAAACTGTCATTGAACACGAGTACATGCGTTTGCTCAGCAAGTATAGCTTGTTCACTTAAGTGGTTAAGGAGTAGCTCATCAGCTGCATCCCAAGCCTGCAAGCTTCTATTAATTTGTGCAGGAGGAAACCTATCTAGGTGAATTGGCGTATCGTTAACTATAAAAGGGCTGAGCATAAACGTATGAGTTTGATAAAATGGTTGGCTATTGTCGCAAATATCTTTTTCGCTCACCAGCTATTGGTGGCATAAAGTCAGACTAGGAGTAGACCATTAATATTACCGCGCCTGATGCAAGTTTGAGCTTTGAGCCTAATTTTATCGGTAATCCATTGGCAGCTGAATATTATCAAACCCTCATTGATGAAGTACCTTGGCGTGAAGATGAGATAAGGATGTACGGTAAATGGGTAGCCATTCCACGATTACAGCAATGGTATGGCGACCCTGGCATAGATTACACGTATTCAGGACTTACATTGAGCGCCATGCCTTGGCATCCGGTGCTGGCATCGATAAAACACCAAATAGAGCAGCTTACGGGATGGTCACTCAATGCATGTTTGGTCAATTGTTATCGAGATGGTAATGACACCGTTGGCTGGCATAGCGACGATGAGCCAGAGTTGGGGGAATTTCCTAATATTGCCTCTGTTTCACTGGGTGATCAGCGAGATTTTCAAATGAAGCACAAAGCGACTAAACAAAAATTGGTCGTGCCATTGTCACACGGCAGCCTATTGCTCATGTCAGGCACTACGCAGCGTTATTGGCAGCATTGTGTCCCTCGTACGAAGCGCGTAAAATCGCCGCGCATTAACCTGACATTTCGTAAAATATTTGCCCCAAATTAAATTGTTATGAATTGTCGATAGTTAACGCATTATTACCAACAATTTGATAACTATCGCTGGCGGTCCAGCGAAGAATTACTAAAATTAATAAATAAAGTTCTGCACATGGAAAGGTGTCATGAACGCTGTTAAGGGAGCAGATATGAGTATAGAAGCGACTATAGAAAAGAAGTTATTGAGCGCGTTTTCTCCATTACATTTAGACGTTGTCAATGAAAGCCATCAACATAATGTGCCTGTGGGTAGCGAGTCACATTTTAAGGTCACCATTGTCTCAAAAAATTTTGAAGGTGAGCGTTTAATTAAACGTCATAGAGCGATTAATAAAGTACTTGCTAATGAGCTCTCAGAGCACATCCATGCTTTAGCACTTCATACATATACTGAAACGGAGTGGCATAATTATTATGCTGATGACAATGTCCCGCTGTCACCAAAGTGTTTAGGTGGTAGTAAACGTTAATTATCATAACCTTCCAATTCAAATAAATGCGAATTCTTATTCGCATTTATTTTCAGCCCGTTTTCTGGTATTACTAGCTGATTGAATGTCACACATTCAATGTAGATCTAATGATCACATCAATAATAATTAAAAATCTTCAGGGGAAACTGGTCAATGAAAGCGCTGTATAGCTTTGTCTTGCTAGTAGACAAAGTTACAGAGCAGCTTGGTCGTGCTGTGTCTTGGTTGACATTGGCGATGGTGCTGCTCACTTTTCTTATTGTAGTGCTAAGGTACGGATTTAATATTGGCTGGATTGCCATGCAAGAATCTGTTTTATATTTGCACGGTCTTGTCTTTATGCTAGGTGCCGCTTTTACATTGAAAGTTGACGGGCATGTTAGAGTCGATATTTTCTACCAGCGTTTTAGCAACAAACATCGCGCTTGGGTTAATTTGCTCGGTAGTTTGTTCTTGTTACTGCCTGTTGTCGTCTTCCTTTTTTATATCAGCATTGATTATGTCGCTACCTCTTGGCAGATCATGGAGAAGTCATCAGAAGCGGGCGGTTTACCTTTTGTTTACGTATCAAAAACCTATTTATGGCTATTGGCTGTGACTTTGGGTCTGCAAGGTTTAGCTGAGGCAGGCCGCAATATCTTAGTCATTCGCGATAAAATCGCAGTCGAGAAAACGGGAGACATGAAATGGAATTAATCCCGTTATTTATGTTTATTGCTGTCTGTGGCGTTTTATTACTCGGCTATCCCGTGGCATTTACATTAGCAGGAGTCGCACTTATTTTCGCTGGTATAGGTGTAGCAACGGGGACATTTGATGGTCTGTTTCTTAGTGCACTGCCAAGTCGTTTGTACGGCGTTATTAACAATCAAACCTTGTTAGCCGTGCCTTTATTCGTCTTTATGGGGGCAATGCTAGAGCGCTCTAAAATTGCGGAAAACCTGTTAAATGCCATGTCCATATTGATGGGGCGGTTTAACGGTGGTTTGGGTATAGCGGTGACATTGGTTGGCATGCTGCTCGCAGCGAGCACAGGCATAGTCGGTGCAACGGTAGTCACCATGGGGTTACTGTCACTACCTACCATGCTTAAGCGTGGTTACGATCCAAAATTTTCGACTGGAATTATCTGTGCGACAGGCACATTAGGGCAGATTATCCCTCCGTCTATTGCCCTGGTATTACTGGGAGATGTGCTTTCTAGCGCGTATCAGCAAGCGCAGTTAAAAATGGGGGTTTTTAGCCCTGAAACAGTGTCAGTCGGTGAACTGTTTGCCGGCGCTGTGGTACCTGGACTTATTTTGGTTGCCGTTTATGCGCTTTATTGTGTCGCGGTAGCAATAATAAAGCCTGAATCCGTCCCAAAAGTAAGACGTGAAGATATTGCTGGACTTGATGAAAGTAAGTCGACAGTTGCGCTATTATTAACCGCGTTAATTCCGCCTATGTTGCTTATTATCGCTGTGTTGGGCTCTATTCTTTTTGGGTTTGCGACACCTACTGAGGCCGCAGGGGTTGGGGCGATGGGCGCCACCTTTCTTGCGTTGTGGCAAGGACAATTATCAAAAACAAACCTACAAGCGGTGATGACATCAACAGTTAAGATTACCTCGATGGTATTTTTAATTCTTATCGGCGCAAGCTTGTTCTCACTTGTTTTCAGAGGCTTTGGCGGTGAGGAGCTGGTCCATGGATTCTTTGAACAAATGCCGGGTGGTGTTGTCGGTGCCACACTAATTGTGATGCTCGTTATCTTCCTCCTTGGTTTTATCTTAGATTTTATCGAGATTACCTTTGTTGTTATTCCTATTGTGGCACCTGTTCTATTAATGATGGGACTTGATCCAATTTGGTTAGGAATTATGATAGCGATTAACCTGCAAACTTCGTTCTTAACACCGCCATTTGGCTTCGCCTTGTTCTATTTACGCGGTGTGGCAGACAAAGTTGTGAAAACTGCAGATATATACAAAGGCGTCATTCCCTTTATAGTGATGCAATTATTATTACTTGGCGCTTTAGCTATCTGGCCACAGTTGGTCACTTGGTTACCTGAAGTGATGTATGGATAACAAAATGAAAAAAACAATTAAACGAATTTCTCTCGCAGTGTTAACACTGACAGCTCTTTTTGGCTGTGGTGAAAAAGCAGCGGAAGGCACGAATGCTGCCGCACCTGCTCAAACGTATAAATGGAAAATGGTAACGTCGTGGCCGAAGAACTTTCCGGGACTTGGCTTGGCACCAGAAAAGTTTGCGACTATGGTCGATGAAATGAGCGCTGGACGATTAAAAGTCCAAGTGTATGGTGCGGGTGAACTGGTGCCGGGTTTTGAGGTGTTTGACGCGGTTTCCCAAGGTACCGTGCAAATGGGACACAGTGGCAGCTATTACTGGAAAGGTAAAATTCCTTCGTCACCCATTTTTGGTGCCATTCCTTTTGGGATGACAGCAACTGAGCTTAACGCTTGGTTACATCATGGCGGTGGCCTCGAACTCTGGCAAGAAATGTACAAGCCGTTTGGAATTATACCAATGGCTGGTGGTAATTCAGGTGGCCAATTCGCTGGTTGGTTCAAAAAAGAAATCAATAGCATGGAAGATTTGAAAGGCCTGAAAATGCGTATACCTGGCTTAGGCGGTGAAGTACTGCAACGAGCAGGCGCAGTGCCGGTTACGTTAACGGGCGGCGAAATTTTCTCGTCACTGCAAAGTGGTGCAATTGACGCGACGGAGTGGGTGGGGCCATATAACGACTTAGCGTTCGGTTTTTATCAAGCCGCAGACTTTTACTATAGCTCTGTGTGGCATGAGCCAGGCACTGGTTTAGAGTTTTTAATTAACGAAAAAGCGTATAACGAGCTACCTAAAGATTTGCAAAAAATTGTCGAAGTTGCGGCGCGAGCAGTTAATGAAGATACACTGGATGAGTACAACGCGCGAAACAATGCAGCAATGCAAACACTGAAAGAAAAGCACAATATTGTGCCACGTGAATTGCCGCCTGAAGTCATTGAAGGTTTGCGTAAAATCACAGAAGACGTCATTGCTGAACAAGTAGCAGCGGATCCTGGCTTTGCTAAGGTATGGACTTCATACAGTGAGTTTATGGCGTCTATACGTGCTTATCACGACTCTACATTACGTGCTTACTTAAACAATCGATAAACCTCAGTTTTACTCGTTAAAGCCAGCGTTCAGCTGGCTTTTCTTTGCTGCTCGTACCTCTTTAAAGGTAAAGACGGGTACACTATGCAGCAATTTTGACAAATTCCATAAAAAGAAAAGGTCTTCCTATGGTAATTAAACCAAAAGTTCGTGGCTTCATTTGTACTAATGCACACCCTGCAGGTTGTGAAGCGCACGTACAAGAACAAATTGCTTACGTAAAAAGTCAAACGCAAGCGGATCAAAAGCCTCAAAATGTCTTGGTAATTGGTTCTTCTACAGGTTACGGGTTAGCTTCTCGCATTACTGCTGCATTCGGTAATGGCGCGAAAACACTCGGTGTATTTTTTGAAAAGCCACCAACAGAAAAGAAAACAGCAAGTGCAGGTTGGTACAACACTGCAGCCTTCCAAAAAGCCGCTGATGAAGCAGGTCTTTGGGCAAAAAATATTAATGGTGATGCGTTTTCTCATGAGATCAAAGCGAAAGCCATTGATGTCATCAAAGAAGAGTTGGGTCAAATTGATTTGGTGATTTACTCATTGGCTTCACCGCGTCGAACAGATCCTGATACTGGTGAAGTTTACTCTTCAACGTTAAAGCCCATTGGTGAAACAGTAACAACGAAAAACTTGAATACATCTAAGCGCGTGATTGATGAAGTCACTGTTGAAGCGGCGAATGACGCTGAAATACAAGGCACTATTGATGTAATGGGCGGAGCCGACTGGGAATTGTGGATTAACGCATTGTCAGATGCCGGTGTACTAGCCGATGGCTACAAGACTGCTGCATACACCTATATCGGTAAAAAGCTGACGTGGCCAATTTACGGTCACGCCACGATAGGTAAGGCAAAAGAAGACTTAGATCGTGCGGCAAAAGCAATTAACGCTTCAACAGCTGATAAAAAAGGTCAAGCATTTGTTGCTTCACTAAATGCTGTTGTTACGCAAGCGAGCTCGGCTATTCCGATTATGCCTCTCTACATTTCGGCCATGTTTAAAGTGATGAAGGAGCAGGGCACTTACGAAGGTGTCATCGAGCAAATTCAGGGCTTATTTGCGGAGAACCTTTACGCACCAACACCGCGTTTAGATGATGCAGGTCGCTTATTTCAAAACCACAAAGAGCTTGAAGATAAAGTACAAGACGCTGTGCAAGAAATTTGGGATGCTGTTACCACTGACACCATTGATGAATTGACGGATTATGAGGCTTACCATACAGAATTCTTAAAACTGTTTGGTTTCTCTGTTGCTGGCGTCGATTATGATGCGGATGTCAGTCCATTAGCTGAAATTAATCATCTTATCTAGTTCGAAAAGAACCAAGAAAAAGCCGACATTTTCTGATGTCGGCTTTTTTATTTTCTGCACTTTTTCATATCTTGACTAAAATTTAACCTGAGTTGTTGTTTATTTAGTGAATTTGTAATTAAAAGTGTCTAGCTCGGATAGCATATTAATGTTTTTTTATGCTAAAATTCGGCGCTGAAATTTTTAACTTAAGTCCGGTGGCCAATAATTTATATAAGTTATTGTAACCACTGAAATACACTGAAACTAATTAGCTGTGAGAATGCCTCGCGTTTTTGTAGTTTTCTAGTTTTATTACTCCCGTCAAAGTAGTGCAAGTGTTTATGATTACAATAAAAAAAGGTCTGGATGTTCCTGTTTCAGGTGCTCCCCAGCAGGTAATCCATGATGGTCCGTCCATCAAAACCGTTGCAGCGCTTGGTGAAGAGTTTGTGGGTATGCGCCCTACGATGCACGTCAAAGTAGGTGATCGCGTTAAAAAAGGTCAGATTCTTTTTGCTGATAAAAAGAATCCTGGCGTGATTTTCACAGCTCAAGCAGCCGGTGTTGTTACCGAAATTAACCGCGGTGAGAAGCGTGTATTGCAATCAGTTGTTATCGAAATAGATGGCAATGAGCAAGAAACCTTCGCAAGTTATGCCGCCAACGAACTCGCTTCACTTTCGCGCGAAGATGTTGTTAAAAACCTAGTTGATTCAGGTTTATGGACAGCATTACGAACTCGCCCATACAGCCGAATCCCTGCGATTGACGCTGTGCCTGAAGCTATCTTCATCAGCGCTATGGATACTAATCCACTAGCAGCGAACCCAGAAGTTATCATCAACGAGCAAGCGGAAGCGTTCAAACACGGTTTAACTGTGCTGTCTCGTTTAACTGAAGGTGAAGTATTCGTTTCTAAAGCACCTGGTGCGAATATCCCTACTAACTCTTCAGAGGTAGTAACGGAGTTTGCAGGCAAGCACCCAGCTGGCCTTGTAGGTACTCATATTCACTTCTTAAAACCTGTTGGTGCTGAAAAATTCGTTTGGCACTTAAACTACCAAGACGTAATTGCGTTCGGTAAGTTGTTTACAACAGGTGAATTAGATACATCACGTGTTGTTGCATTCGCAGGTCCTGCTGCAAAAGAAGCTCGTTTAGTTCGCACTGTTATCGGTGCAAACGTTGACCAGCTTGCAGAAGGAAACCTTACTGAAGGTGAAACACGTATCGTTTCAGGTTCTTTGCTCCAAGGTCAAACCGCTAAGGGCGTTCATGCGTACTTAGGTCGTTACCACATGCAGGTTAACGCGCTACTTGAAGGCCGCGAAAAAGAATTTATCGGTTACATGTACCCAGGTCCAAATAAGTTCTCAGTGACACGCGCGTACATGTCTCACTTGTTCAGAGGGAAGTTATTCCCAATGACAACGACTACCAATGGCTCAAGTCGTGCAATGGTTCCAATTGGCAACTACGAGCGTGTAATGCCACTGGATATCTTACCGACGTTGTTACTTCGCGACTTAGCCGCGGGTGACACTGACAGTGCTCAACAGTTAGGTGCGCTAGAGCTAGATGAAGAAGATTTAGCGTTATGTACCTTCGTATGTCCTGGTAAAACAGACTACGGTGTACTACTGCGCGATTGCCTAACCCGCATTGAGAAGGAAGGTTAGACATGAGCATCAAACAGTTTATTGAAGACATCGAACCGCATTTTGAGAAAGGCGGTAAACACGAGAAGTGGTTTGCTTTATACGAAGCAATCGCGACAGGTCTATTTACTCCGGGTTATGTAACCAAGGGTAAAACGCACATCCGTGACTCTATTGATCTGAAACGTATCATGATCACTGTATGGTTGGCAGTATTCCCAGCAATGTTCTGGGGTATGTACAACATCGGTTTCCAAGCAGTAGAAGCCTTAAATGCAGGTTACGCACTTAGCGACTCTTGGCAGGTAGGTTTATTCCACATGCTAGGTGGTGAGCTAACAGCGCAATCGGGCTGGTTCGCGATGATGCTATACGGTGCCTGCTTCTTCCTACCTATCTACATGACAACGTTTATTGTTGGTGGTTTCTGGGAAGTACTTTTCGCAGCAGTACGTAAGCATGAAGTTAACGAAGGTTTCTTCGTCACCTCGATTCTTTTCGCACTAATCCTTCCTGCAAGTATCCCGCTATGGCAAGTGGCTATCGGTATTACATTCGGTGTAGTGATTGCGAAAGAAATCTTCGGTGGTACTGGTAAGAACTTCTTGAACCCTGCATTAGCGGGTCGTGCATTCTTGTTCTTTGCTTACCCAGCGGAAATATCAGGTGATGCAGTATGGGTTGCCGTAGATGGCTTCTCTGGTGCCACACACTTAGCAGCAGGCGCTGCAGCAGTTCCAGGTTCTATCGACTATTCAATGAATGCTGACTGGTGGAATGCATTCTGGGGTCTGATTCCAGGTTCTGTAGGTGAAGTAAGCACGGCAATGATTTTACTTGGTGGTGCATACATTCTTTATAAAGGTATTGCATCATGGCGCATCGTATTAAGTGTGTTCCTAGGTATGGTTGCAACAGCAACGCTATTCAACATGATTGGTAGTGATACCAATGCAATGTTTGCAATGCCTTGGTACTGGCACTTAGTAGTTGGTGGTTTCGCGTTCGGTATGATGTTCATGGCGACGGACCCTGTAACGATGTCATTCACGAATACAGGTAAGTACTGGTTCGGCGCGCTAGTTGGTGTCATGGTAGTTCTAGTACGTGTGGTTAACCCAGCGTTCCCAGAAGGTATGATGCTAGCTATTTTATTCGCTAACTTATTTGCACCGTTGTTTGACTACTTCGTAGTGCAAGCAAACGTGAAACGGAGAATTGCACGTGTCAGCTAAGAAAGAAACATTTGGCAAAACGGTCGGTTTCGTATTTGCGGTATGTTTAGTGTGTGCTTTGTTAGTATCGTTCGCTGCGGTACAACTTAAGCCTCTACAAACGGCAAACAAGTTACTCGACAAACAAACTAAGATTTTAGAAGCTGCTGGCCTTATCGGCATGACTGACGGTTCTTCAACGTCAATCAAAGAAACATACAAGCAGTTTGTAGAAGCGAAAATGATTGACCTTGATTCAGGTGAATTCATAGAAGGCAACCCAGACTTATTTGACGAGCGTCGCAACGCTCGTGACGTGAAATTATCTGACAAGCCTGAAAACGATATCGCTGGTATCAACCGTCGCTCTCACGACGCTGTTATTTACCTAGTGCGCAATGGTGCTGGTGAAATTGATACGGTTGTATTTCCTATGGTTGGTTCAGGCCTCTGGGACCTTATGTATGCATACGTAGGTGTTGAAGCTGACATGAACACAATTAAAAACGTAATTTACACGGCCGAAATGAAAGAAACTCCGGGTCTAGGTGCTGAAGTACTTAACCCTAAGTGGATTGCATTATGGCCAGGTAAGAAAATCTTTGACGAGCAAAACGAAGTTCAAGTTGAGCTTGTAAAAGGTGGCGTTAAACCGGGTAACCCAATGGAAGTGCATCAAGTAGATGGCTTGTCGGGTGCAACACTTACGGCTAACGGCGTAACCAAAACATTCAAGTTCTGGTTTGGTGACGAAGGTTACTTACCTTTCATCAATAAGAACCGTGGAGGGCTGAACTAATGGCTTCTGAATCAACTAAGGTTTTAACAAGACCGATTTTTGATAACAACCCAATTGCATTGCAAGTACTTGGTATTTGTTCAGCACTTGCGGTAACAAGTTCAATGGCGAATGCGTTAGTAATGACTCTAGCGGTTGTTTTCGTAACATCATTCTCAAACTTGTTTATCTCAATTATCCGTAACCACATTCCATCAAGTGTACGTATCATCGTACAAATGGCGATTATTGCGTCATTGGTAATCGTGGTTGACCAAGTGCTTAAAGCTTTCTCTTACGCGCTCTCTCAGGAACTGTCGGTATTCGTTGGTCTAATTATTACCAACTGTATCGTTATGGGCCGTGCAGAAGCGTTCGCAATGAAAGAAAAGCCAGGTGTGAGCTTTATGGATGGTATCGGTAACGGTTTAGGTTACGGTTTCATTCTAATGTCGGTTGCTTTCGTACGTGAATTATTAGGTTTCGGTACCGTATTCGGTATGGAAATTTTACCACTGATCCAAAACGGTGGTTGGTACCAAGCAAATGGTCTTCTTGTATTACCATTCTCGTCATTCTTCATTATCGGTTTAATCATCTGGGCAATTCGCCAGTGGAAACCAGAGCAGGTTGAGAAGGACTAATCACGATGGAACATTATTTATCACTATTAGTTAAAACGATTTTCATCGAGAACATCGCCTTATCATTCTTCTTAGGTATGTGTACTTTCTTAGCGGTATCCAAGAAAGTGAGCACGGCGATTGGTCTTGGTGTAGCGGTTGTTGTTGTATTGGGTATTGCGGTACCAGTTAACCAAATTATTTATCAAGCAATCTTGGCACCTGGTGCTTTAGATAGCGTGTTTGGTGTTACTGACCCAACTCAGTCAATTGACTTAAGCTTCTTATCTTTTATTACCTTTATCGGTGTAATCGCGGCATTAGTACAAATTCTAGAGATGGTTTTAGATAAGTACTTCCCGCCTCTATACAACGCGCTAGGTATTTTCCTTCCGCTAATTACCGTTAACTGTGCAATCTTCGGTGCTGTGTCTTTCATGGTTGCGAAGAACCTAACGTTAGGTGAATCAGTTGTTTACGGTATTGGTTCAGGTATCGGTTGGGCATTAGCTATCGTTTTACTTGCGGGCTTACGTGAGAAAATGAAGTACTCTGATGTACCAGACGGCTTGAAAGGTTTAGGTATTACGTTTATTACCACTGGATTGATGGCATTTGGCTTCCTATCTTTTGGTGGTATTTCGTTATAATAAGATTAACGCAGAAGGCGCTAGCAATAACGCCTTCTCCTAGAGAAGTGTAAAGGAAAAGTCGATGGAAATTATTCTCGGCGTAAGCATGTTCACTGCAATCGTTGTCGCTTTGGTACTAGTAATCTTATTTGCTAAATCAAAGTTGGTTGCTGAAGGTGACGTGACTATTTCAATTAACGGTGACCCTGAAAAAGCGGTTACCACAGGTGCTGGTGGCAAATTACTAGGCGCTCTTGCTGACAAAGGTATTTTCATTCCTTCAGCATGTGGTGGCGGTGGTACATGTGGTCAGTGTCGTGTAGAAGTGCACTCAGGTGGTGGTGATATCTTACCAACTGAGCTTGGCCACATTACTAAGCGTGAAGCTAAAGAAGGCTGTCGATTAGCATGTCAAGTTAACGTAAAACAAGACATGGAAATCGAAGTTGAAGACGAAATCTTCGGTGTACAGCAATGGGAATGTACAGTTATCTCTAACGATAACAAAGCAACATTCATCAAAGAGCTTAAGCTTGCTATTCCGGATGGTGAATCAGTACCTTTCCGTGCAGGTGGTTACATTCAAATTGAAGCACCAGCGCATCACGTGAAATACAAAGATTTCGATATTGAAGAACAATATCGTGGTGATTGGGAGCGTTTTGGCTTCTTCGATATCGAGTCAAAAGTTGATGAAGATACATTACGTGCTTACTCAATGGCGAACTACCCGGAAGAAGAAGGCATTATCATGCTTAACGTGCGTATCGCTACGCCGCCTCCTGGTCAGCTTCACTTACCAGCAGGTAAAATGTCATCGTACATCTTTAGCTTGAAAGCAGGTGATAAAGTGACGATTTCTGGTCCATTCGGTGAATTCTTCGCGAAAGACACTGACGCAGAAATGGTATTTATTGGTGGTGGTGCAGGTATGGCGCCAATGCGTTCTCATATCTTTGACCAACTTAAGCGCCTTAAGTCTAAGCGTAAGATGTCTTTCTGGTATGGTGCTCGTTCACTTCGCGAAATGTTCTACGAAGATGATTACAACATGCTAGCTGCAGAGAATGATAACTTTGATTGGCATGTAGCGCTTTCTGATCCGCAGCCAGAAGATAACTGGGAAGGTCTAACAGGATTCATTCATAACGTTCTTTATGAAGAGTACTTGAAAGACCATGAAGCGCCAGAAGATTGTGAATACTACATGTGTGGTCCACCAATGATGAATGCAGCTGTTATCGGCATGCTGAAAGATCTTGGTGTAGAAGATGAAAATATCCTTCTAGATGACTTCGGTGGTTAATTCTTAACAACTGAATTTGAAAAAGAGCGACCTAGGTCGCTCTTTTTGTATCTAAAGTAAAGTTTAAATGGCAACTACCACTCTTCTAACAAGCATTAACGCCTTGGTTTAACTCTGCTCGAACACTAAACATTTACCCCTTTTTTAACGTATTCCAACGGCAGTTTTATATTTAATTTTTATTGCTGTTAGAATTCCTTGAAAAAGTATTTGATAGTTAACGTTAAAAGTATAAATAACATGAAAAAGATTTACGTGATTCATGAGAATCAAGAGTGGACAGTGCATCTAGAAGATAGGTTGAAAGAGTTAAATGCTCCTTATGAATTGTGGCATTTTGATGAGGGTATGATTGATCTCTCAAGTGAACCGCCTGAGGGTGTCTTTTATAATCGTATCAGTGCTTCCTCACATACGCGTGATCATAGATATGCACCTGAATTCACTGAAGCGGTATTGGCTTGGTTGGAAAAGCATGGACGAACGGTTGTGAACGGCACGCGCGCGCTTAGGCTAGAAGTGAGTAAGGTAAACCAGTACATGGCGCTCAACCAAGCTGGCATCGCGACACCAAAAACGCTAGCAGCAGTAGGTAAAGAAAATATTGTTAAAGCAGCAAATGAGCTAGCTCAACCTTCTTTCATCACCAAACATAACCGAGCTGGCAAAGGGCAAGGGGTGCAGTTATTTCACTCCGTTAGTTCATTGAATGACTATGTAAATGGAGAAACATTTGATGAACCAGTAGATGGTATCACCTTGATTCAACAATACATTGAAGCACCAGAACCATTCATTATTCGACACGAATTTATTGATGGAAAATTCTTATATGGTGTGAAGGTGGATACGTCCGAAGGTTTTGAGCTATGCCCTGCAGACGCATGCTCTATAGAGGATATGTTTTGTCCAACGGATACGAAAGATGCTCAAACAGAAGGATCGCAGAAAGCTAAGTTTGAAATTCTTAGTAATTACCGCCCAGCGTTTATCGATTTATATGAGCGTTTTTTGGCTGACAATAACATTGACGTTGCTGGCATCGAAGCGATAGCGGATGCTGATGGCAATGTATATACATATGATGTAAACACAAATACAAATTACAACTCAGATGCAGAAAACGCTGCGGGTATATTCGCAATGTTAGAGTTAGCAAAATATCTTCAATCTAAGTTAGTCGACTTGAATTAAATAGCTTATATCAGTCTCAGTGCTTGCCATTTCTCTTGCGCAACTTATCAGTTATTAAAGCCCTAATTTTTACTTAGGGCTTTTTCGTCTTATCTTTTCAAAAAATGTATTGACCTCAAGTTAGGTTGAGCTTTTAACCTATTGTTAATTATGAAAAGAGAGGTCTTTATGAAAATAGCAATAATACTTGGTTCAAGCCGCCCTGCGGGCAATACGGCGCATTTTGTCAGTGAACTATGCAAATGCACGCAGCATCACATGAAAGTGTTTGATTTAACTGACTATAGAGTTGAACCATTTGATTACGACTATAAGAATCAAGATGACGACTTTATGCCGCTTATGCGTGAAATTATTAGTGATTACGAAATTATATTGTTCGCCTCTCCTGTTTATTGGTATTCACCAAGTGCTCAGTTAAAAGCGTTTTTGGATAGACTCTCTGACCTATTGGATATCGATAAACCATTGGGGAGGAGCCTTAAGGGGAAATATGCAGGAGTGATCGCGACTGGTGTTCAAGAGAATAGCCCTTCGTGCTTTGAGGAGATATTCAAATTAACGTTTTCGTATTTGCACCTCAACTATATCGGTTTGCAATATTGTACTTACGTGGACGAAAAAGCTGAATTATCTGATATAGCTGAGCAGTCTCTTCAACTCAGGAATAGGCTTTTGGAGGTTGAGCATAACTTTGAAGAAAATACGCAATATGCATGACTTTTATGTCAGGTGTATCAAATAGCGCAGATATACGCTGCGCTATTAGACTCTTGAAGTAGTAGAGGGTGTTATTTAGTTTGGTGTTGATTCAAAATCCATTCAGTGAGCAGACGAACGCCATAGCCAGTGCCGCCGACTGCGAGTTCATCTTTTGCAGTTGCAACCAATGCATTCCCTGCCATATCAATGTGTGCCCAGCGTGTATCACCAGTAAACTGCTGTAAAAAAGTTGCTGCTGTTGTGGCACTTGGCCCACCTGTACCTGTATTGCGAAGATCTGCAATAGGACTCTTAAGCTTGTCTTTGTAGCCAAGAGGTAGTCGCCATAGTGGCTCATTCACTAGATTTGAGGCGTCAGTAAGTTCTTGCACAAGCGCATCATCAGCACTGAATAGGCCGCCAAGTTCGGTGCCTAATGCGCGATATTTACCTCCAGTCAATGTAGCAATATCTACCATAACGCTAGGTGCAAACTTTTCTCGCGCATACCACATAGCATCTATTAGCACTAGGCGGCCTTCAGCGTCTGTATTTGTTATCTCAACTGATAAACCTTCCGCGGTTCTGATAACATCACCTGGTGCTTGTGATGTGTCAGAGACCATATTGGCTGCCATCCCCATAACGGCAACAACATTCACTTTCGCTTTCATTTCAGCGAGTGCTTTTACGGTACCAAGTGCAGCTGCAGCACCGGCCATATCAGATTTCATGCGCACGATATGTTCGGAGGTTTTAATATTGTAGCCGCCAGAATCAAAGGTGATACCTTTACCTGCAATGGCTATTGGTGCACTGTCACTATTGTCGTAGTGCGCAACAATTAAACGTGCGCCGTCTTTACTTCCTCGGCCCACACCTTCTAGTGCGTTCATACCCAATTTTTTAATTTCTTTGGGGCCTAGCACTTTGACTTTTACACCAAGCTTTTTAAGCTTTTTCGCTTGTTCTGCAAAGTCGACAGGCGTCAGTTCGCTGGGTACCTCATTGGTTAAATCACGTGCGAGAAAAATACCTGATTGAATATCTTCAAGTGTTGCGTATGCTGCCTGTGTAGCTGAACTGTCGGCAACGTCAAAGGTGTACGCTTTTTCCTTGTTTTTCTCTTGTTTGTATTTATCAAAATTATAGGCTCGTAAGTTAATGCCATGCGCGAGGAAAGAGGCTTGGCTCGCATCAAAGTTTTCTGCTGCAACAGAAACATTGGTTATGTATTTGCTGTTAAGTTTGCCTGCGATATTGCCACCCAGTTTGGTCAATTTTGGTCTATCTAAAATATCTTCACCGATACCAACGATTAAGACGCGCTCATAGCTTAGCTGGTTTGGCGCAAGTACCTCGACAAAAGTGTTGTAGGTACCATCAAATTGATTGGCTTTAAGCGCACGACTTAGCTGGCCGCTGGTTTTAGCGTCGAAAGTCTTAAACTCAGAGGAGTTACTGTCATTTTTGAATAGGACAAGAGTGTCAGATTTTTCATCAACGTTGGACGTAAATGTGAACGTTTCGGCAGTGGCAGCGTGTGACATGGCCAATGCCATGACAATCGACGATAGCTTAGTCAATGTTGCTTTCATAAGTACGGTTCCTATGGAGTTGTTTAATTATTGTAAGTTGCCATAAATATAGCGGCAAACAGACTACAGGGTAAGTTTACTCGTCTTACTACGCTGTTTATTCGTCAGTATTTTTGCGTTTGGGTATTTGCTAGAATAGCGACAAATTTTCAAGGGCACGCTTTTTCATGGTTCGTTTTTTAAATTTAAAAGTCTATTACGTCTTCGCGCTTACATTGGTTCTCACCGCCTGTTTTCCTGCGCCAGATCCAAATGGAAAACAAGAGTTTCTGCTGCAGGGCAGCACAATGGGCACCACTTACAATATCAAAGTAGTGGCTAAAAAAGATGCTTATGACTTGGCCACATTACAGCAAGATATCGATGCTGCTTTGGTGCAAGTGAACAATGAAATGTCGACCTATCAGAAAGATTCTGAAATCAGCACGTTTAACCAAAGCAGCGGTGAACAGCCTTTATCGATTTCGCCGGGCTTTAGAACAGTGTTGGTCGAAGCTTTGCGTTTAGGAGACATCACTAATGGCATGTTAGACGTGACCGTTGGACCTTTAGTTAATTTATGGGGGTTTGGTCCAGACTACAAACCAGAGCGAGTACCGACACCTGAAGAACAGGCAAGCGCAAGAGCACGAATAGGTCTAGAGAAAATCATATTGGATGAAACGGGGTTGTCGAAAACCCAGCCAGACATCTATTTAGACTTGTCGACTATCGCGAAAGGGTGGGGAGTTGACGTAGTTGCCGACTTACTGGAAGGGAAAGGCATTAACAATTACCTTGTGGAAATTGGTGGTGAAATGCGTCTAAAAGGCTTTAAAGCCAATGGCACCTTGTGGCATATAGCGGTTGAAAAGCCAGTTACTTCCGAGCGCAGTGTTCATCAAGTTGTCGTGCCTCAAGACAACGCAGTGGCTACATCAGGCGATTATCGCAATTATATTGAAGTCGATGGCAAGCGATATTCGCATATTATTAATCCGGAAACTGGTTTACCGATCGATCACAAGCTTGTTTCCGTAACAGTAATTCATCCGTCATCGATGACGGCAGATGGTTTGTCCACCGCGATAATGGTGATGGGCCCAGAAAAAGGTTTGGCGTTTGCTAAGGCGCAAGATTTAGCTGTGATGATGATAGTCAAAACTGACGATGGTTTTGAAGAGATTAATACGGTAAAATTCTTGCCCTATTTGAAATAATTTATTTTCCGTTGCGATTTCAGTTTCACACTGCGCTGGTAATACTTGCATATGTTTATATGCCGTGTGTTTACAGCACGTCTGAACCCGAAATCTCTCAGCACAATAAATTATTCGCTAGCGCGCTTTTGGCGTTAATTTTTGATTCAAATGCTTGGAAACATTGATGGCTGTATTTCTTATTACGTTAGGGTTATTTCTACTGATCGCGCTAGGCATGGCAGTGGGTTATATTTTCCAACAAAAATCGCTGGCTGGAAGCTGTGGTGGGTTGAGCACAATTGGCATTGATAAAGAATGTGATTGTGATAATCCATGTGAAGCAAGACAAGAGCGTGAACGTAAAGCCGAGTTGGAAAAAAACCGCATAGATATCAAAAATATTTAGTACCAAAATAGTTAGGGGGGCGTAATCTCCAACAAGGATTTTACGCTGCCCGATGTTGGCAAGTTCAAATAGTGGTTGTAGGTTTCAAAAATACTATCTGTGTTAACCTTTCTTATATAATAGTCCAGCTCATTTCTTAAAATCCTTCCTTCTGGGCTATTCGATACCGCCAGTGAGGCAGGTGTTATTGCCAATTGATGATAATAAATACCATTATCACCAGTCTGGCGAATCGTTTCTGTTACAGCAATTCTCTCAAAAATAATACCGTCGATTCGTCCTATTGATAGCATCTTCGTGAGTTGATTGAGGTGAGTGACTTCTACAAAGTTGGTTCTGGGTATATTGAGTAATTCACTGAAGAAGTCGGCATTTCCGGTGGGTACACCGATGTACATCGATTTATAGTTCGCTATTTTTGCTTTATCCGTGACAAACAAATCGACACTCGCTGGTATTTCCCAGTCAAGTTCTTGGGCAAAATCGTAAAACTCTTCTGTTTCTTGTTGTTTTGGGGTTAATCCGATTAACTGTGCTCTTTTACTGAACAGTTCTCTTTTAGAGCGGGCGTAGGTCATGATAGACACTTCAAATTGATAATTTGATTTAGCTTCTATTTCTTCTAGCAAATCAATAACGAGGCCTTTTCCGTCTGCCGTTATCAGAGGGGGGAATGCCTCAAGTGCAGTAACTATCTTAGACTTCGCAGCGAGTGCGCTAGAACACCAAAGACAACATAGTGCAAAAAAATACTTCATAGTGATGGACAGGTTCGGCTTTAGTAGAAGTTTAGCAGTATATCTAAAGTTTGCTTCTTGGTGACTTGTTCTTTGGGTGTCAGTTTGTGTACTATATAAATATACAGTTGTTTGTCGAGTAGGAACCATGCGAAAAATTATTCATGTCGACATGGATTGTTTCTATGCTGCGGTTGAGATGCGCGACAATCCTCAGTATCAACAAGTGCCATTGGCTGTTGGCGGCGATGGTAAGCGAAGTGTACTTTCTACATGCAATTATATTGCTCGTCGGCATGGTGTGCGATCAGCGATGCCTGCAATGCGTGCGAAACAACTGTGCCCTGATTTAGTTATAGTGCATGGGCGCATGGATGTATATAAGGAGGTATCTGCACACATTCGAGAGATATTTTCGCGCTATACTCAGCTTATCGAGCCGTTGTCACTCGATGAAGCTTACCTTGATGTAACCGATTGCCCGCAGTGCCAAGGCAGTGCAACGCTGATTGCAGAAGAGATACGGGCCAGCATATTTCGCGAGTTACAACTTACTGCGTCGGCTGGCGTTGCACCCAATAAGTTTCTTGCCAAAATTGCTTCAGACGAAAACAAACCTAACGGACAATGCGTGGTGTCTCCCGATAAAGTGGCCGCTTTTGTTGAAGAATTGCCTTTGCGAAAAATTCCTGGAATTGGGCCTAAGACCGCTGAAAAGCTTGCTAGTCAAGGCTTTACGACCTGTAAAGATATCAGGGAAAGTTCGGTAGCTGCGTTGACTAGCGTTGTAGGAAGTTTTGCAGAGCGGCTTTATGACTATGGCTTTGGTCAAGACCACCGAAGCGTCAAGACTAATCGCGTGAGAAAATCGGTGGGGGTAGAGCGCACTTATCAGGATGATTTGCCAACTGCCGGCGCATGTGTTGCGCAGCTTCCTAACTTGATGGAAAAGTTACTTCACCGGCTTTCACCGCATAAAAGTAAAACGATCAGCAAACTAGGCGTTAAGCTTAAATTCAATGATTTCACACAAACCACGATGGAGACTCAAGGTATGGAACCTGATGAGTCGATCTTCGCTGACCTTATTGAGAAAGCCTTTCTGAGAGGCGAAGACAAGCCGGTAAGATTAGTGGGGATATTTGTAGGGTTTCGAGAACACAAGACGTCTCCTGAGGCACAGGAAGATATTCAATTAGCCCTAAATCTCTAGCCTTGGTTACGTACTGTACAATTGATCTTAGATCTTCTAGAGTCGTAATAGCTTCACGATATATAAAAACTAGAAGAAAACTTTTATGAAAAAATTCATCGTTACCCTATCAGCACTGGCACTGAGCTTGTCCGCTCAAGCAAGAGACTTTTCAGACGTTAACATAACCGCACAGAAGGCGGCTGGACAGGTATACATGCTACAAGGTTCTGGCGGCAATATCGGTGTGCTTGCCACTCCGAAAGGGTTGCTGATGGTTGATGACCAATATGCGCCTCTTGCAGAAAAAATTGAAGCAGCGCTGAAAACATTAGAAGACAAGCCGCTAAAATACATTGTTAACACCCATTACCATGGCGACCATACCGGCAGTAATAGCTACTTTTCCCACAAAGCACCTATTTTTGCGCATCATAATGTTCGCAACCGTTTGAAGTCTAATGAAAAACTAACTGAAGATGCGCTACCTGTCGTTACTTATGACCAAGGCGTGACGATTCATTTAGATAATGAAGAAGTGTTGTTAACACACTTACCAGGCGGCCATACCGACAGCGATACAGTGGTTTACTTTAAAAATGCGAATGTGCTGCATACTGGTGATTTATTTTTTGAGCTTGGCTTTCCCTATGTTGATACCAAAGGCGGCGGATCTGTGGATGGCTATCTGAAAAATGTCGAACATATGATTGCTAACTATCCTGACGATGTAGTGATTATTCCCGGTCATGGAAAGCTAACAGACAAAGCCGGTTTGAAGGCGTTTGCTCAAATGATCAGAGACTCAATTAAACTGGTCAAAGGTTACCTCAAAGAAGGTAAAACAGAAGAGCAGATTTTAGCAGCCGGTATTCAACCTCAATACAAGCATTTGTCATGGCGTTTTATTACGGAAGAACGTTGGTTAAAAACCCTAATAGCCGCCTATAAATAACCACATCAGTTTTCACAACACTCAATTGGGCAGCTACTTCGTTGCCCAATCCCATTCTACATGCGATTTTGCGCGCAAAAATCGAATAAAAGCACTACACATTGCACGGGTTTTATAGGTAGAATACCGACTATTATTTGTCTGTCGTTTTAGTTGTTGAATAAAGAAATACTGCACTCGGCTATTGGATTGCTTTCTCGCCGTGAACATTCTGAAAAAGAGCTGCTTCAAAAGCTTACAGTACGTTCATTTGATCGCGACGATGTGAAAGTTGTGATTGCGTTCTTAATCGAGAACAACTACCTGTCCAATATACGTTATGCCGAAAGTATGATTCGCAATAAGGTCAGCCGAGGCTATGGTTGGCAGCGTATTCGACAAGATTTAGCGCAAAAGGGTGTGCATAAAGATATCTACCAACCTGTGTTAACTGAACTTGGTGTTGATTGGTATGAACAAGCGCAACAAGCCTACGAAAAACGATTCGGTGGCACCTCAATTGCTGATCAGAAAGACAAGGCAAAAAGATTAAGATTTTTACAGTACCGCGGCTTCTCGATAGATGAGTGCATGGCGGCATTGAACCCAGAATATTAAGTTAATTGGAATAATCCCATGATTAGAAGTAGTGCTGAAATACGTCAGGCATTTTTAAATTTCTTTGCCTCGAAGCAACACCAAATTGTTCAAAGTAGTTCTTTGGTACCAGGAAACGATGCCACATTGCTATTTACGAACGCCGGTATGGTGCCATTCAAAGACGTTTTCTTAGGCGCGGAAAAGCGCAGCTATACGCGAGCTACTTCTTCACAGCGTTGTGTGCGCGCAGGTGGTAAACACAATGACTTAGAAAACGTAGGTTACACAGCACGTCACCACACATTTTTTGAAATGCTAGGTAACTTCAGTTTTGGCGATTACTTCAAGCAAGATGCAATTAATTTTGGTTGGGAGTTCTTAACCAAAGTATTAGGCTTGCCAGAAGAAAAATTGCTTGTAACGGTTTACGAGACAGATGACGAAGCGTTTGATATCTGGAACAAGCAAGTTGGCGTGCCAGCAGAAAAGATTATCCGCATCGGTGATAAGAAAGGCGGCAAGCAATACGATTCAGACAACTTCTGGTCAATGGGCGATACAGGTCCATGTGGCCCTTGTTCAGAGATCTTCTATGATCACGGCGAACACATTTGGGGAGGTCCTCCGGGCTCTCCTGAAGAAGACGGTGATCGCTTCATTGAAATTTGGAACCTAGTTTTCATGCAATTTAACCGTCATGGCGACGGAACAATGGAACCATTACCAAAACCGTCAGTAGATACAGGTATGGGGCTTGAGCGTATTTCAGCCATTATGCAAGGCGTTCACAGTAACTACGAAATCGATATTTTCCAAGGGCTTATCGGCGCAGCTGCAAAGCTTCTTGAGGCTGATGACTTAGAGAACAAGTCACTACGTGTTATTGCCGACCATATCCGCTCATGTAGCTTTATGATCGCGGATGGTGTGATGCCGTCAAACGAAGGGCGTGGTTACGTTCTTCGCCGTATCATTCGTCGTGCTATTCGCCACGGTCATAAGCTTGGCGCAAAAGACTTTTTCTTCCACAAACTTGTGGCAGCATTGATTGAGCAAATGGGCGAAGCCTATCCAGAGCTTGTGCAACAGCAGGCTGTTGTTGAAAAAATGCTACGTATTGAAGAAGAGCAGTTTGGTCGTACGCTAGACCGAGGTATGGCGCTACTTGAGGATATTATCAAGGATCTTGAAGGCGACACTATAAACGGTGACGACGTCTTTAAATTGTACGACACGTATGGTTTCCCTGCTGATTTAACAGCGGATATCGCACGTGAGCGTATGCTGAAGATTGACCAAAATGGCTTTGATGTAGCCATGGGTTTGCAACGCGAGCGTGCGCAACAAGCTAGCCAGTTTGGTACTGATTACAACGAACAGTTGAAGTCTGATAAGCAAACGCAATTTAAAGGCTACGACAAACATGAATATTCAGCGACTATTGTTGAGCTATTTAAAGACGGTGAGCCAACGGCAGAATTACAACCGGGTGAGAAAGGTGTGGTTGTTCTAGATAACACGCCATTTTATGCTGAGTCAGGTGGTCAAGTAGGCGATACTGGTATTTTGCACTTAGACGGTGGCGTATTCGAAGTAACTGATACGGTAAAAGTTGGTAATGCCTTTGCGCACCATGGTGTGGCAAAAGTAACCATGGGTGTTAACCGTCGTGTGAGTGCTGAAATTGATAGCGAACGTCGCGCAAAAATCATCAAAAACCATACGGCAACACATATTTTACATGCGGTGTTGCGTGCAGAATTAGGTGAGCACGTGACACAAAAAGGTTCATTGGTGGACCCAGATAAATTACGTTTTGACTTCTCGCATTATGAAGCGGTGACAGCAGAGCAACTGCGTACTATCGAAAAGAAAGTAAACGAAGAAATTCGCCGCAATATTTCTCAAGAAACTGATTTAATGCATATCGACCAAGCGAAAGAAAAAGGCGCGATGGCCTTGTTTGGCGAAAAGTACGATGACGAAGTCCGTGTTGTCTCATTTGACGGTTGCTCTATCGAACTATGCGGTGGTGTGCATGTAGAGCGCACAGGTGATATTGGATTATTCAAGATTGTCTCTGAATCAGGAATTGCCGCAGGTATTCGCCGTATAGAAGCGGTGACTGCAGAAGCTGCATTGAGCTTCATCGACAGCCAAGCAGATACATTGGCGATGATTGCTTCGTTAGTGAAGTCTGATGTCCCAAGTTCTACATCAAAAGTAGAGCAAATGATCACACGTACTAAGCAATTAGAAAAAGAAATTAGTCAGCTTAAGCAGCAACTGAATGCTGCTGCAAGTGGTGACTTGGTAAGCCAAGCGGTTGAAATTAACGGCGTAAAAGCACTCATTGCGGACTTAGATGGTGTTGAGTCGAAAGCGCTTCGTGGAATGGTTGACGAACTTAAAGTGAAAATGGGTTCAGGCATCATTATGCTGGCAACAGCTAATGGTGGAAAAGTAGGCCTGATTGCTGGTGTGACTAAAGATTTAACTGATCGTGTTAAAGCTGGCGAACTAGTAAATATGGTCGCTCAACAAGTTGGCGGTAAAGGTGGTGGGCGCCCTGACATGGCCCAAGCTGGCGGTAGCCAACCAGAAAACATTGGGACAGCGTTAGAAACCGTTCAACCTTGGTTAGCTGAAAAACTTAGTTAATCACTAGTGGCGGTCATCGTTCAAAAATATGGGGGAACCTCTGTGGGTTCCCTTTCTCGTATTGAGGCGGTAGCTGAAAATATCATTGCTACCGTTCGACAAGGCCATCAAGTGGTTGTCGTGTTGTCAGCAATGTCTGGCGAAACTAATCGTCTATTAGGGTTAGCACAACAGCTAGACAGCGAACCTGCGACAAGAGAGCTCGATATGCTTCTCTCATCTGGCGAGCAAGTCAGCATTTCGCTGTTGTCTATTGCACTTATTCAGCGCGGTATTTCTGCTATTTCACTACTAGCTCATCAAATTGGTATAAAAACCAATAATCGATTTGGCAATGCGAGAATTGAGCACATAGAAACCGAGCGACTTCATCAAGCATTGGCACAAGAACAGGTTATCGTAGTTGCAGGCTTTCAAGGTCAGGATAGAGATAATAATATCACTACCTTAGGTCGCGGGGGGTCAGACACGAGTGCGGTTGCATTAGCCGTAGCTCTGGGGGCTAGTGAATGTCAGATATTTACTGATGTTGATGGTGTATATACGGCAGATCCTCGACTGGTTAATAATGTGACCAAGATCCCCGCCATCAGTTTCGACGAAATGTTAGTGATGGCTAGCCTTGGTGCAAAAGTGCTACAAGACAGAGCTGTCGAGTATGCCTTCAGGCACGAAATGCCAATAAGAGTATTGAGTAGTTTAGTAAAAGGCACAGGAACACAGGTCATGACAAAACAGACACTACTTGCTGAACATCAGCGTAACAAACCCGTGACCGCAGTTTGCCATCAACAGCAAGAAGCATTGGTGACAATAGACGATATTGACCATCAAACGATCGCACAGGTGTTTAAAACGCTCGAAGAGGAGGGTGTTACAACCAACCTAACAACGTTATGTGATAACCAAGAGAAATTAAATCGATTGGCTTTTACTATCCCGAGAAACACGTTGAGTTGTACAAAAAGTGCGCTTGAGCGGATTACAAAGTGTAACAAGTTTGGTACTATTCACGTCCTCGACTCTGTTGCTACAATATCTGTAGTTGGAGTGGGCATAAAATCTCACGCAAATGTAATCGGCGACACGCTGTCGGTGCTCGCGTCAGACCACATTGAAATTAAATTAATTTCAACCTCAGAAATTTCACTTTCTGTTGTAATCGATGAGTCAAAGCTGATTCAGGCTGTACGTATGTTACACAGTGAATTTGGTTTGGATTTGTCAGCTAAGTAGTTATTTTTAGGCTTTTTATGAATTAAGTTCATGAATTTTTGTTAAAAATAGACTAACTTAAATTAGGTCGATGACCAAAAACTAGCTTTTAAAATATTTAGTGGATCTCAATTCATACTTAAAGGAACGGTAGAATGTTAATTTTAACTCGTCGCGTTGGTGAAACGTTAATGATTGGTGACGATGTCACAGTCACGGTGTTAGGTGTTAAAGGTAACCAGGTTCGAATTGGTGTTAATGCACCGAAAGAAGTCTCGGTTCACCGTGAAGAAATTTACATGCGTATACAAGCCGAAAAAGGCGATTCGGACGCAAACGGTAATCAATTCTAAAGAAAGGTCGGCAATGCCGGCCTTTTTTCTGCCTAAAATATCTATACAAATCTATTCCATTCCTTTAAGTTCTTGTCTGCACTAACGTTAATAATTTGTAAAAAATAAGGAGAACGGGATGTTCTTGTTGAATGCCAGCCGCCTTGCTGTCGTTGGCTCGCTGCTTCTCTCTGTTACAACACTCTCATCATTTGCTTTGGCTGCTGAAAAGGTAACTGAGATTGAGGGGATTTCTGAATACAAGCTTGATAATGGCTTGCAGGTACTATTATTCCCTGATCAAACCAAAGAGACCGTTACAGTCAATGTGACTTATCGAGTTGGTTCTAAACATGAAAATTACGGTGAGACTGGTATGGCTCACTTGCTTGAGCATTTGGTGTTTAAAGGCACGCCGAGACACCCAGATATTCCTGCCGAATTAAGTGCGCACGGTGCTCGTCCCAATGGCACCACATGGACTGATAGAACTAATTATTTTGAAACTTTCACTGCAAGTCCGGAAAACATTAACTGGGCGCTAGATATGGAAGCTGATCGTATGGTCAACTCCTTTATCGCGAAGAAAGATTTAGACAGTGAAATGACGGTAGTTCGCAATGAGTTTGAACGTGGTGAAAATAGCCCATTCCGTATCACGCTCCAGCGTATGTTGGCATCAGCGTTTGAATGGCATAACTATGGTAAATCAACCATAGGCGCGCGTTCAGACCTCGAAAATGTCAATATTGAACGTCTACAAGCGTTTTATAAAAAATATTATCAGCCGGATAACGCAACGCTTATTGTGGCGGGTAAGTTTGAAAATGATGACATGCTAGCGTTGGTTGAAAAGTACTTTGGTGTTATTCCTAAGCCAGACCGAGTCATTCAACCTCTATACACTGAAGAACCTGCTCAAGATGGTGAGCGAGAAGTAACGGTTCGCCGTGTAGGAGACGCTCAGCTGGTTGGAGCTGCATATCATGTACCTGCAGGTTCGCACCCTGAATTTGCAGCACTAAATGTAGCAACAGAGATTTTAGGGGCTAACGCGACAGGTCGTTTACACAAGACATTAGTTGAAAATAAAGTTGCCGCGCGTACCTTTGGTTTTAACTTTCAGTGGCAGGACCCTGGTGTTGCACTTTATTTCGCACAAGTTGATAAACAGAAAGACATAAAAACCGCTGAAATGGGCTTACTAACGGTACTAGAGTCTATAGAGAGTAAACCTTTTACCAACGAAGAAGTAGAACGTGCTAAGCGTACGTTGATGAAAAACATAGACTTAGCATTTAATTCCTCTGAAAGTATCGCACTTGAACTAAGTGAGTGGCTGGGAATGGGCGATTGGCGTTTAATGTTTTTAAACCGTGATGGTATCGAGAAGGTTACGGTACAAGAAGTGCAAGCTGTTGCCGAAAAATACCTACAACAGAATAACCGTACGTTAGGTCGCTTTATTCCAACAAGTGAATCCCAACGTATCGAGATTCCTAAAGTCGAAAGTGTTCAAGCGCTGGTTGAAGGCTATAAAGGTCGTAAAGGGGTTGCCCAAGGAGAAGCTTTTGATCCTAGCCACGACAATATCGACAAGCGCACTAAGTCTTTCACGTTAGACAACGGCATAAAAGTATCACTGCTTAAAAAGAAAACGCGTGGTGAAACGGTGCAGGTTCGTTTAGCAACGCAGATGGGAACACTTGACTCATTGCAAAATAAAGCGTTGATTGGTGATTTAACGGGTTCGATGCTGATGCGTGGTACGCGTACTATGAACCGAGAACAACTAAAGGATGAGTTTGATAAAATTAAAACCAATGCTCGGATTGGTGGTGGCGCAGAGGGTGCTTCTGCGTCGTTAGAAACGGTTAAGTCTAATTTAGTTCCTGCAATGAAGTTAATGGCTGAAGTATTGCAGGCTCCACGCTTTGATCAGAAAGAATTCGAGCAAGTGCTTGCTGCTGCTAAGGTTGACCTTGAAACACAGTTACAAGATCCACAGGCTATTGTCTTTAGAGAGTACAGTCGTCGTCAAAGTCCATTCGGCAAAACGCATCCTCGTTATATATCAACGATGGAAGAAGAGTTGGCCGCGCTTAAGACAGTTAAGTTAGACGATTTAAAGGCGTTTCATAAACAGTTCTATAGCGCGAATAGCATGCAAATCAGTGTTGTAGGTGACTTTAATGAGAAAGCCGTCGTTGATCTGATAAATTCGTTATTTGGTAACTGGAAGTCGAGAGAAGCGTACCAGCGTATCGCTCACCCTTATCACAAATTAAAAGTGAAAGATCAGGAGTTCAATACGCCAGACAAAGAAAATGCCGTGTTTGTCGCGTTAACCAGCTTGCCTGTTGGTGTTAATAGCAAAGATGCACCAGCACTGGAACTTGCTAACTACATTTTTGGTGGTGGCTTTTTGAATAGTCGACTAGCAACCCGTTTAAGACAGCAAGACGGCTTAAGCTACGGAGCGGGCTCTTTTGTTCGTATGAGCAGCAGTGATGCTCGTGCTTCAATGGGGGCATATGCTATTTGTGCACCGCAGAACCTCAACAAAGTCGAAATTGGCTTTAAAGAGGAACTTGCGCGCTTAATCAAAGATGGATTTACCGAAGAAGAAGTAGAATCTGCAAAATCAGGTCTATTGCAAGGAAAACGTGTCAGTCGTTCACAAGATAATGAACTAGTGGGTAAACTGAACAGTAATCTATATCATGGTAAAACGATGCAATTCAGCAAAAAATATGAAGAGAAATTAGCGAAATTAACCGCTAAGGACCTTCATAAGGTTGTTAAAAAATACCTTAAGCAAGAGAATTTCTCTATCTTAAAAGGTGGCGACTTTAGCAAGGTGAAATAGCATTGTTAACGATAAGAAAAAGGCTGCTATTAAAGCAGCCTTTTTTATTTACTGATGAAATATATCTGTCTAATAAATACATAGTTAGGTGTCGTAATTACGGTGATTTAATCGATTGAACTGTCTTAAATCTGCACGTGTTGATTGAAATCTCGACAAACGGTCGAAAAAGTTAAAAAACCAATTGACTTATTTTTCTAAACCATTAATATTCGCACCCACTGGTGAGATGGCCGAGAGGCTGAAGGCGCTCCCCTGCTAAGGGAGTATACAGTTTGTAGCTGTATCGAGGGTTCGAATCCCTCTCTCACCGCCATTGACTTCAATGGTTTGCGACGGACGCGTAGCTCAGCTGGATAGAGTACCTGGCTACGAACCAGGCGGTCGCAGGTTCGACTCCTGCCGCGTCCGCCACTTTTCTTAAAGTGGTAATTCGTATTTTTGCAGCTAATATTAAGGCTGGATAAAGAAGTTAGTATACCGCGGACGCGTAGCTCAGCTGGATAGAGTACCTGGCTACGAACCAGGCGGTCGCAGGTTCGACTCCTGCCGCGTCCGCCACATTGATATAGAACCAGTCGTAAGGCTGGTTTTTTTATCTTTACAGGGTAGCGACTAGTAAGCTAGATAAATAAGAACTAGTATCCTTACATCGGGATATAAAAAAACGACTGACCGCGGACGCGTAGCTCAGCTGGATAGAGTACCTGGCTACGAACCAGGCGGTCGCAGGTTCGACTCCTGCCGCGTCCGCCACTTTTTCTGAAACCGGCTTTTTGCCGGTTTTTTTGTGCCTTTTATTTAGGGCTTTCGTGAAGTTTAGCTGGATAGCTTGTCTAGAATAGTTGGTTACGGAACCCTTTTGCGGTCGCAGGTTCGACTCCTGCCGCGTCCGCCACTTTTCCTAGAAACCGACTTAATTGCCGGTTTTTTTGCCTTTAGAGACTAATTTCTCAACCCCCGCTAGACCATCTATCAGTTTGACGACCCATAACTTTGAAGCGTTGTACGCATAGCTCAATGGGAACTTTGAGTAGCTAAAGTGCTTAGTAAGGCGCTATTAAGTATATTTTTTGATGTGTTAAAGCCAATTTAGTCTATAGTTTTTTAAAACTACTACTTTTCTACCTTGCAAAATAGCGAAACTGGATAGTTATTTAGTCAAAATACGCCGTTCTATTCATTTTGTATATACAACTTTAATGGTGATTCATGTCCTTAAACTATTAGATGTATGGACTATGTCATTAACCATCAGTAGGAATACGATATACAAAGTGTTCTTTTTATGTGACTTTGTATGAATAAATATCAAAATAAACTGAATTATTAATAAATTTTGACTTTTTTGCTCTTGACGAGAAGCTTTTTATGCAAATTGGTTAATTCTTGATTGATTTTTTAATATTGGAGTGATTATTCTAATATGACTAATAATTAGAAAGAGAGTAACAAATGGAGTCACTTAGCCAAACATTTGTCGAAGCTGGTACCTTAATGCTGGCTGGAATGGTATTCGTATTTGCCTTTTTGGGTATATTGGTGGTTATAATCAACACTGTTCTTGCCCCCTTAGCCAATAAATTCCCTGATCCGGTTGCACAATCTGTTACTCGTCCTACAGTTAATAAAGTCACAGACAAGGACGGTGTCTCACCCTCTGTAGTCGCCGCAATTTCAGCGGCAGTCACTCAATACCGCCAGAAGCATAATAAATAATAATAGGAGCATGGTCATGACAAAACCACTAGGTATCACAGAAGTAGTCTTACGCGATGGACATCAATCTTTATTAGCAACGCGTTTGCGCTTGGAAGATATGCTTCCTATCGCGCCGAAACTCGATGAAATAGGCTTTTGGTCGATCGAATCTTGGGGCGGAGCAACATTTGATTCTTGTATCCGTTATTTAGGTGAGGATCCATGGCACCGTATTCGTGAACTCAAAAAGGCAATGCCTAATACCAAGCAGCAAATGCTATTTCGTGGTCAAAACATTTTGGGATATCGCCACTACGCTGACGATCTTGTCGAAAAGTTCGTTGAGCGTGCACATGTTAATGGCGTTGACGTATTCCGTATCTTTGATGCAATGAACGACACCCGCAATATGGACACAGCAATAAAAGCGGCGGTAAAAGTGGGGGCTCATGCTCAAGGTACGTTAAGTTTTACGGAAAGCCCTGTTCATACCATGCAAGGCTGGCTAGATATGGCCAAAAAGCTTGAGGATATGGGCGCACATTCATTGGCGATTAAAGATATGGCTGGTCTTCTTAAGCCTTATGTTGCTGAAGAGCTTATTACCCGCTTAAAAGAGACTGTAGCCTTACCTATTGCTGTTCATTGTCATGCTACAACAGGTTTGAGTGTTGCAACGCATATGAAGGCTATTGAGAGTGATATTGATGTTATTGACACATCTATCTCGTCGATGAGTCAAACCTATGGCCATTCGCCAACAGAAACTGTTGTGTCTATGGTTGAAGGTACAGAAAGAGATACCGGACTGGATCTGGAAAAGCTTGCCGAAGTAGCTGCTTACTTCAGAGATGTTCGTGAGAAATACGCAAAATTTGAAGGTAGCCTAAAAGGTGTAGACGCGCGTATTTTGCTCGCGCAAGTACCTGGCGGCATGCTAACAAACATGGAAAGCCAGCTGAAAGAGCAGGGGGCTTCCGATAAGTTTGACGCGGTATTAGAAGAGATCCCTCGCGTACGAAAAGATCTCGGTTATATTCCCCTAGTTACCCCAACATCACAAATCGTCGGTACTCAATCAGTATTAAACGTGCTAACAGGCGAGCGCTACAAAACTATTACCAAAGAAACATCTGGTGTCTTAAAAGGTGAGTATGGCGCGACACCTGCAGAGGTAAACGCAGAGCTACAAGCCCGTGTGCTTGATGGCGCTGAGGCTATTACGTGTCGTCCGGCAGACTTGCTTGATCCAGAAGTGGACAAGCTCACCGCCGAGCTTGAGGGTATCGCAAAGGAAAAAGGCTTAACCCTTGCGGATGATATTATTGATGATGTATTAACCTACGCGTTGTTCCCTCAAATTGGTCTTAAGTTCCTGGAAAATAGAAACAACCCTGAAGCATTTGAGCCGGTACCAACAAAAGAAGACATTGCGCCCAAAGCTACATCTGCGGCTCCAGTAGCTGGCCCTACCGAGGGATACTCAGTTAGCGTGGATGGTAAAGTGTTTGAGGTAGTCGTAGGGCCTAGTGGCTCAGTGACCTCGGTAGCGCCTTCTGCAGCCGACGCTGCTATTAAACAAACTGCATCTGTATCAGGTGAAGAAACACTAAATGCGCCTTTGGCAGGTAATATTTTTAAAGTGCTTGTCAGTGAGGGGCAAAACGTCGCTGAAGGTGATGTGGTCATCATTATGGAAGCGATGAAAATGGAAACTGAAGTCCGCGCTGTTACGGGTGGAACAGTTGCTAGCTTGAATGTTCGTGAGGGCGACTCTGTTGCCGTAGGCGACGTATTGTTAAGCTTGTCATAGGGGTTCGGAATGGAGCAGTTACATACGCTTTGGATGTCGACAGGCCTAGCCAACTTCGAGATGGGTCAAATCATTATGATGTTGGTCGGTTGTGGCTTGTTATTCCTAGCAATAGCAAAAAACTTTGAGCCGCTTTTACTATTACCGATGGGGTTTGGTGCCATTCTCACCAATATCCCTGTTGCAGGCTTTTCAGAAATAGGTGGTTTACTTCATTACGTTTACTATGTAGGTATTGATACTGGTATTTTCCCTTTGCTTATCTTTATGGGCGTTGGGGCAATGACTGACTTTGGTGCCTTGATTGCAAATCCTAAGACATTGTTTTTAGGAGCGGCGGCACAGTTTGGTATTTTTGCTACGCTGTTTGGTGCTATTGCACTGAATGCAGTGCCAGGTTTTGAATTCACACTACAAGATGCCTCTGCTATCGCGATTATTGGTGGTGCGGATGGGCCAACGGCTATTTTCTTAGCATCTAAATTAGCGCCAGAATTATTAGGGGCAATAGCGGTAGCAGCATACTCTTACATGGCATTAGTGCCAATTATCCAGCCGCCTATCATGAAGTTATTTACCAACGAAGAAGAACGTAAAATTGAAATGGCGCAGCTTCGACATGTTACTAAGGTGGAAAAAGTCGTTTTCCCACTTGCTGTGTTATTGATGGCTATTTTCTTCCTACCTGCAGCTACACCGTTAGTGGGTATGTTCTGCTTAGGTAACTTGATGAGAGAGTGTGGCGTAGTGGATCGCCTGAGCTCTACCGCACAAAACGAGTTGATCAACATTGTGACTATCTTTTTAGGCTTAGGCGTTGGTTCTAAGTTGAGTGCTGACGCTTTCTTAAATGTTGAAACGCTGGGTATTTTGGCGTTAGGTGCTGTTGCATTCTCTATTGGTACAGCGTCAGGTGTGTTGATGGCTAAGCTGATGAATAAAGTAAGCAAAGAGCCTATTAACCCACTGATTGGTGCAGCGGGTGTGTCAGCTGTGCCTATGGCGGCTCGTGTAGCGAATAAAGTTGGACTTGAGGCGAATCCTCATAATTTCTTATTGATGCATGCTATGGGACCTAATGTAGCGGGTGTACTAGGCTCTGCGGTAGCAGCTGGTATTCTTCTTGCTCTAGTAGGCCAATAATATAGGCCAGTAAATAAAGCGCTGCCCAATCTCACTGAGGGGGGGGCAGCGATAACAACTGGTTCTTCATACTCGCTTCGACTACTAAATACCTAGTAAACGATGCATACAATTATTGAGCATAGAAAAATATTATTTGCTCAACCCCTCTTTAATCGCATCAGGTAAACGTTTTTCGAAATTTGGCATAAGCTGATGAATGGGTTGCTTAGCATAAAAAGTTAACTTTTGTATTCAGAAATACAGGGTTTAAATCGAGAGCTGGCTCAGCAATCCGTTTGCAGGACTCGCATTTTGCAATGCACTACTTGTAAAATTCAAGCCAAAGAAACATTGCCCTATATAGATTACTGAAATATAGGGCTTTTTTATTTGGCTTAAATTCTGCAATTCCCCTAGTACGTGACAACCATGGTGGGTTGAGAGGGGATGATAATGAAAAACTTGGTTTCTAACACTTTTAGTGCAATTGCTTTTTCCTGTGCATTGAGTGCAAATGCAGGGCTTATTGATTTCGAACTGACCCATAATGGCTTAGTGCCTACCGATAACGCAGAAATCGCGTTAAATGATACGTTCAATGTTGATGGCGTCGCTGTGCGTTTTGGCTTTGACAGCGACTACGATGGTGTTTTAGACACCACCGCGGTATTCGAAGAGGTAGGGAATAACGATACAGGTGGTGATACCGGTTATAAAACCAAAGGCGGCCCAGCAGATTTTGCCATGCCTGGTTTTGAAAGCCAGATGGGACGTTTCTTTTTGCGTCAAAGCAACCCGTACCAGGCATTTGGTATCTTTACCATTCTTTATGATGCTAATAACCCAGTTACAGCAGCCTCGGGAGAAATATGGGATATTGATGGTGGCAAAAAAACGGAGCAGTTTCAGGTTAAGGCTTTCAACGGTAGTGCGTTGCTGGCATCGGTCATGTCGCCTCTGGGCAATGACAAAACATTGGATGGAAAGCCTTGGACTTTTGGCTTTAGCGGGCTGAGTAATATTACTAAAATAGAAATTACATTCACTGGCACTAAAACCCAGGGAATAGGGCTAGCATTTAACAACTTCTCTCCTGTTATGGATATATCGCAGACAGCGTCTATTCCAGAGCCAAGCGTACTGGCACTAATGCTACTAAGTGTTGGAGGTTTGCTAGTGACGAGAAGAGCAGGGTAGTGCTCACTACAGGTTTTACAGACAAATTTGAGAAGTAAAAAGTCAGCTTAAGCTGGCTTTTTTGATCTGTTTAGACAAAGGGGCTTCGGCTGCCTGAGCCGCATTATTAAAGTGTTATTGCTGCTGACGCTAATTAGTAAGGCGATTTATTTAGTTTACAAAACAAAAAAGCCTCAACCGAAGTTAAGGCTTATCTGGTAAATAGTGCTAGCTGCCAGAGTCGAACCGCCAAGACGGCTTAGCTACTGATTGCCAAATCAGTACTCCAGTTCTTTAATCGAAACATATAATGGTTGAAATCCAGACGAAAAAAAAACTCGCTATTGCGAGGTTTCTTATGAATGGTGCCGACTACCGGAGTCGAACTGCCAAGACGGCTTAGCTACTGATTACCAAATCAGTATTCCAGTTCTTTAATCCAAATATATAAAGGTTGAAATTCAGACGAAAAAAAACCTCGCTAGTGCGAGGTTTCTTATAAATGGTGCCGACTGCCGGAGTCGAACTGGCGACCTACTGATTACAAGTCAGTTGCTCTACCAACTGAGCTAAGTCGGCACACAAAACTGTGTGCGATAAACAAATGTTTACCTTGGCACCGAATTAATGAAACATTCACCAATTCAAAATGATGGTGCCCAGAGGCGGAATCGAACCACCGACACGGGGATTTTCAATCCCCTGCTCTACCGACTGAGCTATCTGGGCAAAACTGGCATAGTAAAAATCCATTCGGGATTTTCAATACAATTCCAAATGGCTCTACCAGTTGAGCTATCTGGGCGTTCTGATTTAACAGAACAGCTTAAGTAATACTTAAGCCTAAAAGAATGGTGCCGACTGCCGGAGTCGAACTGGCGACCTACTGATTACAAGTCAGTTGCTCTACCAACTGAGCTAAGTCGGCACACGAAACTGTGTGCGATAAACATTGTTTATCTTGGCACCGAAGTATCGATATAATCGTTACTTCAAAATATGGTGCCCAGAGGCGGAATCGAACCACCGACACGGGGATTTTCAATCCCCTGCTCTACCGACTGAGCTATCTGGGCAAAATTGGTACAAGGTGAAAAACTCTTAGAGATTTTCAATGCAATTCCAAATGCTCTACCAACTGAGCGACTTGGGCAAACTGTCAAAAAGGGTCGTGCCTTCAGGACGGGCGCTATTAAACTTCTTTTCAGAAAATAGGTCAACTACTTTTTTCAAAATCTTGACCGTTTGATGCTTTTTTACGCGCTGTTATAGGCGGTATTTGGCATATTCTGAGACTAAGGCCTTGTTACGCTTTGATTAAGGTGAAAATACCAATCAAAATAAAACCAACACCGGCGATATAGGCTAATACTTTTTCGCTAATGTAAGCTGATAAAACAGAGCCTGCTAGCACGCCAATAGCTGACGCTACCACCAAAGCAGCAGAGGCCGCAGCAAACACCATCCATTTACTGGTTTCTTTGTCTGCCGCGAAAAGCATAGTGGCAAGTTGCGTTTTATCGCCGAGTTCGGCAATAAATACTGAGACAAATATTGTTATAAATACCCGCCAGTCAATGCTAAACCATGATTCCATTATTTTTTCTCAGGTACGTAGCCTTCAATTTCTGGCTCTTTACCTTCAAATAAGTATTCCACCATCGCTTTTTCAAGAAACGCACGGTCGTCAGGATTCATCATGTTCATCTTCTTCTCATTAATGAGCATGGTTTGTTTTTTCTGCCAATTTCCCCAAGCTTCTTTGCTGATGTTGTCAAAAATGCGCTTACCGATCTCACCAGGATAGAGTTGAAAATCTAATCCATCAGCGTCTTTTTGTAAGTTTTGACAAAATACTGTACGGCTCATGTTTACTGCCTATAAAGGTGAAAATTAAAGTGGCGCTATTCTACACCTTTATTTAATACTTTGCGAAAGCATGCGCGATAACATGGGAAAAAAGGTAAACGAGCGGAGTGCAAGTGCAGCAATAGGGGCGCAAGTGCCCCTTTAACGGAAGTTGTTAGTTAGCCCTGATACAACTGCTTTAATAACTTTACGGTTGGTGCGGCGAAACCTAATTCACTTGGGCTATCTATGGTTAACCATTGCACATCTGATTGCTCTGCTACTATATGTTTGCCCGATGGCTTGCACTCTACAATTAGAGGCGTAATGTCTAAATGAAAGTGGCTGAAGGTATGCCTAAACGTTTCGCCTTCGGTTAAAACGTTTTTTGAAAGCTGGTGTTTAGCGAGCAACGCGTCAACTTCCGCTTTATCTGTAATTTCAAAGAAACTCCATAATCCCCCCCAAATGCCTGAACTTGGGCGTTTTTCTAGCAGCACTTTATTGTCCTGCTTTGCAATAACAAAGTAAGTGGCCTTTTCGGGGATTTTCTTTTTCGGCTTTTTTTGTGGGTAGTTGGCTTGTTCGTCAGCCAATCTAGCCATGCAATTTTCTTCAACAGGACAAAGCTCACACTTGGGTTTTGAGCGTGTACAAATAGTTGCGCCGATATCCATCATTGCTTGGTTGAATTGCGCCACACCTTTTTTTGGGGTTAAGGCTTCGGTAATTGGCCACAAGGCTTTTTCATATTTAGATTGGCCATTGTGACCTTCCACCATGTAAAAACGTGCAAGTACACGCTTAACGTTGCCATCCAGAATAGGGTGGTGCCGCTCTCTTGATAGGCTAAGAATGGCACCAGCAGTTGAACGACCTATACCCGGTAATTCAATAACTGCGTCAATATCGTCTGGAAAATCTCCATTGTGTGTATCCGCTAATGCTTTGGCGGCTTTGTGCAAGTTTCGCGCACGAGCATAGTATCCAAGGCCAGTCCAATGGTGCAGTACATCGTCTTCAGGCGCATCCGCTAGTGCTTGAACTGTTGGGAAGCGCTCCATAAAACGCTGGTAATAAGGAATTACAGTGGCCACTTGCGTTTGTTGCAACATGATTTCAGATATCCAAACACGATACGGTGTTTTGTTCTGTTGCCAAGGAAGGTGTTTGCGACCAAACTCGTGGTACCAGGCTAAAATATTATCGCTGAAGTGGCGTGCCGATGAAGGGCTAATGGTTACTTGATTTGTCATAGCGGCGACAGTGTAGCTAAATCTTAAGAGTGAGGTAAGTGACAAAATACAATAACTCGTGATTTGTAGATCATATTTTCTTGGCAAATCATGGATAAGCCTCTATCCTCTCGCTAAATTATTGGATATCCATATTGGAAAATACCATGAAAATAAATGCAAAAAATCGTTCACGCCGTATTCGCAAAAAGTTACGTGTAGAAGAATTCCAAGAGCTCGGCTTTGATGTTGCTTGGCAACTACCAAAAGAATCAACGGATGAAGACGTTGACAACTTTGTTACTCGTTTTTTTGATGAAGTTATTGAACCAAATGCTTTAGGTTACGGTGGTGAAGGTGACACGTTGTGGCACGGTTTGATTTGTACACAAAAGCTCGGTAAGTGCACAGACGAACACCGTAAAGCCGTTGAACAGTGGTTAAACGCAAACGGTGCTACAGCAGTAGCAGTTAGTGAACTTTATGATGTTTGGTGGGCGTAGTTATCGAACTTCGGTCGCATATCGATATATCGCCATCGCTTTCATTGCAGCTTTTGCAGCTAGATGACGCTGGCGATATATGGCAACTGGTGCAACGACATCGCGCTGAGCTAGCTAAATATCTCTATTGGGTTGATAGTGTTAATAACCTCGCCACAACTCGACGTTATATCGAACAGCGGTTAACGTCTGAATTACCTAATCCCCACTGGTATAAAATAGTCATCCAAAACAGAACGGCAGGCGTATTTGGTGTCAAAACTATTAACGAAACATCAAATTGCGCTGAACTTGGCTACTGGGTATCTCCCCAAGAACAGGGTAAGGGCATTGTAAGCAGTGCTATTCAAGCCTTGATTACTGAACTTAAAAGTAAACAAGTAGCGCATATCAAGCTAGACGTATTTGCTGAAAATAAGGCGAGTCAACGTGTGGCAGAAAAAGCAGGCGCTAAACTTATTGCGGTAGAGCCGAACGCTAAACTGGCTAATATGCGCAGTAAGGCATTGTTGACCTACCAAATTGAATTGTAAGCGCGTTTGTTTATCTAACACGCTAGGTTAGGTGGCTTGAGTTTAAACCGCTAAAATACGATAATACGCGGCCGCAAAATTGAGACCATGAGATTATGACCGAAAGAACGCATAAAACCATTGAACAAGCCAAGGAAGAAGGCAAGTACATTCGCACAGTACGTAGCTTTGTAAAACGTGAAGGCCGCCTGACTAAAGGGCAAGCACATGCGCTTGAAAATCATTGGAAAGATATGGGCTTAAACCACGAAGACGGCATTGTTGACGTGGAGAAAGTGTTCGGTAATAACAATCCTATGGTGTTAGAGATTGGTTTTGGCATGGGTAAGTCATTAGTCGAAATGGCAAAAAATGCTCCTGAGCTTAACTACATTGGCGTAGAGGTGCACCGTCCAGGCGTAGGTGCATGCATCGCAACAGCGGTTACTGAAGAAGTCAGTAATTTACGTGTGTATGAGCACGATGCGATTGAAATTTTAGCGGATTGTATTCCAGATGGCAGTTTAACGACGGTGCAACTTTTCTTCCCAGATCCGTGGCATAAGAAAAAGCATCACAAACGTCGTATTGTTAAACCGGAGTTTATTGAGTCAATTCGTCAAAAGCTAAAAGTAGGTGGTGTATTCCACATGGCGACTGACTGGGAAAACTATGCTGAATGTATGCTTGAAGATATGCAAACAGCGCCTGGTTTTAAGAATTTGTCAGACACAAATGATTATGTCCCGCGTCCAGATTCAAGACCACTGACTAAGTTTGAAAATCGCGGCCAACGTTTAGGTCATGGCGTTTGGGATTTACAGTTCGAAAAGCAAAGCTAGTCTGGGGTAGATGATTCGTTAGCACATGCCTAGCGATAAACACCAGAAAAGGTTATACAAAAAAGGCAGCAAAGTTATCTTTGCTGCCTTTTTCTTTTATTGTTGATCAGAAAAGTGTTAATTGCGATTCACGCAGTTTAGGTCTGAGAAACACTGCTCAAGGCGAGTAACCATGCTTTCTTCACCTTTTCTTAACCATACACGCGGGTCATAAAACTTCTTGTTAGGCTTTTCTGGGCCGTCTGGGTTACCAATTTGCCCCTGTAAGTAGTCGCGTTTGTCTTCATAGTAGTTCTTAACGCCGTCAAACGTTGCCCATTGAGTGTCGGTATCAATGTTCATTTTGATTACGCCATAACTAATAGCTTCGCGAATATCACTGAGTTCTGAACCCGAACCGCCATGAAAAACAAAATCCAGAGGCTGCGCATCCAAGTCAAACTTGTCAGCAACATAAGCTTGCGAGTTCTTTAAAATCATGGGGGTAAGTACCACGTTGCCTGGCTTGTATACGCCGTGAACATTACCAAATGATGCGGCAACCGTGAACTGAGGGCTAATAGCGTTTAAAGTTTCGTAAGCATATGAGACGTCTTCTGGCTGCGTGTACAAGGCAGAGTTATCTAAGTGGCTATTATCAACACCATCTTCTTCACCGCCCGTACAACCTAGCTCTATCTCTAGCGTCATACCAAGAGGCTTCATGCGTTTTAGGTACTCTGCGCAGGTAGCAATGTTTTCCTCAAGCGGTTCAGCAGATAGGTCTATCATATGCGAACTAAATAGCGGCTTTCCTGTCGCTTTGAAATGTTCTTCAGAAGCGTCGAGTAGGCCATCTATCCATGGCAAAAGGTTACGCGCCGCATGGTCTGTGTGAAGCAGTACGGTAACCCCGTAAAACTCTGCCATTTGTTGCACATACTTTGCGGCAGCAATCGCACCCTGAACAGGGGCTTGATGTCCATCAAGTTTTAACCCTTTGCCGACAAAAAAACTAGCGCCACCGTGTGACAATTGAATAATTACTGGTGATTTAGCATTGGCCGCTGCTTCTAAACACGCGTTAATTGAAGAAGTACCAACAACATTAACCGCTGGTAAGGCATATTGTTCTGCTTTTGCTTTTGCAAAAACAGCTTGAACGTCAGAACCCGTGACAACACCTGGAGCAAAACTCATAGTGGTTTCCTATTGATTTACAATGTCTTTATCTTTGCACAGCGCTATGCATTGCCAGCAATGCAAGCGTCTGTGATAGCTTGCCAATTTTCGGCTGCTACCCATTCCTTCTTCGCCACCCAAGTGCCACCAACAGCAAACACGTTATTCAAGGATAAGTAATCCACTTTATTGTCGGCTGTAACACCACCCGTTGGACAAAAGCTTATATCTTGAAATATAGACGAAATTGATGACAAAAACTTTGCACCGCCAGATAAAGCTGCAGGAAAGAGTTTCAATTCTTGATAGCCAAACTCGCGCGCCATCAGAATTTCTCCTGTATTTGATACGCCAGGTAACACCGGTAAACCGCAATCAGCAAGCTTAGCAAGTAGGCCTTCTGACACTGCTGGAGTAATGATGAAATCTGCACCTGCATCAATAGCTTGCTTTAATAACTTTTCATTGGTCACTGTACCTGCACCAACAATAAGATCTGGTAAAGCGGCTTTGATTGCACTTAATGCTTCTAGAGAAGCTTCAGTACGCAGTACAACTTCAACGAGGTTCAGGCCAGCTTCGGCCATCGCTTTTGCTATAGCTACGCCTTCTTCTGGTTTGTCGGCTTGAATAATAGGTAATAAAGTTTGGTTTCCCATCAAAGATGAAAAGGAAGTCATGGTGTTAATCCTAAAAAGTATTCAACCTAAGGCAGGTATAGCTATAACTGCTATCCCTACCACTGGTTATCAGTTAAAACGAGATGAGAATGCGGACTTATCTACAATCGCACCTTTATGTTGAATCACAAAGCCAGCGACTTGGTTTGCTAACTCAACAGATTGAGAAATGGAATGACCCGCCATACGCGCGCCTAAGTAACCGCCGTTGAAAGAGTCTCCAGCAGATGTTGTGTCAACCACGTGTTCAACAGGCGTGACATCAACGATGTCTTGTTTTTTATCTGATGCCGTTTGTGACAAGCAGTAAACGTTTTGCTCACCGTTTTTAATGATCAGCTCTTGATATTCATATTGGTTAAAGTAATCAATAATGGCTTCAACTGTATCGAGTTCAAAAATAGCGGCAAAGTCGTCAACGCCAGGCAGTAAAATATCGGCTGCTTTGAAGGCGATTGAAAACTGCTCGCGCGCTTCTTGTTTGCTTGCCCACAGTTGGTGGCGATAGTTTAAATCGAACGCTATTTTTACCCCAGCCACTTTCAGCTTACTGATAAAGCACCAGAATTTTTCACGATCTTCTGGCAGCACAACACCAAGTGAAATTCCGCTAAAGAAGAAAATATCGCCTTCACTCAACGTTGAGATAGTGTCATCGTTGATGAAACTCATAATGGTGCGCGCGGCAGAATTATTGCGCCAATAAGTAAAGCTTCGCTCACCATGTTCATCAAGTTGAATAGCATATAAGCCGGGAATTTTGTCTTCAGAGCGGAAAACGAAATCAGTGCCTAAATGCTCTGCTTCAAAAAATGAGACCATGTCGTCACTGAATTGGTCGTTACCCACCGCTGTGACCATGTTCACTTGGGTGTCTTTGAATAGACGTTTAAGGTAAACAGCGGTATTAAATACATCACCAGCAAATGACTGCTTTAAGTCTTTTGGCGCTGATGACGGCGCCTGCTCGGTTTGAGCGGGTGCTGTCATCAATTCAACCATACATTCACCGAGTAAATAGATGTTTTTCATTACGTTACCTTGTTATCTACTCTGCTGCCTTTGGAGTGTTATTGCTTGAGCTGGCAGTGTGCACCGACTTGAGTGGCTCAACTTTTGGAATCAACAACCAAACTGCTGCCATAGCAATAATCGCAAGTGATGCGCCGATAACAAACGCTGGCGTATAGTTACCATCAGCGGTTAGCCAAGGTACCAGAGAGGTTAGGCCAACAGCACCTAGTTTTGCCGCCATACCAGCAAAGCCTGCAAGAGTTCCTACGGCTTTTTTGCCGAGTAAATCACTTGGTAGTGTTTGCACGTTACCGATAGCCGTTTGGAAACCAAATAGGATAACGGCCATGATCAATACTGCTGTTGTAGGGCCACCTGGGTTTGCCATTGAAAGTAGGGCAGGTAGCATAATTAGACAGCCTAGTGAGATAACAAATTTCCGTGTTTTGTTAGTATCCCAACCCGCTTTTATTCGGTTTTGTGCGAGTAGGCCGCCAAACCACGCGCCAAACATGGCACCCACATACGGTACCCAACCGTAAATACCAATAGATTTAACATCCATTGCATATACTTCGTTTAGGTAGATAGGAATCCAGAAAACGAACAGCCACCAAATAGGGTCGATTGCGGCAGACGCAATGATAACGCCCCAGCTTTGCTTACGTGACAGTAGCTCGCCAGTTGATGGGTTGTATTCCTCTTCTTCTTTAGAAGGATCTTCATCATCAGTGCGCTTTTGACCTGTTAAGATGTACTGCTTTTCTTCTTCAGTGATCCAAGGGTGTGAACCCGGTGGCGCCTTAACCAAGACTAACCAAGGAATTAGCCATAAAAGACCGACAAGACCGACAACAACAAATACCATTTGCCAGCTGAAATAAACCGTTAAGAAAGCGATAAGCGGAATTGCAACGATACCGCCAATAGCTGCACCAGAATTAAAAATACCTTGCGCAAGCGCGCGTTCTTTTGTTGGGAACCACTCGGCATTACCTTTGGTTGCGCCAGGCCAGTTACCTGCTTCGGCAACACCCAAAATAGCGCGGAAAATGCTAAAGCTTAAAACCCCTTGAGCAAAGGCATGAGCAACCGTCGCTAGTGACCAAACACCAATGGATAACACGAAACCAAGTCGTGTGCCTATCCAGTCGAAAATCTTACCGAAAATCGCTTGGCCAAACGCATAGGCGAATACGAAGACAATCGAAATGTTGGCATAGATTTGCTTGCGCTCAAGCGCTGATTCATCAGGGAATAAGTCTTCGACAATATCTGGCCACAATACGCTGAGCGCTTGACGGTCGATATAGTTGATAATGGTAGCGAGTGCGATCAGTGCGATGACCCACCAACGTAAACCTTTTACTTGCATGAGCCTGTTACTCCTCTAAAAAATCTTCACGCGCAGGGCTGAAGGTATCAATTAAAATACCACCTGTTGGTGATGTCGCGCCGTGTTCAGCGTGTGGCGGAATGTAGCAACTGTCACCTGCTTTAAGTACTTTTGTGACGCCGGCAATCATGAAGTGGAATTCACCTTCTACTACATAAGTCACCTGAGAGTGACGATGCGAGTGGGTATAAGCGGTAATACCTTCATCGAACCAGATTTTTACCGCCATGAGTTCATGGTTGTAGCCCAGCATTTGACGTTTTAAACCGCCGCCAAGATCTTCTATTTCAGCTTCGTTACCAAAGGTAAAGTGCGCACTTTCGCTCATGATGAATCCTCGTTTTAATCCTGGTTTTCAATTTGTATGATCGTCATACGACCATCAAACGAATAATTTTTGTTGTCGTAGGTAAATGTGCCGCTCTTGTCGGTAGCGTTATTTATTGCCAACAAGTAACGACTATTGTTCTTCAATACCAGCTCGACAATATCGATTGTGTCTACCACTTTATACTTAAGCGACTTCACGTTTGATTGAGCTGACAAGGTAAATTCTTTTGCCGGGTTATATTGCCCATGCGGTTCTAAAACACTAACAAATTTATGATTCTTCGACGCTTTTTTACGGTAAATAAAAGCAGATTCGTTGCGTAGGTTAAATTCTGGATCGTTAGCGCCAATGCGCGTAAAAAGGACTTCCGTGTCTCCGTCTACCGAACTGGTTTGCGTGTAAAATCGTCCGTTATCATTGAGCCAAGTGATTTGTGCAATACCTTTTGCAGGTGTCGCGTTGGCGGTAAGCCATAGATGTTGATAGCCATTGTTATTGCCAAGCGCGCTTAATTGCTGTGTAAACGCGTCACGCTCAAAGTTGCTTTCAATGAGCTGACCTTGGTAGTGCAGTGGTAAGTCATACTGATGTGTTTCGCTGCTTGATACGGCAAAAATGTCTAACGCAATTGGGGTATTTACGGCTTTTGAGTCAGTGGGTAGCTGAACAAGCGCGACTGTGCGCGTAAGCGTAACACCGTCATAGGCTGTGTTTATTGTCGCTGAAGACACTGAACCATGTTTATTGTTCTCATAAAACAGTAACTCTGGGTGGTTGGCATTGCCTACTTTTACTTTGGCGTTAAAGTGGCTAGTTTCGTCAACCACGACAGTATTGTGTGCGACCGTTTGTTTGGCGTACGAGTTATTTTCAGGTAAGTAGCGACCACCAAATTTAGCCTCTACGTTGAGAAAGCGCGCAGCGCCGTAATCAGAGACTATTTCCGCACCTTGGTCGTAAAATTGCCACGTCAGTTTATCAAAATGACCATGTCCTAAACCTTGAGCTGCTGGTTTAAAAAGTAAGGTTTGACCAAGTTCGCTTGGCGTATTTTTATCATGCTGACGCATAACGACTAATGCACCCTCGTTGCCATTAGCGCCGTCGCCAAATGCAACAGATTGATATTGATATGGAGTAGCTAAACCAGCATCTAAAGCTCTCGCGACTTTAAGCCCATCACCCGTCAAAATGATTTGCTGTTGCTGGCCAGCTATGTCTAGTAGACCCGTATCGCCTGTTCTGCCGTAGGCCACGGTGACGCCGTTCACCAATTCAATGGTGTCTATACCTTTTGACTTGATGGCGTCATTAATAGGAAAGAACAGGCCGTTGTAACTGAGTTCAATGGTGGTGGTAATAGCTTTGAGCACGATACCATCTCGGTATTTGAAAATGTTGCGCTGAGGCTCATTGTTTTCAATTGCTTTTGCGAAGGTCACGAATGGCATTAACGCATAGCGCTGATAGTAGGGGCCTTCGTTGTAGTAACCTTGTGGTGAGAATAGTTCATCGAGCTGGCGAAGAAAGCCTCCTTTTCCAGATTTGTCTAAATCTAGGAGTGCTTTTTCTACCCACTCGGGTTCATTCATTACATAACCCGCCATGCCGACTCCTGCGGTGGCCCATGTGCCATGATTATGTACTTTGTTGAATGTGGAAGGCTGGCCTTCTGATAAGAAAATAGCGACTGGCTTTAAGAGCTTTTCTTCAATTGAAGCAATGTCTTGTTCGGTTAATGCGTCCCTAACAAGGTCATAGGCCTGTATGGTGTATACCAACCAAACAGCCTCGTTTAAGCTTTGCCAAAAGAACTTGCCGGGATTTTGTGATTTCACTTTGCGCTTTGGGTGAAGGCCAATGGTTGGATATAGCGCAACATAGTCGAGCAAGATATTACGCACGAAATTTGCGTACTTTTTGTCTTGGCTAATTTGGTAAATCACACCCGCGTTGTACATCAACTGATAGTTCTTTTTGTGGCGCTCATGCGTGTATCCACCGCCGCCATCAGCAGGTACTGGCACATCAATCGCCAATGTTAGCTGCTGATCAATATTTTCTTTTAGCTGGTGATATTTATCGGCAAAGCGTCCTGGTGTTTTTACTGCCGTTCGCATTTCAGGTAAATCTTTATAACTTACCACTAAGTTAGGTGATAGGTTAGGTGAGCTATTAGTCGTTTTATATTCTTTGGCTATCGCAGTGTTTGAAAAGCCAAGTGCTACCGGCAAACATACAAACGCTATCGTAAACGACAATGCTGCTAACATAGGTTTGGGTATTGATTTGCGCGCTGAAGTAATCACCGATGTGAACGTTGGTTTAAACATTGAGAGTACAGGAAACATCATCACACCTTAAAGCGTCGGCTTAGCACTAGTAGCGTTGCTTTTGTTGTTGATAACGTTATTGCTAAGTGTGGCAGTATGCTCGCCTTTAGCTTTTAACGCCTCAACACGAAGTTCAACCACCGAAGGCGATTTGTTTAAGGTGTTATCCGTAATGCGGGTGATAGGTTCACCTACAGTATGTTCAACGATAATTGGCGCAGCATTGGTTAACTGGTTTTTCTCTACATCAGTGACCTGTACACCGTGTAAAAATAAGCTCGCGCCCGATTTGTTGCGTTTCCCTAAACCAAGGTTGTTAACCTTGTTGTTCGTCATCAACAGGTGCGGGCCAAAAGTACTTTCATCACTTCCGCCACGATACAATTTAATCAGTGCGCCTTTCACTTCGCTGAATTCGTTGCCGACTAAGGTCACGTATTCCGCGTTGTAAACGCCTAAGTCTTCTATTTCTTTATCAAGGCGAAGTACATCACCAGAGATGTTTGTAAAGGTATTGTTTTTCAGCGCAATTTCATTGGCAAACGCACCTTTGCCAGACTCAAAGACATGGAACGAGTGGTTAATGTCCAGATTGTTAATTGCTGAGTTTTCGATGACTATACGGTAATTGGCTGTCATGCCCCATTTCTTTGTGCGTACAAGCGTGTTGCCCGAGTAATCTGGGCTGTTACGGCCGTCAATCACTAGACCGTCCAGCTTCAAGTTACCGCCATCTAGAATTTCAAAGAAAGTACCACGTTCGAACGTCAGCTTTGCTTGTTGTTTTTGTGCCGCTTTAATTGACAGTGTTTTATCGATATAAACAACTTTTCGAGCGTTGTAGTCACCATTAGCAAGAACCAGCACGTCACCATCTTTTGCATTTTTAACGGCGTTAAATAGCGCATCTTCGCCAGGTGCTACCGTGATGATTTTACCTGAAGCAAATGCGGTTTCACCTGCAGTTTTTGGATACCAACTTGGGCCGGTTTGTACTTTGGTAATTGGTGTTAAATCTTTACTTACGCCAATGTTGTTTGCGTCCTTACCCTGAATATCTGTCGGGTAAAGCAGACCGTTTGCTGCGCGTTTAAAGGTCAGTTTCTGTTGTGAAATACCGGTTTCGAGTTGCTTTAAAGGCTGAGTGTTGGCGACGTTGTTGGTAAAACGAACACCGGAAACATCGTCAAATAGCGTAAAAGGTTGTGTTTGGTTTTCATTGAAAATAAGGTTGTTTTCAACAACTGAATTAATCGGTACTGCGCTTCGTTCAGCATCACTGCCAGCGGCTAGTTGGACATGAGCAACATTAATCAACGTATTATTGCTGATTTGCGCATTTTCTACTTGGTGGTAGCGGTTAATAGGTGAGTTAGGTACACCATTCATGACCGTTAGACCACTACCAAAGCGGTAGCCCGTTAAACCTTCTAGGTAATTATTGCGAACCACTTGGTCCTTGTTAATAACGCGAATACCGCCGGTGTGGTCAACGCCATTACCAAAGAAAATGTTATTCTCGATTATATTGCCGTTACCGTGACGTAAAGTCAGTGTGCCTCGTGATTCAAAGAACACGTTGTTGCGTAGCTCATTCTTACCAGATTTCACTGAAACAATTTCAACTTCACCATTACATTGATCAAAGTAATTGTTCTCAACGACAGTAAATGAGTTACTCAGTGAGTGATGGCTAGTGCCAATGCGTAAAGTTTCCCCGCCATTTGAGCCGAAAATTGGGCGAGGGCCAAAATAATTATGGTCGATGCGATGATGATTTTCTTGGCTGTCTTCACTGTTCAAACGTACGGCAAGCGTGACACCTTTATTGCGTTTTCCTGCTAAGTAGTTATGGTCAAAACGGTTGTGTTTACCATACAGCGCTACCCAGTAATCGCCCTCGCGCTTGTCTGGGTTTGAGTAATCTTCAATAACGGTTTCAGTAACGCGTGAATGGTAAGCAAAGTCTGTTTTGTTGCGGCGAAACGCTATTACTTCACTACTTGGTGTGTAGCCGTTTTTAAATACTAAGCCTGAAACTACCAAATGCTCGCCCGCTAAACGCAGATTTGATTGACCAGATAAAACTACCTTTCCTTTCGTCTCTGCCGTTAGGGTAATAGGTTGTGTTTCCGTGCCGTTACCGACAAATAAAATCTCAAAGTCTTGATAGGTACCATTGGCAAGTTTAATCGTGTCACCAGGTGCCAGTTTTTTTACTGTTCTTTTGTAGGTACTCGGTGAATCAACAAGGTACTCTGCAGCAAAAATTGGTAAGCAAACTAGGTTTGCCATAACCAACGATATTAATGTTTTTACGTGTTTACTGAAGATCATGTATATACCGACAACCTATTAACTAATGTTGATTTAACGAGATAAAGTGTGAAAATTAAGGCTTTCCCAACTCCATGTAATAGAAAGCCTTAGGGTTGTAGTGGGAAAACTTTGAGGGAGATTAAACCCACTACACTTTTACAACTCACACTAACTCAATCGTCTGTTGGACAGAGCGTTATGCTTTCGCTAATTTTGTAAAGTAATCAAAGATTACAGGTACGTCATTTTGTGCAAGACCCGCATCAACAGCTGCTTGCAAGTTTGCTGAAGTACCCTCTGCAATAAGTGATTCAGTACCCAAGTCTTTGACCATCTCTAGGAAGTAGCCCAAATCTTTGTTTGCGTTCGCGACAGAAAAACCGAGTTTCTCTTCACCGTCTACCGCATAAAATTTACAGAACTGCATAAATGGAGAATTAGAAGGGCCCGCTGACATAATGTCGAACAACTGTTGGCCATCAACACCTGAAAGTTTCGCAACAGCGAAGGCTTGCGACATAGTGGCTACCGTTGTCATGCCCATAAAGTTGTTGATAAGTTTTGTTGTGTGGCCAGCGCCCAAAGCACCAAGGTGGAATACGTTTTCACCTTGATCTTCAAGTACAGGTTTAACTTTATTGAACGTATCAATATCGCCCGCTGCCATAATGTTTAATAGGCCATCTTTTGCATGAGCTGGTGTGCGACCAAGCGGAGCATCAACCATACCCACACCTTTAGCCGCTAAATCAGCGCCAATCTTGCGCGTTGACGCAGGAATTGATGTACCAAAATCAACTAATACAGAGCCTTCTTTCATTCCAGCTAAGATGCCATCGTCAGCATAAATAAGCTTTTCAACAACCGCTGAAGTCGTTAAACACAACATGACAATGTCACTTGCTTCTGCCAATTCTTTAGCTGAACTTGCTGCTGTTGCGCCACGTGCAACACATGTCGCGACTGCGTCAGGGTTTAAGTCCATTACGGTTAACTGATAGCCGCGCTTTTGAAGGTTCTCGACCATATTGCCGCCCATCAGGCCAAGACCGATAAATCCAATCGTTGGTTTTGACATCATATACTCCTAATTAAGTTCATCAGTGCAGCAGAGCGTTTTAGCGAATTTTGCTCTTGTTTTGTTGCACTAAACTTCAAGTTAATTGTTGGAATGTCATGCTCATTGGCCTTACAGCACTCCGCCTATTTTATTTGCGGTAAGTAGCAGCGAGCACTACTTACCTAAATTGTTGGGTTACCGTTAAAAAGTAACCTTAGATATTCATTAGAATTTCGCTTTTACGCCAAACTCCCATTTAGTGCCCGAACGCGAGTAGTCTGCGATAGTGGTGTCATTACCGCGTGTCATCACTTGTGGCTCATCGGTTAAGTTCAAACCTTTCAGGAAGAAGCTGACGTTAGAGTTCAGTTTGTATTTCGCTGACATGTCTAAGTAAGTCGCATCCTGCACATAGCGGTGTGAGCGATCTGGGAATGGCAGGCTGTTAGGTTGTAAGTACTCTGAACGGTACTTCCATAACAAGCGCACGGTTGTCTTTTCGCCTTCCCAGTAAATAGATGCTGAAGCTACATCTTCAGAGAAACCGAATAAGTTAGCATCTGGCACGATACCTGGGCTTGCTGGTTCGTCAGTTACAAAGTCTGAATCAGCATGGTTCCAGGCGATTTTGGTACCTAAGCCATTGAATGGTTCTGGCAGTTCGACAAAATGTTTTTGTGCCGTAATTTCAAAACCTTTTATGGTGGACTCATCACTTGAGGTTTGTTTTACGATATGGCTGACATCAGGGTATGTGCTGTCCACACCGTCTAGGTTTACCGTAATATCACGCTGTTCCGTAAGTGTTTCATAACCACCCGTGAATGACTTGTAGTAAAGCGCTAGACTGACTGCAGCATCTTCAGAAGGGTAGTACTCAAATGATAAATCGTAGTTATCTGCCGTGTATGGGTCTAAGTGGTTACCATTTGCTTCACCACCGCGGATAACTTCTGAGTAGTCGGTATTGGTATTTGGATCACATACCGTGTCGTCTTCATCTTCACAGGTTTCATAGCTTACACCTGCAGACATTGCATTCATTTGGAAACGAGACATAGAGCGGTATGCGGCAGTACGGATGTAAAGGTCATCTCGTACAACAAACGTTAAATTCAAACTTGGCAGCACTTCGGTGTAATCTGAATCAAGCGTTACACGCTCAATTTCACCCGTTGGGTTAATCACTGAATCCCAAACAATGTCGCCTTCATCTGTCTCGCGAGAGGTGATGTAAACTTTGTCACCCCAGCCATCAGAATGCGTCTCTGTTTTTACAACGCGAACACCAACGTTACCGAACACCGGAATGTCTGCTATTTCCGTATCAATGTTACCCATGATGTAAGCTGCGGTGATTGTTTCCTCTACATCACGGTCACCACCGTCACGGCCATCTTCACGCTCACCAATATCGTAAAAATCGGTGCTCGTTGCGCCAGGTAACTGACCTAACACTTGACCAATAAAACACTTGTGGTCGTAAGTAGCGTATTGAGTGGCATCACCACCTTCACCAGGTTCTTCAACAAACTGAATATCGTTTTCGTGATCGTTAACACAGTTGTTGATAATGCCGTTGATTAACGCTGAGTTTGCTTCTGGGTTGAGTTCGTCCCAGTTGTTATCTTCATTGTCACTTGCGCCGTTGCGCTGTTCACCCGTAGCAATGACGAGTGACACGTCGTTATTGACGTAATCAACCAAGTTCTCAACAGAGTAGCGAACACCTGCTTTGATGCTTGAGAAGTAGTCGTTGTCTAGTTCATATTCACCGCTAAAGTCGACTGCCCAAATATCATCTTCACGCTCTTCGTGAGTACGTCGGTATTCAACATATGCATGATCATCGTGAACAAAGTTACCCATATAGCTCGCATCGAAGGCTTCCCACGACGCAAAACCAGAATCGCCAGGGCCTAAACGATTACTGTCTAACCATGTTAATGTCGGTACATTGCGGCCACGGAAATCTAAAGCGTAGTTATATCGTTCTGTTGAACGGAATTTTGTGCGATGACGTAAACGGTAGCGGTAAGATTTCGAATAAGATAAGTCTAGTGCTAGCGCCAAGCGGTCAGTGGCTTGGTATTCTATTTCTAAACCACCACCGCGATATTCATCTTCTTGGTTTCGGAATTCACCTTGCAATGTTGGGCGCGCTTCGCCCGTTGCATAAAGTAAGGTGTGATCGTCGGAAATAATATGGTCAGCTAAATCATCACGACGCGTATCAAGGGCTAGCTCCATACGCTTTTCTGTGTACTCTAAATCAGAGTACTCGATGTCGGCATTGATATTTAGCTTGTCGTTAGGTACCCACTGGAAGGTAAATACAGCACCGGTACGGATATCTTCATCTTCACCTGTACGCCAGTAAGCGTCATTCGGTACATAGAAAATACTGCTTTGGTCGAAATCTTCCAAGTTAGTATCAACACCGAGTTCAGGTGCTCGGCCTACACGGCCTGCACTAACGCCTTGTTGGCCTGTTGCACAGTTGCTACCGCCAACTAATGGTGTGCCATCAGCTGCGCGCAGGGCACACACCGCCATTTGCGAGCTACCGCCATAGTTTTCTTCAGGGTTCGCTGAATCTGTGTGGTTAAGACCAAGAGTGAAACCCATGTCACCGTAGTCGGTTTCCCATTGTTGAACGGTAGATGCGACTATTTTTCCACCCCACGGAGAGATGTCACCACCTTCCATATCGTTGTAGTATTCGTTATAAATACCTGATACTTGGAAAGTGGTTTGCTCTTCACCGTAGTCTACTGCGCGTAAAGAATTCACATCTATGGTACCTGACGTACCACCTTCTACTAAGTCAGCTTGTTGTGATTTGTAGATGACGACTTTATCGACTAATTCTGATGGGAATTTTTTGAAGTTAACTGCTCGGCCAGGACCGGCATTGGTAATTGTTCGACCATTAAACGTTGAGTAGCCCCAGTAAGAGCCCAAACCACGGATAGAAATTTCGTTCTGGCTGCCTTTTAGACGGTGACCAGAAGCACCTGAAATGTTCTCTATAACATCGGATAACGATAGACCTGGCAATTCACCAAAATCTGCGGCGGCAACAGCATCTACAATCGCAGTGTTGTTTTTCTTTTCTGCCAAAGAACGTGTCATGGTTCTTTGTAAGGCACCGCGAACTTCGATTACTTCTACTTCGTCAGCGTCAACTTTTTGTTCTGCTTCTTGCTCTGCGGTCGCAGGGAAAGCCATCAAGGTAAGTAATGTAGATGCGCACAACAGTTGCTTATACGGCTGTTTTCGGTCGCTGTCCCCGTGGCGTATTGCCCAGCTGACTTTGTTTAACTTGTTAGTAGTAGCCATTGTTTTATCCGATTAATTATAGTTTTTTTATATGTCGATTTAGCCTTATTCAAGCAATACAAAATCGTATTGTCAACCATTTTGGTAAAACAATAATGTGATTGGTTATATTTTTAGTTATTACCAAAAATATTGATGTAGAAGCCTGTTTTTGCTATTAAGTGTTTGAAAAATATATGTAAGTGTTTTTGTTGGTTAGTTGATGTTAAATATCTCTAGAATTTGATGTCTGCGCTACAAGCCTTATGTTTAGTGAACTTTGTAGCATATCCTAAATTTCTTTTAATAAAACCAAAAAGCCTTTTTTGGTTGACCAAAAGGTGTTCTGTGGTGTAAAGATCTTCGTAATGTACTGAGCAGTATTCGCTCATTAACGAGGACTGAGTATGGCGATTTTTCAGATGATAGGGGGCGTTACCTTATATTCTGTGTTCGACATCATAGGTTAGTTGATCGGAATTAGTGATTAGACAAATGGTTAAATATCGACAATGAATTTGCTTACTAGTTTGCTGAACCCCTTAATTATTAAGCTGGACATACGCAGGAAAATGAGGGAAAGAAATCATGCGTTCTTCGTCTCTTTGGTCACGTGTATGGGTTTAATTTTAGTGGGCTGCGGTAGCTCTGCTGGTGGAAACTCACCAGCAACCGATAATATTGGATCGCCAACACAACCGGGGGATTCTCAAACACCTACGACGCCGCCAATTGATATCGCAGACATTAGCTGTGATGTCAGTTACAAACTCGAACTTTCTGATGCGTATTCAACGGGCGAAGACACATCACCTTCTGAAAGTATTGCCGAGTTGATCGATCAAGATAAGACCCACAATTCAAGCTGGACAGCACCCTTGATTGATAACTCGCTTGTTATAAAACTTGCGGCGCCTGCTTTGGTTAAAGAAGCGGTGCTCACATGGGGAGACAATCAGGTATCTCATCATTTCAGTGTCTTTGCTTCTAAAGACAATGAGAACTGGCAATTATTGGTTAACCAAGAGCAAAGCCAAGTGAATGCGTTGATTCCAGATGTAACCGAGTTGACGTCTCTAACAAGTGCAACAGCTAAATACATAAGATTCGATTTAACCGGTACTTCGCTATCACAGCCCAGCGAATTGCTTGAGGTTGAAGTGTTTGGTTGTGAGCAAAATGTTAGTCATGACATTGAATTAGTGGATTGGTACTTGAGTGTACCGACGGATGAAGATAGTAATGGCCGCTCAGATAGCATTAAAGAGCAAGATCTGGCAGCAGGTTACTTCGACCCTAGATTTTTTATGCTTTCTAAAGATGGTGGCATTACGTTTAGTACGTCAGTATCCGGCTATAAAACCTCTACTAATACCAATTATGTGCGTTCTGAACTCAGAGAAATGTTGCGCAGGGGCAATACGAACTTCAGCACACAAGGCGTGAATCAAAACAACTGGGTTTTTTCGTCTGCACCACTATCTGATCAAAACAATGCGGGCGGAATAGATGGTGAAATGTTGGCTGAATTGGCGGTAAACCATGTTACGACTACCGGTGAAGGTTACCAAATTGGGCGGGTGATTATTGGTCAGATACATGCGAATGATGATGAGCCTGTTCGTCTCTACTACCGTAAACTGCCAGACAACGTCAATGGCGCTATATACATAGCGCATGAGCTTCTTGGTGGCGAAGATACCTACTACGAATTAATCGGCAGCCGTGGCAATAGTGCCAGCAATCCGCCAGATGGTATCCCACTTAACGAGCGTTTTAGCTATCGCATATCTGTTGATGCAAACGTGCTTACAGTTGCTATCACTAAAGCTGATGGCAGCGAGGTATCAGAGCAGGTAGACATGTCTGCCAGTGGCTATGATCAAGGCGGGCAATACATGTACTTCAAAGCTGGTACGTATAATCAAAATAACTCGGGTGATCGCCATGACTATGTGCAAGCAACCTTCTATCGAATTGAGAATAGCCACGATGGCTATTCTCCAACCAACTAATAAATATCGAGAACTTATATGAAGCTACAACATTTTCTCGCCGCATTATTCGCGCTATCCACGAGTGTTGCGGCGTATGCAGGCAACACGACACATTATCAGTTTTTTGAGAACCAACTTGGTATTGCATTGCCAACCGAGCTCAAGCAACTGTCAAACAACGCGCTGAATAAACGCTATGGCAAACAATCGGTGCCGCCTTCGTTTGCATTTACTGATGGGGACAACAGTGTCAGTTTTACGTTTACCCAATACCCAACACCGGCAAGCAAGAAAGACATGAATAAAATCCACAAGTCTATTTCAAATATGCTGAGAAAGGCCAGTGGTAAAGCAAGTTGGAAGAAGGACAAGGTTTACACGCGGCTAGGCACCAAAATAGCTGTCTATGAATACGAAACAAAAGGTGTTGGAAAGTATCAATACAACCTTACTTATGCCTTACCAGTAAACGGACAGCTTACCTTTATTTCTTTTATTACCACTGACAAAAAATACAAAAAGAAATGGTTGGCACTTGCGCGAGAAAGCTTAGAAACACTGGAGTTAGAGGAGAGCTAAAAGGATCTTTGTAACACCTTAGGTTGCTGAATTTATTACGCTTTAAGATGCACATGAGACCAAAGAATCAGGCTCTGGAATACCAAAAAAGAAGTAAGTCTCGACAAAGTGGTTGACAAAATGGTTATACAATAAAATACTAAAACGTAAACCAATCTTTGACTTGATTGTTTTACCAGAGACGACAGGATTATAATAATGAAAATACAAATGAACAAAAAAGTTGCAATGGCAGCGATGGTACTCGCCATAGCTGGTTGTGATTCAGATAGTTTGCCAGACAAAAACGGTAATTCATTTGGTCAGCTTGCACTTTCAGGGACACCTTTAGTTGGGGAAACGTTAACGGCCACCGTAACGGATGCTAACGGTGTTGATGGCTCAGCAATCAGTTATACGTGGATGGCAGATGATGCAGAAATTTCTGGCGCATCTGGCAGCACTTTAGTACTGACTGATGCGCAAGTAGGTGCAAGTATTTCAGTGTCAGTTGCTTACACGGATAATGATGACTACGAAGAAAGAATTAAGTCTTCTGGTACATCTGCCGTAGCGGGCGTAGATGTGCCTGCTACATTTAGCGGTTTAACTGCAAGTGTTGCCAACAATGTGACTGAAGCACTAACCGGTATGGTGGTTATTCAAGATGACGACCCAGGCGAGGATATAGCTGAGCCGCAATCTGATGTAGTCACAACGTTCGGTGTATTTTCAATTGATGCGACGGGTGCATGGGTTTATACGCTTGATACGACAAACTCAACAATCTCATCATTAGTGGATGAAAACGATACCGTAACTGACACCATCGCAATTGCGTCGGTAGATGGCACAGCAGCAGAGCTTGTTATTACTATTTTTGGTGCGCCGAATACCGGTGGTGGAGAGCCAACACAAGTTGCCCGTATTACCGATAACATGACCGATGATGCTGGTGAACTTCGTTTGAAACTAGATTCGGCAGTAGCACAAGGTAAGCTTACCGTATCTTTCCTAAAAGAAGATAATGCCGTAACAGCAGATGGTGTAGCCAAAGATGCTTATATTGGTTTGTTTGGCGAATCAACCAGCACCAGTAACGCCATTGTTGACCTTCGTATTCAAGCAGACAAGTTTGTGATTCGTGATAAAGACGATATCGAAGTGACTATTCCATTCATTCCTGATGTGTGGACTGATGTAGAAATGACATGGGATGCTTCTGCTGCATCTGACAGTGTTGCACCATTAGTCACTATTACCATTAACGGTACAAGTGTGACGACAGAAGCATTCTCGTCTGCATCTTCTTCTCTGAGTGATGTAATGACAGGTATGCGCCATGTAATATTTAAACTTGGTGACAATGGCTCGACTATTCCTGATGCGGCCTACTTTGTAGATAACGTAAAACTGTACTCTGATCTAGCAGGTACAGCAGTATTGTTTGAAGATGACTTTGAAAGCTATGCTGACGGCGTCTCTTTAGATACAGATAATGCTGATTCACCATACAACTCAAGTACTGCAGAAACTGTTGTGGATACCATTGATGGTCCTGGTACAGGTGCTGGCGTTCAAAATCCTGATAACCAAGTGGCGCAGATTACCGATAACATGACAGATGATGCTGGTGAACTTCGTTACAAAGCAGATGCCGGCATTCCGCAAGGTAAATTAACGGTCTCTTTCTTCAAGGAAGACAACGCTACTAATGCAGATGGTGTAGCCAAAGATGCTTATATTGGTTTGTTTGGCGAATCAACCAGCACCAGTAACGCCATTGTAGACCTTCGTATTCAAGCAAATAAGTTTGTTATTCGCGACAAAGATGATATTGAAGTGACTATTCCATTTGTGCCAGATGTATGGACAGATGTAGAAATGACGTGGGATGCTTCTGCTGCCTCAGCATCAGTTGCGCCACTGGTAACGGTGACAATTAACGGCACAAGCGTGACGACTGAAGCGTTCTCATCTGCGTCGTCTTCATTAAGTGATGTAATGACAGGTGTTCGCTACGCAATTTTCAAGTTAGGTGATAACAGTTCAACAATTCCAGCAGCAGCGTACTTTGTGGATGACGTGAAGTTATACTCTGATATGGCGGGAACAGCGATTGTATTCGAAGATGACTTTGAAGGATACGCAGAAGGTGACTCATTAGATACGGATAATGCAGCATCGCCTTATAACTCGAATTCTGCTGAAGTAGTTGTGGCAGTTAAAGGTAAGTAGAGTACTGGGTTACTTGATGTATTAATGGCGCGTATTGGTTATCACAGCCGAACGCGCTATTTTTTTATAAAGACCTTCCTATAAAGCGTGATAGCTGCAAGTGAAGTATTCATACCACTGCACTCATTGCGATTAAGAAAGTTTGGAAGAGGTAGAAATGGAGAAGAAGATGCATAAGCTGGTTGCATGCGTTTCATTAGCATTGTTAGCAAGTGCTTGCGCAAGCACGTCGGAAAAGCCTGCAGATAAATTTGATTTATCTCATTGGAAAATAACTGTACCGCTTGATAGTGACGGTAATGGAAAGGCTGATGACATTAATACTAAAGAACTGCAGTCCTATCAGCACCCTGATTTTTTCTATCTAGACAATCAAGGTAACTTAGTATTTACCTCACCAAATAAAGCTGTGACCACACAAACGTCATCAAATACACGCAGTGAATTAAGGCAGATGATTCGAGGCTTAGATACTTCTATCGGCACCAAATCATATGGTAATAATTTCGCGCTTGCTTCACACCCAGATGCAGACTTGTTCAACCAAATAGGCGGTCGATTAGACGCAACACTAAAAGTAAATCATGTTGCTAAAAACGCTAAGCATGCTAAAAAACCTGCTTACTCTGTGGTTGTAGGTCAAATTCACGCAGGTAAAGATAAAGAGTTAATTGCTGAAGGCAATGGCTTTGGATATGGCAATGAACCGATCAAAATTTATTACAAGAAATGGCCTGAGCACAATACAGGTTCTGTCTTTTGGAATTATGAGCGCAACCTTGCCAAAGACGATCCTGACCGCACGGATATCGCTTACCCTGTGTGGGGCAATACTTGGGAAAACCCTGCTGATCCACTGGATGATGGTATCGCGCTTGGTGAAGAGTTCAGCTACACGATTAATGTCGTGGGTAATGTCATGTACCTCACATTTTCGGCGGCAAACAAAGAAACGGTCAACTACCAAATCGACTTATCAAATAATGTCGATGCGTACGGTGAAATTGATAAAAAAGACAACCCCGCAGGCTACACAGGCGACTGGCACTACTTTAAGGCAGGGGCATACAATCAGTGTTCTACTAAAGATGCAGATGGTATTTGGTACGCAGGGTGTTCAGGCACGGGTAATTGGGTGACAGACAAAGCTAATGGTGACTATACGAGCGTGACCTTTTCTGCATTAACACTGAGTCACTCTACTCAACCCTAAGTTGAACAGGCCCAGTTTCTTGACGAACAAGAAGCGGCGGAGAAATAGATGAGTTTTGGTAAAGCCAAAGGTCATCTATTTTAATCAAAATTACACACTGTATTTAATTTTTTCATTCTAACTTGCTGATACTTAATGTATAAATGAAAATAATTCAGCTGTACTGTCTAGCTGGTCAGTAATTTTACTTTGGCCTAACCATATATTCGCTAATTTATCAGTTATTGGTTTTACATGTTGAATATAACCCTTTATTATGTGAGTATTAACTATCATGCATTGGTATAGAGCTAGTGTAGTTCGCCAATATGCGTGAGTAACATCTTAACTATCAGCGTCGGGGTTTAACATGGCATCGAAAAGACTCTTCTGGGGAATTGTTGAGTTAATTGAGGCATCTATTAATTCTGGGGATTATCCTGCTGGAAGTAGGTTGCCGCCAGAGCGTGAACTTGCTAGCAAGTTTAACGTTAGTCGCCCAACCATTCGAGAAGCTATCATAGCTTTAGAAGTGCGTGGTCGCGTTGAAGTAAAAACCAGCTCAGGTGTATATGTCTTAGCATCGTCTAATGCTGAGCACGCTAAACAAAAGATAAACGCGTTTGAAGTAACTCAAGCAAGAGCGCTGGTTGAAGGAGAAGTAGCGGCGCTTGCAGCTACAACCATATCTGATGATGAGTTAGTTGAACTAAATCAAACGCTTGTTGATATGGAAGAAGGCAAAAACATGGACGCAGCGGATAAAAGCTTCCACCGTATTATTGCCAACGCTACCCGCAATGAAGCAATGAAAAACTTAGTACAAAACCTCTGGGATTTGAGAGCATCTTCGATTGAAGTGATCAAAGATTACGACAGCGTGTGTAGCAAAGACAATCAACGAACAATTGCAGAACACAAAGCAATATACAAAGCGCTTAAATTGCGCGATGCCACTAAAGCACGTACTGCAATGCATGAGCATTTCGACCGCCTAATTAATACACTATTCGACGCAGAAGAGACGCGAGCGTTGGAAGAAATTAAGCGTAAAGCCAGTGAGAAGCGCGATCTCTATTCGATCAAGCGACAAGCGTAAATCAAAATACTAAAATCAGCTTTAGATATAAAAAAGGCTAACAACCTGTAGTTGTTAGCCTTTTTTATATCTGTTTTGGCCAAATATGTCCTAATATGTGAATTAAACAAGTTTCATATTGGTCAACCACTTTTCTTGTCGACTAAGGCTAATAAGCCGTTAAAAGCTACTGCAACTCTCTGCTCACATAATTTTCTTTTCTGAACTTCAAATTGAAACAATATGCAATTTCTAAAGTTGTTTCTCAGACCAGCCTTTTTTATTTACCGTTGCACTTTTAAATAGGTTGAGTGAAGGAGCATTTATAACCTGGCTTATATCTAAATCGTTTTTAATATGACAAAAATATTTTCATTTAAAGATACGAAATAGTCAGACTCTCAATTTGTCTTGCCCGCCTTGTCTGACAATGGATTTAGTATTTCTATTGCATTTTATATGTTGTTTGTTTGGCATTATTGTAAGACCAAAAGGGTTTTATTGGTCAAAAATAATTTGAAATTGGTTATTAAATGCCCTATAAAAGATCTCAGTGTTTATGTTTTACAAATAGATTACAAAATTAAACGCTGTTTATTCATCATTGGTCATACCAAAAATATAAAAGTGACTAAGGTAGAAGAAGTAAAGGGGAGACACATACATGCAAAACAAATTATCGAAAATTACGATAGCGATTTTGTCTGCTACTACATTGAATATGTCAATGTCAGCTATTGCGGCAGAAGCAGAGTCGGGATCGAAAGAAGCAACAAACAATGATGTAGAGGTCATTGAAGTTAGAGGTATTCGCGCCTCGCTAGCTAGTGCACTTGCTGAGAAAAAGTCCGCTAACAATCTCAAAGAAGTTATTAACGCTGTTGATATCGGTAAATTACCGGACCAGAATTTAGCGGAAGTACTTGAAAACGTGACTGGTGTTCAAATTACAAGAACCGCAGGTGTAGGTACTGGCGTTCAAATCCGTGGTACTAACGCTAACCGCGTTGAAATTAATGGTGTATCGACAGTTGGTGCAGGCTCAGGTCGAAATGGTATTAGCTTTGAAGATATAAACCCTGCGATTATCTCAGCGGTAGAGGTGACTAAAGCGCCAGAAGCTAAAACAATTGAAGGCTCTGTTGGTGGTACCGTAAACCTCCGTACTATTCGACCGCTGCAACTATCAGAAATGTTAGGCTCTATCAGACTTCAAGCTGAGGATAGTAGCTTGAGCGATGAAGATCTATCTCCGCGTTTATCTGGTGCATTTGGTAATAACTGGGAAACAGATCACGGCAGAATTGGTTTCGTTATCAGCGGTAGTTACACAGAGCAAGAAGCGGTTTCTTTCCGCCCTCGTGCTGACCGTGATAACCTTGCAGATGCTGGCTATCAAGGTATTCAGTTCTTAGTTCAAGAACAAGAAAATGATGACTACGAAACAGTTAACATCGCAACCACATTTGAATGGGAGCCAACTGAAAACCTAAAATTTCATGCCGATGTCGTTATTAATGACCAGGAAAGAAGCCGAGATCAGTACCGACTTCAAGCATCGGGTGTAAGTGCGCTAAAGAATTACCCATCAAGCATCCCATCGCAACTTGAAGAAATTAACTATGGCTATGGTTTGCCTACTTACCAAGCTGCGTTAGTGGGGGTGCTACACCCTGATTTATCCCAAGACGATGATGATCCTAACCTACGTTTCACAACTGAAACGGGTTCTCGTGTCACTGATACGTCTTTGTTTGCTATTGGCGGTGAGTGGCAAGGTGACAATCTCTTTATCAGTGCAGAAATCTCTACATCAGAGTCTGAGTCGTCAAGCCCTACACTAAATACAACGGTTAACTTTATTAACCCAAATTGTCCGCTTGATGGTTCAAGTAATGATAACTGTGTGCCATTCAAATATGACCTATCAGGAAATTCCTTGGCGTTTGGTATCGACTTTGACAATCAATACGCACCTACCGTAGACCAGTTATTGGATCCTAACAACGTAGTACTCGATCAAGTTGACTACGGACGTGATACGAATGACAACGAAGAAAATGCCATTCGCGTAGATTTTAGTTACTACTTAGATGATGTGCCAATGCTTACGTCGGTTGACTGGGGTGTTCGCTACAGTGAAACAGAGCATGAGTTCAGAGACGTCAGCGGTAAAATAGGTGGCTTTAGTAAAATGGTAGACAGTGCAAACGGTTCTGCTTTTGCTGATCTACTTGTTAAAGGTCCATCAAACTACGGCGACGGCGATGACAGAAGTTTGTTTATCAAAAACTTCCTACTTGTTGACCCAGATAAGTCATTCGAAGATGCGCTAGGCGTTTGGAATACCTTAAAAAATGCCACACTAAATCACAACCCAGACGCGAGTATTCGTGAAATTGCTGAAAATGATCAGGGTTACCGAAAAGTTGAAGAAGAAACAACAGCTTTATATGCACAAGCAAATTTTGAATACGATGACTATATTCGCGGTAACATTGGTGTTCGCTATATCGATACCGACGTAACGTCGACAGGTTTCCAAAACGGTGTCTTAGGCTCTACTAAAGGTAGCTATGACTTCGTATTACCTCGTATCAACGTTGTTGTTGATGTAGCAGAAGATGTAATGCTTCGTGTCGGTTACGGTACAGATATTCGTCGCCCTGATTTTGATCAGCTAGGTGTTGGATATTCTTTAGATACTAGTGAAAATGATGCTGTAGACTTAGGTAACCCAGGACTGGAGCCTGAGGAAGTTGATTCATTCGACTTGTCTGTTGAATGGTATTTTGCTGAAGGTGCGCTAGCAAGCATAGGCTACTTCAAGAAAGAACGTACCAATATTTTCGGTACTGATTTTGAAGGTGCACAGCTTTATCCATCCGACACGACGACTGGCGGCTTAGAGCGTGACCAAGTAGGTCCAGTTTGTGAAGACGGTGGTTTCTGGAACCCAATTGCTGAAGCGAACCAATTAGGTGACCCAAGTATTATTGGTATGTGTGTTGACCAAACAATGCCAGGTAATGACCCAGATACTACTGAAGTCGATGGCTTTGAATTTGCCTTCCAGTATGGCCTTTCTGAGTTTGAAGACGAGCTAGGTTGGGCTTCAGGTTTTGGTATTATTGCTAACTACACGACACAAGACTTCTCTGGTGGTTCAGTAGAAGACTGTACGTCAGGCCGTGGTGAAACGGTACTTGGTGAACTTTGTATTGACCGTGGGTTATTAGATTTCTCTGAAAATGCATATAACTTCACTCTGTATTATGAGAAATACGGTTTATCAGCTCGTATGCGCTACACATGGCGTGAAGCGTTCCGTACACAAGACTTTGCAGGTGGTGCAAACTCTAGCGGCTCAAGTACGCTCAGTTTCCCAGTTGTTACGGACGACAGAGGCCAGTTGAATGCCAGCCTTAGTTATGATGTAAATGATCAATTCAATATTGGTATTGAGGCGGTTAACTTAACAGAGGAAAGTATTGAACAATACTGTGTAGCAGAAGATGCGCTGCTATGTTTCGTTGGTCTGCCAGATAGACGCATCACATTCGGTGCAAGCTACAAGTTCTAGCAACGAAAGCCCAAGGATAAAACCTTGGGCTTTTTTCTTTCCTATCCTTCAAATCAATATGTTCACAGGAGGCTTTATGTCTTTAGCAGGAAAAGTTGTGTTGGTTACCGGTGGTGGCAGAGACATTGGCAAAGCATGTGCCATTGACTTGGCAAAACAAGGCGCAAACATTGTCATTACTTATTTGGCGAGCAGCAAATCTGCAGAAAGAGCTGTTTCTGAAATTGAATCGCTGGGGCAAAGCGCATTAGCATTGCAAGCCGATCTAACGGTGCAAGCTGATGTCGATCGAATTGTGCAAAGTACACTAGAGAGGTTTGGTCTACTTAATGCATTGGTGCATGTATCTGGTGGGCTTATCGGCCGTGTTAACATTGATGAAATGTCGGACGAACATTGGAACAGTGTTATCGATGTAAACTTAAAATCGCTGTTTATGATGAGTCGAGCCTGCATACCGCACATGAAACCGGGTAGTTCTATCGTTACTTTTGCATCTCAAGCTGGCCGCGACGGCGGAGGTCCTGGTGCGGTCGCTTACGCAACGGCTAAAGGTGCTGTAATGACTTTTACTCGCGGACTAGCTAAAGAACTTGGGCCGGATATTCGCGTAAATAGCGTTTGCCCAGGCATGATAAATACAGACTTCCATAATACCTTTACGCAGGACAATGTGCGAAAGAATGTTGCTGGTGCAACATGTCTCAAGCGTGAGGGGGAGTCCATAGAGGTTGCCAAACTCGTGACATTCTTAGTGAGTGATGATGCCTCTTACATGACTGGCAACTGTATTGATATTAATGGGGGCTTGCTATTTTCGTAGCGGGATATATGTCATTCGATGCGTTTTATCTTAATCACGTTTCGCCGTCAACTAGTGAAGAGGCAATGTGCCTCTGAGCCAATTGATGGTATGCGGACGGTGGATACGTATTACTTGTGGCTTTCTTCTAGCTCTTTTATATCAGCAAGCTTGTCGCTATCAATTGCCATCAAGTGCTGACATAAGCGCATATTTCCCGTTTCCTCTAACCAGCTTTTGTCTATTACATTAAAGTGAAAAGCGGCTTGGATGGTACGGGCAGGGTGTATAGTCCAAAACACTTGGCTGGCTTCTATATGTGCTTCTGTGTTTGGGGTGAGCTCTGATCTAGATTCTTCAAGAACAATGACTAGTTTAGCTCTGACTTTTGGTGCCAACTCTTGTTGGATCATTAGCTTAAACTGATTGAATTGTTTGGCTCGATATAGTTGCCACCCCAACCAACCCAAAAATGCTAACGCTAAAACTGCAAGTATTTCCACCACGTACTTCCAACATGACTTCTGATTATTCGCTCGCATATTAGCAGTTAAGTTAAGTGTTGATAAGTAGGGAAAAATTTCACCAAAGTGTTGGTGAATTGTTATACAAAGGTCGCTACAATCGAGGTGAGTCTTAGATGTTAAAAGGGAATGTTTAGTGAAGAAACTGTTATGTTTTATGGCATTAGCGTTGAGCTTTTGCGCGTCTGCGAATAACTCCATTCAAAAGCTTTATCAATCAGTTAACGACAGTGTCGTTGAATTGCATGTAAAAGCACTTGCAGAGCCCAAACCTGGACAAGTCCGATTCAAGGTGTCTACAGCTGACTCGCTTGGTTCTGGCGCGGTTATATCTAAAGAGGGACGCATTCTGACTGCTGCTCATGTGGTAGATAAGGCTACAGACATTGAAGTAATTTTTAATGATGGCACCAAAACATCAGGCCATGTGGTATGGGTGGACAGTTTAATAGACCTCGCCATGATCCAAGCATACAAAGTACCAAGTTCAGTTAAGCCGCTGAAGCTGGCTAAACCGGGTGACTATGAAGTAGGTGAGCAAATTATTGTTATCGGTGCGCCATTTGGTGTGAGTCACAGCTTATCAGTTGGCTATTTGAGTGGAATTCGTGATAAAGAAAAAGTGCCGGGTACTGAATTGAAACCTCGTTTTTTGCAAACCGATGCGGCTATCAACCAAGGTAACTCTGGTGGTCCTATGTTTAACTTGGAAGGTGAAATCATCGGTATTGTTAGTCATATTCTTTCTAGTTCCGGCGGTAGCAATGGTCTCGGCTTTTCGGTATCGACGGATACCATTCATACGCTAATGGAAAATGCGCCGAGTGTTTTCTTCGGCGCGATCCCGCATATGTTGAGTAAAGATGAAGCATTAGCGTTGAATAACCCTTATGGTCATGGTGCGCTAATTCAGCAAGTAGTGCCTAACACGCTGGCTGATCGTTTAGGGTTCAAAGGTGGGTTTGTTAATGTCATGGTTGGACGAACTCCCGTGTTGCTTGGTGGCGACATTATTCTGGAGATTGCTAGCATTCCATTAAAAGATGTTAAATCTGCTATTGAAATTCGTAATCGATTTAAAGAGTACAGCAAGGGTGACAAAGTTATCTTCAAGTACTTACGTAATGGCAAAATGGAGAAAACCTTCTGGGAAGTCGACTAAACCAGTCAACTAATCGCTTAAATTTGCGGCTCTAGGCGTTTATTAAAACGTCTAGACGATTTTTAAGAACGAGTAAAAGTGCTACTATAACCAAAACTATCTCCCGTTCGATTTAATGACACAAATTAAACAACGCGCTGTTGGTGCTGAACAAAGGCAGCAGCGAATTCAGCAAATTCTTACCGCAACACAACGCCGTTTCGAGCAGCAAGACTTTCACGCGATACGCCTTATTGATATTGCTGCCGATGTGGGAATTACAAAGGCTGCGCTGTATCGCTATTTTCGAAATAAAGAAGTGTTGTTTCTTGCGCTTTATGAACAAAACCTTGAAGTGATGGTGTCAAACGTTAAAGAAAACCTCAATCAGATGCCTTTTCTTGACGCGTTGGCAAAGGGGGTGGCAGATGCACCGATGTATTGCAAACTCACTTGTATTCTTCATACCGTATTAGAGAGCAATTTAACGGTAGAAGAAGCTATTACGTTTAAACGTGAATTGGCTGCTCAGCTCGCAGACAAAATGACACTGATGTCACAGTTCCTGTCTGCGACACCAGAGCAAACCACGCAATTGTTTCTGATGATGCATCATTGTGTGATCGGCGCGTGGGCAAATTGTTCACATGGCGAGGTTATCGCTCAGGCACTTGAAACACCTGAGCTCTCAATGTTCAAAGTCGATTTTTCAACGGTGATTCGAATTCACATCCAGCAAATATTTGGCGAATTTATTCTTTGATGAATTGCTTTCTGTAGCGCTTCGTCAGTAAAGCTTTGCCTACTTGATCTTTGATAAGGCTAACGATCGGCGAGGGCGAATCGTGAGGCGATTTTCCTTTTGCCACCCGCTTAAGCTGTCGTTTGACAACTGCCATTGTGGCAAGTCCACTTAATGTTTTGTCCTGCCATGTAACGGTGGGAATTTCACCAACAAAACTGCTATCTTGCTGCCATTTATTCGGTAAATCAGGCGTCATCGCTAGTGCTGTCGCCATGCCTGCTAATTGCACATTGGCTGCGAGCACTTGCTCCGCTACGGGTAATCGCTTTATACCACCTGTGACCATAATTGGCATTGTCGCCGTTGCAGCAATTTGCTCTGCAAATTCTAGGAAATACGCTTCACGTGCAAGTGTTCTCTCATCAGCCGTTTTACCCTGCATTGCTGGCGCTTCATAGCTTCCGCCAGACAGTTCAACAAAATCGAGGTTAAGACCTTCCAACATATTCACGACTTGGTGGGCGTCATCAGTATCGAAGCCACCGCGCTGAAAGTCAGCAGAGTTTAATTTTACCGAGACAATAAAGTGTTCATCTACATTAGCGCGCACGAGCTTTAGCACTTCCATTAAGAAGCGAGCACGGTTTTCAATACTGCCTCCCCACTTATCTTCACGTTTGTTAGTCAGTGGCGACAAAAATTGCGAAATTAAATAGCCATGTGCAGCGTGAATTTCTACACCGTCAAAACCTGCTTCTTGTGCCTTTTGTGCGGTTACGGCAAAACGCGTAATAACATCTTCAATGTCTTCTTCTGTCATTGCTTTTGGCTTTGGAAACATATGCGAATGTTTTCCCATATCCAAGGCAATATCTGAGGGAGAAAGCACTTTTCCACCCATATTTTTGAACACTTGTCGGCCTGGGTGATTGATCTGCATAACCACTTTTGTGTCATTGTGCTTGGCGGCAAGTGCCCAGCTACGAAATGGTGTTAAGTCTGTTTCAGCTTCTAGCGCTACACCACCTGGTCCTGTCATCGCCATATGATCGACCATAACATTGCCGGTAATAATTAGGCCTACGCCACCTTTGGCCCATGTTTGATATAAGTGCATCAATTCTGTACCAGGCAATTGGTTTGGTGCTGCTAGGTTTTCTTCCATCGCCGCTTTAACTAAGCGATTTTTAATTTTAATACCGGAAGGCAGTGTAAGGGGTGTAAAAACAGGACTATTCATCGGCAGTATTCGTTATTCATGTTTGTTACATCATACTGGCTTTCACAATAAGCGATAGCGGTTTTGTGATAATTCTGGTTAACCAGTTAGCAAAAATAGCATGGAGCGCTATAGTTACAGGGCACTTTCATGAATAAAGGAGTGGCAGTTTCACTCGGTAGCTTATTCATAAAATCAATTACACATACAGGAGGATGTATGGCAGTAATATTTTATGAGGACGGCAAAGAAAGTAAGTATGTAAAAACCCGCTTTGCAAAATCCATTCGAGAAAAGGCACGCTCTGACGAGCTGGCTGAAGCCATTGTTGATCATGTTGAAACCAGAGTTATTACAGCAGAACGCACTCATGTATCAACACTTAGAGAATACATAAACTTATCACGCACTGGGACATTTGTGCCGTTGATGGAGGAAAGGCATAGTCATCTGTGGTCACTTGATGATGATTGCGAGGATATGCCAGATGACTTATTTGCGACTCAATTGAATCATGGGAAGCGGCTGATGGAGGTCGTTCAAGCATTAGAACCGTATACCAAGCCCATAGAGGTAGCAGGTAAGACCCAGCTAAAGACTTTTGTGCCTGGTGGTGTCGAGTTAATGGGGTTAACCGCGTATGACCATAGTTACTATGATATGGGGTTGAGCTTTACCAATTATCAATTACTCACAGGCCAAGTATTGTTAAATCGCTTTTATGCACTTGCCACATATGCGTCTGGCACCACACCCAATGGCGGTAAGTGGACTTTTGAGCAGGGCTGGGTAACGATTTGTCTTTGCTTTGACAAGCCCGCCGTTGACTGGCTAATTGCTCAGCTTGGACGCGGCGAAGCAGCGGCAGCTGCCGCCATCATTGCGGCAATCCCTGACATTGGTCCGTTGTTATTAGCGGCAATTGGTCTTTATGCCCTGGCGTTAAAAGCAGCAAGTGAACTTAGCGGTAAAGGCGCTTGCTTGTGTTACACCCCTTTTATCCCTATGCCTACGGTGATAGTACTACCCAACTATTAAAAGCCATTATTCGATAAAGTCGGCCTGTTCGTGACGAAGCAGCTTTGCTTTTAACGGCAGGCCACCGGCGTATCCTGTCAGTTTGTTGTTTGCACCAATCACTCGATGGCAGGGCACAATAAGTGCTATTGGGTTTTTGCCGTTAGCACTGCCAACGGCACGGACCGCTTTATCATTGCCTATTTTGTTAGCAAGCCAAGCGTAGCTTACAGTCTCACCGAACGGAATTTCAGTAAGTGCCTGCCAGACTTGTTGTTGGAACTGTGTACCTTTTGCTGCCAGTTTTAGCGTAAACACTTCACGTTTACCGGCGAAGTACTCGGTAAGCTGCTGTTTAGCATCTGCGAAAACAAGTTCATTATCTTGTTCATTTACTTGTGGTGAAATTGGCGCATTACCTGCCTGAAACGCGAGTGCTGTAAGCCCCTCATCCGTTGCTGTCATGGCAATTTCACCCATGGGTGATTGGAAAGTCGTGAAATACATAATCGTGTTCCTACTGAGAAAGTGATAGCCAAAGGTAAAGCGTTGCGTAAGCGCGCCAGGGTTGCCAGGGCTCTGCTCGTGCAATGATTGCTTTTGTTGATAACCTGTTGTCGCCAACACTAAGTGCTTTGATAACTCCTAAGTCACTTGCTGGAAATGCATTAGGGTCGCTCAGACCTCGCATGGCTAAATAGTTTACTGTCCATGGCCCAATGCCTTTGATATCCGTCAATGTTTTCTCAAGCACTGCTAAATCGGTGTAGTTATCAAAAAGCGAAGCATTGTTGCTGAAGAATTCTACCCAGCGTTTCAGTGTTGCAATGCGCGTTTGTGTCAACCCAATGTTCTCGTAGTCGGCGCCGTGCAATTGCTCAACACTTGGGAAACATTGATGTAAACTTGGGTGGGTAAGATTGAGTTCACCGCCGTATCGACTGGCAATTCGCCCAGCCAATGTTGTGGCTGCTTTTACCGATACTTGTTGACCTAAAATGGCTCGGATAGAAAATTCAAAAATGTCCCAGCATCCCGGCAAGCGAATACCCGGATTATGACGAATTACCCTGGCTAGCAGTTCATCTTGACTCAGATGGTCATGAATTAGTGGCATTTCTGCGTCCAGATCAAACATCGCTCTAACCCGAGAAATGACCTGATTGAGCAAACTGATGTCTTCGATAGCAAGGGTGAGCTTCAACGCATGCTTGTTAGGAACTTCTTCTACCTCTATCCAGCCTGTACTGCCATCGAGTGTGATACTACGCATGTATTTATCGTCAGTAACTTGTTCTATCCCCGGAAGTTGCCTCAACCGAAAAAAGGACAACATCGCTTGCCAATCAAAAGGTGGGCGATAACTGAGTAGTATGGTAATTTCGCTTTCTCGCGTAATTTTTCCTGAGCGTTTACGCATCTGGGTAGGTGTCTCGCCATATGTCGCTTTGACTGACTCGTTAAAGCGCCTAACACTGGTAAAACCCGCGCTAAAACAGATGTCGGATACAGGTAAGCTTGTGCCAGTAATCAACTTTCTTGCTGCTAATAGTCGCTGATGGTGCGCATATTTACTTGGCGCCATACTAAACTGTTTCTGAAAAAGGCGTCGAACGTGGCGTTCCGACAAATCGAATTTATCCGCTAACTCGGCAACTGTCAGGCCTTCATTGACAAGTGACTTGGTTAAACGCTTTATTTCAACGGGCAAACTTTGCTCAGGAGCCAACTCTGGTAAACAACGTTTACATGGCTGGTACCCAGCATTCTGTGCTTGCTCGGCATTTTCAAAATAACGCACGTTTTCTTCTTTGGGCGCGCGTGCTGTACAGATAGGACGGCAAAAAATACCTGTCGTCACAACAGCAGTGAAAAACTTGCCGTCAAATCGGGCGTCTTTGCTTAGTCTGGCTTGTTGACAGGTTTGTGGATTTAGCATCGAATGCAATTGTAACGTTGAGAAAGTGGTCATCAGTGTATCAAATTAATTGGCTGATACTGGCGAAAATCGGACATCCATTTTCGAAAACTGTGAAAAGTGCTTGGCTTTTTTTCAGTGAACATGAGTTCGCTGAATCACTTGAAAACACTAGGCTTTCGAAAAATCACTCAGATTATTTTAATCATTCGTCAGGGTTTTTTAACAATCCGCAAGCATTCAAAACCTGTGTTTATTTATAGTCAGGAGTAACAAAAATAAAAGCACACGGGAAAGTGCAAATAAACAAACAGGGAAAAACAATAAGCCATCGGCAACGTTCAGGGGGAAGGTTATGACAAAACAAGGTCAACCATCAGGTAAGGTACATCCTTGTCAGAAAAGTACACTCGCTACAGCAATAATCGCGGCACTGTCATTCACACCATTGTGGTTATCTGCAGCAGAAAACGAGCAACCTGTGGATTCAGATATTGAGGTTGTGACGGTAACGGCGCAAAAGCGTGTGCAAAATATAATGAAGGTACCGGTAACCGTTGGTAGTGTCAGTGGCGACACCATTGAGGAAAGTAGCTCTATCCTGCTGAGTGATGTAGATAAATTTATTTCGGGATTTGAATTTAGCGACGGTAACATGACTCAGGCAGGTATCACTATGCGTGGTATTTCTAGCCCTAACATTAGCGTAGGTGGTGACCCGTCCTCTGCGACCTTTTACGATGATGTATATATGCCACGGGCCGCACAAAATGTGATTTTCTCTGATATGGCGCGGGTAGAGGTGTTAAAAGGTCCGCAAGGCACCCTGTTTGGCCGAAACGCTGCAATGGGTGTTGTTAACATGGTACCTAATGCGCCAAATGACGAGTTTGAGGGTTTTGTAAAAGCATCGTTTGGTACTGACAACCTCCAGCGCTATGAAGGTATGATCAATATACCGCTGAGCGATACGTTTTTTATGCGAGCAAATTTTCTCACAAACTCTCAAGACGGTATCGTTGACAATATTTCAGAACCCGAATGGAATGATGACTATAAAATATGGGATCTTGGGGAGCGCTCTCACGACGCGGCGCGTGTTTCATTACTGTGGGATATTTCGTCAAGTACACAATTTCAAATTGCTTACGACTGGGATGATTTAGAGCAGGCACCTCCCATGGCCGTGGGAGTAAGTGAATTTGCTTACAATGGCGGCCAAACACCTTTTGCTTCAAAGGCCGAAAATGACGTCCGAAATGGCGTTGAAAAACGTGATATGTATGGCATTACTGCAAAGTTAACTCATGAGTTTAATGATAATTGGTCGATGAAATATGTGGCGAGCATTCGCGACTGGGAAACAGTCAATCGCGAAGATGAAGACGGCACGGCTGATCCAACACGCTATTTTGATACATCAAACAACGAAGACTCAGATATTTTCTACACCGAGCTACAAGTGAATTATATCAGCGATCGCATCAACGCAGTTGCAGGTTTCTCATACTCCAAAGAGGATGTAAGCCAAACCACAGAGCTCAATATTACCGCTGATACTGCGGCTAGACTGATTACAGGTGAACTCAATAACTTTATCAAAGGCGGGGTGGCTGAGCAGGTGGCGGCAATGATCGGTGGCAATACCGATGCACATGCCGAAGCGGCATTTGGGCCCGATGTGACGTTTGATGGGGCAGTAGATACGTTCTTTACTCTCAATGGTTTTCCTATGGACCATATGTGGAACGCCAATGAGTGGTCAGGCGCACTAAACGCTCTAGGTTTTGCTGATGATATTATGGCGGCGATTGGTATGCCTGGCGTGCCGTTAACACCAGAAATTGTGACGGGCACGGGCGACTTAACTTACGATATTGTCTCGATGCAACTTGGGATAGCAGAGGTCATGGGGCCCAGTTATAGCGGCACTTGGTGGCAAGAAACGGTAAACAATACGGGGGATTTCACCAACTGGGGAATCTTCGCGGATGTTGATTATAAAATTGATGACAAGTGGAATGTTATCGGCGGTGTCCGCTATTCGAAAGATGAGAAAGATTTTACTTGGTTGATTCCTGAAACGAGCTTTGCTGCGCTTCGACCAGGTGTCAGTAATTTACTTTTTCCACAGGTAGATTTAGCGGCTTCAGATGAATGGGACAAAGTGACTGGCCGACTAGTGACCAGCTATCAAATGAGCGATGATCACATGTTCTTCGCTTCTTATTCGACAGGTTATAAATCTGGCGGTTTTGACTCTTTAACACCAAGTACAGAAGCATTCGAACCTGAAGATACAAGCAACTTTGAGCTTGGCTACAAAGGTATTTTATGGGGCGAGGTAGTTGCCAATGTAAGTGCTTACTATCTAGAGTTGGACAACTTACAGCGCAGTGTTGATTCTAAACCACCAGGCTCACCTCAAGCGGTACCAACAATTATCAATGAAGATCGTGAAATAACAGGTCTAGAATTTGATGTTCGTTGGTTTGCAACGGAAAGCCTAACACTAGGTATTGTGTCTGAGATTCGCAGTACGGATAACTTTTCACCAGAATTTTACAATGGTGAAGGTGAGCTAATTGCAGCACAAAAAACGGAAACCGATGCTGACCTTAACTACACGCTGACCTTAGATTGGGCGCCAGATTTTGAGTACGGCATGATTAATTTACACATTGATTATGTTTATCTAGAAAACACCAACGAAGACGAGCCCGGCATTGAAGATTATAAACTTGCCATACCGGAGTATTTTGATGACTACTCATTACTCAATGCGCGATTGTCTTGGACCAGTGATGACGACATGTTTGAAGTAGGGCTTTGGGGCAAAAACCTATTTGATGAACGTTATATGTTAAGTGTGGGCGGTTTAACCGCAGACGTGCTGGGTACACCGTTTGGCAGGATAAATCGAGGCATAGAGACAGGTATTGATTTGAAGTACAACTTCTAAATATCCATGAAGTCGAAAGCCTAGCATTTGCTAGGCTTTTTTGATGACGTATCTTCCCAGATTGTATATCTTTTACTGAGAAAGCGGTTAGTATTAGCCGACAAACGATAATTAAAAAAAACTTGAGTAGTTCATGCTAAGTACCTTCTTTTCTCATGTTGCATTAGCACAAATGTTGATGTGCATTCTATTGTTATTCAGGCACTGTCGAGGCAATTTATCTGTTACGCTTTTCTCACTACTTATGTTGTGTGGTGCCGGTTATATCGTCGGTGACTTGTATACGTATGCCCATAACCCGGTTTTCTTTTACACCGGTTTTATTGCTGGTAATGCACTGCCTGGAATTTTTTGGTTAACCGCGCAAAGTGTATTTGCAGACAAGACGCATATTAAGCCTTGGCAATATGCATTAGCGCTTTCAACGTTAGTATTGCCGCTATTCGCAAAGCTGCTTCAGGTGACGTTTAATTTTGAACTCAGTGACTACATTGGTGCTGCGCTAATTTATTTTTATGTGCAAATTATTCTAGAGCTCAGTCTTATCTCTCATGCACTCTTTATTTCAATCAAAAGCTGGCGCGATGACTTAGTGCAAGAGCGACGTTATATCCGTGGTGGCGTTATTTCTGTTTCTGCCGCGTACATCTTTTTGGTTATTGTGCTAGAGCAAGTGTTTTTAATTGAATGGTCAGGGCTCGATGTCATCAAGAGCTTGTTGTTAGCCAGCCTAATTACCGGCATTAACTATTTCTTATTTGATACCAAGTTATCTGTACTTTTTGCCGCACCAGAAAAAGTCGAGGAACCACAAGAAGAAGTCTCCGTACACAGCAAAGCGTTAGCAAAAATTACCGAAGCAATGGAACAAGAAAAACTGTATCAGCAAGAAGGATTAACCATTGCCAGTTTTGCGAAACATTTAGCGATTCATGAGTACAAATTACGACACCTGATTAATGGTGAATTAAACTATCGCAACTTTAACGATTTCTTGAATTTTTATCGCATTAAAGAAGTTGCGATAAAACTGACCGAGGCAGAATTCAGTCAAACGCCTGTCCTCACACTAGCGCTTGAAAGTGGTTTTCGTAGTTTGAGTTCGTTTAATAAAGCGTTCAAAACAACCCATGGCGTAACCCCAACAGAGTATCGGAAAAAGCATAGTCATTCTTGATATTGCTGAGTTATTTCAGAATTCGTCAGCTTTTTTTTGGAATCCGTCAGCATCACAAACCCCAAAGTCATAGAGTAACCTCAAGATGTTCACATTGTTGAGGTTGCTATGGCATCCACTGCTAAATTATTTGGCGTACTTGTCTCGATTATTCTTTTCAGTACAAAGGCGTTTGCAGAAAACACGGAAGTACTTTATCAAACATGCGCAGCTTGTCATGGTGACAAAGGTCAGGGTAATCAGTCATTAAAAGCACCAGCCATAGCAGGTCAGCATGTCTGGTACATAGAGCGCCAGCTTAAACACTTTATCGATGGTACGCGAGGCAGCCAATCAACCGATGTGGGCGGCCAACAAATGCGTGCCAGTGTAAGCCAGTTAAATAAAGACACGGATGTCCCCGCTTTAGCTGCATACATCGCTGGTATGCCAAGTTTATCCCTACCAGACGCTGTCAAAGGCGACTTAATGAATGGCTCACGTTACTACCAAGCAAAGTGTGGTGCATGTCATGGTGGTAAAGCCGAAGGAAATGCCTCTTTTAACGCGCCAAAGTTATCAAATTTGCATTCTGAATATTTGATGCAACAAATGAAAAACTTCATTAACGGCAATCGCGGCTCACACCCTGAAGATACGTTAGGTAAGCAGATGTCGATGATGGCTCGAATTGTCAATGAAAAAGAGCTGGCTGACATTGTTTACTACATTTCGCAGCAGAAATAACCCTATGCACCAAGTTCGATTTATTTACTTACTGCCGCTTTTTGCCTTAGCGCTGCATGTTTCCCTGAACGCCGCTGAGTTTGTGCTGAAAGATAACTGCCCACCAAGTTTTGAGAAGACGCCACAAGGCACTTGCAAGTTAGTTAACTTATATCAGTTTTATGATTCGGTGCAGGGGCGCGGTGTGGGAGGCACGCAAACGTCGCTGCCAACCCATCGTGACGGATTTACGCCTGCCCAAATTGATCTTGGTCGTTATCTTTTCTTCGATCCGGCGCTTTCCAAAGATGGCTCAATCAGTTGTGCTAGCTGTCACCAACCCGACAAAGGTTTTAGTGATGACTTAGATCGCAGTATCGGCATTACTGGCGAAAAGGTTGGCCGGTCGGCGCCAACACTATGGAATGTTGCGTTTCTTGATAAGTTTTTCTGGGATGCGCGAGCATCGTCATTGGAACAACAGGCTGCAGGCCCACTCTTTGACCCTAAAGAAATGGGCAACTCCCCAGAACAGCTGTTATTGACGCTGAATGAAAACTCGGCATACCAACGTATGTTTGCTCAAGCATTCCCAGACACCAATAAAGTAGAGTTGCATCAGGTATATACCGCTTTAGCAGCATTTCAAACGTCCCTTATTTCGCTAAACAGTCGCTACGACAGATACGCACATGGCTATCACGATGCGCTAACTGAAAATGAAGTGAAGGGGCACAACATCTTCAGATCGTTTGTCGCCCGCTGTGCCGAGTGCCATCAGCCGCCTTTATTCACAAACAACCAAGTAGCTGTGATTGGTGTACCTGAGGCCAAAGGCGTGCCTTTTGACCCAGGTGCGGAAACCACCTATAGCGCTAAAAAATTGCGTGGTGGCTTCAAGGTGCCAACGTTAAGAAACATCACTAAAACTGCACCGTATATGCACGCTGGCAATATGACAACGCTACGAGATTCCGTTGAGTTTTATAACAAAGGACGTGGTCATGCCGTGCCAAAAGAGGAGAAGTTGCAACTGCATTGGCATATATGGGAGCCCAAGCTTACCGAAGAAGAGCTTGATTTAATCGTTGAGTTTCTTGGTGCACTGACCGACGAAAGTCTTACACCTGAAGTTCCAACTAGGGTTCCGTCAGGTCTCGCGCCTATCGATAAACAATACCAATTATCACAACAGCAAAAATCGACTATTCAACATTCTAATAATAAAGAAACACACCACGTGGTGGGAGACTAACATGAACAAACTACTTGGCATTATATTGATTGCTGCCGCTTTTGTTGTCGGCATGCAGTTCGGGGGAAAAGGCTCACCAACGATAACGTCTAGCAGCGACGGTGCTAGCTATTCCGGTGGCTATGATAAGGCGCAAGAAGGACAAGCTTCGACAGCAAAGTCTGCCGTTATCAAGCGCACGGCAGAAGGGCAAACGCATGTCGTTAATGATGGAGAATCTATCATGGAAGCGGTAAAGCGTGCTAACCCGGGCGACACTATTCAAGTAATGCCAGGTACGTATCATGAAACGGTTTACATCGACAAAGATGACATTCGCATTATTGGTGTTATTCAAGAAGGCAATCGAGCAACAATGGATGGTAAAGGCGTGTTAAATGATGCCATCTTGTATTCAGGTAACAACATTGTCGTGCAGAACATGTTAATTACCAAATACAAAGGCAACGCCATAATGGGGCAAGCGGGTAATAACTTTGAAATCCGTGACAATGTCATTGTCGACACTGGGGTGTATGGTATTTTCCCGCAGCTTGGTAAGAACGGCATTGTCGAAGGCAATATCATCTCTGGAATTGAAGATGCAGCAATTTACGTAGGTATGAGTGACAATATTCACGTATCTCGCAATGAAGTATTTGACTCAGTGGCAGGCATTGAGATTGAAAACTCGCGCCATGCCATTGTGGAGAACAACTACGTTCACAATAACACTGGCGGCATATTAGCGTTTATCACGCCGGGACTGCCGATTAAAACCACATTTGACGTTATCATTCGAGATAACTTTATCGTAAACAACAATACAAAGAACTTTGGTGCGCCAGGCTCTACCGTGGCTGGTATTCCTGCGGGTACAGGTATTCTTATCATGGCGGCTGATGAAGTGATTGTTGAAGATAATATTATCACGGGTAATAAAACCGCAGGCATTATCATTACAGACCATGAAAATGCGCCAAACACCACCATTGACCCTGAAGCAGATTCAAAACCTGACAAAATCATGATCTTGAATAATCTGATGATGAACAATGGTTATGACACTATTGATGAAGCTAAGGCGCTAATGCTGACTGAATTCAAGCAAGGAAATCCTGATATTCTGCGTGTAGGTACCAGTCGCGACAGCTGCATTATTAATCGCCATCGCTACGTAACCGTTGGAGTAAGTGATTGGAACGAATGTGCTTTTACTAATACCGACGGCATCGATACCTATATTCTTGATGAGCCGGTGCCTCCGCGTGAAATTAAGGGTAGTGAAAAAGGTAAAATTGCCTACCTAGGTATTTGTACCGGGTGCCACACCTACAGTGGGCGCATGATTGGTCCGCCAGTTCAAATTATTCAAGCCCTGTACATGGATAACCCAAAAGGTTTGGCTGATTACATAGCGAACCCGGTAAAAAAACGTGAAGACTACCCCGAAATGCCACCGCAAAACTACTTAGATGAGGAGACGCGTTTGGCTGTTGCACAATACATGTTATCTCGGACGAATTAGGTCTGACTCTATTCGCAGGCGACAATGGTCGCCTGCATATTATGCCGAATTTAGTTCGCTCAAATTATTGAAATTCCCACAAAAAGCCAAAATTTGTTGAAATTATGTTAATAGTTACTCAATAACTGGCTATTTTATTGACAACTCTCCTAAACTCGCTATAAATGAGTAATTCTTTTCACAAGATCATTTGTGTAATACTCGCTAAGCGGTCGAAGGGGTAACTTGATGAGCAAGTTATTTGATTTCAACAACAAGCTCAGTCAAAGGGTGTTAGCTTACATATTGTTATGTAGTGCTTTTTTATCCGTGCTGTCTACCGCTATTCAGATTTATTCCGACTACCAAGACGACATCGTCAGCCTTAATCAACGCTTTAAAAACATCGAACACAGCTATATTCCATCAATGGCTACTAGCCTTTGGGACTTCAATAACAACCTTATTGAACAGCAAATCAAAGGTATCGTTGATTTACCGGATATTGGCTATGTCAAAGTGGTCTCAGACCTTGGCAAAGAGTATGACTTTGGCGCTAAAGCAGTTGTTGACCAAGGGATATTCAGAGAGTACAAAATTATCTACGGCGACGATGAAATAGGCGTGCTGAATGTTTACGCCACCTATGAAGATATTTATCAACGACTGTGGCAAAAAGCGGGATTCATCATCACATCCGAATTTATCAAAATATTCATCGTAGCTTTAGTCATTGTGTTTGTAGTGCATTGGATGGTGACTCGCCATATCTACCAAATTACTCAATACGCCCAACAATTGGCTGGCGACAACTTAGATAACTCACTAGAGCTTGATAGTCGCCCCAAGGAAAAAGACGAACTCGATTTTCTTGTTGATGCTATTAACGAAATGCGAGAGAAAATCAAAACCGATATTCTTAAGCTTGAACAAGCCGAAGACGCGCTATTAAAGCTTAATGGCGAGTTGGAAGTAAAAGTGTTTGATCGCACCGCAGAACTGCAAGAATCGAATAGCCAGTTGCAGCAGTCTTTAGACGATTTAACCTTGGCGAAAGACCAGTTAGTACAGTCAGAAAAAATGGCATCATTGGGTCAATTGGTTGCCGGTGTAGCCCATGAGGTTAATACACCACTTGGTATCTGTGTCACGTCTATCACTGCGCTGAAAGAGAAAGTAGATACGCTGCAAAAATCCGTAGAAGCGCAAGAACTGACCAAAACGCAACTTACCGATACGCTAAATCTGTTACTTGAATACCAGCAGATTATTGAACGTAGTTTGAATAAATCGGTAGAGCTGATACGAGGCTTCAAGTCAGTGGCCGTAGAGCAGCACACGGATCCTGAGCTGAAAATCAATCTTGCACAACATGTAAACGACGTGGTGAACACGGTCAAAACCATGTTTAAGCGTAAAAAGTACATGATTGCTATTGATGTTGATGAAGAGTTTGAATTTGTTACCTATCCCAGTGCGTGGAACCAAATTCTGACAAACTTCTTGATGAACTCTCACATTCATGGCTTTGAAAACCGAGACGAAGGCCAAATATCGATTAAGTTCACACAGAACAATGGCTATTTGACCCTACTATACAAAGACGATGGGCACGGTATTTCTGACGAGGTAAAGAAAACCATATTTGACCCGTTTGTCACCACTAAGCGTGGTCAAGGTGGGTCAGGTCTGGGCCTTAATATTGTATTCAACTTAGTGCACTCCAAGTTAGGCGGCACCATTACCTGCCTAGACGTAGACTCGGGTTGCTGTTTTAAAGTAAAAGTGCCAATTGAGTACGTTACAAGTCAAACCATTACAGATACGTCTGTGGCTTAACAGCTAACGTATTGTTAATCGCTAGTTAGAAAACACCATTTTCGTTGCGAATATTGCCGCCACTGACCAGCGAATAAAATCGCATAAAGCTATCAAGTGCTTGAATAGAGTCCCAATGTTCAACAATGCGGCCATTCTCTAAACGCCAAGTATCGATAATGTTCATACCTTTTTCATCATTGCCTCTGTCCTCTCTGTCTAACGTTGCGTGAGAATGGAAAATGACATAGTCACCATCAACATAAATATGTTTCACGTCATAGGCGTAGTCTGGGTAGTCTTCGACAAACTCTTTCAAAAAGCCTACTAGACCAGTAACTTTGTCAGGCAGGTTTCGGTTGTGTTGAACATAGGCACTGTCGTTATAGTTGGCAAGCACATAGTCAAAATCGTGGTTATTCATCAAGTGTTGAACAAAGTCTGTGATAAGTTTTGCATTGCTCAACTCTTCTGCTGTCCAATGTGGTTTTTGAAAAGATGCAAGGTCGATATGTAACGTGTTCTTTTGGCCAGCAAACGCGAAGGCAGTGTTTATTGAAACGATAAAAGCAATGAAGGTTTTCCACATAATATTTTTCATCATAGTAATCTCCAAATGGTATGTTAAATTGACTATATTAGTTACTAATGAATACATGGTAATTAAAAGTAACTGTAGGTACAATAAGGCACAAATAAGTGCGCTAGTTACCTTTTGGTAACTCATGGGAAAATCTATGAGCGCCGCTCGATAGAAAATAAGAGAACAAGAAAAGGCTATTTATCAAGCCCTATTCGCCGACGTTTTCAGAGAGGACTTGGTTTAATGACGACACCGAATAACAACGAAAGACGTATTTTTTTCAATGATGACAAATGCCCGATACGAAATGTGGTTTTGCAAATTGGTGATAAATGGTCGGCGCTTATTTTATTTGCATTGGTCGACGGCGCTGATCGCTTTAGTTCGCTGAAAAAGCGTGTAGTAGGTATATCACAGCGCATGCTAACGCAAACATTGAGAGACTTAGAGCGAGAAGGGTACGTTAGTCGAACCGTATATCCTGAAGTGCCAATTCGCGTTGAGTATGCGTTAACAGAACTCGGGCGAAAACTCGTTAAGCCGCTATACCAACTGGTATCTTGGGCCGATGACCATCATGATGAAATCAAGCAAAACCGTAAAGCTTATGACGAAAACGTAGACTAAAGTAAAACGGCAATATTTATCAGAGTAAAGTGAACGTCATGTTTGCGTGATAAAGTCACTCACCAGAGAGGGAAATGGGTAAAGGGTTATATGTAATGTTGAATTACAATGAAATTGAAGCAGTTTTGTTTGATATGGACGGCACCATTTTCGATTCGGAAACCGTTCATAGAGAAGCATGGAAAATAACAGCAGGCCAATTTGGGCAAGTATTTACCAACGACATGTATTTACAGTTTATTGGTGTGACAACGCCAGATTGTATGAAGCTTGCGGTTAATATGTTTGACCATGCATTTGAACTAGAGCAGTTTTCGCCCTGTTATTACGACAATTTAAAAACACTGGCACAAACCGCAGTGCCTTTAAAACAGGGCTTCCAAGCCTACTTGAACAAGCTTAAGCTGCTCAATAAACCGCTTGGGCTAGTGACCTCTAGCGGTCAATCAGGTGTTGAAAGTAATTTTGCTCATTATGATTTTCTTGATGACTTCACTGTGATTATCTCTCGCGATGATGTTAGCCATTTTAAACCCCATCCCGAACCCTACCTAAAGGCATGTCAGAAACTAGGTGTTCAGCCAAGCAAAACGTTAGTATTTGAAGACTCTAATACAGGAGCAACGGCTGCTATTGAAGCGGGTTGCGTTACTGTTGGTATTCCGGATTTGATGCCGTTTAATGAAGATGTGGCAAAGCGTTTATCATTAAACCTAAAAAGTTTTGAAGCGTTACTGTAGTTAATAGCCGGCAGGAAGATAGGGAGAAAGTGCGCCTGATAGTCAACGCGCGCAACCATGCCAGTTGTTATATTTCGTTCGCGCTAAAAATGAAAAAGCGCACTTTAAAGAGTGCGCTTTTTGATCACATGGCGGAGGGGTAGCAGTTTAGCTAATATAAATAGCAGCCTTTTCGGCCCTCCACTTTAGTAAACGCAGATTTTTACGTAATAGATCACCTGAAATTAAAAAAGCGTAATTCGCCTCCGAGGGACGACTTCTGATTACTCGTTTAGTATCTCGAAGCCCCGTCGTCTTCCATAGCCTAGAAAACGACCCAATGGGGCGTTTTCTACTTTTTGTAAAAGGTGATTAATCAAAAAATGATTATTTAGCAATGGGTTAACGGGTATGATAAAACTGGTTCAAACAGATAAACGACCCAAACTATGGTAGATAAACGATCCATTGGGTCGATATTAAATTGTTATATTTCAAGGAGAGAAAGTGCCTTCGTTGAAGCCACTCAAATCATTGGCTCATAATATACCTCACCATTTTGCGAGTACTTTGTTTTACTGGAAAACTGACTACGCTATAAACCATTTGGAAAAGGTGGCTAAAGCAAACTGCATAGATATCGTCGAAATTGATTTGCTGGCTTTTGAGTACACTCCTGAAATTTTAAATACAGGGATAACAGGTGAATTGTTAGTTCCATTACAGGATTTTGTTCGCCAGCAAATCGTAAAATATGGTTTTGAATCTATTCAGCTAAGTCAGTTCAAAATTAAATACGACTTTTCAGTTTCAAGAAAAATAGCTTATGAACTCCCAACCTATGATTGTACTTGCACAATTCAAACGGAGTCAGGTCGCAAATATGAAGTCAAATTGACTGAGGCAAACAATTGAAATATAACAAGCTGTTTAATATGGACGTTAGAGTTTCATGCAAATATTTGATAATCGAAATCCTATTTCAATAATATTCATTCTGGTTACAGCAATTGTTTTTATTCATGCATTCGGATTTGCAGGGTTGCAATCATTCAATAACCAGAATAAGCAAGCAATAGTTAGTAAGTTTGAAACATGGAAAAGAAATGAACCATATAGTTATAGTTACAAAGTCGACTCTGGTTGCATGAGCGCGCTATCTTCGAACGTTTTAGTTGTTGATGGCGTTGCTCTTTTCGAACAGACTAGTGAATACGAGTTAGAACTGACAATCGAAGATATTTTTAAACAAGCTATTAAAGGTGCAGCTCAAGCGGCAAGTATGGAAGTAAATTATCACTCAAAATATGCTTACCCTTTAAGCATCAAAGTAGATTGGAGTAAAGATGTTACTGATGATGAGTGTTTTTATTCCGTCAGTAATTTCAAGGAAATAGAGTAACAAAACTTCGACAAGCCAATTAAGCGTGGGACTGCTAAAGCTTGGCTCAGTTCCGCTTCGCTACGCAGTTTAGCCAAGCATTTATCAGCCCCTTTTGATTACATAGCTTTTTGCTAAAAGCACTCAAATCAATATTTGTTGTCTCTTCTTTAACTTAGGCGACTAACTTCCATTTAAATAGCTTTTGAAGCCCTCCTCGGAACAAGTGCCATATTTTCGCCATAATTCATCTTTTTTCTAACATTTTGTTGAGCCAGATTGGTGATATATTTCTGTGCCAGCAGACGTTAATTCACAGCAAGTGCTTGTTTAATAGAACCAACTCGCAGTCGAGTTAACACTTAGAAAGACTGCTGGAATTGCTAACAATTAATTTGAAGGAACAAAACTCATGTTTGATGTAAAACGGTGTTTGTTAAATCGGGTAGCAGCAATTTTTGTTATTGCACTGGGCGGCTATTCTCAACTATCTAATGCCGCAGAGAAATCAAGTGTTTCATCATTGGTTGACAAACTTATTCCTGAATTGATGACAGAATATGAAATTCCAGGTGTTGCTGTCGCAATTACGCACGAAGGGAATGACTACCTCTATGAGTTTGGTGTTCAAGATGAGAAAACCGGCACTCCCGTTACTGAACACACTTTGTTTGAGGTTGGTTCTATTTCTAAATTGTTTACGGCGACTTTGGCGGCCAAAGCTGAAGTTCAAGGTATGATTTCTTTAGATAAGCCGATAGCGACATATGCTGACGCTTTGACAGGCACGCCTCTTGGTAAAGTTCCAGTATTTCATTTGGCGACCCATACAGCTGGCGGATTTCCACTGCAGCTACCTGGCAATATTGAGTCTTACGACTCTTTGACAAAATACTATCAAAACTGGGCACCTCAATTTCCCGAAGGTACGAGAAGAAGCTACGCAAATCCAAGCATAGGTTTGTTAGGTATTTTAACGGCCAGCGCCCAAAACGCTGAATTTGTCGCCTTGATGGACAAGGAGCTATTTCGACCGATTGGGCTAAACAACACGTATATCGAGGTTCCAGATACGGAATTTGTAAACTATGCGTGGGGGAAAAGCCGACAGGGTAAAAACGTTAGAGTGACTCCTGCAGTACTGGCAAATGAAGCCTACGGCATCAAAACAACAAACCAGGATTTACTCCAATTTCTCAAACTACATTTGCTTGATATGGAGAAGAGTAACGTGATGAGAAAAGCGGCACTCGCTACTCACAAGGGATATTTCGACACAGGGCCTTACTATCAAGCCTTAGTGTGGGAAAAGTATCCGTTCCCTGTTGATCCTTGCAGTCTTAAAAAAGGCAATTCTTACAAAATGATTTTTGAAAGCGGTACGGTTAAAACCGTTGCCTCTGAGAAGAAAGGCTATGAAAACTACCTCCTCAGCAAAACAGGCGCAACTAATGGCTTTGGGGCCTATGTAATTGCGGTGCCGCATCGAAAATTTGCAATGCTTCTGTTAGCTAATAAAAACTACTCGATGAGCGCGCGTATTGAAACGGCATACAACATCATGTCAGAAGTATTGAGTTTGAATACAACATACTGCGAGAAAAGCTGATAAGCAGTCTCTATTGGCAAGTGTCCTAAACAAGCTAAGCATTGAAATTGTAAGGCGGCTTTGAACTGAATAAATCAGCAAGGCCACTTTAATTAAAGCGCTTTATATTAAAGGCGCTGATATCAATATCCGTTCTTTCACCTGCAATAAGTTGCGCAATTAATTTTCCGGTTATCGCCCCTTGGGTCAACCCTAAGTGGTGATGGCCTGCGGCAAAATATACATTTTGATGTTTATGTCCTTGGCAAATAACTGGCAAGGAGTCGGGTAGCGAAGGGCGAGCCCCCATCCAATTTTTTTGTTCACCGTCGATCGGCTCTGGGAGCGATTTAAGTATATGCTTCGCGTGATCTTCAAGCATGCTTGCTCGTTGGTAATTGGGTGGTGTTTCCAGTTTGGCGTATTCCACTGTACCCGCAAGACGCAAACCAGCCGACATGGGGGTCATAATAAACTTGCGTTCTGCTGAGGCAATTGGTCGTGACAGTGTGGCGTGTGCAGCGAGTTGGAAGTGATATCCCCGTTCTGCTTGCATTGGCAGACGATAACCTAACTGTTTAGCTAATGGTTTTGAATACGCACCCGTAGCAATAACGAGGCTATCAAAGGCGTGTGTTTGCTCACTCGTTTTTATTGAAACCTTATCTGGCTCTGCTGTAATAGCAATAACATCTCGCTCTATAACGATAGCGCCAAGTGATTGTGCGTACTCAGCTAATACATGACAAAGCTTTTGTGGGTTTATGGTGTGGCTAACGTCAGTAAAGTGGAGCGCATATCGAATGCCGTCATGCAGGTCTGCCTCAAGCGCGAGCGCTTGCCTTTTAGTGAGTAGCTTAACTTTTACCCCTTGCTCACTAAACTGTCTTTGCAAAGTTTCAATTTCGCCAATTGGGGTTTGTTCAAACACGAGCAAGCTGCCATTTAACGTCATTAACTCTTCAGCTTGTGCTTCTTGGAGAAGCTCCTGATAACACGCAATTGCAGAAGCGTTCAATTGCTTTAGCGCTTCTGTTGCATGGCGATACTTACTTGGCAGCATATTGAACAAAAAGCGCGTTAACCAGGGGGCGGTAGTAGGTAAATCTTTGCCAACAATGCTGAGTGGGCTTTTTTTGTCTAATAGAAATTTGGGGAGTTGTGGCAACATGCTCGCGCTTGCTAAAGGAAAAACCTGTTCAGTGGCAAAGTGCCCTGCATTGCCAAAAGAGCATTGCTGTCCAATGCCTTGCCCATCAAACAAGGTAACTTCATATCCTCGCTTGGCAATAGCAACAGCACAGTTAACTCCAATAATACCTGCGCCAATAACGGCTACTTTATTACGTTGCGCAGTATGCATATTCGACATTTTCTTTTCATTCTCTTTGTATTTGGCAACTAAAAGCGGTCAGTTCCATGATGGTATCTCATTGCGCTTGTTTAGGTTTGCGTACCAATAATAATTTTATTTAAAGAATAAACTATTATTTAACAATGCGTTAGTAACACACCAGACATGTACTTTATGTTTAGTTGCTGTATAACTCTTGTACGCCACAAATAATTGTATACAATATACGTTAACTTACAATCAAAACACAATTATTACTTAGCAAGCGTGAACAATATGAATTCAATTAACTGGCAAGGTGTTTACCCTGCAATTACTACACAGTACCACGAAGATTTATCTATCAACTTTGAAGCCACCAGAGCAATGGTTAACCAACTTATTGTTGAAGGTGTACACGGTATTATTGCAATGGGGACGGTAGGCGAAAACTGCTCACATACACGCGAAGAAAAGCTAGCGGTATTAAAAGCGGTAAAAGAAGAAGTGGCGGGTCGGGTTCCTGTGATTTCAGGTGTTGCTGAAACTACAACACAATTCGCTGTGGATTATTCAAAGGCGTGTGAAGCTATTGGCATCGACGGACTCATGGTGTTACCGGGAATGGTGTACCGTTCTACCGAAGCTGAAGCGATTTACCACTATCAACAAGTCGCACGTAACTGTGGCTTACCTATTATGATTTACAACAACCCAGTAACCTATGGTGTTGATGTGTCTATCGAAGGTATGCGCACGTTAGCGAAAGAGCCGAATATTGTGTCCGTCAAAGAAGCAACCGAAGATACACGCCGTATTTCTGAGTTATTCGCTGCCTTTGGCGATCGCTATGTTGTTTTTGGCGGTGTAGACGACATTGCATTAGAAAGCTTAATGCTGGGTTGTACGGGCTGGATCTCTGGTTTAACGAACGTGTTTCCTCAAGAGTCTGTAGCGATTTACAAGCTTGCACAACAAGGGCGCTACGAAGAAGCATGTGAAATTTGGCGTTGGTTCTTACCTTTGTTGCGTCTAGACACTATTCCAACGTTGGTGCAATGTATTAAGTTCTGTGAACAACTTGCAGGTCGTGGTTCAGAATTAACACGCCCGCCTCGTTTACCACTAAGTGGTGAAGAGCGTGCTCGTGTTGAAGCGCTCTATAATGAAGCCATAGCAACACGCATTGACCTAAGCAAATTCAACTTAGATTAATTTTATGATCAAAGGTACTTTCTTTTGTATTGACGCACACACCTGTGGCAACCCAGTGCGCTTGGTGACAAGTGGCCATCCAAACTTATTGGGTAATACCATGAGTGAGAAGCGTCAGCACTTTCTACAAGAATACGACTGGATTCGACGTGGCTTAATGTTTGAGCCACGCGGGCATGACATGATGTCGGGGTCATTTTTGTACCCACCATGCAGTGACAATGCTGACGCATCCATTCTATTTATTGAAACCTCTGGCTGCTTGCCTATGTGTGGACATGGCACTATAGGTACGGTAACCGCCGCGCTGGAAGCTGGTTTACTGCGGCCTAAACAGGCGGGCAAGTTAGTGCTTGATGTACCGGCCGGACAAATCACCGTGCAATTTGAACAGCAGGGCGATAAGGTCAAAAGCGTGAAGATATTCAATGTGTCAGCCTATTTGGCACATCGCGATATTACTGTTGATATTGATGGTCTTGGCCCACTTACTGTTGATGTTAGCTACGGTGGTAACTATTACGTGATTGTTGAGCCGCAGGCGAATTTCCCTGGCATTGAACATTGGTCAGCGGATGATATTTTGCGCTGGTCGCCCATAGTGAGGGAAGCGGTAAGTAACGCGGTGGAATGTGTTCATCCGCAAGACCCAACCGTGAAAGGCGTGAGCCATTTGCTGTGGACGGGTACACCTAAAAACGCCGATTCCAGTGCAGCAAATGCCGTTTTCTATGGTGACAAAGCAATTGACCGTTCTCCTTGTGGCACTGGTACAAGTGCGAGAATGGCACAGCTTTTTGCCAAAGGAGAACTGCAAGTAGGCGAGAGATTCGTCCATGAAAGCTATATTGGCAGCCAGTTCGTTGGTTGTGTTGAAAGTACCGAAGAAATACAAACGGACAAAGGCTTGGTAACGGCTATCAAGCCAAGTATTGAAGGCTGGGCGCATGTGTTTGGAAAGAACTGCATCACTATTGATGATGATGATCCTTATGCGTTTGGTTTCACTGTTAAATAGAGATAACTGACATGAATATTTCTGGAAAAAGTTTAATTGCAGGGCAGTGGCTAGGTGACACCTCAAACGGTTTTAGGTCAACTTATGTAGCGGACAATAAGCCTTCGCCGCATACCTTTGCTAACGCTTCCGAACAAGAAGTTGAAAAGGCTATCTCGGCTGCCCATCAAGCGTTTATGAGCTATAGCAGCTTGTCTGCGGAAAAAAGGGCGACTTTCTTGCAAACGATTGGTGAAGAAATTGTTGCGTTGGGTGATGACTTAGTGACTGCTGCAACTAGCGAGACGGGCTTACCTGCTCAGCGCATTATTGGTGAACGTGGCAGAACGGTTGGCCAACTTAACTTATTTGCAAACCTGTTGTTATCCGGCGAGTATCAGGCTGCGGTAGACCATGCTGATCCCCTGCGTGAGCCGCTGCCAAAGCCTGATACACGTTTGGGCTACCTTCCTTTGGGGGTCGTAGCGGTATTTGGTGCGAGTAATTTTCCTCTGGCATTCTCAACGGCTGGCGGTGATACGGCATCAGCACTAGCAGCTGGTTGCCCTGTGGTGATGAAAGCACACACAGCGCACCCTCAAACCTCTGAGTTGGTTGCCCAAGCTATTCAAAAAGCAGTACAAAAGTGTGGTTTGGATGCTGGTGTGTTCTCCTTGATTCAAGGCGAAAACTACGACATAGCCAGTCAAATCGTGAAGCACCCGTTTGTAAAAGCGGTTGGTTTTACCGGCTCTGAGCGTGTCGGCATGATTTTGCAACGTCAAATCAATGAACGCCTTGAGCCAATTCCATTTTATGGTGAGTTAGGCAGTACAAACCCACAATTTTTGCTGCCGAATAAAATAGCATCAGGCGCTGAAGGTATCGCAGAGGGCCTAGTGAATTCGTTAATGATGGGTGTAGGTCAATTTTGTACCAGCCCCGGTGTGTGGTTGTTGATAGAAGACGATCACTACGCACGTTTTGAATCACAGGTCGCCAAAACTATTGAACAACAAACGGCAGGTGTGATGTTATCAGCTGGTATTGCAGAAACATACCAAGCTGCTGTCACTGATTGGCAAAAACTAGACGGTGTTGAGTTGGTTGCTCATGGTCAAAGTGGCGATATAAATCAGTGCTGTGCTGCTGTCTTTGCTACAGACTTCTCAACCTATCAAGCGAATCCTTCGCTTCAAGAAGAGGTGTTTGGTGCTTGCGCGTTAATCGTGAAATGCCAAGATATAGCGCAATTAGAGCAGTACATCGCTATCATGCGTGGTAACTTGACGGCCTCTATTCATGGTACGGACGAAGATTTAGCGTTAACTTCACAGATAGCGAAGCCACTTGTGCACCGAGTAGGGCGGGTTATATATAACCAAATGCCGACGGGAGTTGAGGTGTGTGACTCTATGAATCATGGTGGGCCATTCCCTGCAGCAACAGATGTACGAACAACGTCTGTCGGCACGCGTGCTATTGATCGCTACCGTCGCCCTATTTGTTATCAAAACTTCCCACAAGCATTGCTACCTGAATTATTACGTGATTAATTAACGAATTGTTAATAAATTGCGGGAAAAGGGCCTTAATTGTTCAAATTATTGCCCTTTTTCTAATTAGGGCTTTGCATTCGCTGTTCAATCTCTATAATAACTTTCGCTAAATCCAGGAACTTTGATATGGCGATTGTATATAAAACTCGAACTCAACTTGTTGTTGAGACCATCCGCGAAAAGATTTTGTCGGGCGAGATCAAGGCAGGCCAACCGCTAAGACAGGCGGCATTGGCTGAAGAATTAAACGTGAGTCGTATTCCCGTGCGCGAAGCGTTATTGCAATTAGAAGCGGAAGGCCTAGTGGCTTTTGAGCCGCATAAAGGCGCAACGGCGACGGAACTTAATGTTGAGCAAGTTGACGAGCTATTTGAATTACGTGCCATGTTGGAAGCGGAGCTACTGGCTGCGTCTATTCCTCATTTAACGGATGAAAAGTTAGGCGAAGCAACGGCATTGTTGGAAAAACTAGATGATGCACTTGGTAAAGAAAACTCTGCGAACACATGGAGTGAGCTCAATTCTGATTACCACAATTGCTTATATTCAGCGGCAAATCGTCCTCAAACTCAAGACTTAGTCGATACCTTGAATAAGAATGCTGATCGTTATATTCGCATGCACTTGCTGTGGGCGGGTGGTATTTCTAAAGCGGAAAATGAGCACAATAGCATTCTCACATTTTGTAAATCGCGTGATGTAGATGGTGCCGTTGATATGTTAAAACAGCATATTCTTGGCTCTCGTGACGAAATCAAAGCATTTTTGTTAGAACGCGAAAATCAATAATCGCTCAAGTATCTTAAAAACCATTAAATAACAGTAAGATAGATTGAAGAGTAAGTAGTTACTATCTTGCTGTTATATTGACATTTTTCATACAACTCTATACCATCCCCGACCTTTAAAATGCCCGAGAAAGCAGTAACACGCTGACCACTGGCTTGGTGCATTACATGATTTATGTCTAGGCTTAACCCTAGCGCCTAAGTTTCTATAATTTCTAACTAACGCGAGATAAGAATGTTTGAGTTACACGCGAGTAAGGTAACAAGCCTTAAGAACGATGTGTTATCAGGCTTAACCGTCGCACTAGCTCTGGTACCCGAAGCGGTTGCCTTTGCTTTTGTTGCTGGGGTAGAGCCTTTGGTAGGTCTTTATGCTGCCTTTATGGTGGGTTTAATTACCTCTGTATTTGGTGGTCGCCCGGGTATGATTTCTGGTGCAACGGGTGCAATGGCCGTCGTTATGGTGAGCCTTGTTGCTTTGCATGGTGTTCAATACCTCTTTGCTACGGTCGTGCTCTGTGGTGTTTTACAAATACTCGCTGGTATTTTCAAACTCGGTAAATTCATTAGACTTGTACCGCACCCCGTTATGCTGGGCTTTGTAAACGGTCTCGCGATTGTTATTTTCCTTGCGCAGCTTGGTCAATTTAAAGTTGCGAACGAAGAAGGTATCTTCGTTTGGATGCAAGGCAACCAGCTAATGACTATGCTTGGTTTGATTGCCTTGACCATGGGTATTATTCATTTCTTACCGAAACTAACACGCGCGGTTCCATCGTCGTTAGTGGCAATTATTGTTGTGACGTTGCTCGCACAAAGTATGGATTTAGATGCTCGCACTGTGGTTGATTATGTGCGTGATATGACAAATGACCCTGCAGCAACTATTGCCGGTGGTTTGCCAACCTTTGCGATTCCAGAAGTACCATTTACCTTTGAAACGTTACGTATCATTTTCCCATTTGCGTTAGTTCTAGCAGCTATTGGTTTGATTGAGTCACTATTAACGTTAACACTTATTGATGAATTAACCGGTACTCGTGGTCGCGGTAACAAAGAGTGTATTGCACAAGGTGCATCTAACACAGTTAATGGTTTCTTTGGTGCGATGGGCGGCTGTGCAATGATTGGTCAGTCGATGATCAACGTAAACTCGGGCGGTCGTGGCCGAGCTTCTGGTATTACAGCGGCACTGGGTTTGTTAGCGATTATCTTGTTCGCTTCTAGTCTAATTGAGCAAATCCCACTAGCGGCGCTTGTAGGTGTAATGTTCATCGTCGTTATTGGCACGTTTGAGTGGTCAAGTTTCCGAATCATGAACAAAGTACCTAAGGCGGATGCATTTGTTATTGTCTTGGTATCAGGCGTAACAGTTGCCACTGACTTAGCAGTAGCTGTTATTGTTGGGGTGATTGTTTCTGCTCTAGTGTTTGCTTGGGAACACGCTAAACATGTGAATGTTATTCGCTCGAAAAATATTGCTGGTTCAACGGTTTACGAAGTTCACGGTCCACTTTTCTTCGGTTCCGTTCAAAGCTTCTTAGAGCAGTTTAACGTAGAAGATGATACTGATGATGTCATTGTTGAGTTCAAGAACTCACGCGTAGCTGACCACTCTGCTATTGAAGCGATTGATACGCTAGCTGAACGTTACATTGCAAAAGGTAAAACCATGCATCTTGTTCACTTAAGCCCAGAATGTAAGTTATTGCTGAAAAAAGCAGGTGACTTAGTAGAAGTGAACGTTATTGAAGATCCTGATTACCATATTGCGACAGATAAGTTAGCATAAGCATTAGTGCCTCGAATGCTACAATAGGCGATTCGAGGCAGGCTATACTTAATGAGTTGCTAGGTATCTTGCATCAACACTAAAAGGCAGGTTTTGGTTTTCGCTTTAATGACTACACTATGACGACAACGCAGTTAGAATTTTTTGACGTCCCCAGTCCATGTATTGGGGTTTGTCAGTCAGATGACAAAGGCTATTGTAAAGGCTGTTTTCGTACTCGCGACGAGCGCCAACAATGGATCACGCTGTCTAGTGATGATAAGCAAAAAGTGGTAAAACGTTGCGTACAACGCAAAAAGCGCAAAGAAGGTGTAAAAAAGACTAAGGAAGAAGTGAAAGCAGAGCAGAAGCCGCAGCCTTCGTTATTTGATCCGCCAGAGCGTACAACGTTATCGACCAGTGATGACCTTGATTTCGGTGATTTCGAATTATAAAAAAAGCCCGCATTTAGCGGGCTTTTTGTTGTCTGTAACCAAGCGGTTAAACAGCGGTGAATATTTCAAAATTATTCAATTACTTGCGAATACCTTCAATGTGCAGATCGAACACTATGTCACCAAAATCCATTTTGTAGCCAAAGTCTTTCATGGCAATTTTTGTTGTACCTGAGAAGCCAGCACGGTATCCGCCCCATGGATCTTTACCTTCGCCTATTTTGACGGCGTCAATGACGATATCTTTTTTAATACCTTGAAGGGTTAGCACACCTGAAATTTTTAGCTTGTCGTTACCCAAGTCTTCAATCTTGTTGCTCTCAAACGTTGCCGTTGAGAACTTACCAACATCTAAAAAGTCATCATTGCGCAAATGCTTGTCGCGTTCAGCATGGTTAGAGTCAACGCTTGCTGTATCAATGTTTACCGAAATTTTACTCGCAGTAACATTCGCACTGTCATAGCTAAAGTTGCCTGAAAACGTATTAAAGCGACCAGTTAGCCAGCTATAGCCGAGATGTTTCACTTTAAAGTTAATGGACGCATGAGCGCCTTTTGTATCGATAACATAATCTGCCGCTAATGACGGCATCGCTAAACCAGCAGAAAGTATCGCCGTTGCTATCAACTTCTTCATCGTGTGTTGTCCTTATCGTTTGTAAAAGCTTTGTAACTATCTAATCACATCATGCGCGATAAAGTCTTATCCTTATCGACAAAGTGGTGTTTTAACGCGGCAAGTGCATGTAAAACAGCAAGACCTATAAGGCCATATGCCAGGTACTCGTGTATGGTGCCGGCAATGTCTTCTTGGTTTTCGAAAAGTTCTCCCAAGCTTGGCACTTCAAACCATGTAAACACTTCAATCCCTCGCCCATCGGCCGTAGATATTAAATAACCGCTGAGCATGATGATGACCATGAGTAGGTACATTACGCTGTGCCCAAGTTTTGAGATTTTTACTGTTGCTGCAGAGTGCTCTGCCAGTGCTTTCGGTGACGGGGTCAGCAATTTCCAGCCTATCCTAGCTATCGTAGCTATCAACAACAAAATTCCGATACTTTTATGCCAATGCGGTGCCGTGCGATACCATTCACTGTAATAATCAAGCTCCACCATCCACCAGCCTGCAGCGAACAAGCCGACAATACACAAGGCGCTTAGCCAGTGAAATAGCTTGCTTATTAGTCCGTATTGTTGGTCTGAGTCTTTAATCATGAGCATGCCTTTAACGAAAATCGACATTTAACCTTGTTGTTGGATGTTATGCAAACGTATTCATTAAACGTTGCAAACGTATTCATAAGGTCAATCTAGACAATGTCATTTTGCTGAAAATATAGACGAGTAAAGGGCTAACGCTATTTGTATGTTAATTAAGTGTTAAAAAGTCGTCTGTTAGGGCACGAATTTTCCCTTCTTTTTCACTTTATACTCTGTTGATGCTGTAAAAATCGAATAAAAAAGCAGCATGAAAAACAACATTAAAGACATAACAAAAATAAACGGGGGAGAGCGTATGAACTTTTTGTTCACGCGTTTGGCAGTGTATTGGCTGGCGTGCCTATGCTTGTTTGTAAGCACCATGGTGCGAGCGGATATTGAAGATGAAGTAATATATTTTGTGCTTCCTGACCGCTTTGCAAATGGTGATCCGAACAACGACGATGGCGGTGTCGCTGGCGAACCATCACTCAATGGATTAGATAAAACGCATCCAAAGTATTTCCATGGTGGTGACCTAAAAGGGTTAACCAACAAATTAAGTTATCTGAAACTAACCGGTATTACGGCAATTTGGATAACACCACCTTTCAAAAATATGTGGGTACAGGGTGAAAGCGCTGGCTACCATGGCTATTGGGCGACTGATTATAGTCGTATCGACCCACACTGGGGGACCAATCAGGAATTTGCCGCATTCGTCTCTCGCGCACATCGCTTAGGGATTAAGGTATTCCTTGATGTCGTAGTCAACCACACGGGCGATGTCATCAAGTATGAAGAATGCCACAACCCTGATGGTTCGCTCAAAGACGGTTTGTCAAACTGCGCTTATTTGCCACTTGCTGATAAGCAAAACTCTCCCTACACGCCATTTATTCCTGCTGGTTTAGAAAATGAGAAATGGCCTGCATGGTTAAATGACACGCAGTATTACAATAATCAGGGTGATAGCACGTTTAGTGGTGAATCTAGCGTGTATGGCGATTTCTTTGGTTTAGACGATTTAGATACGACAAATCCTGATGTAGTGTCGGGTATGACGGACATTTTTAAGCAGTGGATCACTGATTATAAGATTGACGGTTTTCGTGTAGATACCATTAAACATGTCGACATTGCACTATGGCAGCAATGGATACCCGAGATCAAAGCGCACGCAAAAGCGCAAGGCGTTAATGATTTCTTTATTTTTGGTGAAATGTTTGATGGTTTACCAAAAAACTTAAGCCATTTTACACGTGTTGGTAAATTCCCATCAGTCCTCGATTTTGGATTGTACTATGCTATTAAAGATGTCGTTGCTGACACGCAGGGCACAGACCGACTAGCTTGGTTATTCTCTCAAGATGATTATTACACCAGTGGTAATAGTCATGCCAACCAACTCATGAACTTTGTGAGTAACCATGATGTTGGTCGTATAGGTCACTTTATTCAACAAATGCCGGGTATTACTCCGGATGATCAACTAAAACGAGCCATGCTTGCTGAAACCATGATGTATTTCCTTCGTGGTGTGCCAGTTGTGTATTACGGTGATGAGCAAGGCTTTACCGGCGACGGCGGTGACAGTGACGCGCGTGAAGATATGTTCCCGTCGCTAGTAGATGTCTACAATGATAACGACTTGATAGGTACGGACGATACAACGGCTGACGATAACTTTAATTATCGTCATCCTATCGCTAGGCATTTGCGTCGTTTAGCGTTATTAAAGCGGATTTTCCCAGCATTAAATCATGGACATCAGTTTGTCCGCCACAGTGAGTCTAGGCCTGGAATTTTTGCTGTGTCACGTTTTGACGCAGAAAAGCAACGTGAAGTTATTGTACTGTTCAACACGAGTACTCAGCCTCAGACAATAAGTGTTGAAGCAATGACAAACAAATATGCGCAAGTTTGGCCTTTTGGTGCTAGCCGTCGCGCACTTGACCAACAAATGACGATTGATGTTCCTGCGTTAGATGTTGTTGTGCTGTCTTCAATTCCAAAAATTCCTTGGCCAGAAAATGTGCCTGAAATTGCTATTACTAGCTTGGCTGAACAGGAGCTTGTTTCTGGCTTAGTAGAAGTAAAGGCATCGCTGTCAGGGTACGACCAACGGGCGTTTCCGCTTCATCGTGTACATTTTTCCGTGAGTGTTGATGGCGGAGAGTTTGAGTCGTTAGGTACAGATTTTACTAATGATCCTGATACTGGTGATTATAAGGTGTTTTTTGATGTCAGCGAGCTGGCTGATGGTTCGCAGCTGACGTTCAAAGCCTCGGTAGATAACTATCAATCGACCAGTAACACCACGCAATTAACGGTTGAGAAAGGTGTCCTTCCGGGTATGAAAGTCGTCTTCCAAAAGCCGGAAGAATGGGCAGACGTCAATATTTATTGGTGGAATGCAAACCCTCAAGGATCTCCAGAATGGCCAGGTGTCACGATGGAACAAATCAATGGCGATTGGTACCAATTCCAATTTGACGATGGGGTTAAAAGTGCGAATATCATCTTCAACGACGGCGCAGGCAAACAAACGTCTGACCTTTATCGCGAAGGCGATGGATGTTACCTAATAGAAAGTGATACTTGGCAAGACGCCTGTGACGTGCCTGAACCTGGCATAACTGCCTACTTTAAAAAGCCTGACGAATGGGGTGAAAACGCCAATATTTACTACTGGAATGCAGACCCTGCTCCTAGTGTTGAATGGCCTGGAATAGCAATGGAGCCAGTTGCAGGTGGTTGGTACAAATTCCAATTCCCAGACAATGTTTCCATGGCAAATCTTATTTTCAATGATGGCAGCGGTAACCAAACTGTTGATCTGAACCTTTCTGCAGATGGCTGTTACGCTGACGGTGAATGGTTGGTTGATTGTGAGCCGCCAGTAGCGGGTATCAAGGTTTACTTTAAGAAGCCAGATGCGTGGGCAAATGATATTAACGTTCATTTTTGGAATGCAAACGGTGAAGTAGCTGCTTCAGATTGGCCAGGTGTCGCCATGACGGATGAGGGCAACAACTGGTACAGTTATCAGTTTGGTTTAAACACCACACAAGCCAATATGCTTTTCCATGACAATAATGGCATGCAGACGACAGATCTCTTCCGTGATGCTGACGGCTGTTTTGTTTCTGACGCATGGCAAGACAGTTGTGTCATCGATGTGCTGGACCCTGGCATGACAGTGTATGTGCGCCGTCCGTTATCTTGGAATGTACCTAACATCTATTACTGGAATGTTGAAGGCTCGCCTGAATGGCCAGGTATCGAGATGGATGCCTTGGGTAATGACTGGTTTAGCTTCCAATTCCCAGACGGTGTGACTGCTGCAAACCTTATAATTAACGACCTTACTGGTAATCAAACGGCTGACCTCTACAGAGAAGGTGATGGTTGTTTTGATATTGAATCTGCGACTTGGAGTGACAGCTGCGCTACCCCAGGATATACCGCCTACTTTAAGAAGCCGAGCGAGTGGCAAAATGCGTATGCTTATTTCTGGAATACGTCGCCGAATACTACAGCTAATGTTGGTTGGCCTGGAGAGGCGATGACAGCTTTGGGTGACGACTGGTTCAGATACCAGTTGCCAGACGGCGTGCAAGCAAGCAACATTATTTTCAATAATGCAGGTGCGCCGCAAACCTCTGATCTGTATCGCGAAGGAGATGGCTGTTATGTAGAAGGTGAAGGTTGGAGTGATAGCTGTGACATACCTGAGCCAGGCATGACAGTTTATTTCAAAAAACCAGATTCATGGAGCGATAGTCTCAATATTTACTATTGGGATAATCCTGGTGCACCTGGGTGGCCGGGTCTAGCGATGACATCGCTTGGTAATGGGTGGTATAGCTTTACTTTCCCTGCAGGTGTGCAGCAGTCTAATTTGATCTTTAATGACGGCAATGGCAATCAAACCGCTGACCTGTATCAAGAAGCAGGTGGTTGCTACGGCGAGTTTGGTAATTTCTGGCGTAATTCCTGTGTGTTACCGGAAGAGCGAGATGTTGAAATACTGAATCGTTCTGGGCACTGGTTGCGTGCAGATACGTTGGCATGGCAGACGACTGACAACAGAGCAAATGTATTCAAATTGCACTACTCGCAATCTGCGGCAATTACCACTGAAAATGGTGTTTTGGTCGGGAGTGATGGTGATATTGCCATGACCATATCAGGGCAGTTGTCCGAATCATTAGGTAGTGAGAATCCGCATCTATCAAACTTTACACAGTTTACGTTGGCTGATGCCTCGCAAGCGGCAGAATTATTAAAAGCTCAGCTTGTGGTTGCGGCTTACGACAGCAACGACAATTTGTTAGAAGCCTCATTTGTGCAAACGCCTCGCGTTATCGACAGTTTGTTTGCGACTAATGCTGCTCTAGGTCCTGAGTATCAAGCAGGTGTGCCAAGCGTGAGTGTTTGGGCACCAACGGTGCAAAGCATAATGCTTGTGGTATACGACCAAGCGGGCAACGAGTTAGAGCGTGTAGCAGCGTCATCGGTAAGTAACGGTGTATATACGTTTACGGGAGATGCCAGCTGGGACAAACAGTATTACCGCTTTGATGTGACAGCCTATCACCCCGTATCGAACGCCATAGAAAGCTATTTGGTAACAGACCCATACTCGGTTAGCTTAGCTGAAAACAGTAGCTACAGTCAGTTTATTGATATTTATAACGACTCGACGTTAATGCCTGCTGGCTGGGATAGCTTGGCGAAAACTTTACCTGCGCCGAAAGACATTACTTTATATGAAGGACATGTCAGAGATTTCAGTCAATTTGATACCTCTATACCGGCCGCAGATCGTGGTAAATATAAGGCGTTTACCTACAATGGTGAAAATGGCGCAGCGCTTTCAACGGGTATGTCGCATTTGAAATCATTGGCTGATGCGGGGCTAAGCCACTTCCACCTACTGCCTATCTTTGATATTGCGACCGTCAATGAAGATGCTGATGGCCGCATAGACTTAGATAGTAGCTTTGACGCGCTTTGTGCACGCTCGACAGTGGATGCGGTGCAATCTCGCTGTGCTTCTGCTACTGGTTTGACTGTGTCGGAAGTGCTGACAGAGCTCGCGAATCAAAACCCTGCAGATCGAGATATTCAAGAAATTGTTGCTGCTATGAGTAACTTTGACGGTTTTAACTGGGGTTATGATCCGCTGCATTTTAATGCCGTAGAAGGTAGCTACGCGTCAAGTGCCGATGGTGAAATCCGTATTCTTGAATTTAGAGAAATGGTAAAAGCGCTGGATGATATCGGTCTTAATTTTGTCATGGATGTGGTCTACAACCATACTTCAGCATCTGGCCTTTGGGATAACTCTGTGCTGGATAAAATGGTACCCGGTTATTATCACCGCTTAAACCCAATCAGTGGTGCTGTTGAGAACAGTACCTGTTGTGACAATACGGCGACAGAGCACCTGATGATGGAAAAACTGATGGTTGATTCATTGGTGTTGTGGGCAAAAGCGTTCAAAGTTGATTCCTTCCGATTTGACTTAATGGGGCATATTCCAAAATCTGCCATGGTGAGAGCGCAACAAGCGTTAGCTAAGTTAACCTTGGGTGTGGACCAAGTCGATGGTGCTAATATTTACCTTTATGGTGAAGGCTGGGACTTCGGTGAAGTGTCAGGTAATCAGCGCTTTGAACAAGCTACTCAGTTCAACATGGCTGGCACAGATATAGGTACCTTTAATGATCGCCTGCGTGATGGTGTGCGTGGCGGAAACTTTACCGACAGCGGTGCTGCACAAGGCTGGGTAAGTGGCAATGACACGTTTGACAATGGTGCAGGTGTTAATGGTAGTGCTGGCAGTCAAGCTGATCGTATTCGTATCGGTATGGCTGGTAACCTTCAAACTTATAGCTTTGAAGACCATCAAGGCGCAGTTACAACGGGTATTGACTTCCAGGGTGTTGGTTACACCTTAGATCCACAAGAATCTGTTAACTACGTGGACAAACATGACAATGAATCGCTATGGGACAACACACAAGCTAAGTTACCTGCGTCAATGTCTGCTGACGATCGTGTACGTGTGCATTTGTTGAGTAATGCCATTGTTAACCTAGGACAAGGTATACCTTTCTATCAGATGGGTACTGACTTGCTGCGCAGTAAGTCGTTAGATAGAAATTCATATAACTCGGGTGACTGGTTTAACCGTGTTGACTTTAGTCAACAAGACAATAACTGGGCACGTGGTCTACCGCCTGCACAAGACAACGAAGCACGTTTTGATACCATGGAAACGATTATCAACAATGGCAATATTGTGGTGTCGCCAGCGCTTATTGCTAAAGCGCACAATGGTTTCAAAGAGCAGTTGCAAATACGCTACTCATCACCACTGTTTCGTTTAGATGCTGAAAGTGATGTACATACACGCGTTGGTTTCCATAATACAGGCACTAGTCAACAGAGTGGTCTGATTGTTATGACGTTAAGCGATGGCCTATGCGCAGGAAGCGATATAGATGCATCAGTGGATGGCATCACTGTTTTATTTAATGCAGATGACCAAGCGCAAGACTTTACGCTTGCTGGTGTAGCTGGCTCTACATTACATGTAACACAGCAAAATGGTTCTGATGAAACGGTTAAATCGGCAACGCTAAGTGGTGATACGTTTACCATTCCTGCGTTAACGACTGCGGTATTTGTAAAAGCGCAGAATGGTGCACAAGGAGAGTTCCCTTGTAACCCTGTTGCTGGCGAAGAAAACCAACCTGGAATGACGGTGTATTTTCAAAAGCCAGATGCGTGGGGTGATGCATATATCTATTATTGGAATACCTCGCCAGTAAATAGCTCTGTTGGCTGGCCTGGTAACCCAATGGCTGCTATCGGTGATAACTGGTATAGCTACCAATTGCCTAACGGTGTAGATGCAGCGAATGTCATTTTCAATGACAATAGCGGCAACCAAACCGTTGATCTATATCGCGAAGGTGACGGTTGTTATGTTCAGGCGACTGGCGAATGGAGCGATAGTTGTGTGTTACCAGGGCTATCTTTTTACTTTAAAAAGCCTGCAAATTGGACTGACGGCGTGCATCTCTACTATTGGCAAGCGCAGGGTATTACCGACGCTAGCTGGCCTGGTGAATTGATGCAGTCTTTAGGCAATGACTGGTTTTTTTACCAAATGCCTGAAGGTGTTCGCCAAACCAACCTTATTTTCAATGATGCGGCTGCAGGTGGCAGTGGTGGTCAAACAACTGATTTAACTCGCTCACAAAGTGGTTGTTATGAATACGACACCGGTGTGTGGTCAGAGACTTGCGCACCAATGCAATAGCCCTCGGACTAGAGCAAAAAGAAAAAACCGGCTTTCGCCGGTTTTTTTGTAAGAGCACTTTCGCGAATGGTGCGACAAGGCTATTGAGAGCTTGTTTCTGCCTCTAATAACTCTGTGGCTAAACGTTTTTCTTGGTCTGCTCTAGGTTTAGCAAATCGCGCTAACCAGAAATATAATACTGGCGTTAAAAATAGTGTGAAGACAACGGCAATCCCCAGCCCGCCAAACACAACCCAACCAATAGCATTGCGCGCTTCTGCACCTGCGCCAGTAGACATAATGAGCGGAAGACCACCTAAAACGGTCGACAACAAAGTCATCATAATTGGTCTTAGCCTTACTTTGCCCGCTTCAATAATAGCTTCTTTTATCGGTGTGCCGCGGTCACGCAGTTGATCGGCAAATTCAACCAATAAGATAGAGTTCTTTGCCAATAGGCCAATCAACATGACAAGACCAATTTGTGAATAGATATTGATGGTTGTGCCTGTTATTGATACGGCGAAAATGGCAGCGGCAATACCAAAAGGTACGGTTAACATAACGACCACCGCGCTAGTGGCACTTTCAAACTGTGCGGCAAGTACCAAAAGTACTATGAGGAACGCGACTAAGTAAGTCATAGTGACTTGTTGATCTGTCTCTTGGTACGTTTTCGCTTCACCCAATAGCACTAAGCCATATCCGTTGGGCAAGTGCTCACTCGCAAGTGTCCGTAAAATAGTGACTGCTTCTGCAATAGGCAGGGTATCTGGTAGCTCTAAATCAACTTCAATTGCGCGGCGCTGTGCGTGGCGTTCAAGCTCTGCGGCCACGCCTTCCTCTGAAATGTAAGCAATAGAAGACAAGGAAACGAGGTCGCCATTTTTCGCTGACACATAAAGATTCGTTAAATCTGAAGGATTTGCTGAATTTTTATATGAAGATTGCAAAATAATGGGAATGGCTTGGTCACCAACATTTAAATCGGTGAGGTCATCACCACCAATGGCAGCGCGCAGGGTTTGGTTGATATCGCTGAATGGCACACCCAACTCTTCCGCACGATTGCGATCGATATGTACGCGCATTTGTGGCTGCGTAGGTTGGTAAGAGATTCTCGGGCGACCAAATTCAGGATAGTTGGTTTCGATAAGGTTGCTAAATTCTTGGGTAACTTCAAAAATACTTTCGTAATCATTTCCTGTGATCGCAAACTCTAATCCGCCACCTTGACCACGCAGGTTTAAACTATTTGCGCCAAACGCACGACCTGGCGCACCAGGAATAGCAGCCAGCTTAGGGCGGATATCGTTGATGATCTTTTGCTGGCTGTTCTCGCGATCTGCCCAGTCTTTTAAGTTCACTGTCATAAAGACAATATTAGGGTCCCACTGCCCTACAACGGTTCTAATAGAATCAATGTCACCTTGTTCGGAATAGGGCAGTAATATATCTTCCATAGCCGTTGCTTGACGATCCATGAAAGAGATACCTACACCATCTGGTCCACGTGCAAATATTCGAATATTGCCGCGATCTTCTGAAGGTAAGAGTTCTTTATCAACTTTGCCGTATAAGAATGTCGCATAGGCGGCGGTTAATATACTTGCCAATAAAATTAGCCAACCGTATTTAATACAAACGGATAACGAACGACTGTATCCATTGACGACTTTGTTGCCAATGCGCTGCATGAATGCATTGTCTTGTTTTGCTTTTTCACTAAGCAATTTTGCTTTTAATGCGGGGACGAGCGTTAGGGCAACAAAAGACGAAATAATAACTGCACCAGCTAATACACCACCAAATTCTCGAAATAATTTTCCTGCTGTCGATGGCAGAAAGGCTATTGGTACAAACACCGCAACTAGTACTGCCGTGGTTGCAATGACGGCAAAGAAAACTTCGCGTGAACCAACCACCGCCGCCGCTTTTGATTTCAGCCCTTGTGATTTTCTGCGCTGAATGTTTTCGGATACCACAATCGCATCATCGACGATAAGTCCAGTTGCCAACACTAAGGCAAGCAAGGTAAGAATGTTAATCGAGAATCCAAGTGACCACATAATGGCAAGCACGCCAATCAGTGAGACAGGAATAGACAATGCTGGCACTAGCGTGGCACGCCAGCTACCTAAAAATATCCATAGCGTGATGACCACTAAAGCAATGGTATAACCTAGCGACTTGATTACTTCCTCTACTGAGCTTCGAATAAACTGCGCGTCATCTGATGTTGTGTAGATATCGAGTTCCGGGAAACGCGTGTTTAACTCTTCTACCATCGCAAGGGCTTGATCTGAGATTTCTATGGTATTCGCGCTTGCTTGCCTAATAACACCGAGGCCAATGACCGGTCTGCCATTAAGGCGCACAAAACTGTTCGCATCGGCAGGGCCAAAGTACACTGTTGCCACGTCACCAATACGGGTATTGCCGCTGATAATAATGTTTTCAACTTGTGAAGCAGAAATTGACGTCGCGTCTGCGCGGACGATAACTTGATGGTCTGTTGAGCGCAGGCTTCCAGCAGGTACATCGAATGGCGCAGAACGCAATGCCGTAGATACATCCGTGAAAGACAAACGGTAGCTCGCTAAGCGCATTGGATCTACAGTAACTCTCAACACGCGTTGGCGCTCACCGTTCAACCTAACATCGGCAACACCGGGAATTGATAAGAATAATGGTGCTATATCGCGTTCAACAATTTCAGCAACGGTTTCCATATCAAACTCGTCACTGGCTACGGCTAAACTCAATACGGATTGCGCATCATTGTCGGCTTTGACAATCGCTAATTGCTCAACCTCTTCAGGCAATTGACGTTGAACACGGCTTATAGACTCGCGCATTTCATTCGCAGCGTCTTCTAAATTGATGCCTGGCCTAAACTCAACCACAATGCGAGAAAAGCCTTCTTCACTTTGAGCGCGAATTGACTTTACACCGCTAACCCGTGCAGCAGCGCCTTCAATACGACGTGTGACTTCATTGTCAACTGTTTCTGGTGCAGCTCCGGGAAAGTTTGCGCGAACACTGACGATAGGACGGTCCACATCAGGTAGCTCTCTCACTTCTAAGCCAAGAATGGCGGACAAGCCAGCGATGATAATCAGTATGTTCAGTACAATGATCGTTATCGGGCGTCTGACAGATAACGACGGAAGATCGTCTTTGTTTTGGAATAAATTAAGCATGTTATTCCTTATTCGCTAGCATACTGGCAGGTGCTACTGGCGCGCCTTGACGAAGGCGTTGAATACCCTCAACAATGAGTAGGTCGCCATCTTGCAAATCACCTTCAACGAGAATCGAGCCTCGCAAACGTTGCCTGATTTCAACGGGAATTTTTGCCGCTTTGCCCTCTTTGGCTAACCAGATATATGAACCAGTTGCCCCCCAGGCCAGCGATGCTTCTGGTACAATTGGGTAGACAGTGCCTTGGGCACTTAAATTCACTTTAAAGCTCAAGCCGGGTCTGAATTGGTCGTCACTGTTGTCGAGTATTGCGCGTACTCGCAGTGTTCTGTCTTCAGCATCTATTCGGCTATCTAACTCTGAAAGACTCGCGGTAAAAACGTCGTCACGATTGTTCCAAGGTTGTACTTGCACTTTGGTTTGTTCGTTCACTAAATTGTATGCAGATTCAGGTACTGAGAAATTCACGAATAGCTTGGCGCGATCATCAATGGTGGTAACCAACGTTGATTCGTTAATCCTGTCACCGACTTCGACATCCGTTAACCCTAAATAACCACTAAACGGTGCTACTACTTTCCTGTCATCTAAGTCAGCTTGTGCTTCTATAACCGCGACATCAGCAAGGTCTAGTAAAGCTTTAGCCTCGTCGAGCTCTGATTCTGTTACAGCTCCGTTGGTTAAGCTCTTGGATAATCTGTCGACGTTACGTTGTTTGTCAGCTTGTTCGATTTTTGCGCGCTTTAACGCAGAGACCTGTCTTCTTGCATCGAGCTCGAGAATTACCGTGCCTTGTTCAACATAATCACCGGGGCGAAATAGCACCTTGGTTACCCGGTCTGCAGCAGCAGGAAATAGGCTCACTGACTTTTGAGCCTCAGCGGTACCGACAGTTTCTATGGCAACCTCTATTGGAGCGAATGAAATATTTTGCAAAATAACGTTTGCAGGTGGGCGTTTTCGTTCTTGGGCGTGCACTGGGAATGACGCTATTAGGGCGATAATAACGTGGATTATAATTATTTTCATAGTGTCCTCAGTAAAGGGCTCATCAACTGGTTTGCCGTTAAGCAGTCGATGTAAGTACATACTATTTAGTTAATACGAATATACAGTAAATGCTGATAAGGCGATCAACCTAGGCGCCTTGATTTGGCTAAAACACGTTGAGTGAACAAAAAAATACGTTGATTCACAGAAGTTACAAATTTTTAACGTGAACAAGGGCTGCGATTGAATAGTAAATCAATCTGCAACAAAGACTATGGGGTAATTTTTATCGGCTTTTCAGGTGGTTGAAAAGCGAGTGGCAGGTAGTTCGCTTTTTATAAGTCATTGACTAAGCTTACATTAAGATGCAGAAAGAGTGAGTGACATGTGGTAGCAAGCGAAGCACGAATTCATCGGTTAGAACAAATATTTCACACCTTTATCAAGCTCGACAAATTCTACATTGAGGCAACGTCGCTATACGAGTACATGGAGTACGCCCACAAACTGTTAGGCGAGCTGATGGATGCAAGAAACTTTTACTTGGCTAGCTATAACAACCAAGAAAATACCATTCAATATTTATACAACGTCGATGAAAAAGACGAGCCAATAGAACCAGACAGGAAGTTTACGTTGGCGACACCGCAACAGTCGCCGACAGCATGGGTGATCGGAAACAAACGAAAGCTGGTAATTCATGCGAGCGATGAGTCTAAATATACCGACGATGATCACCAATGGGGATTTGGCACTCAGTCACATCATTGGGTTGGCATCCCGCTCATCGCTCAGAACGGACAGTGTCTCGGTGCAATAGTTATTCAAAGTTACGAACCCGATATTAATTACAGCAGCGAAGATAAAGCGATCTTTAAGTTGTTTGCTTCTATTATTGCTTCTGCGTTGGCGAAGTACCAAGTGGAAAGCGCGATTCAAGCAAGTACGGTCGATACCCATGACATACTGAGTAAGGAGCTTGCTGAACGAAGGCACGCAGAAAAGCTGCAACATGCGCTTTATAAAATTGCTTCGCTTGCGGCCAAAGCACCTGAACTTAACGACTTATACAAACAGGTGCATCACATAATTGATACGTTGATATTTGCTAATAACTTTTACATTGCTTTGCTTGATGAGGAAAAGCATGAGTTATGTTTGTCTTACTTTATTGACGAGATTGATACAGAAGTAGCGCAAGGCACTATTTTACCTATTGGCATGGGGCTTAGTTCCTATGTGATTAATACTCGCGAACCTCAATTATTGACACAAGAACGCGTTTCAATGCTGATTGAACAGGGCAAAATTGGAGAAGTAAAAGGCGCTCAAAACTTCACATGTTGGTTAGGCGTGCCGATGATTTCTTCTAATATTCTTCATGGCATTATGGTGGTGCAAAGCTATGACGACAAAGTGATTTTTACCCAACAAGACTTAGAGCTATTAAGTTATGTGGGTAATCACGTTGCCAAAGCTATTGAGGCGACAGTGAATGTGCAGCAGCGCAAAGAAGCCCAATTAAAACTCGCCAAACAACACAGAGTATTGGAGCAGCAACACAAAGAATTACAACAAACACTCGACAAATTAAAGCGCACGCAACAGCAACTCGTACAGCAAGAAAAAATGGCATCGCTAGGCGGATTAGTTGCAGGTATTGCGCATGAAATTAATACACCGCTTGGTATTTGTGTCACAGGCGTGAGCCACCTTCATGAAGAAACTAAGATTTTAGAAAAAGGCCTAGCCGACGGTAGCCTGACAGAAGAGGGACTGACAAGCTATTTGGACGAAGTAAAAGAAGCCAGCACTATATTGGATACTAACGTGCAGCGCGCAGCTGATTTGGTGAAAAGTTTTAAGCAGGTGGCTGTGGATCAGTCGTCAAATAGCATTCGAGAAATCTGTTTCAAACAGTATATCGACGAAATTTTGTTGAGCTTAAGACCCACGTTGAAGCGGGTAAAACATGTGATACGTGTAGAGTGTGATAATGGGATTACCGCGAATACTAATGCAGGTGCAATTTCTCAAATTATCAGTAACTTGCTCATGAATTCTATCAAGCATGGTTTTGATGGCATTGAACAGGGCAACATTGTTATTGCTGTTGAAGAGAAAAACAATTTTATCATTCTTCGTTATGCTGATGACGGACTGGGCATTGATAAAGAGGCCATGGCACTATTATTCGAGCCGTTTTATACGACTAAACGGGGCGATGGAGGTAGCGGCCTAGGCACACACCTTGTTTATAACCTCGTTACTTCAGCATTACACGGAAGAATTGAAGCAAAAAGCGAGTTAGGGAAAGGACTTGCGTATCTCATTAAGTTTCCCTCAAATATTGAAGAGTAAACGTCAATTACTTGTGTCTATGTTATTTAACTAAAAGTAAAGTGAGCTTTACTTTTAGTTAAGGTTACTCTATAAAGTAAAAGGTACTTTACTTTTTGTTAAGGAAACTAATCTATGAATACGGATGCATTGGAACAATCGCCTCGGGAAAAAGCGACAAAATCGAACACTATTAATCTTGCCATCTGGACTTCACTGTGGCTGATTTCACAAGCGTTATCGATATTTGGCAAACCCTATGTGGGTACAGAACAGCAGTGGATAGTCTATCTCTTAGTGGCTGCTAATGTCGGTACAGGCATTATGATGATTCTAGCGAATAAAAAACATTTGTTGGGCTTAGATGAGCTGCAGCAGCGCATTCATCTTAATGCGATGGGTATAACCTTAGGAGTGGGACTTGTATTTGGTATTGCTTACTCAACCTTAACGTCTCTGGGAGTTATTGAGGCGGGCGCTGAAATTAGTCATTTAATGCTTGCCATGGGGATAAGTTATATTGTGATGGTTTTGTTGGGAACTAAGCACTACTCATGAAAAATCGATTAAAAGTATTACGTGCTGAGCGTGATTGGACCCAAGCTGATTTAGCGAAAAAGCTGGATGTATCTCGCCAAACCATAGTGGCAATAGAGAAAGGGAAGTTTGACCCGAGTTTGCCATTGGCATTTAAAGCTGCCCGGCTATTCAAGTTGAAAATAGAAGATATTTTTTCGGACGAAGATGCATGAGTTTCACTTGTGCTACTTGAACGGTTAAAAGCGTAGCGTCTCTTTTCGCTACTTTTTAATCGTTATGAATTCTCTTCATCTTCCCCGCTGGTATCGCGGTACATTTGATTAATCTTAACTGCTTTATCTGCATTGTTAAGTAGTGCTTTAACCACAATAGGATCTAAGTGAGTACCAGCAGCTTCCTCTAAAAATTCAGTCACTTTGTCGATGGGCCATGCTTCCTTGTAACAGCGTTTGTGTGTAAGCGCATCAAAGACATCGGCAACGGCGACTATCCGTGCAAAAATATGGATGTCTTCACCCTTTTTCCCATCAGGATAACCTGAACCGTCATACTTTTCGTGGTGCTGTTGAGAGATAATCGCAGCTGAGCTCAGGATAGGGCGATTTGAACCATGCAGAATGTCGTAGCCGACACTTGGATGAGCCTTCATCGTTTCCCATTCTTCTTCGGTTAACTTACCTGGCTTCAATAAAATCGCATCTGGCGTCGCAATTTTACCGATGTCATGCATTGGTGCGGCTTGTTTAAGTAATTCCGCTTCCTCTTCCGGCATGCCTATTTCTTTAGCAAGCATGTAACTTACTTCTGACATTCGTCTAATGTGATTGCCTGCTTCTTTTGAGCGAGACTCAACAGCATCGCCTAACCGATAGATTAACTCTTCTTGTGTTTCAATAATTTCTCGGTTTAGCAATAAGTTATCGAAGGCTAAGCTGACATTGCCAGAAAATATCTCTAGTAGCTTTATGTCGATATCGTTGAGTTTTGTAATACCTTTCAGGTATAGCAGGCTAATCTTCCCTGAATGACTGGGGAAGTAACCCACTAATACGTCATCTTCAAAAATACTGTGTTTCGCTTCAATTGCTTTGTTGAGATAGTACTGAATATTTTCATCAATATTACTGGGGCTATCCTCGTTAATGGCGGCAAGCACTTCGTAATCATTTTCTGAGTACACTGCGCTGAGTCCCTTTAGCTGAATTAGCATGCTTTGGTCATTTATCCTGAGCAATGAGACCACTTGCTGTAATATGCCACTAAAGAACTCTTTCAATGTTCGCTTTTCGAGGACACGTGTGGTGGAGTCTATTACCCGCTCTAAGCCTGAACGGTAAAGCTCTTGATATCGGCGTGCTTCTTCCACATGAATAATGTCACGGTAAGCACGCAAAGCGGTAAAGGTTGTGGTGAACAATTTTTTACGATCAAGCTCAGTCTTTTCTTTATAGTCATTAATATCGTAGTCAACGATAACTTGCTCTTCAGGTGCCTGACCCGGCTGGCCTGTTCTTAATACAATGCGGGTGAAGTGGTTGTCAGCATCTTGCCTCAACCATTTTGCGAGGGTTAATCCAGCATCATCCGTTTCCATGACTACGTCGAGAAAAACTAATGCGATGTCAGGTTGACTCGCCAGTAATTCTTTCCCTTCTTCTGCGGAATATGCGTCATGAAATTCTAGGCCTCTATCGTCCAATGTAAAACGTTTCAGCGCCATTTTCGTTACACTGTGTACATCTTCTTCATCATCGATGATGGCAATTTTCCAAGGGGGGAGTGTAGGTTTTTCTTGTTGCTTTAAAAAAGACAGCGGCATATCGGAACATTTGTTTAAAACCATAATTTAGGTATAGACAAAAGCCTGTGATTTCTCAAAGAAAAATACGTATAGACAGGGGCGTCATAGCTGATTGATAGAATTCGCTATCGCGAATAGTTACTGAGATTATATTAAAGGAGGTCTTTAAGTGGTTATCTTAATCTGGACTGAAAATAATGCGGGAAGAAAGCCGCCAAAACCAGAAGGAATTGACGTAGAATAAGTAGTTGCGAGTTAACGTTGAATTAGCACTACAGCGCTAATTCAATCACCATTTCGCGCAACTCTTCTTTTGAAATGCAGTTGTCGTGGTTTGTGTCGAAACGCTTAAAAATTGTTTCACACATGCGAATGCCTTTGTCTTGCAATAGACAGTCGATTAATTCGACAAATTCACTACGGTTGATAACACCGTCTTTGTCTTCATCGAAAACTTCAAATAATTCATCTACCCATTGATTGAGTTCCATATCGATCCCTTAAAATACGAGGAAAGAAGATAACCTGACTTTATCGTGTCTTGACACATAATGGAATGGATTATTTTGCTTTTCTTAATGGTCTAAGCAGTTGAAAAAGTAACAAGTTGTTGTTATTGCTGATTTATTGTTCTTTCTGCTTGGTAAATATACTGAAACACTTCAACATGATTTCGATGTATTCAATTAACTTGCTTGGCATAGTTTAGCTAGCCGTATTTTAACCGACTGACTGAGGTTAAATGTAAAGGATTAACTATACTATTGATGGGGGACAAGGACGTTTGAGGTAGGAAGGATTCGACCTTGTCTTTTGCACACATTTCAAGGATGCATAAGATGAACACAATTAACGATCTCACCACTGAACAATTTACGTTACTTTTAGATGAATACTTCGCGCCTCCTCTAAAGCGGCACAAATTAAAGGAAGAGGAAATTAAGGCACTTGCTAAAGAGCTAAATGAGCGCATCAATGTGCCTCTTGTTTCGGAAGCTAAAGAAGAAAAAATATTGATCAAAGTGGTTTTAAAGGTTGATAACTTTCTGTACGACAACTTACCAAACGAAGTTTATGATCTTATTCGAAGCTTACAAGACGGCATCGATGATTCGGAAGCAAAACGCCTAATCAAACGGTTGTCAAAACTGGCAAACAAGAAGATAGACATTCCTTATATTCCAGAGACGGCCGAATATTTTGCCATCAGATTTGTCATTTCCGTTGTCATTAACGCGGCACGTAAACATTTAAACTTCGGTAAAGCGGCTGCTCAAGCAAAAAGGCTTGTAGTGCCTAATCGTGAAGATGCCAGTGACGAAGAACTGGAAGCATTGCTGGTTAGCGCCTAATTAGACTTTAAATTCGCGAGACGCTTGCTCGTTCTTCTTTAACAGGCGAGTAATTTTGTGAATAAGTGATAACTGTTGGTTTTTGTTTGAATCTGTCAGGGCAGTTATCACTAAATTATTGCCGTGTGTTTTAAGGCAGACTACGCTGCTATTACCGTAGTAAATTTTTCCTTCATCAACTATGACTTCTTCAATGTCGTCGAATGAAATCATGCATTTCTTTTTGCCTAGAATTGAAAATTGGTTGAGCAATATCTGCTTAGACTCGCTATCAAAAAAGGTAAGCTTGTAATCCATTGCTACCAGAAAAACGGTGGGTACAAGAAAGCCGATAATGGCGACAGCAGTGTTAGTCTGCAATGTCATTGTGGCGTACAACGTTGCAAAAACAACGAACAAACAAAACCAAGCCGCTTTATATGGGTAGCTTGCTACAACGATACAATCTTGTTTTTCGATAACTTTCAATGGCTACCCTTGTACGCTGACATATAACATTTAGTCTAGTTTACTTTTATGCGTTTCACGTGTTTAACGAAAAATTTATGACGTACATCAATGCGTTAATACTAATTATAGGTTATCTTTCTAGTAGTTCATTTAAAGGAGACAGGTATGAGTAACATTTTAGTCATTGCGGATCTTAAGCAGGAACAGACACTAGCAATTGAGCGAGCACTTACTATTGCGAAACAAAGAAGCTTACCTCTGCATGTCGTGTACTTTTGTTACGAAAGCTTGCGCTATGTTTCAGGGCAAGAAGACGAGGTGAAAGCAAATGTGCTGACGAGATTAGATGAACATGCTCAGCAACAGCTAGCCAATATCGATTTTGACGGTGTGAGCTACAGTTACGAGGTGTGCTGGGAGAAATACATTCCAAATTGGGTTGAAGAATATACGCAAGCTAATGATGTAAAATTGGTGGTAAAAACTGGGCACCGAACTGAACGGTTGCTTTACACCCCACTTGATTGGCAGTTGATGCGAGAGTGCTCTGCTCCTGTAATGATTGCTGCACCAGAGACATGGCGAAAAACGCCGAATGTGTTAGCTGCGATAGATTTAGGTACCAAAACCGATAGTAAACAGGCGTTAAATAAACTCGTACTAGAAAAAGCACGTGCTTTAGCTGACTGCCAAGAAGCTGAATTGTTCGTTTGTTATACCATTAGATCATCAAAACTCTTGCGAGATATGGGCTTTCAGTATCTAGACGAATTAGAAATTGCTGCTGAGCGAAACCTTAAAGATAAAGTTGCTGAAATATCTTCCATATACGGTGTACCTGAAAAGAACATCATTTTAAAAGCGGGCGAGGCAGAAAAAGTAATTCCTAGTCAAGCTGCTGCAAATAAAGCGGGGATTGTGGTGATGGGCACAGTAGGGCGCCGCGGAGTTAAAGGTAAGTTAATGGGTAACACTGCTGAAAAAGTGCTAAAACTACTCAAATGTGACGTAGTTGCTATAAAACCGGAGCAATAGTTTTTAGTAACCGTGCAACTGAAATCCCAGTTGCACATTTTTTATACATTCGTTATAAGTTTTATGACAAAAATAATAAAAACGGATGTAACATGCAGAAGAATAATAAGAAATTTTGGTCGCTGGTGATAGGTTGTCTACTGACGAATGCTTATCTTAGTTTGGTAGAGCTTGGGCTAAGTGCTCAAGTACCTGCTTCTTTCCATCGAAATGTTGATTTCATTGTCAATTACTACCCCTACCTTGTAACAGCGAGTTTAGCACTCTGCCTTACCACACTCATTGCTGTTCTTATGCCTAAATTCGTCAATACGCGTGTGAGCGATCATGTGCTGTGGCTTATATTACCAAGTATCTCATTTCTGGTTTTTACCTCGTTTACGGCTCATGTTTTATTACCTCAACTGGTATTCGCAGCGATACCTTCACTGGCGGTTATAGCACTATTTTATTTGATAGAGAAACGCGACAGTTATTTACCTGCACGTGATAAAGTGTGGTAAATCGCCTTTTTCTATATATTGTTTTTACCCCTTATTTTACTGCTTTATCTCGCCGTTTAAGTAAGGGGGCAGGGGACTATATTTTCCCTAATTAAAATTTTTTTCTTTATTGTTGTAATAAATTTAATTTTCTTTGTACTAGTATCGAGAACGCTTTACACAAAGGAATTGGAAAACAACATGTGGAAAAAAATATTGAGCGTTGGCTTAGTATGCGCTTCTGCGTCTAGCTTCGCTAACCAATCTGCACTCAAACTCGACGAGTGCCATGTCGACGGTATAAAAGAAAAAATCAAATGTGGCACGCTTTCTGTGCCAGAAAACTATGAAAAACCTGACGCAACAAAAATAGATATAAACTTCACAGTCATTCCCGCTATTGACGATTCTGGAAAAAAAATACCGTTAATGTTCTTAGCGGGTGGCCCAGGACAGGCTGCATCTGAACTGTCGGCCATGCTGCGCAATCGTTTTTATGAAGTGCGTAAAACGCGAGACATTGTATTAGTTGACCAGCGCGGTACAGGACAATCTTCACAGTTAAAGTGTGATATCCCAGAAATGCAAAATGCGGATGTTTATGGCACGTTCACTTTTGATATCGATAAAAATGATATCGCAGAGTGCGTCGGTCAATTTACGCAGGATGTCAGTCAATACAATACTGAAAATGCGATTCGAGATTTTGATGCGGTTCGCGAAGCACTTGGTCATGAGCAAATAAATGTCTATGGAGGCTCTTATGGCACGCGTGCAGCACTAAATTATATGCGTATGTTTCCTGATAGCCTGAACAGTGTTGTTCTAGACAGTGTTGCGCCGATGGATATTCGCATTGGCTTGTTTGGCCAAACGGCTGAACGTTCTTATCAAAAATTAATTGAAAACTGCTTTGCAGAGGAAACGTGTAAAGCGGCGTTTCCGAACCTTGACGAGGACTACCAAACGGTATTTAGACGTTTAGTTAAACAACCGGTTGAAATGACTATTCCACACCCCCGCTTAGCGACACCGACAAAACTGATTATTGACTCTGAAAAGTTTGTGTCGACCATTCAAATGCAACTATACAGTGTAACGGGTCGCAGCATGTTGCCGTTGCTCATCAGCGAAGCCGCGAAAGAAAACTATATGCCATTTGTCGGCGTTCTTGCGCAAAGCGATGAATTGCAACCGCCTGGTTCAGTCTATGTCAATGTGTTAATGAATATTGCCTGCAATGAAGATTTCCCTCTAATAGAAGAAAAAGATTGGATTGATGATGCCAACAATACGTTTGCGCGAAATATCAGTCATCGAGGATTACGTCTAATTTGCCCGTCTTGGCCAAAATACCGCGCTTCAGAGGCCTTGTATGAACAGGTTCGTGCAGATATCCCAACGCTGATTTTATCAGGTGACTTGGACCCGGTAACACCACCAGCATATGGTGATATAGCAGACGAAATGCTACCCAATAGCCGTCATATAGTGGCCGAAAAGTTATCTCATATTGTTGCTATTAATGACTGTGGTGTTGGCATAGTTGCCAAATTTATCGAAGACAAAGACTTAGAAGCCGTTGACGACACTTGTCTAACGGAGCTGCCAGCTGAAACATTTATGACCAGCTTAAACGGCAACATGTAAGGGATTAGTAACATGATAATAGTAGACAATTTACACAAGACATTTGGTAAAGATGTTAAAGCGCTTGATGGTTTGTCGTTTAAAGCAAATGATGGCGAAATAACTGGGATATTAGGGCCCAACGGTGCAGGTAAGACAACCTGCTTACGCACACTGTATGGTTTGTTAAAAGCGGATCAAGGAACGGCAACAATTGACGGAATTAGTGCGGTTGAAAGTCCAATCGAAGCGCGTTCAAAATTAGGTATATTTCCGGATAAATTCGGCTTGTATGAGCGTTTAACCGCCTATGAGCAGATTGACTATTTTGCCAGTATTCATGGTATGTCGGGTGACACTAAAAAAGCAGCGATTGAAGAGATCATCAAAGATCTCGAGATGGAAGCATTAGCGCACCGTAAAACGCAAGGCTTCTCTCAGGGCCAACGTATGAAGGTAACACTGGCGCAGGCGTTGGTGCATAAACCGCGCAACTTTGTGCTTGATGAGCCGACTCGAGGTTTAGACGTGATGAGTACTCGCATACTGCGCGATTATTTAAGCCGCTTTAAGGAACAAGGTCACTGTATTTTGTTTTCAAGTCATGTGATGCAAGAAGTTGCTGCACTTTGTGACCGTGTCATCATAGTTGCAAATGGCAGATTAGCCGCTGAAGGAACACCAGCAGAGCTTTGTGAGTTGGCAGGCGAAAGTCAGCTAGAAGAAGCTTTTGTTAAGTTGATTGGTTCAGACGAAGGAGTGGCAGCGTAATGAGTTCAGGATTTAACCAATTTAAGGCACTTATCACAAAAGAGTTTAAAGAAGCCTTTCGCGATAAACGCGCATTAATGGTGGCATTTAGTATGTCGCTATTGGCACCAATCGTTATTATTGCAATGTCTAAAACCATGATTAAGGAAATGGTCGAAAAGCCAGCCGTTTATGCCTCTATCGAAGGCGCGCAATATGCCCCAAAATTAATGAAGGCTTTTCGTGATGACAATATTTTACCATTGGAAGAAGCTGACGAGAGTGCTAAGCCGATTTGGGAAAAGCGCAACATTGCTATTTCTATCCCAGAAACATATGGCGAAGACATGGTGGCCGGAAAAGTTATTAATGTGGTTCTGAACGCAGATTATAGCGACAAAGCTACATTAGCGCCGCTTCGTCGCGTAAAAGATGTGGTGCGCGATCATGCTCGCAGCATTGGATACAAACGACTGGTAATGCGTGGCATAGATGTTCGTATCTTGCAACCTATCAAGTTGGTTGAACAGGACAGAGCACAGCCAAGTGGCAATGCTATGATGATTAGCCTAATGCTTGGTTTGTACTTGCTAATGGGGGCATTTATGTCTGGTTTATCAGTAGCGATAGACTCAAGTGCTGGTGAGCGTGAACGAAACGTACTGGAAATGTTGCTTTGCCAGCCCGTAAGCACCATAAAAATAGTACTCGCCAAGTTGACGTGTGCAAGCTCAATCTCTGTGATTTCTATAGTGCTGATGTTAGCTGTTACGTCCGCATCCATCGGCTTTGTCGACTTAACCAAAGTTGGGATGACGTTCAGTATTGACGCCTTTACCTTTGTAACCTTGTTATTGCTATTGATACCTATTTGTATTGTTGCAGCTGCACTTCAATTGTTTGTAGCGTTTCAAGCCAAAAGCTTTAAAGAGGCGCAGTCCACCGTCACTATGTTGATAATGGTGCCTGCTTTTGTCCCTTTTGTGTTGATGTTTATCGACAACCGACCGTTGTGGCTTGATTGGATTCCTGTTGCTGGTCAATCGATTATCATGGAAGACCTGTTTAAAGGCTTACCGGTTAATTGGGCTGCTCTAGGCGTAACGAGCTTGGTCACTCTAGTCTTCTCAGCGATATTAGTGTCGGTGCTAGCGAAGAAACTACAATCTGAGAAAGTCGTCATGGCCCTTAGCTAATGTGTTGTTAACAAGTTTGGCTCAGAGATTTTTCATATGTTAGAGTTTATCGCCGATTCACAAGTTAATCGCTTCAACGCGTTAGCGAGAAACAGGCAGACCAAAAATAATAACAAGGAAGGTCTTTTGAGCCATAAACAACAGTTTACTGAATGGATGGTAGAGCATGAAAAAATGCTAAAGCATATCATCATAGGTTTTGAGGCAAAACCAGCTATTCAAGAAGAACTATTCCAAGATATTGCGTTAAATATTTGGCAAGCCCTACCTCGATTTAAAGGGCAGGCCAGTGTAAAAACCTTCGTTGCCCGAATTGCCCATAATATTCTAGCCACGCATGTCGCTAAAGCGGTACGTACCGTAAAAGCGGATAGTGATATTGATGAGCAACACGATATCGCAACGTCTGACGCAACACCTTATCAACAACTCAGCAAAGCGCAGAGGCAACAGCGGTTGTCTGCTGCTATTCGAGAACTGAAACTAGAGCAGCAGCAAGTGATTACTTTGGCACTTGAAGGCATGAGTTATCAAGAAATGGCGGAGATACTCAATATTACGACTAACTTAGTGGGCGTTCGCTTACAACGCGCAAAAGCGTCACTCATGAAGCGTTTGGAGGCCAAATGAGCGAAAAATCGCCGATAGATGAGCAGTGGGATTCTTTGGTTGATGATTGGCAATCGCAGCCCTATGAAAAAGTAGATACTAATAAACTGATCAAACAACTGAAGAAGAGAACCTTTTATGCCAAATTAGTGTTGTTTTTAGATGTCATTGCCACCGTTGGGCTAGCATGGTCATTCTTTTGGTCACTGGACAATGATGACTTTAATTTACCGACGACTATCTATCTTGGAGTAGGTGCCGTAGGTTCACTTATTTATACGATTTTGGCATTTAACATTCGTTTTGCTACTTGGAGAATGGATGCAAGCGATCCTGAACAAGTCTTCCACAAGAATATGAGTGCGCTTAAAGGCGCTATTCAATATGCCAATCTTTGGGTATATAGCTGCTATATAATATTGCCTTTAGGTAATTGGTTTGTCTGGGAAATCGGCAAGACAACGGAAAAAAGCATGTTTTACGGATATGTGTTTATGAATAGTCTTACACTGTTCATGATAGCGTGTGGATTGGTATTCAAGGCGAGAAGACAACGCGAATTAGACAGTATGAATGAAATAATAAACGGTTAATTATCTTTAATCCGTTTATTTCCCGGTTTTTTATGTTAATTGTGAATTTTATTTGTTGAAACCTGGTTTTATCTTTCCTATATTTAATAACCACTGAATTCGTAGCTTTTATTGAAAGCTTTTGGTGGTTATAACATTTCTGTTTTGCCGAAAACTTGAACGCTTTTACATATACAAGGCGGTTGTTTTCAGGCAAAATATGCCGCCTTAAAATACAAACATTAACGCTATCACCACAGAGGATAAAACATGCTTACTCGTGATATGAATATTGCTGATTTCGATGCAGAATTGTGGCAAGCGATGCAAGACGAAGTTGCTCGTCAAGAAGCTCACATTGAGCTGATTGCATCTGAAAACTACACCAGCCCGCGCGTTCTTGAAGCGCAAGGTTCTCAACTAACAAACAAGTATGCAGAAGGTTACCCTGGTAAGCGTTACTATGGTGGTTGTGAGTTTGTAGATAAAGCAGAAGAGCTAGCTATTGAGCGTGCTAAAGAGCTATTTGGTGCTGATTACGCCAACGTTCAACCTCATGCTGGTTCACAAGCAAATGCTGCGGTATTCCAAGCGTTAGTTACGCCAGGTGGTAAAGTATTAGGTATGAGCCTAGCACATGGTGGTCACTTAACCCATGGTTCTCACGTAAACTTCTCTGGTAAATCATACGAAGCATTCCAGTATGGCTTAGACGAAAATGGTGACATTGATTACGCAGAAGTAGAGCGTTTAGCGTTAGAGCACAAGCCAGAAATGATTATTGGTGGTTTCTCTGCGTTCTCTGGCATCGTTGATTGGGCACGTATGCGTGAAATCGCTGACAAAGTAGGCGCTTACTTCATGGTTGATATGGCTCATGTTGCGGGCCTTATTGCTGCAGGTTTATACCCTAACCCTGTTCCACATGCGCACGTTGTAACAACAACGACACATAAAACACTAGCGGGTCCTCGTGGCGGTCTTATCATCTCAGGTTGTGGTGATGAAGACGTTTACAAGAAACTTAACTCTGCAGTTTTTCCAGGCGGCCAAGGTGGTCCTTTAATGCACGTGATTGCAGCTAAAGCAGTTGCATTCAAAGAAGCATTGCAGCCAGAGTTCAAAGAATACCAGCAACGTGTATTAGACAACGCTAAAGCGATGGTTTCAGTATTGCAAGAGCGTGGTTACAAAGTCGTATCTAACGGTACTGATAACCACTTGTTGTTACTTGATTTAATCGACAAAGACATCACAGGTAAAGATGCTGATGCAGCGTTAGGTCGTGCACATATCACAGTAAACAAGAACTCTGTACCAAACGATCCTCGCTCTCCGTTTGTTACTTCAGGCCTTCGTTTAGGTACGCCAGCAATCACACGTCGTGGTTTTGGTGTTGAAGAAACGCAACAGTTAACTGGCTGGATCTGCGACATTCTTGATAACATGGGTGATGAATCTGTGATTGAGCGTGTTAAAGGTGAAGTAGCAGAAATCTGCTCGCGTTTCCCTGTTTACGCATAATATTACAGCCTATTGTTAGGTAGGCATTGTTAGTTAGGCTTAGTTAAGTAGACTAGGTCTACAACTGTTTAAAAAAGGTCGCTTAGGCGACCTTTTTTGTGTTTTATTTACGGTATGCATCTGTGCACCTTACATTAGTCGTAACAAGCCTGTTACGATTTATCACCTAAACTCCATATTTTGCACACATTTGACAGGTCTAATAGGAGCAGCTTGGGCACAATGGTGCCTTTAAGCCAGATAAAGTCTTAGTGGTAAACAAAAGGGGAATGTTCTGATACTTCACCAGCCTAACAACAATCATGTATTTAGAAAGCGACTGAGAAGCGTATGCCTCGTTTTTGTCAGCGTTTTTTCTTTTTATGTGTTTGCACAATCAGAGTGGGGAGAACAGGAGGAAAATACCTTACAGGCTAAACTTGCTCAAATTGATTCTGCGTCAGATGAAAATTTCGCTATCTTGGAAGAGTTGCTGCAACAAGCGACAAAAAATGCGTCAGTGCAGATTCGTCTAAAACAAGCGGCACTTTATCGTCGTAGCGGCCAGTTGGACAAAGCAGAAACCATTGTTAATGACTTTGAGAAAAGCCTTGAAAGCTATGACAGACTGACAAAAATTGCAATATTGCGTAGTGCTGCTGCGTTGCAAAGAAGCAGGAACAACTATCAAGGCGCCGAACAGTTGATCAAGCAAAAAGTTATGCCTTTAGTGATTTCTGACGATGCGATATACGGCGAGGTACACCATGAACTTGGCCGATATTTGCGGCTTCAGTTTCGACTCTCTGAAGCGAAAAAGCATTTCGAAGTAGCAGAAGCCTTCTTTGAAAAGACACAAAACATTTTGGAGTTAGCAAGTGTTTATAGCAGTTTAGGTGTACTCCATGAATCGCTAACCGATTATTCAGTCGCACTTTCCTATGAACAAAAAGTGTTAGAGATATACAAAGTCCATGGCGCAAGTAAATCAGATAGGGCCGGTAACTATTTTAACCTTGGTGAAGTATATTACCGAACCGGCGAATATGAGCTCGCATTAGGGTATTTTAATAAGGCGTTAATACTAGATACCGAGCTCAATAGTATTAATGACATGGCGTTTGATTATCATCGTATAGCGTCTCAATATTACGAGATGGCTGAATATAATGATGCGCTAAAGTTCACAAAATTAGCGATTACTCTGCTTATCCAGCAGCAAGCGAATCAGGCGTTATCTCGTTCCTATGCCCAGGAAGCACAAATTTATGCTGCACTTAACCAACAAACGCAACGAGAAAATAGTTTGCTGTTAGCGCAGCAAGCCAATGATAAATCGCCCACTGATCTACAACAGAGCCGACTATGGTATGACTACGCTGAACTCTATAGTGATAAAGGCGATCTTCAACAAGCCCTCGAATTCGCTAAAAAGGCGACTGAATTAGGACAAAAATTGGAAACTGCACGGTATGGGGTTCGAGATAACAAATTGCTGGCCGAGCTTTACTTTAAAACAAATGCATTTGAATCTGCTTACCTTCACCTTAATAAAGCCTATGAGCTTAATCAGACAATAACCGATGAAAGTCGTATTAAGGAAAGTGAGAAATATAAACGTGATGTTCAACTGCTCGAAGAGCGGCTAAAAGTTGAGGAGCTTGAGAAACAAACTGCACAGCAAAATGACCAAGCTGCGCAAGTCCTAGTTGAACGGCAACGATGGTTATCCTTTGGGATTTTTATTCTCTTTGTTTTGATTTCACTCAAATACTACTTGTGGCAAAAGCATAAAACAGCAGCATATGAAGCACGTTTGTATGCAGGCGTGATAAGACAGAAAAACCAACTACTGGCAGATGTTTCTCATGAGCTTCGAACGCCTTTATCAACACTGAAGCTGCATATTGAAGCGTTGCAGCATAATTTAATAGAAGATGTGTCTGCCAGTTATGACATGCTCAATAAAAAAGTGACAGAAATTAATCGTCTCATCACAGATATCTACCAGCTGGCGCAGTCAGATATTGGCACGTTGACCCTAAATATGGTGCCATGCGACATTGGTAAACTACTTGACCAATGTGCGCATGATTTTAAGAAAAGTTTGAGTGAAGAGTCTTTAAGTTTTTCTTACGATATTCAGATTGAAAATGTGACGCTGCATTGTGACAAAGAAAAGATTAAGCAAGTGCTATCTAACTTATTTGCCAATAGTCGCTTCTACACTTCCCAGCCTGGTGTCATTCGTTTACACGCGTATACCCGAAAAAATTTGCTCTTTATCGTTTTAGAGGACTCCTCTCCGGGGGTTGATGCTGACCAAGTTGAAAAAATATTTTCCAGGCTTCATCGTGTAGAGGCCTCACGTTCACGTCAAACGGGGGGCTCAGGGCTAGGGCTAGCAATTTGTCGTAGCTTAGTAAACAACCATCAAGGTCATATAGTGGCCGAGCAAAGTGAACTTGGAGGCTTGAAGGTGACAATCTCTCTACCGGTCTAGTGTCATTTTGCTCTCACCGTGGAGCGCTCTTGCGAAACGTCATAGTCTTCTTCTATTATCCCCAACCGAGATAACAATAAAAACAAGGATAGCTATGAAATTTAAAGCACTATTTGTATCGCTTGCCATGTTAAGCCCCATTGCTTCTCATGCAACTGATCTTGAAACACTCGCTGATTGGATGACGGGCTCTTTCAACAGTAAAGCGCAGTCTGTTACTAACGAAAAGTTCTACAATATAAATTTGGAAATGACGCAAATATGGCCGGGAAGTGAGAGTGTTATTTGGTTGTACGTTGAACAGGCAGTAGCAACAGACATCGACAAGCCTTATCGACAAAGAGTGTACAAGCTGGAAAAGGTAGCAGCGGGACAATTTTTGAGTACTGTCTATGCCATGCCGGATCCTGATAAGGTAGTGGGTGCCTGGCAGAAAACAGAAAAGCTGGCGGGTTTAACCCCTGAGGCACTGCTATTACGAGAAGGGTGTCATATCAACATTTCGTTAGATGATAAAGGCGTTGCATTCGTCGGTTCTACAGACCAAAAGCTATGTTCGAGCAAATTACGCGGTGCAACCTATGCAACGTCACACGTTGATATTCAAAGTGATGTGCTAACAAGTTGGGATCAAGGATTTGATTCAGACGACAAACAAGTTTGGGGTGCTATTGAAGGTCCGTATGTCTTCGATAAAGTGAAGAATTACACGATTCGATAAAAACTTTGAACAACAAAGGCCACTTCAGTGGCCTTTTTTATTGCCCGTAAATCAATAAAAACAATGGGTGTAACCTTAAGTGTACAAACGGTGAAAATAATACTTTACAGTTGTAGTGTTTGCCGTGTAGGATAACCAGCAATTAACGTCGAGTATTTACTCGGCATTTTTATATACATTTACTCAAGACCTACAGCGCTGATAATGAACAACCTTCTCTATACAATCAGTTATCTAAGCCTCCGATATTTGGGCTATTTGCGCTTTACCCGCTTTATTAAGTAAGCGTTGCTTACTGACCCCCTTACTCTATATTTATTTTATTAACGACTTCACTGGAAGACATTATGGGCACACAACCACACGTAAAGACGTTGAACGATATTCACGTTAATGCAGAAGAAGTACTGATTACACCAGAGCAACTTCGAAATGCACTACCTCTTTCAAATGACGGGCGCGAGTTCGTTAAAGCGTCAAGAAAAGCTATCTCAGATATTATTCACAAGCGTGATCATCGCTTGTTGGTGATCAGCGGACCTTGCTCCGTTCATGATGTGGATGCTGCAAAAGAATACGCACATAAATTAAAAGCGCTCGCGGAAGAACACAAAGATAGCTTATACGTGGTAATGCGAGTTTACTTTGAAAAGCCACGTACAACGGTTGGCTGGAAAGGCATGATCAACGACCCTCACATGGATGGTTCGTTTGATGTTGAAACAGGTCTTTTAAAGGCGCGTGAACTACTTCTTTACTTGGTTGAGTTAGGCTTGCCCCTAGCAACAGAAGCACTTGATCCTATAAGTCCACAATACCTTGCTGAGTTGTTCAGTTGGGCAGCTATTGGCGCACGTACTACTGAATCTCAAACGCACCGTGAAATGGCAAGTGGACTTTCTATGCCGATTGGCTTTAAGAACGGTACAAATGGCAGCCTTGACGTTGCTATCAATGCCATGCAGTCGGCCGCATCTTCACATCGCTTCATGGGTATTAACAAGCAAGGCCAAGTCGCATTGATCAAAACGTCTGGAAACCCTGATGGCCATGTTATTTTGCGCGGCGGTAAACAACCTAATTACGACTCAGTCAATGTAGCTCTGTGTGAGCAAGACTTAAAGAGTAGCGAGCTCGAACCGTCAATTGTTATAGACTGTAGTCACGGTAATTCGAATAAAGATTACCGCCGGCAACCATTAGTGGCTGAAAACGTGGTAAACCAAATTGTTGAGGGTAATAAAAGTATCATTGGAATTATGTTGGAAAGTCACATTAATGCGGGTAACCAAAGTACTAACTTACCGCCAGAACAATTGAAATACGGTGTTTCGGTAACGGATGCCTGTATTGATTTTGATACGACCGTTGGTATTTTTGAACAAGCGAGTGTCAAACTTGCTGAGTCATTAAAAAGCAGAATTGCATAGGCCTTATGAAAGATATCTCGCAAGAGCTGTCCGTTTTACGAGACGAAATAGACGACATAGACAGTGAACTTGTTAAGCTGCTGGCCAAGCGTCGGCAAGTAACATCGAAAGTTGGTGCGTTAAAAAGCACTGTTGGTATGCCAATATACGCACCGGAGCGAGAGGCTGCATTACTTAAAATGCGTCGAACACAAGCAGAGCAAGAGGGCATTAATCCAGATGTGATAGAAGATGTTCTGCGTCGATTGATGCGAGATTCATATTCCAGTCAAGATGAAAGTGGCTACCGCTGTGTGAATCCTAATTGCAAGGAAGTGATTGTCGTCGGTGGACAAGGGCAATTAGGCGCTATTTTTGTCGATTTATTCAAACGCTCTGAATACACCGTTCATGTGATCGAGAAAGATGATTGGGATTACAGTGAAGCGATATTAGCGAAAGCTAGTGTTGTTATTGTTGCTGTGCCTATTCGCCTTACGGCTATGATTATTCAGCGCCTTAACAGTTTGCCTGATGATTGCATACTCGCTGATGTCACCAGTATTAAAGAATCGCCTTTGTACGAAATGATGCGTGCCCATAATGGTCCTGTTGTCGGCTTGCACCCGATGTTTGGTCCTGACGTATCAGGTCTTATTAAACAAACGATTATTACGTGTGAGGGTAGAGGTGCTGCGCAGTATCAATGGCTGCTGGAACAATTTAAAGTATGGGGCGCAACGATATACCCTGTTAGTGCCTATGAGCATGACAGAGCGATGGCGATGGTGCAGGTGATGCGTCACTTTTCAACTATTGCTTACGGTTATCATCTCATGACAGAGGGGGCTGACCTGCAACAGCTTGTAGACATGAGCTCGCCTATTTATCGATTAGAGCTTATTATGGTTGGACGCTTATTTGCGCAAGATCCTGTTTTATATTCTGATATAATTTTTGCCAACTCAGATAATGTCGCTATGATGAAGCGCTTCGCTTATCGATTCCTTGAGCTATTGGAAGATGTTGAAATGGGAGACAAGGAAGCGTTTGTCGCCATGTTTAACCAGGTCTCGGAATGGTTTGGTGATTATGCTGATATTTTCCTCGCCGAAAGCAAAACCATGTTGCTAAAGGCTAATGAAATAAAGTAGCAGGCATTTAACCAACAAAAAATTGGCCATACATACTATGCAAAAAATAATAAAATGTTTCAGCGGCGCCTTGCTTGCTGCTGCGCTATCAGCTTGCGCTTCCACGGAAAATAAAGTTGACGATTATGTTGGGGAAATTAGCCAACAACAGTTGTTAACTGACTATGCCGTGTTTGCAAACGGCCACTCAAGCTTTGCGTTAACGGAAGTGCAGAAAAATCAGTTAACTGCGTTACCTAGAGGGACTTCGTTGGAAGTCTATTTTGGGACTTGGTGTCATGACAGCGAGCGTGAGGTACCTCGTTTGTTAAAAGCGTTTGCGCAACGCCCTGATATCCCCGTGACAATGTATGCACTTGACTACCATAAACTGGATCCTGACGGTCGTGCTGAAGACGCAGGTGTAAAATTTACACCAACGATTATTGTTAAGTTCAAAGGTCAGGAGATGGGACGAATCATCGAGAGACCGAAGATTAATTTAGTTGCTGATATCAGTGCAATGTTTGATCGTTGATTAATATTTCATAACAACAAAAAAGCCAGCATATGCTGGCTTTTATTCGCTGAAACAAAGAGTTTTAGAGTGTCAAAAAGCGAATGCTAAACCAACAGAGATCGAGGTGTCATAGTAAATAGCATCATCAAACTCTGCGATGCAAACATCGTCTCTACAAAACGTTTCATCATCTTCATCGGTATACGTGGCATACCCTCTTATTTCAGTGAACATCGCGAAAAACGGTGTAAATTCGTAACGTGTGCCCACTGCTAAGGTAGCAGAGGGGAATATTTCACTTTCATAATCAGTGTCGATATAGGCTCCGCCTAAACCGATAGAGAAGGTGGTTACATAGTTTCCATCTCTAAATTCAGCTACCCCATTAAAGTGCGTGTAAAGTACGTTGAGATCTTCTTTACCGCCGTCACTGGGATTATCGAAGTCGTGGCTCACATAATTAATCAGAATTTGGCCTTGGCCATTGGGGGAATCGCGCCATGAAAAAGCTAGCCCTAAATGTGCATCGTCTGAAATGTCGATATCGCCGCCATTTCCGTCACCTATTTCAGGACCAAACATATAGCCGAAATACGGCGTGATTTCGTATCCGCTAGGCGTTTCAGAATCTTGGGCGTGCACACTAAAAACACCTAAAAGAAGCGTCAGTATACCTATGTAAGTCTTTGTTTTGATGAGGCTAAACATGCATGCTGTCCTTGTTGTTTTTATTTAAGTATATAGCATCCATGCTATATCGACTGATTATTTTCCTTGGGTTGTTAAGCTTTGTTCAGCAGCTAATATTATTGTGCTCATAACTTTAGCGCCAGCGACACTCATTTGATTCGGTCCGGTAAGGGTGTCTGATGAGTGAATCAATTTACTGTCAATAACTTCCTCAATAGGGGTTTCGCCATCTTTTAGTGTGATATACAAGTTATTAATGGTGACTTTGTTGATACTTAATTCAAATTCCTTTCGACCCGCTAAGCCTTTCTGATTTTGTTCTGCTGTATCAACGAGTGCTTCAATAAAGCCGTTTAGTACATTAAGCGCTTGCTTCGGTGCTTGGTTTGGAAGCTCAAACTGCGCATTTTCAATCATGACCCATTCAGTATTTACTACTTTTTTCTTGAGGCTTCTGCCTTCATATTGCCATTGCATGGTGTCAATGTTGAGGGTTGCGTATTCACCGTTAAAAACAGGTGTTTTCAAGGTTATTCCGGTTATAGCGCCGGCGTTATCTTGGCGAGAAAACTGAACGTCTTGTATCGAAAATTCACTGCCTTTAGGTAATTTCTGGGAAACAGTGTTTTGGTAGTCGTCTATGTATTGACGCATGGAACCACTGGCAGCAAACCACATTAAGCCACCAAGAATAACAAAAGCCAATATGGCGAGATGAGCAGGTTTAATCAAAGCTGTAGCTCTGTCTGTTGTTGGTAACTCTAGATTATATCTGAATTTTTTAGAGCAAACGATTTTTAATCTTATTTTACCTCTTGGTAACAATTTTACGTTTAACGTCCTATATTTTCAGATGAATAGCCTCGTTGGGTTATCACTACTTTGATAAATTTGCTCGACTAAATTGAGAGTGTGTATCTGCTATGCCTAGAACTATAAAAAGTCGTCTTCCGTTTTTAACTCTTTTGCTGCTGATAGCAGGGTTAATTGTTTATATTAATTGGCCGCAAGAGGCTGGGGAGAAGAAACGTCATCAGCGTACGGTGGCTGTTCGAGTCGCTCAAGCACAGACAGAAGAGTTCAAAGACGTCATTGAAGCGCTAGGTAACGCCCGCGCAAATGAACAGGTACTTATTACTTCAAAAAATGCAGACTTTGTTGAAGGCGTGTACTTTACCGATGGCCAAATAGTCAGTAAAGGTGACATCCTGGTAAAGCTGAACCATGCGGAAGAAGATGCAAAAATTAAAGAGCTTGAAGCAAATTTAGCAGAGTCTGTGGCTCAACTTAATCGTTTCCAAGGACTTTTACAGAAAAAGGCGACGTCAAAATCTCAAGTAGATGAGCAGGAAGCGAAAACTAAAGCAATAGCTGCTCAGCTGCTCAGTGCTCGCACTAAATTGAACGAATTAACTATTTCAGCACCTTTTGATGGGGTGTTGGGCTTTAGAGAAATCAGTGTTGGTGCGTATATAGAATCAGGCGCACTTATTACCTCGCTAGATGACCTCAGTATTGTCAAAGTCGATTTTTCTGTACCAGAACGCTTTTATACCACTGTAAAAATAGGTCAAGCGATAGAAGCAACGAATACCGCATATGGTCAGCGAGTGTTCATGGGGAAAATTACATCGATAGACCCTCGCATTGACAATGTAACTCGCATGGTCAAAATCCGTGCTGAAATCCCAAACTCTGATTATGCACTTCGCGCCGGTATGCTACTCAATATTAACGTAGAGCGTAGCGTTGAGAATGTTCTTCAAGTGCCTGAGAGTGCAGTTATCCCTATCGAAGATAGACACTACGTCTTTGTCACCAATGAAGGTAAAGCGGTCAGAAAGCAAGTAACAGTTGGTCGCCGTAAACCAGGCAAAGTAGAAATTATTGGGGGGCTAGTGGAAGGCGAAGCTGTTGTGGTTGAAGGCGCGTTGAAACTGCGAGAAGGCAGTAGCGTTAACATTCTGGAGAACTAGTCGTGATTTTATCTGATTTATCGGTAAAACGACCTGTTTTTGCCACCGTACTGAATTTGCTGATTGTTACCTTCGGTGTCGTCGCCTTCTTTTTGTTACCACTGCGAGAGTATCCAGATATAGACCCGCCTGTAGTCAGCATTAACACCTCGTATCCTGGTGCTTCAGCTGCCATCGTTGAAACGAAAATTACGCAGGTATTAGAAGACAGAATTAGTGGTGTAGAGGGCGTTAAAAATATCACATCAAACAGTCGTGTTGGTCGCTCAAGTATTACCATTGAATTCGAGCTAGACAGAGATATAGATTCAGCGACCAATGACGTACGAGACCGTATTTCTCGAGCATTGAGGCAGTTACCTGAACAGGCGGATCCGCCGGAAGTTTTCAAAGCCAATAGCGATGAGAACGTCATTGTGTGGTTTGTGATGCAAAGTGACACAATGAGCACACTACAACTTACAGACTACGCAGAGCGATATATAGTCGATCGTTTTGCTGTTGTTGATGGGGTGGCGCAAGTACGTGTGGGCGGTGGCCGTACATATGCGATGAAGGTATTCCTTGATCGTGTTGCCATGGCTGCTCGCGGCGTCACCGTTGATGATATTGAGTCAACATTGCGCGCCCAAAATATTGAATTGCCGGCAGGTGAAATTGAATCTGTTGATCGAGACTTTTCGATTCGAGTTGAACGCAGCTATCGCTCTGAGAATGACTTCCGCCGCATGGTTATTGCCAAAGGTGAAGATGGCACGTTAGTGCGACTTGGCGATGTTGCTCGCGTTGAGGTTGCTGCTGAAGATGACGAGAACATGTTCCGTGGTAACGGTAAAAACATGGTTGGTCTAGGAATTATCAAGCAATCTAAAGCGAACACCTTAGAGGTAGTTAAAGCGGCTCGCAGTGAAATGGGTAAAATTCGTGAGTCATTGCCGGTTGGTACAACCATCACCAATAGCTATGACTCGTCGGTGTTTATTCAAGGTTCGATAGACGAGGTGTACAACACCTTATTTATCGCCATGATGATGGTTATTTTGGTGATATTCCTCTTCTTAGGAAACATCCGCGCTACGATTATCCCTGCCATTACAGTGCCGGTTGCGTTAATTGGTTCGATGATGGCACTGACTTGGTTAGACTTTTCAATCAACTTACTGACCTTGCTAGCGCTCGTTCTTGCTATTGGTTTGGTTGTTGATGATGCCATCGTTGTTCTAGAAAACATCTACCGGAGAATTGAAAAGGGACAACCGCCATTGGTTGCTGCTTATGAAGGTGGGCGAGAAGTCGCGTTTGCCGTTATCGCAACGACATTGGTGCTTGTTGCGGTGTTTGTGCCTTTGGTTTTCTTATCAGGCAATATGGGGCGATTGTTTACTGAATTTGCGCTTGCAATAGCTGCTGCGGTGATATTCTCTAGCCTTACGGCATTATCACTAACACCGATGTTGTGTTCGAAAATGCTTAAACACCGAGAGCGCAGTTCTAGCCTAGGGCAGCTGTTAGACAAAGGCTTTACTAAGCTTGAAAACTCTTACGCAGAGGCGCTGAAAACGTCAATTCATCAGCCGATGATGCTTGTGTTAATTATTTCAGGCTCTCTATATGCCGTTTATAGTTTGTTCCAGATGTTGCCAAACGAATACAGCCCAAAGGAAGATCGTGGCGATTTATTCGTAGTTATGCGCGGTGCTGAAGGCGCGAGCTATGAAAATAATGTGAAGAACATGAAGCAAATAGAATCTAAATTACTGGCCTACCAAGAAAAAGGCGATTTAGACCGTGTTATTGTTCGTGTACCTGGTTTTGGTGGTACAGGTGGCATAGCCATTGTTGGATTACCTAAATGGGATGAGCGTAAATTCTCAACATTCGAATTTGCAGGAACGTTTACCCGTGAACTAGCTGATGTCGCTGATGTGCGTGCTTTCCCAATTATTCGCCAAGGCTTGCGAGGTATGGGCAATAGCCAACCTGTAGAGTTTGTTATTCAGGGTAATACCTACGAGGAGCTTGCTAGGTGGCGAGATATTGTTGTCGCCAAGGCCCAAGAAAACCCAAATTTATTGAGTGTACAGAGCGACTACAAAGAAACATTCCCACAGTTACTCGTAGAGATTGATCACAATCGGGCATACGACTTAGGCGTACCTATCGGGGATATCGCAAAGACGCTCGAAACCATGTTAGGCCAGCGTCGAGTGACAACGTTTGTTGACCGTGGTGAAGAGTATGATGTCATTATTGAAGGTGATGAAGCTGACTTTAGCAGTCCGACGGATATCGATAACATCTACGTTCGCTCACAGGACTCTGGCGAGCTTGTACCGCTGTCAAACCTTATCAGTATTCGTGAAAATGCAACATCGTCTCAGTTGAACCGTTACAACCGTTTGCGTAGCGTGACGATTGAAGCAAATTTAGCTGATGGTTATGCCTTAGGTGAGGCACTTGATTACTTGAATCAAGTCGTTGCTGAACACTTACCAGATGAAGCACAAGTTGATTACAAAGGGCAATCAATGTTGCTGAAAGAGTCTGGCACATCGGTACTATTTATTTTTGCGCTAGCGCTCTTAATTACCTACCTTGTGCTGTCAGCCCAGTTTGAAAGCTTTATTCATCCGTTTGTTATCTTACTAACTGTTCCTTTGGCACTTGTTGGCGCGCTTGCTGGTCTAGAGTATATGGGCATGAGCCTTAACATATATAGCCAAATAGGTATTGTGATGCTAATTGGATTAGCAGCCAAAAACGGTATTTTAATCGTTGAGTTTGCAAACCAATTACGTGATAAAGGTGAAGCATTTGAAACGGCGCTTATCAACGCGGCGCAACAGCGTTTACGTCCAATTGTGATGACCACATTTACCACAGTTACGAGCTCAATTCCTCTTGTAATAGCGACAGGCCCTGGGCATGAAAGCCGCATGGTTATTGGTGTGGTTATTTTTGCAGGTGTTTCACTGGCGAGTATCTTTACACTCTTTGTTGTGCCTGGCGCATACTATTGGCTATGTCGCAACACTGGCTCGCCACAAGCCATTAGCCAGGAATTAGAACGTCTGAAGAGTAACGAAAAGTAGGACGTATAACGTTAAAAAAGCGCTCAATGAGCGCTTTTTTTATCGAAGTTTTTTGCTAGTGACGGAGAGCTAACTATAAGGCAGAACTTGGCACGCTAGTCGGACTTATATGTTCAATAGGGTAGCAACCGAGCACTTTGATAAAGTTGGTCAAATTTGTCAGGTCAGCAATCGCTTCTTGCATAACCACAGTTTTCGCATTTGCTTCCACGTCAATGTAGAACATTTCTTCCCAAGGGCGGCCTTGAATAGGGCGCGACTCCAGCTTACACATATTGATGCCTTTTTCTTTTAGCACCAACAAACATTCTACTAACGCCCCTGGTTTTTGACCTGTCGCTAAAATAAATGTTGTTTTCGCTGGTATTTGCTCGGCAACATCAATTGGTTTTCTCGCTACCACGATAAAGCGACTGTGGTTCTCGTCTTGATTTGCGATAGATTTCTCTAGTGCATGCAATTTGTATAAATGGCCGCCTTCTTCGCTACCGATGACAGCAACCGTTTCGTCTTGCAGTTCATATACTTTTGCCATGGCATCTGCAGTACTGTCACAGTATTCAATACGCATTTCGTGCTGCTTATCGAGGAAGTTACTGCATTGCGTAAATGGTTGCCCATGTGCGTAAATCGTCTTAATGTTTTCTAGTCGTGTGTTTACCGCTGTTAATAGGCAGTGCTCAATGGGTTGTGTAATCTCACCGACAATCGAAAGGTTAGTATGCTGCAATAAGTCATACACTTCGTTAATACTGCCTGAGCTTGTATTCTCAATAGGTAGCACGCCGTAATCAACGTGACCTGCTTCAACCAGCTGCATGATGTCTGCAAAGCTCTGGCAGCCAGATTCAATCAGCTGTTCAGCGCGTCTTGAGAAATAGCGATGACTCGCTAAGTAACTATACGAACCCTTATCTCCAAGAAAAGCAACGCTTACAGCCGGCATTTGCAGGTCTGGGTTAGTAAGTGTCTGTAAGTATGCTTGTTGGTTTAATACCGAATCTTCAATAATCGTTTGGAATACACTCGTCACATAATGAGCGTCTAAGCCAAGCTCTTTACCTTGGTTGATCAGGCGAATCAGCAACTCTTGCTCACGTTGCTGATCACGAACAGGGCGTACCTGATGTGCTTTGCTTTTTGCAACATTAAGGGTCAGAGCTCTACGTTTGGCAAACAGTGCGAGTAACTGTTGGTCAGTGTCGGTTATTTGTTCACGAATTTTGTTTAGGTCGAGTTCTTGCTCCACGATATTCTGCCTTCAATGTTGTTTAGTCAAAAAAAAACCTCCTAAAGAGGAGGTTTTTGCTAGTTAAGAATTTTTCTCACAAAAACGCCCCTCAGCTAAGCAAGGTAAAAAAGAAAATAAAGAGAAGCGTTGTATGTTTTGCGTTCATGCGATTAATGTATCTAGCCTATACGTCGGTTGCAAGCATTAATTACACAAAGTCTTAGTAGCTAAGCAAGGTTAACTTATACTTGGCTTCACCCGGTAAAAACGGGCTAGGCTTACCTTGCACCCAATCTTGGTGGCCCTTTCCAAAATAAGGGCTCCATGGGTGACCTGCTTGGCTAGTTGGCATATGGAAAATACCAGATTCTTCGTTACCTGGTGATACCACCATACGTTCAGACGCGCCAAAGCCAGCACCATCAACGCGAGGAATATACGTGTCGCCCGGTAAAGGATCGGCAGGCATATTCAGGTACTTTCCGAATAAAGGAATTGAGCTTGCCATGGGGTGTTCAATTTTCGCGGCGTTCTCAAGACCCCATGTTGCTTCTTCAAGCGGCTGGTCTTTAGTCAGCTTTTCAAGGGTGTTATCCATTGCTTGAGCCATCACTTGAGACCAACGTTGACCGTCCGGTAAAAAGTCTTCGGGCTTGTTAGATACCAATTCCCACAAAGGCACTTCAATGCGGCGCTTTATGGCGTTTGGGGTATAGTTCTCATCTTTACTTGTTAGATAGGCAGAAAGCGAAGCAAATACTAAGTCTTTGAGTTCATGGCGGTAGTTTTGCGCGAGGCGATAGGCAACAGAGTCTATATCTGCAAACAACTCTGGTGTGTCCAATACTGCTCGTGCTTGTTGCCAATTGCTTTGCGCTGCAAGGTTTTCATCCGTTAATACTTCTTGCAATATGAGTGTTTGCCAGCGCTTCATAAATAGTGCTTCGCTATCAAGAGCGATATTAAGTAAGTCTTGCTCAGAAAACGCTTCTCTCTCAAACAATCGCTGTTTTATTTGTTGCGCACGTGCACCTAGTGCATAACCACCGTTGCCAAGCTTTGCGTACATCTCGTCACCAACAATACGAGAGTTTGCTGTCCATAGTCGACCATGCTCTGGGTTATATACTTGCGGGTAATCTTCAGCTTTGAGGTAACCCGTCCAGCCGTTTTCACCGGTAGACCAGTCTTGTGGAAGTTGGCCAACATCCCCTTGTTTTGTTGGAATTGGCCCCATAATGGTCCAGCCAATGTTGCCTTGCGCGTCACCAACCATCATATTTTGCGCCGGTATGCCCGCCGTTGCCGCGATAGCAAAAGCTTGCTCGACAGTTTTCGCTGTCTCCAAACGTGTTGGCGTTAAGTTAACTGCATTAATGTCGTGAGCGACCCAGCGATAGGCTAAAAGTTCTCCTTCAGCTGTTTCTCCAATAACAGGGCCCCAAATAGTATCTCTCACCAAATACTCAGTAGATTCTTTACCTTTGATAGCGATCATTTGAGTGCTTTCGCTAAATGGTTGGTAACCGTCAGGTGTTAAATATTGGCTTTTATCTTCATTCGTTTTTAATACGATGACGTCACTGTAATCGCCATAGCTATTTGTAAAGCCCCAAGCAATAGACCCATTACTTCCCACAACAATATTCGGAGTGCCAGGAAGCGAAGCACCGGTGACTTTGATTTGCTCACCATTTTGCCTGTATGTGATAGACGCCCTAAACCAAGTGTTTGGGACGCGAATACCCAAGTGCATATCGTTAGCTACGATTGCTGCTCCTGTGGTTGAACGAGCGCCAGATACTGCCCAATTGTTCGAGCCATAGCTGTCATAGTCAGTAATCGGTAACGCGGCGGTTTCTGTAGCTTCATGTAGATCGACTGGCCAGGTATTTGGCATACTAGCTGGTGCTATATGTGTGTCATCAATAGCAGCGTCCCAGTGGCTTCCTTGTGGCGTCAGAAAATCGAAAACGTCTTTCGGTAAATGCCTAGCCATAATGCCAGCACTAATTTCACTATTGCCGTCACTTTCTTGAAGGTCTAGATACATACTAAGCACGGCAAGGACGGTGTCTTCTTCCTGCCACAATACGGGTGTTTGGCGTAGTAGCAAATATTCGAATGGCGTGACACCCAGACGCTCTAAGCCCTGATTTACGCCGCGAGTGTAGGCTTGCAACATATCAAACTCAGCTTTTTCCATCTGCTTAATGATATCGCGAGCGCGTTCGCGAAAACGATGCGTTCTGATCTTCTTGTCATAGTCAATGGCGACTTCCCCGAAAAGGCTGGAAAGCTCACCAGCTGAGTTTCGGCGTAATAAATCCATCTGAAAGAAGCGTTCCTGTGCATGCACAAAACCTAAAGCCATTGCCGCATCGTTCCGGTTTTCCGCACTTATCATGGCAAAGCCATTTTCATCACGCTCTATTTGGGCGGTAGTTGTTAGACCAAAAAGTGTTACTTTACCGTCAAGTTTGGGTAAGGCACTGTCAATACGGCTGTAGATCCAACCTGAAACAGTGGCCAACAAGAAGAGAATAACGAGAACAGAAGCGATAGATAGTTGTTTTAAGTTTTTCATTAACGCATCACATTATCAGTAGGTAGTTGCCTGTAAGCATACTGGCAATAACGCTCTGATGCATTAATATTTGATGGTTTTATAAGCATTAGCGTGCAATTTATTAAACATAAGCCAATGTTTTCTTTTAATAATTAATTCTGATGGAATTTTGTTTAGAAAATTTGTGAACCAAATGTAATAATATTGCGACAAGGTGCTTGGTAGCATGCCCGTCTCAGGAAGTAGCAGTTTGTCGGAATGAAAGGAGTTCTCGTTCCCAAAGCTCACCTTTACTCATTATTGCAATTAATCATGCCACGATAATAAAAAAAACGGAGTTTGCATGTCTGACGAGATCAATAAGCATATTCAGGTAGGGGATTGGTGTTTCGAATTGAAGATGGTTCGTGCCCTGCGCGTAGACGAATATGGTGAGCCATACTCGGCTATCGCCAACTGTAATATCAATGGCGATTCCATGTACATTGATGGTTTGTTAACCAAAAATGGCGACGACTTCACTAAAGATGACTTTATGACCTTTTACAAGTTTACACAGTTACTTGGACTCGAAAGTTTTTCATATCATAGATACCACAACGGCGAATCGCACACTAAAGAGGTCAAAGTGAAACCTTCTGAAGCGTCTGAGAGTGCGAAACAAAATGACACTCCGCTGATAAAACTTGTTAAATAATACGTTTTTCATTAACGTATTTTTAACCTGCTCAACTGGTCAGAGCGCCCATTTTTACTGACCTATAGGTATGGCTAACGTATTACAATTTTGTTACTATAGCGCGCAATTTTTGGCCTAAGTAAATTTGTGATACGTTTGTTGTATATCATAAAACGAAAGTTTTACTTTCTTTTCAGTATATTAGCTGTCAGTGCTCTCGTGATGTTCTTTTTAGCATCGATGAGCCCTTTTCAAGCTTTTTTGGCGGTAGGCGGCGTAGTGCTCACTTCACTGTACCTGTATCGTCGTCAAATTAGTTGGCAGTTATCGCAACGTATTGTTAGCGCACTTAAATCCGATTCAACGAGCCGTAAGCGAGATTCGTCATGGATTACTGCGTTTTTCTGCCACTTTGAACGAAAGCTAAACAACCTCATTTTTGAGCGAGATAGCTATATCTCAACGCTCGATGCGCTGAAAGAAGCTGTTATTCGCACTGACGCCCATGGAAAAATAGTTGCGGTTAATCAAGCGTGTACTCAGCTATTCAATTGTGAAGAGTCATCACTGATTGGTGCTGACTATGACTTATGCCAACGTGCTATTGAGGCACCAGAGGATCATGTAGATTTTGCTGACATCCTCGAAAAGCTCAATCAATATGAACGCCGTCAAAAACACTATAAATCAATTTTTCATGTTGATATGAACAACGCTGTACTGGCTATCGAACGACAAGTCTCGCCTATTTACGATAAGTATCAGACGTTTATTGGTACTGCGGTGGTTTTAAGAGATGTCACCAAAGCCGAGAAGCTTCGTCAACGTTTAAGGTTTCAGGCAAATCACGACAACGTCACACGTTTATTTAACCGCTACAAGTTTGACCAACGTCTCACAGATGCTTGGCATGATGCTATAGATAACGATCTTCAGCACGGATTGCTGCAAATCGACATGGATAGATTCAAGTTAATCAATGACAACGCCGGTCATGCAGCGGGAGACCAGTTATTACGTGATGTTGCGGGTGTAATTCGCCAAAGTGTTCGTGATACGGATGTATGTGCACGCACCGGTGGAGATGAGTTTGCTGTGCTTCTTTACGACGTTGACGTAGAAAGTGTGCAAACGATCATGAATAAACTCAACACCGAGCTTAAGCTGCTACCGTTTAGTTATGCGGGCCAAGTATTTGAAATAGGGGCGAGTATTGGCGCAACTCTAATTACATCGAGTTCTCCACCATTAACTGAGCTGAAACGACAAGCTGACGCAGCCTGTTTTATCGCTAAAAATAACGGTATTAATGGCAATCAATTGTTCAGCCAAAATGATGATCAATTGATGTCACTTCAGCAAGAACCACGCTGGGCTGCTCGTATTCATAAAGCGTTGGAAAATGATGGCTTTTCACTGTTTTATCAGGCAATCCATGCGCTTGACTCAGATCAGGAGCAAAAACAACATATTGAGATTCTGTTGCGCTTGCGTTCAGGCGAGCAGTTGCTGAGCCCTAATGTATTTTTACCGGCGGTAGAGCGCTTCCGTTTAACAGATAAGGTCGATTTTTGGGTAGTGTCACGCACTTTTGAGTGGTTCCAACAGTACCCTGAACTGTGGCACAAACAAGTGATTGCTATCAACCTTTCCGGAGATAGCATTACGAATGAAGGCTTCATCAGCAAAGTATTAGCTTGTCATCAACAGTACCAATTTCCAGCAGACGCGATTTGTTTCGAAATTACAGAAACGGCAGCCATTGGTGATATGCAAAAAGCGCGTCAAATGGTCGATAGGCTGCGAGAAGTTGGCTTTAACATCGCTTTGGATGACTTTGGTAAAGGGTTTAGTACCTTTAGCTACTTAAAAAGCCTACCTGCTCAATACATCAAAATAGATGGTAGTTACGTTGAAGAGATTCTGACAAGCGAAAGTGACCATTCGATTGTTAAAGCGATCGCAACGATGGCGAAAACAATGGAAATGAAAACTATCGCTGAATTTGTGCAGAACCAAGATACGATTAACGTACTTAATGAACTGGGTGTCGACTTTGTTCAAGGGTATGGCATCGCGACACCTAAACCGCTAGCGAACTACAAAGAGCACTATCACATTCATTAACCGTTACAATTATCGTTTGGTCAATTCGTTGCGTTTCAGTATGCTAGAACCATAATAACGATAATTGTGACAATGGGTTATGTGCTCAAGTCCTTTCTTTCTTTTTACATCGACGTGCTTTACAAACACTGCTGCAGCTAACGTGGATGCGCTAGCATGACCGATTGCTCAGTTATTCTTCTCGCTGCTGGAAATTCGTCGCGGCTAGGACAGCGTAAACAACTTGTTCATCTTCAAGGTCAATCTTTAGTTCGTCGGCAAACTAAACTCGCATTATCGTTCAGTCCTCATGTCACTTTGGTGGTGGGGTGTGAATCAGACACAATAAAAGAGCACATTGCTGATTTACCGGTAACTATCGTAAAAAACAACGACTGGCAACAAGGCATGGGTAGCTCGATTGCGACTGGTGTTGCGCACATAAAAGACAAAGGATTTAACGCGGTAATGTTATTGCTGGTTGATCTGTGGCGGCTGGAACTCGCTGATCTACAAGGCTTGTATCAAGCGTACCAGCATTCGCAGAGGACAATAACAAATAGCACTTGGAAGCAGGGGGGACACGATGTTTGTGGCCCGCCGGTGGTATTTTCCTCAAAATATTTTGACGAATTAACTCGCCTAAATGGGGAGCAAGGTGCTAAACCTATTCTAACTAACTACAAAAATAAACTGACCCACTATGTTATGGGGAATGCTCGGTATGATTTAGATACACCTGAGCAGTTAGCAGAGATGGTTCAATATTCTAATCAAACTGGGCTTTAGGAAACGATTATGATCACCCTCAACGTAAACGGAAAAGCGCATCAATACGATGATGACGAGAGCATGCCGCTATTGTGGGCATTGCGTGATATCTTGCAATACACGGGAACAAAATATGGCTGCGGGAAAGGGCTGTGTGGTGCATGTACGGTGCATTTAAATGGTCAGCCGGTGCGCTCTTGTACGTTGCCTGTATCGGCAGTCGGTGCCCAAAAAATTACGACAATTGAAGGCTTATCAGAGTCTGGTGATCATCCTGTACAACAAGCCTGGCAGAAATTGAATGTACCGCAATGTGGCTACTGCCAATCAGGACAAATGATGTCGGCTGCTGCCTTGCTTGAGACCAACGCAAAGCCGACAGACGAACAAATCGATAACGCTATGAGTGGCAATATTTGTCGTTGCGGTACGTATGAACGCATTAAAAAGGCCATTCATTTAGCATCTGACTTAGCCATTGAAGTCAAAGGAGTGAAATGATGAAAACGATAGAAAATGTTTCACGTCGCTCCTTTTTGAAGACCATGGGGATTGGCTCTGGCGCGCTAGTTCTTGCGGTTAATTTTCCTGAAGTCGCAGGTTTGCCTAAGGCATTTGCCGCAGACGGTGTTAAAAAGTTCGAACCCAGTGTCTATGTGCATATTAACAGCGATGACACGGTGGGCATTGTTGTCCATCGCTCTGAAATGGGGCAAGGCATAAGAACAAGTATTCCTATGGTGGTCGCTGATGAGCTTGAAGCTGATTGGGAAAAAATAAACGTTATTCAGGGCTTGGGCGACAAAAAATACGGTAGCCAAAATACCGATGGTTCTCGTTCAATTCGAAACTTTTACCAACCCCTTCGTGAAGCGGGAGCGACAGCGCGTACCATGCTAGAGCAAGCTGCTGCATCAAAATGGAATGTACCAGCGACAGAATGTAAAGCGAAAGCAAACCAGGTTATTCACAAACCTTCGGGTAAATCTGTTAGCTTCGGTTCATTGGTTGCAGTTGCAGCCACATTACCCGTACCTGAGCCAAGTACGTTAACGCTAAAAGACAAGTCAGATTTTAATTTTATTGGCAAATCAGATGTCGCATTAGTGGATGGCCATGACATCGCAACAGGTAACACAACCTATGGCTATGATGTGCAACTTCCCAACATGGAATATGTCGTCATAGCGCGCCCGCCAGTATTAGCGTCAAAACTCGTCAAGTTTGATGCAACGAAAGCCAAAAAAGTGAAAGGGGTTATTGACGTTATTGGCTTGGAAAATCTTGAAGAACCACCTTTGTTCAAGCCGTTGGGTGGCGTCGCTGTCGTGGCAACCAACACGTGGGCGGCAATGAAAGGGCGTGAAGCACTCGATATTGAGTGGGACAATAGCGCACACGCAAGTTACGAGTCTGTTAGTTACAAGAAAATGTTAGCAGATAGCTGTGATAAACCTGCAGCAACACTGCGCAATGGTGGCGATGTGGATAAGGCACTGGCGAGTGCGGCCAAGATCATGTCTGCTGAGTATTACGTGCCAGAGATGATTCATGCACCTATGGAACCGCCTGCGGCTGCAGCGCATTACCACGACGGTGTTTTTGATGTTTGGGCGTGTACGCAAACACCACAATCTGCGCAAGGTACTGTGGCTCAATTGCTTCAAGTACCGCCTGAGAACGTCAATATTAATGTCACTTTGCTTGGCGGTGGTTTCGGCCGTAAGTCAAAGCCTGACTTTATTGTTGAAGCGGCAATGCTCTCTAAAATGCGTGGTAAGCCAGTCAAAGTATTGTGGACGCGTGAAGATGAAATTCAAAATGGCTACTATCACGCTGTTAGTTACCAAAAATTGAAAGCGGGTCTAGACTCGAACAACAAGGTGACTGCTTGGCAGCACAACGTTGCTCTACCTACTATTAGCTCTACCTTTAGCAAAGGGGCAGACATCATCGCTTTTGAAGGTGATTTAGGCTTAATTGATATGCCTTTTGAAATTGCCAATGTTCAATGTAATGCCGGTAAAGCGACTGCACATACCCGTATTGGTTGGCTTCGCTCGGTAACTAATATCAACCAAGCGTTTGCGGTATCTTCCTTTGCGGATGAATTAGCACATGAAATGAAAGCCGACCCTAAAGACTATTTAATGTCTTTGATTGGTACGGATCGCCAAATTGATCTCGCTGCGGAAAATGCAAAGTACGGTAACTATGGCTCTGATCTAAACGCTTATCCAATCGATACTGCTCGCATGAAAAACGTGCTAGAGCGTGCTGCGAATATGGCTGATTGGGATAAACCTCGTCCTAAAGGAAAAGCATTAGGTATTGCCGTTCACCGTAGTTTTGTGAGCTACGTAGCTTGTGTTGCTGAAATTAGTGAACAGAATGGGAAAATTAAAGTCGACAAAATGTGGTTTAGTGTTGATTGTGGTACCGCGGTGAACCCAGAGCGAATTCGCTCGCAAATGGAAGGTGCAGCGGTATTCGGTATCTCGCTCACCTACTTTGGTGAAGTCACTGCTAAAGACGGCGTCATTCAGCAAAGTAACTTCCATGACTACCCTATGGCACGAATGACTGATACACCGACAACTGAAATTGATATTGTCGAAAGTGATGCGCCTCCGGGAGGGGTAGGTGAACCTGGTGTACCGCCTGTGGCACCGGCTATCACCAATGCCATATTTGCGTTAACAGGCAAGCGTTATCGTGAATTGCCATTGTCACAATACGGTATTGTGTAGTTCATCTACGCACAAAAAAGCCGCCATTTGGCGGCTTTTTTATGCGTTGTTTCTAAGGTGAAAGGGTTAGTTACATGGTCATATCGCGAATCAGTCTAGGTAAGTTAAGCTGATAATCTTCGCTACGCACAGCTGATACAATAGAGATGTCTTCCTGCGTTAAGTCACAGTTTTTCGGGGTTACTAAACTACTGATTTGGGTACTGTAAATAACCTTGAGTTTGGGTTTTAGTGGCTCTTCTCGGTTGCCCTCAGTAATGATACCGAGTTTGTCATTTGACAGTTTAACCAGTGAGCCTACCGGGTATACGCCAGCGAACTTTATAAACTTTTGCACTAACTGCGGATCAAATTTTTCTGATTCAGACATTAAATGGCGCATTGCAGCGATAGGCGGAATACCTTTTTTATAAGCTCTGTCGCCGGTCATTGCGTCATAAACATCAATAATGGCGGTGATGCGGGCAAGCTTTGACAGCTTGTCTTGTTGAATACCTCGAGGATAGCCTGAACCATCTAAGCGCTCGTGGTGATTTGCCATCATATCAATCACCACGTCGTTTAAAATGTTGTCACGTTTTCCAATTTCTATTCCCCATGAAATATGTTTTTGAACAACAGAGTTTTCGTTCGTTGTCAGTGGCCCTTGTTTCTCTAGAATTGCCTTTGGAACACGCGCCAAGCCAATATCGTGAAATAACGCACCTAAGGTGATTTTCTTCACAGTTGGCTTGTTCAGACCAAGGTACAAACCAAAACCACACATCAAAATGGCAGTGTTGATTGCGTGCTCCCAGTGGTAATTCGCCTGCTGACGAATACGTGTCAAAATCGTCATGGCATATTCATTACGAAAAACCGATTCCGTAATTTCGTCAGCAAGGACTAATATTTTTTCTGTGGTGAGCTGCTGACCAGAGGCTGCTTCTGAAAACAGCTTTTTAACGTTTTCTGTCGCCTCATCATACACTCGGCAGGAGTTAGCAAACTCATCGGAAAGCGAGACGCTACCTTTGGGGGAATCAGATGTGTTGTCGAGTTGAGTAGCTGTTGTTGAAGACGATTGATTTGCTTGTTCTAACTTAGCGATTTGTTCAGGGTTAAGTTTTACGACAACGCTTGCTGCACCTTGCTTCCTCAATAACTCAATAGTGCGAGGCGAGTTTACTTTACCCTGATTTTTCACCTTGTGGTCACTGTTCTTCAGTTTTATTTCCTGAACAAACATGCCTACTTCTAATTCATCAATGGCTAACGTCTTTAACATGCCATACTACTCATTTAATTATAATTTTTGATGTCACCTCTATAGTTGCTTATTTTTACGTCAGTTTCAAATGTCTACGGAATATCAAAACGGCGTGTATCTATTTATATTGAATGGCATAACACCTGCAATTTTTGTTAGCATTGTCGCAGATTTAAAGAGTGAGACGTTATATGGCTTCCCTACAAGACCAATTATTAAAAGCGGGCTTAACCACTAAACAAAAAGCACGCCAAGCAAATTCGGATAAGCGTAAGAAAAATAAGCAAAAGCGCAGTGGTGCACACGTTGAAGAATCAATGCAAGAGCAAGCAAAACAAAGCATTGCACAGCAAAAGGCAGAAAAGCAGGCAAAAGATGCAGCGTTAAACGAAGAGCGTAAAAAAGCACTCGAGGCAAAAGAGCTTCATCAACGCGTATCGCAAATACTGTCACATCATCATATTAAAGAGATTGATGGTGAAATTGAGTACAACTATACCTTCGATAACAAAATTAAAAAGCTGATGGTTAACGAACAAACACAAAAGGCGCTTGTTAACGGCCGTTTGTCTATTTGTGGCTTAGATGAAACCACATATGTTGTGACCGCAGAAACGGCTGACAAGTTATCTTCGCTGATGCCTGACGTGGTCTTGCTTAAAAATGAAAAAGCGGCAGATGCAGATATTGATGAAGACGATCCGTATGCTGAGTTCCAGATACCTGATGATCTTATGTGGTAAATGCTCCTAAGAGTTTCGCTATGAATAAAATAGACATTAAATATTGTGCTAAGTGTCGGTGGTTAATGCGCTCTACGTGGATGGCACAAGAAATATTGTCGACCTTTGACGGAGAAGTTGATGAGCTATCGCTTCATCCAGGCACGGGGGGCATTTTTGAGATTTATGCCAACGGTGAGTTGATATGGTCGCGCAAAGCGATGGGTGGGTTTCCAGAAATCACAGAGTTAAAACAACGTGTAAGAGACGTCATAGCGCCCGAGCGAGACTTAGGCTGTATTGATCGTAAGACACAAAAAGTTAATTGATATCGTTAGCACCACCAATATATGGAATTAGTTAAACCCTCATCACGTTATAAGCAAAGCTACTTGGCATACATCAAAGAGTTAGGTGATGAGGAGCGCTACCCGTTTACCTTAGATTTAGACTTCACGCACTTTGACCAATTGTTAATTACGCTTGACGATTATTCTCAAGGTAAAAACTTGCCGAGCTTTACCGTTCAAAATACCACCTTGTGGTTAGTTGAGGGTGAAGAGTTGGTAGGCGTGACTAATCTGCGACATTGCTTAAATGCGCAGATAGAACATTGTGGTGGACACGTCGGCTTGGGTATTCGGCCCAGTTCTCGCGGTAAAGGGCTGGGTAACTTACTCATGCAGTTGTCGATAGAAAAGCTGACAACCATGGGTGTAAAGCACGTCCATATCCACTGTTACAAAAGTAATGTGTCTTCAGCTAAGACGATTACCAACAACGGTGGTGAATTAGCTTCAGAATTTGAAGACGCGGGGCAAACCATTCAACGCTACCTTGTAAACGTTTAATCTTTGTAGTGCTTTGTTTTAATGAGTAATAATAACAATTAGGTGACTCAGGCAAATCGGTTGTTTTCTTCAAGCTTGGAAGGTAGCCTACCTTGCAAGGTTTCGCTAATACCGCTGTTAGAGTTTCAAGGAAGATTTGTGAAAAATTTCTGGTTATTCATTCTTTATTTAGCATTGGCTGCTTCTTTCGCTACAAATGCATCAGACAATATAAAATGGGAGGGCGTAGCTGAAATCAATCATCATTCACTCGCCATGAAAGCAGGTGATTACATCAAATCAACTTTCCCTGAGCTGAAAAATGTTGAGATTAAACTAATTAAGGTTAATGCCAGTTATTCGTTTCAACACCAGCATTCCAATCTGAGTGTAATGTTTATGCACTCTGATTCACTTGTAGAGGGCTCGAGCCATAAAAGTACTGTTTATTTAGATGGTAATACCCAAGAAATTGAAATGAATATGATTCATTATATATTTGTAGATTTTGATGAAAATGGAGAAGCGATAAATCATCGAGTAGAGCAAGTTCCCTTTCACGGATCTCAAAAAGAGTTCGACAAAGAGTTCAAGAAACTCTGAAAAGTTACTTAAAAGGACGAAAAATGCTTGGCTTGTGCTTTTTCGTTGCAAATTTTAGCCAAGCATTTACCAGTACCATATTGAAGCGTTATCACGCCGCTACATTGTTCTCACAATTTAACTCTTCGCCTTGCTCTTCCATTTTTTCTGCTTGCTCTTTGATATCAATACCACTTAAAAACTTGAAGTAGCCGTCTTTAGTGTCGGTTTGTAAATATACATCAATCAGTAAGTCGCGCTCTGGCAGTGAGGTAGGTAAGCAAAAGTCGTCTAAGCCTATACCTAATGAACCGGTACCTTCTTTATCTTGCGCCTTGTGGGCGAGGATGATTTTCTGATTCTGTTGAAACTTTTTGGCGTCTTCTTCACTTAATGAAAGCACCGTAATTCGGTCTGTTGCTTTAATATCATCAAATAACACGCGAGCGCCTCGGTCGTTTTTACTAATTTGCACTAAAAAAGTGTCTTCAATATTGATAGTGCCGTCATCACTTTTGTAACCAAAGTTAATTTTTGCTGAGCCGTCTTTCACCTCTATTGTTTGGTCGGTTTTTATGGCCACTTTAATTTGCGCTGGATCGGTTGTCAGTGGGTTCATCTGGCTCATTTTGTACATGCCAACAAACGACATAGAAGAGCAGCCGACTAGGCCAAGAAAGAGCATTGAGGTGATGACAGAGAGAAGACGAATTTTCTTTAAAAAATCCATAAAGCATAGTCCTTTATTTCTGGGTTTATCAATATAGCGTTGAGCTGTTTGAGTACGTTTATTGTGCCTAAGTTCCATTAAGCTATTTAATTATTTAGCAATTTTTCAGTTTGCTGAGTTTTATGAATTTATTTTGATAAGTGTAAGAAAAACGTCACTTTTTTGTAATTTAATAAAGCTGAAACATTGCTGAAACTTATCTGTCACATTACAGACTTAAAATTTTGCCCATCTTAAATTGAGCTGTTTTTCTGTGCAAGTAAGCGCAGGGGAATGCTATTTATTAAATTACTTAAGGTTCACTTATGAAATTGTCAAAACTGGCGCAAGCTGGGCTGTTTTTCGGCATGACCACAGTAGCATCAAACGCTGCTTTTGCTCAGGCAGATGAGCAACTTGAGCAAGTTGTTCAAGCTGGTCAAGAAATTAATCAGTCTGCGGGCAAGTCTCAGAAAAAAATCGATAAAATTGCAGACCAAATCCAAAGCAAACTTCAACAATTTAAAGGCGTTAATAAAGAAATTGACGGCTTAGAAGTTTACAACGGCCAAATGCAAAAGCAGATTGACAACCAGTTGCAAGAGTTAAATGACCTAGCAGTATCAATGGAGCAAGTGAGCATCATTGAACGTCAAATATCGCCATTAATGGCACGCATGATTGATACGCTAGAAGCGTTCGTAAGCTTAGACGTACCTTTCCTTCCTGAAGAGCGCAGCAAGCGCATTGCAAACCTAAAAAGCATGATGGAGCGAGCTGATATTGCTGCTTCTGAAAAGTTTCGTCGTGTATTAGAAGCGTACCAAGTTGAAGTGGATTACGGTCGCACAATTGAAGCGTATAGCGACATCTTAAACCTGAACGGTCAAGAAATGGATGTGGATTTCCTACGTATCGGTCGTGTCGCTTTTGTTTACCAAACGCGCGATGGCAACCATATGGGGGCTTGGAATACGCAAACAAATAGCTGGGATGAATTAGATGCTAGCTACCGTACTGACATTAACAAAGCATTACGTATCGCACGTAAGCAATTGGCACCAGACTTAGTTGTTGTGCCAGTTAACGCAACAGAATAATGAGAGACCATTCCGTGAAAAAGCAAATTTCTACTTTTATCGCTGCTGTTACGTTAACGTCTTCAGCTGTGTTTTCACTGGCAGCTTCAAGCCAAGAAGCGGCAAACCTAGACCAACTACTTGACCAGCTTGCACAAGGTAAAGTGGCTCAATCTCAGCAAAACAAGCAACGTGAAGCAGACTTCATGGCGCGTAAGTCTGAGCAAGACAAATTGTTGGCTGATGCTATTCAACAGCGAGATGGTCAAATTGCGCTAAGTACGCAACTTGAGTCTCAATTCCAAGAGAATGAAATCGCATTGGGTAATCGCCAAGACGCATTAAATAAGCGCTTAGGTGAATTGAAAGAGCTATTTGGTGTACTTCAGCAAGTGGCTGGCGATACTAAAAGCAAATTCCAAAACTCTGTTATTTCGGCACAAATTCCAGGTCGTGAAGCTTTCTTAGATGAATTCGCTCAGTCAATGGGCTCGTCGTCTAAGCTTGCGTCAATTGAAGAAATTGAAAAAATTTGGTTCGAATTACAACGTGAAATGACAGAAAGTGCGAAGGTAACGCGCTTTGACCGTGAAGTGGTACTAGCAGATGGTAGCAAGCAAAACGCAACAGTAACGCGTATTGGTAGCTTCAACTTAGTCGCCAATGGCAAGTACTTAGAGTTCATCAGCGAAACAGGTAGTGTTGCTGAATTGATTCGTCAGCCTTCTGGTCGCTACTTGGGTTCTGCTCAAGAAATGACGAACGCAAGTAACCAACAAGTTGCGTTTGCACTTGACCCAACCGGTGGCTCAATTTTAAGCCTATTGGTACAAGCACCAGATACACAAGAGCGTGTTGACCAAGGTGGCCCTGTAGGTTACGTCATCCTGGGTATTGGCTTAATTGGCCTGCTTATCGCACTTGAGCGCTTCGTTGCACTGTTCTTGGTGGGTAACAAAGTTAACCGTCAGTTGAAAGCCTCTGCGCCTTCTAACGACAACCCACTTGGCCGTGTATTAATGGCAAAAGAAGAGTTCAAGAACGTTGACGTTGAAACGCTAGAGTTAAAACTTTCAGAGCGTATTTTGAAAGAAGTACCTCAACTGACTTCACGCTTAACCATTATCAAGATTATTTCTGTTGTTGCACCGCTTATCGGTCTACTAGGTACAGTAACGGGTATGATTAACACCTTCCAAGCTATTACGCTTTTCGGTACAGGTGACCCTAAATTAATGGCCGGTGGTATCTCTCAAGCACTTGTCACTACGGTTCTAGGTCTTGTAGTGGCGATTCCAATGGTCTTTATCTTTACCTTATTAAATACGCGCAGCCGCGGCATCATCAACGTGTTGCAACAGCAAAGTGCGGGCATTGTTGCTGAACGTGCCGAACAAGTAGAGAAAGGAGCATAAACCATGATCATATTCATCGAAATGATGAATAGCATCCGTGAGTTTATCGATACGGGCGGCCAAGTATTGGCCGTCATTGCAGGCGTCATTTGCTTAATGTGGTTATTGATTTTCGAACGTTTAGTCTTTTTCCTAAAAAGCTACAACGGCATAAAAACATCGATCATCGATAGCTGGAATGCGCGTTCTGATCGCAGTTCATGGAACGCAGAGCAAATTCGCATTGCCCAAGTATCGCGTGCAACCAACATGCTTAATCACAACGTTGCATTGATTCAGAGCCTGGTAGTGTTATGTCCTCTATTAGGTCTACTTGGAACGGTTACCGGCATGATTCAAGTATTTGATGTCATGGCAATCTCAGGTAGCGGTAACGCGCGCTCAATGGCGTCTGGTGTATCACGCGCAACCATCCCAACAATGGCAGGCATGGTAGGTTCACTTTCAGGTGTATTCGTCGTGACTTGGTTACAACGTAAAACCAAGCGCAGAACTGAACAGTTAGAAGATTCATTGGTGCTACAACACTAATGCCAAGGCATTAAGCACACAAATAAAAGAGTAGGAAGGCAAGTATGCGTTCTCAATTAGCAAAAGTTTTACAAGAGCAAGAAGAAGCTGAAGAAATTAACATGACGCCAATGCTGGATGTTGTTTTCATTCTTCTTATTTTCTTCATCGTTACAGCCTCTTTCGTGAAAGAAGCGGGTATTGAAGTTAACCGTCCAGAAGCTGCTACGGCAGTGAAGAAAGAGCGCGCCAACATCTTAGTGGCGATTAGCGACAAGGGTGAAATCTGGATCAACAAACGTCGTGTTGATGTGCGTGCAGTACAGGCCAACATCGAGCGCTTAAAAGCTGAGAATCCTCAGGGTACTGTTGTTATTCAAGCAGATAAGAAAGCGACAACAGATGTGCTAATCAAGGTAATGGATTCTGCGCGTGCAGCGGGCGTATTTGACGTGTCAATCGCAGCGCAAGAGGCATAAGCTACCATGAATAATTCGTTAGCTCGTTATGGTTTAGCACTAGGTTTAGCGGTTAGCGTTACCTTTGTGCTGCTATGGAGCATGCAAATGTTAATCACGGGTGGCAAAAACGCACTGACTGAGCCGCCACGTGGCAACGTGCTTGACTTCATTCGTTTGAAGCAAGAAGAAGTGGTTCAAAAGAAAGAGCGAAAGCCGCAAAAACCACCTAAACCAGAAACACCACCGCCGCCAATGCAGCAGCCGCAGATGCAACAGGCGAACCCTAATGCAGATGCTGTGAGCACGTCGTTTACTGCAGACGTGTCTGCAGATACCGGCCTTGCGGGTGGATTGAGTTTAGACAGCGGTGACGGCGACTATTTACCCATTGTGAAAGTGGCGCCAATTTACCCTCGACGCGCACAATCACGTGGCATTGAAGGCTACGTTATTGTGGAGTTTACGGTAACCACTAACGGTTCAGTAAGAGATCCAATTGTTGTCGAAGCTAAGCCAGAAGATATCTTCAACCGTGCTGCCATTGATGCCGCAATGAAGTTTAAGTACAAGCCACGTGTTGTTGACGGTACACCAACAGAAGTTGCAGGTGTTCAGAACAAAATTACGTTTGAGATAGATGGTTAGGAGCAGAAAAATGGCAAAGTCCCTTTTTAAATCTAGGCTACTGTTATCGCTTATTGCTGCGGGTGTGTTGTATGGCGCACCGCTAGTAGCGCCTGATATGTTTGGTACAGCTAAAGCCGTAGCTGCCGAACCGACAAAGCGAGAAGCTAAACGTGTTCCAGCCATGCGCAACCGCGTTTATCAGCAGCTTGCGCGAGCGCAACAGCTTGCCGATGCTGGTGATAAGGCTGCTGGCTTTGAAGTATTGAAAGAAGTAGAAGGTCGTATTGACCAACTTAACAGTTATGAAAAAGCAATGCTTTGGAATTTCTATGGTTTCATGTACTACGGCAATGATGATTTGGCAAACGCCATCAACAGTTTTGAAAACGTTATTGCGCAAGAAGCCATTCCTGAGAGTTTATTTCTTTCAACGGTATACTCTCTAGCGCAGCTTGCAATGCAACAGCAAGATTACGCGAAAGCACTTACGTTTTTGAAGCAATGGCAGGTCAATAACCCGAAAGAGCTAAAGGGTAGCCAACACATCCTTTTTGCACAGGTGTATTACCAAGACAGAAAGTTTGCTGACGCGTTAACGCACATCAACAAAGCGATTGAATTAGTGCGTGCTGAAAATGGTAATCCAAAAGAAAACTGGCTTATTCTTCAACGCGCTTCTTACTATGAATTAAAGCAACCCAAAAAAGTCACAGAAGTGATGGAAGAGTTGGTTCGTTTATACCAAAAGCCTGAATACTGGATTCAACTAGCGGGTATGTATGGCGAGATTGGAGAAGAGAAGAAACAGCTTGGTGCGATGGAAACTGCATGGCAAGCAGGTTACGTGACTAAGTCGTCTGACATTATTATGTTGGCTCAGCTATACCTCTTTAATCAGTTGCCATATAAAGCTGCTAAGCTTTTAGACGATGCTATTGAGCAGGGGATTGTAGTTGCTGATGAGAAGCGTATTCAGTTAATGGCACAAGCTTACGTGATGGCAAAAGAGGACGCAAAGGCTATTCCCGTCCTTATTAAAGGTGCTGAAATTGCTGACAGTGGCAAATTTGATGAGCAGCTTGCCCAAGCTTACCTGAACACTGAGAAGTGGCAGAAGTCGATAGATTCGGCAAACACTGCCATTGAACGTGGCGGTTTAGATAACGAAGGTAATATGCACTTAGCCCTCGGTATGTCTTACTTCAACTTAGGCGATTTTGATAGCGCATTGAAAGCGTTTGAGAACGCTGCAGGTTTTAAGAAGGTAGCTAAAACTGCAAAGCAGTGGACTAACTACGTGAAGAAAGAACGTGATCACCAACTGCGCTTAGCAATGAATTAGTTAAATCTATTAAGTGAGAAGGCCGCAATAGCGGCCTTTTTTGTACGTGCTACATAAGTAATCCGTCACTGTTATATCGCTATTGAGAGAACACAGGTAACTTGGCCAACATAATCTGTGTTCCATTCCTCCTTCTAACATAGTGTCTAGAGCGCCTCTGTACCAAAACTATTGTTGATAGTGTCATCTCGTTCAGTCCCTTACTTAAGTACTAAGCAACTCTCGTTCACTCATAAATTCGTACTAAATGTTATTTGTGAAAGTAAATTACGGTTTTGCAAACGTATTCATTCTGCTGCAAACCTTGTTTTGTAGGCGTTTTTTATATTGGTAATGCTACGTAGGTCTGAGGGTCGGTATGTTGTAAAATAAATAAGTGGATATAAAACAATTATTTACGTGTTTTCTTTTTGTTTATGTAATTAAATTACAATAAATTGGTAACAATTCGGATGAATAAGCTCTTTATGAAATAAAATTACAAAATAAATTTACATTAGAGTTTAGACTCTATATACTAATCACCAATTCGAGAATACAAGTTTTTTTAAGTTATTAACTGAGGTGAGATATGAAAACTGCATTAGTTGCTGTATTAACATTGGCTGTTTCATTTGGTGCAAACGCGAACGTAAACAACGTGCAATTCAAAGCACTAGATGAAACTGTAGAAACTCAAGTATGTGTGGCTGCTGCACAAGAAGGTATTTCGGGTGCTAAGGCTATTGCAAGTGCACTAGGTGCTGACTTCTCTGAACTAAAGCGTCGCGTCGTATGTAACGACCAGTCATTATCACGCTTTGCTGCTAAATACACCGCACAACCTAAGGCTGCAGAAAAAGACGTCGTATTCAAGTTTGTTGCTGTAGACAATGCACCAGCTAGTCAAATTTGTAAGGAAGCGGTAGAAAACGGTTTTGCTGCAACAGAAAGCAAGTACAAAAACATCGACAATATCTATTGTAACGGGTTGTTGATTGAGCGCTTTGCTCGTAAACACAAAGCATAAGTTTTAGAGCTCTCCCCCCAACCTTTGAGCTTACCGGGCCCTGTCTAATGACAGGGCTTTTTTATGCCTAAAATTCAATGAATTTACGTATTCAGCTTTTAAACTTGATGCATTGGTTATTCGTTTAATTGCCGTTTTTTGTTTGAAATATTATCAGCTTTAGCTGCGAAATTAGTCGTAGATCTGGTAAACCACCGCTGTAATTTTCGACACATTAGTAGAGCAAAAAAATATGATATTTTTATGAAAAAAAGTTTGCAAAAATCCAAGGCGTTATTTTATTGGGGTAGCCATTGTTATCCACAGAAAATGTGGAAACTTGGATAACACCATTTGCTGTGGATAACTTTGTGGTCAAAATGCCGTATTCGACTAAATGTAACGTGTTAGAAACACATTATGTAAATATGATCAGTAGTTTGATTAAAGAAAATCCAATCGGTTATTTGGTGGGATCCATACATCGTCTAAAGCCTAGACAAAAAGGATAATAAATCAGCGGGTTATTAAGAGGGATGTCCAGAGCCCTTTAATCTTGCGGGCTCTGTTTAGTTAGGTGTTCAGGTACGATGCGTACTGTTTTGATCATGTTGTCGCTAACGTCGACGATCTCGACCGGATATCCAGCGATCATTACGCTTAATCTAGCTTGTGGAATATCTTCTAAATGCTCCACAATCAGTCCATTTAAGGTTTTAGGTCCATCTGTGGGTAAATCCCATGACATTTCTTTATTTAGGTCACGAATTGTCGCACTGCCATCGATAAGCACACTACCGTCAGGTTGCTCATGAACCTCATCAGAAGGGCTTGGTTCCATGGTCGTGGTAAAGTCGCCAACAACCTCCTCTAGGATGTCTTCCAATGTCACCAACCCTTGAATGTCACCGTATTCATCAACCACTAAACCTAAACGCTCTTTGGCGTGTTGGAACTTCAATAACTGAACATTTAACGGCGTGCCTTCAGGAATGAAATAAAGCTCTCGCACTGCACGAAGCAATGTCGCTTTGGTGAACTGGTTTTTCGATAGTAACCTGAGGGCATCACGCATATGGATGTAGCCAACCACGTCGTCAATGTTGTCGCGGTAAAGTAGTACACGCGTGTGCGTTGAGTGGGTTAACTTTTTCTGAATTCGTTTCCAGTCGTCATTGATATCAATGCCCACTAATTCATTACGTGGGATCATGATATCTTCAACTTTAATCCTTTCTAAATCGAGGATACCGACCAACATATTTTGATCGCGCTCTTCTAGCAACGCGCTAGACTCGTTAACAACGGTACGCAGTTCTTCGGTACTCAAGCTATGTTGTTCACGCTGCTCTGCGCTTAACCCGAGTAATTTCAGGAAGCCATTGGTAATAAAATTTACCATGACAACGAACGGTAATAACACTTTGAGCAATAGTGATAAAATGACTGAGCTTGGAAAAGCCACTTTCTCTGGGTATAACGCGGCAAGCGTTTTAGGCGTTACTTCTGCAAAAATAAGAACTACTAGCGTTAAACCAAATGTTGCGTAAACAACACCAACATCACCAAACAATCGAATACCAATGATGGTGGCGATAGCAGACGCTGCAATATTGACGAGGTTGTTGCCAATAAGAATAAGGCCGATTAAACGGTCTGGTCGATCAAGTAATTGACTAACACGCTTAGCGCCTCGATGTTTTTGCTTTGCTAAATGGCGAAGGCGATAACGGTTTATCGACATCATGCCAGTTTCTGAGCCAGAAAAATAAGCGGAAATAAATAACAGTATGCCTAGAATAATAAAAAGCATACTTGTAGAAATGCTGTCCAAAAAAGTAGGGTCCTTTGTTGCCTAACACGCTGATTCTAGCTTATTTGCTAGAAAACTGTTCAGTTATACCTGAAAAATTATCCGATGAGAAATTCTTTCACAAAACGGCTACCAAAATATGACAACGTCAGCAAACCTGTCGCGATAATGGTTAAAGTCATCACTTTGTGACCACGCCAGCCATTCTTGTAGTGGCCCCAAATGATCACAAGATAAACGGCCAATGCCATCAAGGAAAGTACGGTTTTGTGTGCATTAGCTTTACTGAAAAACGTATCTAGGAAAATAAAGCCTGTTATTTGAGAAGCTGCTAGCGCAATGGTACCGACACCTAAAATTAAAAATAGTTGATGTTCAACCTGCATCAATGGAGGCAATTGGTTTACCGCATTTAGCTGTTTAGATTTCAATTTCATGTTGATATACGCAACCTGAAAACTATACAGGCATGCAATTATCAGTACGCAATACGCTATCAGTGATAGTGTGATGTGGCTAATGACCATAGCTTTGTTGACAGCGAGTGGCATAAGCGCGACTTCAGGCAACAACATGGAAATAATCAACCAAATTCCGGCAAAGCCGTAAACTGCGGGTAACAGTAAATTTAATTTAAACTTCAGTGAAACGGAGGTAATCAATAAGGTGATGATGAGGCTAACCAAAGTGACGACGTTCGGTAAGTTAAAATTAACTTGCTCGTCACTGAATACTTGGTTGCCGGTCAACAAGGTATGAGGAATAATAGCAAAGCAAGCCAACATTAATACCAACAGTTGGTTAGGTCCTTGACTATCAAATAATTTTGTTAATATTGCTACCGTCGCCGTCAGATAACAAATCACCGCGAACAGGGTGCTAATATCAATAAAACTCACTTCTTTTCCTTGCGAATATCATTTGTCGGGCTCAGTTTATCAAAACCAAGCCTTGAAGCCACAATTCATTTACGTAATTTTAACTTATGACTTTTTGACGTAATGGCTTGATGGCAGCGACAAATAAAATCATCGCCGTCGATACGCTTAACCACATCGGCAAAATTTCATGGCTGTGGGCCATTTGGTGCGCTAAGTCAACCCCTAGCATTGCCACAATGGCGTCGAGCAAATAACCAAACCCAATGGCACAAAGGGAAATACCTAAGAGGTATCTCACGAGTACACTTGACCCCATTTCATTTTTGATGACACCAAGCGTTGAAATGTTGGTTGCGGGTCCCGCCATCATAAACACTAAGGCAGTACCTGGAGAAACACCTGCCATAATCAAACCTGCAGCAATAGGCGTTGAAGCTGTTGCACAGATATACATGGGAATAGAGATAGCAATCATAATTAGCATGGCAACCAGGCCACTGCCATGTTCGGTTAAAAATGAGGTGGGAATAAAGGTTTTGACCAGTGTTGCGAAAATTAGGCCTACCACCAACCACTTTATGATGTCATCGACAAGTTGAGTCAGTGAATACTTAACACCTGACCATGTTTTCGTCCAAAACGTATTTGATGGCTGTTTTTTGCTGGCACAACAGCTGGCTTTTTCTTCTTCCGAATTCTTTTCCAAGGCCTCATCTACCGCCGGTACTTTTGATGCACAACAGCTTGTCGATGGCTTAACATCAGTTGGGCTTTTTACGTCAGCGGTTTTTACTAAAAAGCCTGTTGCAATAGCCGACAGCACGGCGCTGATTGGTCGAAATATCGCAAAAATAGGACCTAACATGGCGTAAGAGACACTGATTGAGTCGATGCCGGTTTCTGGGGTAGACACTAAAAAGGAAGAAGTAGCTGGCGCTGAAGCACCACTTCGGCGAAGCTCTGTTGCAACGGGAATAACGCCACATGAGCACAGTGGCAGTGGTGCGCCAATAAAGGCCGCTTTTATAATGGCACCATTGCCGCTGCCAAGATGCTTAGACAAAATTTGAGAAGGTAGCCAGGCTTTCATTAGACCTGCGATTAATAGACCCATAAGCAGCCAAGGGCTGGCTTCAATAGTCAATTGAATAAAGTTTTCGACAAGAAGGCTTGCAACGTCCACGCTAATCCCAATATATCAGCTATATAGCGCCAGATTACCACAAGATATAGTCTGGTTGCTAAATGTAGAATTCGAGTTCGCTAGTTTTATTTAGTTGTTATACGCGTATAATGGCGAGCAGTTTGTAATATCCGCCTTTTTAGATAGAGATTTCCATGTTTGAGAATCTGTCAGATCGTTTAACCAAAACGCTCAAAAATATTAGCGGCCGCGGCCGTCTAACCGAAGACAATATCAAAGACACCCTACGTGAAGTACGTATGGCTTTATTAGAAGCTGACGTAGCATTGCCAGTCATTCGTGATTTTATTGCGAAAGTGAAAGAGCGTGCGGTAGGTCAGGAAGTCTCTAAAAGCTTAACGCCAGGTCAAGTATTCGTAAAAATTGTCCGCACCGAGCTGGAAACAGCAATGGGCGAGCAAAATGAAGCGCTGGATCTCAAAGCAACGCCACCAGCTGTTGTTTTGATGGCTGGTTTACAAGGTGCGGGTAAAACAACGTCTGTTGCTAAACTGTCTAAGTTCTTAAAAGAGCGCGAGAAGAAAAAAGTCCTCGTTGTGAGTGCTGACGTTTATCGTCCAGCTGCAATCAAGCAGCTAGAAACGCTTGCCAGTGAAGTAGGCGTAGAGTTTTTCCCGAGTGATATTAAGCAAAAACCGGTTGATATCGCTAATGCAGCTATTGATCACGCGAAGAAGCATTTCTTCGATGTATTGATTGTTGATACAGCTGGTCGTTTGCACGTTGATGAAGACATGATGGGCGAAATTCAGCAGCTTCACAGTGCTATTAACCCTGTTGAAACGTTATTCACCGTTGATGCAATGACAGGTCAAGATGCGGCAAATACTGCTAAAGCGTTTAATGATGCGTTGCCGCTAACGGGTGTTGTCCTAACCAAGACTGATGGTGATGCCCGCGGTGGTGCGGCACTTTCTATTCGTCATATCACGGGTAAACCAATTAAATTTATTGGTGTCGGTGAGAAAACAGATGCGCTTGAGCCGTTCCACCCTGATCGTATTGCCTCACGTATTCTTGGTATGGGTGACGTATTGTCACTTATCGAAGAAGTCGAACAAAAAGTTGATAAGCAAAAAGCTGAGAAGCTAGCGAAGAAAGTTAAATCGGGTAAAGGCTTTGATCTAGAAGACTTCCGTGAGCAGCTTGTGCAAATGAAAAACATGGGCGGCATGATGGGGTTGATGGATAAGTTGCCGGGTATGGGCAATATGTCTGATCAAATTAAAGGCCAAATGGATGACAAAGTGACTGTGCGCATGGAAGCTATTATCAATTCTATGACACCAGCTGAACGTGAACGCCCAGATATTATAAAAGGTTCTCGTAAGCGCCGTATTGCGGCAGGCTCTGGCACTCAAATTCAAGATGTGAATAAGTTGCTTAAGCAGTTCACGCAAATGCAGAAAATGATGAAGAAAATGTCGGGTAAAGGCGGCATGCAGAAAATGATGCGTAGCATGAAAGGTATGATGCCTCCTGGTGGTATGGGGGGCTTTGGCGGCGGTGGCGGCGGAATGTTCGGTCGCTAGTCAGTTGAGTCTTTCGTTAAAAAGCAGCATTTATTGCTGCTTTTTTTGTGCTTGGAAAAAGCTATAGCGTCTAACATTGCTTGTTATCAAGTTTTCCCTGAAAAGAATGTACTACACTTACCAGTGCTGCAATTGACAACAAAAATACTATGGTTCAATAGCTTATCAATGCTGCACTTGCTGAATTTTACGCATTACTCTATTTACATTTAACGGATATTTTATGGCGACGGTCATTCTCATACTCGCGGTTTTGGCACTTTTACTGGTTATCTTCGAAGATGTCATTCATATAAATAAAGCGGAAACAACGTTGTTTATTGGCACGTTATGCTGGCTAATCGCTTACTTGTTTCCTATCGATGCTGTAAACGCAGAGCATACTACTCATCAACTTAACGAGAACTTGTTAGAAATAGCGACACTTTGGCTATTTTTAACCGCAGCAATGACATTTGTTGCTTACCTCAATAGTAAGGGGTTTATCTCTAACCTCGTTCAACATTTATTGCCAAACTCAATGCATGAACGCAGTTTTATGTTTTTAATTGGACTGTTTGCTTTCTTATTTAGCTCTTTTGCCGACAATGTAACTTCAACGCTAGTAGCGGTAGCGGTGATTGTTTCTTTAGATTTGCCACCAAAGCAACGACTCAAATACGCGACATTAATCGTTTTTGCAGTAAACAGTGGCGGGGTGTCATTGATTACCGGGGATGTCACTACATTGATGATCTTCTTGGCTGGCAAAGTGAGCATTGCAGATTTGCTGTATTTAGTATTGCCCTCGCTTACGGCTGTAATGACGTTAGCGGCATTACTGTCGATTAATTTGAAAGGCCAGCTACACTTTTCTTCGACGCCAAAACCAATTGCTAAAAATGACAAAATTATTGCCGCAGTCTTTTTAACAACTATTTTATGCACGTTAGTGGGGAATGCTTTTTTCCAGATCCCGCCAGTACTAACGTTCCTATTCGGGTTAAGTTGTATGTTTTTAATTGGCCAGTATTTGGAGCACAGTGCTCATCCTGACGTATTGCATTACATCAGAGAAATAGAGTTTGAAACGCTACTGTTTTTCTTAGGCGTATTACTGATTGTTGGTATGTTGAAAGAAATTGGGGTATTAACCCAGCTAACCGAAATTTATAAAGTGCTGGATGTGAGCTTAGCCAATTATTTACTCGGTATGCTTTCTGCTATTTTAGATAATGTTCCGTTGACCGCTGCTTTACTGAAAGCTGATATCAACATGACCACCTCTAACTGGCTGGCGCTGACATACGCTACGGGCGTTGGCGGGTCACTGCTCATTATTGGTTCTGCGGCCGGTATTATTGCGATGAGTAAGGTTAAGGAGCTGACGTTTATGAGTTATCTGTCGATGGGGGGATATTTACTGGTTGCCTACTCACTTGGATATTGGTTGAGTTTTTTTACTGCCGAATACGCTTTGAGTTAATTGAATGTCCTGGCGATAAGTTCGAACCGTTAACGAAAATTAGTGCGGCTGTTACAAAACAACTACGTTTTTTTCGTTTTTAGCACCTATAGTTATCTTTATAATTGTGTGTTTTTTAGACGGGGCATCATAATGGTAGAAAAAGAGTTCATCAGTCAGGAAGAGCTTGATAGTTTACTGCACATTAATGAGTTCCTGGAGCAGAAAAAGGATGACTCTCTGGTGAGCGAAATCAAGCAGGCTATTCTTAATTCAGGTAAGTTAGAGCTGAAGCAATGGCAAGCGTTGCGCACTCAGATTCGAGAAATAGAGGAACTTATTCCTCATATTGAACTTATCATTAAGTTAAAACGCGAAGCAGGATAAAAAAGCCGCTGTGATATACAGCGGCTTTTTGTTTTACCTATACTTACAGTTGTTCAAATGGTCACTATAAAATTTGGTCCTCATCATTTGTTGCAATGAGAGGGTTATTATCTGGAAAGTTTGCCTCATCATCTTCATCAATAATCCAAGGATTCAAACACTCTCTATCTGTCGTACACGGATCGGTTAGCGCATGTAAAAAGGCTACAAGCTGCTCAACTTCTCGGCCGCTTAGGTTCGCGCCATCAAGCAGTGGCGATGTCGCCTCTTCTGCACCATCATTAGCACGTCTCAGGTGACGAGTAACTTGTCGTGAGTTTTGATATGCATCCGGATACAGGTCATGACAGCTTTTACCTGTTTTCTGTCCTATCGACGCTACCTGAGGTAACTCACAGAAAGGTGCGCTACCGTCTAACATGCCTTGAGCAGTCGTACTTCCGCGCTCGGCACCAAACAAACGATTTACCGCGCCTGTCGGGTTGTTATAGTGGCGGACAACTTCCTCAAGTGTTTGGTAGGCACCGCTGTGGCCGTATGGTGCTGATGTAGCGATATTTAACAGGCTCGGTGTTCTAAAGTGGAAACGATCAGCCTCGTCGCCCGTAACATTCTCTCGACCAAAGTCTTGACTTGTATTTGTTGAACTCTCGTTGCCTTTGCCTGGTCCCATTTGTGGGAAGGCCACTAAATGGTGTCGACCATCTGTGAAGGCAGGGCCATTGTGACAGAAAACACAACCAGCACCGCCATTTTGAGGAGCATTGAAAAACAGCAGTGCGCCTCGTTTCTGTTCATCAGTGATTGCATTAATGTCGCCTTGTAAATAACGTTGCCAAGGGCTCTCTACAAATACCATTGAACGCTCGTATTCGCCAATTGCGTGCGCGATTTGATCGAAGCTGCCCGTGAACTCTTCAAATACTTGTTCAAAAGCCACAGCCCAATTTGTCATAAACTCAGTTAATGAATTGTCAAAACGTTGAGCTAGACTGCTGCGTAAAGAGCTACCGTCTGCATCTGGTAGAAAACTACCGCGCATTTCTTCTACTGAGGTAACAGGAAATCTTGCTTGTGCCGCCGCTAGTGTTGCGCCATCGGGTAAGCTTGAATCTGGCAAACGCTCGCCTGTTCCCGTTATTTCTGAGTCTGGTGTAATAATGTCGCCAGATGGCGTTCTCTCGATACGGCTATCCCAAAATAGCCCTTGTGTTAATAACGCAATATTAAAAATTGTTGGTGCATTTCGTGGCACACTTGGCAAGTTGTCAGCATCTTCGCCGTTAAATCGCCCCTGTCCCAACACGTCATGTGCGTCAATATCATTAAAATTAACTGCACTAACACCAACAGGTAGCGACAGATCGTCAGCTCCGCCCAGTGTAGGATGGTGACAACTAACACAAGCAACGCTTTGCTCACCACCTAAATTTTTGGCAAAAAATAACTGTTTACCAAGTTGTGGAAGAGGGTCATTAATATCCGGTGCGGCAATTAAGTCAGTATTTATTGGTAACAGTGCTTGCGATGTGACTAGGGTTTGCAATGAATTTTCGAGTTCAGGATCAGGTTGAGGATCCGCGCGGCGACCTTGACGCTCATTTGGTTCCGAAGGCGGGTTTTGTGGTGATTGCTGATCTATCGGTCCGTTCGGTGCAGGCTGAGGAGCCGGCGGCGGTCCGGGAAACGCTAAAACATTGGTGCCCCATACAAGTAATCCAGATACTACGGCAGTTTTTACTAAACTATATGGACTCATGTGTTATCCCTCTTTTACTAGCTTATTCACATAGTAATCATAAAATGTGCAACAAATGCGGCTGAAATGTGCAAGAAATAAGGATGTTATGTTCTAAATTGCACACATGCTTGATTTCATATTCTCTATCTAGCCTAATATATTGACCTTTTTATTTTTCTTGTTGTCTGATTCTAGTTATGCGGTTGAGTTATGCGTCTTCGCACTAAAGCGTTTTTACTGATTTTTTTACTAAGTTGCATGCTACTGGGCTTTTTTGCCTTATTTACACAATGGAGTGTTTCGAAGGGCATGATCGAGTATGTAAATGCAAGAGAAAGCCAACAACTCAAACCTCTAATAGACGACTTAGCTGAGCTCTATCAAGAAGATAATTCTTGGTATGCATTAGAAGACAATCATCGTTACTTTAAACGTATATTACGAGAAACCTTGCAAGGCAGTGATTTTGCGTTGCCCATTAGGGAACCTCGTATGCGCAGGCCTCCAGAGGGAAGAGAAAGAGACCAAAACAAAGCTCGTGCAGAAGGCCGTCCTCCTCGTCCTTTTGGTGGAGTAAGACCAGGCCCTGCTAGAGGGCCGGACTCAGAGATGTCACCGAATCCAAATAATAAACCCGTTAGCTATGTCGTTGTCACTAAAGACAAAGAGTATGTAGTGGGTAGACGAACAGATAATCAAGAAATGCGATATAACCCAATCCGAGTTGGCGATGAAGTCGTTGGTTATCTAGGCGTCTCAAAGCGTATTGAGTTAACGCGTGGCTACGAACTGACTTTTATTGAGCAGCAGCAACAATTTTTATGGCTTGTGGGGGCGGTGTTACTGCTTCTTGCTGGTTTAATTGCGTTACCTATTGCGCGACATTTGCTTAACCCTGTTAAACATTTAACGCTGGGTATGCATGCGTTAACACAGGGTGACTACGAGCAAAAGCTTCCCACAACGCGTAAAGATGAATTGGGCCATTTAGCGCGAAATTTTAATGAGTTAGCAAACACCTTAAAAGAAAATAACCATGCAAGGCAGCGCTGGCTCGCCAATATTGCTCATGAACTTAGAACGCCAGTTGCCATATTAAAAGGTGAGCTAGAGGCAATGTTAGATGGTATAAGGCCATTCGATGCCAATAACGCGGATTCATTGCATCAGGAGATTTCGCATTTACAAAAGTTAATCGAAGATTTGCATGCATTAACCAGTGCTGACATTGGCGGTATGAACTATCGCAAAGCACATCTCGACCTTACTGAGTTGTTCGCTGGGCTAGAGAGTAAATACGGCAACTATTTGGCAAAACACAATATGCGCTTTTCTGTTGCTATTTGTGACCAAGCACTGCCTGTATACGGTGATGAAACACGTCTCAACCAATTAATAGAGAACTTATTGGGAAATGCGGCTAAATACGCGGGGGATGGCACGCGCGTTAATATCACAATCACCAAAGAGCATGGAGCCGCCAAAATTATGGTTGAAGACTCAGGACATGGCGTCGCCCCAGAGCACCTACCTTTACTTTTTGAACACTTATATCGCGTTGACAGCGCGAGAACCAATGTTAAACAAGGAACAGGACTAGGTTTGTCAATTTGTGCCCATATCGTAGAAGCTCATGAAGGCACCATTGAAGCGGCGCAAGCTTCTTTAGGTGGTCTTGCTGTTATCATTAGAATTCCTCTGTTAAAGTAACTTCAATTGAATTAACTGTATGTTGTAGCTGAGTTACATGGCGCATATTCTTGTTGTAGAAGACGAAGAAAAACTTTCCAATTTATTAAAAGACTACCTGATTGCTTCTGGCTTTGAAGTGAGTTGTATTCTGCGAGGCGATGAGGTTGAACCCTGGTTAGCAAAACATCATGCAGACGCTATGATTTTGGATGTAATGTTGCCAGGTAAAGATGGTATGGCGATATGCCGTGATATACGTCAGCACTCTGATATTCCTATCTTGATGGTAACGGCTCGCGTTGAAGAAATTGACCGTCTGTTGGGATTGGAGCTTGGGGCTGATGACTATATTTGCAAACCCTTTAGTCCGCGAGAAGTGGTGGCTCGGGTAAAAACAGTATTGCGTCGTATTGGCCCCAAAGAACAAGCGCCGGCAGAATTACTTGATATACAACGTATGACATTGACCTGTGATGATCAGCAAATTGTGCTAACAGCGGTAGAGTGTCAATTGCTCAAGCCTATGGTTGCAGAACCTGGGCGCATTTTCTCTAGACAGCAGTTGATGGACAGTATGTATCAAGATAATCGCGTGGTGAGTGATCGTACAATAGACAGTCATATTAAAAAGCTACGTAAAAAGCTTAATGACGCCAATGTGTTAGCGGTAGAAATACAATCGGTATACGGCGCGGGATATTGTGCCCACATTGCACGCACTTAATTGACCGCGATTCACCTTCAAGCCCTGTTTTTTACTTGCATTATCGCTAGAAAAGCGTAGAATACGCGAGCTTTTCTGTCCGTACGCTCGTCGTGTGTTCAGAAAGTGTCTGGAAATTTTCGTTTAACATTAAATATATAGAGGACGGTATGGTTACCATTCGTTTAGCTCGTGGTGGCGCGAAGAAGCGTCCATTCTATCAGGTTGTTGTTGCAGATAGCCGTAACTCTCGCGATGGTCGTTTCATCGAGAAAGTAGGTTTCTTCAACCCATCAGCTCAAGGTCAGTCTGAGAAATTACGCTTAGACCTAGACCGTATCAACCACTGGGTTGGTCAAGGCGCTGGTCTATCTGATCGTGTGGCTAAGTTAGTTAAAGACGCTCAAGCGGCTGCTTAATTGATTTAGTAAGTTTGGGGACAATGGGTGAGTGCAATGAGTGAAAAAATCCTCCTAGGTAAAGTAGGCGCAGTTTACGGTATCAAGGGCTGGGTAAAAATTCATACGTTTACTGAAGATCCGCAAGCAATATTTGACTATTCACCTTGGTCGTTAAAATTAGGTGGAAAAGAACAAGCAGTAGACATTGTTGATTGGCGCAAGCATAACAATGGCCTAATTGCCAAACTTGCTGGTATTGATGACCGCGACCAAGCTCAACGCTTCGTTGGCGCAGAAATACATGTAGACGCAGCATTGCTGCCGGACTTACCTGAAGGTGAGTTCTACTGGCGAGATTTAATGGGCATGCAGGTAGTGACTGACAAAGGTTACGACCTTGGTCAAGTGACTGACATTATGGAGACTGGCGCTAATGATGTACTGGTTGTTAAAGCAAACCGTAACGACGGTTTTGGTAAAAAAGAACGGTTAATTCCGTATGTTTTTGACCAAGTTATTTTGTCTGTTGACGGTAAAACTAAACAAATTTGTGTTGACTGGGACCCAGGTTTTTAAACTGTGACGACAAGCAAAATGTGGATTGGGGTGATAAGCCTTTTTCCTGAAATGTTTGATGCAATCACAGAATACGGGGTGACAGGCCGGGCGATTCGTAAAGGCCTTATTGAGTTTCATACGTGGAACCCAAGAGACTTTACTCATGATAAGCATCGCACTGTGGATGACCGACCTTATGGTGGTGGCCCAGGCATGTTAATGATGGTGCAACCTCTGCGTGATGCTATTCACGCTGCCAAAGCGAAAGCTGAGGAAGAGGGCAGAAACGCAAAGGTGATATATTTATCACCACAAGGCCGAAAGTTGGACCAAAGCGGTGTTAGTGAGCTTGCTGAGCATGACTGTCTGATATTCGTAGCAGGCCGTTATGAAGGAATAGACGAACGGATCATTGAATCAGATATTGATGAAGAATGGTCAGTTGGTGATTACATTTTAAGTGGCGGTGAACTCCCTGCGATGAATGTAATTGACGCGGTAGCGCGGTTTGTTCCTGGTGTATTGGGGCATGAGTTGTCTGCAGAACAAGATTCGTTTGCTGATGGCTTACTGGATTGTCCACATTACACTCGCCCAGAAGTGCTTGACGAAAAGTCGGTACCGAAGGTGCTGCTTAGCGGAAATCATGAAAACATTCGCCAATGGCGCCAATTTGAGTCACTGAAAAGAACATGGCTCAGACGACCAGAACTTTTAACTGACCTAGCTCTGACGGCAGAGCAAGCGAAAATGCTGGAAACTATCATTAATGATAGTGAAGCTGACGCCGCTGACCGTGAATCCTAGGAAGAGGTAATTATGAGTAACATTATTAAAGCTCTTGAACAAGAGCAAATGAAAACTGACTTACCAGCGTTCGCGCAAGGTGACACAGTTGTTGTACAAGTTAAAGTAAAAGAAGGTGATAAAGAGCGTCTTCAAGCGTTTGAAGGTGTTGTAATCGCTGTTAAAAACCGTGGCTTACATTCAGCTTTCACAGTTCGTAAGATTTCGAACGGTGTAGGTGTTGAGCGTGTATTCCAGACACATAGCCCATTAGTTGACTCTATTGCAGTTAAACGTCGCGGTGATGTTCGTCAATCAAAACTTTACTACTTACGCGAGCGTTCAGGTCGTTCAGCTCGTATCAAAGAGAAGTTGGCGAAGAAGTAACTTTTACTGTAAAAGTATTACTTTTATACCCCAGATTAAAAAGCCCAGCATTTGCTGGGCTTTTTGTTTACCCTTGTTTCGTTTTAGTTAATCGGGTTACGCCCCAGTAATGGTTGTTTTTACTTTCCATCGTCCAACCGTTACGGACCAATAAACGCCTGATATGGGCATTCATATACCCATGCCCGAATACCAGTAATTTGTCGTGTTTCTCGGCAATTTTTTGTAGCTCTACTGTTGCTGACTTAGCACGCTGTCGAGCGAATAAATAGCATTCAAATTTTCCCACAACACCAAATGTCCAAAGCACCCTTGAGAGATAAAGCCAAGTCCATGCTTTAAGTTTTAGCGGTAACGTGTAAAACGGGATATCCATCTCATTAAGGATATCCAGAATAAGCTGTGGCGATTGCTTGGTATAAATTTCACATGACTCAATCGCACGTTGCAGCGAACTTGATACAACAAAGTAATTGGCAAAGTCATCTGTGAATGAATCGTTTGGACGGCTAGTGTCTGCTACGGAAGAGGCATTGTATTGTTCTACCCATGCCTTGTACTGTTTACTGGTGAGCTTGTTGTTGTGGTTACTTGCCGGTTCTCCGTGGCGAATAAATACTATTTCCATATTCTATGTAAACCTTAATTCCACGCTTTGAGAGTGCAGGCTACTGATTTACATATAAATATGCAAACCATCGATCTTAATTCTGGTTTAATTTACAAATGACAGCGTTGTCATTTTGGTTTTTTAATGCTAGGGTTGAATGGTCATTAACTTGTTATAAAAATAATGTTTAACAAGATGTGAATCTTTATAAGACAAACGATAAAAAACCGATACACTGGTTGAAAACATAAAAATACCAATAAATGTCAGAGTGGGAACATGAATGAATTACAAGGCCGTTACCCTGTAACGGAGCAGGCAAAGGAAACGACGTATATTGATGCAGCTACCTATGAAAGCATGTATCAGCAATCGATAGAGCAGCCAGAGGTATTCTGGGCTGAGCAAGCAAACAAATTTATTGATTGGTATAAACCGTGGGATGAAGTGACGTCTGTAGATTATCACAAAGCAGATATTTCATGGTTTAAAGGTGCGCAGCTAAATGTGAGCTATAACTGTATTGACCGCCATCTTGATACCAAGGCTGACAATACCGCGATTATATTTGAAGGCGATGAGCCGACAGATGATGCGAAAATTACCTATCAAGAGCTTCACGACAATGTTTGCCGTATGGCTAACCTGTTAAAAGACCGCGGTGTGAAAAAAGGTGATCGTGTGTGTATTTACATGCCGATGATCCCAGAAGTTGGCTACGCGATGCTTGCTTGTGCTCGTATTGGTGCAGTGCATTCAGTTGTTTTTGGTGGCTTTTCTAGTGAATCTATTAAAGCACGTGTACTTGATGCCGATTGCCAAGTGGTGATTACCGCGGATGAATGTGTTCGAGGTGGTAAGCATATCCCGTTAAAAGCCAATGTGGATCTGGCGATAGCTGACTGTCCAAATGTGCATTCTGTTGTCATGGTTGAACGCACAAGTGCTGATGTAAATTGGGACAGTAAGCGAGACGTTCACTACCAACAAGTTATCGGAAACTACCAACCTGTTTGCGAACCTGAAGTGATGGACGCAGAAGATCCGTTATTTATTCTTTATACGTCTGGCTCGACGGGCAAACCTAAAGGCGTTATGCACACCTGTGGTGGCTATATTTTGTATGCCGCAATGACACATAAATATGTGTTTGACTATCGAGATGGTGAAGTTTATTGGTGTACAGCAGATGCGGGTTGGATTACGGGTCACTCATATATTTTTTATGGTCCATTGGCAAACGGTGCAACGACATTGGTCTTTGAAGGTGTGCCTACCTATCCAGATGCAGGACGTTTTTGGCAAGTGTGTGAAAAACATAACGTGAACATTTTCTACACTGCGCCAACGGCAATTCGTGCGCTAATGAGTTTAGGCGATGAACTGGTTCACAAACATGACCGTTCAAGTATTCGATTGCTTGGCTCTGTCGGTGAACCTATCAATCCAGAAGCTTGGCATTGGTATTATGAAATCGTCGGTGAGTCTCGTTGCCCGATAGTAGACACGTGGTGGCAAACAGAAACAGGTGGTGTCTTATTAACGTCATTGCCTGGTGCTGTGGATATGAAACCAGGCGTGGCAGGTAAGCCTTTCTTTGGTGTTAAACCCGCTATATTGAGCAAAGAAGGTGAGCTTCTCGAAGGCGTTACGCGTGGTCGCTTGGTGATGTCAGGTTCTTGGCCTGGGCAAATGCGTACCGTTTATGGTGATCACCAACGCTTCTTTGATACTTATTTTAGCCAATACCCTGGATATTATTTCACGGGCGATGGTGCTAAACGCGATGAAGACGGTTATTACTGTATTACTGGTCGAATTGATGATGTGCTCAATGTATCGGGGCATAGACTAGGTACAGCAGAAATCGAAAGCGCGCTAGTATTGCACCCTGCAGTGGCAGAAGCTGCTGTGGTCGGGTATCCGCATGAAATTAAAGGACAGGGTATTTACTGTTACATTACGTTGATGTGCAGCTCGCATGAATCTGCTGAGCTAATTCCTGAGCTGCAAGAGTTTGTTGCGAAAGAGTTAGGTCGTTTCGCAAAACCTGACTATATTCAGTACGCTCCGGGTCTGCCAAAAACACGCTCAGGCAAAATCATGCGTCGGATATTACGTAAAATCGCTGAAAACGAGCTTGAGAACTTAGGTGATACCTCTACGCTTGCCGATCCTGCTGTTGTCGACAACCTAATTGAGAACAGAATTGTGCACCAGTAAATCAGGTGTAATCACTCGAGAAAGGGCGCTTATAGCGCCTTTTTTTATAGGGGCTGAAAACTTAAAACATCTAATCTTGTTGCAAGTCATCCTCATAAAACACTCGCAGTAACAAGCCTATGGGGGAAGATACTGGCGTATTTTTCAAAGAGGCAATATTTCCTTAGCGTCTATTGTGTGCCCGTTTTATCTTCTTACATTTTTCGTCTTTCTCTTCATTAGATTATCACTATAGTTAAGCAGTTGTTAAGCAACCAACGAAGGGCTGTGCGTGACGCTTTAACGCTTGGTTATGGGAATTTTATTGGAGGATATCAATGGTGTTGGCTAAAGTTTGGGTAGCCTTTTTACTATGCTGCGTGTCAGTTGCAGTATCACTTGGCGCGCATGCAGAAAATGGTAATAAAACAAACAAGAGCGTGTATCTAGTCGCGCAGATAGGTGTTAAAGATTATCAAGAATACATGGGTAAATATGGGAAACCCGTTACGCAACTTCTTGTTGATGCAGGTGCGGAAATTTTAGTGGCTTCTCGGGAAGGGGAGGTACTAGAGGGTGTTTGGTCGGGCAATTGGACCGTAATTTCTCGGTTTCCTAACGATCAGGCGCTGAAAACATGGTACAACTCAAACGAATATCGCGTTTTTAAAAAAATGCGCATCGAACAGTTAATAGACGGTGGCAATATCGTCGTTCTTCCAAGCCTTAAGTAAAACTTATACTTACTATAAAAATACATTCATTTGGATTGAGTCGCGCCATAGCACCTGCTTGACAAGCAGGTGCACTCAATCTCAAAGGGCTCATATTTTTGCGCCCTCTGGAAAAGCAACTTGTCTTAAATAACTTCCTGCGCTAGTAAGACTGACTGAACGTTTGCTCTGAATTATCAGCGGCTAAACCTTGTGAATGCTGCTACAGGGTATTCTTATCGGGAAATCGACTTTCAAAAGACACGATAAATTTACAATTGCACTTTATCTAAATATATCATCACGCTTTTATCTTTCGCTTAACTGCTTGTTTTCGATTAAAATGAGCGAAAATTTTACTATAGAGCTTACTATGTATTGCCCATTCTGCTCCGCAACAGATACTAAAGTTATCGACTCGCGACTCGTTGCCGACGGTCATCAAATTCGTCGCCGCCGAGAATGCACAGAATGTCATGAGCGTTTCACGACTTTCGAAACAGCAGAACTTGTCATGCCACGCATTATCAAGCGAGACGGTTCGAGAGAGCCGTTTAACGAAGAGAAGATGCGAAGTGGTTTGCTAAGAGCATTAGAAAAACGTCCTGTAAGTGTTGAAGAGATTGAATTAGCCATCAATAAGTTGATGTCTCAACTTAGAGCGACCGGTGAAAGGGAAGTGTCGAGTGAAATGCTGGGTAACCTGATCATGGAACAACTAAAAGGGCTAGATAAAGTAGCCTATGTTCGATTTGCCTCTGTATATCGTTCTTTTGAAGATATTAGAGAGTTTGGTGAAGAGATCGCCCGACTAGGCGACGAGAAATAGTCTAGAAATAGCCATTACTTATGCCGAACTTTACTCCACAAGATATCGAATATATGGCGAGAGCCATTAAACTCGCTCAGCGAGGTCATTACACTACGTCACCTAATCCTCGTGTTGGTTGTGTGATTGTCAATAACGGGCAAATAGTCGGAGAGGGTTATCATGAAAAAGCAGGCACTCCTCATGCTGAGGTTCACGCATTAAGAAAAGCGGGTGAACTGGCAAAAGGGGCAACAGCCTATGTGACGCTTGAACCTTGCTCTCATTTTGGTCGTACACCACCATGTTCACAAGCACTGATAGACCGCGAAGTAGCCAAAGTCGTTATTGCTGATGTCGATCCTAATCCTAAAGTGGCGGGCAAGGGTATTGCGATGTTGCAAGCAGCAGGTATTGAAACTGAAATAGGGTTACTTAGGGAAGAGGCGGCAACATTAAACCAAGGCTTTTTATACTTGATGCGAAATAAACGTCCGTTTGTACGCTGTAAATTAGCGGCGAGTCTTGATGGGAAAACGGCGATGGCATCGGGTGAAAGTAAATGGATTACAGGTGCTGAAGCGCGACAAGAGGTACAACGCCTTCGTGCACAAAGTTGCGCGGTAATTACAGGCGCTGATACCGTGCTCATCGACAATGCAAAGCTTAATGTCCGCTACCAAGAACTTGGTGAGTTGACACAAACATACAAAGAAGAAGCACTTAGACAGCCTGTACGTGTAGTCATCGACGGTCAGCAACGGATTACCCCAGAATTAGCGATGTTTGACGAGCATTCGCCTGTTATTTTGTTGCGTTCAACGGTTGAAAATAGCCAAGACTGGCCGCATTTTGTCACTCAAGTCGCCATTGAAACACAAGATGGAAAAATAGACTTGGCAAAAGCGCTAGAATACTTGGGCAAACAAGGGTACAACGACGTCCTTATCGAAGCGGGGCAACACTTGGCGGGCGCTTTTATTGAACAAGACTTGGTTAATGAGCTTGTTTTGTTTCAAGCCCCTAAATTAATGGGCAGCGATAGTCGAAGTTTATGTGCTATGCCGGATGTGACGTCACTGAGTCGAGCAAAGTCGCTCAGTATTTCAGACATCACCATGGTCGGTAGCGATATCAAAATTACCGCTTCATTCAAAGAGAATAAATAATGTTTACAGGTATTATTGAGGCTATTGGCCATATTTCAGAAATTAATGTGAACGCTGACGGTGCAAGAGTCACAGTGAATGTGGGGCAATTAGATATGTCTGATGTGAAGCTGGGAGACTCTATTGCGACGAACGGTATTTGCTTGACAGTTGTGGCGTTTGATTCAATGAGCTTCAGTGCTGACGTGTCAACAGAAACGTTAAAGCGTACAGGTTTTGCGAATTACAATATCGGAAGCAAGGTAAATCTTGAGAAAGCTATGCTGCCGACGACACGCTTTGGTGGCCACATTGTTTCAGGCCATGTTGATGCTGTAGCAGAAGTGCTATCCATAGAGCGCGCAGGCAATAGCTGGGACTATTGGTTGTCTATGCCAAGTGATATAGCGCCATACATAGCGGAAAAAGGTTCCATTACTATTGATGGCGTCAGTTTGACGGTAAATAGTATTTCAGACAATAAGTTTAGGTTGACGATTGTTCCACATACAGCAGCCGAAACGATTATTACACATTATAAAGCGGGTACTAAAATCAACGTCGAAGTTGATGTGATGGCTCGCTACATCGAACGATTATTACTTGCACAACAAGCGCATAAGCCAAATTCTTCATCAGGTGTCTCAATGGACTTACTGGCGAAAAGTGGCTTTTTACACAAATAAGAGGCAATCATGCAACTAAATACCCCAGAAGAAATCATCGAAGACATCAAGCAAGGAAAGATGGTTATCTTGATGGATGACGAGGACCGTGAGAATGAAGGTGACTTCATTATGGCTGCTGAACTTGTCACGCCAGAAGCGATCAACTTTATGGCAACGCATGGCCGCGGATTGATCTGTTTACCTATGTCTCGTGAGCGTTGTGAACGACTGAAATTGCCACTCATGGTTGAGAAAAATGATGCACAGTTTACTACTAACTTTACGGTTTCTATCGAAGCATCTGAAGGAGTAACTACAGGTATTTCTGCCGCTGACCGAGCAACTACTGTACTTGCTGCAGTAGGGCCTAACGCGGATCAAAATTCAATTGTTCAACCAGGTCATATCTTTCCACTGATTGCTAAAGATGGCGGCGTGCTTAACCGTGCTGGTCATACCGAAGCCGGTGTAGATTTAGCGCGTCTCGCTGGATACGAACCTGCTGCGGTCATTGTTGAAATTCTGAATGAAGACGGCACCATGGCGCGCCGTCCTGACTTAGAAAAAATTGCAGAAAAACACGATTTAAAGATGGGAACCATTGCTGACCTTATCGAGTATCGTAATGCGACTGAGACAACCATTCAGCGTATTTCACAGTGTAAACTGCCGACTGCATTCGGTGAGTTTGATCTAACGGTTTTCAGAGATACTATCGACGGACAAGCACATTTCGCGTTAACCAAAGGTGAGATTAAAGCGGAAGAACCTACGTTAGTGCGTGTTCACTTAGAAAATACCTTCCGCGATTTGTTATACAGCCAACGCGATAGCATCAACAAGTGGCCGATTGGTAAAGCGTTAGAGCGCATAGCAGAAGAGGGTGGTGTATTGGTTTTACTCGGTAAGCATGAGTCTCCTGATTCATTGATTGCGCAAGTGGAAAAGTATGCCAAGTTAGATGCGGGTGAGACCGTTAAAGAAGTGAAGCGTCATATTGGCTCTCGCAATGTCGGTGTCGGCTCTCAAATTTTAGCTAACCTAGGTGTCAGCAAAATGCGTTTGTTGAGCTCGCAAACCAAGTACCATTCATTGTCAGGTTTTGGCCTGGAAGTGGTCGAATATCTTGCTGAATAATGACTATAGCGTGTCAAAATAAAGCCGCATTATGCGGCTTTTTTTGTGTCAGAACATGAGGTTGATAGCACGAAAGAGCATAGTTAATGTGATATTTGTAAGCCTATGGTTTAAATAATGTTTATTTTTTGTTACCAACTCGATTAATATAAGAGGTCTAATCAGTTAATCGTGATTAGGTACCATTATTATAATAATTACTAAATCCAAGAAGTAGGTGCCGAATGAATTTGAAAGTTGCTCAAAAAATCATGCTAGGCTTCGCGATAATTCTCCTTCTGTTGATTGTCACAAGTGTCAGCTCAATTGGCATTCTCGCAGATATCGAAAACGCAACCGAGCAAGTTGATAACCTTGCACTCCCCATTCAAAAACAAAGCAGTAATATACAGATTAGCTTGCTTAAACAAGCTAAACAGGCGTCACAAATTGAAAGTGTGAAATCGCTTGAGCAATTGCAACAACTTAAGGAAACGTTTGCACAGGAAGGGCAGCAATTGGGTTCGGTGCAAAAAGCCCTTTCCTCTCTTCCATTAACCACATCAATGAAAAAACGTCTGAGTGCTTTTGAAAAAGACTATCAAGGCTTTACGAGTTTGGTTGAACAAACCTTTAGTCATAGAGAGCGAGTTATCATTGAACGTGGCAGACTGCTAGAGTTTGAGGAGCAGCTAAATCTGCATTTAGATGAAGCTGGCGCATTATTGGTTGATTTAACCTATCTCGACGATCCTGATGAGCAAGCCACAATTGATCGTATTGCCGGCTCTGCAGGGCAAATTGAAGGATATTTGATTAACGTCACTGATGCGAGCAAAGGCATTATTGCGCTGGGAGACATACAAGAGGTTATTGATAATCGTACCGCCATTGAGCAATCGGTGCGCACAATCGAGCAATTGACAGACTACCTGAAAGTGTTGGGTGAAAGTTATGACACTGACGGGCTGATCGACATGTTCGTTGAAGAATTTGATAAGTCTAAAGTGCTGCTTATTGGTGAAAACTCTTTATTCGATGTAAAAGTAAATCAGCTCGAACATGCAGCTAAGGTTGCTGAGTTAACCGAGCAGTCTGAAGTTCAAATTAATGTTGCCCTAGATGGCATTGATGGCTTGCTTTCGGAAGTAGACAAAAACTTAACGTCGTTGCAAACAGCCGTTTTTGATAACGTCAATAATGGTCAAACACTGACCTCTGTTATTTTAGTTGTCATGATAGCTGTCAGCATAGGTATTGCGTTTTTAACCATTCGAGCCATGATGACGCCACTTACTCGTATTAACCAAGCTCTCTCTTATATTGCAAAAGGTGATTTATCCAAACAACTTACCATAGATAGCCAAGATGAGTACGGTGAACTAGCTGCAAACGTCAACTCGGTGGTTTCTCATCTTAAAAGCTTGATTGATGAAATCAGTCAGAATTCACATGCATTAAACCATGCGGCAACGCGCTCAGAAGAGGAGCTGCAAATGGTTTCTGATGCATTAAATACTCAGCAAAGTACCGTAGCCGAAATGGCACAAATAACCGGCATATTGAATCAGAACGCCGATGATGTTTTGGCGAAGTCTACGGACGCTGAAAAGCAAATGACGCAAGCATTGGCTCATAGCAACGACTTAAAAGCACGAGCGAATAGTACGGCGGGTAAGATTAATGAGTTAAGCACTATGCTTGATGACACCGCAGGCTTGATTTCAGTGCTGAATCAAGAAGCAACAAACATAAGCTCAATATTAGAGACGATTCAAAGTATTGCCGACCAGACTAACTTGTTAGCATTGAATGCTGCCATTGAGGCGGCGAGGGCTGGTGAGGCTGGTCGAGGTTTCTCGGTTGTTGCTGATGAAGTACGAATGTTGGCTAGTCGCACTCAAGAATCGACCGCTGAAATCAATGCTATGATTGAGTCTCTGCAACGTCAAACAACACAAGTGGTCTCTGAAATAGAGCAAGGGAAGAATGGCGCCAAACATTGCCAAGAAGACACATCCTTATTACTTGAAACACTTGTTACTATCAATACCGCTATTGAGCAAATGCACGATATGAGTGAGGAAATCTCCACCTCTGCAACTGAGCAAAATAGGTTGAGTACCGATATTAATTCCGGTATTGCGCAAGTCTCTGAAATTAGTCGTGATAGTAGCGAAAAGTCGAGTGGCACATTAACCTACAGCCAAGAGGTCGCGGCGCTTTCTAAACAGTTAGAGAAAGCGGTAGATGCGTTTAAGGTGAGTTAATTAGCACAGAGGTTATCAATACTACTCTAGGCAATAAAAAAGCGAGCATCTGCTCGCTTTTTTATTGCTTATAATAGAGGTGGCTGACTAGCTCATAAATTGGTTAATCTTTTCAACAATGCCTTCGCAGTCTAAACCCAGCTCTTGATGAATTTCTTGCTGGGTGCCGTGCTTGATGAATACGTCTGGTAAACCAATGTTGAGTACTTTTGCTTGTAACCCTTGAGACAAAATGTATTCATTTACGGCGGAGCCTGCACCGCCCGCAATTGCATTGTCTTCAACTGTCACTACCACATCGTGATTGGCTACCATTTCTTCAATCAATGCTTCATCTAGCGGTTTAACAAAACGCATATCAGCTAGCGTGGCATCTAAAGCGTTTGATGCTTGCTCCGCTTCTCCAAGCATGGTGCCAAAATTTAGGATAGCAATTTTTTGACCATTGCGTTTTACCACACCTTTGCCCATTGGAATCGTCTCATCCATAGTTGGAAGCTCTGCACCAGTTCCACTGCCACGAGGGTAGCGTACCGCAGCTGGACCATTATGTAAGTGGCCAGTAGTCAGCATTAGTTGGCATTCTCGTTCATCCGAAGGCGTCATGATAACCATGTTTGGTATGCAGCGCATAAAGCTCAAATCAAAGGCACCTTGATGCGTTGGACCATCTGCGCCGACGATACCTGCTCGGTCAATGGCGAACATGACCGGTAGATTTTGAATCGCAACATCATGAATCAGCTGGTCATAGCCACGCTGCAAGAAGCTTGAGTAGATTGCCACAACAGCATTATGGCCGCCAATTGCCAAACCCGCACCATATGTCACCGCATGTTGCTCAGCAATTGCTACATCAGAGTATTGCTCAGGAAAACGCTGGCTAAACTCAACCATACCTGAGCCTTCACGCATAGCTGGCGTGATGGCCATTAATTTAGGGTCACGCTCAGCCATTTGACACAACCAGTTGCCGAAAATCTGTGAATACGTCGGTAAGCTTGGTTTGCTCTTCGGTAAGTTGGTTTCTTCTGGATTGAATTTAGGCACCGCATGGTACTTAATCGGATCTTGCTCTGCTTGGTGATAGCCTTTACCTTTTTTCGTGGCAATATGCAGAATCTGAGGCCCTTTAAGGCTGCGCATATTTCGAATGGTATCTACTAGGCCATTAACGTCATGGCCATCAATTGGGCCAATATAGTTAAAGCCAAGCTCTTCAAAGAAGGTGCTCGGAACTACCATTCCTTTGATGTGTTCTTCTGCACGGCTCGCTAATTCTTTAATTGGCGGAATGTTTCCAAGTAGGCGCTTGCCGCCTTCACGAATGCCCGTATAAAAGCTACCGGATAAAAGCTTAGCAAAGTGATTATTCAACGCACCAACATTCTCGGAAATCGACATTTCATTGTCATTGAGGATGACAAGCATGTCTTTATGTATGTCACCTGCATGGTTAAGCGCTTCGAACGCCATACCTGCGGTCATAGCACCGTCACCTATAACAGCAACCACTTTTCGGTCTTTGTCTTCTTTTTCTGCTGCAACGGCTAAACCAAGAGCTGCTGAAATAGAGGTGCTTGAATGACCCACACTTAATACGTCATATTCACTTTCTTCACGCCAAGGGAACGGGTGTAAACCGTCTTTCTGGCGAATAGTATGCAACTGGTCGCGTCGGCCAGTCAGAATTTTATGTGGGTAAGCTTGGTGGCCAACATCCCATATGAGATGGTCAAAAGGGGTGTTGTATACGTAGTGTAAGGCTACTGTTAATTCAATAGTGCCTAAGCCAGACGCAAAGTGTCCGCTACTTTTACTTACCGAGTTTAATAAGTAGCTGCGTAACTCTTCGCTGACCTGTGAAAGCTGATCTTGCTGCATTAAGCGCAAGTCATCAGGCGTATTTACAGTGGACAACAAAGGATAGTCAGCAAGGTTAATAGTCATAGTATATTGATTATATTAATGCGTACGGCGCACGATAAACGTGGCGAATTCAGCCAAATTCTGCGTATTGTAGGGCAAACGCGCCAAAGCTTGAAGTGATTCTTGATATAAGTCTTCCGCTTTTTGCTGTGCACCTTGCAACCCTAATAGTGCTGGATACGTTGATTTGTTGTGTTCTAGATCAGAACCCTTAGGCTTACCTAGCTCTTCTTCTGACGACGTAATATCAATAATATCGTCTTGTACTTGATAGGCTAAGCCGACCAATTCGGCAAATTCTGAAAGCGCTCGTTTTTGAGTTTCATCTGCATTTGGCGCACATTCAGCTGCCATAGCAACGGATGCGCCTAACAATGCGCCGGTCTTTAATTTGTGAAGCTGTTTAAGCGTCTCTAAATCGACCGACTTTCCTGTTGCACTGAGATCTAGTGCTTGTCCGCCACACATGCCTTGGTATCCAGAAGCGTTAACCAAGTGCTGAATAAGCTTGATACGTTTACTTTCTGCAAATGCAGATAGTGGGTGATGTGCAAGTATATCGAAAGCAAGTGTTTGCAAGCTATCTCCGGCTAATATCGCCGTCGCTTCATCAAATGCTTTGTGGCATGTTGGTTGTCCACGTCGTAAGTCGTCGTCGTCCATAGCTGGTAAGTCGTCATGGAGTAGCGAGTACGCATGAATGCATTCGAGGGCACAAGCGACGGCATCAATATCTGACATTTCTGCATGTAACGCTTGTCCAGTGATGTAAGCAAGGTATGGGCGCATACGTTTGCCACCAATGAGCAAACCATAGCGCATTGCTTCAAGCAATTTTTCATCGTTAACTGGTAATGCATTTAACTTGGCTTCAAGTAGCTTATTTACGCGCTCTTGAAGTTCTGTCAATTGGGCTAATTGAGACACGTATTAGCTCTCTGTATTGTCAAAGTCAGCTAAAGTTTGCTGGCCGTTTTCATTCATTAGTATTTTAATTTTTTGTTCGGCGTCTTGTAGTTTTTGTTGGCTGACTTGGCTCAACTTTAAGCCGCGTTCGAAAATAGCCATTGACTCTTCAAGGCTTAAATCACCCTGTTCCAGTTGTTGAACTATGGTATCTAGCTCGCTTAACGCTTCTTCAAAATGTAAGTTTTCTAGTTTCTTTTTAGCCATGCTTTTCTGGCGCGTTCGCGCGGAGGCGGAGAATTAGCCGCAAAGGTACATGAGCAAGGCCAATTGGTCAATGAAACAGATTTTTAGAAAACCTGCAAAAATTAGTTAAGTTATTGAGCAGACAACCGATAATATCAGATATAACTATTCGCGAATCATGTATTCGTAATGTATTATTGATATTGTCGCAGTCGTATTAGGCGTGAGTTTGGGAGGCATTTGTGGATTTAGCTACGCTACTTGGGATATTAGGCGCTATAGGTTTCATTGTCATGGCAATGATATTAGGTGGCGATATTTCCATGTTCGTTGATACACAATCTATTCTAATCGTATTTTGTGGTTCATTATTCGTTGTACTTGCCAATTACAATATGGGGCAGTTTTTCGGTATCGGTAAAATCATTGGCAAGGCATTCATGTTCAAAATTGAAAAGCCAGATGAGTTAATCGAAAAATCTGTTGAAATGGCAGATGCTGCTCGAAAAGGTGGCTTTCTAGCTCTCGAAGAAGCTGAAATTTCAAACGCCTTTATGCAAAAGGGCGTAGATATGCTTGTGGATGGCCATGATGCTGATGTGGTTCGAGGTACCCTGCAAAAAGATATTGCCTTAACAACCGAACGCCATGAAACCGGTGTGGGCATTTTAGGAGCGCTTGCAGAAGTTGCCCCAGCGATGGGGATGATCGGTACTTTGATTGGTCTAGTTGCCATGTTGTCAAACATGGATGACCCTAAAGCTATCGGGCCTGCGATGGCCGTTGCACTACTCACGACATTGTATGGTGCATTCCTCGCGAACGTAATCGCTATTCCAATTGCCAATAAATTAAAGCTTCGCATGGCCGAAGAAAAGCTAAACCAAGAATTGATTTTGGATGCGGTATTAGGCATTCAAGATGGACAAAATCCGCGTGTTATCGAAGGCCTGTTGAAGAACTATTTGGCCGAGAGCAAACGAAACATTAATACGACGGAAGAGTAGAGGTAACGCAAATGGCACCACCTCCTGAGTGTAAATGTCCACCACCTGGCTTACCGCCGTGGATGGGGACATTTGCCGACCTAATGTCGCTGTTAATGTGTTTCTTTGTACTGCTGCTGTCTTTCTCTGAAATGGACGTGCTTAAGTTCAAGCAAATTGCGGGTTCAATGAAGTTCGCATTCGGTGTTCAAAATAAGATCGAAGTAAAAGATATCCCCAAAGGTACGAGTATCATTGCTCAAGAGTTCCGTCCGGGTAAACCTGAGCCGACGCCGATTGAAGTTATCCAGCAGCAAACGATAGAGATGACGCAGCAAATGCTTGAGTTCCAAGCCGGTGACGAAACCTCGGCGGGTGGTCGACAAGAGCAACGTGGTACAGAGCGCGGTGGCCAATCACAAAGCACCGACAGCCAAATGTCGCAGCAGCAAATCGAGCAAGCGCAGGAACAGATGGAGCAAGCGCAGCAAGAGCAAGTAAATGAGCTTGTTAAGAAAATTGCTGAGCAAATGGAAAAACAAATTCAAGACGGTGCTATTGAATTGGAAGCGCTGGGTCAGCAAATCACGATTCGCATACGTGAAAATGGGTCATTCCCTTCTGGTTCTGCGTTCTTGCAACCCAAATTCAAGCCGATTATTCAAGAAATTGGTGAGTTGTTAAATACCGTGCCTGGTGAGGTTATGGTCTCTGGTAACACTGATAATCAAGGTATTGATTCAGAGTTATTCCGCTCAAATTGGGATCTTTCAAGCCAGCGTGCTGTAGCCATCGCCCACGAGCTTGTGAAAGTGCCAGGTTTCGACCCTACACGTTTATTAGTTGTAGGTCATGCGGATACGCGACCACTTGTTCCAAACACAAATGCGCTAAACCGACGCCGCAACCGACGAGTTGAGATATCAATCAATCAAGGTAAGGCAAAGGTCACCGATCCTATTTCGTTAAGTGAAGGCGCACCTCAAACACCATAGTGACGGTAAATAATCTTGTTTTAATGTGAAAAGAGTGACTATAAGTCGCTCTTTTTGTTTTTCGTGATCTATGGTTAATTCGTGTATAATTCGCGCCACTTTATTTTCGGCCGGTGGTATTGATGAAATTTATTGTTAAGTTACAAGCGGAAATCGCGATTAAAAGTCGTCCCGTACGCAAACGTTTTACCAAGATATTAGACTCTAATATTAAAAATGTGCTGCGTCGTGTCGATGAGTTAGTGACCACGCAAGCGAACTGGGACAGCATTGAAATTAATACCAAAAATAATACGGAAGAAAATCGCCTAGCGTTAATAGAAACGCTCAAGTGTATTCCTGGTATTCAGAGTTTTCTTGAAGTGCAGCAAACAGAGTTTACTGACCTGCATGATATTTTTGAGAAAACATTAGCTATTCATAAAGACACCATTGAAAACAAAACGTTTGTTGTGCGTGTTAAGCGCAATGGCGATCATGAGTTTAACTCTATTCAAGCTGAACAATACATTGGCGGTGGACTAAACCAAGCGGTTGAGTCGGCACGTGTAAAACTGAAAAAACCAGATGTCACCATCAAGCTTGAAATCAATAAAGATAAACTCTTTATTGTGACAGAGCAGCATAAAGGTCTAAACGGCTTCCCAATCGCGACCCAAGAAGATGTGCTTTCATTAATGTCTGGTGGCTTTGATTCAGGTGTTTCAAGCTATCAAATGATCAAGAAAGGATCTCGTACTCACTACTGTTTCTTCAATTTGGGTGGTAGTGCCCATGAAGTAGGCGTTAAACAAGTCAGCCACTTTTTATGGAATAAGTATGGTGCATCGCACCGTGTTAAGTTTATTTCTGTGGATTTTGACCCTGTCGTTACTGAAATTCTAGAGAAAATTGATAACGGCCAGATGGGCGTTATTTTAAAACGTATGATGATGCGCGCCGGTGAAAAAGTGGCTGAGAAATTAGGGATTCAGGCGTTGGTGACAGGCGAAGCGCTAGGCCAAGTATCAAGCCAAACATTGACAAATCTTAACGTAATAGATCGCGTAACAAATACATTGATATTGCGTCCACTTGCGGCTTACGACAAGCAAGATATCATCGACATCGCCCGTGAGATAGGTACCGAAGAGTTTGCTAAGACAATTCCCGAATATTGTGGGGTTATTTCGAAGAACCCGACGGTAAAAGCTGTGCTGTCGAAAATAGAGGAAGAAGAAGAAAAATTCGATTTTTCTCTCATTGATCAGGTCGTTGAAAATGCCAAGGTTTATGACATCCGCGATATCGGTCAAGAGACCGAAGAGGAAGTTCAAGCGGTTCAAGAGCTTGCTGAAATTGGTGAAAATACCGTCGTTGTTGATATTCGCAGCCCTGAAGAGGAAGACGAAAATCCGCTGGAAATAGACGGTATAGAAGTTATTCACATGCCGTTCTTCAAGTTAGGTACACAGTTTGGTGATCTTGATCAAAGTAAGGAGTACTTGCTTTATTGTGACCGAGGAGTAATGAGCAAGTTACAAGCACTTTATTTACATGACAGTGGCTTTGCTAACGTGCATGTATACCGTCCGTAACCGCAGGTTGCAGGGAAGAAAAAAGGCGCTTAGGCGCCTTTTTTCTTAGCTCTTTAAGCGACGTACAGTCAATTTCTATCACTTTGCTTCTTTTTCTAAATACTCTTGAAATGTTCTTGCCAGTAAAGAGAGTTTTCTTTGCTTACTGTTCACTAAGTACCAGTCGCTAGTAATTGGAAAGTGCTCAACGTCTAGTTTAACGATGCCGCTGACGGGATGATTGTCTACAGAGTGGCGACTCAATATAGCAAGGCCTAGCCCTTCTGCCACCATATGCTTTATTGCGTCATTGCTTTCAACCATCATCCGCTCACGTAATTTAATGTTATGTTGCTGGCAAAATCTATCAATCGTGCTGCGCGTGCCAGAGCCTTTCTCTCTTAAAATGAAGGGATAATGTTGAACGCGGTTGAGGCTTATCTCTGGTTTGCGAGTTAACTCGTGACGTTCTGGAGCAATCACGACAAGATCGTTATCCAAAAAGGGCATTTTATTCAGAGGTAATTCGTCAGGACAGTGACTTAATACGTAAAAATCATCTTGATTTTGCATCGCGCGTTCAATCACAATTTTACGATTTCTAATCGTTAATTCAACGTCAATATTCGGGTACTTACGACAAAATGGGCCGAGTATCTTTGGCATAAAGTTTTGTGCTGTCGCGACAATACAAAGCCTTAACGTACCGGCTTGTAGACCATTGAATGCGTTTAGCTCTATCGCTAAGTTTTCAAAATTACTCGCCACTTGTTGGGCGGCTTTATAGACAGCAAAGCCAGCTTCTGTAATGACTATTTGCTTTCCTTGCTGACTATACAGCTCAACGTCTAATAGTGCAGAAAGCTTCTTTAATTGAATCGATACCGAAGGTTGCGCTATGTGCAAACGTTCTGCTGTTCTAGAAACGCTTTGTGTCTCTACAAGCGCAGAAAACAATTGTAATTGTCTAATAGTCGGCGTTCGATTTGCTTGGAACATATATAGATAAAAATAAATATAATATTTAGTTTATATATATTGGAGTTAATGGTTTTGCAAGTCTAGTCTGTTGTTAACAAAATTTAGTCAACATACTGCAAATAAAATAAGGAGCCGACATGTTAGAAACGATTCGCCAGAATGTTCGTGTCTTAGGTCAGCTATTAGGCGAAACCATCGCTGTCGAAAAAGGTGATGAGTGGGTCGACAAAATTGAAAAAGTGCGCCACTTAAGTCGCGATGTGATTGGTGAAGACAAAGTGGCATTAGAAGAGCTGCAATCGCTGTTCAAAAGCGCAAACGAACAAGACATGTTGGTGTATGCCCGAGCGTTCAGTCAATTTTTGAACTTAGCAAATATTGCTGAACAACAGTATACAGTGAGTGAACAAGGGTTAGCAGAGCTAGATTTGGCGCATCCGCTCGAAACGCTTCAACAAAAGTTAGGCGAGATAGACCCAAAAGCTTTTGCCAAAGCGCTAAAAAAACTGCACGTTGAGTTAGTGCTTACTGCGCATCCTACAGAAGTGAACAGACGTACATTTATTCATAAGTACCATCAGATTGCGTTAGAGCTAGAAAATAACCCAGACGATACATCACGTATTGCAGAGCTGATTGAACAAGCGTGGTTTACCAACGAAATTCGCAATGAGCGACCCACGCCGCTGGATGAATCTCGCTGGGGGCTTGATGTTATTGCAGACAGCTTGTGGACGGCGGTGCCTAAATTTATTCGTGAACTCGATGAAGTCGCTCAGGAAATTACAGGGGAGTCGGTCGCCCTAGATTATGCTCCCATTACGATGGCGAGCTGGATGGCAGGTGATCGCGACGGTAACCCATTCGTGACTGCAAAACTCAGTGAACAGGCGATACTTAATGCTCGCCTTCGTGCCGCAGAGTTATATTTGCAAGATTTTAAAGAGCTTTATTTAGAGCTTTCAATGAACAATGCGGACGAATCATTAGTCGCTGAAGATGTTGATAATATCGGGCCTTATCGTCATCAACTTAAGCAGGTGGTTAAAACGCTAGAAACAACCGTGGAGCTTTTAAATAACGGGCAAACACTGGGCGCTATTGAGTCAAAGCAAGACTTACTAACGCCTCTTTATCGTTGTAGAGAAAGTTTGCTTGCTAATGGCCTAGCTCGTATTGCGAATTCTGGTTTATTAGATCTTATTCGTAAAGTGCATTGCTTCGGCATCTCCATGGTCAAGTTGGATATTCGTCAGCATAGCGAGCGCCACAATCAAGCGATTGCAGAGATCACCAAAGCATTAGGTTTGGGTGACTATGAGGCATGGACTGAAGCTGAGCGTTGTGAGTTCCTGCTTGCAGAGTTAAACAACAATCGACCGTTAATACCCAAAGTGGCATTCTCAGCAGACGTTCAAGAAGTGCTAGATACATACGCAATGATTGCACGTCAGCCAAAAGAATTACTGGGGATTTATATTATCTCTATGGCCAGTGAAGTAAGCGATGTTCTTCTTGTTGCCTTATTACAAAAAGCCGCAGGTGTTAGTTGGAACATGCCTGTGGCACCGTTGTTCGAAACACTTGATGATTTGAATAACGCACCTAAAGTAATGGCAAACTTACTTGATATTCAAGATTATGCCGAGCGCTGTGAGCAGAAACACTACGTCATGATTGGCTACAGTGATTCAGCAAAAGATGCAGGGGTATTAGCGGCAACATGGGGCCAATACTCGGCGCAAGAAGCGCTTGTCGAGGTGTTTAATGAACGAGAAGTGGAACTTAAATTATTCCACGGTCGTGGCGGTACAATAGGTCGCGGGGGCGGTCCAGCAAATGCGGCTATTGCGTCTCAGCCACCAGGCACCTTGGCAGGTGGTCTGCGTGTGACTGAGCAAGGTGAGACTATTCGCTATAAGTTTGGTTTACCTAACCTTGCTGTTCGCAGTTTACATTTATATGCGTCAGCCATTTTAGAGTCTTTGGTGACGCCACCGCCTGCACCAAAAACAGAATGGCGAGAACTAATGGACAAAATGGCGGAGCAAAGCTGTTCGCAATATCGAAGCTATGTGCAAGACAAAGAAGACTTTGTTCGTTATTTCCGTCAAGCCACGCCTGAGCAAGAACTCTCATCTTTGCCACTTGGCTCTCGTCCAAGTAAACGCCGGGCCGACGGTGGAATTGAGTCGCTGCGTGCTATTCCTTGGATTTTTGCTTGGAGTCAGAACCGTATGGTAGTGCCGAGCTGGTTAGGCCTAGGTCAGGCGCTTGCTGAAAATGCTGATAGCAATGATTTGATGCAAGATATGCTCGCAAATTGGCCTTACTTCAATTCGCGGATTTCATTGACTGAAATGGTGTATTTAAAGTCAGAACCTTTAGTCGCGTCACTTTATGATGAGGCACTCGTTGATGAAGAATTAAAGTCCTTAGGTGAAGAACTGCGTGCTCAACTTAAGTCCGATGAAGCAACTGTACTGAGTGTATTAGGGCAAGAGCAGTCGATGGAACGAGATCCGTGGAACTTAAGCTCTTTTGAACTGCGTCAGCCATACTTGTTACCGCTGCATGTTATGCAAATCGAAGCGCTTAAACGACTAAGGGCAAACCCTGAACACCCCGTTTATGAGCAGCTGTTAATGGTGACTATGGCGGGCATTGCCACAGGGATGCGAAATACGGGTTAGTAGATAAAGATAACTCGTTTAAATGTTAATAAAGCCGACGATATTGTCGGCTTTATTGTTGGTAATATTCTTCTTCAATTCGCTTTATTGTGTTGACCAAGTCTTGGCTCATTGGCAGCTTGATTTGATGTTTGTTTGCAAGCTTGAGCAAGAAGCCATTTATGTGCTCAATTTCAGTCTTTCGCCTTGCCAGAACATCCGCCAGCATCGATGATGTGTTTTTTGCCGTGTCGCGTGCAACTTGCTTGGCGATACGTTCAATATTTTCACTTTCCATTACTATGCCCTCGGCGTTAGCTATCATGGCGACTTCTTGTGCCAGAGTGCTAATGTCTTTAGCGTATTGAGGCGTTAGTAGGGCACCATTTTCTACTTGATTGGCAGCTGTTAAAGGGTTAATCACGCAGTTTATAGCAAGCTTTAACCATTGCTTCTCTTTTATATCTGAATGCCAAAATATCGTGGGCAGTGCCTGATGTAGTATATGTAACCAATGCGGTGCATCAGGGGATGCAGTATCGTTACGTGGGCCGATGTCAGTAATACCAATACCGGTATGCTGCACATGATGAGGAGTGACCCGTTTACACCCATGTGTTGTCAATGCTGAGTAAATGGCACAATTACCCCGCACCTGTGCAGAGAGACTTTCTGTTACTCCCATGCCATTATGACAAAGCAAAACGTCAGTATTTGGCGAGAGAAACTCAGCGATTTCGTTTATTGCTTTTGCCGCTAACGGTGCTTTGACACAAACTATAAGTAAATCAGCGGATGCTAGCCTGTTTTTACTTGTCTGCAGCATCGAAAAGCGAAAGCTATTGCCAGAATGGGTACTAAAAGTGCGGGCTTCCTGAAAATCATTTTCCGCTAAACCAGCTGAACCAAACCAGCTTAGCGTGATCATTGACGATTGAGTCAAATGATACGCCCATAATGACGCAATTGCGCCTTTGCCAACAATGACTATATTCATTTAGCTTTTATCGTGTGTCCGTAAACCAACCAAACCCATTTAAGAAAGAAAAAGCAAAAAATACCTATTACGTCGGCAATAAAATCTTTAACTTCACCGTTTCTAAAGCCCAAGTAATATTGGCCGAGTTCAGATAAGGCTGCATAGGCAATAAGCGATATGACCAAAGGCCAAGTAGGCAGCTTTAAAAAGCTACTCAACACCCATGCGAGAATGAAAAAACCAATGAAGTGACCATATGCGTCAACTTTAGGGTTTACGAATAAAATATTTCGGAGCTCGCTGGAGAATGACAAACCAAGAATGACCAGTACAACAATAAAGAAAAAGAAAATATGGTGTAGGTTTCTCAACGGGTTATCTCATTAGCAGAATAATGGCTAATTCTAGCATGAAGCTGAATGCAGTAAACGCAGGAATTTGTTTGAAAATGATAAAGCACCACAAATTGCCTTTTAACTGAGACGAATACGCTAGAATTCGAGAGGTATTTTGATACTATGTGGCAAAAATTTAGATTAAGAGGCCGGTATGCCATCGTTTGATATTGTTTCAGAAATAAATTTAGAAGAAGTGCGCAACGCTACTGAAAATTCGACGCGTGAATTAAGCACTCGTTTTGACTTTCGTGGTGTAGAAGCAAGTTATGAGTGGAAGTCACCTGCTGTTGTAGTGCAGTCAGAAAGTGATTATCAGGTGAAGCAATTGGTTGATATTTTACGTAATCAACTTGTTAAGCGTAAATTAGACCCGCGCTCAATGAATATCAGCTCTCCTGAGTTTTCAGGGAAGACTTGTACACAAAAAGTGACTTTCCAAGAAGGTATTGAAAAAGACGTTGCGAAGAAGGTCGTGAAAGTAATAAAAGACAGCAAGATTAAGGTACAAGCAGCCATTCAAGGTGAGCAGGTGCGTGTCACAGGAAAGAAACGCGACGACTTGCAAGCTGTGATGCAACTGGTTCGTGAAGCAGAATTAGATCAACCTTTCCAGTTCAAAAACTTCAAAGATTAGTATTTAGATATCAAGCGAGCATTTTGCTCGCTTTTCTCTTCGGTGTAATTTTTATAGTAATTAATAGTTTACAGTCGTGTTTCCGGCTGTTCGTGTAATAACCACCATAATTACCGTTAAAGTCCTTGTTTTTAGTGGCTGAGATTCAGTAAATTATGGCCTTTCTTATAATAATAAAGTTGATAGTCGATGGGTGTTTCAAGAGGCGAGTTTAGCTCGCGTATCGGATTTATAATGGCCGCCGCGGGCTCTGCAGTGGGATTGGGAAATGTGTGGGGGTTTCCAACGCAAACTGCAAGCAATGGCGGTGCAGCGTTTGTTTTAGTTTATCTTGTTCTTGCATTTAGTTTAGCCTACCCAGCTTTCATGGCAGAAATTCTCATTGGTCGTTATGGTCAAGCTAACGCGGTTAGCAGTATGGAGAAGATGGCAAAGAAAGCGTGGCAGAAAAAGTTTGCTTTCCTTGTGGGTTTCGGTGGAATTATATGTGCCGCCCTTATCTTAAGCTTCTACGGTATTCTCGCTGGCTGGATGATGTCATTTGCAGTTGAATCTGCCGCGTTAATTGCTGGCGCGCAAGGCGTTGCCGATTGGGTGACAGGTGGCTCTGTAATGCGAAACCTGTTCTTCACTACTTTGTTCATGTTTCTAACGGTATTCATCATTCAACGTGGCGTGGAAGACGGTATTGAGAAGTGGTCAAAGCGATTAATGCCAATGATGATAGGCTTACTTATTTTGCTCATTGTCTATGTATTAACGCTAGAGGGCGCACAAGAAGGTTTGTCAGCTTATTTAAACCCTGATATTACTCGCGTGCTAGAGCCAAATTTATTGCTAAGTGCACTAGGACAAGCATTCTTCTCGTTATCGCTAGGTACGTCAGTGATGGTCATCTACGGTTCCTATATCTCTAAGCGTGAGAATATGGTCACGATCGGCGCACAAGTGACCTTGATTGATGTATCTATCGCATTCCTTGCTGGCCTACTTATTATTCCATCGATGTATGTTGCACAGGCGCAAGGCGTACAAATTTTTGCAGACGATGGCAGTTTGTTAGCTGGTCCGGCACTTGTTTTTACTGTATTACCAAGTCTATTTGAAGGTATGGGGAATCTTGGCTTATTTGTTGGTTTAGCATTTTTCGTATTGATGTCTATTGCAGCATTAACTTCTTCAATTTCAATGTTAGAAGGCCCTGTGTCTTTTGTTGTTGAACGTCATAACGCAGACCGTAAAAAAGCCACATTGGTTATAGGTATGGTTATTCTGGCGATCAGTTGTGCGATTATTAGTAATATTGATTTGATGCTAGGTTTAGTCGCAACAATTTCCACCGAATATGGTCAACCCATAATCGCTATGCTTTGTTGCGTATATGCTGGCTGGATTTGGCAACGTAATTCATTATTGGAAGAAATTCAAAATGGTTATCCTGAAGTAGGTGAAAGCTTTTTCTGGAAAATTTGGCCTTGGTACATCAAGTTTGTTTGTCCTGTGGCTATCGGTGCCGTATTTATTCATAGTGTGTTGTAGTAAACGTATTCACTAGAAGATTAAATGTTACGTCAGTAAAAAAGCCAGTCGAATGACTGGCTTTTTTGTGGGTAGTGGCTATATGAATCCATCGGAACAAGCGCTAATTTTCTACGGCTTTTTGGGCCAATGCTGTTGCCATGGGGCGGGCTGATGTTCAAGCCATTTCACAAATATAGGTGCAGTAAACTGACTGCCTAAACGTGGCGGCAGAATATATTCGTACGGTTTGCCGAACAGAGTAAAACGCATAGCATAAGCATGCAAATAACCGCGATCTGAAGAATTACCTCCATAGAGTTCATCACCCAAAATTGGAGCGCCAATGCTGTTCATTGCGACTCTAATTTGGTGGGTTTTCCCAGAGTGTGGTTTTAGCACAAACGCACGAGCTCCAGGCTCGATACTGTATGAAAAAAATTGAGTGATCGCAGGGTTGTCGTTAGTGCGCAATAGCTTCCACATACCGCGTCTACTTTTTGCCATGTCACCTTTGATAGCACCCTGCTTTTTCTTGGGTTTGGCAGCAGAAAGTGCCAAGTAGTACTTTTCTATGTCATGGTTTGAGAACTGCTTTTGAAAATCTTGTGCTGCTTGCTCAGTTTTGGCGAATATGAGCAACCCAGAAGTCAGCTTATCTAATCGGTGGACTGGGAAAAGAATATCTAGTGATAAAGCCCTTTTTACTTGATTAAATACGCCATTTCCGAGATTGCCTTCATCATGAAAGTTAGTATTGGGATGTTTATCAACAACCAGAAAGTCAGGTTGTTGATCAATAACAGTAAAGTCAGTCACGTTAGAGAGTAAGCCCAATAATGATATACAACACTATGGTAACAATTGCGCCAAATAACGCATAAGGAAGCTGAGTTTTAACATGCTCGTAATGGTCGCAGCCACTGGCGATAGAGGCGACAACAGTTGTGTCAGAAATAGGAGAGGCGTGGTCACCGAAAATACCACCACCAAGTACTGCTGCAACTAAGAACGGGACAGGTAAACCTGTCTCTAACGCAATGGGTACTGCTATGGGCACTAATATGGCAAATGTTCCCCATGAAGTGCCTGTCGCAAATGCCATAACTGCTGCTGCAATAAACAAAATAGGGGCAATGAAGACGGGAGACACTTTTACATTCATCAGCTCACTTACATAGTGACCCGTACCGAGTGCTTTTATGGCGTCACCAAAAGCAAACGACAACACTAAAATTGCAACGGCTGGTGCCATATATAAAATGCCGTTTATAAAAGATTGACCGACCTCTTTTGGGTTTAATAAGCGGTAATATGTGACCATGGCAACGACCATAGTACAGGCGCTAACGATGGCCCAGAATACAGAAAAAGACCCTGAGCCACGACGCATGTCGCCATCACCGGTTACATAAAGGAGTCCTAGTGTAATGGAGAGCAATGAAAGCAGCGGGATCCACATGACACGTGCAGGCCCACTTTTAGGCTCAATACTTTCTTCGTCGGTATCAACCAAACTTGTTGCTTTGGCCATGGGGCCAAATACCTTTCCGCTGTATGCTGTGTAATAGGCTAATGCTACAGCAATGATTGCGTAGAAGTTATAGCTAATTGTACCTATCAGGATGCCGACTGGGTCGTTGAAGTCGAAGCCGTCTAGCAAGCCCAATACATAGGCTCCCCAGCCATTTATTAAAAATAGAATACTGATTGGAGCACAGGTAGAGTCTATCAAATATGCCAAACGTGCTCTGCTTAACTTATGTTTATCAAACAGTTGTTGGCTAGCCATACCAGCGGTAAACATACTTAAGTTCGTATCAGTAAAAATACTGGTGCCAATGACGGTTGGTAGCATACTGGCTTGTCTTTTATTTTTGACAAGATTCATGCGCGCCAGATGATTGATAAAGCCGTTTACCGCGCCGGAATCACTTAATAGCTTCACCATTGCACCAATTAACAGACTAAAAGAAATAATGTAGACATTGCCGGTGGATGAAAACACGTCTACAAAGCCATTGATGGTGCCAACGACTCCGTCGATAGGTTGCCATGTTGCAGCCATCAAATAGCTCATTACAACACCAACTAATAAAGCAAGAAGTGCATTTTTACGCCATACAGCAATAGCAATTGCGACGAAAGGGGGGAGTAAGCTTAGTGCAGAGTCGTGCATAATTATTTTTTATTCTTGTCTGAGTACTACCTCAGTGGTAGTCGTTGTTAGATAACTTGCAGCAGTATACGTTAATGCGAATTTTGTTACTATTATCCATCAATATTCGCTAGCACATTGAATTTCCATCATTTACCCTTACATAGGTAAAACAACAAAATAAAGCCTTTGCTTCGGAGTCATTTTGACTATACCTCTTTCTGATTATTTAACGGCTCTCTCGTCACCTGAAAATATTGCTAGCGTTGCTGGTATTAGGCGCGGTATTGAAAGAGAAGCATTACGCGTAGTGAAAGAGGGTAAGCTGTCAGATGCGCCTCATCGCCAAGCATTGGGCTCTGCATTAACACACCCATACATCACAACGGATTACGCTGAAAACTTACTGGAATTTATCACGCCTGTGGGGGACTCTGCGGAAGAAACGTTGGCACAGCTCCGCGATATTCAGCGATTCACATACGAACACACGGAAGGTGAATTATTGTGGCCAATGAGTATGCCTTGTTTTGTGGATGACGCAGACAAGATTCCATTGGCACAGTACGGTTCGTCTAATATCGGTCGAATGAAAACTGTGTATCGCCAAGGTTTGAAAAATCGATATGGCAGTATGATGCAGGTTATTGCTGGCATTCATTTTAATTTTTCTTTTTCTGAAGACTTTTGGAAAGCAGTACAAAAGATCAGTGGCGATAGCGGTGACTTACAGACATTTATTTCTGCACGCTATTTTGCTTTGATACGTAATTACAAACGTTTGTGTTGGCTTATACCGTATCTATACGGCAGTTCACCTGTACTGTGTGGATCGTTTTTGCAAAATAAACCGCACAAATTGCCATTTAAACGTTCAGACAGTGGATACTTGTATTTAGAGCATGCAACGTCTCTTCGTATGAGTGATTTGGGTTACACCAACAGTGCACAGTCATCTTTGAATATCTGCTATAACGATATTGAGAATTATGTTGCTACAGTTAAGAATGCAATTTCATTGGCTTCTGATGATTTTGACAGTATTGGTGTGAAAGTTGATGGTGAGTACCGCCAGTTAAATAGCAACGTCCTGCAGATTGAGAATGAGCTGTATGCTCCTATTCGCCCGAAGCGTGTTGCTGAATCTGGAGAGAAGCCCTCTCAAGCTCTACAGCGTCGCGGTGTTGAATACATTGAAGTACGAGCGCTGGATGTTAACCCATTCTCCGAAACGGGCATTTCCCTCCAACAAGTGAAGTTCTTAGATGTGTTCCTAACCTATTGCGCATTAGCGCCTAGCCCTGAGCTTGATGCTGACCTGCAGAAAGTCTACGAAACGAATATGGATAAAGTCGTTTTACGTGGCCGAGAGCCCGGCTTAAAGTTACAAGATGCTGATAACTGCAGAACTATTCCAGAATGGGGAAGTGAGTTATTTGCAGAATTTTCTCAAGTAGCAGCGTTACTTGATAAGGCCTACCAGTCAGATACATACCAAACAGCGACTGAAATAGAGTTAAGTAAAGTGTTAGACGCTTCGCTTACACCGTCAGGGCAACTTGTTGATATGGTTGTTAATCAAGGTGTTCGATATACAAGCATGGCACTTGAACTCGCCACAAAATATAGAGACAGCCAATTGGCTAGTGACTATTCAGTATTTAGCGAAGCACACTTGAGCACTAAAGCTGAGCAATCATTACTTGATCAAAAAAATGTGGAAGCTGCTGATACCGTAGACTTCGATACTTTTCTAGAAAACTACTTTAATAATCAATAGCTTTTGTTTTATTACGCATGAAAAGTATCGACCAAAAAAAAGCGCGTTAGGGCAACGCGCTATGAAATCACGAAAGCAGTCCAGGGAGGTTTTGCTCTCAACATATTTGACTGCTGTGTTGTTAAATAGTTCAAAAAAACATCAAAAATATTTCAAAAAGTTTCAATCTCTACTTTAAGTTGTTCTTTCTTCTCAGTTTTAAGACAAAAAAAAGCGCGTTATCCAAACGCGCGAATTCATGAAACACTAGGGAAATAAAAAGCCTCTCAGTTATTAGGACAGGGTAATTACCAATTAGTTCAAAAAATATTCAATTAATTTTTCATATACAGTCAAAGCGAGAAATTAAAGGCCCTCCGGCTCTAAAAAAATTTTAGGCAAAAAAAACGCGCTTTCAATTGAAGCGCGTATAAATAAACATGAAACACTAAGGGAGTAAGCCTCTCATTAATTAAGAGTCTTCAACTTCAAATTAGTTCCAAAAAAATACAAAAAAAAACGCTGCAGATTTTGCAGCGTTGAAATTCTACCAAGGGAAATAAAACATAAGTCTCTCATTACATTGGAACGCCTTTCTTTGAAAAAGTTCGCAAAAAATTTATATTTTTTTCTGTGCACAAATCCAGTGCTTTCTGGCATCATGATTCTACTTATCTTGATAATAAAAAAGTATGCAGAAATTTAAGCTATTTTTCGTTGCTATTATCTGTTCAGCAACACTCGCTGGGTGCGCTACGCCTCCTCCAAAGAACCCAGAAAACTTATGTGAAATTTTTAGAGAACACAGAGATTGGTACTTTGCTGCAAAAGACGCCAGAGACAGATGGGGCGTACCTATTCATGTACCGATGAGTATGATGTATCAGGAGAGCTCTTTTAAATCTGATGCATTGCCACCACGTGATTACCTATTTGGTTTTATTCCTTGGGGGAGAGTCAGTAGTGCTTATGGATACTCTCAAGCGAAAACAATGACGTGGGATGATTACATTCGAGAAACGGGTAACTCTGGCGCCGATCGTGATGATTTCGATGATGCAATTGACTTTATGGGCTGGTTTATTTTCAAAACACAGAAAATAAACAAAGTCTCAAAATGGGACGCATATAACCAATACCTAAACTATCACGAGGGGTGGGGCGGCTTTAAAAGGAAAACATATAAGAAAAAAGCCTGGCTAGTGAAAGTAGCAAGAAAGGTTGATAACCGCGCTAAACGTTATTCAGGACAGTTAAAAAGCTGTGAAGATGATTTGAACAAAAGCTGGTTGTGGCGCTTGTTTTTTGGTTAGCTAAACGCGCTTAACATAGATGGTTTATGTATTTTAGAGATTGAATTTTAGAAAATAAAAAAGCGTGCAAATAGCACGCTTTTTTATTGGTCATGTAGTTTCTTGCATATATTTTACTTGTTAGCCGCTAGGTATCCCAGATTGGCAAGGCTTGCTTGCTCAAAGGTCTTTACCACATCCCCAATAATAATGAGTGTCGGAGGTTTTATATTGTGTTTGGCGACCAAGTCCACAATATTACTTAGCGTGCCTTTGACCAATTTTTGATTAGGGGTTGTACCACGTTGAATCAAAGCTACTGGTGTATCATCACTACGCTCTGCCTGTTTTAGTTGCTCTACGATGATGGATAAGGTCTTTACCCCCATATAAAATACGATTGTTTGCTGCTTATCTTTCAATGCAGACCAAGGTAAATCGAGCGAACCATCACTTTGAACATGGCCGGTAATTAGTGTGCAGGCACGTGATACTTGCCTGTGTGTTAGTGGAATGCCTGCATAGGCTGCACACGAAGAGGCGGCAGTCATGCCAGGAACGATGTGGCACGATACGCCGGACGCTAGTGCATGTAACGCCTCCTCACCGCCGCGACCAAATACAAAAGGGTCGCCACCTTTTAGCCTAACAACGCGTTTATTGAGGTGTGCCTGTTCAACAATGATCTCATTTATCCGCTCTTGAGGCACTTTGTGGTCTGCTTGCTTTTTGCCAACATAGATCTTTTCACAATCGGTTGGCAGTAATGCCATTATTTCTTCACTCACTAGTCTGTCATATACAGCAACATCGGCTTGGCTTATAAAGCGAAACGCTTGCAATGTTAGTAAGTCAGGATCGCCGGGGCCAGCACCAACTAAGGCAATTTCTCCTGGTTGAAAAGGCTGTTTATGTGGATTTAAAGGCTCAAGCATTGCAACAGATAATTAAAGGTTATTTATGATACTAGTATCTAGTTTACCAGTTTTTATATTTCAAATGTAAATTAAAAAATGTTTTTATATGCAAATATGGAATTTAAAAGTGAGTTCACTTTTAGTTTCAGTGAATTAGTCCAAAGTAGCATTTGATGATTACTTTTCGTTAGTATGGACAAAACATTGAAATGTTATCAACTGACTGATGGCTTTCTTTAGGAAACGTTACCCACATTGCCCAACAACAAAAGATAAAGGAATAATAATGAAAGTTTGGTTGTTAGTAGTAAGCCTGTCGTTTGTTAGTCTAATTATATCCTCGCTAGTCGATGCAGAAGAGTCTAAAGGCTGGTTGCCATTACCATTGAAGCAACGTGCAGAACTTATGGACGATATTCTAAAGCAGCGGATCAATAAGCTAATGCCTCGCATTATGGAAGAGGCTAACTTGGATATGTGGATACTAATCAGTCGTGAATATAATGAAGATCCTGTGCTTGAGACTTTGTTACCCAGTACATGGCTATCTGCAAGGCGTCGAACCATATTAGTTATTGTTAATCATAAAAAATATGGGCTGAAAACATACGCAGTTGCGCCATACAAAGTGGGTGAGCTATTCGTAAAGGCGTGGGATAAAAAGTCGACGCCCAATCAATGGGACGCGCTGGTAGCGTTAATTGATAAATATCAACCCAACAGAATCGGTCTCAACGAGTCAACTCATTGGGGGCATGCAGATGGGCTAGTAGCCACTGACAAAAAAGAGTTTCTTCATCATCTACCCGATGACTATAAATCGAAGCTGGTCTCTGCTGAGCAAGCAGCGATAAATTGGTTGGAATTTAGGGTGACTAGTGAGGTTGAAATATACCGCGAACTTGTAGCAAAGGCGCATGACATTATTGCAACAGCATTCTCATCAGAGGTTATCAAACCGGGTATCACAACCACTGAAGACGTAAAATGGTGGCTAAGAGAAGAAGTCATTAAGTTGAAGCTTAACACGTGGTTTCACCCCTCCGTATCGATACAGCGAAGTGATAAGGTCAAGTTTGATCATGAAGATAGTTTTACAAATGGCTATGGTAATCAGGTGATACAACAAGGAGACTTGCTGCATGTTGACTTTGGCTTAAGTTACTTGCGACTGAATACCGATACTCAACAGCATGCCTATGTACTTAAAGAGGGGGAAACCGAAGCGCCAGCTTATTTAATACTGGCATTGAAACAGGGGAACCAGCTACAAGATATCTTTACTGAAGAATTTAAAGAGGGTCGTTCAGGTAATGATGTATTAAAAAGTGCTAGAGAAAAGGCGGTATCCGCCGGCCTAAAACCGTCGATATACTCACATCCTTTGGGTTATCACGGCCATGGTGCTGGCACAACGCTGGGCATGTGGGACAAGCAAGAGGGGGTACCAGGCTCTGGTGATCATCCACTTCATTTGCATACTGCTTACTCTATTGAATTGAACAATGCGAGCTATATTGAAAAGTGGGGAAAAGAAATTCGCATTATGTTAGAAGAAGATGCGTACTTTGACGAATCTGGTGTTTGGTACTTTGCCGGCCGACAAAAAGAACTCTTGCTCATTGGCAATGGGAGATAGTTTAGAAAGCATATAACCCAGACACAAAAAAGCCGCTTTAGAAGCGGCTTTCTTCAATACAGAGTTTTATTTTGCTAAAGCGTCGCCCAAAAAAGGACGGATGTCTTTTAACATTTCTCTGATGATGTGCGTGCTACCAGCAACAATGTTGCCTGATTTTTGGTGGTTGTGGCCGCCAACAAAATCTGTCACTAAGCCACCAGCTTCAATCACTATTAACTCACCTGCTGCAGTATCCCAAGGTTTAAGTCCAATTTCAAAATAACCATCGATACGGCCGGCTGCAACATAGGCAAGATCTAACGCCGCTGAACCTGCACGACGCATGTCTGCAGTTTTAGTGAACATAGCTTTGAACATGTTCAAGTAAGCTTCTGTGTGTTGTTTTTTCTTAAATGGGAAACCTGTTGCGAGCACTGCGCCATTTAATTCTTTGTTGTTTTTAACGCGAATACGCACACCATTGATTTGCGCGCCTTTGCCTCGGCTCGCTGTAAACAGCTCGCCGCGAATTGGATCAAAAATAACTGCTTGGTCTAGTTTACCCTTCACTTTAAGTGCAATAGAGACCGCAAAATGAGGAATGCCTTTTACAAAATTGGTGGTGCCATCTAATGGGTCAATAATCCACTGGTAGTCATTTTCTTTACCGTCAATAACACCTGACTCTTCACCAATAATTGAGTGTGTTGGGTAAGCTTTTTGAATAACGTGAATGATGGCTTGTTCAGCTTCCTTATCAACATTCGTGACAAAGTCATTTGTGCCTTTTGACTCAACTTCTACTTTATCTTGTTGCTCAAATGAACGAGCAATAACGTTTCCAGCCGAACGCGCAGCGCGCACAGCAATGTTTAGCATAGGATGCATAGCGATACCTTATTTTGTAAAACAACATGTAAAAGAACGGATTGACAATCGCACTCGTTGCCAAAGCGGCGCGCATTCTACCAGCTTCGAATAAAAACAGCCAGTAAGATCGCAATAATTACGTTCATTTACTGTGTCGTTGGATGATTATGTTGTTAATTAATATTGAGTAAAGTCAGTATAGATAAGTTCAGGCGCTATGCATCGGGCTTAATTTTATTTTGTAATGAGAGGGCGTTAAATGAGCGCCTTAATGAAAGTTGTAACGTGAAATTTCAGGTTAGAACAAAAATAACTATTCAATAATCAATGAAAATAGCGAGTTCAGAGAATTAGATGCAAAATACTTCGCGGATTCACACGGTATTTGTGTTACTATTACGCCAATTTTTTTAGCCATCTAGATAGTTATAATGTCTGAACAAACGACACAAGGTGCCTTAAATCTGGCGAATGTAAAAATTGTATTGGTAAATACGTCTGATTGCCGAAATATGGGCTCAGCAGCTCGAGCAATGAAAACCATGGGGTTAAGTAACCTGGTATTAGTTGACCCGATAGAAATGCCAAATGGTCAAGCGCAAGCATTGGCTGCTGGTGCCACCGATGTATTGGCGAATGCACAAGTGGTCGATACCTTGGAAGAAGCCATTAAAGATTGCGGTCTAGTGGTAGGCACAAGTGCACGTTCTCGAACGTTACCTTGGCCGATGTTAGAGCCGAGAAGTTGTGGTGAAAAACTTATTGAAGAGCTTGCTGATTATCCAGTAGCTTTGGTGTTTGGGCGTGAAAGCAGCGGATTAACAAACGAAGAGCTTCAGCTTTGCCATTATCATGTTCAAATTCCAGCAAACCCAGAGTACAGTTCACTCAATCTAGCAATGGCTGTTCAAACCTTAAGCTACGAGGTTCGCATGGCATACCTAGCGGCAGAAAATGCTCAGTTTGAGGGTAAATCGGAATCAGAAAACGCGGATGAAGACGAGTATCCTGTCGTGGAAGAGACTGAGCGCATGTATCAACACTTTGAAGATGCGCTGAAAGCAACAGGGTTTATTGTGCCGAGCCATCCTGGTTTGGTAATGACAAAACTCCGTCGCTTCATCAATAGAGCCCGTCCAGACAGTAAAGAAGTAAAAATGTGGCGTGGCATTTTGTCGTCGGTTGAGAAAACGGCAAAACGCAACGCTGAATAACTAGTTTAAGGAATATCTATGTTCAGCCGAATCAAAGAAGACATTGCCAGTGTTTTTGATCGTGACCCTGCAGCGCGCAATACCTTTGAAGTATTGACAAATTATCCAGGCCTTCATGCGATTTGGCTTCATCGTCTAGCGTTTAAGTTTTGGAAACGTGATTGGAAATGGTTGGCTCGTACAATATCAACTTTCTCTCGTTGGATGACAGGTATTGAGATTCATCCTGGTGCAACGATTGGACGACGCTTTTTTATTGATCACGGTATGGGCGTTGTGATCGGGGGGACCGCTGAAATAGGTGATGATGTGACCTTATATCAAGGGGTAACCCTAGGCGGAACAAGTTGGAAAGCAGGCAAACGTCATCCAACACTTGGCAATAACGTTGTTATCGGTGCCGGCGCAAAAATTTTGGGTCCAATTACCATCGGTAACAATGGTAAAGTCGGTTCAAATTCAGTTGTCGTTAAAGATGTACCTGATAATGCAACTGCCGTAGGTATTCCAGGGAAGATCGTCAACTCTAACGGCAAAAATGGTAGTAGTAGTGCCAGAGATGAAGTCGCTAAAAAATATGGTTTTGACGCATACGCAGTGTCAGAAGACAATCCAGACCCTGTAGCAAAAGCAATTGGTCGTTTGCTCGATCATATCCATCTAATGGATGGTAAAATGACTGATTTATGCAAAGAAGTGAATAATTTAGGCGGTAATGTTTGCGACCAGCAGTTGCCAGAGCTTCGTGTCGGTGAATTTGTTGAAGACGAAAAGAAGGCAGCGAAGCGAAGAATGGCCGCTGTAGAGTCTTTTGACCCAGAGATATAGCACTTTTTTCCATATCATTTCAATTCGTTATAAAATACCTGAGTATTTTGCTCAGGTATTTATTGACTGATTACTCTAACCTCATCTAAAATAACCTAGTAATTTAGTCAGGTATTTATTTGACTAATTTACTGGGATATGTACAATTGCGCGGCGATTTAATCTGGGCACATTATGAAATTAACTTCAAAAGGGCGTTATGCCGTTACAGCAATGTTGGATGTAGCTATTCATGCTGCCTCTGGCCCTGTGCCTCTAGCTGATATTTCCGAACGCCAAGGGATCTCTCTTTCATATTTAGAACAGCTGTTTTCACGGTTAAGAAAACACGGTTTGGTGAACAGTGTTCGTGGTCCTGGTGGCGGTTACCGCTTAGGTAAGTGTTCTGCACAAATAGCTGTTGCAGATGTTATCAGCGCCGTTGACGAAAGCGTTGACGCGACCAAGTGTATGGGACAAGGAAACTGCCAAGGCGGCAATCAATGTTTAACACATACGCTATGGTCAGATTTAAGTAAGCGCATCGAAGATTTTTTACAAAGCATCACTTTGGCAGAGCTCGTTGAACAAAGAGATGTTAAATCAGTGTCTAAACGTCAAGATAACCAGCAAAAACTGCAGGCCGAAGATAGTTTAGAGACCTTGATTGCTACTAGAAATATTGTTCACGACTGGTAACACAGTCGTCACTACGCATTGGAGATATAAGTTCCATGAAACTACCGATTTATTTTGATTATTCTGCCACAACCCCTGTTGATAAACGTGTTGCGGAAAAGATGATGGAGTACATGACAAATGAAGGTCATTTTGGTAACCCAGCATCACGATCGCACAAGTTCGGATGGCAAGCAGAAGAAGCGGTAGATATTGCGCGTAATCAAATTGCAGACCTTATTAATGCAGATCCGCGTGAGATCGTACTAACTTCAGGCGCTACAGAATCAAACAACCTTGCTATTAAAGGTGCAGCAAACTTTTATAGCAAAAAAGGCAAACATATCATCACATGTAAGACTGAGCATAAAGCGGTGTTAGATACATGTCGTGAGATGGAGCGCCAAGGTTTTGAGGTCACTTATTTGGATCCTGAGCCGAATGGTTTAATCGATTTGAAGAAGCTAGAAGCAGCAATGCGTGAAGACACTGTTGTTGTATCAATCATGCACATTAATAACGAAATTGGCGTTGTCCAAGATATCGCTGAAATTGGTGAAATGTGTCGCGCTCGTAAAATCGTATTTCATGTTGATGCTGCACAGAGCGCAGGTAAGTTGCCAATCGACTTACAAGTGATGAAAGTCGACTTGATGTCTTTCTCAGCCCATAAAATTTATGGTCCAAAAGGCATGGGCGCACTGTATGTTCGTCGTAAACCACGTATTCGCTTAGAAGCACAAATGCATGGCGGTGGTCATGAACGTGGTATGCGTAGCGGTACGTTACCAACTCACCAAATCGTGGGTATGGGTGAAGCATTCCGCATTGCCAAAGAAGAAATGGCACAAGATTTAGAGCACGTAACTAAGATGCGTGACCGTTTGTGGAACGGTATCAAAGACATGGAACAAGTGTTCGTTAATGGTGACTTTGATAACCGTTACCCAGGTAACCTCAATGTAAGCTTTAATTTCGTTGAAGGTGAATCACTTATTATGGCACTGAAAGATCTAGCAGTATCTAGTGGTTCAGCCTGTACGTCAGCTAGCCTAGAGCCTTCATATGTATTGCGTGCACTAGGTTTGAATGATGAACTAGCACACAGCTCAATTCGCTTTAGTTTTGGTCGTTTCACGACAGAAGAAGAAGTCGATTACGCAATTGAATTAATCCAAAAAGCAATTGGGCATTTACGTGAAATGTCGCCGTTATGGGAAATGTTCCAAGATGGTGTTGATTTAGAATCAGTTGAGTGGGTAGCGCACTAAGCGCGTAGGAGTATTACAATGGCATATAGCGAAAAAGTAATTGATCATTACGAGAATCCAAGAAATGTTGGTTCTTTAGACAAAAACGACCCACAAGTTGCAACAGGCATGGTCGGTGCACCAGCGTGTGGTGACGTGATGAAGCTACAGCTTAAGATTTCTGACGGCGGTATTATTGAAGACGCAAAATTCAAAACATACGGCTGTGGTTCTGCAATCGCTTCTAGCTCACTTGTTACCGAGTGGGTAAAAGGTAAGAGCATTGAAGAAGCTGCTGAAATTAAAAACACAGCTATCGCAGAAGAGCTTGCGCTTCCACCAGTGAAAATTCACTGTTCGATTTTGGCTGAAGACGCGATCAAAGCAGCGTTAGAAGATTACCAAAGTAAGCAAAACGGTTAAGGGCATCTAATGGCAGTAACCATGACCCCAGCTGCAGCTGATAGGGTAAGATCATTTTTAGCAAACCGAGGCAAGGGCCTTGGTTTGCGCCTTGGCATTAAAACGACAGGCTGTTCAGGTTTGGCGTACGTGCTTGAGTTTGTCGACGACCTTAACGAAGACGATGAACTGTATAATATTGATGATGTAAACATTATTATTGACGCCAAAAGTTTAGTGTACCTTGATGGTGTTCAGCTAGACTTTGTTAAAGAAGGCTTAAACGAAGGATTCAAGTTCACCAACCCGAACGCAAAAGGCGAGTGTGGTTGTGGTGAAAGCTTCAACGTTTAACCCTATTTATTTTTCTTAATTAATGTTCGTATCGGAGTTGTTTTGAATTACTTTCAATTATTTGGCCTGGAAGAAAAATTCAATATTGATACCGCTCAGTTAACTCAGGTCTATCAAAAGCTTCAACGCAGTGTCCACCCAGATCGCTATGCTCATGCATCTGCGCAAGAGCAGCGCATTGCTGTGCAAAAATCGTCGATGATTAACGACGCATTCCAAACATTGAAAAACCCACTACGTCGTGCTGAATACATGTTGACGCAGCGTGGTGTGGAAATGCCAAATGAGCAAGCGTCATTTCAAGACAATGCCTTCCTCATGCGTCAAATGGAACTCCGTGAAATGCTTGCTGAAGTGAAATTTGCGAGTGATATTGATGGGGCCGTATTCGAGGCTAGTCAGGTATTAGAAAGCGAGTTTGAAGGCTTGTTTAAATCGATGCAAGTACAGATTGCTGAAAATACAGAGACATCAAACGTTCAGGCCGTAGAAAATTTACGTAAACTTAAGTTCTACCAAAAGCTGCATGTTGAATTGGATCGTCTAGAAGATCTTTTGTTCGACAACTAAACATTATTGTCTACTTGATAAACTTATGAATTGAGTAGTCTTAGATACATAGTATGTATCAGCAATTCAAATAAAAAGAGTTACGCATGGCTTTACTACAAATTGCCGAACCGGGACAAAGTACGGTTCCTCATGAACATCGACTAGCAGTAGGTATTGATTTAGGGACAACCAATTCTCTAGTTGCAAGTGTCCAAAGCGGTGAAGCGAAAACACTGAATGACGAGCAAGGGCGAGATATTCTTCCGTCGATAGTAAGCTACCAAACTGGTGGTACGCTGGTTGGTTATGAAGCCAAACAGCATGCGGTAACTGATCCTGAAAATACCATTGTTTCGGCGAAGCGATTAATTGGTCGTTCTCTAGCTGACATCCAAGCAAAATATCCTGCACTTCCTTACCAATTTGGTGGCGATGAAAATCACCCTGAGTTGATCACACGTGCCGGCACGATTAACCCTGTTCAAGTATCAAGTGAAGTACTTAGCTCATTAAAAGCCCGAGCGGAGCAAGCTTTGGGTGGAGAGCTAGTTGGTGCAGTTATTACGGTGCCTGCATATTTCGATGACGCTCAACGTCAAAGCACGAAAGACGCAGCGACTTTGGCCGGATTAAATGTATTGCGACTTTTAAATGAGCCAACGGCAGCAGCTGTGGCTTATGGCTTAGATTCGGGTAAAGAGGGTGTTATTGCCGTTTACGATCTAGGCGGTGGTACGTTCGATATCTCGATATTGCGTTTAAATAAAGGTGTTTTCGAGGTGTTAGCTACGGGCGGTGATTCAGCGCTTGGTGGTGACGACTTTGATTTAGCGCTTGTGGATTATCTAGTCGAACAAGCTAAGCTTGAGCGACCATTATCTGCGTCGCTTGAGCGCCAATTGTCGCAAGTCGCTTGCGATGCAAAAGAAGCATTGTCAGAAAGTTCTGACTTTGAAGTTTCACTAGAACTACCCAGTGGTGATAGGTGGCAGCACAATGTTACTCGTGAGCAATTTGACAGTCTTATCAGCAAACTGGTTGCGCAAACCCTTCGCGCTTGTCGTCGGTCATTAAAAGATGCACAAGTGACAACGGATGAAGTGATTGAAGTTGTGATGGTGGGGGGCTCTACTCGTGTTCCTCTAGTGCGCACTGAAGTGGAGAAGTTTTTCAAGCAAAACCCGTTAACCTCTATCGATCCTGATAAAGTGGTTGCTGTAGGCGCTTCTATTCAGGCTGATATATTAGCTGGTAACAAGCCTGACAGTGATGTATTGCTGTTGGATGTGATACCGCTATCTTTAGGATTAGAAACTATGGGTGGCTTGGTGGAAAAAGTAATTCCACGAAATACCACTATACCGGTTGCTAAAGCACAAGAATTTACAACCTTTAAAGATGGTCAAACGGCAATGGCCGTGCACGTCTTACAAGGTGAACGTGAGTTAGTTGACGATTGTCGTTCACTAGCGCGCTTTGAACTTCGTGATATTCCTCCTATGGCAGCTGGCGCGGCACATATTCGTGTAACGTTTAAAGTAGACGCAGATGGCCTGTTGCAAGTATCAGCAATGGAGAAGTCGACGGGTGTAGAGGCAAGTATTCAAGTTAAGCCTTCATTTGGATTGGAAGAGTCGCAAATAGCGGAAATGATCAAATCGTCGATGACTAACGCTAAAAGTGATATTGAAGCAAGAATGCTGAAAGAGCAGCAGGTTGAGGCATCTCGAGTTATAGAAGCTGTTCAAGCTGCACTAAATGCCGATAGTGAGTTATTATCTGCACAAGAAATTGAAGACATTAACGCAGCGTTAGCCACCTTGGCTAATGTGAGTCAGACAAATGCGACTGACGATATTGAGAAACAAATTGATGTGGTTAACCATGTGACGGCTAAATTTGCAGAGCGCCGAATGGACTCTTCAATCAAGCATGCATTGTCCGGCCAATCAGTAGACGAGGTTTAGTATCCATGCCACAAATTATTTTCCTACCGAATGAAGAACTATGCCCAGATGGTGCAGTGGTTGAAGCCGAAAAAGGTGAAAGCGTATTAGATGTTGCGCTAAAAAACGGTATTGGCGTTGAACATGCGTGTGAAAAAGTGTGCGCGTGTACAACTTGCCATATGATCATCCGTGAAGGGTTCGATTCAATGGAAGAGAGTGATGAGCTTGAAGATGACATGCTTGATAAAGCCTGGGGTCTTGAACCAGAGTCACGCTTGGGTTGCCAAGCCATCATTCAAGACGAAGATTTGGTTGTCGAGATTCCTAAATACACGGTCAATATGGTATCTGAGAATCACTAGTCAAATCGGTTGTGATAAGAAGGAGCTTAATAGCTCCTTTTTTGTTTATGAAAGAAAAACAAGAGCCACACGCTTCAATCTTTTGTAAGTTTTTTCTTGCTGACCCGCTCTTATTAAGCCTAAGGTTAAATTAATAACATATATGGTAAGTGTTTGAACCTTCTTAGGTTCGTTATGAGGTGGGTAGTAGTTTGAAGAGATGTATTTGGTATGCGGCAAGCTGCTTTGCTGCGCTTCCAGTGGTAGCCGCTGATTTTATAGCTCAAGTAATTGGTGTTGATGGGCAGCCTGTAGAAAACATGGTTGTCTACATAACACCCAAGTCAGGCATAGCTGAATTACCGGCTAACGAACAGGCTTTGGTTATTGATCAGAAAGATAAAAAGTTTGCCCCCTATTTAACCGTTATGCAGCGAGGGCAACGTATTCAGTTCACTAACCATGACGACATAACACATCATATTTATTCCGTTTCTGGAAAAAATCGTTTTGAATTCAAGCTAAAAGCAGGTACTAATAAAGTAACGGCGCCAATGCATGAAGCCGAAGAAGTCGCAATGGGGTGTAACATTCATGATTGGATGAGTGGCTATGCACTTGTGGTTGACACACCCTATTTCGGCAAAACGGATGAAGCTGGGCAGGTGACTTTTGATATAGTGTCCAGTGGTATGCACGAGGTGACAGTTTGGCACCCGCAATTAAGCACCAACAATAATAGACAAACCACCGAAGTGAGTATTGATAATCAGTCGACTAGAGCGCTATACCAAATAGCGTTAACGGCAACATTAAAGCCAATCCCTAAACAAGAAAATCAAGACGAATTTGAGTTTTTAGAAGAGTACGAATAACGGATGTCATTTTTTAAAGTACGCAGCTTACAAAGCAAGATACTGATATTATTTCTGTTTTTGTTACTGGGTGTTCAGCTTGTTTCCTTTTTCTCTACATTTCGCGCAAGTAAGCAACTAGAAAGTACCCAATTAAACAACAGTATTGTTAACGCAAGCAACGTATTTGATACACAGTTTAGTAATAGACGCTATTACCTATCTGCCTTCGCAGAAACTGCGGCTAAAGACTATGGTCTCAAGTCTGTTTTACATGAAGACAACAAGAGCTTTTTGGTAGCGTTGAATAATCATCGCAAGCGCATCAATAGTGACTTGGCGATGGCGGTGGATAACCAAGGCCTTGTTTTTGCTCAGTTAGTGACTTACCAGACTGACGATGGCAAAACAAAAGTACGAATAGGCAAAGGGCAGGGGCAACCATTTGAGCAAGACAGTTCGTTGTTTGAAGAAGCATCTGCTCGGTTGATTGAACTTAACGATGAAATCTACCAGTTGAGTATGGCGCCGATTAAAAGCGGTGGCCGCACGATAGGTTGGATTGGCTTCGGGTATTTGATTAACAAAGCGTTGGCAGATGAACTTGCCAACCTAACGGACGTAAATGTCGCATTTATTGTTGAACACAGTGTCGAGCAAGTTCCTGAACAGCGTGATGAACTACTCAATAAATCAGCTGCAATTGTCCCCATTGCCAATAGCGAATATGACAATGTGGATACAGGCGAACTTTCTATCGACGTTGTGCTAGCGAACACCGAGCAAACCTATGTGGTTGAAAAGGTGTCTATTGGGCAATTGAATGGCTCGCCGATGTCAGCCGTATTATTCAAGTCAAAAGCCGACTTACTCGAGACGGTTGGTGTTGAATGGCCGCGTTTAATTGTATTGATTGCATTGACGGTTATCCTTTCTGGCATTGGTGCATTTGCTATTGCGCGAGGCATTACAACACCGATAAAACAACTCATTAGCCAAGTTAAACTTATTACTCAAGGAAACTACGACAAAGACGTAGAAGTTGATGGCAGTAAAGAGCTTAAACAATTGTCTGATGAGTTCAATCACATGACTAAGGCGATTGTTTCCCGAGAAGAAACTATCAGCTTTCAAGCATTCCATGATCCGCTGACGCACCTACCGAACCGTAATTCTCTGATTAAAGCGGTTGCAAAACGCAAACAAGCCGGTGAAAACTTTGTCGTTATTCAGCTTTGCTATCTGAGTGCCGATGATATTAACGACACCCTAGGCTATCAGATAGGGGATGAGGTAGTTAATGAGGTTGCCAACCGTATTGTCAAAACACAGTTTAATCTTTCAGTTTTTCATCTTGGGGGGGAGCATTTTGTCTTGCTTGCACAAGATCAAGAGGTTGAACCACTGGTTAGCAAACTATTAGAAGCACTTAATATCAAATGCCAGTTTGAAAATGTCAGTTTGCACCTTCAATTCTGCGCAGGTATCGCTATTTCTAAGTTCCATAACGGCGGCAATGAATCAGAAATTTTGCAAAAGTCGAATGTGGCGCTTCAGCATGCGATTAAAGATAAAAAGATATTTCAAATATATGATCCGCAGTTTGACCAAAATGCCGTAGAGCGCTTGCTACTGACAAATAGTTTGAAGCAAGCGATTGAGCAAGATCAGCTAACCCTCTTTTATCAGCCCAAATTGTCTCTTTCTGATATGACAATCAGTCATGTGGAAGCACTGGTTAGATGGCAACACCCAGAAAAAGGGCTTATACCTCCAGATGCATTCATTAGTATTGCTGAGAAAACAGGTCAAATGGATGCCTTAACACGCTGGGTAACAAAGGCTGCGATTAACCAGTATTTGAAATGGCAGGCTATGGGAATTGATATTAATATTGCTATCAATATCTCAGCCGCGAACATCATGGATAAGTCTTATCCTGACTTTGTGATTGCGTTGAAAAAAGAGCATGAGCTCAGTGACAATGCGATTACGCTAGAAGTAACAGAAGATGCTGTTGTAGAGGACCCCGAGCACGCCACTGCAATTCTTTGTTACCTGCGTGAACATGGATTTAAACTGTCAATTGATGACTACGGTACAGGGTATTCGTCACTTGCACAGTTAAAGCAGTTGCCGGTTCATGAGTTAAAAATAGATCGCTCATTTGTCCAACATTTGTCTACGGATGAAAGCGATAAGATAATAGTGCGGTCAACTCTAGAGCTTGCACATAATATGGAGCTTTCTGTAGTGGCAGAAGGCATTGAAGATGAAACTGCGTTGTTATGGCTTAAAGCGCAGGGGTGCCAACTTGCCCAAGGGTATTTCATCAGTAAACCATTACCTGCAGACGTATTCGACCAATGGATTGAGAATAACCCTTATGACATTCGCAGAACGAAAAATTAAATGCAAAAATATCTGCTACCGCTTTTTGCGCTGGGCGTATTAGCGAACATAGGAAGCGCCCAAGCGACAGACATATCGGTTAAAGGGCTAATTGATATTAGAGCGTATCATGTCGATAGTGATGCTGAATCTGATAGTTACTTAAAAGGCGACTACGGCAAATTTCGCTATGATAATGGTAACGGTTTGGCACTTGGTCAACTTGGCTTACAAGGTCACATTGATTGGGAAAATAACTGGTCGTTGACGCTGGTTAGCAATGCCTTCGCGGACAGAGGCAATAATGCAATAGGGTTCACCGAAGCATACTTTTCATACAAAGGCTTGCCCTCAGAGCAGGGCTGGCGTTTAAAATCAAAACTCGGTGTTTTTTATCCTCAAGTCAGCATCGAAAATGTCGCAACAGCCTGGTCTACTCCTTACACGTTGACTTCGAGTAGCATAAATAACTGGATTGGAGAAGAGCTCAGAAACACTGGTGTGCTGCTGAGTGTTGAAAAGCTCGGTAAGTTTTCTCAATCGGATCATTCTTGGTCCATTGATGTATCTGCCTTTCAAAATAATGATCCTGCAGGAGCTATGCTGGCATGGCATGGTTGGACTATCGGTAGTCGACAAACGTTATTACACGAAAAGCTCAAAGTGCAGTACTTTCCCGCACGCCGTGGTGAATTAGCCGTGCAAGCAGCTGAATCAGATCCTTTTCGTGAGTTGGATGATCGATGGGGTATACACCTTTCTGGCACTTATAAATTCAAACAAAACCTTAGAATTAGTGCTGGCTATTACGACAATCACGCACAAGAAGGGATTGTAAAGAGAGGGCAGTATACGTGGACCACGGAGTTTACACACTTAGCACTCAAATATAAGTTTGCCAAACAGTGGGAGTTGATGGCTCAGCATATGGCCGGTAGTACTTATATGACATCGCCACAAGGTAACGCTGTGGTTAATAATGATTATGACAATACCTTTGTCATGTTGAGGCACTTTTGGTCGTCACATCACCTTGCGTTGCGTGTGGAGCACTTTTCAGTAGATGATTTGGATACTACGTGGGGTGACAACAATGTTGAAGAGGGGGATGCAATTTCAGCAGCTTACCGTTATCAATTGAGTCGAAAGAGCTTCTTCTTAGCGGAATATAATTGGATAGACTCTCAAAGGCCTGCACGCCTATACGTTAACCAACCTGAGTCATTAATAGAGCGACAGCTGCAATTTGGCTATCGCTATTATTTTTAAATTAGTGAGTCTGAGTTTACGCTTGGTACAGTAAGGTAAATTTTCGCAGCAATGACTCCTCATTTTCCTGATGGTTAGGGTCAGGAATAATGCAATCAATTGGACACACTTTTACGCATGTAGGCTCATCATAATGGCCCAAGCATTCGGTACAGCGCTCCGTATCAATTTCATATATCTCTTGGCCTAGTGATATTGCTTCGTTAGGGCACTCAGGTTCACACATATCACAATTGATACAGTCGTCTTCAATTAACAGCGCCATGCTAAGTTCTCCTTAAACATTTGCTTGATTTTGATTGAAAGGGTGACGAGTCGTCTCACCTGGCTCTAGGTTGCGCATTAAAATACCGAAGTTCAGATCAAGTTTTGTATCGAGAGATACGTTTACTTTGTGCCCCGAACCTTTGGCATCTTTTATTAATTCCCCTTTTGGGGATTCCATATGCGTAAGAGTGAATGACTGACAGCCACTTGGTGTCATTAACTCAAGTTCGTCACCGACAAGAAATTTATTGCGTACATCGATTTCGATAAGGCCATTTTCTTCGTTTCGTCCAATGACCTCGCCAACAAATTGCTGACTGTCACTTTTCGAATAGCCGTAGTCGTAATTTTGCGTATCACCGTGGCGGTGACGCTGCAAAAAGCCCTCCGTATAGCCTCTATGGGCAAGATGCTCTAACTCTCTATTTAGACCCTGATTAAAGCGCTTGCCTGCCACAGCATCCTGAATGGCTTGGTGGTAAACGCGAGCCGTTCTAGCGCAGTAATAAAACGATTTTGTGCGGCCTTCAATTTTCAAAGAGTGCACACCCATATTGACTAGTCTTTCAACATGTTCGACAGCACGCAGATCTTTAGAATTCATAATGTAGGTACCATGCTCATCTTCGAACGCAGGCATGTACTCTCCGTCATTATGTTGCTCCTGAATGAGCACAACATCTTCGAAATCATTTCCAATCTTGGGATCGAAAGTTTGTGGGTGGAGAGCGACAACATCACCAGAGTCAGTTTGTTGTGCAGGGTGGACGTTATAGTTCCAGCGGCATGCGTTAGTGCATGTACCTTGGTTTGGATCACGTTTGTTCATGTAACCAGACAGTAAACACCTGCCTGAATAAGCCATACAGAGTGCGCCATGCACAAATACTTCAAGTTCAATATCTGGGCATTGCTGACGAATTTCCTCTATTTCATCCAACGAAAGTTCGCGAGAGAGAATGACACGTTCAATACCTTGACGCTCCCAGAACTTTACAGTTGCCCAGTTAACGGCGTTCGCTTGCACTGAAAGGTGAATTGGCATGTCAGGAAACGCATCTTTGGCCATCATAATAAGCCCTGGATCTGACATGATCAGTGCATCTGGGTTCATATCAACTACGGGCGATAAGTCTTTGATGAAGGTCTTGAGCTTACTGTTGTGTGGCGCAATGTTATTAACGACGTAGAATTGCTTTCCAAGCTCATGGGCTTCATTGATGCCTAGAGCAAGGTTGTCCAAACTGAACTCATTGTTGCGCACGCGCAAAGAATATCTTGGTTGCCCGGCGTAGACAGCATCTGCGCCATAAGCGAAGGCATAACGCATATTTTTTAAACTACCAGCAGGTGAGAGCAGCTCGGGTGTAAACATCTTAAATTACCACTTTCTAAAAATGTGTATATTTTAGGCAGCAGAGAGGTTAGGGCAATCAATATTCACGTTATTTGCGCTTTGCTTGATTTGAATCAAACTTGTTACAGCGCTTGAAATAGTTGAGCTGTAACACTTCTCAACTATTTTGAAAATAACGCTTGAAAATTATTAGCTTATCGAATTGTTTTTGTGCTAACTTTTAATTAAGCCTGCGAGCAACAAGGATACTATATGTCAACAGAGAACGCGCTTTACACCATACTTGTTGAAAAAATAAAACAAGATGCACTGGTTTTACCTACCTTACCTGAAATTGCTTTAAAAGTTCGAGAAGCGGCTGACGATCCCGAGATTAATTTGAATCAAATGAGTGACATCATTGCGCAGGATCCAGCGTTGTCACTGGGTATGTTGAAAGTGGCAAATAGTGCGGTAATGGGCCGCTCTGTGAAAGTTGAGACAGTGAACCAAGCTGTGACTAGGATAGGCTTACGCCAAATTAAAAGTATCGCAACCGCAATGGCAATTGAGCAGGTGTTTGTGTCGGAAAATGATATTGTCGCCATGTACTTGAAAAAGTCTTGGGAAAAGACAGTTGACGTTGCATCGGTAGCAATTGCTTTGATGACCTTTTTTACAAAAGAGCATAAACATACATCACTAACACTAGACACATTGACTTTAGCTGCCCTGATTCACAACATTGGTGTGCTACCTATTTTAACAGAGGCGGAAAAGCATCAAGACGTCTTTGCAAACCCGACCTTTTTGCAACAGGCTATTATCAAACTTGGTAGTAAAGTAGGTGCAGAAGTGACTAAAGCATGGGGATTTTCTGAAGAGTTTACTGTACTAGTAGAAAGTTGGAGTGACCTGACAATATTGCCGTCTGAAGCGCATTACCTAGACTTTATTCGTGCGGGTGCTATTTACCATGGCGTATTTAAAAATCCGTCGACACAAGAAGCACTTTTACGGAGCTTTGTAGCGAAAGACATTTTGCCGGATGAAAACTTTATGGATTCGGATGAATTCAAAGAAATGTACGAGGGTGCAAGATCGATGTTTAGCTAAATGCTAAATGTTCACCTAATAAAAAAGGCGCTGTAGCGCCTTTTTTATTGGATGGTTCAGCAATATTACTTGCTATCTTCATCAAGATAATCTGTCGTCTTTAAAGAGAACTGCGCTAACAAATCAACAATAAAGCGGTTTGTTTCACCTGCCATCAATGCAAAGTCTGCATCGAGACGAGCGATAATATCGTCTTTATCGATATCGTCGTTTTGCTCGTGCAATACATCAAAGAACTTTAATTTTTTCACGGCTAAATCATCACATAAGATACATGACATCGCGTCATCCCACTCTAATGCAATCTTAACGGCGAACTTCTCATTATCGATGTGGTTTTTAATTTCTTCACTAGTAAGGTCTTGGTTTTTAACGCGAATGACTGCTCCGTCATCACCTAATGCATTAAATTCTGCTTCCATACCTAGTTGGAAGTTATCACCTAAGTTTTGCTCGGTGATCCAATCAGTCATGATTTCATCTGGTGCTTGATCAGGGCTAAAACTTGTCACAGGCAAGGTGCCAAGAACTTTACGAAGCAGTGCGAGAAAATCTTCTGCTTTACCTCGAGAGCTTGAGTTGATCACAATCAAGTTGTGAGCAGGCGATATATAGCCATGGGTGTCATTAATGCGGCTAAACGCGCGAGGTAATAATTCAAACGTAATATCTTCTTTGAATTGTTCTTTTTCTTTCTTTGTTGCGCTACGGCCGTGTTCTTCTTCTAACTTCGCACAGCGTTCTTCAAGCATTTCTTTAATGACCGGTGCAGGTAACATTTTCTCTTCTTTACGTGCACAAAGAAGGAAGTTTCCGTTTGCAGCGTGCACTAAGGTATTGCCGTGCTTGCCTAATGCATTCACCCAACCAAAGTGAGACTGCTCTGTTGATTTACAAGGCGTGTAAGGATGCTCACCTAAGTGTTTTTCTAAGTCTTGCTCAGACCACTCAAATGGACGAGTGAAAGCAAAGAAGTATAGGTTTTTAAACCACATGAATGCGTTCCTTTTTACGGAGAGAATTTTTTAACGGACGGCATCATACCTTAAATAGATCTGAGGATCATCCGTTAACTGATGAGTCGCAAAAGTGCGTTAAATACTTAGGCAATTTATCGCATATTGGCAAATTCGATATCGAAAGTAATGCCTTGGCCAACATCACTTATAACATCAATTTTGCCGCCCAAGGTGTCGGTGACTAGGGAGTGGATAATATGTGTTCCAAGACCTGAACCGCCGTCAGATGCTTTGGTGGTATAAAACGGATCAAACAACTTAGGTAAGGCATCCTTTGGCACACCTTTACCGTTGTCATGATAGCGTAAGCGAACCATGTCGTTTTGATAACTGATATCGATTCTAATTTCGCCGCGATTCATATTCTCAAAACCGTGGATTATCGAGTTAATGATTAAATTCGTGATAATCTGAGCGATAGCACCAGCATGAACGTGCACATCTATATTGTCGGGACAATTTACTTTGACACTGTGACTAGTTTTCTTGAGCTTAGGGTGCAGCGATTGGATTATCTCATCGACATATTTTGCAAGATTGATTTGGCGAATTTTGTCACTGGTTTGGTCGACAGCCACTTGCTTATAACTTGAAATTAGCTCAGACGCCCGTGATAAGTTGTTCATGAGCAACTCAACACTTTGATTCGCATTTTTGATGAACTCTTCCATACCGCGTTTTGTGATTGATTGCTGTTCAACATCTTGCTTGATCTTACCGAGTAAATCGGCCAAATAACTTGTCGAGGTTATGCTTACACCTATCGGTGTGTTAATTTCGTGAGAAACCTCTGCCGACAAATTACCAAGTACCGCCATTTTTTCGGCATCCAATAAGCGCTCTTGTGCCTTGTTTAACTCTAAGACTGACTCTTTTAAGTCTCTGTTGGTTTGCGTTAATGTTAACTCTGTTTGGCGGCGACGATTGTTTTCATCCGTTAACTTGTCTTGTTGCTGAAGTAGTTCACGTTGTTGCATTTCCATTTTCAACATAGTGGTGCTCAGTGATGATGTTTTCTTAGCTACTTCTTGCTCTAACAGTAAGTTCTGCTCGTCTAAACGCTGATTGGCATTAACGAGTTCCCCTTGAGCAAAGGCAAGCTTTTCTTTGAATTGCACAAGCTCGTCAATGAGGTTGTTGTAGGCGTCCTCTAACACATTTAACTCATTCTTCTCGAAGCTCATGGTATGTAATTTAGATGCTTCTGGGTCTTCCAAGTCGAGTTGGTTTATTTGGTCAGTCAACTCGTTCAGTGGCGTAGTTAGTAATTTGTTGAAGGCTAGTGAGAACAGAAATACTAGGGCAGCTGTTTTCACCATTGCATTGCCTATAAGGAAATACAGGCCCACTTCTATACGGTCGAAAATAACTTCGTTACTCGACAGTAGGGTAACCGTGCCGACCTTAGTCGTTCGCCCTGAAAACTCAAATATTAGTGGGAATGTGTGGCCGAATAATCGGCCCGAAATCGCATTCATATTTGTGGTGTTGCTGTTTTCAGAAGCTTGTTGATAGTCGAAAGACAGGTCATCACCGATTTCACCAAGCTGTGTGATGACTTGGTTGTTTTCATCCGTGACTTTTATGCCTTTAATCATTGGAATGGCGACCAGTCCGTTGGCAATATCAATCGCTTGTTGGGTATTTAATTCCCATACCGCTCGGGTCAGACTGCCACTAAAGGTTTGTTCTAGGGTAAGTAGTTCGCTGTTAATATGGCTTTTAGCATTAAAGTATTCTGCAAAAATTTGCACGCCAGTAACGATAAGCGTCAATAAGAAGTAGAGCGAGAGTACACGTGACAATAGCTTGCGAGAAATACTGGTAACTTTCATTTACTGCCCTTGAATTTGAAACCTTGCTTATTGATTTTAGACATTTTGCTTCAGCTTAACAGACTTTTTATTAGCTAACTTGCTGTTTTCACACTAGCAAAGCGGCGAAACCTACATTTTTTACTATATTTAGTCGTATAAATAGTGACTTACAGTGTTAAGTTGTCATTATTTTGTAGCAATAATGAAACAAGAGTTACATAAAAGTTACATCAAAAAGTAACTAAACCTTAAAAAAAAGTACACAGTGTAATAAAAGTGTCATAAAGGGTTGTCACAATGCGCGGCAATTACATGACCTCATGACTTGAAAGGTATAATTATGAAATTCACTAAGCAAGCAATCGCATTAGCGGTTCTATCAGCCTCTTCATTTGCTGCATCGGCAGCTACTGTAGATGTATACGGTAAAGCTAACTTAACGTTGCAAAGCTCAGATGAAGGTGACGGCTCTTTCACAGAAATTAAAAGCAACGCGTCACGCATCGGTTTAAAAGGTACTCACGATCTAGGTAACGGCCTTTCAGTGGTTTACAAGGCTGAATTCCAAGTAGACATGGATGGTGATAGCGATGACAACATTGATGATCGTAACCAGTATGTAGGTCTAAAAGGTAACTTCGGTGAAGTACTTATCGGTAAAAACGATACAGTATTGAAGCAGTCTCAAGGTAAAGTTGACCAATTTAACGACCTTAACGGCGACATCAAAAACCTTTGGAAAGGTGAAAACCGTATGTCAGACAGCTTGACATACAAATCACCAAAATTCTCAGGTTTCCAACTTGGTTTAACGTACATTGCAGAAGACAGTGTTGACGCTGAAGACGGTATCTCAGCAGCTGTATTCTACGGTGACCCAGGCCTTAAAAAATCTAAACTATTCGCTTCTGTAGCTGTAGACTCAGAAGTAAAAGGTTATGACACAATGCGTGCTACTGTATCTGGTAAAGTTGCAGGTTTCACACTAGGTGCAATTGTACACAACCAAGAACCTGTTGATGGCGGTGCTGAAACTGATGGTTTCCTAGTTTCTGCAAAATATGGCCTAACAAAAGAGTTGTCATTAAAAGGTCAACTTCAAACAGCAGATACGGATGGCGGTGATGACAAGAGTGGTTTCACTTTAGGTGCTGACTACAAGCTAGCTAAAAGCACTAAGTTGTTTGCTTTCTACACGACGTTCGACATGGACAGCGGTGCAGATGAAGACTACGCAGCGGTAGGTATTGAATACAAGTTCTAATTCGAACCTATTTTAAGTTAAAATAAAAAAGTCGCTTTAAGCGGCTTTTTTCTTGCGTAATTTTCGATATTACATAATCATTTCATTTAATGCTTTTGATGTCATAAAAGTGTAATCAAAGTTTATCACAATGTTCTTAATCACAAGGGTTAATTAGGTTAATTCAGGTACATTTTGAATGAACAGACAAATATTAGTAGTTGAGGACGAAGCACCAATCAGGGAAATGATCACATTTGTGCTTGAGCAAAATGGTTTTAATGCTATTGAAGCACAAGATATCGATCAAGCGATGAGTAAAGTCGAAGAGCCATACCCTGACCTGATTCTTCTGGATTGGATGTTGCCTGGCGGCACTGGTGTGAAGCTAGCAAAAACTTTGAAGCAAAATGAATATACACGTAATATTCCTATCATCATGTTAACTGCGCGAGCAGACGAAGAAGACAAGGTGAAAGGTTTTGATGCGGGTGTAGACGATTACGTGACTAAGCCTTTCTCGCCGAAAGAGCTAATAGCACGTATCAAGGCAGTTATTCGTCGAGTATCGCCTACTGCGCTCGAAGAAGCGATTGAGTTCCATGGTATGAAGTTAGATCCTGTTGCACACCGTGTTACGATCAACAACGAAGACTTAGACCTTGGCCCAACCGAGTTTCGTTTATTGCACTTTTTCATGACACACACTGAGCGTGTATACTCTCGCGAGCAGCTGCTAGATAACGTTTGGGGTACAAATGTATACGTTGAAGACCGCACTGTAGATGTACATATTCGTCGCTTACGCAAAGCAATCTCTGGCCACGGTCATGATGATTTCATCCAGACTGTCCGAGGAGCCGGCTACCGTTTTTCTGGAAAGGTAATTAATTAGCTGTATGCCATTTAGACTTTCGATCCGTCAAGTAGTCTCTCGACTGATCCTGATTTTCTCAATAAGTGCTCTATTAGGTTTCCTAGTAGGGCACATTTTGTTAGTAATGCTGCTAGCTGCTTTGGCTATCATTGCATATCAATACAAGCATATCTTTTTGCTATCAACTTGGCTTTGGAAGACAAAGTCTATCTCACCACCAGACGCTCAAGGGACTTGGGGTCGCTTATTTGACGGCCTAGATCGACTAGTTCGTAAATATCGTCGTAAGCAAAAACGCCTTAACGAGCGTTTGAGACGTTTTAGAGATGGTGCGGAAGCCATTCCTGATGCAGGGATCGTCATGGGCCAGGACCTAACGATTCAATGGGCGAACAAGCGTGCCGCACGTTTGCTAGGCGTTCGCTGGCCCAGTGATCAGGGACAACGTATAGACAATTTGTTACGTGCTCCAGAGTTTGCAGAATACCTAGAGAAGGCAAAATTTGAGTTACCTTGTATGCTTGCCAGCCCCGTAAACGCTGAAATTCAGCTTGAACTGCGTTTCATGGATTATGGACAAGAACATATTCTGTTGCTCGCACGCGATGTATCTAAAGTACACCGTGTCGAAGAGATGCGCAGGGATTTTGTGGCTAATGTATCACATGAATTGAAAACGCCACTTACAGTGGTTCGCGGTTACGTAGAAATGATACAGGCAACAGATGGAGAGTTTGATGCCCACTGGCAACAAGCTTTTAATACTATCGAAAACCAAGTAACGCGTATGGATCGCTTGGTTGAGCAATTGCTAGTGCTCTCTCGTGTTGAAGTCAATACGGAAGATGAAACCAAGCAAGTGCTTGTTGTGCCTGATATGCTGAATCAGTTGATGAAAGATGCCCACTGGCTCAATCAAGAAAAACACCATGAAATAACCGCTGATTTTGATGACAGAGTTGGTGTATTGGGTGTTGATACAGAAATTAAAAGTGCTTTTGCAAATCTGATTTCGAACGCTGTTGCCTACACGCAAGCCAACGGTAAGATTACGATAAGTTGGCAACGCTTTGGTAATAAAGCGAAATTCACAGTGAAAGATAACGGACCAGGTATTCGCCCGGAAGATGTTAATCGTCTAACTGAGCGTTTCTATCGCGTCGACAAATCACGTTCTCGCAATACTGGAGGATCTGGCTTGGGTTTAGCGATAGTGAAACATGTCCTGCATCATCATAATGCCGAACTCATTATCAGCAGTGAGTGGCGCAAGGGGAGTGAATTTTCGATTGTTTTTGCCGAAAGTTCTGTTGTGGAATTGTAAAACCTCTATATAACAGCACGTTAAGGTACTTGACCTAGCGTGCTCACTTCGTTTTTTTCTTCATCTACTCTATTTTCGTAATATGTCTGGCTGTAATATAAGTGTAATAAAGTGGAAATATAATCGTCACAATTGCTTTATATAGTAGTCACAAATCTTACACATAAGCCGTTTGAGTCATACTTGAAAAGGGTGCTCAAGCAGCTTTGCTGTTTAACATAAATATACGCTCATTGGAGATTATTATGAGTTTCAAACGTGCATTAAGCGCAATTGGTTTAGCAAGCTTAGTTAGTTTTTCTGCAGCTGCTATCGACAAAGATTTACCTGTATACCAAAAAACAAGCGGTATCTCTGGTAACTTATCTTCTGTAGGTTCAGATACATTAGCTAACATGATGACATTCTGGGCAGAAGAATTTAAACGTACTTACCCTAACGTAAACATTCAAATTCAAGCTGCTGGTTCTTCTACTGCTCCACCTGCGTTGACAGAAGCAACTTCAAACTTAGGTCCAATGAGCCGTAAAATGAAATCACGTGAAATCGAGTCATTCGAAAAGCGTTACGGTTACAAGCCTACAGCTGTTCGTGTTGCAATTGACGCATTAGCGGTATTCGTTCACAAAGACAACCCAATCGAAGGATTACGTATCGACCAAATCGATGCTATCTTCTCTAGCAACCGCAAATGTGGTGCTGCAGAAGATGCTGACCGTTGGGGTGACTTAGGTCTAGCTGGCGAGTGGTCAAACAAAGATATCCAATTGTACGGTCGTAACTCAGTATCTGGCACTTACGGTTACTTCAAGAAGAAAGGCCTTTGTAAGGGTGACTTCAAGAACACTGTAAACGAGCAACCAGGTTCAGCATCAGTTGTACAATCAGTATCAGCATCACTTAACGGTATTGGTTACTCAGGTATCGGTTACAAAACATCTGGCGTACGTGCACTTCCGTTAGCTAAGAAAGGCGACAACTTCGTTGAAGCTAACATGGACAATGCAGTGTCTGGTAAATACCCTCTGTCTCGTTACCTATACGTTTACGTGAACAAGCACCCTAACAAGCCGTTAGACCCAATGACTGCTGAGTTCTTAAAAATGGTAATGTCACAATCGGGTCAAAAGATTGTTGAAAAAGATGGTTACATCCCACTACCTAACTCGGTTGTTCAAAAAGAATTCAAGAAATTAGGTTTATCACTTTAATTTCTAATCGATAAAAAAGGCCAGCATATGCTGGCCTTTTTTGTGTTTACGTTTTTAGTATAAAGAGCTTATTGAAAGGCGAGCTTAATATTAAAAGGAATTAATTGTTTTGTTTCTTGCTGTAAATCTGCCGCAATAAGTGGTTTATCATCTAGCCAGCTATCTTTAAACTTTAATGTTAAGTTATCTCCATTGGCGACAAGCTTAACCTCTGCTTGTGCCGTTAATTGACGCTGCTGACAGAGTAAAATAGCAAGTCGAAATATAGCTAAAAGGCGGCATAAGTCCTCTTCACTCAGTTGGTTGTTACGCAACTCTTCTCCTGCTTGTATTTTTTTACGCTGATTGCCTACCAGCCATGCTAGAGCATGGTGCTGTTCAAGGTTAAAGCCTGGCATATCAGCATTTAAGATAATGTAGTTACTGTGTTTATGGTAAGCCGACGGGTTAATGTCGTAACCAATCTCGTGGAGTGCGATAGCCCACCCGAGTAGTTGTTTGTGAACTTTTTTATCTAACTGCCACATTACGCCGACTTGATTAAGCAAGTCCATCGCAACGCTTTCTACCGTTTCAATTTGATTTTGATCCGCGTTAAATCGGGTCACTAAACTTTGAACTGTTCGGTCACGAATATCTTTGACCGTGATAGATTCAAACTGTTCGCTTAATACACCCTCTCTTAAGGAGTAGTCGCAAAAACCCAAGCTATCAATATCTAGCATCTCAGCAATACCAATAATTATAGCTAAGCCGGGGGCAATAATTGGACGTCTAGATTCTTTCAGGTTATCAAGCTTGATATTGTCAGCGTGCCCAAAGTTTATAAGCTTGTCTTTAAGTCGATGTAACTCTTTCAGGGTAAAAGGCTTATCTTCACCGCGCAATTGATTGAGCTGGTTGTACAAAGCTTTCATGGTGCCGGAAGTGCCCAGTGCTTCTTGCCAACCGGCTTTTTTAAATCGCTTGATGTGAGACTCTATTTCTTGCTTTGCATGAATGATGGCATTATCAAATGCCTTTGTTGTGATGTCGCCACTGGGAAAATATTGGCGGGCAAAACTGACACAGCCAATGTTTAAACTGGTTAGCTGTTTTGTCTTGAGGTTTTTGCCTATAACGCATTCGGTACTTCCACCACCAATATCGATGACCAACCGCTGTGTTTCGGGCGGAAGATAATGACCAACGCCCTGGTAAATCAAACGTGCTTCTTCGTGCCCAGAAACGACTTCAATCTCAAAAGGAAATACGTTTTCAGCGGCTTTAATAAAAGCTTTAGCGTTTTTAGCCTGTCTTAATGTATACGTTGCAACGACACGAAAGTTAATGGGTGAGAGGTTTTCTGTGAGAGGGGCAATATCACTTAGTGCTTTTAGCCCTCGTTCAATAGCGTCGTTATCAAGAACGTCGTTTTCATCTAAGCCCTGAGCGAGGCGGACCCGATATTTTTCTGAATGTAATATTTGTAAGTTGTCATTAACGACGCGTGCAAATACAAAGTGAAAACTATTAGAGCCTATATCCAGGGCGCCTATATGGTAGGTATTGACGGGCTGTTCTGGGGTAGGCTCTATGCTCATAGTTTATTCCAATGCTTTCAGGTTTTTCTTATCTAACTTTTCTTGGGCAAGCAGGTAGTCGTATATCGCCATCTGCGACCTAATGGGTTCTTGCTTCCCAGCTTTGACGTAGGTGTTGTCTTGCGTGGCGTTAATAATTCGTGCTTTTTGATTATCTTGAAATTGAAGGTTTAACACGTCAATGATTCTGGTTTTTAACACGGGATCGTAAATAGGACAACCTACTTCTACTCGTTGATCGATATTTCGCTCCATCCAGTCAGCAGAGCTGATATACACCTGCTGGTCGCCATCGTTGTTAAATACCATCACGCGTGGGTGCTCGAGGAACTGGTCTACAATCGAAATAATGTCAATGTTATCACTAACGCCACTAATACCAGGCACTAACGAGCACATGCCACGGATTATCATGCGTATTTTTACGCCCGCTGCACTGGCTTTATATAATCTGTCGATGAGCCCCTTGTCCACTAGGTTATTTACTTTGAGGGTAATAGCTCCAACCTTGTTTTCTTGCGCCAGAGCAATTTCATTGTCGACAAGTTGATAGAGTCTACGACGAGAAGTGAGTGGTGAAACAATTAAGTGATTGAACCTAAATCGTTTGTAACTGTGCGCGATAAACGAAAATACGTTGTCGACTTCTTGTGCTATTTCTTTGTGCTTGGTAAATAAAGAAAAGTCGGTGTAAATACGAGCATTTTTTTCGTGAAAGTTACCTGTACCAATATGGGCGTACTTCACCACTTTTTCATTTTCAATGCGGGTAACAATGCATAGTTTAGAATGCACTTTTAATGATTCAATACCAAATTCGACATGAATGCCGGCGTCCTTCATTCGCTTCGCCCAGCCGATGTTAGCCTCTTCATCAAAGCGCGCTCTGAGCTCAACTACAACGGTCACTTGCTTACTGTTTTTTACTGCTTCTATCAGTGAGTGAATGATTTCTGACTTCTTGGCAACTCGGTAAATATTTATTTTTATATGAGTAACAGCGGGGTCATATGAAGCCTGGCGGACGAAATCAGTAAAATGACGGAATTTATGATAAGGGTAGTACACCAATACATCGCCGTTTGAAATCGCATCAAAAGCATTGTTGAAGTGCACAAAACGTTGCGAGTCCAGTGCTTCTATTTCTTGCTTTTCAAGTGATTCATCGCCTAAGTTAGGAAAACTGATGAAGTCTTTAAAATGGCGGTAACGAACGCCGGGTACTAGGTTGTTTTCATCCCTTACCTTTAACGCTTTTTTCAAAAACTTTAACATGTATTGCGGCATATGACGGTCGTAGCCGAGTCTAGCTGGAGCCGCATGCAGTCGCTGTTTTAAGCCTCGCGACATTTTATCTAGTAAGCTTTGGTCTAGTTCGTCATTTAAATCATACTCAGCATCACGAGTTAGTTTAACTGAATATGCATCTATATCTTCGTACTCAAAAATACCGCTAAAGATATCATCTAAAAAGTAGTGAACAATATCGTCTAGCATTAGTACCCGCTGAACTGTTTCTCCTTTATCTTTAGGGAGAATAATGAAACGGTTAACCTCTTCACGTGGAATTTCAATCAGTGCAAGTTGTACATCGTCGGCTTGCTTTAATCCGACTAGCAGATAAATACCATCATCATCCAAACAGCGGGCTAAGTGGGTATTTGAAGAGATTATAATAGGCGTTATATGGCGAATAACTTGATGATTGAAAAAGGTCTGAAGCCAATTTTTTTGTTTTTTAGTGAGCTGTTTCTTAAAGACCTTTGACTTTTCGTCATTGAACAAAAGCTCAATATTGTTATCTGCCAGCTCTTTAAATGCTTGGTTGGCGATAGGTTGGAATTTGTCTGTGAGGCGAGTGACTTTTTCGATGATTTCGTCTAGAAACTCTTGGTCGGCACTATGATCTGCTTGTGTGTCCTCTATATCCGCTTGTGCTAACAATATTTTGCGTCGCACATTAGCAACACGAACACGGAAAAATTCATCCAAGTTTGAAGAGTAGATACCTAAAAAGCGAATACGTTCAATTAGCGGTACATTAGGGTCTTGTGCTTCTTGTAGCACCCGCTCATTAAAAGATAGCCAACTAAGTTCCTTATCGAAATATATACGGGAGTCTTTCATCTATCGTAGGAAGTTTTCCAGAAAACCTTCAGACTATATTCATATTATGACACTAGTATGACTCTCATCATAAAAGTGTCATAAAAACGGTGAGTTAGCGACTAATATCAACCATTAAATCGTCTGCAATATTCTCGAGTGCTTCAACTAGCGCGTCAATTTTAACTTCATCGACGGCAATTTGTGCTTTCGCTTGAAACATCATTTGCCCTGTATGGGGTGCAGCGCCTTGTTTACTGACTAATTTTATTAGGTTGCCACCTTGGTGATGTACGACCGACGAAATGTCTTGGACGATACCGCCTCTATCGTTGGCAGTAAGTTCAAGTGTAATAGATGATTCGTTTGACGACGCTTCAGCGGTTGAAGTTTGCAACAATACCTGAAGGTCGGCAAAGTCATTTAACGCGCTTTTTATGGCTTCAGCGTCATCAGCTTGCGCAGATACTTCGATTACACCGGCGAACGAACCACTTAAGTGATGAAGACTACTGTTTTGCCAGTTACCATTGTGCTTTTTTACGATGTTGGATAATTGATCAACAAGACCTGGTTTATCCTTACCTAGAAAACTAATGACTAAATGCTGCATAAGGATCCCTCTGAAAATTATTGAGTTTTTGGTTATTGGGCTTTGGAAAGTTGGGAAAGTTCTTTTTCTAGTTGGTTTTCGTCGCCAAGGTTTAGTTCTACAAGGCGGCGAAGGTGAGTAACGCTATCAATATCAATGGCATTACACTGTAAGCCAATGGTGTCAGGTTCTTGGTGAACAACGGCAACGTGCATTTCAACTTCTGATTCATTGTCTGCTAGGGTGAAATTTAGAGAGCCAAGTTTCCCTTTAAGCACTAGGTCAGTCTCTGGTGAGGTCACTAGCGCACCATTTAGTGAGATATCATGAATGGATACAGGAAAGGTGTCGTCGTCGACATGAAGCATTGCCTTGATTGAAAAAAGAATGCGCGTAAATTGTCGTCTATTTTCCATTGTGTCCACAAGTTTTGCCATTGGTTAATTCTTAGCATAGCCTGTGTTGACAAAAAAGGCACCCCTAGGTGCCTTAATTCTCAAAATTTTAATTAATAAAATTTTAATTAATTTTCTTATACTTAATGCGATGTGGTTGGGTCGCTTCAGGACCTAAAGTTTTCTTCAACCATTCGTCGTATTCAGTAAAGTTACCTTCGAAGAAGTTCACTTGTCCTTCATCACGGTAATCAATGATGTGAGTGGCGATACGGTCAAGGAACCAGCGATCATGCGAGATAACCATGGCACAGCCAGGAAATTCGAGTAGGGCTTCTTCTAGCGCACGCAATGTCTCAACGTCAAGGTCGTTGGTTGGCTCATCCAGTAGTAACAAGTTACCGCCTGTTTTCACAAGCTTGGCTAAATGCACACGGTTGCGCTCACCACCTGACAGGTCGCCGATAAATTTCTGTTGGTCGTTGCCTTTAAAATTAAAGCGAGAACAGTATGCGCGCGAGTTAATTTCATAGCCACCTATTTGAATAAGGTCGTGACCTTCAGATATTTCTTGGTACACCGTATTCTTGTCGTCCATGTCGTCACGGAACTGATCAACACTGGCCAGTTTGACCGTTTCCCCAACCTCAACTGAACCTGAGTCTGGCTGTTCTGCACCCGAAAGCATCTTGAATAGTGTCGATTTACCCGCACCGTTGGCACCGATAATACCGACGATAGCGCCTTTTGGAATACTAAAGCTTAAATCGTCAATAAGGACACGGTTGCCAAAAGACTTGGTTAAGTTGTTCACGTCTAACACTTTGTCACCCAAACGTGGCCCAGGTGGAATGTACAACTCGTTAGTTTCATTCCGCTTCTGGTTTTCTTGACTACTAAGCTCTTCAAAGCGCGCCATACGGGCTTTGTTTTTTGCTTGTCGTGCTTTAGGGTTTTGACGCACCCACTCAAGTTCTTGCTTGATGGTTTTCTGTAAAGACTTTTCACTTTTCGCTTCTTGTTGTAAACGAGCGTCTTTTTGCTCTAGCCAAGAAGAGTAGTTGCCTTCCCATGGAATACCTTCACCACGGTCGAGTTCTAAAATCCAACCTGCAACATTGTCTAAGAAGTAACGGTCATGGGTAATCGCCACAACAGTACCAGAGAAGTCATGTAAGAAGCGCTCTAACCACGCAACAGACTCTGCATCCAAGTGGTTGGTTGGCTCATCAAGTAGTAGCATGTCTGGTTTAGATAACAATAAACGACAAAGCGCAACACGACGACGCTCACCACCAGATAACACACCAATCTTTTGGTCCCATTCTGGTAAACGCAAGGCGTCAGCAGCTTTTTCCAATGCGTTGTCCAAGTTATGTCCGTCACCTGCAGCAATAATTGCTTCTAGTTCGCCTTGCTCTTTTGCTAATGCATCAAAGTCAGCATCTTCTTCGGCATAAGCAGCATAAACAGCATCTAAACGTGCAAGCGCGTCTTTAACTTCTGAAAACGCTTCTTCCACAGCTTCACGAACGGTTTGGTTTTCATCAAGTTGAGGTTCTTGTGGAAGATAGCCTATTTTTGTACCAGCTAAGGCATTTGCTTCACCTTCAAATTCAGTATCAACGCCTGCCATGATGCGAAGTAACGTTGACTTACCAGCACCGTTCAAACCAAGAACGCCAATTTTAGCGCCAGGGAAGAAAGATAAACTGATGTCTTTTAAGATGGTTCTTTTAGGAGGCACCACTTTCGATACGCGGTGCATTGAGTAGATAAATTTATCTGGCAATGCCATGAAGGAGCCTTTTTATGATTATTGATAAAGTCGAGCTGTATTTTAGGTTATCCGTTAGGAAAGTAGCAAGTTGTCTGCTTGTGTTGTTGAGAGATTATTTTGTTGAGCTAAAAGCGCTTATTGAGAAATAGCAAACTTATTGGCCAAAGCGTCGATAACTCCCTCCTTCTTCATCTCTTTTAAGGTTTCTACTAGAGGCATTTTCATTTCGGCATTATGTGGTGCAAGATAATGATAATCGAGCTCTTCATCGACTACTTCAATTTTCAACGCCTTGTTTGCAGCGAGTTCATCAGCTAGCTGAAAATCCATTATAAGAACACTGTCAACACGCTGCTTGGTTAACAGTAAGTTAAGCTGGTTGGGACTTGTCACAAAAGATTTATCAGTGCTGGTGTTAAATGCTGATAGATAGTTTTTCGAAATAACGCTGCCAGATACCAGTGCCACTGACTTTATCGAATCATTTGTACACTCATCGCAACGTGATGTATCGCTCACTTTCAGAAGAGAAAAACGTAAAATAGGGTAATCGACCCTAATTAACTCTGGATAGTCTGACTCTATTACTGGTGCTCGCGCAAGGGCGCCGCTTAATGTGTCGTTGCTTGCCATTTTTAATTCGCGAGCGCCATTAACCGTTAGCCACTCTATTTCTAACCCTAAACGTTTGTAGGCTTCTGTAAGCAAAGCTTTTATATACTGGCCATGCGTGCCTTTTGGTGGCTCTCTTAGCGCAGTATCGTGTGCAAAACAATGGAAGCAAGCTGTTGTGAACAGAAGCAAAAAGGCGAGTCGACTCATGGTTTATGTAAATGCAGTTTTTTGTAGGGCGAAATGTAAGCGCTATCTTAACAAAAATTATACAATATATCTGATTTTCTTGGCTTTTCTTTATTGTTAGGTTGTTTACAACAATATGATGGATGATTACAGTAGTGTTAAGGAAGTACTAATCAGACAAATATGGAAAATAAGAATAAAAATCGAAGTACTGAAGAAGTTCTGCTGCTTTCTATTAGCGTATTTGCCATTCTAGTACTGGCGCCATTTGCCTACTTTCGTTTTACAGAACAAGAGTGGTTAATATTCGGTATTGATATCGCGCTCATGCTCTCTATGTTGGGCATTTTCGCTATGACCGTTTATCAACGCTCCATTAAGGTAACCAGTAAACTGCTGGTGGCCGTTGCCTTTAGCGGTTTGTGTGGCGTCGTAGCTGTCAAAGGTCAGTTCCCCCTGTATTGGAGCTATCCTGTTATCATCGCCACGTACTTTATGTTTCCAGCAGCCATTGCTGTTTTTATTAGTTTAGCGTTACTTAGCATTTTACTTTATTTGGTTATGGATAGCATGACCATTGCTGCTGGCTTTACCTTCCTCGCTACAACGCTAATTACCATTGTATTCTCGTATGTTTTTTCCAAAAAAATGGGCAAGCAACACAAAAAGATTTCCTATCACGCGAATGTCATGCGGCTGAGAAACGAAGCGTTGGAAAAAATTGTTCATGGATCAGATCTTAATACTGCACTCAGTAGCTTATGCCTTAACTTGGAAGACAGCTATCCTGATATGCTCTGCTGTACCAGCTTAGTTGATGAAACTGGCGCACTCATTAGAGTGGGGGCAGCACCTTCGTTTCCCGCTGAGTTTGTTGAAAGTATCGAAGGGTTACCAATCGCTTACAGTGTTAACCCATGTGCCTATGCTATCAAGTCCAAAGAGCGTGTTGTTGTCGAAGATATTCAGGTGAGCCATCAATGGCCAGCGTGGCGAAATGCGTGTACAAAACTTGATTTAAAAACGTGCTGGTCAGAACCCATATTCGACTCTAACGGTCAAGCGATCGGAACATTTGCCTTCTATCATCGCTCTAAGCGAATCCCCAGTAAAAAAGAAACAGCTTTGATAGTACAGGTCGCCAATCTGGTTAGTTTAGCGATAGAGCGTGAACGTGCTAACCAGCTTATTTGGCGCCAAGCAAACTATGACCAATTAACTGGGTTACCTAATCGCAATATGATGCGAGACCATCTAAAGCAATCTATGGCAGTTGCCAAACGTGATAGTAAAAGAGTCGCGGTAGCATTCCTAGATTTGGATCATTTTAAGGATATCAATGACACACAGGGTCACTATGTTGGTGATCTCTTCTTACAAGAAATTGCGAAACGTTTAAAAACGTGTTTGCGTGCTACCGACGATGTGGCTCGCCTCGGCGGTGATGAGTTTGTTGTGACCATGACAGATATAGGCGAACTTAGAGATGTTGAAATAGTGTGTGAGCACATTACCAAAGCACTCTCAACGCCATTTAGTTTGAAAGGGAAGATGGTTCACAGTTCTGTAAGCATTGGTGTCACTATTTTCCCTGATGATGGTGAAGATATTGATGTCTTGTTAAGAAATGCAGATCAAGCCATGTATGGCGCCAAGCAGGGTGGGCGGAACAGTTGTCATTTCTTTACTGAGTCTATGCGTGAAGCTACGGATAAACGTTATCAAATGATCGAGGATCTACGTATAGCGGTAGAGCAAAATCAATTTGAAGTACAATTTCAACCTATCGTTTGCTTGCTTACGCAAGAGATACAAAAAGCCGAAGCATTAATTCGATGGAACCATCCTGAAAAAGGCCTGATTATGCCATCTGAGTTTATTGGATTAGCAGAAGAAACAGGGCTAATCGTAGACATAGGTGACTGGGTGGCTGAGCACGTTATTGAACTGCTCTCGCAATGGAATAAAGCTTTCGATGTATCTTTTCAAATTAGTGTAAATACCTCTCCTCTCCAATATAAGAAAAATAGTGAGAGTATTATACGTTGGGCGACTAAGTTGACCGAGCATTGTCTGCCTACCAATGCCTTGTGCTTAGAGATTACCGAGAATATGTTGATGTCGTCAGATCGTAGCGTCCAAGAGACGGTAACTGCATTGCAAAATATGGGGGTTGAAATAGCGATAGATGACTTTGGTACCGGTTATTCGTCATTCGGTTATTTGAAAAAATTTGCCACTAATTATCTTAAGATAGACCGAAGCTTTGTTAAGAAGATTGAATCAGACCCTAATGAATTAGCGCTTTGTGAGGCAATCGTCGTCATGGCGAAAAAACTTGGCATTAACGTAGTTGCCGAAGGCATTGAAACGCATAAACAAGCCCAATACTTAACCGATATTGGTTGTCACTATGGGCAAGGTTATCACTTTGCTAAGCCAATGCGTCAACAAGATTTCATTAAGTTGGTTAGTCAACAACAACACGCATTGAAAACGGCGTAGACCCAATACGGGAGTTTCCCTCCCAAAAATAAGCTAAATGTTGTTTAGTCAAACGTTATTTAGCGGCTTGGCTTTGCTTTCTTTGGACGTTCGCAAGTACACGCACAATATCTCGCCATGTAACAATCCCAAGTAGCTGCTTTTTATCGTCGACGACGGGGATACATGAAATCTTTTTCTCATCAATCCACAATAATGCGTCTTTTACATCCAGTGACGGTGGGGCCATGCTGACATCGCGAGTCATGATCAAATTCAGTTTTTTGGTAAGTTGTGCTGACTCTCTTGCTGTTGCTTTAGCAGTGCCAGCAGATGGACCAACATGCTTATACAAGTCTCTGTCTGTAAGCACGCCTAATACAAGGTTACTTTCATCTACAATAACAATGTGATGAAAACTATTGTCTTGAAACAGTTTATAAGCCGTACCCACACTATCATCTAGATTTAAGGTGACTACCTTAGATGTCATGATTTGCTCTAACTTCATCTGTTCAATTGCCTTTACATACCAGTGCCATGCTTTTTCTATCTTAACAAGAGTTAAATATTGAACAATCTAAAATTATTAAGTAACCTTGGGTAACTTAGAGTTTTGGAGGATATTTTTATGGCGAGTAATCCATATACGCCTGAGCAAGATGAACAGCTAGTTTCATCAATAGAACAAACGTTTTCAGATCAAAAAGCGGCATTCTTAGCAACGCCGTATTGGTCAGCTGAGCAGCGCATAGCGCATTTAAAACAGCTACGATCAGCAATGATGAAATATCAAAATCAGTTAGTGACTGCTTTAGATAAAGACTTTGGCAATAGAGCAGAAGGTGATTCGAAGATGGCAGACTTTATGCCGTCTTTAATGGCTGTCGACTATGCAATCAAGCATGTCAAATCATGGATGAAACCGTCAAAGCGCCATGTAGGTATGCTGTTTCAACCTGCTAAAGCATATGTCATGTATCAGCCTTTAGGGGTAGTCGGTATTATTACGCCTTGGAATTATCCGCTTTACTTGTCGCTTGGGCCTCTGGCAACAGCGCTCGCTGCAGGTAATCAGGTGATGATTAAAATGTCTGAATTTACGCCAAACACAAATGCCGTAATGGAAAAAATGATCGGCGAAGCGTTTGGGGCAAATCATGTCGCAATCTTTGCGGGTGGACCAACAGTTGCTGCACACTTCTCAACAAAAGCCTTTGATCATTTATTATTTACAGGCTCAACGCGCGTTGGAAAGTTAGTGATGGCAGAGGCTGCGAAAAACTTAACGCCAGTAACGTTGGAACTTGGTGGTAAATCGCCCACTATTATTGGTGATGACATGGACATGAGAGATGCAGTTTCTCGTTTCATCTTAGCTAAAACGTTAAATGCTGGGCAGACATGTGTTTCTCCAGACTATATTCTTTGCCCTGAAGGAAAAACGGACGATCTAATTACTGCCTGTAAGCACTGGTTTAACAAAATGTATCCGACTGTCGAGGGAAACAACGATTACACCAGTATTATTAACCAAGCACAGTTGGAACGATTGACAAACTGGTTGGATGATGCTCAGCAAAAAGGGGCAAATGTACATTGTATCTCTGAAGAATCAGTTGACGCGTGTATAGCCAAAGGCAAACTGCCGCTTATTGCGTTAACCAACGTGACCGATGATATGATTGTTATGCAAGAAGAAATTTTTGGTCCTCTTCTGCCCATTGTGTCTTACCAAGACGTAGAGCAGGCAATCACTTACGTTAATGAGCGAGAGCGCCCGCTGGCACTATATGTTTGTAGTCATAACAAAGCACTCCAAGAGAAGGTACTACGAAATACACACTCCGGTGGTGTTTGTATTAATGATGCAGCTATGCACGTAGCACAGGACGATTTGCCGTTCGGTGGCATTGGCGCATCAGGCATGGGGCATTATCACGGACCGGAAGGCTTTCAAACATTTAGTAAAGCCAAAGGTGTGTTTGCAAAAGGAAAAATCAATTCCGCAGTACAAGCTTTCCCGCCTTATGGAAAGTTAATTCATAAACTGATATATACATTCTTTATCAAATAAAGAATGTATGGATAGCGAATGGATAACAACAATAATATCGATCTCGGTGGTCATCAATCGTTAGCAACGTTGCTGACTGAGAGCTGTGAAAAGTATGCTGACAAACCTGCTTTTACAGCGCTCGGTCAGACACTGACATTTGCTGAAACTTACGAAAAAGCATCTGGATTTGCGAAATATTTGCAACAGCACACTACGTTAGTCCCGGGTGATCGCATTGCTATCCAATTGCCTAACTTGTTGCAATTTCCTATTGCAGCGTATGGCGCGATGCTCGCTGGTTTAGTGTTGGTTAACACAAACCCCTTGTACACACCGCGTGAGATGAAGCATCAATTTTCAGACTCTGGCGCTAAAGCAATTGTTATCCTCGAAGATTTATTGCCAAACCTCGAAAAAGTGCTTGAAGATACTGAAATATCAGCTGTTATTGTGACGCGTGCAACAGATTTATTGATGCCGGATAAAAGCTATCTAGGAAAATACAGCGCACTGTTGTCGTGTATCGAACAAGGCCAGTTAATCAACAAGCTGGATAAAGTTAATAAAACACTCGACGATCTCGCTGTATTACAATACACGGGGGGAACAACCGGGCTTTCCAAAGGTGCGATGTTAAGTCATCACAACTTACTTGCTAATGCTGAGCAATCATTTCAACGCTTTAAGCATGTGAGCAAAGAAGGCCAAGACGTCTATGTTTGTCCATTGCCGCTTTATCATATCTATGCGTTTCTGGTAAATTTGTTACTGGCGGCTTCTCATGGCGCGCACAATATACTTATCCCAAATCCGCGGGATTTAGACGCTTTTGTTGCCGCGATTAAACCCTTCAAATTTACGACATTTTGTGGATTAAATACCTTATTCGTAGGGTTGTGCCACCACCCTGAATTTAAACAACTGGACTTCTCTGCCCTGAAATTGACTATTTCGGGTGGTACAGCATTAACACAAGCTGCTGCACAAGCATGGCAATTAGTAACGGGATGTTCAATCGCGGAAGGGTACGGTTTGTCAGAGACTTCGCCTGTGCTGTGTTTTAATGAACCAGGCAATGAAATGCTCGGCACTATTGGTTTTCCGCTAACTGCAACCGAAATTCAAATTTGGGATGATAATAATCAGCAAGTCCCCCAAGGAGAGGCAGGTGAACTGGTAGCGAGAGGCCCGCAAGTGATGTCTGGCTATTGGCAGCTGCCTGAAGCGACAGAGACGTCTATTATCAATGGCTTTTTTAAAACCGGTGATGTGGCTATTTCGCTTGCCGATGGGCGTTATAAGATTGTTGATCGCAAAAAAGATATGATCATTGTGTCAGGCTTTAACGTTTATCCGAACGAAGTCGAAGAGGTACTTGTCTCGCACCCACAAATCATGGAAGCAGCAGTGATTGGTGAAGCTGATGAGCACTCAGGTGAGAAGGTTTGTGCGTATCTCGTGTTAACACCAGAAGCTGAATTATCTGAACAGGCGGTTATTGAGTTTTGCCGTGAACAGTTAACTGCCTACAAAGTACCTAAATCTGTTACATTTATGAGCGAACTGCCTAAGTCGGCCGTAGGTAAAATACTGAGGCGAGAGCTTCGTAAATAATAACGTTAGTCGTTTAATGCCAAACAGAAATATAAATCAGGTGGCGGTGTGCTGAATTTAGATTTTAGTGAAAAAGTAGTCATATCTACCCAAGACATGGCATGGGAGGAGTCTCCGTCATCTGGCGTAGCGCGTAAAAAACTGGAGCGCGAAGCAGCTGAAAGTGGTCATGTCACTAGCGTGGTGAAGTACCAAGCCGGTAGCAAATTCAGCCCTCATCCACACCCCAGAGGCGAAGAAATCTTAGTGCTTTCTGGCATATTTAGTGACGAGCATGGTGACTATCCTGCGGGTACTTATTTAAGGAATCCAGCAGGTACCACCCATGCGCCGTTTAGTGTCGACGGCTGTGAACTTTTTGTTAAGCTTAATCAATTCCAAACAGACGATAATAGGCAAATAGCGTTAGACACCAACACAGTAGAATGGCTTCCTGGGCTCGTCGATGGCCTTTCTGTAAAACCTTTATATAGCATAGGCACTGAACATGTCGCGTTAGTGAGATGGCAACCGGGTACGGTATTTAAGCCTCATGTTCATGCAGGCGGCGAAGAAATATTCGTGTTATCTGGCGAATTTCAAGACGAATTCGGCAGCTACCCCGCGGGCACTTGGATACGCAGCCCAAGTTACAGTAAACACAGCCCTTTTAGTGAAATAGGGTGCACAATTTGGGTGAAAACCGGTCATTTGCCGTTATCAGGCGAATCGCTCTAGCCCTTATTTTATCTACCGTACAAAAATTGTGACGTTTTGATGACAACCTCTTTGTCACATAACTGTAATATTTCTATCATATAATCCGCTCAATTCTTTTTAACCCCCATTTATTTAGTAGGTAAATTGAGTGTCTATAGCGTCTCAATCGTCTGATATTCGTCAGGTGAAAAATAAGCTAGCCAAGTGGTTCATCTCCCTCGGAGGTGTCATGGTGCTATTTACGTTGATCTTAATCTTCTTGTACTTGCTTTATGTCATTAAACCTATTTTCGAATCGGCTAGTGTTGAGCCGATGAGCGAAATTCAGGTGACATCAACTAGCAATGTCGTTGCCACAGGTCTTGATGAGCTTAAGGAAGTTGCTTATCAGTTAACCGCTGACGGTAATCTTAGCTTCTACCAGATGTCAGAAAGTGATTTCCGTGACCAAGGTAGTGTGATTTCTGTAAATCAGGTTGCTGAAACTGATATTGCGCAATCAATTGACGCTGGCGCTGGTCGCCACCTTATCATTGATGCAGATGGTGCAGTAAAACTCATTGGCACAAAATTTACGGCAATTTATCCGAAAGATAGTCGTGATATCACACCGTCAATTGTTTACCCACTAGGTGAAGAAAACCTGCCGGTTGATGAACAAGAAGGTGAAATCAGCAAAATTGGCTTTAACATGCACGAAGAAAAAGCCATGTTTGTTGCTTACACGGCTGATAAGCGTCTTATCAAGACAACGTTCGTTGCTGATGATGACTTCAACTACGACCCAGCATTTGAGCCGGTATACCAAGAAATCGAGTTTTTTGGTCCAAGCGTTGACGACATCTTAATCACGCCAGATTTAATGATGGCTTTTGTACGTTCTGGCAACCATGTTTATGTGTACGACATGGACGATGACTGGTCGGTAGAGTTGAAAGCTGAGCTGACTAACGTGGTTGAGCAAGGTACTGACATTACAACCATGTCACTGTTGTCAGGTGGCAGCTCCGTATTATTTGGTATGAGCAATGGCCAAGTAAGCCAATGGTTTGAAGTTGCGGGTAAAAACGGCCGTCAGTTCCAAGAAATTCGCACATTTACTGCGTCAGAAACTGAGCCTGTAATAGCTATTTATACCGAAATGTTCCGTAAGAGCTTCTACACCATGACACCTTCAGGTGATATGGGCATGTTCTACACAACATCATATGCAGATTTGTGGCATGGTACGATTGCTAAAGCGGCACCTAAGGCATTAGTTATCGCACCGCGTGCTGATGCTATTATGTTCATCGAAGATAACACCATCGCTTTACTGAAAGTTGATAACCAACATCCAGAAGTAACGTGGAAAGCGTTATGGCAGGAAGTTTGGTATGAAGGTTATCCTGAGCCCGACTACATTTGGCAATCTACTGGTGGTACTGACGATTTCGAATCTAAATTCTCATTAGTACCTATTTCATTCGGTACGATGAAAGCGGCTGCATACGCAATGCTATTTGCTGTGCCGCTAGCATTAAGTGCAGCGATTTACACCGCTTACTTTATGCCCCCAGCTCTACGTAAAAAAGTAAAACCTACCATTGAGCTAATGGAAGCGTTACCAACGGTAATTCTAGGTTTCTTAGCGGGTCTTTGGTTGGCACCATTAATTGAAGATTATTTGCCAGCGATTGTCTTGTTATTGATTATGTTGCCGGTGGCAACCATCTTAACCGCCTTTACTTGGTACCATTTACCGAAGAAATATAAAGCTATCCTACCTGAAGAGTGGGCGCCGATTATTCTGATCCCAATTTTAATCTTGGCTGGCTTGTTATCATTCGCTCTATCACCTGTGATGGAAGCAGCATTCTTCGGTGGTGATATTCGTAAATTCATTACGAACGATTTAGGTATTTCTTTTGACCAACGTAACGCGCTAGTCGTGGGTATTGCGATGGGTTTTGCAGTAGTACCAACTATTTTCTCAATGGCAGAAGATGCAATCTTCTCTGTACCTAAGCATCTGACAAGTGGGTCATTGGCACTGGGTGCTACACAATGGCAAACATTGGTGAAAGTGGTCTTGTTAACGGCAAGTCCAGGTATATTCTCTGCCATTATGATGGGTCTTGGCCGCGCCGTAGGTGAAACCATGATTGTATTGATGGCAACCGGTAATACGCCAATCCTTGATTGGAGTATCTTCCAAGGTATGCGTACATTGTCAGCAAACATCGCTGTTGAAATGCCAGAATCAGAAGTGGGTAGTTCGCACTACCGTATCCTATTCTTGGCTGCATTCGTTCTATTCGTATTTACTTTCGTCTTCAATACGCTGGCTGAATTTGTTCGTCAACGTCTAAGAGAAAAATACAGCTCGTTGTAAGGGAAGGATTGATTAAATGAAAGATTGGTTTAAAACAGGCTCCCCTTGGGTATGGCTTTCTGCCGGCGGCGTTAGCTTGAGCTTAATTTCAGTAATTGGCCTATTATGGTTGATTGCGTCAAACGGTTTGTCATATTTCTGGCCGTCGCAAGTACATCAATTCGAAATGATTGATGAAAAAGGTAACTCGTCAACGGTTATTGGTGAAATTTATGATCGCGTTCGAACACCTGTATCACAGCTTGCGCATCTGGAGCTTAAGCTACCTGAAGGCCAAGATACGGTTGAGCGTTACTTAATAAAAACAGGTAACCGTGAACTAGTAAGTTTAGATTTTAGATGGATTTTAGGCCCTCAAATCACCTCACAAAGCCAACCAGAAGGCATTGCTATTGTTGAACGTCGCAGTGGTGGTAACTTCTATGGCTACGTTGACAGTGTTGTTTTAGATGGACAAAACGTTGATGTATCTAAACTAGATGAATTGCTTGATCGCGTTAACGATTTCCAAGATGAAATCTCTGAGCTGCAAAAAGTAGACATTGGCGCTATCAACTACAACCTAGAGCGTATTCGCCTTAAAGAGCGTAAGCACGTACTAGAAGGTACACTAACGGCAGAAGTCAAAGCAGAGCTTGATGCTGACGCCAATGCATTGCGTGAAGAATACGAAGTATTAGAGAAAGATTTAATGGCATTGCGTGCCAAAGTTTCGCGCGACCAAATTATCATGCGCTCAATGGGCGGTGAGAAAGTTACCATTAACTTTGAGCAAATCATTAAAATTACGTTTAACAACCGACTAGGCTTTTTTGGTAAAGTCGGCGTGTTCCTTGACCAAATCGTGGGCTTTATTTTTGATGAGCCACGTGAAGCGAACACTGAAGGTGGTGTATTCCCAGCGATTTTCGGTACAGTACTAATGGTACTGTTAATGACCGTGATTGTAGCGCCGTTTGGTGTTATTGCAGCGATTTACTTGCATGAGTATGCAGGCAAAAATGCCTTCACTAAGTTAATTCGAATTGCGGTAATCAACCTAGCGGGTGTTCCATCTATTGTATACGGTGTATTTGGCTTAGGTTTCTTCGTCTACATGGTAGGTGGTAACTTAGACCAATTGTTCTACCCTGAAACACTGCCTAGCCCAACCTTTGGTACGCCAGGCGTACTATGGTCAGCATTAACACTTGCTATCCTAACGCTACCCGTTGTTATTGTTTCAACGGAAGAAGGTTTAGCACGTATTCCAGCGGCTATGCGTCACGGCAGTTTGGCGCTTGGCGCAACAAAAGCAGAAACCTTGTGGAGAATCATTCTGCCTATCGCAAGCCCTGCTATTATGACAGGTATTATTCTTGCGATTGCGCGTGCTGCAGGTGAGGTAGCACCGCTAATGCTGGTTGGTGTTGTAAAAATGGCACCAACGTTACCGCTCGATGGAAACTTCCCGTTCTTACACTTAGACCGTAAGTTCATGCACTTAGGTTTCCACATCTACGATGTTGGCTTCCAAAGCCCGAACGTAGAAGCGGCGCGTCCATTAGTATATGCAACGGCATTACTACTTGTGACTATCATCGTGTCGCTGAACATGACGGCGGTAAATATCCGTAACAAGTTACGTGAAAAATACCGCGCGCTAGAGCACTAATTACATTAAAGATTTATCGGATGCAGCCAAGGCTGCATCCCCTGAAAAATTAAAGAGTTATTTATGATTACTGTAAGCCCTAAAACACTAAGTGATGTACCAGCACCATTAGACTTGGCTAACTTAACGCCAGAGCAAACGGCACTTGAAATCAAAGACCTGAATTTATACTACGGTGAAAAGCAGGCACTAAATAACATTTCGATGAAGATTCCTAAGGGGCAGGTAACAGCGTTTATCGGTCCATCAGGTTGTGGTAAGTCAACGCTTCTTCGTTGTATTAACCGCATGAACGACCTTGTTGATATATGCCGCATTGAGGGTGGTATTGACCTTCATGGTGAGAACATTTACGCAAAGCACGTAGATGTTGCTGCGCTTCGCCGCAAAGTAGGTATGGTTTTCCAACGTCCTAACCCGTTCCCGAAAAGCATATATGAGAACGTTATCTACGGCCTTCGTATCACTGGCGAAAATAATCGTCGAGTATTGGATGAGGCTGTTGAGCGTTCACTTAAAGCTGCAGCTTTATGGGACGAAGTAAAAGATCGCTTACATGAGAGCGCTTTAGGCCTTTCAGGTGGTCAGCAACAACGTCTTGTTATTGCTCGTGCCATTGCCATTGAGCCAGAAGTATTGCTGCTTGATGAACCAACTTCAGCACTTGACCCTATTTCGACATTAACTATTGAAGAGTTAATTAACGATCTGAAAAAACAGTTTACCGTTGTGATAGTGACACACAACATGCAGCAAGCAGCGCGTGTTTCTGACCAAACTGCATTCATGTACATGGGCGACCTAATTGAATACAGCGATACAAATACGTTGTTTACAACGCCAGCTAAGAAGCAAACGGAAGACTACATTACTGGCCGTTACGGTTAATGGTAGCTTGGCTATACTTTAAATAAGGCATTGAAAAGAGATACTTATGGATAATTTAAATGTAGGCCGTCATATTTCTGGCCAATTTAACGAAGATTTAGAGCGTGTTATTAACCATGTCATGAGCATGGGAGGCTTGGTTGAAAAGCAACTAAAAGACGCTATTGCCGCAATGATCGACGGTGATGAAAAGCTTGCTGACAACGTACTTAAAAATGATTACCAAATTAACAATTTGGAAGTGAACATTGATGAAGAATGTTCTCGCATTATTGCTAAGCGTCAACCTGCTGCAGGTGATTTGCGTTTGATCATGGCAATCATCAAAACCATTACAGACCTTGAGCGTATTGGTGACGAGGCAGAAAAAATTGCAAAAGTTGCACAAGAGAGCTTTTCTAAAGAGCAGCGAGATTTGCTTGTAAGCCTTGAAAACTTGGGTCGCAGTGTACTGCAAATGCTGCAAGCGACGCTTGACGCATTTACCCGCATGGATTTTGATGCGGCGCTTAAAGTGCACCAAGGCGATGACAAAATTGACCGCGAATATGAAGGTTTAATGCGTCAGTTAATGACTTACATGATGGAAGACCCACGCTCTATCCCACAAATCATGAGTGTCATTTGGTCTGCACGAGCACTTGAGCGTATCGGTGATCGTTGTCAAAACATCTGTGAATACATCATGTACTTTGTGAAAGGTAAAGTTGTACGTCACACTAGCCCAGAAGATATGCAAAACCTGTAATATTTAGGTAACATTTGGCGACAAATTGAGCTAGACTTCGAAAAAAGCACATTTTATATGTGCTTTTTTTTTAACAGTTTTTTGATGTATTTGATGTTGTTCGTCGACAATTTGTTGCAAATACCATTTATTCGGCTAGAATCCGCGTCGAAAAACAAACCAGTAGATTTGTCTCCGGAAAATATATATGCCGAACAATTCAATTTTAGGGGTCTTTGCAAAGTCTCCTATCAAACCACTAGAAAAGCACATACGCATAGTATGTAAATGTGCGAACAAACTACCGTCTTTTTTCGACGCAGTCATTGCGAAGGATTGGGAGAAGGCAACAAAGTTACGCGAAGAAATTTCACAGTTAGAAAAAGACGCAGATGTCCTTAAGCGTCAGTTGAGACTGGAGTTACCAGGCGGTTTATTTATGCCTGTTGAGCGTGCTGATTTATTGGAGCTTTTGACGCAGCAAGATCGCATAGCAAATAAAGCAAAAGATATTGCTGGCCGTTCCTTGGGTCGTGAAATTGAGATCCCAGCCTTGCTTCAAGACGACTTTAAAGCATATTTAACTCGTTGTTTGGACGCAATTGAAAAGGCGGGCGATGCTATTTGTGAGCTAGATGACTTATTGGAAGCGGGTTTCCGTGGCCGTGAAGTTGATCTAGTAGAAAAAATGATTCATCAACTTGATGAAATCGAAGATGATACTGATTCTATGCAAGTTAATCTTCGTTCAGGTTTACGCAAAATGGAAGCCGAGTTAAACCCAGTTGAAGTGATGTTCCTTTATCAAATTATTGAATGGGTAGGTGATTTGGCCGACCTAGCTGAGCGTGTAGGTGCACGTTTAGAAATTTTATTAGCGAAGAACTAGGGTTTAATTTCTATGGAAATTTTAATATCTCACGGCCCAATGTTGGTCATGATTGCCGCAGTTGTTGGTTTTTTCATGGCCTGGGGTATCGGTGCGAACGACGTAGCAAATGCTATGGGTACGTCGGTAGGTTCAAAAGCACTAACCATTAAGCAAGCGATTATCATCGCGATGATTTTTGAATTTGCCGGTGCCTATTTAGCAGGTGGTGAAGTAACGTCTACTATTCGAAAAGGCATTATTGATCCAGGCTATTTCACTGACATACCACACCTACTGGTATACGGTATGATTTCAGCGCTGCTAGCCGCTGCCACTTGGCTTTTAATTGCGTCGGCACTTGGCTGGCCTGTTTCTACTACTCACTCTATCGTTGGTGCGATTATTGGTTTCGCTGCGATTGGTGTAAGTGTTGATACTGTCGCTTGGGGTAAAGTAGGTGGCATTGTTGGTAGCTGGATTGTGACGCCACTTCTATCAGGTGTAATAGCTTTTATTATTTTCAACAGTGCACAAAAACTTATCTTCGATACTGACAATCCACTGAAGCAAGCAAAGCGTTGGGTACCTTTGTATATGTTCCTAGCTGGCTTTGTACTATCGCTAGTAACAATCAAAAAAGGTCTTAAGCATATCGGTTTAGAGATTGGTGCTGTTGAGGGTTACTTATATGCAGTGGCTGTTGCCTTGCTAGTTGCTATTATCGGTAAGGTATTTATTGCGCGCCTTAAGTTTGATGACACAGCAGAGAAGTCTCGTCAGTTCGTTAACGTAGAGAAAGTGTTTGCGGTATTAATGGTTGTGACAGCTTGTTGTATGGCATTCGCACACGGCTCTAATGATGTTGCCAATGCAATTGGCCCACTAGCTGCGGTAGTAAGTATTGTAGGTAACGAAGGTCAAATCGTTAAGAAAGCAGCACTAGAGTGGTGGATTCTTCCTCTAGGTGGCTTAGGTATTGTTGCTGGTCTTGCTATTTTTGGTCATCGCGTAATTGCAACGATTGGTAAAGGTATTACACACCTTACACCAAGCCGTGGTTTCGCTGCGGAATTAGCAGCAGCGTGTACGGTAGTTATTGCATCAGGTACTGGTTTACCTATCTCGACGACACAAACTTTGGTAGGTGCGGTATTAGGTGTTGGTATGGCACGTGGTATTGCAGCGATTAATTTAGGTGTTGTACGTAATATTGTTGTGTCTTGGGTAATTACACTACCTGTAGGGGCGGGTCTTTCAATTATCTTCTTCTGGATATTGTCAGCATCGCTTGCCTAGTTTATCTAGTCTTTGAAAAAGCCGCTCTAAAGAGCGGCTTTTTTTTTATCTATTTAATTGCTATTAATAATCAATAGCATGTAATTAATCATTATTATAGATTTAATATTTATGGCTTTACCTAACCTAAAACATCTCCAGTATTTGCTGGCGCTTCATGAACATAAAAACTTTCATCGTGCGGCAGAAGCAAGCTTTGTTAGCCAATCAACCTTGAGCAGTGCAATTCTTAAACTCGAGGAACAACTCGCCTGCCAATTGTTAGAGCGTGATCACAAGTCGTTCATCTTTACCCCGCATGGCGAAGAGGTGGTAAAAAAAGCAAGGCAAATCATTGTTTCAACCGCAGAGTTAGCGGATTTCTGTAAGCACCATGGCACACCACTAGGGGGAAGTTTACGACTCGGCAGTATTCCAACCATTGCGCCGTATGTACTGACTCGTATTGTTCAGCAGTGCCAACATGAACTGCCTGAATTATCGCTATTTCTTCGTGAAGATACGACTGAGAACTTAATGCGAATGCTTGCAGATGGCGAGATTGATGTAGCGCTATTGGCACTTCCTGTGCAACAACATAGTTTTCAACAAAAAAGTGTTGGCCGAGACGATTTCTATATTGCAGGTAACCCCACGCTGATAGAAAAAGTCAAAAAGCAGGCTGATTATCATTTATTGCCTCAGCACAGTATTTTTCTGCTCTCACAAGAACATTGTTTGTCTGAGCATGCCGTTAGTGCGTGCAATGTGGAAGATCAAACGCTGATTAACCCTTTCTTTGCCTCAAGTTTAACCACCTTGGTGCAAATGGCTGCATATCATAATGGTGTAACGTTCCTTCCAGAGATGGCGGTAAACCATGGCGTTGGGCAGGATGAAGGCCTGGCGCTAGAGAAAATGCCCGCGGAAATGTACCGTGAAATAGGGTTGTTGTGGCGAGCCACCAGCATGCGTCAGCGTCTTTATTTAAAGTTATCAGACATAGTGACAACGTTACTGAAAAAAAATTAAAAAATTTTCAAACTATTTGGATCTGTGTTCCTACCTTATTAATAACAATGAATATAACACGCACATATAGGATAGAACGTGTTTGAACGAAGCGATGAAACGCTCATAAAAAAAGCCTTGAATGGAAAGAAGTCAGCGTGGGTAACGTTAGTTAAACGTTATGAGTCCGGTATCTATAACTATGCATACCGTATGGTGAACAACCCGGATGACGCGAAAGACCTTATGCAAGATATCTTTATTGCGGTCTTTCGTAACTTACCGACGTTTCGAGGAGAAAGTCCATTCAAAGGGTGGCTATTTAAAATAGCGCACTATCGTTGTATCGAGTTTTACCGCAAAAAGCGGCCGCTACAATCGATCGATGATGCGCCTGAGCAAGCAGATGAAAGTGATGGTATGTGTCTAGAAACGAGTATGAGCGACGGGCAACAGCACACAGAATTGCACCTTGCTATGCAAAAGTTGCCGTTTAATCAAAAACTGTTGGTTGAAATGAAGTTCTTCCAGCACTTTACCTTTGAAGAGATAGCACAGCAGCTAGGTATTTCAACTAATACTGCTAAATCGCGACTGTATAGTGCGCTGAGTAAACTAAAAGATTTTCTGGAGGTCGAAGATGTCGCCGCGTGATAACGAATTTGATGATTGGCTCGACAAGAAGTTGACCAAGGAACAATGTGAAGCTTTTGAAAACGATCTATCAAACGAGCAAGAGATGAAAGAGCAGATTGCTACAGCCAAATACGTTGAATACCTTGCAGAGCAAAACGTTGAACAAACCGTTCCGGAATGGGATAGAACGGCTGGTATTGAGTTTGAGGAAAAGCACTGGTGGCAATGGCAAGGTTTACCTGCTGTATCGATGGCGTTTTCCTGCTTTGCGATGGCTTTAGTGCTTTTTAACGTGCGAGTCAGTGTCAATGAAGAGGGAATGTTGTTGGCCTTTGGAAAACAACATTCAGAACAACACGTCGCAAAATTAGTCAGTGCGCAAGTCGATGAAAAGATGAAAGAGTTGCAGTATCAGCAGCAGTTAACACTGGCAAATTTCACCGCAACGCTGACAGAGAAACAGCAACAAAGTAACTTGCAGTTGGCAAGTTATATTCTGGATACATCAAGACAAGAGCGCAAAGAAGATATGAGCGATTTCATCCAATTTATCAATGATCAAAGACAGGATGACATGCTTGAACAGCGAATTATGTACCGACAACTGGAAGAGTCTTTACGATACCAATCACCTTATTCAACAGACAATAATGTTATGCAGCCTGCATCATGGGTTGTAGAGGAGTAAACCATGAACAAACAAGCGACTTTATTACCTTTATTATGTGCAGCTACTGTGATGACAGCGAGTGCAAGTGACAATGTAAACACTGAGCAGCTTCATAAGCAGCTGACTATCATGGAGAAAATCATCCGTACGTCAGTGCAAGAGCTAGGTCAGGAACGTAAGGTAAGTTTAAATTCTATCGAAAGTACTTACCTTAAAGGGCAAGGTGTGCTTTTCACGCTGAGAGCAAATGGTCGAGCAGGTCATTGGGGGAGTTATAACTACAGCTACAGTTACGCAATGCCACCATTACCTCCTATGCCTGCGCTGAGTCCGGATCAGATCGCGACCATAGAAGAGCAAGTGCAAGAAGCCAGTGAAGTAGCCAATGTGGATGTTAATGTAGAGATTGCAAAGGCGATGGAGTCCGCTTCTAGAAGCTATGAACGAGCTATGGAAAGCTTATCCGAAAACCGTGAAGAACTGCGAGACTTGCGCGATGAACAACGAGATATTGCGCATGAAATGCGAGATATCGAAAGGGAAGGGCGTGATATTGAATTTCAAATGCGCCGTGCTGACGATGAAGAAAAGAAAGCGCTTAAAGCTGAAAAAGATAAGTTAGCAAATAAAAAAGCGAAACTCGAAAAAGAGAAACAAAAATTAGCGACGCGTTTACAAGGCTTTCAAACTAGGCAGGCAGCCCAGCAGCGCAAGCAAGAGGAAAACCGCACAACCTATTACAACAACTTGAGCGCACAGTTGAGTGAAACATTGTGTCTATACGGCAACGGGTTACGCGCATTACCTAAAGGGGAGCACGTTACGCTGATTCTAAAAGATGGCGGAGCCTCAAACGCTCTAGGCAAAGGGTATAACGACAAGATCCATGTCTTCAAAAAACAAGATATTAACGCGTGTGCGATAGATAAGATGTCGTCTAAGCAATTATTGGAAAAAAGCAGCGCCTACCAATTTTAGTAGGCGCCTGTTTACCTTAGTCGTCTTGTCATTGGTAAACAATCAACAAAAATGCCACACCTAGGTGTGGCATTTTCATTGGGAAGTCTTTAATTTAGCTACGGTCGATTTTACACGTCTTTGTTTTTTTCAACGCCATTTCACCATGCTCATTAACGGAGTAACTAGGTGAGTCTTGTGTAAACAATGCAATCAATTGTTGAATCTTATCGTTCAAAACAGTGGCTAATTCGAAAAGCTCGCTTTTCTTAAAAGCTTTCGTACTGGTCATGACATCGTCAAGCGGAATGCGAACAAGTGGTTTATCGAAAATCTGCGCGAAACTTTCAGTCGCTACGATATTGGTTGGTGCACCAATGTCTTTGTCGAACTGACTTGTAGACGTGTATTTGTTTATCAATACAATATCGTATTCAGGCTGCTCAGGCACGCCTGCAGTTGCTTTGGATACAGTAAAACACGTACTAACTGTGCTTAACGCCGTTATCGCTATTAACGCCTTCAGTGTAGTATTCATCGTTTCATCCTCTTGGCCGATTTACGCCACGTTAATGCAACACTTGTAACTAAATTGCACCATTTTACTATAATTTGTAACACTCGGTATTGCGACTGCTTTGGGATAAGCGGTCGTAATTGTGAGATAAGCTGCAGAACTGTTGCTATTCTTCGCGAAGAATATAGTGCGAAAGCTGAATTTTAGCTGAACTGTCCGTGTCTGCTGAGTTCATATCTGACGTTTTGACAAGGTAAGGGCGCTATTTGTTCCAACCTAAAACGTAATAAATTGGAACAAATAGCTATATCAATTATCCGAGCGCTTTTTTCTCCTCTCTGTAGTGGTGAAGTAGAGGCTCTGTATAGCCGCTTGGCTGCTCTTTCCCTTTAAAAATCAGATCGTAAGCTGCTTTATACGCAATGCTATTTTCAAACTTGGGTGCCATCGACTGGTATAGAGGATCCTGTTTGTTTTGCTCATCAACAATTGCGGCCATTTTTTGTAAACTTGCTATGACCTGTTCTGCACTACAAATACTGTGTGCCAGCCAATTTGCAATATGCTGGCTTGAGATACGAAGGGTGGCTCTATCTTCCATTAGGCCAACATCATTGATATCAGGTACTTTGGAGCAACCAATACCCTGATCAATCCAACGAACAACGTAGCCTAATATGCCTTGGCAATTGTTATCTAATTCTTGGCTAATCTCTTCTTTTGTCCAGTTGGTATCTACAGCTAATGGAATCGTGAGTATGTCATCAAGGCTTGCTGCTTCGCGCTCAAGAAGTGTTTGCTGTAGTGCAAATACATCTATCTGATGATAATGCAATGCATGCAGTGTTGCCGCGGTTGGCGAGGGGACCCAAGCTGTATTGGCACCTGACTCTACGTGAGCGATTTTAGTGCTCATCATATCCTGCATGTTATCAGGTACTGGCCACATACCTTTACCAATTTGGGCTTTACCACTCAAACCACAGGCTAAGCCTATATCAACGTTGTTTTGTTCGTATGCGCCTATCCAAGGGGTTTGTTTTATTTCATTCTTGCGAGTCATTGGACCTGCAAGCATCGAGGTATGAATTTCATCACCCGTTCTATCAAGGAAACCGGTGTTTATAAACACCACACGATCTTTAGCCGCATGAATACAGTTTTTAAGGTTGATACTGGTACGACGTTCTTCATCCATAATACCCATTTTAATGGTATTTTCAGGTAGTGTTAGCATGCGTTCTACGGCCGAAAATAGTTGGTTAGCAAAGGCGACCTCTTCTGAACCATGCATTTTCGGTTTTACGATATAAATTGAACCGTGTTCACTGTTTGATAACGTATTTTTATTGAGAACATCCAAGGCGCTAATTGCACTTGTGACAATAGCGTCAACAATGCCTTCTGGAACCGGCTGGCCTTGTTCATCGGTGATGACATTATTAGTCATTAAGTGCCCTACGTTGCGCACAAACATGACACTACGCCCTTTGGTTGTGAAGTGCTGTCCTGTTTTGTCGGTGTATGCTTTGTCAGCATTCATTGAACGGGTAAATGACTTTCCGCCTTTGGTAACCGTCTCTGTAAGCGTACCTTGAACCAAACCTAACCAATTACTGTATGCAAGTACCTTGTCGTCAGCGTCTACAGCAGCGACTGAGTCTTCACAGTCCATAATAGTGGTTAATGCAGATTCTACATTGATATCAGCAAGCCCGCTGGTATCCGTTTGTCCGATTGCACTATTAGGGTTTACAACAAGCTCAATTTTCAAATTATTATGAGTGAGCAGTATAGATAAGTTCTCTCCATCAATTTTATAGCCAAGAAAAGCATCTGCATCTTTGAAACGTTGTGCACCGTCTTGAGTCTCAATAACCAACTGGTGGTTTTCAATGCCGTAGCGGATGACCTGGTTGTGGGAAGCGCCGACTAATGGAAAACTGTCATCTAAAAATTGCTTTGCGTATTTGATAACTTGCTGACCACGAATGGGGTTATATTGACCTGTTTTCTCAGCGCCATTATCTTCTGCAATGACATCACTACCATACAAGGCATCATAAAGGCTTCCCCATCTGGCATTTACGGCATTAAGAGCAAAGCGTGCGTTCATGATGGGAACCACTAATTGCGGGCCAGCCATTTTTGCCAACTCTGCGTCAACATTCTCTGTATTTATCGTGAAAGTAGTTACCGATGGTTCGATGTAGCCAATTTCCTCAAGGAATGATTTATAGGCAGGAAATGTTTCTTGCGTGTATTTATGCTTTGAATGCCACTCATCTATTGACTGTTGTAGCGAGTCTCGCTTTTCAAGCAGTGTTTTGTTGATTGGTGATAGTTCTTTAATGATATCTGTAGCACCTTGCCAGAAGTCGTCAGAAGATACTGGAAGCTGAGGAATAACATGCTCTTCTAATAAGTTGTAAAGTGGTGTGGCAACTTTTAGCCCATGTAACGAAATGCGTTCTGTCATGATCAAGCCTTCTCAATTTCTTGAATAGATAATGTGAAATGTATCACTATCATTTATGGCTGCAAGTGCTCAGCGCGTTAGCTAGCAGCATTAATTCGAAAACATACTCGATAAAATCTACACATGAATTTACGTTGCTCAGAGTTTACGGTGCTTTCACGCGGTTTTCATACATGAGGAGTGACTTGTTTTTAAAGTTATTGCTCTAAATGATGTTTGGTATAACCTCTGTGAATGGTTTGGCTATTTTTCTTGTTGTAAACGAATGACTGGTTTTTCAAGTCCACAAAAAAGGCGCACAAGGCGCCTTTACAGTTGAAATAGCGATTGAAAGTTCTATGTTAACTTTCAGCAGCAGCTTCCATGATTAACTGTCTAAACCAAATGTGGCTTGCATCATGGTGCAGCAGTGGGCTCCAAATCATTTTGAGTTCAATATCTGGAATATCAAAAGGTGGCTTTAAAATGGTGTAATTTGGATCATCTTTGTGCAGCAGTGCCGCCTTGCTAGGCAGAGTGGCTATTAGACCGTCTTCATAAGCAAGTTGCATTGCCACATGGTAGTTACGGGTAAACACTTTTATGTCACGCTTCTTTCCTAACCTTGAAAGTGCTTCGTCCACCCAACCTAGCTTTTGAACATCTGTTGGGTCCATACCAACGCCGATACCAAAGCCAGTCTTAGATACCCAAACGTGTTTAGAGGATAAATAGGTGTTCAAATTAAATTTAGTGACCACCTCGTTATCTGCGCTCAGCAAGCAAGAAAAGCCATCTCGCCAGATCGTTTTTTGATGAAAAGATTGAGGGAGTTCATCAAAACGGTTGATAGCCATATCAATTTTACCAGCCTCAACGTCATGAAAATTAACGTCACTTGGGGTCATGATATCCATTGTGACATTAGGCGCTATTTTGTTGACTTTCTTGAGCAGTTTCGGGATAAGCGTTGATGCTGCATAGTCACTCGCCATTATACGAAACACGCGTTGACTATTTTCTTGATTGAATTCCTCTTCTCCTTGAAGTGCTTCTTCAAGTTCCAAAAGGATCTTGCGAATGACAGGGGAGAGCGCTCTTGCTCTCTCTGTTGGTACCATACCGTCAGAAGTACGCACTAGGATGGGATCGTTAAATAGGTTACGCAAGCGCTTTAAACCATTACTCATGGCGGGCTGTGTAATATTTAGCTGACTAGCAGCACGTGTGACATTTTTTTCACGTAACAAGACATCGAGGTAAATCAACAAATTTAAGTCTATTTTAGAGATATTCATAATGGCTATCCTGTTCTGTGTTTTGATTAATATAAATAATATTGGTGTAATTACTCAAATGCAAACTTAAAATTGTATAAATATAAAGTTTAATAAAAACAATGGTTAGAGCGAGTTTTTGTAGTATGTATAATCTTTGTGAATGGTGGTGATAAAGTTTATAAATTGGTTGGATTTGAGTTTTCGGGATTAGTATTTGTGTCAAGCGCAATGAATGATTCCAGCGCACATTACACAACTAATACACAAGGGTATCACTATGTCTAATTATCAAAGTGCAATTGAAGCGGTAAGAGCAATTAAAGCAAAAGCCGGTGATTCATGGGGAGCGATCAACCCAGAGTCGGTTGCGAGAATGAGAGCGCAAAACCAGTTTAAAACAGGATTAGACATCGCACAGTACACTGCTGACATCATGCGTGCAGATATGGAAGCTTTTGACGCAGACAACACGAAGTACACGCAGTCATTAGGCTGCTGGCATGGTTTTGTTGGTCAACAGAAGCTTATTTCAATTAAAAAGCATTTCGGTAGCACAAAACGTAGGTACCTTTACCTTTCAGGTTGGATGGTCGCAGCGCTACGCTCTGAATTCGGCCCTCTTCCAGACCAATCTATGCACGAAAAAACAGCGGTAGCGTCGTTAGTAGAAGAGCTATACACCTTCCTACGTCAAGCAGATGCGAGAGAACTAGGCCTACTATTTGGTGAATTAGATAAAGCAGTAGCAGCAGATGATCAAGCGAAAGTGAAAGAGCTGCAAGACGCAATTGATAATTACGAAACACATGTTGTACCAATTATTGCTGATATTGACGCTGGCTTTGGTAATGCTGAAGCAACCTACTTAATGGCTAAGCAAATGATTGAAGCAGGTGCTTGTGCACTTCAGATTGAAAACCAAGTAGCAGATGAAAAGCAATGTGGTCACCAAGACGGTAAAGTAACGGTTCCGCATGCAGATTTCCACGCGAAAATTCGCGCATTACGTCACGCTTTCTTAGAGCTAGGTATTGATAACGGTATCATCGTTGCTCGTACTGACTCAGAAGGCGCAGGTCTTACAAAAGAAATAGCAGTGGTTAAAGAACCAGGTGATGAAGGTGATATCTACAACTCATACTTAGACGTTGAAGAAATCGACGTATCAGAAATGAACGAGGGTGATGTTGTTATTAATCGTGGTGGTAAGTTAGTTCGTCCTAAGCGTTTACCTTCTGGTTTATACCAGTTCCGCGAGGGTACAGGCCATGAGCGTTGTGTATTTGACTGTATCGGTGCACTAAATGCAGGTGCTGATTTACTTTGGATTGAAACCGCAGTTCCTACGGTACATGAAATCAAAGGTATGATGGATGATGTACGCAAAGTTCACCCGAATGCGAAGCTCGTATACAACAACTCTCCGTCATTCAACTGGACATTGAACTTCCGTCAGCAAGCATACGATGCTTGGGTTGAAGAAGGTAAAGACGTTTCGGCTTACGACCGCAATGATTTAATGAACGCGAAATATGATGATTCTGAATTATCAGCTGAAGCAGATGAGCGTACACGTACCTTCCAAGCGGATACGTCTCGTGAAGCGAATGTCTTCCATCACTTAATTACTTTACCAACTTACCACACAACTGCATTGTCAGTAGATAACTTAGCGAAAGAGTACTTTGGTGAAGCAGGAATGCTAGGTTACGTGAAGAATGTACAGCGCCAAGAAATCCGCCAAGGTATTGCCTGTGTTAAGCACCAAAACATGTCAGGTTCTGACATTGGTGATGCGCATAAAGAATACTTCGCTGGTGAGAATGCGTTGAAAGCAGGTGGTGCGAAGAACACCTCAAATCAGTTCAGCTAATATCTAAAGCTTTAACGATAATAGCAGATGCTAAAATCCGCCTAGGTCCCAACCCTTAGGCGGATTTTTATTGCGACTTAATTGTTAGCCCTTCAAATAGGCTAGCATCGTATCGACATCACTCACTTCAAACGGGTCATCAGGGCAGTTATCCATAAATCCAGGTTCTACAAACATTTGTTTAATTTCACCATCGACAACATGCATCGCATAACGCCATGAACGATCACCAAAGCCTAAGTTTTCTTTTTTAACCAGCATGCCCATCATTCGCGTAAAATCAGCATTGCCGTCCGGTAACATTTTTACTTTATCGACACCTAAGCGTTTTCCCCACTGGAACATGGTGAATGCATCGTTAACGCTCAAACAATATATGTCGTCAATACCAAGGGCTGATAGCTCATCATATTTGGCCTCATAGCCGGGTAAGTGAGTACTTGAACAAGTCGGTGTAAATGCACCTGGCAGTGACACAATGATGACACTTTTACCTGAAAAAATGTCGTTAGATGTAACGTCTTGCCAACGAAACGGGTTGTCTCCACCTATACTTTCGTCGCGCACGCGGGTTTTAAATGTAACATTTGGAACTTGGCGAGCCATTAGTGTACCTCTTTGATTGTTATTACTATTTACAACCATAGAAGAGAGCGGGACGAATGCAAATGCATTTCAATAATTCTGTCAGAAAAACAAAAAGGCCACATAACGTGGCCTTTTAAATGATATGACTAATTAAGCCTATTATTAGAAACTGTAGACTAAAGTCACGGCTGTTTGTGTATCAGTGTTGTCTTTGTCTTCAGATACTTCTGTGTTGTGGTCAACAATGAACGCGAACTTCAATTGAAGGGTTTGAATTAGCTTTGTTGTAATCGATGTTTCTGATTTGTACGTGCTGTTTTCACCACTTTCAAGTGCTTGTTTAGCACTGAAGAATTGTTTGAACTCTACATGTTCATTTAGCTGTCGCTTATAAAGAGCCTGGGCTTGAACAATAAAGGTATCTTTTGTTTCACCTTCAGTCGTCACGTTACCATCGCCATCAGTGATTTCTTTTATAACGTCACGTTTCCAACCAGGACCGATATCAGCAAAGAACGATGCCTGTTCTGTTTCGTACCAACGTTTACCCCAACCAGCTGAGAAAGAAGATTGGTGCTCAAAACTTGAGAAGCGATCGTCTTCATGCCAAACACTACCGTAGATGTAGTCTTTTTTCTCATCTGCTAAGGCATAGTTTGTTTGAAACGCTATTGACCACTTTTGATCACTTGTTTCAAATTCGTCTGATGTATTACCTTCGCTATCTGTAACTTCTTGCTCAGTTTTTTTGTAAAGCAAGTCAAAACGAAATTTGCTGGTCCAGCGACCAAATTCATGGTCTAAATCCAAACCCGTTTTAATGTCACCGCTCTCTGTGTTACCTGTTTTATACAAGAAACCCAGTTCAGCAGAAGCTTCGTATTTGTGCTCCGGCTCAGCAGGTGCAGTAGTAGCTTCTTCAGCAAATGTAGTTGCAGATAATGTTGATGCGAAAATAGCAGCAGCGAGCAGACTATGTCTCATTGTTTTCCTCTTTGTTCATGTGTAGTGATACTTGTGGGTAAGGGATTTCAATACCCGCATTATCAAGAGCGACTTTGATGTTTTCCATCAAGTCAAAATATGTTGGCCAGTAATCAGCAGATTTTACCCAAGGACGCACAACAATGTTAACTGAGCTATCTGCTAGCTCTGAAACACCGATAGTTACAGCAGGGTCTTTTAGTACACGTTCATCGGCTGCTACAACCTCAGCGAGTACCTTACGCGCATCAGCTAAGTTTGCGTCATAGCTAACACCAATCACTAAATCGATACGGCGAGTTGGTTTTGTTGAGTAGTTAGTAATTGTGCCGCTGGTAATCGAGCCATTAGGAATGATGACCGTTTTGTTATCACCGGTGCGTAGCTTGGTAGAGAAGATTAGAATTTCTTCAACGATACCTGACACGCCGCTTACTTCAACAAAGTCACCCGCTTTAAAAGGGCGGAAAGTGATCAGTAAAACACCTGAAGCGAAGTTTGACAGTGAACCTTGAAGTGCCAAACCGATAGCAAGACCAGCAGCACCAATAATCGCGACTAGCGATGAGGTATTAAAGCCAAGGTGAGAAATAGCAATGATAAAGGTCAGTGCTACCAGAACACCGTAGACTAAGCTTGCAACAAAGGAAATGACTGCTTGGTCAACTGACTTGTGCTCCATCATTTTGCTAATGCCTTTACTAATTAGGCGAGCAACGATTTTACCGACAAATAAGATGACTAGAGCAATTAAGATGTTAATGCCTAGACTGATCAATTGATCTTGGTTGTTAGTAAACCAATTTGTAATGCTTTCCATGGATTTTGCTCCGATTTGTTATTTTTCGCGCATTATATCGGACAAATGTAGGAAAACCTAAGGAATTTCGTAGAAGATTTTACGGACTATTAACAGAAATGTTACAGATTTGTTGAGGTGTCAGGTACTGAAGCACTTACTTCAGTACCTGTAACATGACTATTTAATCAGGGCGTCTAGCTCACCGCTTTCGTAGCGAGCAAACATGTTTTCTAATGAAATTGGTTTGATTTTATCTGCATTACCAGCGGTACCAAACGCTTCATAACGAGCAACACAAATTTCAGTCATCGCTTCAGTGCTTTTTGCTAAGAATTTACGAGGGTCGAATTCGCTTGGGTTTTGTGCCAAGAAACGACGAACTGCGCCGGTTGAAGCAAGGCGCAAGTCAGTGTCGATATTGACTTTACGAACACCATATTTGATGCCTTCTTGAATTTGTTCAACAGGTACGCCGTATGTTTCTGGAATCTCACCGCCAAACTCATTAATTACAGCTAACCAGTCTTGTGGCACTGAAGATGAACCGTGCATGACAAGGTGAGTGTTAGGAATGCGTTCATGAATCGCTTTAATGCGATCGATCGCTAAGATATCACCTGTTGGTGGACGCGTAAATTTATATGCACCGTGTGATGTACCACACGCAATAGCTAACGCGTCTACTTGTGTTTTCTTAACAAAGTCAGCAGCTTCTTCTGGATCGGTTAACATTTGATCCATAGACAGTTTACCTTCAGCGCCGATACCATCCTCTTCACCAGCTTCGCCGGTTTCTAGAGAGCCTAAACAACCAAGCTCACCTTCAACTGAAACACCACATGCGTGTGCCATTTCAACCGTGCGACGTGTCACGTCAACATTGTACTCGTAACTTGAAGGCGTTTTACCATCGTCCATTAGTGAGCCATCCATCATGACGGATGAAAAACCTAATTGGATTGAACGTTGACATACAGATGGTGATGTACCGTGATCTTGGTGCATTACAACAGGGATATGAGGGAACTCTTCAATTGCCGCTAGGATAAGGTGACGTAAAAATGGTGCTCCCGCATATTTACGTGCGCCTGCTGAACCTTGCAAAATAACAGGGCTGTTGGTTTTATCAGCCGCAATCATAATCGCACGAACTTGTTCTAAGTTGTTTACGTTGAACGCAGGGATTCCGTATCCAAATTCTGCAGCGTGATCTAGCATCTGACGCATGGAAACTAAAGCCATGAATATACTCCTAACAGTATTGAATCAGTTGTCATGTTGTTAAAGTGATGAGGCCCAAATGGTGTCTGGGGGCTCATCTAAAGTGCTTGTTGTAATGAAAAATGAAAGTTTTCATATGGCGCGGCAGTATACCAGAAAGTTGCTAAAAAACGGAAAAAATCCCTTATTTTTTTGTTGTTTTTAACCGTGTGTGCATTAGTTTTGTATGATTACATCATATGTATTGAAAGCTAATGTTTTACAATGAATTTTGCCTGTTTTTTATGAAACTTTACTACAGGTTTTTATGAGAAACGGTAATAGATGGCATTAAAAAAGGAGCCTTAGGCTCCTTTTCTTGCATAGACTATAAAAAACTTGCGTTATTTCGCTGCGCGTTCTTCTAAAATAGCCACAGCTGGTAACTTTTTGCCTTCCAAAAATTCGAGGAAAGCGCCACCGCCGGTTGAAATATATGAGACTTTATCTGCAATGTTGTATTTATCAACGGCTGCAAGTGTATCGCCACCACCCGCAATAGAGAATGCATTACTATCTGCAATAGCATTAGCGATAACTTTAGTACCTTCACCAAACTGGTCGAATTCGAATACGCCGACAGGGCCATTCCAAACGATAGTGCCTGCTGACTTAAGAATATCTGCTAATGCAGAAGCGGAATCAGGGCCAATATCAAAAATCATATCGTCATCAGAAACATCTGATACAGACTTTAATGTTGCTTCCGCTGACTCTGAAAACTCTTTACCTACAACAACATCGGTCGGCACTGGAATATCACCGTTGTTAGCTTTAGCGGCAGCCGTTAATCGATTTGCTTCGTCAATAAGGTCGGCTTCAAACAATGACTTACCAACGTTATGTCCAGAAGCGGCTACAAACGTATTAGCAATACCACCACCAACTACAAGTTGATCAACGACCTTTGACAAAGAATCAAGTACGGTTAGTTTTGTTGACACTTTAGAGCCACCAACAATTGCAACGAGTGGGCGAGCAGGGTTGTCCAAGGCTTTGCCTAAAGCGTCCAGCTCAGCTGCAAGAAGAGGGCCTGCACAGGCAACTGGTGCAAACTTTGCGACACCGTGTGTACTGGCTTGAGCACGATGAGCTGTGCCAAATGCATCCATCACGTAAACATCACACAATGCAGCCAATTTTTGCGAAAGCATGTCGTCGTTTTTCTTTTCGCCAACATTGAAGCGAATGTTTTCAAAAATAACAAGCTCACCAGTATTTACTTCAACACCGTCTAAGTAGTCTTTCACCAAACGTACAGGGTAGTTCAGTGCGGCAGCTAGGTAGTCAACAACAGGTTGCATGCTGAATGCTTCGTCATATTCACCTTCTGTCGGACGGCCAAGGTGAGACATGACCATGACTTTTGCACCGCCTTCTAGTGCAAGCTTGATAGTGGGGAGCGCAGCGCGCAGTCTAGCATCAGAAGTGATTTGGCCATCTTTTACTGGTACGTTTAAATCTTCACGAATTAACACGCGCTTGTCAGCAAGTGCTAAGTCAGTCATTTTGATAACAGACATGGTTAAGTTCCTACTTATTATTTAAATATGTTTTGCCATGATACTCGCGGTATCGAGCATCCTGTTGGCGAATCCCCACTCGTTGTCGCACCAAACTAACATTTTTACCAAGCGCTTATGGCTGACGCGTGTTTGGTTTCCGTCGACAATACAGGAATGTGGATCGTGATTAAAATCTACAGAGACTAAAGGCTCTTCGGTGTAGCCTAAAATGCCAGCTAAACCGTTGTGCTGGGCAGCGATAATGGCAGCGTTTATATCTTCTATTCGAACATCAGAATTTACCGTTAAGCTTAAGTCCATTGCGGTCACGTTGATGGTTGGAACTCGGACGGCAATAGCTTCGAAGCGGCCCTTGTGGTGCGGTAAAATTCGCTCTATGCCCAACGCTAGCTTAGTATCTACAGGAATAATAGATTGGCTAGCTGCACGAGTTCTACGTAAATCTGGGTGATACGCATCAATAACCTGTTGGTCGTGCATTGATGAATGTATGGTGGTGATGGTTCCACTCTCCACGCCAAACGCTTTATCGATAACTTCAATGACAGGCACTATACAGTTGGTTGTACATGAACCATTGGATACGACGATATCTTGTGCAGAGAGTGTATCGTGATTAACACCGTAAACAATCGTTGAGTCAACATCCTGTGCTGCTGGGTGCGAGTAAAGTACACGCTTGGCGCCGGAAGCAATGTGTTGCTCACCTTCAGCATGGCTAGAAAACTTGCCGGTACAGTCTAACACTATGTCGACATTGTGCTTTCGCCAAGGAAGTTGGTCTAATGATGACTCATGACTCAACGCAATCGGGTGGTCTGCAACGACAAGGTTGTTATTTTCTATATTGACTGAAAATGGAAAACGCCCGTGTGCAGAGTCATACTTTAACAAGTGTGCAATGCCTTCAGCATCCGCTAGTTCATTGATAGCAACGAGATTGAATTCTTGTTGGCGACCACTTTCAAATAACGCTCTGGCGATACTTCTACCGATACGTCCAAAGCCATTGATCGCAATGTTTGTTGTCATAGATACCTTTTAAAAACAAAAAGCGCCGAATAATCGGCGCTTATTGTACAGTATTTTAGCTTACAGACTATTGACTGTGCTTATAACATTTTCAACTGTAAAGCCAAAGTGTTTCATTAGATCACCACCTGGTGCAGATTCACCAAATGTTGTCATACCAACCACTTTGCCTGCAAAGCCAACATACTTGTACCAGAAATCAACGTGTGCCGCTTCAATGGCAACACGCTTGGTAACATTGCTTGGCAATACTGATTCTTTGTAGTCAGCATCTTGTGCGTCAAAGATATTTGTAGATGGCATTGAAACCACGCGTACTTTATTACCCAACTGTTCAGCTGCGGCTAACGCTAAGCTGACTTCTGAACCTGTTGCAATCAAGATTACTTCAGGCGTACCTTCGCTATCTTTGATGATGTAACCACCTTTAGCAATATCCGCTACTTGTTCTTTCGTGCGAGACAATGCTGGTAAGCCTTGGCGTGAGAATACTAACGATGTTGGCGCGTTTTGACGCTCAACTGCATTTTTCCATGACACTGCTGCTTCCGTCGCATCAGCAGGGCGCCACGTTACCATGTTAGGCGTCGTACGTAAGTTAGTTAGCTGCTCAACTGGTTGATGCGTTGGACCATCTTCGCCTTGACCAATTGAGTCGTGAGTGTATACGAAAATGTTTTGAATACCCATTAACGCTGACATACGCACAGCGTTACGTGCATATTCCATAAACATCATAAATGTTGCGCCGTAGTTGATGAAACCACCGTGCAATGAAATACCATTCATGATGCCTGACATACCAAATTCACGTACGCCGTAGAAAATGTAGTTACCAGCAGCATCGTCTTGGATACCTTTTGAGCCAGACCATAATGTTAAGTTAGAGCCCGCAAGGTCAGCAGAACCACCTAATAATTCAGGTAAAATTTTACCGAATGCTTCAATGGTGTTTTGTGATGCTTTGCGAGATGCTACGTTTTCTGCTTTTTCTTGGCACTCTAAAATGAATGCATTTGCTTTTTCTTCAAATTCAGCAGGGAGATCGCCTTTAATAACACGACGTTCATACTCCGCAGCAAGTTCTGGGTGTGCTGCTTGGTAAGCGGCAAACTTGTCGTTCCAACTCGATTGCGATGCACCACCTTTTTCTTTTTGATCCCAAGCGTTTGCAATATCGCTAGGAATTTCAAATGGGGCATGTGGCCAGTTTAAGAATTCACGTGCAGCTGCGATTTCGTCATCACCTAATGGAGCACCGTGACAGTCGTGAGAACCAGATTTGTTTGGTGAGCCGAAACCAATAATAGTTTTACAACAAATCATTGTTGGCTTATCAGTCACTGATTTCGCTTCTTCAATTGCGTTAGCTACTGCAACAGAGTCATGCCCATCAACACCGCTAATGACATGCCAGCCGTACGATTCAAAACGTGCTGGGATATCTTCTGTGAACCAGCCTTCTACGTGACCATCGATAGAAATACCGTTGTCATCCCAAAACGCGACTAATTTACCTAACCCTAGTGTACCTGCTAATGAACAAGCTTCATGCGAGATACCTTCCATTAAACAACCGTCGCCTAAGAAACAGTATGTGAAGTGGTCAACTATGTCATGACCTTCGCGGTTAAATTGTGCTGCTAGCGTTTTTTCAGCAATCGCCATACCTACCGCATTTGAAATACCAGCGCCTAATGGTCCAGTGGTTGTCTCTACACCTGGTGTATAACCGTATTCTGGGTGACCAGGTGTTTTAGAGTGAAGCTGGCGGAAATTAGCCAATTCACTCATTGGTAGGTCGTAGCCCGTTAAATGAAGTAGAGAGTAAATCAACATTGAGCCATGGCCGTTAGACAAAATGAAACGGTCACGGTCTGCCCAGTTTGGATCTGCCGGGTTATGCTTTAGATAGTCACGCCAGAGCACCTCCGCGATATCAGCCATACCCATTGGGGCACCTGGATGTCCTGATTTTGCTTTTTGTACGGCATCCATACTTAAAGCGCGAATAGCATTGGCCAATTGTTGACGCGACGGCATAATTGCTCCTAGTTATTTACTTCTAATTTTTGACGGGTGAAATGTGGGCGGTATTTTCGCTCAGCAATCGCCACACTGCAAATAAATTGTAGTAATTAAGGAAATTTTTCAAGAATAAAGACAAAGTGAAATAGCACGTGTAAATTTGGTTGTTTACTGTGTAGTGGCACTAAATTTGTTTCATCGTTGAAAATCCTCTCTAAACTATTTAATTTTCTTCACATTTCTGGCTAAAACGCTAGACTGGTTTTAGTAGATATTCTCTCTATGACAGGGAAGTAACATTTGGTCATACGGTTAGCAGATACGATACTTTCTTTAGCGACACTGGCGATTATTATCGCTTTGGTGAATTTCAGTTTGTCGCCTTTTTCAGAACTTAACTTCCTTGGCCCCATTGCGGGGGTTGCAACCGTTTTTGCTGTCCTTCGCGGTATATCTGTTGTTTTGAGTTTTACCGTCGCATTAGTTGTTATTTTGTTTGCGTCGTATGTCACGTTTGATGTGACGTTTACCCCAGAACTTCTGACCATTGGTGCTCTTGCTATTGGTTTGCAAGGGCTTTTAGGATACCAACTCACGGCAGAGGAAATGGATGAGCTCGGTTGGCTGTCGAGCAGAGAAAAGTTAGTGAGCTTCATGCTGAAGATAGGGCCGGTAGTCAGCATCATCTCTGCAAGTGCAGTATTGGTACTGATACTCGTTACGAATCAAGTTGTGCAAGCGGGCTTATTTTACAGCTTTATGTTGAACTGGTGTTTAAGCGCGTTGGTAACAGTATTTGTTTTGCCGCTCATTTTATTCAGTCAACGACTCAAGCAAATCAGTGATAATAAACGATACCAAGTCATTGTTGCCTCCGTGCTAGCGATTGTGGCACTGGCAATATTGTTCCGCGTGTCGCAAAACGATTACCAGCACAAACGATTGGATGACTTCAATTTAGCGATTGATCATTTCGAGGACGCAATAGCGAAAGAGTTTAGTGACATAAATGCCCAGATAAGAGCAATTCACGCCTTTTTGAATGCTAGCGATAACGTGACTAAAGATGAATTTCTGCAGTTTGCAAAGGGTGTTTACATTCCTGGGTCGAGTGTTATGGCATTGGAGTGGGTGCCAATTGTAGAGCAACAAAACAGAGATGCTTTTGAAGAATATGCCAAAGAGCGGCTTTTTGAACGTTACTTTATAAAACATCAATTGGACAATGGACAAGAAGTGCCGGCGCCTAGTACTCCTTTTTATGCGCCTGTTTATCATGTGTTTCCTGTGCAGCGTAATGCTGTCGCTTATGGGCTTGATATGTTTGCAGACGATCAGAAAGTTAAGGCCTTTCACGATGCTGCAGCAACAAATACTGCACAAAGCACGCAGCCTATTACTTTGATACAAGGGAGCCCAAGTGATCCTGGATTATTGGTTGCGATGCCGGTATATGACGGTCAACGATTGAATGCTTTCGGTGCCTTACCTAGTGGTAATGGCAGGGTGTTGTCAGGCTATGCCCTTGCGGTGGTACAGGTTGCTGGCGTGATTCGAAAGCTTATTAATACGGATGTAGGTCAGCACGTTAATATACTAATTGAAGACATTACATCGGTTGAGCCCTATGTGCTTTTCGGCGAAGCTCCAGATGTATCAGAGCGACTTGTCGAGACAATTATCCGTGAAGATTTTGGACGAACTTGGCGAATATCTATCACTGAAAAGGCGTCTTGGCTTGCACAACCCAGAAACTGGTTGAATTGGGGGGTACTAATTGGATGCGCAGTAGGTGGTCTTCTTTATCAGTTTTTGATGCTGCTGATGGCGGCGTACTCGTCTGAATTAAATAGACAGGTTGAAGAAAAGACTAAAGAGCTTATTTTAGAGAAGGACCGCGCAGATAAGCAGAGTAAAGCAAAATCACAGTTTATTGACAATTTGAATAATGAACTTAAAACCCCAGTCAATGCGCTTTCGGGGGTGCTCGAAAATTTTCCTATCAGTCGTTTGGAGCCATCAGCGCTCAAAGCTATCGAAAAAATAAAGGCTGTTAATAATAGCCTTGTTCAATCTGTCGAAACACTTGCGGATTTATCCGATATCGAAAGTGGACGTTTGGTTTTTAATACAGTGAGTTTTGATTTTCATTTGTTCCTGCAGCAAATAGAAACAATGTTGAATATTGGTAGTAGTGATGTACTACAAGAGATTGAGTTTGAATATGACGAGACTGTGCCTCAACTTGTTTATGGCGATAAGCATCGCCTCCAGCAACTTATTTTAGCGCTGGTTCATAATGCGGCCCTTATTTTTAACAATTCAATATTATCTCTATCGATAAAGGCACATCGTCATCAGCATGGGATTTCGACAGTGTTTATTGTGATTACGGCGGGTGACGATTTAGTAAAAAATAAAATACCTGAACTTATAGCAAATCGTGAATTTGAATCTCTTACAACATCAATGAGTATTGCTAAAGAAATCTGTAATCGTTTGGGTGGGGCTGTCAACTTGTCACCAATTTCTGAATCAGGTGAGTTTATGCTCAGTGCGTCATTCAAACTGGATCTTGACGATAGAAACCTTGCCGTTACGGAAGAAGTAAAACCACAACTTGATTTAAGTGATAAAACCGTTGTAGTAATCAGCACCGACAACGAAACCACTCGAGACATTGTTAAGTTTTTAGATCGTTACCAATGCGGCGTATTTGTCCTAGAGAAATTAACCGATACAGGTGTGAGTGCTATCATTCGCGAACAATGTGATCTCGTCTTCCTCGAATGTGAAAGTAACTTGAGGTTATCAGCCGTTAGAGATGAGATGTTTAGCCATGTGGAAAGGCTTACAGGTATTCCTATCGTTGGCTTATTGCCAAACTCAATGGACGAAAAACAATTTGAACAAAGGCTAGACAACTTAGAGCTCTTCATAAATAAACCGGTAAAGCCCGCAGCTCTTCAACAAATTATTGAACAATATTTATAAGTAAAGAATATGCCTATTGCATTAATGGTGACAGATCGCGATCTCACCCCTTTGAAAAAGTCATTACAACATAAATTACCCAATACAGAAATAATCGCATGGCCCGATATGACGGTCCGTGATGATATTGAATTTGTCGTTGTATGGCGTCACCCTGAGGATATGTGGAAAGCATACCCAAATATTAAAGTAGCTGCGTCTCTCGGTGCCGGTGTTGATCAAATTACTCAGGACTCAGGATGCCCACAGGCGTTAGTGTTAACTCGGATAGTTGATGAGGATTTAGCGGAGCAAATGGCAGAGTATGTGTTGACGGGTATATTAATGGCAAAACGTCGCTTTCCTTTATATAACCTTGCTCAACAACGAAAAAAGTGGGTTTATGAAGAGCGAGCCAATGGAAAAAATGTCACTGTACTTGGGGCTGGTCACCTTGGCTTATCAATAGTCCGATGCTTGGCTCGAAACGGATTTACCGTTTCTACTTGGAGTCAGTCAAAGAAGTGTGAGGCTGCTATAGCGCATAGCTTTACGGGAGATGCTCAGCTTCTAGATTCGGTTAAAAGTGCTGATTATGTTGTGGCTATTTTACCGTCCACACCAGCTACAGATGATGTGATTAATCAGTCGGTTTTTGATGCGATGCCAATGCATGCGCAATTTATTAATGTCGGTCGAGGTAATGCAGTAGATGAAAAAGCGCTTTTACATTCACTGACTATGGGCAATATAGCTGGCGCGATTGTAGATGTGTTTAAACAAGAACCGTTGCCAAAAGAAAGCCCACTTTGGCAGGCTCCAAATTTAATAATCACTCCACATATTTCGGCGATAACTAATCAAGAAAATATCGTTAATCAAATTGTTGATAATTATCATCGATTTAAAGCGAACAAGCCGCTAAAACACCAAGTTGAGCGTAAAAAAGGCTACTAAGGATGAAATTTTTTGGTTTATAGCAATAAATCATTGAAATGTCGTAGCTAATCATTTAGATTTTTTAACGTTGTAATAGCAACAATAATAAAACAACTGAAGTAAGTAGGTTTTACTATGAATAGACCAGCTTCAAAAGGATTTAAATTGACCACCGTATTTGTCGCTGTATTAGTGTTAGCAGTGTCGGCGGTGTTGAGCAACCAGTCAGTTGCTGATGAAACGGAAGTTCAGACAGAGCAGTCAGAATAGCAGTAGATTGTAAAACAAAAACGCCCCTAAATAGGGGCGTTTTTGTTTTTAGCGAGCATTACATTATGCGAGTTGTGTTAATTCTTCTTCTTCGACGCTTTCAGTGCTACGTCTCAATAGATAAAAAGCATTAATCACAACCAAGATCACATTTGACACCATACCTTGAGCAACATCGATATAGATGTAGTAAACCCCCATCAGGGCACAGCCAACTAGCGTGGCTAGTCTAAGCATAAAAATATCTTTGATAAAAAAGGCGCCTATACAAATTGCTAGTCCTATCCAGCTTAGGGCATCAAAGAAAATAGGGTTCATTAGTTGTGTCTACTCCTGTGTCAAATGATGTAAATGTGAACAGCGCGCATTATCCGGATCAAATGTGTAACCGACAAACGAAAAAAATTATATTTTTCGGATAAAAAAAACTAATGAATAGCTGAGAGGGTGATGCAAACGTTATTTGATAAGAAATGTAGATAAAAGAGAAGTATGTAGTGTAACTTTTGGCGCCCTCGGCAGGAGTCGAACCTGCGACCTTGCCCTTAGGAGGGGCCTGCTCTATCCAGCTGAGCTACGAAGGCGCTACAAGAAACAATGTAGCGCCATAGAATGAACCAAGCAACTGTTTTATATAAAGGATTTTGTCTTTACGTTGTAACTAAAAACTGTCTACTTTCACTGCCAGATCATTTACCTGTATGTTACCAAGCAATTCTTCTTTGGTTGATTTAGCAATGGCTGTATCTTGATACACTTGGGTGATTTTGACGTGATAAGGGCTAATATTGTATCCCGAGTACAAACGACCCTGATCAGAACGATAATTATTTAGGTGAAGTAATGAAAACTCATCACCAAGTTTAACGCCTTGTTGCTTGCCAACATTTACCATAATTTCGTTACCTTTCACTTGGAGAATTTTGGCGCGAGTCTGCTCACACATCATGCTTTCATCTATATCAATAATGGCGTTTTCTAGCGTGCGGTCGATCATTTGTCCATAGTTACTTTGCCAAAATAGCTTGCTATCAATATCAACTTCTTCACGTTTGGCAAACTGCCAAGGCGCAAGGTTCTCATAGTGTTGAGTGGCCAGGTGTTCACCGTTTATTGCGCTGTACACATAAAATGTAACGTCAAAATGTCTTCTATATTCGTTCTCTTGCCAGAATTGCCAAGTATTTAATTCTTGATTATCGAAAGATACATCATTGATTTCGGTATAGAGCACAAACTGGCTGTTAAACATGTGGCCAAGCTCTATTGATAAGTCTTTGATTTTTTCTGTCTCAAAACTTTGGTTGTAACGGCTAAAGGGGATTTTGTTTTTGTTAGCTAGCCTAATATTAATGTATTGGCTTTTCTGTTTGAGTTTGTCTGCAAAGTTAGAGACAACTTGTGTGTCCAAATCATAAATTTGACCTATATTTGCCTGCTCGCGATTCATTAAATTAGCACGCGTTACTAGCAGTGTTTTCTTGAAGTCAGCAGCAAAACACTGTTGCTCTTGCGGGAATATATCAGCACGGATTGTTATTGATACAGAGTCTCCCTCAAAGGTTTCTTGAATAACTTCGATTGAGTTGACTGTGCCACTAGCGCGAATACTTAACTCATCTTGTGTAATCAAACCATTAACAACTTGCTGAACGCTGCTCACTGACGCGCCAGCCACAAGCAGTGCTTTTTTAAGGGCATTCTCCATGGCCAGAACACGTGCACTAGACTGATCACCATTGATAATCATGGCTTTAGCTTGGGATTCATACCATTGGGCTACAGACGTAGTAGACTGAAGTAGTACAAACATACCAATAACTGCTTTTTTTAACATAAGCTTTCCAACACTTGGTCTGCATATTGCGTCTGATTTAAAAAACGCACGTTGTTACAGACAGAAATTTGTCGTTTCTATATATAGTAGTTGTTAAAGCATGAACTATGCCTTTTATAAAAAATGGATAGCAGAAATGCATTTTGGCGTGATAAATGCTTTGTTTTCGGTAATAGTGTAGTGATTATTGAGGTGTCTCAATGAAAAAATGGCTTATGTGGGCTGCGTTACCTTTGTTAACGGCATGCTCAATGACAATGAGTGATGATGAGCAAGACTTTTATAGTATTACTCATGAAGAGAAAGGGGAAATCGATACCTATGATTTACCCACGCATGCAATTAATGACGTTGTTAAAGGCTTGGCTTATCAAATGCTTGAGCACAGTGCGTTTGTTACGCCAAAAACGCCAATCGCGGTGACATCATTTGTCAACCTGGAAGATTTAGAATCAACGAATTGGCTTGGCAATCAGATAGCTGAAAACTTTGTTCATGAATTGCAACGACACGGTATGGTCATTATTGACTATAAAACGACTGGCCACATTCGAGTGACAGAAACAGGTGACTTCGTATTTAGCCGTGATTGGAAAGAACTTCCAGAACGACAAATAATTGACTACGTAGTAACAGGTACCATGATGAAACAAGAGACGGGTATCCTAGTGAATGCTCGTATGATTGGCATGCAGTCGCGTGTCGTTGTGGCAAGCGCTCAATCATTTATCCCTAAATGGGTTGTAGGTGATGAGATTAATCGCGATGAAAGTGTCCGTATGAAAGATGGCATGATTCTTCGTAACAGTGAGCAACTAGCTGAAAACGCTCGTGCAGTGAGAATCCAGCAGTAGGTGATGTTATGCCAAAGCTAAAAATCATATTGCTATATATAGGTATAACGTTCTTATCGGCCTGCAGTTCAGTTTATGACAAACACGTACAATGGCAGCCAGTAAAGCCTGACTCATTTCCTGTCGTAACGGCTATCGGTTATGCGCCTATCAGTTTACAAAAGTCTGAACATGAAACTCAGCGAATGCTAATGGCAATAAAAGCGTCAAAACTTGCCGCTTATGCGGAATTAGCAGAGCAAGTTTACGGACAGCAAGTTGCCACAAACATGACTATGGGCGATTTACTTTTGGAAGATAATCAGTTGAAGGCTTCGGTCCAAGGTGTCATTCGTGGTGCTAAAGTCATTAAAAGCTACCCCGTTGGCGATACTTATGCCACGGAAATGGCGATAGACTTTAAAGATGTTTATGACATTTACTTAGCGTCGATGCGTAAACAAGAAATAAAAGACGTAACCTATTACTAATATATACCTATATAGAGCACTATATTTAACGCGTTTGTACACTATGTGAGCAATCGGTAAAAAAGTTAAAAATAGTGCTTGCACCTTTCATAAAAATCCCTAAAATGCGCATCCACTTCTCGGGGACAAGCCAAGAAGCTGTTTTGATAAGTTTAGTCACTTTATAAAGCCACTAAACGGGTCAGATAACTTAGAAAAATAAATTAAAGTTTTTTTCAAAAAGTTGTTGACATTAAAACAGGGAAGCGTAAAATGCGCATCCGCTCTCAACGAGAGAGCACACAGTTAACACGAGTGCGATGTTGACTGGAATCGCAAGATTCAGTTCTTTAACA